>NZ_BAAANC010000002.1:572653-1993223 GCF_039529595.1 Kribbella lupini | reverse complement strand
CCTCGCACCCCGCGCAGACCTCGCACCCCGCGCAGACCTCGCACCCCGCGCAGACCTCGCACCCCGCGCAGACCTCGCACCCCGCGCAGACCTCGCACCCCGCGCAGACCTCGCACCGCCCGCAAAGCTGGCACCCCGCGCAATCCTCAGCGTTTGGCCCGACCTCTCGCCCGACGTCGAGGCCGTCCGCGCAACAATCGATGGTCTGGCCGAGTACGTCTGGGAGAACCAAGCAGGCGACATCCAGAGCGTGTTCGTGTCCGAGGAGACCAAGGAGTTCCCCGATGACGCCATCGCGGCAGCCGTCCACCCCATGACCGGAGACGCGTACAACCCAGTCCTGCTGGGAGTCCTGCCAGATCCCGACGGCGTACTACGCGCCCGTTGGTCCGCCTGACGATCTTCAGCCCGGGCAACCGACCGACATCACTCAAGGCCTGGAAGGGGATCTCACGTCCTCATCAGGGACTGAGCGAACGGCAGGTGAAGTACCGGCAGGCGCGTCGAGACGCCGTGTGTAGCTAGTTGCTTCGAGGGTCCTCGATCAATCGATCCTCCTGGTGGGAGCCGTAGTACTCGGACTGGCGGGCCATGATGTCCCGCATCGACGTGCCACGCGGTACGCCGTACACGGTGCCGGGGAAGTCCAGGGGTTCCTGGATTGCCCAGAGTTCCTCGTGGCGGTCGGGGGAGAAGAGTTCGGCGGGGTCTCCGGCGGCGATCCAGCCGATCGGCAGCACCGTTCCCGGTGCGAGGCGTGAGTTGACGTGGAGCACGCTGTTGATCCGGAGTTCGGATCCGGCGCCTGCCACCGAACCGGGGAACAACGCGGCGCCCGTGGCGAGGAAGACCTCGTCCTCGACCGTGGCGCCGTTCACGTGGCTGTGCGGTCCGACCAGCACCGCGTCGCCGAGCAGCGCGGGATGGTCGGCCCGGCCGCGGACCAGGGCGTTCTCCATCACCACACAGTTCGTCCCGAGCCGGACCTCGCCGTTCTCCGCGGTCAGTACCGCGCCGTGCAGCACCCGGCAGCCTTCTCCGAGCACGACTGCACCGCACAGGACCGCCGACGGCGCGACGTACGCCGACTCCGGTACGACCGGTCTCCGGCCGCGATGTTCGAGCAGCATGAACTGTCTCCTCTCGTCGTCCACCACCTTCCCGTCTCAGCCTGCACCGTCGAAAGCTCTCCAACGCCCGGGGTCCTCACATCCCCGGGCGGCCATCGCCGTACCGGCCGTCCACATCGATGGTGGGAGGTTCGGCCGCTCGAACGAAGGTCTGGGTTGGAAAGAGGTACCGCGCGCTGTATGGAAAACATTAGAACACCTGTTCGAAGCAGCGCAAGAAAAGCTGACACCTCAACGGCATGCGATCAGGTACGCCGTACCGCCAACTGCGGGAAGGTGCGATCGAGCACGAACAGCACGCCGGAAACGCCCAGCGCCAGCCCGGCGATCGCCAGCCACGGCACCGCATGACCGCGGACGAAGAGCTGAGCGAAGAAGACCGGGACCAGCACGCTGGCGAAGGTGAAGGAGTACTGCCAGTACGACAGGTACTTCCCGCGGCCACGCTCGGGAGACACGGCCGCTGCCAGCGCGTTCCCCGTCGCCGCATGCAGCACGTCACCCGCAGCGAAGAACACCGTCGCCAGGATCAGCCCCGGCACCACCAGGCCGGCCGGGATGTGAAGCAGCGCAGCCATCAGCAGTCCCCAGACCGCCCAGAGCAGCCCGGCCAGGATCATCACCCGCATCTTCCGGTGCTTCTCCGTGTGCCGCACCACCAGCGTCTGTCCAGTAGCCAGCACCACCGAGATCGCAGCCAGCAGTACGCCGACCAGCCACTTCGGCGCGGGCAGAGCCTCGGTGACGTAGACCGGCAGCCCGACGCCGATCATCATCGTGCACAGCGCGAGCACGGTGTTCGCACCGATGAGCATCAGGAACAGCTTGTCCTTGCGCAGCTGCGGCGCCGGGCCGGTGTCCTCCACCGCGCGAGCGGTGTGGTCCGGGTGGATCCACAGCATCAGTACGCCGGCGGTGAAGAAGCTCAGCGCGTTGAACGCCATCGCGAAAAGGAACGGCGCGTCCCCGTCGAAGGTCAGCAGCGCGCCGGCCAGCAGAGCCCCGAGCCCGAAGCCGGCGGACTGCATCATCCCGCCCAGGCCGAACCAGCGGTCGCGCTCGCCCGGATCGGAGACGTCCGCGAGCAGGCTGAAGATGGACGACCAGAACATCCGCTGGCCGGTCGTGCTCACCAGCGCGCAGACGACAAGCAGCCACGTCGACCGCCCGAAGAAGAAGCCGACGAAGGCCAGACCCTGCGCAACCTGCGCGGCGATCACGAGGTTCCGCGGCCCGACCCGGTCGATCACCAGCCCGACCGCGGCGGGGGCGGCGACCGAGAACAGCGTCGCCACGGTGAGCAGCACTCCCGCCGTACCGAGCGGGATGTCGGCCACCCGGACGAAGAACAGCAACATCAAGGGGCCGGCGCAGCCGCCGCCGAACGAGTCGATCGCCAGTCCAGCGAGGAGCGGGACGCGACCGCGGACGTTGGGCAGGCCGAGGGACGTGGCTGTAGGCATGAGGAGGCACTCCGATCTCGGCCGCCGAGCCTAACAACCCACCCCGCCGCCCTCCACGGCTTTAATCCATCGGCACCCGCTATCCTCGACCCTCGGCGGGTCCGTACTGCGAACCTGCCTGGAGGGTTCGCATAGTGGCCGAGTGCGCTGGTCTTGAAAACCGGTATGGCGGGTGACCGTCATCGTGGGTTCGAATCCCACACCCTCCGCCTGTGAGAGCCGGTGATGCGCTCTAGGACCGGCTCAGGATGGTGGCTGCCGGTCGCAGGGTGCGAGGATCGTCGGCGTGAGCAGCGACAGGGACGAATGCTGGTTCGCCGTCCGATGCGTCTTCGCCAGGGGTTGGCCACCGGACCGAACGACTCCCGTGTACGAGGAGCGCATCACTCTGTGGCGTGCCGCGTCGGCGGAGGACGCGATCGAGCGAGCCGAGGCCGAGGCGCTCGAGTACGCCGGCTCTGTCGTGGAGTCGCCCGACTCGTACCTCGGCATGGCGCAGTCCTACCAGCTCTTCGACGCTCCAGGCGACGGTGCCGAAGTGTTCTCGTTGATGCGGACCAGTGCGCTCGAACCCACTGAATACCTGGACACGTTCTTCGACACCGGCGCCGAACGGCAAAGACCCGTGGAGTGACCGCCGAGGTTACGGGTTGTCCGAGCGGTAGACGCCCCAGTAGTGGATGCGCTTCGTATTGGTTCCGTTCAGGGCATAAAACTGGATGCGGTACGACCCCGACGGTTCGTACGACCAGGTCTGGGTGACGTAGCCGCGGCTGGTGGTGCACCAGATGCGCTCGCTGACGCTTTGCACGACCCAGTTCGTCCCCACGCGCTTCTGCAGCCGGACGATGAACGACCCGTCCGTGCTCGAGCACGACCGCTGCAGGTGGATCTTCAGATAGCCCCACCGGGAGTTGCTGAACGCGGGGCTGTGGACGCTCTTCGTGAAGCTGTACGTCACGCCGTCGTTCGTTGCCAGGTAGACCGACGATGCCGCGGCCGGTGAGGCGTTCCCTACCAGCCCGGCCAACAGGACCACCATGAGCGCCGGGATCACGAGGAACGATCTCAGGAGGTTCTTCATGTCTAGCTCCTCAAATTGTCGGCAGTGGTCACGCGCGGTACGCGCCGAAGCTGTGGATCGTCACCATGCCGCTCTTGCTGACCTTGTTGAAGCGCAGCCGGTAGGTGCCGCGGGCAACGGAGCCGAAGGACAGCGTTCCGACTGTGTTGAACGTGGTGCAGCCGACGTCCCGTGTCTGGTCCACATCTCCCCAGCCGCCGCTGGTGGTCTGCTTCTGCAGCCGCACGTCCCAGTAGCCGCCCGCGGACAGTGCGCCGTACTCGCACGAAGCGTTGTAGGACACCTTGATCACGCCGCCGTTCCCGGTGAACGTCTTGAGCGCGGAAACGCTGTCCCTGAACTTGTAGTTCGTACCCTGCACCAGATAGGTCACCGCTTCGCTTCGCTCCGTCGTGGCGACGAGCCCGACGGACGTCACCAGGGCGAAGGACAGAGCCGCCAAGGCGGCGCGGGTCAGCTTCTTCACTGTGTACCTCTCATGAAACGAGGGCAGCCCCCGATCAGGATGCCCGCTGAACGTCCGCGACGTTACGAGCCGGCCCCGTCGCCTCGCTGCCCGTACCGCGCCCGTACCGGCCGAAAAACCGGGAGCAGTTCGGCGAGGACTCGGGCAAGCTGAGGGCATGAAGATCCGGACGGCGATCACCGACGCCGACTACGAGGACTGGCGCGCGGTGCGGATCGCGACCATGCCGTACGAGCGGTGCCCGACCGTGGCCGAGATGCGCGGCCTCGATCGGCCCGGCCGGCTGTTGCTGCTCGCGGAGATCGACGGCGAGGTGGTCGGCAGCGGGCTCGGCGACCGGACCGGCGACGGCGAGCGGGCGGGGCTGACGGCGCGGGTTCGCCCGGAGTTCCGCCGACGCGGCGTGGGGACCGAGTTGCTGCGGGCTCTCGCCGACCATGCCGTTGCCCAGGGCTACGACAGTGCGCGGGGCAGCGTCGACGACGAGGAGTCTCGGCTGTTCGCCGAGCGGTTCGGGTTCGTGGAGACGGATCGCCAGGTCGAGCAGGTGCGGCCGATCGGCGACGAGCCGCGGCCGGCGCAGTCGACGGCGTACGAGGTGGTTTCGGTTGCCGAGCGCCCCGAACTGTGGACGGCGGCGTACCACCAGGTCGCGCTGCCGACGTTCCCGGACATGGATCTGCCGGTCCCGCTGAAGGTCTCGGCGGCGGACTGGGCGACGGAGTGGATCAACGAGCCGGCCGCGATGTTCGTGGCGGTCGCCGGTGACCAGGTGATCGGCGTGGCGGGGCTGATGCTCGACTCCGACCGGCCGGAGCGCGCGGAGGTGGCGTACACCGCCGTACGCCGGGAGTGGCGCGGCAAGTCGGTCGCCGCGACGCTCAAGCGCACCAGCATGGCGTGGGCCGCGGAGAACGGGATCACCGAGATCTACACGTGGACGCAACGCGGCAACGACGCGATGCGCCGCCTCAACGAGCACCTCGGCTTCACCTACGGGATCACCAGCATCACCCTGCGCGCGCCGCTGCCCCTGATCACCCCAGACCGGAGTACGCGATGACGTTGGAGATGCCGATGCGCACCGCCGTGAAGCCTTCCTGGACGAAGGATTCGGCGATGGCCTCCGCGGGCTGCGACGGGTAGTAGCGGCCGGCGATGCCTTCGGCGACGGCGGCGATCTGGTCCGGCTCGGCCGAGATCCGGGCCAGTCCCTCGATCGTCACGAAGCCGTACGGCTGCTGCTCGTCGCTGATACAGGCGGCGACGCGCTGATCGCGTGCGAGGCTCTTGCCTTTGACGCTCCCCGGCGACAGCGCGAAGGCGAGCTCGTCGCCGTCGAGCACGAAACAGACCGGGGTGACATGGGGGCGCCCGTCGGCGCGGGTGAGCGCTACGTGGGCAAGCCTGGTGCCCGCGGTGACGAACGATCGCCATTCGGTGTCGGTCATGGTGGCCATCGGCAGGTTCCTCTCGTACGGGTTGTCGGTACGACGCTAGGCGGCCCGACGTATCGAGAAAAGCGATGGTTTCCGATGGAGTCGATCGCGATCACCGATACTCTGGAGCATGGTCGACATCGAACTGCGGCACCTGAGAGCGCTGGCCGCTGTCGCCGAGGAAGGAACGTTCGGGCGAGCGGCCGCGCGGCTGGGCTACACCCAGTCGTCGGTGAGCCAGCAGATCGCCGCGCTGGAACGTGCCCTCGGCGGCGCCGTCTTCGAGCGCCCCGGAGGCCCCAGGGCGGTACGGCTCACGCCGCTCGGCGAGGTGGTTCTGGCCCACGGCCGCGAGGTGCTGGCGAAGTCGGAGTCGCTGGCCGACGCCGTCGACCGCTTCCGCGCGGGCAGCGGCCGGATCGACATCGGCACGTTCCAGAGCGTGTCCAACCTGATCCTGCCGGCCGTCGTACGGCAGCTGCTCGACGAGCATCCGGGCTGCGACATCAGGCTGTACGAGGTGCAGCCGGAGGATCCGAAGATCGGAGATCTCGACCTGCTGTTCCACGACGGCCGGGTCGAAGGCGACGTCGAGCACGTCAAGCTGCTCGACGAGCCTTACCTGCTGGTGGCCGCCGCCGGCACTTTCCCCGCTGGTCCCGTCCGGGTGAAGCTGCTCGACGACGCCCCGATGGTCGCCTGGCCGCCGACCTATCACCAACGCTGGCTGGAGCGAACCCTCGCCGGCCATGGCGCCCGTCCCCGCATCGTCTTCCGAACCGCCGGCCACGAGACCATCCTGTCGATGGTCCGCGCCGGCATCGGCTCCGCCGTCCTCCCTTGGCTGGCCCTGCACAGCACCGGCGCCGCCTCCGACGACCGGCTCACCCTTCACCCGCTCGAGCCATCGCCCACGCGTGAGATGCACCTCCACTGGCCGGCGCGCACTCAGTCACCTCTGGCAACCCGAGCCATCGCCATCGCCGTCGATGCCGCCAATGACCTGGCCCAGCAGTCACCTCAGTAGGTCATTGCGGGAACGAGAGGTGCTGGTGGATCAGTCGCCAGCCGTCGTCGGTGTGCCGGAACACCCGGGTGGCTCTCGATCTGGTCTCGGTGCCTTCGACCGCGACATGATCGATGCCCCAGGCAACCGCCAGGTTGTCGCGGGCAACGATCGTTTGGTCGGGGGTCGTGAAGACCGCGGGGGTTTCGAGGCCCGCGGCGCAGACCTCACGCACGGCCTCGCGGCCGACGTACTCCAAAGGTCCTGCGTGTTCGTACGAAACGACGTCGGGAGCGAGGTCGGCCATCAGACCGTCCAGGTCGCGGGCGGTGGTCTTGGCGGTCCAGCTGTCCAGGATCGTGCGGACAGCGGACTCGCCGGTGGTGGACGGGAGGTCGTCGTGCGGGAAGGAGTGGTGCTCGTGGGTGATCGTCCAGCGGCCGTCGAGCTTGCGCAAGCCGATGGTCAGGCGCAGGCGACGTTCGAGGGTCTCGTCGGGCATCCCGCACTTCAGCAGCGCGACGGCGAACGCGACGTCGGTGCCCTCCGTGATGTCCAGTGACGTGAGTTCGAACGACGCGCCCGACGCTTGCCACTCGAAGAAGCCGGGCCAGGTCTTCTCGTACGCCGCCAGCCCGCGCACTCCCTCGTACGGCGGCGGCACGTCGAACATCACGATGTCGTCGGCGTGGTCGGCCAGCACGGTCGCCAGGTCGCCGGCGTGCACCGCCGCGACCCAGCGCTCGATCAGTTCACGGATCTCGTCCATCTCGGGTCCTCTCGCGAAGGGTTGTCACCACTGGAACCCCGCGCGGACCCGAAACTCATCGCTCGAGCTCGACCGGCAGCCCGTACTCCGGGAAATCGGCCTCCAGGAACGACACCACCTCGGCAATCGCGGAGCCGCGCAGCGTGACCACGTCCAGCCCGCTCGGCACGAACCGCCCGCCGACCAGCCGGTACGTCGCGAACGCCAGCTGCCCGTTCGCCCGCGCCGGCAGGAACCGCCACTCCTCCGACAGCGGCCCGTCCACCAGGAACCCGCGGATTCCGTCCCGGCCGACGAAGAACTCCGGCAGCGGCGGCATCGAGTACTTCGCGTCCTCGGTCAGCATCGCCACGATCGCGTCGACGTCCCGCGCCTCCCAGGCCGCCATGTACCGCTGGATCACCTCACGCTGGCCGTCCTCGCCAAGCGCCGCCAGCACCTCCTGCTGCGTCGGTCCGTGGCCAACGACCTGACGCGCCCGCTGCAGCGCACTGTTGACCGAAGCGACCGTGGTGTCGAGCAGCTGAGCCACCTCCCGAGCTGCGAAGGCCAGTACGTCGCGCAGCAGCAGCACTGCCCGCTGCAGCGGAGACAGCCGCTGCAGCGACGCGACGAAGGCCAGCTCCACACTCTCCAGCGCCACCACACGCTCCGACGGGTCCAGCGACGCGGTCCACGCCAGCCGGTGCTCCGGCAGAGCCTCGAGCACCGCGTCACCAGCAGGCACGTCCCGCCGCCCTCTCCGCTCGATCAGCGTCAGGCACCGGTTGGTGGCGATCGTGTAGAGCCAGGGCCGGACCCCACCGCGGTCCTCGAACCGGTCGATCGCGTTCCAGGCGCGCAGCAGCGTCTCCTGAACCACGTCTTCAGCGTCGTGGTCCGAACCGAGCATGCGGTAGCAGTGTGCGTGCAGCTCGCCGCGCAATGGGCCGACGAGCTGACCGAACACATTCTCATCCACCAGGTCAGGCTAAGCCGATCCAGAGGTCCAGGGTGGCCGCAGCGGCTCCGGAGTCGATCGCCGCAGCACACTGCTCCAGACAGGTCTCCAGCGAGGCCCGGTCAGGCAAAGTGCTGAGCGCAGCCGCCGCATTGAGCAGTACGACGTCCCGTACGGCGCCACGCTCGCCGGCCAGCAGCCGCCGTACGACGGCCACCGGATCGGGTGAGCGGAGGTCCTCCGGCCGCGAGAGCTGCAACCCGACCGACCGCGGATCGAAGACCTCAGACCTCACCGCGCCGTCCCGGACGGTCAGCACCCGCGACGGCCCGGTAGTGGTCAGCTTGTCGAGCCCGTCCGAGCCCCGCACCACCAGCGCCGAGCAGTCCCGCTCCGCCAGGACCGACGCGACCACCGGCAGCATCCGCTCGTCGGAAACGCCCACCAGGCCGTGCTTCGGGTCGGCCGGGTTGATCAGCGGCCCGAGCACGTTGAACGCGGTCGGCACGGCCAGCTCACGTCGTACGGCGCCCACGCGCTGCAGCGCCGGGTTGTAGAGCGGCGCGTGCAGGAAGGCGATCCCGGCCGCCCGAACCGACTCGGCAGGAGGCAGGCCGAGCGGGACTCCCAGCGCCTCCACCAGGTCGGCCGAGCCGCCAGTGGTCGACGAGGCGGCCCGACCGCCGTGCTTGACCACGGTCGCTCCGGTGGCGGCGACCACGATCGAGGCCATCGTCGAGATGTTGACCGCGCCGGACCTGTCGCCCCCGGTGCCGACGATGTCGATCAGCGGGCCGGGGACCAGCACAGGGGAAGCCGACGAGCGCAGCACCGTGGCCAGCCCGGCGATCTCCGCCGGTGTCTCGCCCTTGGCGCGCAGCGCGACCAGGAACCCCGCGACCTGTGCGGAGGTCGCCGTACCGGCCACCACACCGTCCATGGCCCAGGCAGCGTCGTCCGGCGTCAGGTCGTGGCCGGTGAGCAGGTCCGTGATCAGGCCGGACCAGGTCCGTCGGGCAGTGAGTGCCATGGGGTTCCTCGGTGGGTGCGGGGTCGTCCCGACGAGGAGAAACACGAACGGCCGCCTCGAACGAGACGGCCGGTGAGCGCGCAGCAGAAGGGGCCGTCTAGGAGACGGGCCACCAGCTGCTCAGGCGCGCGGACATGCTCAGACTGTAGCAACCAGCCGCTCGCCCAGCTCCCACAGGCGGCCGGCGTTCGCGGGGTCGAGGGCGAACGGCGCTACACCGCCACCGAAGAGTGCCGGTCGCTCATCAAGCACCACGGCCTCGCCGCAGTCCTCGAAGTACTTCCCGCCGACTTCGGCCACAGCGGCGAACACAGAGGTCGCAGCACCTTGCGGGACAGACTTGCGGCGCTCCACCGGTGTCTGGAGGCCACCGGTGTGCTGCTGCAGGTTGGTGGCGATGGCACCGGGGTGTACGGCGTTGGCGCGGATCCCGTCGGCGGCCCAGCGCCGGTCCGCCTCCACAGCCAGCAGCACAGTGGCGGTCTTCGACTCGCCGTACGCTCCGATCGGTTGGTACGGCCGGAACAGGTAGTCGTAGTCGTCGAAGCTGAACGGCGCGAACAGGTGCGCGTTGGAGCTGAGTGAAACGACGCGGGACCGCCCGGACCGAGCCAGTGCCGAGTGCAGTCCGGTGGTGAGGGCGAAGTGACCCAGGTAGTTCACCGCGAACTGCAGCTCGTGGCCTTGTGCGGTCCGGGTGAGCTCCGGCGTCGCCATGATGCCGGCGTTGTTGATCAGGATGTCCAGCGGGCCGTCCCAGGAAGCAGCGAACGAGCGAATCGAGTCCAGCTCGGACAGGTCGAGCCGGCCGACGGTGACGTCACCGTCGAGCCCGGCAGCGATCCGCCGGCCGGCGTCGACGTTCCGTACGCCGAGCACGACAGCAGCTCCGTGGGCGGCCAGGACCCGCGCGGTCTCGACTCCGACGCCGGAGGTGGCGCCGGTGACCAGTGCGCGCCGGCCGGTGAGGTCCACGCCGGCCAGGACCTCGTCGGCGGTCGTGGTGAATCCGAAGTTGTTCATGCTCCGAGGGTGTGCCGCGCTCAGGGACCGGAGAAGGCCCTGCTGACACTGGTATCCGCAGGGACAGGATGAGCGGAGCACGGCAACCTACTCTGGTCCCATGAGCAATCTCGGCGAGTACCTGAAGGTACGCCGTGAGCGGTTGCGGCCGGAGGACGTCGCGCTTCCCGGTGGGAGCCGTCGGCGCGTACCAGGCCTCCGCCGCGAGGAAGTCGCTCTGCTGGCGGGCATCAGTGTCGAGTACTACCTGCGCCTGGAGCAGGGACGCGACCAGCACCCGTCGGACCAGGTGGTCGGCTCACTGGCCAGAGCGCTCCAGCTGGACACCGATGCCGAGTCCTACCTGAAGAACCTCGCCGAACCGGCCAAGCCGAACCGCCGCCGGGCGGCCAGGCCGGAGAAGGTCAGCGCCGGCGTACTGAGCCTGATCGACAGTTGGCCGACCACTGCGGCGCTGGTCCAGGGCAGGTACCTGACAACGCTCGCTGCCAACCCCCTGGCCGTTGCCATCAGCCCCTACTTCGCACCGGGGGTCAACACGCTGCGAGCCGCGTTCCTCGAGCCGGAGCTGCGTGAGCTCTACCGGGACTGGGAGGGGATGGCGGCCAAGGCCGTCGCCTACCTGCGCTCGGTTGTCGCCGACTCACTCGACGACCCGCGCCTGCTGGAGCTGATCGGTGAGCTGAGCGTCCACAGCGACCGTTTCAGGACGCTGTGGGCCCGGCAGGACGTCCGACTCAAGACGAGCGGCCTGACCGAGCTGAACCATCCGCAGGTCGGCGAGCTCGATCTGCAGTACGAGAAGCTCGCTCTGCCCGGCACCGAGGGTCAGATGCTGATCACGTACCACGCTCTTCCCGGTACGCCGTCCCACGAGAAGCTGGAGCTCCTGGCTCACCTCAGCGAACGTAGTCCACGGTGAAGCTCGGCACGAGGTCGTCGTCGGACCCGGTCGACCACTCGGGGAAGTCGAACACGGCCAGCATCAGCTGCATCGGGTAGGCCGGCGGTGCGGCGCACCGGCGTACGGACTGGCCGTCGACGAAGAACTCGGCCTGCTCGGCGGTCCACTCGACGGCGTACGTGTGGAACTCGGCCACGTCGATCGGTAGCCGGACCGTCGCGAAGTCCTCGGGCACCGACGGGTCCCGGAAGCTGTGCAGGCCACAGCCGACCGCGGCCGAACCTGGTTCGAGCGCGTTGCCGAAGACTTCCATCACGCAGATCTCCGCGCAGCGTTCCGGCTGGTCCTCCAGCCCGACCATCCAGAGCGACACCATCGACCGCTGCGACAGCTCTGCCCGGGCCCGCAGCTCGATACGGGCAGGAGCGGCAGGAGTCCAACCCCAGAAGGGTTCCTGTTCCTCGCGGACCAGCTGGCCCTCCCGGAACGGCTGCTGGCCGACCGTACTGCCGACCGGCCCGGAGTAGTTGCCGGACTGGATGCCGGACACCCGGAGGGGCGGCTGATGGTCGTCAGCGCACCAGAGGCCCTGCTCCGGTGGGATGAACAGCCGCAGGTCGGAGCCGTCCTGCTCGTAGCTGGCCGCTGAGGCCGCCCGGGAGCTCCAGTGCGGCAGGTAGTACGGCGACCAGACGCTGGTGTCGAGCTGCATCAGCCCATGCTGTCACGCAGGTCACGGGGTGACGGACGGTCCAGTGAGACTGTGCGGCAGGAGAATGGAGCGGTGGATCACCAGGACGACCTAGCGCGCCAGTTCGAGCACAACCGCGGCCATCTGCGTGCTGTCGCTTACCGGATGCTCGGCTCGGTCAGTGAGGCCGAGGACGCGGTGCAGGAGGCCTGGCTGCGGTTGAGCCGGTCGGACGTGAGCGAAGTGGCCAACCTAACCGGCTGGCTCACCACGGTGGTCTCCCGCGTCTGTCTGGACCTGCTGCGATCGCGCAAGTCCCGGCGCGAGGACCCGATGGATACCTGGGTGCCGGACCCGGTGGTGAGCCGGCTGGACCCCGAGGAGGAGGTCCTGCAGGCCGACGCAGTCGGGTTGGCCATGCTCGTCGTCCTGGAGGCGCTGTCGCCGACCGAGCGCATCGCGTTCGTGCTGCACGACCTGTTCGCGGTGAGCTTCGACGAGATCGCGCTGATCCTGGACAAGAGCTCGGCGGCCGTCCGGCAGCTGGCCAGCCGGGCGCGGCGGCGGGTCCAGGGGGCGCCGACCGGCGACGGCGACGTCAGCCGGCAGCGCGAGGCGATCGACGCGTTCCTCGTCGCGTCCCGGACCGGTGACTTCGAGGCGCTGCTCGCCGTACTGGATCCGGACGTCGTACTGCGGGCCGACGCCGGCCGCGTCCCCGTGGACGCCCTCGCAGCCTCCCGCTTCGTCCAGGGCGCAAAGGCGGTCGTCGAGCAGGCGCTGCTGTTCGCGCGGATGGCGCCGTACACGCAGGTCGCGACGGTCAACGGTGCGCCTGGCGTGATCACCGTGCTGAACGGCGAGCTGTTCGGCGTGATGGCCGTCGAGGTCCGCGACGGCCGCATCGTCGAGATCAACATCCTGGCCGATCCCGACCGGCTGCGGGCGCTGCCGAAATAGTTTTCCCGACCGTGTCGATTTCGCGCTCCCTCGCTCGACTTACCTGTGAGACCAGGGAGAACGGAGCGCGGGATGAGCGTGCAGGTGATTCAGGCAGTCGGCGCCGATGTGGTGGCGGGACTGCTCGGGAACGGGTTCAACGGCGCGATCCACCAGCCGGGCGACGCGCAGTACGACGAGCAGCGGCGCGCGCTGGTGCCCACGTTCGACTCGCGCCCGCTGGTGGTCGCCGAGGCGTCCGCGCGCAGCGACGTGCAGGCGGCGGTGCGGACGGCGCGTGAGTACGGCGTACCGATCGCCGTCCAGGCGACCGGGCACGGCACGCGGGTTCCGGCCGACGGCGGGATCCTGCTCAAGACGTCCGCGATGACGTCGCTGCTGATCGACCCCGAGCGCCGGGTCGCCAAGGTCGGACCCGGCGTGCGCTGGGGCGCCGTACTCGACGCGGTCAAGGAGTTCGGCCTCGTCGGCCTCGCAGGTTCGTCACGCGACGTCGGCGTGACCGGCTACACCCTGGGCGGCGGGGTCGGCTGGCTCGGCCGCAAGTTCGGGTACGCCGCCGACAGCGTGATCCGCGCCGAGGTGGTCACCGCCGACGGCCGAGTCGTCACAGCGACCGCGGACGAGCACCCGGACCTGTTCTGGGCGATCCGCGGCGGCACCGGCAACTTCGGCATCGTCACGTCGCTCGAGTTCCGCCTCTACCCGGTCAACGAGGTCTACGCCGGCATCCTCTACTTCGCCGCCGACGCGGCGACCCTGAAGGCGTACCGCGACTGGACCACGACGATCCCCAACGACCTGAGCTCCGCGATCACACTCACCACCCGCGACGGCCGTCGCGTGATCGGCCTCAAGATCCTGTACGCCGGGGACGCGGCGCTCGCCGAGCACCTGCTCAAGCCCCTGTACGCGGTGGCCGGACCGATCCTCGACGGCGAGCTGCGCACAACCCCCTTCGCCGAGACCGCGATGGGCGGTACGCCGGCCCGCTACCTCGACCTGGTCGACGAGCTTCCCGACGACCTGCTCGACGCGCTCGCGGCGCTCGACGGCCCGACTGTCGAGATCCGGCACTGGGCCGGCGCGATGGCCAACCCCGGCCCCGGCGCGGGACCGGTCGCGCACCGCCAGGCGCCGTACTCGCTGATCATCGACCAGGAGGTCCCCGAGCTGGCCGAGGTCCTGCGGCCGACCGGGCGGACGTTCGTCAACTTCCTCGCCGATCCGGCTCGCGCCTCCTCGGCGTACTCGAAGGACGACCACGCCCGGCTGCGCGAGATCAAGCGGCGCTACGACCCGGAGAACCTGTTCCGCCTGAACCACAACATCAGGCCCTGAACACGGCGAAAGGGCCCGGACGCGAGGTCCGGGCCCTTTCGGCAGGGCGGTGGAGGCCCCGAGTCGCTAGATCGTGCCCTCGTTGCCGTAGACGGTGACGTGCACGTGGTCGTAGTGGTTGGCGGTCGTACCACCGCGGTCCTCCATGCCACGCCAGCCTTCGCTGCTGCGCTGCACGGTCCAGATCCGCTGCTCCCAGATGACCTCGCTGACGCCGAGCTCCTTGTAGTGCGAGCGCACGTACGCCGCGATCTCGTCGCCGGTCGAGCCGGACACCATGATGTCGAGCGCGCGACCGGTGCCGTGCTCGCCACCGTCGCCGGAGCGGACACCGCCGTACGACGACACCGACGGGAACAGCGCGCAGACCGCGCGGTGCACCCGGATCGCGTCGGCGGACAGGCCGTCCTCGACACCGGACCCGGAAGCGCAGGCCTTGGACGAGACGCCGCCGGCGACCTCTTCGACCGGCTTGGTCGCGGCCAGGTACTCCGCCTTGACCCAGCGGGCGACGCCGTCGCGGACGATCTGGGCCCAGATGCCCTGGACCTCGCCGGTGACCGAGACCTTGCTGCCCTTGGACAGGACGGTCAGCAGGGTGCCCTTCTGCTCGGGCGCGGTCCAGACGTTCAGGTCCGTGGTGGTGAACTTGCTGCCGGTGATCTCCGGCGCCTTGACGGTCTCCGCGGCGCGGGTCTTCACCGACTTCGTCGGGATCGGCGCCTGCTTCTTCAGGTGCTTCGCGGCCGGCGGGGTCTTCGCCTTCGCCGTCGGCGGGGTGCTCGGCTTCAGGTTGAGCGAGGGGCGGTAGGCGTCCCGGCTGGTCTGGACCTCACGCGCAAGCTGCAGGGGAGAGCTTGCGAGCGGAGCGTCGACCTGCGGGGCCTGGTCGGGGAACGCGACTGCCGACCCGGTGGCCATCAGCGCCACCGCCGCGCCGGGGACCGCGACCTTCACGATTCCGGTGCGGATCACCTTCGGGCGCGGTTGACGGTGCCGCGCCTGTCTATGCCGTCCTTCAGTCACTGGATTTCCCAATCTGCCGAGACCAAAACGTTATCGACCGGAGGAGTCAAGCACACATACCCCCCGGTCTCCCAACTCCCGGCGAGTTTTAACGCATTACGAACGTGTCGCGGCCTGAACGCACGCTGGCCGGAGTGTGATCTTGCAGGCGGCGCCACGCCGTAGGTTCTGTTTCACTGCGCGTCATGGATCAGGGCTTCAGCATCGTGACCGGTGAGGTGTCCCGGCTGGTGATCGACCGGGTCGGCAAGCGCAACGCCCTGACGAAGCAGATGTGGGAGGCGCTGCCCGGACTGCTCGAGCCGCTCGCGGTGGACCCGGCCGTCAAGGTGCTGGTGGTCTCCGGTGCCGGTCCGACGTTCTCCGCCGGGGCGGACATCTCCGAACTGGTCTCCGGGGCCGACCCGACCGACCCGATGGCCGAGATCCGGGCCGCGAACCTGCGCGCCCAGGCGGCGCTGCGGGAGTTCCCGAAGCCGACGCTGGCGGTGATCCGCGGGCACTGCATCGGCGGCGGGCTGGAGATCGCGGTCAACTGCGACTTCCGGTTCGCCGCCCACGGCAGCACGTTCGGGGTCACGCCGGCCCGGATCGGCGTCGTCTACCCGCCGGCCGCGATCAAGGTGCTGCTCGACCTGGTCGGACCGGCGACCACGAAGTACCTGCTGTTCAGCGGCGAGCTGCTGTCCGCCGGCCAGGCCGAGCTGAAGGGCCTGGTCGATCGCGTCGTCGCCGCCGACGACCTGGACGTGGAGGTCGACGCGTTCGCCGCGAAGCTGGTCGCCCGGTCGCAGCTGACGATCCGCTCGGCCAAGGAAACGGTGAACTCGCTGCTGGCGGGCGAGGACGCCGACCCGGCGGCGTACAAGCGGTACCAGGAGGCGATTTCGAGCGGTGAACTGACCGAGGGTGTGCGGGCGTTCACCGAGAAGCGCACGCCGCGGTTCGGCTGGAACTGATCAAACGATCGTTGGACGTTTGATCTCTGCGCTGTTCGGGGCACCAGTGTTGAGCCGCCACCCCCGCCTGGGCGGCGTCTCGACTAAGGAGAAGACATGCTCATCCTCGGACTGATCCTGCTGCTGCTGGGATTTCTGCTGAAGGTCTCCATCCTGTGGACCATCGGCATCATCCTGCTCGTGGTCGGAGCGGTGCTGTTCATCCTCGGCTCGACCGGTCGCGCCGTCGGGGGACGACGACACTGGTTCTGAGTTGCGGTAGTTGAGCGACGGGACCCCGCGGGCCTTCGGGCTCGCGGGGTCCCGTTCGTTCGTTAGCATCTCGAAGATGAAGTACCTGGTCCTCATCTTCGGTACCACCGACGACACCTGGACCGGCTCCGCCGAGGACGTCGCGGCGATCCGGTCCCTCACCGAGCTCAAGCACGCGCTGGCGGCGTCCGGCGAGCTGGTCAGTTCCGAAGGGCTGAGCTTCCCCAGCTCCGGCAAGGTCGTGCAGGTCCGCGACGGCGTCCGGGTGATCACCGACGGTCCGTTCGGCGAGGCCAAGGAACAGATCGCCGGGTTCTTCATGATCGACACCGACGACGAGCGGGCTCAGGAGATCGCCGGACAGGTCGCCGCGATCATCGGGGACCGGGTTGAGCTGCGGGAGACGGTGCTCTCGGCTCCGTAGCCGGCTTGCGGGTCATCAACAGGGCCGCGCCGACCAGTCCGACGGCCACGAAGGCCCAGCAGGCCGCGAAGGCGACGCGGTAGCCGGCAGTCAGTCCGGCCGGGCCGGCGCTCCTGCTGTGCGCCGTAGCGACAGCAGACAGTACGGCGATGCCGACTGCTCCACCGATCTGGAAGCTGGCGTTCTGCAAGCCTGATGCGACTCCGGCGTCGTCGCCGGCGACCTCGGCCAGGGCGGAGATGGACCCGGCGACCGTACCGGCACCCAGACCGGCTCCGAAGATGGTCAGGCCCCAGAAGGCCAGCTCGAAGTACCCGGAGTCCACCGTCAGCCGGCTCATCGCCGTAGCTCCTACACCGGTCAGCAGCAGGGACACAGTGGCGACCGGGCGGGCGCCGATCCGGGTGACCAGGTTCTGCCCGACCATCGAGCCGCAGACCGCGGCGGCGGCCAGTACCGAGGACATGAGCCCGTACTGGATCGCAGAGATGCCGAGCGCGAGCTGGGCGTACTGCGTGTAGACGTAGTTCAGGCCGAACGCGCCGAGCCCGAAGGCGATCGTGATCAGGTTCCCGCCGACCAGTGCGCGCGAGCGGAACAGCCGCAGCGGTACGAGGGGAGCTGTCGACCGCTTCTCCACTAGTACGAACAGGGCGAACAGGGCCGCCGAGACGAGGGCCAGCAGGGTGGTGCGTCCAGCCGAGGACTCCGGCGCCTCGATCACGGCGTACACGAGCACGATGAGCGCAGCGGTCACGGTGACCGCTCCGGTGAAGTCGAAGCCTCGCTTGCCGGGTCCACGGCTGTCCTGCAGCAGGACCGGTGCCAGCGCGATCACCAGCAGGCAGACCGGCACGTTGATGAAGAAGATCCACTGCCAGCCGAGTCCGTCCGTCACCGGGCCGCCGATCAGCGACCCCGCCGTACCGCCGACGCCGCTGGTCGCTCCCCAGATACCCAGCGCCTTGTTGCGGTCCGGACCGTCCGGGAACGTCGTCATCACGATGGAGAGCGCACTGGGAGCCAGTACGGCGGCCGCGACCCCCTGCAGCCCGCGGGCCAGGACCAGCGCGTCACCTGACCAGGCGAAGCCGCAGAGCAGGGAAGAGCCGGCGAAGACGGCCAGACCGACGATCAGCACCCGCCGTCGGCCCAGCAGGTCGGACACCCGGCCGCCGAGCAGGAGCAGGCCGCCGAACATCAGCGCGTAGCCGCTGGGCACCCACTGGACGCCACCGGACGAGAAGGTCAGCTCCCGCTCGATCGACGGTACGGCGACCAGCACGATCGACGCGTCCAGGATGATCATGAAGCCGGTCAGGCAGAGCAGGGCCAGCGCGAGCCAGCGTTTCGGCATGGGGTCCTCCGTACGGCGGGGCGCCCTGGGTGGGCGCTGTCACGGGGGTACGTCGGCACGGCTGGGCACTCGCTCGACATCTGCGCGGTGTCGATTCCGGACGTGTTGTTCCGACGTACCGGGCGTCAGGGGTTACAGGGACCTCGTCGACCGTCAGGATGGTGACCGTGAAGTACATGCTGCTGATCTACTCCAACCCCGACAGCTGGGCGGGCCTGTCCGCCGAGCAGCGGGAGGACCTCACGCGGTCGCACCAGGAGCTGTCCCGTGAGCTGACCGAGCAGGGTCTGCTGGTCAGCGCGGCCGGCCTTGCCGACCCCATCACGACCCGGACGGTCTTCGTGGACGCCGACAACACCCGCAGCACCACCGACGGCCCGTACGCCGAGGCCAAGGAGCACCTGGCGGGCTTCTACCTGGTGGAGTGCGAGGACATCGACCAGGCGATCGACTACGCCGCGCGGATGCCGGACGCCAAGTACGTGGCGGTGGAGGTGCGGCCGGTGATGGACGCGTCCGGGCTGGAGATGTGAACAACGACTTCGAGCTCCTGCTCCGGGAGCAGGCGCCACAGGTCCTGAGTGCGCTGGTGCGGCACTACGGGCACTTCGACCTGGCCGAGGAAGCGGTCCAGGAGGCGCTGCTCGCCGCGTCCCAGCAGTGGCCGAGCGAGGGTGTGCCGGACAACCCGCGGGGCTGGCTGATCCGGGTCGGCTCACGCCGGCTGACCGACCTGCTGCGCAGCGAGTCGGCCCGGCGGCGGCGTGAGGAGAACGCCGCCACGATGGCCTCACCGGAGGAGTTCGTTGCCCCGAGCCCGGAGATCGACGACCCGGGCGGCCGGGACGACACGTTGACGCTGCTCTTCCTGTGCTGCCACCCGTCGCTGTCGCCGGCGTCGCAGATCGCGCTGACGCTGCGCGCCGTCGGTGGTCTCACCACCGCGCAGATCGCGGCCGGGTTTTTGGTGCCTGAGGCAACGATGGCGCAGCGGATCAGCCGGGCCAAGCGGAGCATCAAGCAGGCCGGCTCGTCGTTCGAGATGCCGCCGGAGGCCGAGCGGGACGCGCGGATGGGCGCGGTGCTGCACGTGCTGTACCTGATCTTCAACGAGGGCTACACCGCGTCGTCCGGCGACGACCTGCACAGCGCGGAGCTGACCACCGAAGCGATCCGGCTGGTCCGCGGCGTACGGCGGTTGCTGCCGGACGACGGGGAGGTGGCCGGTCTGCTGGCGCTCATGCTGCTCACCGACGCGCGCCGGCCGGCCCGCACGGCTCCGGACGGCTCACTGATCCCGCTGGAGGAGCAGGACCGGTCGAAGTGGAACAAGCCGGCCATCGTCGAGGGCGAGCACCTGGTCTCGGACGCCCTGGCGCGGACCCAGCTGGGGCCGTACCAGGTGCAGGCGGCGATCGCCGCAGTCCACGGGACCGCGGAGCGAGCCGAGGACACCGACTGGCGGCAGATCGTCGCGCTGTACCAGGTGCTCGAGCAGATCTCGGACAACCCGATGGTCCGGCTCAACCACGCGGTCGCCGTGGCCATGGCTGTCGGGCCGAAGGAGGGGCTCGCGTTGCTCGAGCCGCTGGAGTCCGACGGCCGGATGAAGGACCACCATCGGCTGGAGGCGGTCAAGGCTCACCTGCTGGAGATGTCGGGCGACCTGGACGGCGCTCGGGCGAGTTACCTGCTGGCAGCCCGGCGTACGACGTCGATGCCCGAGCGCGACTACCTGCAGAAGCGGGCCGAGCGGATCAGTTAGGGGCGGTTCGCCTGCGGCCACCGGTGAACCGTGGCGACACCCCCGTCCGAAGTGCCGCCCACTGGGCCGGGCCACGGATCCGTTACGCCGGGGTGACCCGCCTCACGCCGTACGGCGGGGTCGCGGTGGTCGGTGTCATGTGTCAGGTTGGGCTTGTGGACCTCACCAAGGCGTCACTGCTGCGCGAGATGCTGACCGGCACCGAGCTGGGCAGCCGGACCACGTCGTTCGCCCACTCGCTGCGGCGCTACACGACGCGCAGGGGCGGGCTGATGCTGTTCGGGCCGCCCGAGGACGAGCCGTGGCACCTGACCGCGCACCTGGACGACGAGCTGCACCGGGCCGGAGTGGAGGACGTCAGGCCCTCGCTGGTCCGCTGGGCTCCGCCGCCGGACGCTCCGCCCCACCTGGCGATCGGACTGGACCGCCTCCGCGACTCCGGCAAAGGTGAGTCGCTGCTGATCGTCTCCGAGGCCAACCCGGCGGACACCCTGCTGGAACGCGTCGAGGACGTCCGGCGCCGCGGCACCACGATCTTCAGCATCGACAACGGGAACCGCGACCTCGCGTCGCTGTCCCACGAGTCGCTGGTCCCCGAGCTGCTCGTCCCCGCCGGGCTGGGCAGCTGGACGACGCACCCGGTGGTGCCCGACCGCGGCGATGAGGTCCTGGCGGACCGGGAGCCCTTGTCCGAGGAAACCCTCACCGCCCTGCAGGAGGCCGTCGCAGGCTTCGAGATGACCCAGCACCTGGTCAGCCTCGCTGCCGCCGACCCCGACGCCGGTCAGGCCGGCTGGCGCCGCTCGCTGCGCAACTTCATCGAACGCATCGGCGGCGAGCCGGCCTAAACCTCCAGGTAGAGCGCGGCCAGCCGCGGGAAGCGGGACTCCAGCTCGCCCTTGTCGTCGAAGTCGAACTCCTCGCCCGCCGGCACGTCCGGCGAGTCCGGCGTCCCCGCGTCGACCGCGGCCCAGAACGCCTTCTCCGACCCGGCCACCGCGCTGTAGGCCTCGGCCCCGACCGCGAGCACCGCCTCCCCGTCGAACAGCTCGGTGGTGTCCTCCAGGTCCTCGTCGACCACGTCGGCCAACGAGTCCGGATCAGCCAGCGCGGCCTCCCAGACCTCACGCCCCTGCGCCACCAGCCACCCACGGAAGTGGTCGAACGAGTCGTCCCCCATCCCACCGTTCAGCAGGTACGCCGCACCCCACAGATCCCACCGGTAGGCCTGGCTCAGGAGCAGCTCGAACTGCACCCCGAACCCGACGATCTCCTCGGCCGACAACCCACCGAGCTCCTTGATCAGCGCATCCGCGACCCCGTCCGGATCCACGACCGTGTCATCAACCTGCTCCCGGGCCGCGTCCACCAGCCCCCAGAACCCATCCCTGTCCACCCCCAAAGCGTGGCACGAAACAGGCTTCCCGGAGGAGCCCCTGAGACCAACCTTCTGCTCACCAGGCCTCGTCCAGCTTCGTGCGGACGTCGGTGGGCAGGGTCAGCTGTACGCCGGACAGCGCCTGGGTGAGCTGGGCCGGGGTGCTGACGCCGACGACCGGTGTGACGCTGGGGGAGCCGCCGGTGAGCCAGGCGAGGACCACCTCGCTGCGGGTGACGCCGAGGTCGGCCGCGGCTTGGGTGAGGGCCTCCAGGCGGCGGGTGGTGCCGGGGTGGTCGAAGGCCTCCTGGAACGGGCGGTCGGGGCGCTCGTAGCTGCCGGACATCAGCGGGCTGTACGCGAACAGCTCCTGCTCCGGGTTCTGCTGGGCGTAGTCGAGGAACTCGTCGGTGATCCAGCCGAAGCGGTGGTCGTGAGCCTTGTTGCGCACGAAGGGCCGCGGCTGCAGGTACGAGTAGCGCAGCTGCAGCGCGGTCGGCCCGGTGACCCCCAGGCGCTCGGCGATGCCCCGGGCGCGCTCGACCCGCCAGAGCGCGTAGTTGGACAGGCCGATGCGGCCGATCGTGCCCGCGGCCGCGTGCTTGCCGAAGGCGGCGACGGTCTCCTCCAGCGGGGTCTGCAGGTCGTCGCGGTGGGCCAGGTACAGGTCGACGTGGTCGATGCCCATCCGCTGCAGCGACGTCTCGACCGCCTGGTCGATGACCTTGGCCGACAACCCCTCCGCGTGCTCCGGGAAGCTGCCCGGCCAGAGCGGCTCGCAGCCGACCTTCGTGGCCACCTTCACCTTGTCCCGTACGCCGGGACGCTGCGCGAACCACCGTCCGAGCAGCTCCTCGCTCTTCCCGCCGTGGCCGCTCGGATCCACCCAGAACGCGTAGCAGTCGGCCGTGTCGATCCACTGCCCGCCGGCGTCGATGTACTGGTCCAGCAGCGCGAACGACGTCCGCTCGTCGATCGTCGTCCCGAACAGCATCGCTCCGAGGGCCATCTTCAGCTCAGTCATGCCCTCCACGATCTGATCTGGAGTTCACTCCAGGTCAATCAGTAGCTCGACAGATGAGACAAATGGTTTCGCATCATGGACAGGCCGTGCCAGACTCCAAGCTGTGAACGACTTCCTGGCCTCCGACGCAGTGATCGACGCGACCCACCCGGCCATCACCGAGACCGCGGCCCGGCTCCGCCGCGACCATCCCGGTACGACGGACTTCGCGCGCGCCGCGTTCGAGTTCACCCGCGACGAGGTGAAGCACTCGATGGACGTCGGCGACCGGCGTCCGACGGTCGCCGCGTCCGAGGTGCTCGGCCACGGCGCCGGCTTGTGCCACGGCAAGGCGCATCTCCTGACCGCGCTGCTCCGCGCCGAGGGCGTCCCGGCCGGCATCTGCTACCAGCGCCTGGCCGACGGCAAGGGCGGCTTCTTCCTGCACGGCATGACCGCCGTACAGCTCGACGGCACTTGGTACCGGCAGGATCCGCGCGGCGACAAGCCCGGCGTCACCACCGAGTTCTCCCTGTCCGACGAGCGCCTCGCCTACGCGCCGGACCCGTCCCAGGGCGAAGCCGACCTGCCCGGCGTCTTCGCCACGCCCGATCCCGGCCTGGTGGCAGCGCTCCGCTCGACCGACGACGTCATCGCCCTCGTCGCGAACGGCGGCCTGCCCGGCGATCTCAGCTGAGACCCTGCCCGGCGGTCTTCCCGCGCGTAGAGGTCCGTACGACGAGCTCCGGCGTGAAGGTGACCCGCTGGTGCTCGTGGTCCGGGTTCGACGACTCGTCGAGCAGCAGCTCGGCGGCCGTCTTGCCGAGCAGGTGACGCGGCTGCCGTACGGAAGTCAGCGGTACGGCGGCCGCCGCGGCGAACTCGATGTCGTCGTACCCGACGATCGCCAGGTCCTCCGGCACGCGCAGTCCAAGGCTGACGCACTGCTGCAACAGCCCCAACGCGAGCAGGTCGTTCGCGCAGAATGCAGCCGTCGGCCGACGATCCGCGGGAAGCCCGGCCAGGCGCTGCCCAGCGCCGCGGCCCTCCGCGACGGTCAGCGCGGCAGTGGTGAGCTCGACCAGGTTCTCCGCAGGCAAACCCGCGTCCTGCAAGGCGTTCCGTGCACCCTCGAGCCGGTCGGTGACCTGGCCGATCGTGTTCGGCCCGCCGACGAAGGCGATCCGCTCATGACCCAGTTCGATCAGGTGGCCCAGCGCGACCTCGCCGCCGAGTACGTCGTCCACTGCGACCGAGCAGTGCATGCCCTCGTCGAGTGAACGGTCGACCACCACGACCGGCGTACCGCGCATCGGCAGCGTACTGATCCGCGGCGTGTGCGGGTCGATCGGCGTGATCAGCACGCCCTGGACGCGTTGCTGCTCGAGCAGATCCAGGTAGTCCGCCTCGCGCGCCGCGTCCTCGTTGCTGTTGCAGAGGAAGACCGACAGGCCGGCCTCGCGGGCCGCCTCCTCCACGCCCTTGGCGACGTCGGTGAAGAACGGGTTCCCGGCGTCGAGCATCAGGTACGCCAGGATCCGGCTGCTGCCCGCCCGCAGTTGCCGGGCCGACTCGTTGCGGACGAAGCCGAGCGACTCCATCGCCGCCTCGACCTTGGCCCGGGTTGCCGGGCTGACCATCTCCGGCCGGTTCAGCACATTGGACACAGTCCCCAGCGACACTCCTGCCGCCGCGGCGACGTCCTTGACGCCGGCCGCGTCGCGTCCACGACCGCGTCCGGCCACGCGAGCGGCAGGCGTAGCGCCCTCACCCGGTACGCCGGCCGCCGGGATGCGCTTCACCGGGACGCGGGACGTCCGTCCCGTTCGCGGCGCGGGCGCGCCGCCTCGCGAGGGTGACGCGCCGGTCCTCGGCGCGGCCGCTCCGGTACGTGGCGCTCCGGCTCGCGGCGCCGCGGAACGCGGTGCACTCGTCCGGGGAGTGCGCGGCGCTGGGGTGCCGCTGCTCCTCGGCGTACCGCCTGCTCGCGGGGATGTGCCGCCGCGCGGGGACGACGATCCGTTGCCTCCGCGGTCGGAGGCAGGATCCGGCGCTCCGGCGCGTCCTGGTGCGCTGGGTGGAGCCACGCGACCTCCCCGCTTGAAACGTGATAGCCCACGAAGCGTACCTGGCCGGACTGTGGATGTCCGCAGGGTCCGCCTGTGGTTCTCCACAGACTTCGCTCTGGCTCTTGACGCTCGCCCTCGGCGTCGGGCAATCTTCTTGAAACCTTTCAGCAACAACCGACCCAGACCTCCGGAGGTGGCGATGGCGACGGACGCTCCGGTGCTACGGGTGCGTGAAGTTTCCAAGTCGTTCGGCGCGGTCGCCGCCGTCCAGAACGTCTCCTTCGACCTGTACGGCGGGGAGGCGCACGCGCTGGTCGGGGAGAACGGCGCGGGCAAGTCCACCCTGGTCAAGATGCTGGCGGGCGTGCACAGGCCGGACTCCGGCACGCTCGAGCTCGACGGTGCCCCGATCGAGCTGTCCACGCCCGCCGACGCCAAGGCGGCCGGCATCGCGGTGATCTACCAGGAGCCGACGCTGTTTCCCGACCTGTCCGTCGCGGAGAACATCGCGATGGGCCGGCAACCGCTGGGTCGTTTCAAAACCATCGACCGGGCCGCGATGCAGCGCCAGGCCGAGCAGCTGTTCGCCCGGCTCGGCGTCTCGATCGTGCCGAACCGGCCGGCCCGCGGGTTGTCGATCGCCGACCAGCAGTTGGTGGAGATCGCGAAGGCGCTGTCGGCCGACGCCCGGGTGGTGGTGATGGACGAGCCGACGGCGGCGCTGACCGGCGTTGAGGTCGAGCGCTTGTTCGCGGTCGCCCGGTCGCTGCGGGACGACGGCGCCGCGCTGGTGTTCATCTCGCACCGGTTCGAGGAGATCACCGCGCTGTGCGAGAAGGTGACGATCCTGCGCGACGGTAAACACGTCTCCACCGATCCGCTGGCGGGGCTCAGCGTCGACGAGATGGTCCGCCGGATGGTCGGTCGGGATCTCGACGCGCTGTTCCCCAAGCAGGACGTGGCACCGGGCGCCGTGGTGCTCTCGGTGCGCGGCCTCCGGCGGGATCCGGTCTTCGTCGACATCGACTTCGAGGTCCGGGCCGGCGAGATCGTCGCGCTGGCGGGCCTGGTCGGCTCCGGCCGGTCCGAGGTCGTGCAGTCCATCTTCGGCGTCGATCCGCGCGACGGCGGCACGGTCGAGGTCGGCGGGCGCAAGCTGAAGCCCGGCTCGCCCCGGGCCGCGATGGCGGCCGGGGTCGCGCTGGTCCCGGAGGACCGTCGTCAGCAGGGCCTGCTGATGGAGTTGTCGATCGAGCGCAACGTGACGCTGCCGCGGTCGAGAGCCCTGTCCCAGTTGGGTTTCCTGACCGGCAGCAGTGAGCGCCGGTCGGCGAAGGAGTGGACCAAGCGGCTGAAGACCAAGTACGGACGGCTCAGCGACGAGGTCGGCACGTTGTCCGGCGGCAACCAGCAGAAGGTCGTGCTGGCGAAATGGTTGTCGATGGCACCGAAACTGCTGATCGTCGACGAGCCGACCCGGGGCATCGACGTCGGGACCAAGGCCGAGGTGCACCGGTTGATGTCCAGCCTGGCCGCGGAAGGCGTCGCCGTCCTGATGGTGTCGTCGGAGCTGCCGGAGGTGCTCGGCATGGCCGATCGCGTGCTGGTGATGCGCGAGGGCCGTCTGGTCGCCGCGCTTGACCGGGCCGACGCCACCGAGGAGTCCGTGATGTTCGCCGCCACCGGCCAGGAGGTGACCGTATGACGGCCGTCGGGCTGCCCGGCGTGACCGCGCGTCGATCCTCGCTGGACCTGGTGCTGCGGGCGCGTGAGCTGGGCATCGTGCTCGCGCTGATCCTGCTGGTCGCAGTGACCGCGATCTCCAACCCGCGGTTCCTCTCCGGACAGAGCATCCGCGACATCCTGCTCGGCACCGCGATCCTGGCCGTTCTGGCGGTCGGCCAGGCCGTGGTGGTGATCACCCGCAACATCGACCTCTCGGTCGGCTCGGTCCTCGGGCTGAGCGCGTTCACCGTCGGCACGCTGCTCCGCGACAACCCGGGCCTCCCGGTCGTGGTCGCCCTGCTCGTCGGTGCCGCGGTCGGCGGGATCTGCGGCGCCCTCAACGGCGTCCTGGTCCGGTACGGCAACGTCCCGGCCCTCGTCGTCACCCTCGGCACGCTGTACGTAGTGCGCGGCATCACCTACTTCTGGGCCGGCGGCCAGCAGATCAACGCGGACGAGCTGCCCGCCGGGTTCCTCGACTTCGGCAACGCCACGCTGGTCTCCGTGCCGTACCTGGTGCTGATCGCCCTGCTGGTCCTGGTCGTCACCGGCCTGGTCCTGCGCAGCTACCGGGCCGGTCGCGAGCTGTATGCGATGGGTTCGAGTCCGCAGGCGGCCAAGCTGGCCGGGATCGCGGTCGGGCGCCGTACGGTCGCGGCCTTCCTGGTCAGCGGGGCGCTGGCCGGCCTGGCGGGCGTGCTGTTCGCAGCCCGCTTCGGGACCATCGACGCCGCCGCCGGGACGGGTTACGAGCTGAACGTGGTCGCCGCTGTGGTCGTCGGAGGCGTCGCGGTCTTCGGCGGCAGCGGATCGGTCTGGGGTGCTGCCCTCGGCGCATTGCTGCTGACCACGATCGGCAGTGCCCTGGCCGTTCTCGAGATCAACCAGTTCTGGCAGCAGGCGATCGTCGGCGGTCTGATCCTGCTCGCGATCGGCGCCGACCGGCTGGTCGCGGCGCGGGTCGCCGCGACGTTGAAGAAGCGAGGCTCCCATGTCGGCTGACACCGCGGCGATCACCGACCGCCCGGCCTGGGCCGGCCGGTTCGCGAACTGGAACGTGGCGATCATCGCCCTGACCGTGCTGGTGCTGATCGTGGCGTCGGCGAGCGTCGACAACTTCGGCACCTCGCAGAACTTCGGCTTCCTGGTCCTCGACCTGTTGCCGATCGCGCTGGTCGCGCTGCCGATGACGCTGGTGATCGTGACCGGCGAGATCGACCTCTCGGTGGCCAGCACGCTGGGCCTGTCCAGCGCCCTGATGGGCTACCTGTGGAACGCGAACCAGCCGATCGAGACGATCATCCCGGTCTGCCTGCTGCTGGGCGCGGTGCTCGGTGCGGTCAACGGCTTCTTCGTCACCGTGCTCGGCCTGCCCTCGCTGGCGGTCACGATCGGCACCCTGGCGCTCTACCGGGGCCTGGCCTTCGTGGTGCTCGGTGACAGCGCGGTCGCGGACTTCCCGGCGCTCTACACCGACTGGGTGACCGGGACGATCGGCGGCACCTCGATCCCGAACGTGCTGATCATCGTGGTCGTGCTGGCGATCGTCTTCGGCGTGGTGCTGCACGCGACACCGGTCGGCCGCGCGGTCTTCGCGGTCGGTGCGAGCGAGCAGGCGGCCCGCTTCGCGGGCGTCCGTCCGGGTCGGCTCAAGTTCTGGCTGTACGTCGTGAGCGGTCTGGTCGCGGGCCTGGCCGGAGTGCTCTGGACCCTGCGGTACTCCAGCGCCCGTGCCGACAACGGGGCCGGCCTCGAGCTCGCGGTGGTCGCCGCCGTGCTGCTCGGCGGGGTGTCGATCTTCGGCGGCAAGGGCGCGTTGCCGGGAGTGATCGCCGGCGTGGTCCTGCTCGCCTCCCTGCAGAACGCGCTCCGCCTGTCCGACGTCTCCAACGAGGCGCTCAACGTCGTCACCGGTGTCCTGCTGATCGCCTCGGTGCTCGCCCCGAACCTCGCCAACGCCGTCCGTTCCGCGGTGCAACGCCGCCGGCACCGCACCGAATCAACTCCTGGGTCACCGTCCAGAAAGGACCTCTCATGACCTTCCGCCTGTCCCGCCGTACGGCGGTCCCGCTCTCGACGGTGGCCGTCCTGTCCCTCGCGCTGACCGCCTGCGGCGGTGGCACGACCAAGGAGAGCACCGCGGGCGACGCGACCGCGGCGCCGAGCTCGTCGACGTCGGCCGCGGCCGACCCGAACGCGCCGCTCAAGGAAGGTCTGAAGATCGCGTACCTGCCCAAGCAGCTGAACAACCCCTACACCGATGTCGAGGTCGGCGGCGGCAAGGTCGCGGTCGGCGAGCTCAAGGGCGAGTACAAGCTGGTCGGTCCGAACGACGCGAGCGCGTCGTCGCAGGTCAGCTACATCAACACCCTGATCCAGCAGCAGCAGGACGTGATCGTGGTCGCCGCCAACGACCCGAACGCGGTCTGCCCCTCGCTGAACCAGGCCCGCAAGGCCGGGATCAAGGTGGTCACCTTCGACTCCGACGCGGCCAAGACCTGCCGGGACGCGTTCATCAACCAGGCCACCACGCAGGGCATCGGCGAGAGCCTGGTGAAGATGGCCAGCGAGCTGGCCGGCGGTTCCGGTGAGATCGCCGTCCTGTCCGCGACGCCGAACGCCACCAACCAGAACTCGTGGATCGAGGTGATGAAGACCGAGCTGGCCAAGCCCGCCAACGCCAAGCTCAAGCTGGTCAAGATCGCCTACGGCAACGACGACGACCAGAAGTCCTTCACCGAGGCCCAGGGCCTGCTGCAGACCTACCCGAACCTCAAGGTGATCGTGTCGCCGACCACGGTTGGGATCGCCGCCGCCTCGCGGTACGTCAGCTCGTCCAACTACAAGGGCAAGGTCGCGATCACCGGCCTCGGCCTGCCGAACCAGATGCGCAAGTTCGTCAAGGACGGCACGGTGAAGAAGTTCGCCCTCTGGAACCCGGCCGACATCGGCTACCTCGCCGCGTACGCCGGTGGCGCGCTGGCCTCCGGCCAGATCACCGGTGCCGAGGGCGAGAAGTTCAAGGCGGGCAAGCTCGGCGACTACACCGTCGGCGCGTCCGGCGAGATCGTGCTCGGCCCGCCGACCGAGTTCACCGCGGCCAACATCGACCAGTTCGACTTCTGACCTCGGAGCACTCGTGAACCGCTACTGCTTCTGCCTCCAGGTCAAGCCGGACCGGCTGGACGAGTACGTCGAACGCCACCGCGACGTGTGGCCCGACATGCAGGCCGCGCTGCGCGACTCCGGCTGGCACAACTACTCGCTCTTCCTCCGCGACGACGGCCTGCTGATCGGGTACGTCGAGGCCGACGACCTGGAGGCGGCTCAGCAGGCGATGGCGGCGACCGAGGTGAACGAGCGCTGGCAGGCCCAGATGACCGACTACTTCACCGGAATCGACGGACGCCCGCCGGACGAGTCGTTCCTGCTGCTCCGCGAGATCTTCCACCTCACACCTGCGAAGGACTGACCTATGACGACCGAAGCCGTGAAATCCGCCCTGCGCCGGCAGGAGATCGAGCTGCCCTCCTGGGCGTTCGGCAACTCCGGCACCCGGTTCAAGGTGTTCAGCCAGCCGGGCGTGCCGCGGTCACCGGAGGAGAAGATCGCCGACGCCGCGGTCGTGCACAGGTACACCGGCGTCGCGCCGAGCGTCGCGCTGCACATTCCCTGGGACAAGGTCGACGACTACGCGGCGCTGGCGGCGTACGCGAAGGACCAGGGGGTGCGGCTCGGGGCGATCAACAGCAACGTGTTCCAGGACGACGACTACAAGCTGGGCAGCGTGACCAACCCGGACCCGAGCATCCGGCGCAAGGCCACCGACCACCTGCTGGAGTGCGTCGACATCATGGACGCGACCGGCTCCCGGGACCTGAAGCTGTGGTTCTCCGACGGGACGAACTACCCCGGTCAGGACGACATCCAGGACCGGCAGACCCGGCTGGCGACCGCGCTGAAGGAGGTCTACGACCGGCTCGGCGCCGACCAGCGGATGCTGCTGGAGTACAAGCTGTTCGAGCCGGCCTTCTACACCACCGACGTGCCGGACTGGGGGACGTCGTACGCGCACTGCCTGGAGCTCGGCCCGAAGGCCACGGTCTGCATCGACACCGGGCACCACGCGCCGGGCACCAACATCGAGTTCATCGTCGCGTTCCTGCTCCGGGTGGACAAGCTCGGCGCGTTCGACTTCAACAGCCGCTTCTACGCCGACGACGACCTGATGGTGGGCGCGGCCGACCCGTTCCAGCTGTTCCGGATCATGAACGAGATCGTCCGCGGTGACGCGCTCGACCCCGACCGCGGGATCGCGTTCATGCTCGACCAGTGCCACAACATCGAGGCCAAGATCCCGGCCATCATCCGGTCGGTGATGAACGTCCAGGAGGCCACCGCGAAGGCGCTGCTGGTCGACCGGGACGCGCTGCGCAAGGCTCAGCAGGACGGTGACGTGCTGGGCGCCAACGCTGCGCTGATGGATGCCTACAACACCGACGTCCGTCCGCTGCTCGCCGAGCTGCGGACCGAGCAGGGGCTCGACCCCGACCCGGTCGCGGCGTACCAGCGCAGCGGCTACTTCGAGCAGATCACCAAGGACCGAGCCGACGGCCAGCAGGCCGGATGGGGAGCATGACAGTGAGCGAGACCGCGACCGAGCTTGTTGCTCGCAGCAACAGACTGGGTGCCGATCCGCGCAACACCAACTACGCGGGCGGCAACACGTCCGCCAAGGGCACGGCAACCGACCCGGTCACCCAGCAGCCGGTGGACCTGGTCTGGGTGAAGGGCTCCGGCGGCGACCTCGGCACGCTGACCGCGGCCGGCCTCGCGGTGCTGCGGCTCGACCGGCTGAACGCGCTGGTCGACGTCTATCCCGGCGTCGACCGCGAGGACGAGATGGTCGCCGCCTTCGACTACTGCCTGCACGGCAAGGGCGGAGCGGCGCCGTCGATCGACACCGCGATGCACGGACTGGTCGACGCGCCTCACGTCGACCACCTACACCCGGACTCGGGAATCGCGCTGGCGACCGCGGCCGACGGCGAGAAGCTGACCGCCGAGTGCTTCGGTGACCGGGTGGTCTGGGTGCCGTGGCGGCGGCCCGGATTCCAGCTCGGCCTGGACATCGCGCAGACCAAGCGGGAGAACCCACAGGCGATCGGCGTGATCCTCGGCGGCCACGGCATCACGGCCTGGGGTGACACTTCGGCCGAGTGCGAGGCGAACTCGATCGAGATCATCCGCACGGCCGAGCAATTCCTGGCCGAGCGCGGCAAGTCGGAGCCGTTCGGCGCCGTCGTACCGGGGTTCGAGGCGTTGCCTGAGGAGGAACGACGGCATCGCGCCGCGGCGCTCGCGCCGGTGATCCGTGGGCTCGCATCGACGGACAACCCGCAGGTCGGGCACTTCAACGACGCGGACGTCGTCCTGGAGTTCACCGCGCGCGAGAAGCTCGGCGAGCTGGCCGCGCTCGGGACCTCCTGCCCGGACCACTTCCTGCGAACCAAGGTGCGACCGCTGGTGCTCGACCTGCCGCCGACCGCGCCGCTGGAGGAGGCGGTGACACGCCTCAAGGAGCTGCACCTGCAGTACCGCGAGGACTACGCGGCCTACTACGACCGGCACAAGGAGCCGGACAGCCCGCCGATGCGTGGCGCGGATCCGGCGATCGTGCTGGTGCCCGGGGTCGGCATGTTCAGCTTCGGCAAGGACAAGCAGACCGCCCGGGTGGCGGGCGAGTTCTACGTCAACGCGATCAACGTGATGCGCGGCGCCGAGGCGGTCTCGACGTACGCGCCGATCGATGAGCGGGAGAAGTTCCGCATCGAGTACTGGGCGCTCGAGGAGGCGAAGCTGCAGCGGATGCCGAAGCCGAAGCCGCTCGCCACCCGGGTCGCGTTCGTCACCGGCGGTGGTTCCGGGATCGGCAAGGCCATCGCACAGCGACTGGCGGCCGAGGGCGCGTGCGTGGTGGTCGCCGATCTGGACACCGCCTCGGCGGAGGCCGTGGCCAAGGAGATCGGTACGACGGACAAGGCGGTCGCGGTCGGCGCCGACGTGTCGGACGAGGCCGCGGTGGCGGCGGCGTTCGAGCAGGCGGTGCTGGCGTTCGGCGGGGTCGACCTGGTCGTCAACAACGCGGGCCTGTCGATCTCGAAGCCGCTGCTCGAAACCACCGAGCACGACTGGGACCTGCAGCACGACGTGATGGCGAAGGGCTCGTTCCTGGTCTCCAAGGTCGCGGCGAAGGTGCTGATCGACCAGGGGATCGGTGGCGACATCGTCTACATCTCCAGCAAGAACGCGGTCTTCGCCGGCCCGAACAACGTGGCGTACGGCGCGGCCAAGGCCGACCAGGCGCATCAGGTCCGGCTGCTCGCGGCGGAGCTCGGCGAGTACGGGATCCGCGTGAACGGGATCAACCCGGACGGCGTGGTTCGCGGTTCCGGGATCTTCGCGAAGGGCTGGGGCGCCAAGCGTGCCGCGGTGTACGGCGTACCGGAGTCGGAGCTGGGTGCGTTCTACGCGCAGCGGACGCTGCTCAAGCGGGAGGTCCTGCCGGAGCACGTCGCGGCCGGTGTCTTCGCGCTGACGGCCGGGGACCTGTCGCACACGACCGGTCTGCACGTACCGGTGGACGCCGGCGTCGCCGCGGCGTTCCTTCGCTGAGGCAACTGATGACCACCCACCTGCTGCCGCCCCGCCTCACCCCGACTCACGTCGAGGTGTCGATGGGCGGGGCTCCGATTCTCGAGGAGGACGACCATGTGGAGTGCTGATCCGGCGCGGTCCGTCGACGGCGGCGGCGTGCTGCCGTGGGTCGAGCCGCGGAAGACGCGGATCGGACTGGTCGCGGGTGGGCTCGGTGCGTACTGGCCGCAGTTCCCGGAGCTGCTGCCGCAGTTGCAGGCGTCGGCACGGCGGGTCGCCGAACGGTTCGGCGAGTTCGACTGCGAGGTCGTCGACGTCGGGTTCATCTCCGACGCGCAGGAAGGGGCCGCGGCGGCGGAGAAGCTGCGGCTGGCCGACTGCGACCTGATCGTCGGGTTCCTCACGACGTACATGACCGCGTCGATGCTGGTGCCGGTCGCGCAGCGGTCCGGTGCGCCGGTGCTGCTGCTGAACCTGCAGCCCACCGAGGCGATGGATCACGCGTCGTTCGACACCGGGGCCTGGCTCGCGTACTGCGGCGCCTGCCCGCTGCCGGAGATGGCGAACGCGTTCGAGCGGTGCGGCATCGACTTCCGGTCGGTCTCGGGGTACCTCGAGGACGAGCGGGCGTGGGCCAGGATCCACCGGTGGCTGAAGGCGGCCGGCGTCCGGGCCGCGTTCCGGCACGGGCGGCACGGCCTGCTCGGGCATCTGTACCCCGGGATGATGGACGTGATCACCGACCCGACCCTGGTCTCCGCGCAGCTCGGCGGGCACGTCGAGATCCTGGAGATCGACGACCTGCGGGTCCGGGTCGAGAAGGTGACCGCGGCCGAGACCGAGGCGCGGATGAAGGTCGCGCAAGACGTGTTCACGCTGGACGACTCGGTGGTCGAGGACGACTTCCGCTGGGGCGCGACGGTCTCGGTGGCCCTGGACCGGCTGGTCGAGGACTTCCAGCTCGACACCCTGGCGTACTACCACCGCGGACTCGACGGCGAGACCCACGAACGGGTCGCGGCCGGGATGATCCTCGGCGCATCGTTGCTCACAGCAAGGGGTGTGCCCGCGGCCGGGGAGTACGAGCTGCGGACCTCGCTGGCCATGCTGATGATGGACAAGCTCGGCGCCGGTGGTTCGTTCACCGAGCTGCAGGCGTTGAACTTCCACGACAACGTGGTCGAGATGGGGCACGACGGCCCGGCCCACCTCGCAATCAGCTCCGCCAAACCGCTGCTGCGTGGGCTGGGCGTCTACCACGGCAAACGCGGTTGGGGTGTGTCGGTCGAGTTCGACGTCGCGCATGGTCCGGTGACCGCGCTCGGCCTCGGTCAGCTCCGCGACGGCACGTTCAAACTGATCGCCTCCGAAGGCGAGGTCGTCCCTGGCCCACTGCTCCAGATCGGCAACACCACGAGCCGCGTCGACTTCGGCTGCGACCCCGGCGAGTGGACCGACGCCTGGTCAGCCTCCGGCGTAGCCCACCACTGGGCCCTCGGCACCGGCCACCAGGTCGCGGACCTCAAGGCAGTCTCCAGCCTGCTGCATCTGCCCTTGGAGGTCATCAACCCAGCCTGAGCTGAACCGCCGGACCTGTACGACCACTCCAGAAGGAGCTTCGCCCCATGACTCTTCGGTTGGCCGCGGTGGACCTCGGCGCGTCCAGTGGACGCGTCATGGTCGGCGACGTCGCGCCCGGAAAGCTGGAGCTGACCGAGGTCCACCGCTTCTGGAACGGCCCGGTCGAGATCCAGGGCACCCTGCACTGGGACATCCTGCACCTCTACCGCGAGACCCTCGTCGGCCTCGCCAAGGCCGCCGCCGGCGGCCCGATCGACGGCATCGGCATCGACTCCTGGGCCGTCGACTACGGCCTGCTCGACAGCGACGGCCGCCTGATCGGCAACCCGATCCACTACCGGGACTCCAGGACCGACGGCGTGATGGACAAGGTCCTCCGCACCATCCCCGCCGAAGACCTGTACGCCGTCACCGGCCTCCAGCAGCTCCCCTTCAACACCATCTACCAGCTGGTCGCCGAACAGTCCCTCGACCGAGCCCACCAGCTCCTCCTCATCCCCGACCTCCTCGCCTACTGGCTCACCGGCAACCCCGGCGCCGAAGCCACCAACGCCTCCACCACCCAGCTGTACGACGTCCGCACCCGCACCTGGAGCGCGGCCCTAGCCGACCGAGTAGGCATCCCCACAACCCTTCTTCCCACCCTCCGAGAACCCGGCCACCTCATCGGGCCCCTCCTCCCCGAAGTAGCCGAGCAGATAGGCCTAGCCCCAAACCCCACGCCAGCGACCACCACAGAGCCCCCCGGCACTGCGGCCACCGCGGACGCCGCAGCCACTGCCGACACCAGCCACGTGCACGCCGCCGCCGACGCCGCGGGCGCTAGCACCCCGGCCATTGCCGACAGCGGCCACGTGCACGCCGACGCCACGGGCGCTGGCACCCCGGCTACTAGTACTCCATCCACCGCTGCGGCCACCGGTGGTGCGGCAGTTGAGGGCGACAGGCTGCGGGTTCCGGTGATTGCCGTGGGTTCACACGACACCGCGTCGTCTGTGGTTGCTGTGCCTGCTGCTGACGGCGAGAACTTCGCCTACATCTCCTCAGGGACGTGGTCTTTGGCTGGGCTGGAGCTGCCCGAGCCGGTGCTGACCGAGGAGGCTCGCCGGGCGAACTTCACCAACGAAGGTGGGGTCGACGGGCGGACGCGGTTCCTGAAGAACGTGATGGGGCTGTGGATCCTGCAGGAGTGCCTGCGGATCTGGGGGACCGACGAGCTCGTCGAGCTGCTCGAGCAGGCTGCTGACGAGCCGGCGTTCGGCGTACTGATCGATCCGGACGATCCGGTGTTCCTTGCGCCGGGCAACATGCCGGCGCGGATCGACGAGTTCTGCGCACGGACCGGTCAGGAGAAGCCGGCGACGCGCGCTGCGACCGTGCGCTGCATCCTGGAGAGTCTCGCGCTGGCCTACCGGCGGACCCTGCGTAGCGCGCGGGAGATCGCCGGTCGCGAGATCGACGTGGTGCACGTGATCGGTGGAGGCTCGCAGAACGAGTTGCTCTGCCAGTTGACCGCGGACGCCTGCGGAGTACCGGTGCTCGCCGGTCCCGTCGAGGCGTCCGCGCTGGGCAACGTGCTGGTCCAGGCACGCGCCCTGGGGGAACCGTTGCCGGACCTGGGCGCGATGCGCGCGCTGGTCCGTGCGACCCATCGTCTGCGGCGGTATGCGCCGCAGGGTAGACCGGCCGACTGGGACGCCGCCGAGTCCCGGGTGTTCGGAACCAGGTGATCCGATGACCGCCCTGCACAACGAGACCCTCACCCACCCGGATCTGAGGGACCACAACCTGCTGCCGCCCAACGACCTCAACCAACTGCTCCCGCGCGGACTGAGCTACGAAGACCTGCGGCTGTTCCGCCTGATCGCAACCGGCCTACCGATCGAGGCGGTCGCACGTCGCCTCGACCTGTCCGAACGAACCGTCCGCCGCCGAACCCGCGCCGCCTGCGACCGCCTGGGCTTCGGCACCGCCATCGAAGCCATCGTCTGGGCGGCCCACCGCGGCCTCCTCTGACCCACCGCAGTGCCCAGCTGTCCGAGGCGCCGCGACCATCGCACCACGTACGACGTACTTCACCTCCCCTGTAGATCGCCCCGTCTCTGTGAGGAGTTCGCCCATGTCGTTCCGCTCTCGGCTCGGCCCTCTGGTGGCTGCCGTGCTGTTGCTGACCCCGCTGGTCCCCGCGACCGGCTCACCGCCCGACCCGAAAGGCGTCGCCATCCAGGTCCTGAACCTGAAGACCAACAACCTCACCAACCCACTCGGCGTCCCCGGGACACCACCACGCCTCAGTTGGCAGCTCGACGGCCAGCGCCGCGGCATCACTCAGAGCCGGTACGAGATCCACGTCGCGAAGCAGTCAGCCACCAAGTCGGACACCGTCTGGGACAGCGGTGTGGTCCGATCAGCCCAGTCCATCGAGGTTCCATACGGCGGACCGGCGCTGACCGCCTACACGGCGTACCGCTGGACCGTTCGCGTCTGGGACGACCAGGGCCGCGCCTCCGCCTGGTCTCCGACCGCGACGTTCGAGACCGGCCCTCTGCAGCCCGCGGACTGGCAAGGGGACTGGATCGGCGCGGACAACCAGCCGGGTGCTGAGTGGACCGACACGACGATCGACGCGGACGTGACCCTGGTGAAGGACGCTCTCGGCGTCTTCTTCCGCGGCCGCGGCGGCATCGGCTACATGTGGCAGCTCAACCAGCTCACCCCCGACAAGCCACTCCTCCGCCCGCACGTCCGGCAACCTGGCGGCGGATACGTGCTGCTGGGCGAGATCCCGCTCCCCGCAGGGACCGATCTCAAGCAGCAACACCACCTCCGCATCACCAGCGCCGGCCAGACCATCACCACCTGGCTCGACGAGGTACAGATCGACACCCGCGAGCGCTCCGATCACAACGCCCCCGGCGTGGTCGGCTTCCGCACGAACGGCGAGGAGGACGGCGTCGTCCACAGCCTCAAGGTGACCGGAACCGGCGGCGAGGTGCTCGTCGACACCGAGTTCCCGACGGGCGACCAGACCTTCCCGGACGGGACCATCCGCCCGCAAGGCGGTCTGCAGGTCAAGGGCAACACCGACCTCTGGCTGCCCGGCAAGCCGCTCCCGGTGTTCCAGAAGCAGATCTCCTTGCCCAAGGCAAAGAAGATTCAGTCGGCACGCATCCATGCGGCAGCGCAGGGCATCTACGAGCTCAACCTCAACGGCCGCAAGGTCGGCGACCAGGAGCTGGCTCCGGGCTGGACCGACTACGCCCGCCGGATCCAGTCGCAGAGCTACGACGTCACCAAGCTGCTGAAGTCCGGCGCCAACACGTTCGGCGCCGAGGTCGCCCCGGGCTGGTACGCGGGCAACCTGGCGATGTTCGGTGCGAGCAAGTACGGCAGCGACGCCGCGTTCATCGCGCAGCTCCGAGTCACCTACACCGACGGTTCGAGCGACGTCTTCGCGACCGACGCCAGCTGGCAGACCGCGCCCGGCGCCGTACGGGTGGCCGATCTGCTGAACGGGGAGAGTCGCGACGCACGGCGTACGCCGTACGAGTGGACGCCGGTCCAGGTCCGGCCGAGTGCGACGAGCAAGCTGGTTCCGCAGACGGACCAACCGGTGCGGGTCACGCAGTTGCTGAAGGCAAAGACGATCCCGTCGCCGACGGCCGGGGTGTACCTGTACGACCTCGGGCAGAACATGGTCGGCGTCTCTCGGCTGACGCTGCGCGGATCGCCGGGACAGACGGTCAAGATCCGGTACGGCGAGGTGCTTAACCCGGACGGCACGCTCTACACCGACAACCTGAGGTCGGCGAAGGCGACGGATCACTACACGTTCGCGACCAACCGGTTGGAGACCTACCAGCCGCGCTTCACCTTCCACGGTTTCCGGTACGTCGAGGTCAGCGGTCTCGCGACAGCTCCGCCGGCGAGCGCGATCGTCGGGGTCGTCCTGGGGACGGACGGCGAGCAGACCAACGAGTTCCGGACCAACTCCGCGCTGGTGAACCAGCTGCACAGCAACATCGTCTGGGGACAGCGCGGCAACTTCCTCTCGATCCCGACGGACACGCCCGCGCGCGACGAGCGGATGGGCTGGACCGGCGACATCAACGTGTTCGCGCGGACCGCCGTCTACAACCTCGACTCGCAGGCCTTCCTGACGAAGTGGCTGCAGGATCTGCGGGACACCCAGCGCGCTGACGGCGCGTACGCGAGTGTCGCGCCGACCGTGCCGAACGCGTTCGACGGCGGCATGGGCAACGCGGGCTGGGCCGACGCCGGTGTCAACGTGCCGTGGACGCTGTGGCAGGCGTACGGCGACACGTCGGTGATCCGGCAGCACTACGACTCCATGGCTCGGTACGTCGACTACCTGGTCGCCAGCTCGAACGAGCTGATCCGAGGCGGTGGCGATTACGGCGACTGGCTGAACCTCGACGATCCGACGCCGGGCGAGCTGATCGGGACGTCGTTCGTCGCGAAGGGCGCTCGTCAGCTGAGCCAGATGGCGGCGGCGATCGGGAAGACGGCCGACGCGGCGAAGTACCAGCAGGTGTACGAGGACGTGCGGACGGCGTTCGCCGGCCGGTTCGTCGCGGCGGACGGGAAGGTCGGGTCGGACAGTCAGACCGGGTACATCCTGGCGTTCACGAGCGACCTCGTACCGGCCGATCGGATCGCGGCGGCGGGGGAGCACTTCGCGGCGGCGATCCAGCGGCGGGACACGCATCTGTCGACCGGGTTCCTCGGCGTTGACGGACTGCTGCCGGTCCTGACGAAGATCGGGCGCTCGGATCTGGCGTACCAGCTGCTGCAGAACACGTCGTACCCGTCGTGGGGCTACGAGATCGGCAAGGGCGCGACGACGATCTGGGAGCGGTGGAACTCGATCAACCCGGACGGGACGTTCAACGACGTGGGGATGAACTCGTTCAACCACTACGCGTACGGCGCCGTCGGGGAGTGGATGTACCGGACGCTGGCCGGTGTGTCGGCGGCGGAGCCCGGCTACCGCAAGGTGCTGATCGCGCCGACGCCCGGGGACGGGATCACGTCGGCGGAGCTCGAGCACCAGACGCCGGACGGCGTGGTCGGGAGTCGATGGAAGCAGGAGTCCGATGGGCGATTCACGCTCGACGTACGGATCCCGGCCAACACGACGGCGACCGTCAAGCTGCCTGGATCGGCGGATCGGGTGACGGAAAGCGGTCGCGGCCTTCGGCAGGTTGAGGGCGTCAGGGAGGTGATGGACGGGGGCGGTACGACGGTGACTGTCGCGTCGGGCAGCTACCGGTTCAGCGTCCGTCCCTGAGCCGGCCACGAACCTCGGCTCGCCCGTCGGGAGCCCGTTCGTCGGTGCGGGTCGCATCCAGGACGTCGCGACGGCCGGGCCCTCGGCGCCCGGCGTGTTAGTGCTGGGTGCGGCCCGGGTACCGGTGACGGCGGATATCGAGCCGAGGAGGACAGATGGACGGAATGACCGTCCTGTGGATCGTCGTGGGCCTGGCCGCCGTGGTGATCGTGCTCGCGCTGCTCGCCGGTGCCGCCAAGAACTCGAAGCGGCGCCACAACGAACAGCTCGCGCAGGAACACGAACAGCAGGCCGAGGTCGCGGCAGCCCACGCGAACAAGCAACAGGCCGCAGCCGACGAGGTCGACGCCCGGGCCCGCGAGGCCCAGGCCGGGCGGAGTGACGGTCGTGCACGGGACGGCATCGCGCAGGACGGCGTCGTGCGAGACGGTGCCACGCGGAATGCCGACGCGCGGGACACCTCTCCGGACACGGCGAGCTGGGGTACCGACGCAGGCCGTGCTCGGGAGGCTGAGCGGAACCGGGTGGAGACCCGGTCGACGCCTGACACAGCCGATCAGCCCATGCTCGGTGCCACCGATGACCAGGTCGAGCCCGGTGCTGTCGCCCATTCAGCGGACGGCGGCGGCCCGGCAGTTTCCGGCGCGGACGGATCGGGTCGGCGGGACGGGCGTCTTGGGGCTGTGGATTCGCAGCGGGACGTTGTTCAGGTCGACGAGCAAGGTGACGGGTGTCCTGCTGACATGAATTCCGAGCAGTTCGGTGGTACGCCGGACGGCATGCGTGCGGAAGCTGCTGGGTCGGAGCAAAGTCCCAAGCACGCGGCACCGCCCCGCTGAGTTGCCTGCTGGTCGTCGACGGGCGACCGGCAGCGGATGAGACATCGGTCCCGCTGGAACTGGTCCACACGGGGGTCGACCGGAAGCGAACCCCAAGCTCCCGCGGGGCCGGTGCACGCCTGGGCGGGTGGAAGGCTAGTCGGCTGGTGCGGTGCGGGTAGGTGTGTGGCCGGCAGCGGACGGGCGCGGCGGGCTTGCCGGGTGAAGGCGGCGCGGCTCAGGGTGCGGACTGCGGAGGTGCCCGCGTGGCGACGCCGGGCAGCTGAAAGCGCCGGCTGTGTAGGCGTGCTGTGAGTGTGGGGCGCGGAGCGGGCGAGGCGGGGGATCCCGGCTGAGGCCGTGGACAGGTGTGGCCCGGCGGGCTCAGTTGGTGCGGAGGCGGTAGCCCATGCCTCGGATGGTTTGGATGCGGTCGGGGCCGAGCTTCTTGCGGAGGTAGCGGATGTAGACGTCGACGACGTTGGAGCCGGGGTCGAAGTCGAAGCCCCAGACCTGGGAGAGGAGTTGTTCGCGGGAGAGGACCTGGTCGGGGTGGCGGCAGAAGACTTCGGCGAGGAGGAACTCGCGGGCGGTGAGGTCGATGGTGTTGCCGTCGATGGAAGCGCGGCGGGTGCGGAGGTCGAGGCTGAGGTCGCCGACCTGGAGGATGGTCGCGTCCGCCGTACCGGAGCCGTCGCTGCGGAGGCGGAGGCGGACGCGGGCCAGGAGTTCCTCGAAGGCGAACGGTTTGGCGATGTAGTCGTCGGCGCCGCTTTCGAGGCCGGCGACGGTGTCGCGGACGCTGTCGCGGGCGGTCAGGATGACGACCGGCATGCTCACCCGCGCCTCGCGGAGGCGGCGCAGGACGGTGAAGCCGTCGACCTTCGGCAGGCCGATGTCGAGCAGCAGCAGGTCGTACGCGCCGCTGACGGCTTCCTGGTACGCCGATTCGCCGTCGGCGACGACGGTGGTGATGAAGCCGTTGCTGCGCAGGCCGCGTTCGACGAAGGAGGCGATCCGGTCCTCGTCCTCGGCGATCAGGATCCGGTTCGTCATGAGTTCCCCTCGGTCGGTGTCAACGGCAGCACGAGCTCGAACCGTGCACCAGGGTGGTCGTCATCGGCGAGCAGTACGTCGCCGCCGTGGGCCTGCGCGATCGAACGCACGATCGCCAACCCCAGCCCCGCGCCGTCGGTGCGGACCTGATCGTTGCCTCGGGCAAATCTCTCGAAGATCCGCTCGCGGTCCCCGGGCGCCACTCCCTCGCCGGAGTCGGCGACCCACAGGTGGACATGAGCACCCCCAGGGCAGTCGGTGCGGCAGGTGCGCTCCGAGCCGGCCCCAGAGCGGGGCGCCGAGCCAGGCCCGGAGCTGCCCCCAGGATCAGAGTGAGCCGCACCCGGCTCTTGCACCCGCGAACCCAGGGCGATCCGGTCGTCTGAAGTCGTATGGCGCACAGCATTGGAGGCCAGCTGCATCAGCGCCTGAGTAAGGCGCTGCCCGTCCGCGACCATCGTCGTGTCGGCGGTTTCGTCAACACGCCACGCACGATCGGCCAACGGGCGAGCCTTGGCGACCACTTCGACGACGAGTTCGGTCAGGTTGACCTCCTCCAGCTTCAGGAAGTCCGGCCGCCCGCTCTTCGCGAGTACCAGCAGATCGTCGACCATGCGGTTCATCCTGGCCAGTTCGTCCAGCACCAGCGCCCGGGTCTCCTCGCGATCGACCGGGTCGTCGCTCATCAGCTCCAGGTGCCCGCGGATCACCGTGATCGGCGTCCGCAGCTCGTGCCCGGCGTTGTCGACGAACTCGCGTTGCGCGACGAACGCGGTCTCCAACCGGTCCAGCATCGTGTTGAAGGTGCGGGCCAGTTGCGCCACATCATCGTTGCCCACGACATCGATTCTGCGGCGCAGGTCGGACTCGCCGATCTGCTCGGCGGTTGTCCGTACGGCGCGAATCGGCGCGAGGACGCGCCCGGTGACGATCCAGCACGCGCCGGCCGCCATCGCGAGCGTGGCGACCCCGATCAGTGCGAGCGCCTTCGTCGCGTCCTCGAGCGGCTGCGTCATCAGGTCGCGGAACTCCAGCATCACCAACTGGGCACGCACCGGCTGCGAGCCGACCTGCACCGGGATCACGCCGTACCGCACTTTGCCGGCGGTGCTGTTCACCCACCCGTACTGCGGGGTGGTGCTGGACGAGATTCGCTGGACGAACGCGAGGTCGGTGTCGAGCCGCGCGGGTGGAGTGCCGAGGCTGCGGCGGGACGCACGGCCGTCGACGATCGTGAAGAAGGCCTCGGAGGTGTCCGGGAGATTCACCTGCAACCAGTGGTCGAGCAGCTTCTCCGGGGTGTCGAACGGAGCGGCGGTCGGCGAGCCGGCGTACGCGTGGAACTTGGTCGACTCGTGGGTCAGTTCGGCGTCGGCGGACGCGTCGGAGCGGGCCGAGAGCACCTGCCAGGTCAGGAAGACCACCGCGGCGAGGGCGAGCGCGAGCACCGCCAGCATCCACCCGATGATCCGCACCCGCGCACTGACCCCGTCGTCAGCCCACCGCCGCGTCAGGAAGACCACCGGGGCTCAGTCATCGTCGTCCAGGTCGTCGTCAATGCCGTCGTCGTCGCGGTCGTCGTCATCGCCGGCGGTCCGCGGGCTGCCCGGCGTCACCGGATCCGCCCCCGGCTTCGACGGCGTCGCGGTCGTCGGCGGCGGGACGGACGCCGACGAGCCGGCCGGTACGACGACCGTGTCCCCGAGCCCCGGCGACGAGCGGCCGGCGACGTACTGGGTCAGCGCGAATCCGGCCACTGCCAGCACCACGGCAACAGCCAGGTAGATCAGGCGTGGAGATCGCATGTTCACAGCCTGCGATCCCTCCCGAAGAACCGCATGAGCCGAACATTACAGAACTCTCATCACTACAGGCTCAGATCAGGAACCGGAACTCCGGCGACCCCGGATCGATCCGCTCGATCGTCAGCGGCGCCGCCTCCATCCGCTCCAGCAGCCCGGCCAGGTCACCCGGCCGCCCGATCTCGATCCCGACCAGTGCGACCCCGGTCTCCCGGTTGTTCCGCTTCACGTACTCGAACAGCGTGATGTCGTCGTCGATCCCGAGCACCTGGTCGAGGAACTGCCGCAGCGCGCCCGGCTCCTGCGGGAACGTCACCAGGAAGTAGTGCTTGAGCCCTTCGTGCACCAGCGACCGCTCGAGGATCTCGCCGTACCGGCTGACGTCGTTGTTCCCACCCGAGAGCAGGCAGACGACCGTCTCACCAGGCTTGACCGCGACGGCACGGCCCAGCGCAGCAGCCGACAAAGCCCCAGCAGGCTCAGCGATCAGGCCATCGGTCTGGTAGAGCTCGAGCATCTCCGAGCAGACCAGCCCCTCCGGCACCGATGTCATCTCGACCTCGGCAGCAGCCACCAGCGGCAGCGTGACAGCACCAACCCGCCGTACGGCGGCGCCGTCGACGAAGCTGTCCAGCTGCTCCAACGTCACCGGCTCACCCGCGGCCAACGCGGCAGCCATGCTCGCCGCACCAGCGGGCTCGACCCCGACGATCCGTACGCCGGGATGCCGCTCCGCCAGGTACGTCGCGACACCGGCGATGAGCCCGCCGCCACCCACCGGAACCACCAGTACGTCGGGCGCCTGGCCCAGCTGCTCGACCAGCTCGACGGCCACAGTCCCTTGCCCGGCAACGGTTCGCGGGTCGTCGAACGCCGGCACCAGCGTCGCCCCCGTCGCCGCGGCTTCGGCCAGTGCGGCCGCGGCCGCGTCGTCGTACGAGTCGCCGGTGATGATCACCTCGACCTGCGATCCGCCGAGCGCGGCGATGCGATCGCGCTTCTGGCGCGGCGTCGTCCGCGGCACGTAGACGCGGCCGTGCACGCCGAGCGCGTGGCACGAGTACGCGAGACCCTGGCCGTGGTTTCCCGCGGAGGCGCAGACGACGCCGGCCTTCTTCTCCGCGTCGGACAGCTGGGCGATCAGGTTGTAGGCCCCGCGCAGCTTGTACGAACGGCCGATCTGCAGGTCCTCGCGTTTCAGCCAGACGTCGGCGCCGGTGCGTGCGGAGAGTCGCGGGTTGCGTTGCAGGGGAGTGCGCAGCGCGACGCCGTCGAGCCGGCCGACGGCCTGCTCCACGGCGCTTGCGTCGACGATCGATCGAGCGACTGTTTCACTGCCCTGCATGACGTTCCTTCCCGTGCATCTGCACGTGATTCACCGTTTTTCCCGCAGCCCAAGACGCGCTGAGTCCACACTACGGACGAGCGGACACCGTTGGATTTCAGGTCCGTTTTTCATGCGTGAAAAGGGGTTCGGCTGGGCAGTCTAGTTCTCATACGCTCACTCGGTGTAACGGCCAGGGCTCTGGACGGGATGAGCCGAGTAAACCGGTCAACGGGGACTGGAGGGCAACGCATGGAACTGATTCCGTTCAGTCTGTGGGGAGACGCCCTGTGGTGTGGTCAGGAAGTCGTGCGGGAAGCCCCGCACGAGCAGGCGATTCGCAGCCTGTTCCCCGATCCCATCCCAGCGCGAGGAGCAGACCTGGACACCGACGCGGATCTCGTCCCGGAACCGCACAACCGCTTCGACCCGCGCTCGATCGCTGTCCGGGTGCAGGGCAAGGTGGTCGGCTACCTGCCGAGGGACGACGCGCACCGGTATCACCCGGTGCTGTCAGAACTGGTGGCGCAGGGCCTGCAACCGCAGGTCCCTTGCCACCTGTGGGTCAGTGAGTGGGAGCCGGCGGACTGGGAAGGCAAGGGCACCCAGGGCACCGAGTTCCACGCCAGTGTGGCGATCGCACTGGGCCAGCCACACATGCTGGTCCCGGTCAACCTGCCACCGCCCGGGAGCTACCACGTGCTGCCGCCCGGCAGCGGGATCGTGGTCCCGGGCAGCGAGGTGCATCCGGACGTGCTGGCACCGTTCTTCCGGCCGGAAGGCGAGTGCTGGGCGTACGGGACGATGCATGCCGTCGAGGAGGACGACGGCATCAACGACCGCCACCAGGTGGTGGTCGAGGTCCGGCTGGACGACGAACCGGTGGGCCGGCTCAGTCCGCGGCTCAGCGCGGAGTTCCTGCCGGCCATCCACTACCTCGCCGACATGCGGGCGGAGACGGCCGCCCGGGTCGCCGTACGCGGTGATCGATTCGCCTCGGAGGTGATCCTCTACGCGGCCCGGAGTCACGACCTGCCGGCCACCTGGCCGGACGGTCTGACCCGATCCCCAGTCGCTTCCCCCACCTGGCACTACTGGGCCGGCAAGGAAGCGAACTGACCGCAGACCAACGGCGGACGCGCAGTACTCACCAAGCAGTCAGGTGGTGGCGGGTGCTGCGGGCCTACCAGGGGTCAAGGGTCTGACCGACCTCCGCACACACCGTGGGGCCGCCGAACACCTCGGCGGCCCTCGCGGTGGCCTCCGCAGGACGCAGCGACGGACCGACGTGCGTCACGACCAACCGCCGTACGCCGGTACGCCGAGCAAGCGCTCCGGCCTGCTCAGGGGTGTGGTGCACCGCGGCCTCCTCGCCGGAGTCCGCCTCGCACAGCAGCAGATCCGCATCGGCGGCCAGCTCGTCGAGTGCTGGGCAGGGCGCGCAGTCCCCGGAGTACGCCAACGACCTGCCTTCGGCAGACGCCCGCAGCCCGTAGGCGTCGCAGCCGTGCTCCACTGCCCGGCTCAGCAACTCCAGCCCACCCAGCTGCACCGAGAGCCCATCGGTTAGCTCCCGCAGCTCCAGCACGTCGCTGACGAATCCGGCGTCCTCCTGCTCGAAGAACCCGGCCAGGCGCTTCCCCAACGCAGCAGGCGCGTAGACCGGCAACGGCCGAGCCAGTGGCGGCAGCAGCCCGTACGCCAAGGCGTAGTAGGCGTTGAGCAGGTCGCCGACGTGGTCCAGATGCAGGTGGGAGATCCAGACCGCGTCGAGCTGGTCGAGCGTCGTGTAGCGGAGCAGCTCAGCCAGTGAGCCAGGGCCGGTGTCCATCCAGACCTGGGCGCCCCCACCCTGCACGAGGTAGCCCGAGCAGGGCCGATCCGGCAGGGGATAAGGGGCCGCGGTGCCGAGAACGGTGAGGGCGGTCATTGCCGGCCGCCGTGAGTGCTCAGAGCTTGCTGCCGATCAGTTGGTAGATGTCGTCGTGCGCGCCCGGCAGGTCGTCGTGGCCGAGGTCCGGGTAGGTCCGGATCTCCTTCACGCCGGTGAGCTTGTTGTAGATCGCGTACTGCGTGGAGGGCGGGCAGACCTGGTCCTCGAGGCCGGTGAACAGGGTGACCTCGGCCTGGATCCGCGGCGCCAGGTTCTGGACGTCGATGTAGCCGAGGGTCGTGAAGACCTCCTGCTCGCGCAGGTGCCGCGGGTCGCGCTTCTTGAACCAGGTGGTGATCTCGTCGTACGGGCCGCGCTCCAGGTTGAGCTCCCAGGCGCGCTGGTAGTCGGTGAGGAACGGGTACACGCTGGCGGCGTACTTGATCTCCGGCGTCAGCGCGGCGCAGACCAGCGTCAGACCGCCGCCCTGGCTCCAGCCGGTCGCGGCGACGCGCGAGGCGTCGACGTCGGGCAGCGCGCGGATGAGGTCGGCCAGCCGGCGGGTGTCGAGGAAGACGTGCTTGTAGAGCAGGCTGTCCGGTCCGCCGTCGAGCCCGTGGACCAGGTGGTTGTGCAGGCTGAAGCTGTTCGGCTCCTGGGACTCGGTGCGGAAGCCGACCTGCTCACGCACGTCCAGCGCCGCGACGGTGAACCCACGGGCGGCGTACGGCAGCAGGTCGACCCAGCGCGGCTGCTCGCCGCCGTACCCGTGAAACATCAGGACGGCCGGACCGGTCGGCTGCTGCGGGCGGATCACCTTGGCGTGCACGCGGTAGCCGCCGGTGCCGTTGAAGTACAGGTGCTGCGCGGTCGCCGTGGTCAGCGGGAAGTCCGTCGCGTCGACGAACGACTCCTCGGCGTCGGTCCCGGCCAGCTCGGCCAGCGCCTTCTCCCAGAACTGGTCGAAGTCGTCCGGGCGCGGGTTGGTGCCCTGGTAGACGCTCAGTTCCTCGGCAGACAGCTCGAACGACAGCACGGGCGACTCCTTCGCTCAGATCCGGACAAAATCCACCACGGATCATTCTGCGCGATCGGCGTCCTCACCGGCAGTGCCGTCCCAGATGGTGTAGCCGTGCGCGGAGTTCAGCCGGTCCCGCAGATCCGTCGCGAGCTTCTCGTCCTGCCCCGGCGGCAGCCAGGAAACCGGGATCAGGATCGAGCTGTCCTGGTGCTTGGTCCGCAGTACGACGGCCTCGCCGTGCGTGGTCTCGACCCGGCCGACCTCGGTGATGTCGGTCCAGTCGGTCTTCACGCCGCGGACCTCGATCTGCTCCTTGCCGAGCTTCAGCAGCACCGGCGGCCGGAGCAGGATCCACAGCCCGGCCAGCGCGACCAGCCCGCCGAGTACCAGGAACACACCCACCACCGCGTCCGGCAGCCCGACCGCCCACGCGATCGCGGCCAGGCCGAGCAGGATCAAGCCGGCGGCCAGGACTCCGAGGAACCGTCCTGCCCGCATCCGGTACGTCGTACGCATCACGCCAGGATCTCACCCGGTACGGCGCGGCCGGCGCAGCGGGTCGGTCAGGGGTTGGCCGGGTGGTACGCGCAGGCGTCGCTGAGGTCCTCGGTGCCACCGGCCGGCGGCTTGACCGGCGTGTTCGACTTGCCGCCGGACGGCTTGCGGGTCGGCGTACCGGTGGTGGAGGCGACCGGCTTCTTGCCCGCGATCGCGTTCTGGACGATCTCCGCCATCGCCTCGTAGTTCGGGTTCTGGCCGCTGGGGAAGTTCTTCTTCTTGTCCAGGTCGATGTTGGTGACCTTGGCGCCCTTCACCTTGAGCCCGAGCTCGATGAAGGCCGGCAGGATCTCCTGCGGGATGTCGGTCTGCAGCAGCTTCTTGCTGGCCGACGCGATCTGCTGGTACTTGGTCACCAGGGTCTTCGGGTTGGCGCTGTTGACGATCGCGTGGATCGTGCAGCGCTGGCGCTCCTGCCGGGATGCGTCGTCCAGGCCGTAGCGGCCGCGCGCGAACCAGAGCGCGTCGTGGCCGTTCAGCTTCTGGTCCGGACCGGGCTGCAGGTAGTCCTTCGGCAGGATGTCGTCGCCCGAGCCCGGACCCTTGTAGTCGCCGCCGATCGGCACCTTGTAGTTGATGTTGACCGAGATCCCGCCGAGCGCGTCGACGATCGACTCGAAGCCCTTGAGGTTGACCTGCATGTAGTAGTCGATGTCCAGGCCGAGCGCCGCGCCGGCCGAGACCTTCAGCACGTCGGCGCCCTCGTTGTCGGACGCGCCGAGCGCGCCGGGGTGGGCGGCCGGGAGGTTCCGGTACATCGCGTCGAGGTAGAACTCGGGCTGCTCGGCCGGGCCGTCGGGATCGTAGAAGCCGTCCGGGTAGAACTTGTGCAGCGGGGAGTCCTCCGGGAACGGCATCCGCATCCAGTTCCGGCTGAGCGAGATCAGCTTGGTGTCGCCGGTCTTGGTGTCGATGCTGGCGACCATCACGGTGTCGGTCCGGGTGCCCTCGCGGCCGGCGCCGTCGTCCGCGCCGAGCAGCAGGAGGTTCAGCCGGGGCGTGTCCGCCCAGGGGTCCTTCTTGTCCTCGACCTTCGGCCGGGTCGCGCTCTTGGAGTTGCCCTCGGAGGCGAACACGCTGCCGACCAGGTCGCGCTGGGCCATCACCGATTGCGCCGCCACGGTGGTGGGTACCGCGATGGCGAAGCAGAGCAGACCGACGAACGCCGAGCCGGCCAGCCGGCCGACCGCGGTCAGGCTGACCGGGCGGAGCAGCTTGTGGGAGGCGACCACGATCCAGATCCAGAGCAGCCCCAGGACGACCAGTGCGGCGGTCGCGATCAGCAGCTGACTCGGGTCGACGGCCAGCGTCAGCACCGCGTCACGCTTGGTCAGACCGATGTACGCCGCCAGGCCGAGCAGGCCGACGCTGAGCGTCATGACGAACGCGCCGAGCTTGGTCCGGCCGCCCATCAGGAACCCGGATCCGGGGACCAGGGCGCTGACCAGGGTGAGGCCGATCGCCTTCGAGACCGTCCGGGCCCGGTGCGCTTTGTGGCGCGACCGGCTGGCCTTGGGTGCAGACCTCCGACCGGCTGCGCGAGTGCTCCGCGACATGGCTCCGTTCCCTGGATCGACGACGGGTGGCGGCGATGCGGACCCGCGACGCGCGGGCCCTGAGGGCAGGCTGATGACCTGGTGGGATCAGCTCCCCGGTAGTACAGACGCCGTCACGGCCTCCTCGGTTGACTTCGAGCTTCGACCCCCGTCGATTCGGCCAGATTACAGGGGGCCCGGGCAACACTCCCAAGGCGTCCGGTCCCGGCCGTGCCCGGTCGCCGGGTGCCCGCTTTGCTCCGACGGCATCCGGCCGGATAGTCTTGGCCGTCGTCGTGTCCCGTACGGGGCCGTCGGAGGAGGCGTCGCCTAGTCCGGTCGATGGCGCCCGCCTGCTAAGCGGGTTGAGGGTAATCCCCTCTCGCGGGTTCAAATCCCGCCGCCTCCGCAGTACGAAAGAGCCGCCAGCACCCGCTGGCGGCTCTTGTCGTTTCAGCCGAAGGCCAGAGCCTTCGCCTCGCCCAGCCGCTCGACCGAGCGGGGCGTCACCGGCTCGAGCCCGACGATCAGGTGCTCGACCCCGAGCTCGGCGTACGCCGTGAAGACCTCGGCCAGCTCCTCGACCGTGCCGGCGAACCCGCTGGGGTCGCCGGCGTCGCGCTGCTCGGGGTCGCGAATCGTGAGCCCGACCGTCTTGCTCACCGCGCCGGCCGGCCGGTCGTTCCGGGCCAGCGCCTCGTCCAGGTCCGCCAGCCGCCCGCGGACCTTGTCGTCGACCGCGCCGAACCAGGCCGTGTTCCACTGGTCGGCCCACTGCGCGGTCAGGTCCAGCATCCGCGGCTGCCGGGAAGCGATCAGGATCGGGATCCGCCGGTCCGGCTGCGGCACGAGCGTGGCCTCGTTCACCGTGTAGTACGTGCCCTTCTTCGTGACCGTCTCGCCGCGGATCAGCCGCGCCACGATCTCGACCCACTCCGCGAACCGCGACGCCCGGTGGTCGGTCGGCAGTCCGAACGCCTCGTACTCCGGGTCGTGCCAGCCCGCGCCGACGCCGAGGATCACGCGGCCGCCGGAGACGTCGTCGAGCGTCGTCGCCATCTGCGCGACCAGCCCCGGGTCACGGAACGTCGAGCAGAGCACCATCGTGCCGAGCTCGACCTTCTCGGTCACCGCCGCCACCGCGCTCAGCAGCGTCCACGCCTCCTGCATCCCGTACGTCGTACCGCTCGGGTCGCGGTAGAAGAAGTGGTCCGCGAGCCAGACCGAGTCCAGCCCGGCATCCTCGGTCGCGAGCGCGATCCGGCGCGTGTCGGCCCACCGGGGCATCTGTCCGTCCGGCCCGTCGTCCCCGCCGACCGGCAACATCACTCCAAGTTTCATCTGGCCAACATATGTGCGGCAACGGGCGTGCCGCAGGTGTGACCGGGTTTCGGGGTGGGTAACTGGGGAGGTGCCCGGCGGGTGAGGCCGCGGTGAGGAGCGGGCGTTCGGCGAAGCCTTTGACCTCACGAAAGGGTGTGGTGGCGGTGACGGATTCAGCCGTCAGACCGCAGGTGTACGACCTCCGTTTGTTCCTCCAGCTGTCCCTCCCGGCGCATGTCGCCTGCTGGGTCGACAGCGCCTGGCGACCGGCCTGGCTGGTCAGCCGGCTGCACTGCGGGGACGGCTGGGTCGGCCTGGTCCAGTACGAGGGGCCGACCGGCCAGGAGCACACCGCACGGGTAGCGCTCGACCGCATCGCTCCACCACCCCGCGTCTGACTCCCCGACCGGGGCAGTGGACGGGCGATGCACCCGCCTGTCCACTGACCCCACTACGGCGAAACGCCTCGCCCCTGGTGGGGGACGAGGCGCTTCGCGCTCTCCGGCGTACTGGCTTCCGGTCAGCCGCCGGCGTACTGGGTCAGGCGCCGAGGCGGCTGCGCAGGGTGTCCAGCTCGAGCCGCAGCTCGGCCGGGACGGTGTCGCCGAGCTTGGCGAACCACTCCTCGATCAGCGGCAGCTCGGCCTTCCACTCCTCGGCGTCGACGTTCAGCGCGACCTGCAGCGCCTCCGGCGTCAGCTCCAGCCCGCTCACGTCCAGCGCGTCGGGCGTGGGCACCGCACCGATCGGGGTCTCGACCGCGTCGGCCTGGCCCTCGATCCGGTCGATCATCCACTTGAGCACCCGGCTGTTCTCCGAGAAGCCCGGCCAGACGAACTTGCCCGCCTCGTCCTTGCGGAACCAGTTCACGTAGAACACCTTCGGCAGCAAGGCGTCATCGTGCTCCTTGCCGACCGTCAGCCAGTGGTTCAGGTACTGGCCCGCGTCGTAGCCGAGGAACGGCAGCATCGCCATCGGGTCGCGCCGGACCACGCCGACCTCGCCGACCGCGGCCGCGGTGGTCTCCGACGACAGCGTCGCGCCCATGAACACGCCGTGCTGCCAGTCGCGCGCCTCGGTCACCAGCGGGACCGTGGTCGCCCGGCGGCCGCCGAAGATGATCGCCGAGATCGGGACCCCGTTCGGGTCGTCGTACTCGTCGGCGATGATCGGGCACTGCAGGATCGGCGTGCAGAACCGGCTGTTCGGGTGGCTGGACAGCTCGCCGTTGCCCGGCGTCCAGTCGCGGCCCTTCCAGTCGGTCAGGTGGTTCGGCGGGGTCTCGGAGTAGCCCTCCCACCAGACGTCGCGGTCGTCGGTCAGCGCGACGTTGGTGAAGACCGAGTTGCCCTTCTCGATCGTGCGCATCGCGTTCGGGTTGGTCTTCCAGCCGGTGCCCGGCGCGACGCCGAACAGGCCGAACTCCGGGTTCACGGCGTACAAGCGGCCGTCCTCGCCGAAGCGCATCCAGGCGATGTCGTCGCCGAGCGTCTCGACCTCCCAGCCGTCCAGCGTCGGGTCGAGCATCGCCAGGTTGGTCTTGCCGCAGGCGCTCGGGAACGCGGCCGCGACGTAGTGCACCTTCTTCTCCGGCGAGATCAGCTTCAGGATCAGCATGTGCTCGGCCAGCCAGCCCTCGTCACGGGCCATCGCGCTCGCGATCCGCAGCGAGTAGCACTTCTTGCCCAGCAGCGAGTTGCCGCCGTACCCGGAGCCGTAGGACCAGATCGTCCGCTCCTCGGGGAACTGGACGATGTACTTCTCGTCGTTGCACGGCCACATCACGTCGGCCTGACCCGGCTCGAGCGGCGCGCCGACCGAGTGCAGGCACGGGACGTACGGCGCGTCCGCGCCCATCTTCGCGAGCACCTCGGCGCCGGTGCGGGCCATGATCCGCATCGAGGCGACGACGTACGCCGAGTCGGTGATCTCGACGCCGAACATCGGCTTCTCGGCGCTCAGCGGACCCATGCAGAACGGGACGACGTACATCGTCCGGCCCTTCATGCTGCCCCGGTAGAGGTCGGTCATCAGGGCCTTCATCTCGGCCGGGTCCATCCAGTTGTTGGTCGGACCGGCGTCGGCCTCGTCGACCGAGCAGATGAACGTGCGCTGCTCGACGCGGGCGACGTCCGAGGGGTCGGTGCGGGCCCAGAACGAGTTCGGCTTCTTCTCGTCGTTCAGGCGGACCAGCGTGCCGGCCGCGATCAGCTCGTCGGTGAGCTTCTTGTACTCCGCGTCGCTGCCGTCGACCCAGTGGATCCGGTCGGGCTGCGTGAGCGCGGCGACCTCGGCCACCCAGGCCCGCAGGCCCTCGTGCTCAGTCGGGGCGTTCGTCAGGTCGATGGTGTGCGGTGCAGCGGAGCTCTCGACACTGAGCGCTTCCTCGGTCTGGGCAGGGCTGGCGGTGGTCGTCATCGGCGGCTCATTCCCCTGTTCGGCGGTGTGATCGGTCGCATACCAGTAACTCCGGTGGGCGTATACCAGTGTGCAAGTGGTACTAACGGTACGCGACCTGGTGGCGTGTTGAGAACCGCGAGTGCGTGAGCCCGATCACAAACTTTTGCCGACAACCGCTTTCCGCCGGAAGTTTCTTGTCGGTAGCCGGTGCAGGACGTACTGAAGCCCCGCGCCGAGGGGATTTGGCGCGGGGCTTCGGGGGTGAGTGGTCTGGTGCTTGGCGACTTGCTCGGGTCGGGCTAGTTCTCGGTGGGGCGGCCGCCGAAGCGCCAGACGTGGACGGCGGCGCCGGGCCGGAGCTCGGCCGCGGCCTCGGGGGTCGGGGCTTCGACGAGCGCCGCTTGGCCGACGAGCGTCGTACCGTCGAGCAGGTCCCCGTACAGGATCACGTGCGGCGACGCCGGCGGCTCGTGGTCGACGCCGTCCGTGGCGAGCAGCAGGTAGCGCGTGTAGCCCGGGACCGCGCCGGTGAAGTCCCACATCGTCGTGCCGACGCGTTTGCGGAAGCCGCGGACCAGGACGTCGTCGAAAACGCCGGCGAGGTAGTACGGCTCGTCGTACGCGAACCGCTCGGCGGCCTCGGCGTCCGGTAGGTCGAGGATGTGCAGGCTGCCGGTGGTCTCGGCGTCCTCGTCGTCGTGGGTCAGCGTCGGCCCGCGCGCGATCAGCTCCTCGGCGTACCGGTCCATGAAGGTCCAGTGCTGCTCGCTGAGCTCGACCTTCAACGGGAACGCCCCGGCGCGGTCACGCCCGTACACGAAGTACTCCATCCTCGATCCTCTCCTGGAACCAGTTGCCGCGAGCACGCGTCGTACCGCCCGTTGAACCCCGGACGGGAGAAGCTTCCCCGACAAGCACGGGGTCACGTCGATCGCACAGGAGATGAGTATGGGCAAGGAAGAGCGTCAGGCGCGCAAGGACGACGCGGCGGCGCAGAAGGCGGCCGATCTGCTGAAGGCACACCTGAACGTGCCCAAGAAGCTCGAGGAGATGGGCCACAAGAAGGCCGCGGACAACATCCGGGCCAAGGGTGGCCGCTGGGACTCCCCGGAGGTCCGCAAGGACGCCGAAGGCCGCGGTCGCTGACCCTCGGGAACGACAAAGCCCCAGGTCGTCCACCTGGTGACCTGGGGCTTTGCTGGCGCGCTCGGAGGGATTCGAACCCCCAACCTTCTGATCCGTAGTCAGATGCTCTATCCGTTGAGCTACGAGCGCAGGCAACGACGAAAACGATACAACGAGACCGGCTCTTGGTGGTAATCGGGGGTGAGCGGGCGCGGGACGCGGGCGCCGCGGGCCTGCCGGCACTACATTCCGGGCATGGACATCGGTGATCTGCTCGGTGGGCGGGACCTCAACGACGTGAAGAAGGCCGTCGGGTTCGTACTGGAGAACTCCGACGACTTCGAGAAGGTCCTCAAGCTGGTGAAGGACCTGCCGGACGACGCGCTCGGGTTCATCGGCAAGCTGCCGGACCTGCTGAAGACGATCGGCGGCGGGCTGGCCGAGGCCGGTGAGCAGGCGGCGAAGGCGGCCGGTGCGCTGGTGGGGGACGACGGCGAGGGCGGCGCGCGGAAGGCGCTCAGCGGCAGCGCGACCACGATGAACGCGGCCCGCGACCGGCTGAAGGACGCCGCCGGGATGCTGGCCGGGTTGGCCGGCGAGCTGGACAAGATCCCGGGCATCGGCGACGCGGCGGCCAAGCGGCTGAACGACGGGAGCGGTCAGGTCAGCGGCGTCGCGACCGAGATCGAAACCCTGGCCGGGAACCTGCAGGACCTGTCCGGCATTCTCGCGTCGGTCGGCGAGGCGCTGTCCGGGCTCGGCAGCAAGCTGAGCGAGTCCGGCGGGACGGTCAAAACCCTGCTGGGGTGAGCTGTGCTTTTGGCGTCGACTTCGTCGCCGCGGGTTTTGGGGCTTTGTCTCCCGCTCTTCCCTCGTCGGTCGGTCGCTGCGCTCCCTCCCTCCTCAGTCCAGAGCGGGAGGCCCCAAAACCTTCGGGGACTCGATTGAGCTGTCGTGAATGTCGGGGGAACCGCGCTTCGGTTGCCGGCGTCTAAGACGCGTTGTCCGGGCGGTGCGAGCGTGATCGGTGAGGGAGAACTTCCGCGTGGCTAGGGTCTGGGGCGTGGCTGGTGGAGTGGTTCGGGGGACGCTGATCGCTTCCGGGGTGGCACTGGTCGCGGGGTTGGGGATCGGGTTCGCCTCGGGTGAGCCGGTGCACGAGGACGACGTGATCGGCGCGCGCAAGCTGCCGGCCGACTTGTGCGGGCGGCTCGGCGACATCTCCGCGTTGTTGCCCAAGGCATCTTCTCCGGTGTTCGCGCAGACCGGGACCGGCGAGGTGCGCTGCCGCGCGGTCGCCGAGGAGTCGGGCCAGCAGACCTTCACCGCCGCGACGGTCAACGTCCGGATCACGCCGTACGCCGGGAAGCTCGGCGGCGAGGGCGAGCCGCCGTTCCGGCCGGACCAGGTGGCACGCAAGGCGTTCGACCGCGAGAAGGGCGTCATCATGCCGGGTCGGCCGTACCCGACGCGGATCGACCGGTTCGGGCGGACCGGTGGCGAGGACTGGAAGGTGTCGGTTGTGGTGCTGCGCGACGACCTCGTCGTCCAGGTCGACTACGAGGCGCACCCGGTCGAGCCTGCCAAGGCCGAGCAGGCCGCGCTCGTGCTGGCCGACCGCGCGATCTGGGAGGCGAAGTGAACACCACGCCGGAGATCTCCGGCTACGAGCTGGACCAGCGGCTGCTGGACCACCCGCTCGCCGAGATCTGGCGCGGGCGGTCGTTCACCGGGATGGAGGTCGTCGTCCTCGTGCTGAGCACGGCCGGTGCCGACGACCCCGCGGTCCGCGACCGCCTCAGCCAGGCCAGCCGCTCCGCCGCGCTCGGCCCGCAGCATGAGGAGCTGCCGCTCTGGGCCGCCAACCTGACCGCTACCAGGCCGTACGCCGTCACGCAGCTCGTCCCCGGCCGGTCCGGCGCCGAGCGCCTGCTCGACCCGCTCGACGGCCTGCTCGGCAACGACGAGGAGTCCCTGACCGCGGTCCGCCAGCAGCTCGCGCCGTACGGCGCCGCCCCGATCGCGGGCGAAGCCTCGCAGCCCGATGCCGGCGCAGACGCCCGTCCCCCTTCAAACGGAGCGGCAAGCTCCGCGGACCGCAAGAAGTGGCCGTACGTCGTCGCGGTGGTCGTCGTACTCGCCGTGTTCAGCATCACCTACTCCGTCGGCGCCGCGATCAAGAGCGCGACCTCCGACGTCGACCCGGTCGTCCCACCGCCGGCCGCGGTCAGCCCTGGCGCGATGCCGACCGGCGTGCTCAGCCCCGGGATCGACAAGATGACCTCCGTGCCGTGGTCCCGGTCGAAGCCGTTCGCTCCGGTGGTCGGCGCGATCTACCCGCTGGGCGCGGACCTCCAGGTCGCGCGGCAGCTCGACCTGCCGTTCGAGTTCGGCTTCCCGCAGCCGCCGGTGCTCGACGAGAAGCTGGCCGCCGAGTCGTCGACGACGATCTACCGCCGCGTGCACACCGGGACGACCCCGGCGGGGCTCGACCTGCGGATCGCCCTGCGCCCGTGCACTGACCAGGCGGCGTGCCTGGCCGGTCGGGCGGCGTTCGACAAGGAGTGGAGTACGACGTACAAGACCGCCGCTCCGACCACTCCGCGGAACAGCACGACCTGGTACGCCGTCAGCAGCAAGCCGTACACGCTGGTGATGAGCCATATCTTCAGCTCCCAGGGCCGTTGGTGGCTGGTCGGCGCGGCCGCCGTGGCGGCGCCGGGCGAGGAGCCCGCCGCCCAGAAGGTGATCAACGACATCTGGCGCCAGACCAGCTGACCGCGCCGTCCCGCCGGACCGCGGCAGCCGACGCCGACCGGCACTCCGTCGTGTCCCCACCCCGCGTCACGCGCCCGCGCGGCGCAGTACGGTGGCGACACACCGGCAGCGGCATAGAACGCGCGGTGCGCGGGTTGTCATCCGGTGGACGGACTACGACGGAGGAGCGAGACGGTGGGCATTCGGATCGGTTACAAGGCGTCGGCGGAGCAGTTCGGACCGCGGGACCTGGTCGAGTACGCGGTACGCGCGGAGGAGCTCGGGCTGGACAGCGTCACCGTCTCCGACCACTTCCTGCCCTGGCGGCACGAGGGCGGGCACGCGCCGTTCGCGCTGGCCTGGATGGCTGCCGTCGGCGAGCGGACGAACCGGGTGCTGATCGGTACGTCGGTGCTCACCCCGACGTTCCGCTACAACCCGGCCGTGATCGCGCAGGCGTTCGCGACGCTCGGCGTGCTCTACCCGGGCCGGATCATGCTCGGCGTCGGCAGCGGCGAGGCGCTGAACGAGATCGCTGTGTCGGGCCGCGAGTGGCCCGAGTTCAAGGAGCGGTTCGCGCGGCTGCGCGAGTCGGTCGACCTGATCCGCGCACTCTGGACGGAGGAGACGGTCAGCTCCGACGGGCCGTTCTACAAGACCGTCGAGGCGTCGATCTACGACCGCCCGGAGACGCCGCTGAAGATCTACGTGGCCGCCGGCGGACCGCTGGTCGCCAAGTACGCCGGCCGCGCGGGCGACGGTTTCATCGCGACCTCCGGCAAGGGCATGGAGCTGTACAACGACAAGCTGATGCCGGCCGTTCGTGAGGGCGCCGAGAAGGCCGGCAAGAAGTTCGAGGACGTCGACCGGATGCTCGAGGTCAAGGTCTCCTACGACCGCGATCCGGAGGCCGCGCTGGAGAACACCCGCTTCTGGGCGCCGCTGTCGCTGACGCCGGAGCAGAAGCACAGCGTGGACAGCGCGACCGAGATGGAGCGGCTGGCCGACGAGCTGCCGATCGAGCAGGTCGCCAAGCGCTGGATCGTTGCCTCCGACCCCGAAGAGGTCGTGAAGCAGTTCCAGCCGTACCTCGAGGCCGGCTTCAACCACTTCGTGGTGCACGGCCCCGGTCACGACCAGGAGCGCTTCCTGACCCAGTTCACCGAGGACGTCGTCCCGCTGCTGCGCAAGCTCGGCTGATTACCGGCCCCGCCGGGTGGGGACTGTCCGGACATGGAGCAATGGGCGGACAGTCCGTACCGGGTCGGCATCTCCGGCTGGCGGTACGCGCCGTGGCGGAAGGTGTTCTACCCGGACGGGCTGCCGCAGCGGGCCGAGCTGGAGTACGCGTCGCGGCGGCTGAACTCGATCGAGCTGAACGGGTCGTTCTACTCGCTGCAGCACGTCTCGTCGTACCGGCGCTGGTACGACCAGACGCCGCCGGGGTTCGTGTTCTCGGTCAAGGGGCCGCGGTTCATCACGCAGATGAAGAAGCTCGAGGGCGTCGAGACGCCGCTGGCCAACTTCTTCGCCTCCGGGGTGCTCGCGCTCGGGGAAAAGTTCGGGCCGGTGCTGTGGCAGCTGCCGCCGACCCTGGGGTACGACGAGGACCGGCTCGCGCGGTTCTTCGAGTTGTTGCCTCGGACAACTGGTGAGGCGGCGAAGCTGGCCCGCAAGCACGATGAGCGGATGAAGGACCGGTCGTTGCTGGAGGCGCCGGTTGAGCAACCGGTCCGGCACGCGCTGGAGGTGCGGCACCCGTCGTACGAGCACGGCCGGTTCGTCGACCTGCTGCGCGAGCACGACATCGCGCTGGTCTGCGCCGACACGGCGGGGAAGTGGCCGATGCTCGACGACGTGACGGCGTCGGACTTCGTCTACGTGCGGTTGCACGGCGCGGACGAGCTGTACGTGAGCGGGTACGACGACGCCGCGCTGGACCGGTGGGCGGGGCGGATCAAGACGTGGCACGGCGGCCGCACGCCGACCAACGGGCAGCGCGTCGGATCGCCCGCGCCGCGGCGGCAGCGCGAGGTGTTCGCGTACTTCGACAACGACGTGAAGGTCCGCGCGCCGTACGACGCGATGGGCCTGGCCGAGCGGCTGGGGATATCGGGTTGAGCCGGTGGCGGTAGCGCGCGGACAATCACCGGGATGACGTTCGAGGTGGTTCGCGCCGACGACCCGCGCTGCGCCGTACTGGAGGCCGCCGGGTACACCGTCGTCGGCGAGTCCTGGGGCGCGCGGCTGCACGACCCGGACCCGGTGAAGCTGGAGCAGGTGGTACGCCGGGCGACCGGCGTGGTCGTGCACGAGCTCGGGCCGTCGTACGCGGAGGCGCTGCACGCGCTGGAGCAGGCGAACGAGGCGGACTACCCGTACACCCCGGCAACGCAGCGGACGGTCGGGTCGCTCGAGACGATCAGGGAGCTGTGGACGACGGGCCGGGTCTTCGGCGCGCTTGACGGGGACAGGCTGGTCGCGGCGACCACCATCAGCCTGATCGGCACCCGCGGGGAGACCGGCTTCACCTCGGTGCTCGCCGGGTACCGCCGTCGCGGGATCGGGCAGGCTGTCAAGGCGCTGTCGATCCTCACGCTGTACGCCGAGGGGGTGCGCCTGTTCGGCACCGGCGGCGCCGCACTCAACGATGCCAGCCTGGGCGCGAACCTTGCCCTCGGCTACGTCGTCGAAGAACGCTGGCGCTCCTACGCCCCACCCGCGGACTGACTCAGGTCGGGATCCACTCCGGCCACCAGGCCGGGACGTTGGCCGGGCAGATCGGCGCGGCCATCCCGGCCGGGGTGCCGGCCCACGAGAAGAGGGCCAGGTCGGCGATGGCGATCGCGACCAGCGCGCCGATCAGCGGCATCAGGAACTTCCCGCCGCCGCCCTTCTTCATCACCCGCCACACCACGCTGAACAGCACGATGTTGACGACCATCGCCACCGGCAGCCCGACGAACAACAACGTCGGCCCGTTGCCGACGCCGTTGACCTTCACACCACAGTCGTCCCAGGCCCGCCGCGTGATCCACAGCAACCCGAACCCCGCCGCCCCACCGATCACCAACGAGAAGAACGACAACCGGTTGCCTTTACCCATACCCCCAACCGTAGGGTCTCCCGGCTCCCGTCGCCTCCCGCAACGCCTGTCCCGGGCCCCTGCAAGACCTGGCATCAGGGCATGACGCGCCAGGCGTACGGCGTACTGGCTGCTGTCAGGTGCTGATGGTGACCGGGCGCTCGGGGGTCGTCAGCGGGTCCGAGGCGAGGCGGGCGTGGCGTTCTACGTCGTACCGGGTGCCGTCGTAGGCGAGGCGTTCGCGTTCCAGGCCCTCGAACAGGAAACCGGCGCCGGCGGCGACGCCGCAGGAGGCCGGGTTGTTGGTGCGGTGACCTAGTTCGAGCCGGTAGAGGCCGGCGTCGTGGTGGGCCCAGTCGGCGAGGGCGCGCAGGGCGTCGCGGGCGATGCCCTGGCCGCGGACCTCGGCGATGGTCCAGTACCAGGTCCAGCCGACCTGGTGACGGTCGATGTTGGTGACCGCCACGCAGCCGACCGGGTGGTCGTCGCCGTCCACCACGGCGTACACGTGCCCGTTGTCGAGGTCGGCGACCCGGCCGATCCAGTCGACGGCGCTCGCGGTGTCGCGGATGCCGCCCTGGTTGGCCATGTCCGGATCCGCGTGCGCGGCGGTCAGGCGCAACGCGTCAGCTACTCGCCACCGCCGGAGCTCGAGCGTCGCCAGGTCGTAACCCATTCGTCGAATCTACCCCCGGCGCCGCAATCACAACCCTCTCCACCGGCCTGTCCTGCCCGTACGCCGGTACGCCGCGCCGCCGGTCCGGAGTACAGGCAGGATGGGCCCATGCGATTTCTCGACTTCTCTGACCAGGTTGTGCTCGTCACCGGCGCCAGCAGCGGGATCGGGGCGGCGGCGGCCGTCGGGTTCGCGGAGGCCGGCGCGACGGTCGCGCTGCACTTCCACGCCAACGAGTCCGGCGCGCAGCACACGCTGAACGCGGTGCACACCGCCGGTGGCAGCGGATCGATCCACCAGGCCGACCTCGCCGACTCCGCCCAGGCCGATGCGCTCGTCGACGCAGTCCTCGCCAAGCACGGGCGCATCGACGTGCTGGTGAACAACGCCGGCGACCTGGTCAAGCGCTCGCCGGTGACCGAGGTACCGGACGAGGAGTTCCACCGGATCATCGACGTCAACCTGACCTCGGTGTTCGCGATGAGCCGGCGGATCGTCCCGGTCTTCCGCGGCCAGGGCGGCGGCACGATCGTCAACGTCACGTCGATCGCCGGACGGAACGGCGGTGGCGGCGGCTCGGTCGTCTACGCGACCAGCAAAAGCGCCGTCAGCACGTTCACCCGCGGCCTGGCCAAGGAGCTCGCCCCCGACGGCATCCGCGTCAACGCGATCTCTCCCGGCGTCATCAGCACCCCGTTCCACGACCGCCACACCGGCGAGGAGCAGCTGAAGGCCATGCTCGCCACCATCCCGCTGGGCCGCACCGGCACCCCGCACGAGTGCGTCGGCACGATCCTGTTCCTCGCCTCCGACGCGATGAGCTCCTACGTCACCGGCCAGATCATCGAAGTGAATGGCGGCCAGTTGATGCCTTGACCGAGCGGTCCCGCCGGAACAGCCGGTTGTGGTCCAGCAGCGCGGCAGGCCGGTACCCCAGCTGGTTCAGTACGTCGTACAGCTCGCGCCGCTGGTCCTCCCGCTTGTCCTCGACCAGTACGGCGCGCGGCCGCAGCCGCGTGATCGTGTGCGCGGCACCCCGCAGTACGGCGAGCTCCGAGCCCTCGACGTCGAGCTTCATCACGTCCAGCCGCGGCAGGTCGTTGGCCCGGGCCCAGTCGTCGAGCCGGACCACCGGCACCTGCTGGACGACGTCGCCGTCACCGCCCAGCGAACGCACCCCGGTGTCGGCGGCGTCGTACCGGCTGTCCGCGCGCAGCACGGCCTCCTGCGCGCGGTCGCCGAGTGCCGCCTGAACGAGCTCGACGAACTCCGCGAGACCGTTGCGTTCGGCGGCCTCTTCCAGCTTGCTCCCGGCGTCGCCGGCCGGTTCGAAGGCGATCACCCGGCCCGAGCTGAGGTCGCGGATCCGCAGCGCCGCGCCGAGCGTGTGCAGGCCGATGTTCGCGCCGACGTCGAGCAGGACGTCACCCGCTCGCAGCTCCGCGGTCAGAAACCGCGAGGTCGCCGGCTCGTACCGGCCCGCGTAGTACAGGATCGCCTGCAGGTTGTCGCGCAGATCGAGCCGCAACCGCAGACCGTGCCGCCGGACGTCGACAGCGTCGACAGCCCAGGCCGGTGAGATCTTCGCCAGCCCGGGGTTCGCGTCGGCCAGCCGCGGGGAGATCCGCAGCGCGATCCGCTGGACGCCGCCCGGGCGCAGGCCCTCGATCCGGCCGAGGACATGCGCCACCCGGCGCGCGGCGCCTGGCCCGGCCTTCGCCGCGGCCACGTACGGCAGCCGCCACGCCAGGCGCGCGATCAGCCCGTCCCGAACCTCCATCCCCTCTACGTACCCGCGCCGCGAGCTTTCTCAACCCACGAGAGGCTCAGAAGACGTGGATCGGGCGGAGCTCGACGGTTTCGCCCGGGCCGGCGAAGGCCCGGCCGACCTCGTCGGCCCGTTCGGGCGTGTCGACGTCGATCAGGAAGAACCCGGCCAGGTGCTCCTTCGACTCCGAGTACGGGCCGTCGGTGACGACCGGCTTGCCGGTGTACCGGTAAAGACGGGACGTGGCCGGGTCGCCGAGCGCCTCGCCGCCGAGCAGCTCGCCGTTGGCCTGGAGCTCGGTCAGCAGCTTCTCGAAGTTCGCGTTCAGCCGCTCGCGCTCGGCCTTCGGGAGCGCCTGGTGCTCGGGCACGGTGTCGCCGGTCGGGTGACCCCACGGCTGCGGGCTGGAGTGGATCAGTACGACGTACTTCATGTTCGGAATCCCAACGTCTGAGAGGCCGCCGATCGGCCCTCCGACGCTACATCGGGGCCGACCGGCAACTCTCGACATTTCACTGATTCAGTAGATCCTCGAACGGCGTCGGGCTCTCGAAGGGATCGACGGCCCGCCGGGCGGGCTGGTTGGTGAGCAGGTCGACCAGCTCGGTCGCCGCGCGGTCCACCCGGGCGCGCAGCGCGACCGCGTGCGGACCCCAGTCCGACGACGCGGCGTACACGCCGGTCGGTACGACGACCGCCTGCAGGTACGCGAACAGCGGCCGCAGCGCGAACTCCAGCACCAGCGAGTGCCGCTCGGTCCCACCGGTCGCGCCGATCAGCACCGGCTTGCCGACCAGCGCCTTGTCGTCGAGCACGTCGAAGAACAGCTTGAACAGCCCGCTGTACGACGCGCTGAACGTCGGCGTGACCGCGATCAACGCGTCGGCGTTCACCACCGTCTCCAGCACCTCGCGCAGCGACTCCGACGGGAAACCGGTCAGCAGGTTGTTCGTCAGGTCGTGCGCGAGGTCGCGCAGCTCGAAGACGACCACCTTGCGCGGCACGCCGCGCTCGTCCAGGGTGTCCCGGACGGCGGCGGCGAGCTGGTCGGCGAGCAGCCGGGTCGACGAGGGGCTCGTCAGTCCGGCCGTCACCACTGCGATCGTGCGCTCGGTCATCGCTCGGCCCCCTCGGCGACGGGCGCCGACAGCGACTCCAGCGAGTGGGCCCGCTCGGCCGCGGTCTTCAGCGACTCGTGCGTCGGCGCGTCCGGCACGTGGGCCGGCTTCAGCGCCGCGAACTCCTTGCGCAGCACCGGCACGACCTCTTCACCGAGGATGTCCAGCTGCTCGAGCACGGTCTTCAACGGCAGGCCGGCGTGGTCCATCAGGAACAGCTGGCGCTGGTAGTCGCCGAACTGCTCGCGGAAGCCGAGCGTCCGCTCGATGACTTCCTGCGGGCTGCCGACGGTCAGCGGCGTCTCGCGGGTGAAGTCCTCCAGCGACGGCCCGTGCCCGTAGACCGGGGCGTTGTCGAAGTACGGCCGGAACTCGCGGACGGCGTCCTGCGAGTTCTTCCGCATGAACACCTGGCCGCCGAGTCCGACGATCGCCTGGTCCGCGGCGCCGTGCCCGTAGTGCTCGAAGCGGCGGCGGTACAGGTCGATCATCTGCTGGGTGTGCGAGGCCGGCCAGAAGATGTTGTTGTGGAAGAAGCCGTCGCCGTAGTACGCCGCCTGCTCCGCGATCTCCGGCGAGCGGATCGAGCCGTGCCAGACGAACGGCGGTACGCCGTCCAGCGGCCGCGGCGTCGCGGTGAAGCCCTGCAGCGGGGTCCGGAAGTTGCCCTCCCAGTCGACCACGTCCTCGCGCCACAACCGGCGCAGCAGGGCGTAGTTCTCGACGGCGAGCTGGATGCCGTTGCGGATGTCCTGCCCGAACCACGGGTAGACCGGGCCGGTGTTGCCGCGGCCCATCATCAGGTCGACCCTGCCGTCGGCCAGGTGCTGCAGCATCGCGTAGTCCTCGGCGATCTTCACCGGGTCGTTGGTGGTGATCAGGGTCGTCGAGGTGGACAGGATCAGCTTCGAGGTCCGCGCCGCGATGTAGCCGAGCATGGTCGTCGGCGACGAGGCCACGAACGGCGGGTTGTGGTGCTCGCCGCTGGCGAAGACGTCCAGGCCGACCTCCTCGGCCTTCAGCGCGATCGCCACCATCGCCTTGATCCGCTCGGCTTCCGAGACGGTCGTTCCGGTGGTCGGATCCTGCGTCACGTCGCTGACGCTGAAGATGCCGAACTGCATGAGCCCTCCTCGATTAGGTAGTTAATTATTGAACTATTTCTGGCTCTTGTCTATTCCGGTCCGCCCAGTGAAACTTGGTCCCACCCTGCGAAACCCTTCCGCCCCGAGGAGTTCGTCCATGATGCTCTCCCGCCGCCTGCTCCTGGGCAGCGCCGCAGCCGTCCCCGCCGCTGGTCTCCTGTCCACCGGACCGGCGTACGCTGGTCCGCGTGACACCTCGAGCGAGCTGCTCGCCGAGTGGTCCGAGGCCCCCGGCACGCACCCGCTGATCCCCGACATCTCCCACGCCGGCTACCGCGGCGGCGAACGTCCACGCGCTCCGCGCACGATCGCCCGCGTCACCGACTTCGGTGCCCGGCCCGGCAGCACCGCCGACGCGGCTCCCGCCTTCAACGCTGCCGTCCAGTACGCCGGTACGCACGGCGGCGGCACGATCGTCGTCCCGCCGGGCGTCTACCGCCTCGACTCGCCGATCTGGATCCACTGGTCGAACGTCGTCCTCAAGGGCTCCGGCCGGGACCGCACGATCCTGCACTTCACCCGGCCGCTCGAGGAGAGCTACCGGCCCAACCTCCAGCCGAGTCTGCAGAGCCGCTGGTCGTGGACCGGCGGCCAGATCTGGGTGATCGCGCCCGAGCGCAAGGCGAAGTCGGAGGCCGAGGACTTCGCCGCCTCCGAGGGCTGGCTGCTCGGTGACACCCTGGCGGAGGTCAGCGCCGCGTCCCGCGGTCAGCGCACGCTGCTCGTGTCCAGCACCGCGAATCTCGCGGCCGGCGACCTCGTCGTACTGGAGACCGACAACCCGGCCGATGCCGGCGTGCTCAAGCACCTGGCCGGAGACGTCCCCGGTACGGCGGACTACGACTGGCCGGTCAAGGCGCCGCAGCTCACCACAGGCTCCGCAGGGCAGTACATCCAGTACGCGACCCTACAGTGGCCGGTCCGGATCGAGGCGATCCTCGGCGAGCGGCTGATCCGGCTCGCCCAGCCGCTGCGCTACGACCTCAAGCCGAGCTGGCCGTCGCGGCTGCGGGAGCTCGGCCCGACCGTGCACGACGTGGGCGTCGAGTCGCTGACGATCCGCAACGAGCTGAAGCCGATGACCATCCACAACCGGCACCCCGGCGCGAACGGCCTGTGTTTCCAGGCGGTCCACGACTGCTGGGCCGCCGACGTCCGCGTCGAGAACTGCGACCTGGGCTTCGGGTTCACCACCACGAAGGCGGTCACGCTGACCGATGTCGTGGTCGGCGGTCGCTCCGCGCACCACAGCTTCGCGTGCCGGATGCAGGCGCACGACAACCTGGTCGACGGGTTCGAGATCGAGGCGTTCGCCGTGCCGCTGCCGACGGGTGCCCTGCACCACGGGCTCAACCTCGAAGGGCTGTCCGCGGGCAACGTCTGGCGCCGCGGGCGAATGGCCGAGGGCACCTTCGACACCCACCGGGCGATGCCGTTCGAGAACGCGCGGACCGACATCACGCTGGTGAACAACGGCCGGGTCGGCGGTTCGGCGGCGTCGGGCCCGCTGTTCGGGGCGCGGATCGCGCACTGGAACGTGCGGATCACCAGCGGTTCGCCGTACGCGATCCAGCTGGCCGACGTGGCGCCCCGCAGCCTCACGGTCGGGCTGCAGGGGCTCACGTCGGACTCGAGCGGGTTGCCGCGCGACTTCCAGGGCGATCTGGAGAACGGCACGTTCCTGCTCGGCGAGCGTCCCGCCGTACGGGATCTGTACGCCGCTCAGCGATCCCTCAAATAGTGTGCTGTGCGAGGTGACTGTCGTCGCCGGTCAGCGCCGCCACGATCCGGCGGTGCTTGGCCGCCTCGTCCGCCCGCGACTGCCGCTCGAGCGTGCGCGCCATCATCAGGTGCGCGTAGTACTCGGTCGGCTCGCGGGTGATCACCTCGTGCAGGTGCTCCTCGGCCGGCTTGAGTAGCGCCGAGTGGTAGTAGGCACGCGCCAGCAGCAGGCGCGTGCCCACGTCGTCCGGCGTCTCGTCGACGACCGGCTTCAGTGCCTTGATCGCCCCGCGGTAGTCCTTCTCCTCGAAGTACTGCCGGCCGAGGCCGTAGCTCAACGCACGCATGTCTTCCATGGGGACCCTCCCATCGGGGCTGAATGATTCGTCAGCCCCAACGTCAGGTCCGTACGGCGCTATTCCGGCGGCTCAGCCGGCGTCGAGCGCGGCGACCTGCTCGGCGGTGAGCTCCAGGTCGACCGCGGCCCAGGAGTCGCGGATCGTCTCTGGCCGGCTCGACCCCGGGATCGGGATGACGTGCGGCGACTTGGCCAGCATCCAGGCCAGCGTCACCTGCTGCGGGCTGACCCCGAGCTCACCGGCGATCTTGTGGAACGCCGGGTGCTGCTCGCCGAGGTCCGACGCCTTCGAGATGCCGCCCAGCGGCGACCAGGGCAGGAACGCGATGCCGAGCTCGTCGCACAGCTCCAGCTCGGGCTCGCTCGACCGGAAGGCCGGGGAGAACTGGTTCTGCACCGAGACGAGGCGGCCGCCGAGGATCTCTCCTGCCTGCTTGATCTGCTCGGGGTTCGCGTTGGAGATGCCGGCCAGCCGGATCTTGCCCGCGTCGAGCAGGTCGCGAATGGCGCCGACCGAGTCGGCGTACGGCGTCTTCGGGTCGGGCCGGTGGAACTGGTACAGCCCGATCGCCTCCACCCCGAGCCGCTTCAGCGACGCCTCGGCCGCCTGCTTCAGGTACTCCGGGGAGCCGTTCAGCGTCCAGGACCCGTCGCCCGGGCGCAGGTGGCCGCCCTTGGTCGCGACCAGCACGTCCGACGTGTCACCGCCGTACGAGGACAGCGCCTTCGCGATCAGCGACTCGTTGTGCCCGACGTCGTTCGCGGTCAGGTGGTACGCGTCGGCGGTGTCGATCAGCGTGACCCCGGCGTCGAGCGCCGCGTGGATCGTCGCGATCGACCGACTCTCGTCCTCGGGACGTCCTTCGATCGACATCGGCATCCCGCCGAGGCCGATCGCACCGACCTCGACGTCCCCGATCCGGCGTTTCGTGTTGGTAGCCATGGATCCCAAGTTCCCTCACCGGCCGAACGAAATCCAACAGCAAAATGCGGATGCAGTAAGTACTGCGGCTGCTGAATCCCGTTCGGCCGGTGTGCTCAGGCCTGGTGGACGTTCGCGCGCCGGTCCTCGACGACGTACGTCGCGCGGGTGCTGACCGGGGCGTCGGGCTTGCTGACGAACGGGACGACGCGGAAGTCGGAGCGCCACTGGTGCTCGTCGACCGTCACCCGGACGTAGCCGCGCTGGGAGTTGAAGAACTTGAGGTGCGGGTTCGCGGCCAAGAACTGCTGCCCCTGGTCGGTGGTGTCCGCGCCGTCGCCGCCGCTGGTGATCGACGTCCCGACGAACTCGGTGCCGACCGTGCGGGAATCCGGGTCGGCGAAGTCGCGCTTCAGCTCCAGGGCGTAGTTCTGGTGCCGGTCACCGGTGATCACGACCAGGTTCCGCACCCCGCTGTCCTGCGCCGCGGCCAGCACCTTGTTGCGCTCGGCAACATATCCGTCCCACGGGTCGAGCCAGACGTGCGTCTCCGGGCCGGGCGTCCAGTCGGTCTGGCCCATCGGGGTCTGGTTGCCGAGCACCTGCCAGCGGGCGCGGGACTGGCGGAAACCGTCCAGCAGCCACTTGCGCTGCTTGCCGCCGAGCATCGTGTTGTCCGGGTCGAACCGGTCGTCGCAGGTCGACGAGTCGCCGTCGCCGCACGGCTGGTCCGAGCGGTACTGCCGGGTGTCCAGGATGGTGAAGTCAGCCAGCCGCCCGTACGGCAGCCGCCGGTGGTACCGGATGTCCGGCCCGGACGGCATCTGCTCGTGCCGCAGCGGCAGGTTCTCGTACATCGCCTGGAACGCCTGCGCGCGGCGCTGCTTGAAGATCACCGGGTCCTGGTCCGGCTCGGTGTCGGCCTGGCTCAGGTCGCCGGCCCAGTTGTTCTCCACCTCGTGGTCGTCGAAGGTGTGGATCCACGGGTGCGCCGCGTGCGCGGCCTGCAGCGGCGCCTCGGACTTGTAGAGCGAGTACTGCAGCCGGTACCGGGCCAGGTCGAACGTCTCGGTGTGGAACCGCGGATCGGTTACCACGCCACGCTTGTTCGTCTTCACGCCGGACTCGTACAGGTAGTCGCCGAGGTGCACGACCAGGTCGAGGTCCTCGTGCGCCATGTGCTCGTACGCCGTGAAGTGCCCGTCCTGCCAGGCGTTGCACGAGGCGAACGCGAACCGCAGGTTGCGCGGCGTCGTCAGCGGGTGCGGCGTGGTCCGGGTCCGGCCGATCGGCGAGACCTCCTGGCCGGTGCGGAAGCGGTAGTAGTACTCGCGGTTCGGCAGCAGCCCGTGGATCTCGGGGTGCACGGAGTGCCCGAGCTCCGGCGTGGCGAGCACGCTCGAGCGCCGTACGACGGACCGGAAGCGCTCGTCCAGGGCGACCTCGTACTCGACGCGCACCGGGCGGTCCGGCATCCCGCCCTTGCCGTCGACGGCGAAGGGGTCGGTAGCCAGCCGGGTCCAGAGCACGACGCTGTTGAACTTCGGGTCGCCGGACGCCACGCCGAGCGTGAACGGGTTGCCGGCCTTGCCCGGTACGGCGTACGTGGTCGAGGCGTCCCAGGCGCCGGTGCCGAGCAGCACCGCGGCGGTGCCGGCACCGCCGTACCCGAGAAATCGACGACGGGAGACAGACATACGGATCCTCCTGAGCGGGGAGTGGGGGTCCGGGTCAGCCTGTCGCCGCACGGTGACGGGTGGTCGACGTCGAGGTGAACGAGTGCCGTGTATTGCCCTGACCGCCGTCAACGAGTGACCAGGCAGGATGGGCCTCATGCAGATCGATGAGCGGATCCGCCGGGCGCGACCGGACGACGTACCGGCGATCGTGGAGCTGGTCTACGCCCTGGCCGAGTACGAGCGCGAGCCCACGGCCTGCCGGCTGACCGCCACCCAGCTGGAGACCGCCCTCTTCGGCCCGACGCCCGCCGTCTTCTGCCACGTGGCCGAGTCCGGCGACGAGATCGCCGGCTGCGCCTTGTGGTTCCTCAACTTCTCCACCTGGCGCGGAGTCCACGGCATCTACCTCGAAGACCTCTTCGTCCGCCCCGAGCAACGCGGCTCCGGCCTCGGCAAGGCCCTGCTCACCGCCCTCGCCCAGGAATGCGTTGAGCACGGCTACGAGCGCCTCGAGTGGTCGGTCCTCGACTGGAACACGCCGGCCATCGAGTTCTACGAGGCCCTCGGCGCCAGACCGCAGACCGAGTGGACCACCTTCCGCCTCACCGACGAGGCGCTCACGCGGCTGGGTTCGTGAGTCCCATCAGGGAGGATGCACTGTGGATCTGAAACCGCTGTTGATCACCCGGATCGCCCAGACCGTGCTCTGGCTGGCGCTGGCCGGAATCCTCGTGGGGTACCTGATCAGCGCCCAGGGGGCCGGGCCGCTGACGCTGGGGATCTCCGTCGTGATCGTCGCCGTGGCGGGGTTCCTGATCGTCCGGACTCACCGGATGGGTGTCCGGTACGGCGCGGAAGGGCTCGAGGTCCGAGGGATCCTGCGGAGCCGGTGGATTCCGGCGGAGCAGGTCGTCCGGGTGACCGGATTCCCGGCGGTGCGCTGGACGACGGCCGAGGGCAGCAGCAGGTGGACGCCGATCTCCGCGTTCTACGGCATCGGCCAGCTGGGCTCGGTCGAGCGGTACAACCAGTTCTGCATCCTGCAGTTGCGCACCTGGGACGAGGAGCGTCGCCCGAAGCCGTCACCGGCCACCGGCAAGCCGCGCCGCCCGCGTCGAAGGAAGTGACCTCGGACGCGGTGGCTCACCGATCCATCAGGTGAGGCCGGCGCGGTAGTTGCGCTTGGCGTGGTACATGGCCTGGTCGGCCGTCCGGAGCAGCTCGTCGAGATCGGCGGTGTACGGGCTGACGACCGCCGTACCGATGCTCGCTGTGACCGGTACGTCGATGCCGGTCAGCGGGCGGTTGATGGAGTCCTCGATCCGGCGCATCAGCGTGGTCAGGTCGGTACCGTCGATCTCCTCGGCCAGGACGGCGAACTCGTCGCCGCCGAGCCGCGCGACCGTGTCACCGTGCCGTACGGCGGACAGCAGGCGGCCGGCGATCTCGCGCAGGGCCTGGTCGCCGGCTTCGTGCCCGTACTTGTCGTTGACCTGCTTGAAGTGGTTCAGGTCGCAGAACAGCAGTACCCCGCGCCGCCCGCTCTGCCGCGAACGCTGGAGCGCCGTCGTGAACCGGTGCTGCAGGAGCCGCCGGTTCGGCAGGCCGGTCAGCGCGTCGTGCGCGGCGTGGTGCTGCAGCTCGCGCTCGGTCTCCTTGCGCGCCGTCACGTCGTCGATCTGGATCAGCACGATCCGTGGCTGCTGCTCCTTGTTGCCTTCGTCAACGATCGCCGCCGTGCCGCCGAGCCAGATGTCGTGCCCGTCGGCCCGGCGGAAGGTCCGCTCGAACCGGTACGGGCCGGCGCCGGAGACCAGCTCCGCGACCTCGCGATCGGTCTGCCCGGCGTTCTCGTCCTGCAGGTAGTCCATCAGCGGCGACCCGACCAGCTGGGCCGGCGTGTAGCCGGTGATCCGGCAGAACGCGTCGTTGACCCGCAGCACCCGGCCGCGGTCCGGCCCGTTGATCGCGATCGTGGCCATCCCGTTCCCGGCCCCTTCGAACACCAGCCGGAACGTCGTCTCGCTCGCCTCCAGCCGGGCCTTCTCGGCCAGCAGCTGATCGGTCAGCCGCGCCTTGTCGATCGCGATCCCGGCCTGGGTCGCGAAGATCTCCAGCAGCTCGCGGTGCACCGGGCCCGGCCGCCGCTGGTCCTCCGGCAGGTCGACCGACAGCATCCCGACCAGCTCGCCGTCCGACGAGTGCAGCGGCGCGAACAACGCGTCCAGCGGGTGCCAGGCGTCCGGATCGCTGGAGATCGGTACGTCGGGCACCCAGCCGACGACCTCGCCCTCCGGCAGCCGCTCGTGCGGCACGAAGCGCAGCCCGCCCCACACGTCCGCGATCTCGAACTCGGCGTCGAAGATGTCCGCCGCGCTGACCGTGCCGAGCAGCGCCTCGCGGGCCTCCGGCGAGCCCGACACCGCGATCACCTCGAACTTGCCGTCCGGGTACCGCAGGTTGAGCACGGCAATGCCGAACCCGAGGCCGTCGACGACTCCGTCGACGACGGCCTGCAGGGTCTCGGCCAGGCTCCGCCCGGCGCCCATCCGGGCGCTCACCTCGTACAGACGGCGGACTGCCGTCAACCGTACGGTCGGCTCGTTCTGCACTGCGCTGCTCCGGCGTCACGGCGTCGGCGGCCTCACGGGACCCCGCCGTGGTGAGGGCCCCCTCACAGAGTGACAGATCGCGCCCGGAGAGCAACGCTTTCCGCGAGCTGCTCGACCTGGCTGCTACGGACGGTGATCGAGTACCTTCGCTCTGTGCAGACTGTACGCCGTACGCGCCGCTAGTACCGCATTTCCGCCAGGGTCTTGTAGCTCGTCCGCGCGGAGACCCACGGATCGGTCGGGGCGTCGTGCTCGACCAGCCATTGCTCGACCCCGCCGCTCTCGGCGTGCGCGAACATCGCGGGGAAGTCCAGCTTCCCGGCGCCGACGTCCTCCCACGAGCCGTCCGCGGCCATGTCCTTGACGTGCAGCGCGGGGAAGCGGCCGGGGTGCCGCTGGAAGTACTCGGCCGGGTCCTGGCCGCCGTCCACCACCCAGTACAGGTCCAGCTCGAAGCCGAGCAGGTCCGGCTCGACCTGGTTCAGCAGGATGTCGAACTTCACCTGCCCGTCGACGACCTCGAAGTCGTGCCCGTGGTTGTGGAACAGCAGCTTCAGCCCGGCCTGCTTGGCGGCCTCGCCGGCCTTGTTGAAGGCGGCGGCCGCCTCGCGGAAGCCGTCCAGCGTCCGCAGTTCCTCGGGCAGCGACGGTACGACGATCCACTCGCCGCCGAGCGTCCGGACGTCGTCCAGCGCGCCTTCCCAGTCGTCGGTCAGCCGCGGGTAGCCGACGTGCTCGAGCACGATCTTCAGCCCGGCGTCGTCGGCGAAGCGCCGGATGTCCGCGGCCGAGTGACCGAACCGGCCGCTCACGCCGATGGTCTGGTACCCGATCTCCGCGAGCTTCCGCAGGGTGCCGGGGTAGTCGTCCTTGAGGACGTCGCGCATCGTGTAGAGGTGCATGCCGATTCCGTCGGCGGGAATGGTCCGGTCGGTCACGAGACAGTGCTCCTTGTTTTGGGGGCTTCAGGCAACGTGTTCCTGATAGCGGGCGAGCGCCAGGTCGAAGACCTCCTGGCCGGGCGCGTCCCACAGCTCTTGGTTGAAGATCTCCACCTCGACCGGCCCGGTGTACCCGGCCGCGTCGCAGGCCTCGCGCAACCGGCGCAGTTCGATCGCGCCGTCGCCCATCATGCCGCGCCCGAGCAGGGTGTCGGCTGGAAGCGGCACGGTCCAGTCGCTCACCTGGTACGAGCAGATCCGGGCGCCGGCCCGCTCGATCTGGCGGTACACGTCGGCGTCCCACCACAGGTGGTAGGCGTCGACGATCACGCCGACCTGCTCGACGGGGAACTGCTCGGCCAGGTCGAGCGCGCCACCGAGCGACGACACCACGCAGCGGTCGGAGCAGAACATCGGGTGCAACGGCTCGATCGCGAGCCGGACGCCATGCTCCTCGGCGTACGGCGCCAGCTCGGCGAGGCCGTCGACGATCATCTGGCGCGCGCCGTCGATGTCCCGTGATCCCTGGGGGAGTCCGCCGCTGACGAGCACGAGCGTGTCGGTGCCCAGCGTTGCGGCTTCGTCGATCGCTCGGCGGTTGTCCTCGATCTTGGCCTTCCGCTCGACCGGATCGGTGGCGGTGAAGAAACCGCCGCGGCACAGCGACGACACCTTCAGACCGGCGTCCTTCACCAGCCGCGCGGCCTTCTCGACGCCGTACTCCTGGATCGGTTCGCGCCACAGGCCGATCCAGCTCAGCTCGGCCTTGGCGCTGGCCGCGACGACGTCCTCGAGCGGCCAGTACTTCGTGGTCGCCTGGTTGAGGCTGTAGCGGTTCACGCGTCGATCCCGTGGGTGGCGAGCAGCAGCCGGAACCGCTGCGTCGCGAGGTCGGGATCGGTCAGTACGCCGGCCTGGTCCGCGAGCCGGAAGGTCTCGGCCAGGTGCGGGACCGAGCGGCCGGTCTGGAGCCCGCCGACCATGCCGAAGCCGGGCTGGTAACCGTTCAGCCAGGCCAGGAAGGCGATGCCGGTCTTGTAGTACGGCGTCGGCGCGGAGAAGATGTGCCGGGCCAGCGGGACGGTCGGCGCGAAGATCTCGTCGTACCGGGTCAGGTCGCCGTCGTCGAGTGCCTTCAGCGCCGCCGCGGCCGCCGGGGCGATCGCCGCGAAGATGCCGAGCAGGGCGTCGCTGTGGTGGTCCTCGTCGCCGCGGATCAGCTCGGGGTAGTTGAAGTCGTCGCCGGTGTAGAGGCGGACACCCTCGGGGAGACGGTTGCGCAGGGCAACTTCCTTGGCGGCGTCGAGCAGCGAGACCTTGATGCCGTCGACCTTGGCCGTGTTCTCGGCGATCAGGTCGACCACCACGTCGGCGGCGGTGCCGAGGTCGTCGGTGCCCCAGTAGCCGTCGAGCGCGGGGTCGAACATGCTGCCGAGCCAGTGCAGGATCACCGGCCGGGTCGACTGCGCGAGGAGGTGGTCGTAGACCTTGCGGTAGTCGTCGCTTGACCCCGCCGCTGCGCACAGCGCCCGGCTCGCCATCAGGATCGGCTGGGCGCCGACCTCTTCGGCGACCGCGAGCTGCTCTTCGTACGCGGTGGTGACCGCCTCGAGTGAGTGCTCGCCCGGGCCCAGTTGGTCGGTGCCCACGCCGACCGCGATCCGACCGTCCGGCGCCTCCGCGGCGGAGCGGCGGATCAGCTCCTGCGTGGCGGCCCAGTCGAGACCCATGCCGCGCTGGGCGGTGTCCATCGCCTCGGCGACGGACAGCCCGAGCGACCACAGGTGGCGGCGGAAGCCGAGGGTGTGCTCCCAGTCGATGGCCGCCGGAGCTCCGGGTGCGTTGTCGCCCAGCGGGTCGGCCACCACGTGAGCGGCCGCGAACGCGAGCCTGCTGCGGGCCGGTTCATAGTTGCCGTGAGCAACCGGTGTACCGGTCAATGTGTAGTCGACCAACTGACCATTCAGTGGGAGCTTCATGACTCGATCGCCAGCGCCGGGACCTCCAGCTTGCGGCCTTCCTTCCAGGACTGCAGGCCGAGCTCCGCCAGCTGCACGCCCTTGGCGCCCTCGACGAAGTCCCAGGTGAACGGCGCGTCGTCGACCACGTGCCGCAGGAACATCTCCCACTGCACCTTGAACCCGTTGTCGAACACCTCGTTGTCCGGCACCTCGGCCCACTGGTCGCGGAACGAGTACTCGGCCGGGAGATCCGGGTTCCAGACCGGCTTCGGCGTCGCCGAGCGGTGCTGGGCGTGGCAGTTCCGCAGCCCGGCAACCGCCGACCCCTCGGTCCCGTCCACGTGGAACTCGACCAGCTCGTCGCGGAACACCCGGGTCGCCCACGAGGAGTTCAGCTGCGCGATGATCCCGCCCTCGAGCTCGAACACGCCGTACGCCGCGTCCTCGGCGGTGGCGACGTACTCGTTGCCCTGCTCGTCCCAGCGCTGCGGGATGTGCACCGCGCCCTGGCAGTAGACCGTCTGCACCGGCGCGAAGATCTGGTCGAGCACGTACCGCCAGTGGCAGAACATGTCGACGACGATCCCGCCGCCCTCTTCGGACTTGTAGTTCCAGGCCGGCCGCTGCGCCTCCTGCCAGTCGCCCTCGAACACCCAGTACCCGAACTCGCCGCGCACCGAGAGGATCTTGCCGAAGAACCCGCCGTCGACCAGCCGCTTCAGTTTGCGCAGGCCGGGCAGCGACAGCTTGTCCTGGACGACGCCGTTCTTCAGCCCGGAGTCGCGGACCAGCTTGGCCAGGTCGACCGCCGCCTCGAGCCCTTCGGCGATCGGCTTCTCGCAGTAGATCGCCTTGCCGGCCTCGACGGCGGCCCGGACGCCCTTCTCACGCAGCTGGGTGAGCTGGGAGTCGAAGTAGATCTCGACGTCCGGCTCGGCCAGCGCGGCGGACAGGTCGGTGGTCCACCGGGTCAGCCCGTACTGCTCGGCGATCCGGCGCAGCTTGAGCTCGTTGCGCCCGACCAGGATCGGGTCGGGAATGATCATCGACCCGTCGGCGGCGGGGATCCCGCCCTGCTCACGGATCGCCACGATGGAACGCTCCAGGTGCTGCCGCAGGCCCATCCGGCCGGTGACGCCGTTCATCACGATGCCGACGCGTCGTTCGCTCACTGTTGCTGCCTTTCCTCGGCGCGCTGGTTCTCACTGCGCTGGTTCGGTTCGGGGCGGTAGTGCGCCAGGAGCCGCGCAACGCCTCCCGACTGACGCCGTGGAAAGGGCTTTCCAAGCGTGTGACCGCAACCTTAGGTCGACCATCACACCGAGTCAACCGCTTGCCGATTCCGGCCGGAAAGCGATTGCTGGTCCGGGTGGGCCCGACCGCACCCGCGGCGACCGGACCAGCACCCGGCGCCGCGCAGACCCGCGCCAACCCCACGCCCGGTTCCGACCCACCGGCTACCACGGCCCCGCGAACCTCCACCACTCACCAACCCCCGCGGAGAGCCGCGGCTCTCACGTCGCTGAGCGTGGCTCTCACCGCCCCGCGCGGGTTGCTGAGTGCTGCACGTCCGCCACCCCCGCCGCCCATCACTGATCAACCCCCGCCAACGTCCCCCACCGTCGCGTTTCTGAGCGTGCCCGCCGGCGCGCAGCGCTCCTTGATCAGTGCCGCACGGCGACCGATCGACGCCCACCACCCACCAACCCGCGCGGAAGGCTCCACTCCCGCCTGCCTGAGCGCGCCCACCGCTACCTACCGCACCTTGGTGGGTGGTGCACGTCGCAGCGGCCGACGGGTGGTGCCCGTCCGGTTGGGTACGGCACGCAGATGGGCGTTAGCGTCACAGCAGACGAGAGGAGTGCGGTGTCCAAGCGTGAGCGGACCGGCAGTACCGGGCCGGAGGTCGGCCAGACCCACGAGGTCGGGCAGGACGTCCACGACGTACCGCTGCCCGAGCCCGACGGCGACAGCCTCGGGGCGCGAGTGCACCGGTCCGCCGTACAAGACCGGACGCCCGGCTCCGGCAGGCGCGCGGACGCCGTACCGGACGGCGAGTCCGAGCGGCGAGCGGCCGTACCCAACGATGAGGGCGAACGACGCAAAGGCGGCCGCCGTGCCGAGGACCGGCGGGCCGAGGAGGAGCAGCAGGCGCGGGACGAGCAGCGCGAGCTCTACAGCACCCTCGACCTGGCCCTCCGGATCGGCGAGGTGCTGCTGTCGAGCGGAGCCGGTACGGCGGACGCGACGGCGACCATCCTCGGTGTCACCGCGGCCGGCGGTTTGCGCGGCTGTGAGGTCGACATCACGTTCACCTCGATCGCGATCTCGTACCAGGCCGCGCCCGACGTCGCCCCGGAGACGCACATGCGCGTGGTCCGGTACCGCAGCCAGGACTTCTCCCGCCTGACCGACGTCGACCGGCTCGTCCGCCACTTCGCGCGCGGCGAGCTGAACCGCGAGGAGAGCAGCCGCGAGCTCGCCCGCATCGTCTCGGCCGGCCCGCCGTTCCCGCGGTGGAGTTCGGTGCTCGCGTGGGGCGTGATGGCCGGCGGCGCGACGCTGCTGCTCGGTGGCGGCTGGCTGATCACCGCGATCGCCGTCGTCACCGCGGTCGTGATCGAGCTGAGCAACCGGTGGTTCAACCGCCAGCGACTGCCCGCGTTCTACCAGCAGGTCGCGGGCGCGTTCGTCGCGACGGCGGTCGCGCTGATCCTGTACGCCGTGCACGCGCCGGTGAAACCCTCACTGGTCGTTGCCGCCGGCATCATCATGCTGCTGGCCGGGATCGCGCTCACCGGTGCCGTGCAGGACGCGATCACCGGGTACTACGTGACCGCCGCGGCCCGTCTCCTGGAGGCGATGCTGCTCACCGGCGGCATCATTGCCGGCGTCAGCCTCGGCCTCACCTTGGGCCTCAAGCTGGGCCTCCCGGTCGCCATCGAAGCCCAAACCATCCAGCTCGCCAACCTCCCGGTGATGGTCACCTCCGGCGCACTGATGGCCGTCGCCTTCTGCTACGCGTCGTACGCGCCGCTCCGCTCGCTCCTTCCCGTCGCCATCGTCGGCGCCCTCGGCTCGCTCGCCTACACGCTGATGGCACGAGCCGAGTTCGGCCCAGCCTGGTCCACCGCCGCGGCCGCCTTCGTCGTAGGCCTGGCCGGCTACTCCCTGGGCCGCCGCACCGGCGTGCCCCCGCTCGTCGTGGTCGTCTCCGGCACCATCCCGCTCCTCCCAGGCCTGACCATCTACAAGGGCCTCCTGGAACTGATGGCCCAAGGCAACCTCATCGGCATAGTCAGCCTCGCCACAGCCGTTGCCATCGGCGTAGCCCTGGCCTCCGGCATCATCCTCGGCGAGTACGTCGCCCAACCCATCCGCCGAGAAGCTCGCCGCCTCGAAGACCGGCTGGCCGGCCCCCGCCTGGTAGGCCCTCGCCGCCCGGTCCGCCCTCGCCAACCCCGCCCCCGCCGTACGACGTCCCGCCGCTCCCGCCGCCCGAAGTAGGCCTCAGCGGATCTCCTCCAGCGCCACGTCGTCGAGCTGGAACCAGACGTCCTGCCCGTGGCCCGTGAAGCCGGCGTACACCTGCACCAACGACTCGCGCCCGGAGTCGAACTCCACACTCACCCGCGAGTACGCCGGATGCGCGCCACCCCGCTCGACCTTCACCGAACGACCAGCCAGCGTCCGTACGCCGACCACCGTGTCGCGGTTGTTCTCCGCCGTCCGCACCCACGCCGACAACCGGTACCGGTGCCCGGGCCGCACGGCCACGTTCTGCTGCAGCGCGTGCGACCCGATCGAGTCGCGCAGGTAGGCGTTCCGAGCGCCACTGTGTCCGAGGTCAGCCGCGTCGATCCCGCCCCGCCCGTTCAACTGCCACGGCGCGGACGGTGTCGTCCCGGTCTGCTCCTCGAAGCCGGGATCCGTCACCAGGTTCGTCGCCGTGCCGTCGTCGGTGAGCTTGGTGTGCATCAGGAACACGTTGTACGGATCCCACTGCGACATCGTGAAGTACAGGTCCGGCCCGGACGACCACGGGTGCATGAACGTCCCGTACAGGCCGGGGAAATCAGTGCCCTTGGCAACGATCTTCTCGCCGCTCCATGGCCCGGTCAGCGACGCCGACGACCGCAGGACGACGGACGCCCGCTGTTCGTCCAGGTACATCATCAGCCACTTCCCGAGATACGCGTTCCACTGCACGGACACCTCGCTGACCGGCCCGATCGCGATCGGTACGGCGGCGCTCTCCCGCGCCGACCAGCGAGAACCGTCCCAGTACCGCCACGCGTTCTTGGTCAGCACCTGCCGCTCCGGAACGCGGGCGAGGTGAGCGTTCCCGAACCGGCCGTTCGGCGTACCGATCATGTAGACGTACCCGCGATCGCGCACCAGCGCGGTCATCTGGAAGTTGTTGTCCCAGGTCGGCGTGTTCTGCCAGCGCGCGTTCGGGTCCTTGGTCCAGGTCTCGCCGTTGTCGTCGGAGTACGTGAAGCCGGAGTGGTTGGTGAACCAGCTGCCGGCCGGGCCCCAGTAGTTGACCGACATGTACTGCACGTACTGGCGTTTCCCGACCGCGATCCCGGCCGTCGGGATCACCGTGTGCTCGTCGCGGTCGATCTTCTTGCAGCCCAGGAACTCCTTGGCGTGCCCGGGGCGGTCCTCGGCCGCGCTGTCCAGCGTCATTCCGTCGGCGAGGTTGCGGTCCTTGCTGCGGAACAACAGGTTGCAGCGCCAGTCGATGGTCGCCGGATCGCCGGCGCCACCACCCGGGCCGGTCCAGCCGCTGCCGTAGCTGTCGCCGAACGCGGTCAGGATCTCGCCGGACCCGTTGTCCCAGAGGATCCCGAGATCGGTTGCCTTCAGCCCGAACCGGGCCTCGGTGTCGTTGATCGAGCCCGGGCCGGTCAGCTTGGCGACCTGCTCAGCAGGGCTCGGTACGGCGGTCGCGCGGGCCGCTGGAGCGGAGGTGCCGGGCAGCAGGGCGGCGGCGAGCGCCAGCGGCAGGAGGAGGGCGAAACGCTTCTGCATGCGTGTCTCCAAGGGAGGGCGGTACGGAGGCAGGACACGGGGAAATCGATTTCTCAGCCAACGTAACCGGCGATCCGCGGGAGGTCAACGCCTGGACTGCAGGTGGGAACGGTCAGCGCGCGAGGTGAGTTGCGGCGCTCAGCTGGTTGCCTGCTCGATCGCGGCCGCCGCCTGCTCAGCGCCGGACTCCGCCAGCAACTGCTCGGAAAGCTTGCGGGCGCGGGCGCAGTACGCGTCGGTGAGCACCGGCTCGAGCGCGTCCAGCAACGCGAGCTCGGTCAACTCGGTGAACTTGAGCGTCGTCCCCACGCTCAACCGCCTCAACTGCGCACCCCAGAACGGTTGATCGGCAAAGATCGAGCACACCACCGTCGGCAGCCCAGCGCGCAGCGAGCTGGCCGTCGTACCAGCTCCACCATGATGAACAGCCGCCCGGCACAACGGCAGCACCGCCTCGTGGTCGAACTCGGCGACCACCCGGACCTGCCCGTCCTCCGACGAGCCGGCCACCACATCGCTCCACCCAGCGCCGACCAGCGCGCGGACGCCGAGCGAGCTGCTCACCTTGCTGATCAGCGTCACCGCGGCCTGGGTGTCGAGCACCGGCATGCTGCCGAACCCGAAGTACACCGGCGCTTCGCCCGCCGCGATCCACTCCAGCAGCCCGTCGTCGGACGCCGAGTGCAGCGCGGCCCGCTGGGAAGGATTCGGCGTCAGAAACCCGGTCAACGGCCGCCGAACGTCCCAGTCCGCCAACTCCGGTACGACGTACCGGCTGTAGGCCTGCAACTCCAGCGACCCGGCCCGCGCGAGCCGCTGCGACGACGTCTCCGTCGTACTCGCGAGCCCGAGCTTGGCCCGCAGATCGTTCACGAACGGCGCGAACAACGGCCAGCTGCTCTTCTCGACCTCGTCGTACGTCGCGAGGTTCTGCTCCGGCGAGAACACCTCGGTCGACACCAGCAGATGCGGGAACGCCTCGTTCCGCCGCATCGGCGCGTGATGCACCGCGACGTACTGCAGCTCGCGGCTCTCCGCGATCACCACGCCCTCGAGCTCGGTCGCCGTCCCCGACACCAGCACGTCCACGTCGGCCACGAGCTCGAGCAACGCCGTGTGCAGCTGGTCGGCGATCTGGTGCTTGTGGTCGATCAGCCAGCGCACGTACGACGCGACGTCGCCCGCGGCCAGCCAACGCCGCCCCTGCTCCGACTCGAGGAACTCCCGCGCGCTCAGCTCCATGTCCACGGTCGGTACGCCGAACGCCGGCCCCATCCAGGCCAGATCCGACGAGGTCGCCAGCACGACGTCGTGCCCGCGTCCCATCAGCTCGGCCGCGAGCACGGCCATCGGCTGGGCGTCACCTCGGCTGCCCATCCCCACCAGCGCCACGCGCATGAGCCCACCCCAGAGCCTGGTGCGCCGCACGCCCGGCCCACGGACCCCAGACGGTACGCATCTAGACCGGTTCAGCTCAGCCCGTTGTCCACAGGCTGAGGAAACCCACCGCTGTGGTTTACTGCGAGCGGTGCGATTCCAAGGTGTGACGGCTGGGAGCTGATCCCGGGCCCGTCGGCTCCGTACGGCGTACGGAGTGACCCGGTACGGCCGGGGCCACGCGGTGATACCCCGCTTCGTGCTCGGACCCCTTCAGGTCCCTGGTCATCTCTGGACGCGGGAGCTGACACATGTTCACAGGAAGAATCGAGCGGACCGCGGTCGTCGCGGAAGTGGGCGCCGAGGCGCTCCGGATCACCGTCGACCGGACGGTCCCGCTGGCCGAAGGCGGCGCCGTCTGCCTGGACGGCGTACGGATGACGATGCAGTCGGTCGAGCCGGGCGCGCTGGTCGCCGCGCTCACCGACGAGACCCGCCGCCGTACGACGTTCGACCGGGTCGTGCCGGGGACGCAGGTGCATTTCGAGCTGCCGCTCGCCGCCGGCGACCGGATCGACGGGCACCTGGTCCAAGGCCACGTCGACGGCGTCGGCAAGGTCCTGCGGATCGACGACGAACCAGCCGGCCGACGGGTCTGGATCAAACCCGCCGACCGGTTGCTGGCCCGCCTGGTCGCCAAGTCCTCGGTCGCGCTGAACGGCGTCAGCCTGACCGTCGCCGAGGTCCTGAAGGATCGCTTCTCGGTCGTTCTCGTGCCGAACACCCTTCGCCGTACGACGCTCGGCGCGCTGGCCGTCGGCGACCGGGTCAACCTGGAGAGCGACCTGCTCACGCGGATGGCGCGCCTCGGGCACGGGCCCGAATTGCTCAGCGCCGTCGCGCGGCTGCCGTGGGCGGGGCAGTTGAGCGGCGAGGTCGGCGTACAGAAGGTGGTTGCGCAGCTCGCTGCCGGGGGCGGGGTCGTCGTGTGGGACCCGACGCTCGAAGGCGAAGGGGACGTGGTGTTCGCCGGGGAGCGGTTCCGGCCGGAGGCGATGACGTTCCTGCTGACGCAGGTCTGCGGGCACACGACGATCCCGTGCGCGGCCGACGTACTGGAACGGCTGGAGATTCCGCCGATGCCCGGCGAGGGTGATCGGCAGGGGACCGCGATGTATGTGCCGGTCGACCTCGCGTCGCTGCCGGGGACCGGCGTGAGCGCGGCGGATCGCGCGGCGACGATCCGGCGGCTCGCTTCGCCGGATGCGGTGGCTGGCGACTTTCTGCAGCCCGGGCACGTGTTCCCGCTGGCCGCGCGGCCCGGCCTGCTGGCCGAGCGGAAGGGGCATACGGAGGCGACGGTCGCGCTGTGCGTGGCGGCCGGGCTCGCGCCGGTCGGCGTGTGCTGCGAGGTGATGCGGCCGGACGGTGTGATGGCGGACGCGGTCGATCTGGAGCAGTTCGCGCTGCGCTGGGACTTGCCGATGATCGACGTCGACGACCTGGCTCGGTGGTTGTGATGGCTTTGTACGACGACCCGCGCTTCCTGGCCGGCTACCGGGAACTCCGCCGTACCGGGATGGGCTTGAACGACGAACTCGAGATCCCGGCGATGTCTGCGTTGCTGCCTTCGGTTGATGAAGGCCTGCGGGTCGCGGATTTGGGCTGTGGCGAAGGTGAGCTCGCCGTACGGCTTGCTTCTTCCGGTGCGTCGGTGATCGCGGTGGATGCTTCGACTTCGATGCTCTCCCAGGCGGTGGAGCATCCTCGGATCCGTTACCTGCAAGCGGATCTGGCCCAGCTCGACCTGCCGGGCGCCTCGCTTGACCTCGTGGTGAGCAGCCTGGCGTTGCACTACGTCGAGGACTTCGCCGGGTTGGTCGGTCGGATTGCGCGGTGGTTGGTGCCGGGCGGGCAGTTCGTGTTCTCGGTCGAGCATCCGGTGGTCACCGCGCCGCTCGAAGCATCCGCCCAGGTGATCGACGACTACGCGGATGAGGGCCGCCGGCAACGAAACTGGTTCGTCGACGGCGTGGTCAAGTACCACCGGACCATCGGCTCGATCGTCGAAGCGCTGCTGGCCGCCGGCTTCTCGATCGAAGCGTTGCGGGAGCCGCAGCCCTCGCTCGACCAGGTGGAACGCAAGCCTCACCTGGCCGTCCATCGGCGCCGGCCGCCGTTGCTGCTGATCTCCGCGCGACGGTCCTGATCAGTCGACCGCGAGGGAACGGCGGGCTTTCGCGTACGAGCGCAGCAGGATCGGGCGCAGCCAGCGCACCGGCGGCGGGAAGTTGGCCATCATGATGTCGTAGCCCTGGGCCCGGGTCGGGTTCTCCAACAGACCGAGAACCCACTCCGGGCCGGCCTTCGGGGCGCCGGCCACGATCGCCTTGCGCAGCGCGATGATCTCGTCGGCCGGTACGTCGGGGAAGAGCTCCCGCAGGATCGGCTCCTCGGTGTCGAGGTGCCCGGCGAGGACGTCGCGGACCTCGAGCGCGGCGGGCAGCAGGGCAGCGGCCGTCGCTTGCGGCCCTTGGCCGGCGGATGCGCCCGGCGACGTGGATGCGCCCTGCTCTCGCCGCCCGGCGGCTGCGCCTTGCGAGGCAGGCCCGGCGGGCGCACCGCGCAGCCCGGCCGCCTCGGCGGAGAGCTGCTCCAACGCCCCGTCGAGCTTGTCGTGCTCGACCGAGAGCGCGTCCAGTTGCGCGACGACCTCGGGGAACCGCTCGCGCAGTACCGGCCAGAACAGCTCGTCCTCGCTCTCGTGGTGGTGATGGACGAACGCCGCCTGCCAGTCGATCAGCTTCACCAGCGTCGCGACGCGGACCGGCCGGCCGTCGATCAGGGCCTGCAGGGCGTCGACGACCAGCGCGGTGCTGCGCCGCATGATCGTGTGCACGGCGATCAGTTCGTCGTACAGGCGCAGGCCCTCGGTCATGGCGACTCCAATTGAGGTGAAGATGGTTCTAATGATTTCCTTGAGCGTAGCCTGAACCCATGACGCCCCGGACCTACCACTCCCCGCGACGGCGAGAAGATGCCGCCGGTACGCGCCGCGACATCGTCGACGCGGCGCGGCGGCTGTTCGCGGCGCAGGGGTACGCGCGGGTGCCGGTCGCGGAGATCGCCGCGGCGGCCGGCGTCTCGGTGAAGACCGTCTACGCGAGCGTCGGGAACAAGGCCGAGATCCTCACCGAGATCATCAGCGTGAGCATCCAGGAGTCGGACGCGGCGGCTTCGCTGGAACGCGTCCGGGCTCGTCGAGATCTGCCAGGAGTCGTTGCGGAGTTGGCGTCTGCGACCCGGCAGGCCAACGAGGGTCTGCAGGACGCGGTCGACATCATCTACTCCGCGCTGGGTGCGCACGAGGTCGCCGAGAAGGCCTGGCGTGACAGTACGACGGCGTACCGGGCGGCCTTGCAGGAGGCGGCCGACCACCTGATCGCGCTCGGGCTGACCCGGGATGGGCTGAGCGCGGCGAAGGTTGGGGACGTGCTGTGGCTGTCGTTCGGTTTCGGGGCGTGGCGGACGCTGGTGCGCGACTGCGGGTGGTCGTGGGAGGCCGCGGAGGAGTGGTTGCGCGAGCAGGCGTACGCCGTACTGGACGTGAGTCGGGCTGTGCCGGATCCAGCGGGTGCCGGGCGGGATTCCCGGCGAGATGCCGGGTTTCGGTGACCCCCGAGCGGTTCAAGCGTTAGAGTTACCGACGGGAAACATCGACTGTGGCGCCGGACGCTGGTCCGGCGGGCTCGGAGGATCGACGTGGCGTTGGGTAGGACGTCCCCCAGGGACCTGCCGTTGTTCGCGGACCTGTCCGGCCGCGAGATCAAGGACATCTTCCGGGCCGGCGAAGAGGTCTCGGTGCCGGCCGGGTGGTCGCTCATCCTGGAACAGACGCCGCCGGACGCGGCGTACCTGATCCTGGCCGGTACGGCGTCGGTCCGCGTCAAGGGCGAGGAGATCGCCGAGCTCGGCCCCGGCGACATCGCCGGCGAGGTCGCGGTCCGCCAGAACCGCTTGCGCACAGCAACAGTCACCGCCAAGTCCCGGCTCCAGCTGCTGCACTTCACCCGCGAGAAGTTCGACGACCTCACCACCCGCCTCCCCAACTTCCGCGACGCCATCGACGCCACCATCGCCGAACGCCGTGGCCCCCAACCCAACGCCTGACCCGGACTCGGAATCGGTGGAGCAGGACAGACAATCCCCCGCGCCCAGGTCGGAGCCGGAGGGCAAGCGCACCCGCGCCGCCACCCCGGATCTCCCCACCAAGGCGACCGGCTCAGGCGACCCGCAGACCGTCGTACCGGCATCCGACGCTTCCCCCATCACAGCCCCGGCTCTCCCCGCCGAGGCGACCGGCTCAGCCGACGCGCAAGCCGCCCCCTCCTCCGATGCCATCCCATCTGAGTCCGCGCCCGCCGCCGATCCAGCGCCCGCTGCCGATCCGGCACCTGTTGCCGGGGGAGCCCCCGTCGCCGATCCCGGTCCAACCGGGGAAGCCGCGCAGTCGCATGCATCTGTGCCCGATGGGGCGTCCGCTCAGGCTCCTCCTGATCTCGGGGCGTTGGCGAAGGAGTTCGAGACCACCCTGCTGGGTGGGGAGCGGACGTTCACGCGGCATCAGGTGTCCGAGCGGGCGGGGATCTCGTACCAGCGAGCCGAGCGGATGTGGCGGGCGCTCGGGTTCGCGACGGTGCCGGACGACGAGGTGGCGTTCACCGCGGACGACGTGGAGGCGCTGCGGCTGGTCGCGGCGCTGGAGGACGACGGGTTCATCGACCCGTCGGTCGAGTCGTCGCTGGCGCGCAAGCTCGGGCAGACGCAGTCGCGGCTGGCGTCGTGGCAGTCGGCGATGTTCCTCGACTTCCTCGCGCACGCGAAGCTGCCGGCCGACGAGGCGATCGAGGTCGCCGGGATGCTGCTGCCCGCGATGGAGAAACTGCAGACCTACGTCTGGCGCCGCCACCTCGCGGCCGCCGCCGGCCGCTCGGTCGCCGCGTCGGACGAACTGGCGCGCGGCATCCGCGCCGTCGGGTTCGCCGACATCGTCAGCTACACCCGCCTGACCCGCCGGCTCTCCGAGGCCGAGCTCGGCGAGCTCATCGAACGCTTCGAGGGCATGGCCGCCGACGTCGTCGCGCAGCACGGCGGCCGGGTGATCAAGTCCATCGGCGACGAGGTCCTGTTCGTGACCGACACCGCCGCACAGGGCGCCGCCGTCGCGCTCGCCCTCCAGGACCACGTCGCCGCCACCGACGACCTCCCCGAACTCCGGATCGGCCTCGCGTACGGCGCCATCCTGATCCGTCTCGGCGACGTGTACGGCGAAACCGTCAACCTCGCCGCTCGCCTGACGTCGGAGTGCAAACCCGGCCGCGTCCTCACCGACCGCGAACTCGCCGCCGCCCTCGACGGCCACCCGTCGTACCACCTCCGCCGCCTCCGCCGAGTCTCCGTCCGCGGCTACCACCACCTCACCCCGTACGCCCTCCAACGCAACACCAACCCATAACGGCCGCCACGCCCGCGCCGCGGACCGGACGTGCACCACTCACTAACGCTTCCTCAACAGGTCTCGAGCCCGGTGGTTGAGCGTGGCCCGGGCGGTGGTTGGCGGGTTGATGAGTGGTGGGCGTCCGTCACCAGCACCGACCGCCCGCGGGTGGCGGACTGGCTGCGGGGACAATGGTTGAGTGCGTGAAATCTTGAGCCCGGCGGAGCTGGTCGCGGCGGCTGACGGGGATGCGAAGGTGTTGTGGGCCGGCCAAGGTCTCAAAGCCGGCAACCGGGCCTGGTACGCCGGGGACGCAGTCGCGGTGGTTGCGCCCGAGCTGTCGCGGCACGATCGGATCGTGGTGAGCGGGCCGCTCGACGACGTGGTGCCGTTGGTTCGGGACGTGATGGGGATCGTCGGGCCGGCGTACCGGCCGTTCGGGGACGAGACGCTGATTCGCGGGGTGGTCGAGCGGGTTCCGGAGTTGAGCCTGCGGGCGACGTTCGGGTGGATGGAGATCGACGAGGCGCCGGTGGAGACCGTGACGGCGCGGTGGTTCGCTGACGACGCGGGGGTGGCCGAGTTGCTGGAGGAGGCCTCGCCGACGTCGTATGCCTGGCCGGGTCAAGCGGGCGTCAGCCGCTGGGCCGGCATCGAGGACTCCGAACCAGAGTCAAGCGCGGACCGTGCCGAGACTGGAGGCACCCAGCGGGGAAGGTTGTTGAGCGTCGCGGCTGATGCTTGGAGTGCGCCTGAGGTCGGCTTCATCGCCGGAGTCGCGACCCTGCCCGCCGCGCGAGGTCGGGGACTGTCGCGCCAGGTGTGCGCCTTCGTCACGGCCGAGCTCGTCAAGCGGCACGGCCGCGTCGGGCTGATGGTTGACGGCCGCAACGAAACCGCGATTGGTCTCTATCGCAAACTGGGCTACAGGTACCACCCGGTCGGGGCGGCGCACCTGTAGCCCAGCGGAACCGTCAGCGGGTCGGCGGCGGAACGGTCAGCGTGACGCCGGTCGACGGCTTGCCCGAAGGCGTCGCGGTCGGCCCAGGTGTCGCCCCGGTGGTCGGCGCGGTCGGCCCACCAGTAGCCCCGGTCGTCGGCCCACCACTGGCTCCAGTGGTCGGCCCACTCGTAGTTGGCGCGCCAGGTGTCGGAGTCGGCGTCGCCTTGGTCGGCGTAGCCGGCGCCGGCGGCGGCACGAACGGCGCCTTCGTGGACTCCCGGCACCCAACCGGCTCACCCGTCTCCGGGTCGTACGTGCCCATGGAGTCCGGATCCACCGTCGTCAGCGGGAACTGGTTGGTGATCCGCTGGTCGTTGCCGTAGTTCGCCGAGCAGTCCCGCACCGGCAGGTTCACCGGCGAGCCGTTCTCCGTGTAGAGCCGGACGCTGACCTGCTGACCCTTCTCGTCGAACGGGTACAGGTTCTCGACCGGCGAACCGTTCAGCACCAGCCCGTCCTGGTACGCCGACGTGTTGCTGCCGCGATCGTAGTTCCGCATCGAGAACGCCCCCGACCCACCCAGCAGGCCCACCACGAGCACGGCGGGCAGCGCCAGGATCGCGATCACGTTCAGCGGTACGACGTACCAGAGCCAGCGCCGGTCCTGCTGGCTGCGGCGGCCGATCCAGATCGACACTCCCGCACCCGCGATCGCGCCGACGACCGCGACCGCTCCCGCACCGAACAGCGCGAAGAACCCGCCACCGCCGAGTGCGCCGCGAGCGACCCACCACACCGGCTGGCCGACGCTGATCAGCTCGGTCCGCACGTTCGGCGGGATCTGCTCGATCAGGCCGCGGACGAACTCGTTGCCCTGCGCCCCGCGGGGCGTGTCCAGCACCGCCCGCGGACTGTTGTTGCCCAGGGCACGCACTCCGAGGTACGCCGCGACGAACAGCACCGTCAGGCCGATCAGCCCGAGGAACCCGACCGGCGCGGGAGACCCGGTGAGCAGCCCGATCAGCACGAAGAACGGCCCAACGATCCCGGCGATGATGCCCCAGCGCAACGCCTTCTCGGCGGCGCTCTCGTTCTGTTCCGGAGCCCGCGTCGACGCCGGGTATCCGGCCGCGGTGCGCAGCTCGTCGGCGTACTGGCGAGGGGTGCCGAGCCGCTCCCACAGCTGTCCCTCGGTCGGCTCCTGCTGGAACTCGGCCGCGACCTCGGTCAGGTGGCTCGCGACGTCGTCGAGCACGTCCTCGAGCTCACCCGGCGGCAGGTCGGCCAGCTCCGCCTTGACCTGCGCCAGATAGGTCGCGATCGTTCCGGTCAGGGTGCTGTTCACGCCGCCTCCTCCTTCTTGGTCAGCAGGCCCGCCATCGTGCCGGCGAAGTGGTTCCAGGTCTTGGTGGACTCGGTCAGCAGGTCGAGGCCGACCTGGTTGAGCCCGTAGTACTTGCGGTGCGGCCCTTCCTCGCTGGGCTGCACGTACGACGTCAGCGCGCCGGCCGCGAACAGCCGCCTCAGCGTCCCGTAGACCGAGGCGTCCGCGACCTCTTCGAGCCCGGCCGCGCGCAGTCGCCGCAGCACGTCGTACCCGTACCCGTCGGCGTCGCGCAGCACGGCGAGCACCGCCAGGTCCAGCACGCCCTTGAGCAACTGGCTCGGATCCATCGACAACTCCTCGGCAGGTCGACGCACCGCCGCCCCGGACCCCTCAGACCGGGATCGGCGGTGCTCTGCCGTTCACACTACTACACATCCCGCAGTAGTCCGCATCATCAACACCGCCGCGCCTCCGCAAGATCGATCAAGTCGCGCCGGCCGCTCAGGCGGCACAGTGGACGCATGACAGACGTGTACGCCGAGTTCGTGTCGGCCGTGGCGGAGAGCCTGGACCCCACCGGGGAGGTGCCGACCGGTGCCGCGCTCGCGCGCCGGGCCTACCTGTCCCGGTTCCACTTCGACCGCGTGATCAGCGCGGCGGCCGGCGAGCCGCCCGGTGCGTTCCGGCGCCGGCTGCTGCTCGAACGGGCGGCGTACCGGTTGCTGGCCGAGGACGTCGGCGTCCTCGACATCGCGGTCGACGCGGGCTACGGCTCGCACGAGGCGTTCACCCGGGCCTTCGCCCGGGCGTACGGGATGTCGCCGCGCGTCTGGCGGGGCGAGTCGTCCCGCGTGTTCTTCCTCGCCGCACCGAGCGGCGTGCACTTCCAGCCACCGGCAGGCCTGCGCCTGCCCGCGAGGAAAAAGGTGAGAGGGATGGATGTACTGGTCCGGATGGTCGAGCACCACGTGTGGCTCACCAGCGAACTGATCGAACGTGGCGCCCGGCTCGACGCCGAGGCGCTGGACCGGCCGATCGTGTCGTCGGTCGAGGGGATCGACGACGACACGTCGATCCGGTACCTGCTGGACCGGCTGGTCTGGCAGGAGGAGATGTGGCTGGCCTCGGTCGAGGACCGGCCGTTCCAGGTCCCGGAGTGCGGGCGGGACGTGACCACGCCGATCCCGGAGCTGCGGACCCGGCACGCCGACGCGGGGTCGCGGTTCGTTGCCCTGGTCAACCGGTTGAACGACGAGGGCCGGTTCGACGAGAGCTTCGTCGACACCACCTGCGAACCGCCGAGGGTCTTCACGTACGGCGGGATGGTGGCGCACGTGCTCACGTTCGCGGCGCACCGGCGGTGCGTGCTGGTCGGCGCGTTCCACAGCGCCGGGGTCACCGACCTCGGCTTCGGCGACCCGATGGAGTTCGTCGCCGGCTAGTCGCAGTCGGACGGGGCGAACTCGTCGAGCGGTGCGACGTGGTACTCGTCCTGGTAGACCCCCGAGGCGGTCTTCACCTGTACGCCGTACCGGACTTCACCCGGCTTGAGTGCCTTCAGGTCGTTCGGCGTGAAGATCGTTTGCCCGCCGAACGACTTGTGCCCCTTGCCCCAGCTGCGCACCTTGTACGACGTACTCGGCCGCAGCTCCGGGACGACGGTCACCGGCTCCCAGCCGGCGCCGCCCCGGGTCACCGGGATCTGCTGGACCGTCTTCGAGCCCTTCGACACGGTGTAGACGGCGATCGGCAAACTGGTGGTGCCGCCGGTGGAGTTCGGCTGAGGGGTGAGCGACTCGTCGAAGAGCTGCAGCTCGACCATGTCGCCTTCCTTGCAGTCCTCCAGCACGATCACCGGGCTCCCGGAGTCGTCCACGGTCATGCCGACCTTGGCGGCGGCGGGGCTCGGCCCGCAGCCGGTCAGGACCGCGGTCGCACAGAGTGCGACTGCGGCCAGACCGGTCGGAGTGAGGCGCATCCGCCCAGGGTAAAGGCCTAGGAGGTCGTGATTCGGGGGAGCCCAAGGACCTCTAGTCGCAGCTGGACGGACTGAACTCGTCGAGCGACGGGTACCGGACCTTCTCCACGTGGACCTCGGAGTCCACCTGCATTTGGACGCCGTACAGGACCTCGCCCGGCTTCAAGCTCTTCAGGTCGTTCGGCGTGAAGATCGTTTGCCCGCCGTACGACTGGTGCTCCTTGCCCCAGCCGCGGACCTTGTACGACGCGCTCGCCCGCAGCGCGGGGACCACGGCAGTCGGCGCCCAGCCGGCGCCACCGGTCTTCACCGGAATCTGGCGGACCGTCTTCGAGGCCTCCGACGTCGTGTAGACGGCGATCGGCACCGGCGGTTCGCCGCCCGGGAAGCTTTGCGAGGTGCGCGACTCGTCGAAGAGTTGCAGCTCGACGACGTCGCCTTCCTTGCAGTCCTGCAGCACGATCACGGGGTTGCCGGAGTCGTCGACGGTCATGCCGAGCCTGTGGTCGGCGAGGGGCGGCCCGCAGCCGGTCAGGACCGCCGTCGCGCAGAGGGCGACTGCGGCCAGACCGGTCCGAGTGCGGCGCATGCGCTCAGGCTAGGTCCGGTCGGGGTCCTCCTGGAAGGTCGTGATCCGGGCGGTCTCACCGGGGGCGAGGTCGAGCGCGATCAGCTCGTCGCCGAGCCGGACCTGCTGGGGGGTCGACCGCTCCGAAGCGGTGATCTGGGCGACGCTGAGCTTGCCCTCGGCCCATGACACGTCGACGGTGTAACCGCCGCGAGCGCGCAGACCGGTGACGGATCCGGTCGGCCACGCCGTCGGCAGCGCGGGCAGCAGCTCGATCTCGGTGCCGGTCGACTGCACGAACAGCTCGGCCATCGCGCCGGTTCCGCCGGAGTTGCCGTCGAAGGCGTACACGTTCTCGTCCACGCCCGCGATGCCGGCGACCGAGTACGACAGCAGGTTGTCCTCACTCGCGTCCGCGATCAGCTGGCGGACGTGCCGCAGTGCGAGATCGCCCTTCTGCAAACGGGCGTAGAACGCGATCAGGTTGGCCTCGACCCACTCGGTCTGCTCCCAGCCGTCCGCGTTCTGCCGCCGATCGATGACGACCTCGGCCGCCTGCGCGAGCTCCGGCGTCGTACGGGGGGTGATCTGCCGCTCCGGGTAGACCGAGATCAGGTGCGAGGTGTGCCGGTGGTTCGGCTCGGCCTCGTCGAAGTCGTGCAGCCATTCCTGCAGCTGGCCGTGCTTGCCGATCTGGAACGGCGGCAGCTTCTCCCTGGCCTTGGTCACCTCCGCCCGGAAGTCCTCGTCGAGGCCGAGCAGCTCCGACGCCTCGGCGCAGATCCTGAACAGCGCCTCGATCAGCACTCGGTCCGTCGTGTTGCCCAGCGAGATCGAGCACTTTTCGCCGTCCGGCGTCAGGTACCAGTTCTCCGGCGAGTCCGACGGCCCGCTGAGCAGGTAGCCGGTCTCCGGGTCCTCGGTCAGGTACGCCAGGAAGAACTGCGCGGCGTCCTTGAGGACCGGATAGGCGCGGCCGGCCAGGAACTCCAGATCCCGGTGGTACTCGAAGTGCTCCCACAGCTGCAGCGAGATCCAGATCCCGCTCGTCACGTGCAGACCCCATCCGAGGCCCCAGCCGGGCGCCGTGTAGCTCCAGGCGTTCGACACCGTGTGCGAGACCCACCCCGGCGCGCCGTACATCTCCGCCGCGGTGACGCTGCCACTCGCCCGCAGTCCGTCGATCAGCCCGAACAGCGGCTGGTGGCACTCGCCGAGGTTGGTGATCTCGACCGCCCAGTAGTTCTGCTGGGTGTTGATGTCGAGATGGAAGTCGTTGGTCCACGGTCCACCGGACGCGCGCCCGTCGTTCCACAATCCCTGCAGCGCAAGGGGGAGTGGCGAGTCGGCCCGTGATCCGGCGATCGTCAGGTACCGGCCGTACTGGAAGTACAGGGCAACGAGCTCGGGATCATCGGCGCCCTCGGCAAACAACCGCCGCCGCTCGTCGGTCGGCAGGCCGTCCTTGGGGCTGCTCCCGAGGTCCAGCCCCACCCGGCCCATCAGCGCCGCGTGGTCCTCGACGTGCGCCTGCTTCAGTACGTCGTACGCCGGTACGTCGCTCAACCGCTCGCTCGCCTGCTGCGCCGGGTCGGTGCCCAGCCAGTCGGTGCCCACAGCAACGACTACCGTCACCGCGGTCGCGCCGCTGACCTCGAGCCCGTCCTCCGCCTCGTTCGCTGCGACCGTTCCGTCGGTCAGCACCTTCGCCTGGATCTCGACGGTGCTGCCCACCTTGCCGTTGCTGTGCAGGTCCTCGTACGCCTGACCGCGGAGGATCAGCGTCGCGCCGTCCACCGTGACCTCGGCCGGAATCCCGTCTCCGCTGAAGCTCACGCGGTGCGACACCGGCGCACTGCTGGTTGCCCGCACCACCAGCACTCCGGCGACGTTGCTCGCGAACACCTCGCGCTCGACGTCGACGCTGCCCTTGGTGAACCGCGACCGGACGATCGCGTCGCCCAGCTCCAGCGAGCGCTCGTACCCGCTGGCCTCGCCGTCGACGCCGTGCTCGACGAGGAGCTCCGGCAACGACACGTTGGTCCCGAACGACGACGGGGTCCCCGGCAGGTGCTGGTCCGCCAGCGCCTGCGCCTCGGCGTACTCGCCGGCCAGCAGCAGTCGCCGGATCTGCGGCAGGTACTTCAACGCCGTCGAGCTGACGTCGCTGCTCCCCGGCGCTCCCGACCAGGCCGTGGACGCCGACAGCCTCACCCGTTCGCCGTCCGTCCCGGAGTACACCATCCCGCCGACGAACCCGTTGCCCACCGGCAACGCCTCGAACCACCGCTCGGCCGGCGCGGCGTACCAAAGCCGTCCTGCCGGTACGCCGTCAACCGCCCGCTCGACCACCTCACGCTTAAGCACCGGGTCACCCTAATTCCCGCCTCCGGTCCGTACCCGCACCGGATCTCCCGCTGAGACGACCCGGGTGCTCAGGGGTGCAGGGTCGGGCGGTAGACGAGCTCCTGGATGCTGCCGTCGAGCGTCCGGCTCTCGAGCAGTTCGAGATCGAAGTCGGCCGCGCCCTGGAGGATCGGGACCACGCCGGTCCGGCCGGTGAGTGCCGGGAAGATCGTCAGCTGGACCCGGTCGACCAGTCCCGCCGCCATCAGCGCCCGGTTCAGCGACACGCTCCCGTGCGAGCGCAACGGCACGTCGGACTCCTCCTTCAGCCGGGCAACGACCTCGACCGCGTCCCCGCGCTCCAGCGTGGCGTCCGGCCAGTCGAGCGGCTCGGTGAGCGTGTTCGACACGACCGTCGCCGGCAGGTTCTTCATCCGGGTGATCCACGGGTCCATCCCGTCCGGCTCTTCGGCGAGGATCGCAGCGTTCAGCCGGTACGTCGCGGCGCCGAAGACCATCCGCTGCGGTTCGCCGTACTGCTCGGCTCGCCGGGCAAGAAACTCCGGCCCCTGCTTGCCCCAGTAGCCGCCCCAGTCGCCCGTGCTCGACCCGAAGCCGTCGAGGCTGGAAAAGATGTCGTAGGTGTAGCTGACAGTCATGATGTTCTCCTCGGTCTAGTTGTTCGTTCACCCCTTCTACGAACGCCGCACGCCCGATCCGACACCCGATAATCGTTTGCCCGGGCGCGGGTGCTTCTCCACACTTCGATCCAATGGATGATGCCGAGCTCGCCGACCTGCTGAGGAACGACCGGTACCCGCGATCCGCCAGGTACTCGGCCCGCTGGATGGTCGACGCCTCGATGGGCCCGAACCCGCTCTGGCAGGCCGAGGCCCTGATCGAGTCCATGCCGCTTCAGCCGGGATCGCGCATCCTCGACCTCGGGTGCGGTACCGCGCTGAGCTCGATCTTCCTGGCCAAGGAGTACGGCGTGGAGGTGTGGGCGACCGACCTGTGGATCCAGCCCGACGAGAACCTCCGCCGCATCACCGAGGCGCAGCTCGTCGGCCAGGTGCACCCGATCCACGCCGAGGCCCACGCGCTGCCGTACGCCGAGAACTTCTTCGACGCCGTCGTCAGCATCGGCGCCTACCACTACTTCGGCACCGACGACCTCTACCTCGGCTACCTCACCCGCTTCCTGAAGCCCGGCGGCCGGCTGGGCATCTCCCTCCCCGGTTCTGCCTCAGAGCCCGAAACGCTTCCGCCGACGCACCTCGCGCCGTACTGGAAATGGGACTTCTGCGCCTGGCACAGTCCTGGTTGGTGGCGTCACCACTGGGAGAAAACCGGCCTGGTTGCCGTCGACGTGGCCGACCAACTCCCGCACGGCTGGCACGACTGGCTGCAATGGAACGAAGCCTGCGACCTCGACGGCGGTCAGCCAGGCCGGGAGGAAGCCCGCATGCTCCACGCCGACGGAGGCCGAACCCTCGGCCTCACCCGAGCCGTCGCGCACCTCCGCTGACCTCACGTACTCCGCGGCGCGTACATGATCACCGCAACCCCGGCTAGGCACACCAACGCGCCGATGACATCCCACCGGTCCGGCCGAAAGCCGTCGACGACCATCCCCCACGCCAGCGAGCCGGCCACAAAGATCCCGCCGTACGCCGCCAGAATCCGCCCGAAGTTCGGATCCGGCTGAAACGTCGCCACGAACCCATAGGCGCCCAGGGCAACAATTCCACCAGCGATCCACAGCACCCCGCGATGCTCCCGCCACCCCTGCCAGATCAGCCACGCACCACCGATCTCAGCAACAGCAGCCAGCACGAACAACGCGATGGATTTCGCTACCGTCATAGCTGCGAAGGTACCGAACGCCGCCCGTCCCCCAGGTCAGAGAACGGCAACGGACACCCCGCCGTACCCGCACACTCGACCAGGTCCTCACACCCCACCTCGAGCGCCCTCCGCAAAACTCCCCGCGATCACCTCCAGATCAGCGATCTTCGACTCAACCTCCACCAACTTCTCCCGAGCCCGCCCCTGCAGCCCCGCATCGCCTTTCGCCCCGTGCCGATGCCGCCCAGCCTCCAGCAGCTCAGCAATCTCCCCCAACGAAAACCCAAGCCGCTGCGCCGCCTTGATCACCCGCAACACAGTCACCGCCTCCGGCGGGTACAACCGGTGCCCACCCGGACTACGCTCCGGCTCCCGCAACAACCCGCGCCGCTCGTAGTACCGCAGAGTCTGCTGATTGACCCCCGCAGCCTCAGCAATCTCCCCAGTCCGCAACCAGTCCCCACTCACGCCAAGACCCCCTCCGCCCGAGCCGCCAGCCCCTCCAGCACGTCAACCTGCCCCGCCGGCACACTCACCCGCAACACCAACTCCCCCTCGCCGCCCGCGTCGAACCCAGACCCAAAGAACGAACAGCACCCACTCTCCCGGGCAACCAACTCCCGAGCCGTCGCCTCAACCGACGCATCAAACGTCAGCCTCAACTCGGCAGGCCCCTCCCGCTCCACCCCAAGCAGCCCCTCAACAAACAACGCATCAAACTCAGCAACCCGCAGCGGCCGCTCAGCCGTAGGAAGCGTGCAAGCCTGCGGCACCCAGTCGGTTTCAGGAGATTCTGTCGTCATACTCCGACGGTAAACCTGTACCTAAGTACCAGATGCAAGTCGGGAATCTGGTCTCGCAACTTCTGGCAACATCGGTGACAGGCAACAATGAGTAACCCCAGACTCGGCAGGGCAAGGTCACGCAACCACGGAAGCAGGGGCACACCATGAAGCTGACTCTCGTCGCGGGCGACCCGGACTCCCAGCCGACCAACTCACCGACCCTCTACAAGACCGATCGCGGAAGCTGGGTCGTTCAGGGATGGGTCGTCGACGACCCCGACGCCCTGGCGACGCTCGACCTCCCGAACGGCGAGACCGCCGTCGAGATCCCGGATCGCATGATCCAGTTCTTCCAGTAGGACTCGTGGACGAGATCACCGACGACGAGTTCCAGGAGCTGCTGAAGACGTTCAAGCGCAGCTCGATCCATCTGGAGACCCGCGATGCCTACGGCACCGAGGTCGAATTGCCGCACATGGCGCAGTGGGCGGCCGGTGAGCCGGACGACCTCGAATGGCTCCAAGACTGGTGCACCACGCTCCGCGGCCACGTCGCGGCAGGCCGAACAGTGAAACGGGCCCGCATCGTCTCCGAACCACTCAGCACCTACCAGCGATGGACTCTCGCCATCGGTCACCCGATCGTCGAGGCCGGCGAGGACGTCCGTTTCATCCCGCGGCGTCAAGTCTCGGAACTCTGCTTTCCCGGCAACGACTACTACGTGTTCGACGACGAACGAGTGGTCTTCTTGCACTACTCCGGAGAGGGCCTGAACAACGCCCTGACGACCACCACGAACCCAGCCACAGTGGAGATGTGTCGCAAGGCCTTCGATCAAGTCTGGCCTCTGGCGACGCCGTACAGTGAGTACAAGCCCGAATAGCGCGGCTCGGAAGGTCCAAGAAGCCCTCGGACTTCGCCTCCGGAACCTGCGCAAAGATGCTGGTCTGACCGGTCGTGAGCTCGCCGCCGCGACCGGTTGGCATTTCACGCGCGTCAGCAAGCTGGAACACGGCGTCCAACCGCCGACCGACCGGGACATCCGTACGTGGTGCGAGGTCTGCGGCGTCGAGGACCAGGCAGCCGACCTGATCGCGCAGGCACGCGCGATCGAATCCATGTACGTCGAGTTCCGTCGACGCAGCCGATCCGGTGTGAAACACCTGATGCTCGCCTTCCAGGACGCCTACGACCGCGCCGAGCAGTTCAGGATCTACGAGCACAACGTGATCCCCGGCCTGTTCCAGACCGCGGACTACATCCGCGCGATGCTGAACTTCTGGATGCGGTTCCTCGACGCCGACAACGACATCGATGACGCCATCGCCGCCAGGCTGGAGCGCCAGCAGATCATCTACGAGAGCAGAAGACGCTTCACCGTCGTCCTGGAGGAGAACGCTCTGCGAACCTGGTTCGGCACAGCGGAAACAATGGCCGGCCAACTCGACCGCCTGCTGACCGTGATGACACTGCCGAACATCGCCCTCGGCATCGTGCCGATGATGATCGAGCGCCAAGCCGTCGGCTCAGCCGGTTTCTGGATGTTCGACGACAAGCTCGTCACGCTCGAAACCACCACCGCCAGCATCGAGGTCTCCCAGCCACAGGAGATCGCCCTCTACGCCCGCATGTTCGACATGCTGCGACAGTCAGCGGTCTACGGCCGCGACGCCCGAGCAATCATCATCAACGTGCAAAACGAACTGACCAGCGGAAACTAAACGCAACTACCTACCCCCGGCTCCCGCTTGCTTCATAGCGTCTTCGCATGACATCAGCAGGTACTACGGGGCAGACGGGCGCCGAACGGGGTGGACGCCCCAACAACGATCGCGACCGAGCCGAATGGCCCGCGTTACGTCCCGCCGACCTGTGCGACGGAAAGAACCCCATGACCGGCCGAACTTGCATCAACGGCCGCCACCCCGGCTACCACCGCGACGCCACCGGCGCCGAGTGGCTGGAGGACTAACCCCCGATCGGCGGGGCCGGCGTGCTGACCCCTGTATCCGCGCCCGCCCTGCCTTCCACCCAGCGACCCCGGCTGAACCCCATCGTTGACGGGTCGACCGTTCACCTCCTGATACGCCTCCCTAGGGGACGTGGTCTCGAAGAGGCGGGGCAGCGTGGCATCAGTGCGTCGAATACCGCCAAGGGTGGGCTTCGGACGGCGAGGTGGGGGAGTAAGCGGGTTGGCCTCCGAGGGGCGATTCGCCTCACGAACCGGGCCACGGCAGCGTGCGACCCGCAGTCACTTGAGGGCGATAAGCCCGCACCCAGGGTGGGTCGGAGCCGGCCGCGTGGGGAGGCCGGGTGGATGGCGAGCCGGTCGGCAGGCAACGGCGGATCGCCCAAGCGCACCGGATCCACGACAGCGCGCGCCCACCTGCAGTCAATGAAGGGCGATAAGCCCGCACTTCAGGGCGCAAGCCCGCGCCCAGGGTGGGTGGGAGCGGACTGCGTAGGTCGCGACGAAGGAGCGACCGGAGCCGGCCGCGTGGGAGAGGCAGTGCTAGCCGAGAGGATCGTGCAGGTCGGGGCGTTGGGTGGGCGTGGTGATGTCCACGTCCAGGGGCTCGATCTTGGAAGGAGCCGGGACCTTGCCGGCGGTCACCGGGAGGTTGAGCTTGCTGTGGGCGAGGTCGATGTCGACCGTCGCGCCGGTGTCGTTCGGCGTGGTCCACTCGGTGTCGGAGAGGGTCACGGCGAGGCCCAAGGTTCGGCCCTTGGGGATGATCTCGTCCTGGGCTCGCAGAGGCACCGTCACCGTTGTCCACTTGCCGGGGATCAGGGGCTTGGGGTGGGCGAGGGATGAGCTGTGGGCGGCGTCGATCCAGCCTCGGCTGACGATGCCGTGGTCGCTGGCTGCGGTGAGCTTTTCGACGGTGTAGTAGCAGCTGTCGTCGTACTCGGTGCTGGCGCCTTCGCAGGTCGACTCCCCGGTACGACGGACGCCGGCGTAGCGCGAAGCCTCGCCGTACTCGATCAGGCGGGCGGTGACGGGCGTGGTGACCGAGTCGGACTTGATCCGCAGCGTGACGGTGGGCGTGCCGCTGACCCGGATGGTCGCGGGGAGCGGGGCGGAGAGGAACATCTGGCGGCCGGCGATCACCTCGGACGGCGTCGCGACGATGGTGTCCTCGGTCAGCGAGGGGTCGTCCGTGAGGGTAACGGTTCCCTTGCCGTAGGCACCTAGTTTGCCGGCGGCCAGAGGAACCGGGACGGTAGAGGTAACAGCCGGCCAGGTCGGGTAGTTGCGCCACACGTCGGGCGCGACCTCCACAGAGGCCTGCGCGGAGCGCATGACGCCGTTCTGCAAGCCCTGCAGCCAGTAGTCGAACCACGAGTGCAGTTCGTCCACCCAGGCGTCCCGACGGAACTCGAACGGATCGACGTGGTCTTCGAGGCCGAGCCAGATCTTGCGCGGGACGTGGTTCTTGGCCAGCGCGTCCCACCACTGCGCGAAGTGGTTGGTCTGGACGTTGTAGTCGCTCAGCCCGTGCGTCACGAAGACGGACGCCTTGACGTTGCGGGCGTCCTTCACGTAGTCGCGCTCGGCCCAGAAGCGGGTGTAGTCGCCGGTCTCGTCGTCGTCGGACTCGCCGAGGTCGGCCCGTACGGCGTCGCAGGCGGGCGTGTCGTGGCCGACGTAGCCGCCGAGCCAGGGCATGTAGTCGATCGAGTACGGGACCCCGCCGGAGCGGGAGTAGTCGTACCAGGAGGAGATGGCCGAGATCGGCACGATCGTCTTCAGACCCCGTACGCCGGTGGCGGCGACCGCGTTGGCCAGCGTGCCGTCGTACGACTTGCCGATCATTCCGACCGCGCCGGTCGTCCACGTGGCGCGCACCGGCGAGCCGTTGGCCAGGGACGCCGTGTTGCGCCCGTTCAGCCAGTCGATCACCGCGACGACCGAGTCGACCTCGTCCTCGCCGCCGACGTCGCCGCAGCCGGTGGAGCGGTTGGTGCCGACGATGTCGACGCCGACCACCGCGTACCCGCGCGGGACGAAGTAGTTGTCGTAGTACAGCGGCATCTTCTGGATGACGCCGTTCGCGTCGTAGGTCTTCTTCTCGCTCTCGTTGCCGCGGCCGCAGCAGGAGTAGTACGGCGAGGCGTCCATGATCACGGGAATCCGTACGCCGTTGGCGTCGGTCTCCCGGGGCCGGACGATGTCGACCGCGATCTTGTCGTCGACGCCGTCGGAGTCGGTGTCCATCCGGGTGTCGACGTAGACCGACTCGCGGATCGCGCCGGCGTAGTCGTAGACCGGCTTCGTGCTCTTCGTCCGGGCGTCCACGTGCGCCGGTACCCCACCGGCCAGGCTTGCCTCGAGCGCGGGCGCGGACGCCGCGGGGCCCGGAGAAGGCGCTCCGTCGGGGGCTGGAGCAGCCGTGGCGGTGCCGACGAGGGTGGTCAGGCAGAGCACGGTGGACGAGGCCAGGACGGTCACCCTGGCGCGGACGGTCGTCATGGCTCGGAAGGCTAGTCATTCCCACGCTCAGAAGCCAGGCTCTGACGACTTTCCCGGCCACTTCCCGGCCACGCAGGGTGATCGACACCACTGGTCCGATAGGGTGACCGCCACCCGGGGGGAGCCAAAGGAAGGTGGGTGGCCAGTGAATCTGCGAGCACCGGTGACATTGCTGGACGTCGCGCAGCGGGCAGGTGTGTCCGTGGCGACCGCCTCACGCGTGCTGAACGGCGGCGACCGGGTGCCACGCCCGGAGCTGCAGGAACGGGTCCGGGAGGCGGCCGCTGAGCTCGGCTACACGCCGAACGCGCAGGCCCAGGCGCTGGCCAAGTCGTCCACGAACGTGGTCGGCATCCTGGTGCACGACATCGAGGACCCGTACTTCGCGGCCATCGCGAACGGCGTGATGCGCGCCGCCGACGAGCGCAACCTGCTGGTGATGATGGCCAGCACGTTCCGCGACGCCGAGCGCGAGATTGCTTACTTGTCGTCGCTGCGGGCCCAGCGTGCCCGGGCCGCGGTGATGATCGGTTCCCGGCGGACGGACGCCGACCAGCTGGCCCGTACGGCGAACGAGATCGAGGCGTTCCTCGGATCGGGTGCCGGGCTGGCGCTGGTGAGCCAGTCGGGGATGCCGGCGCACACGATCGAGCCGGACAACCGCGCGGGCGCGGCGCAGCTGGCGCGTGAGCTGGTCGGGCAGGGGTGGCGGAAGTTCGGCGTACTGGCCGGGCCGGAGCAGCTGGCGACGGCGCGGGACCGCAAGGACGGGTTCGTGGCGGGGCTGGCCGAGGCCGGGCTGGAGCCGGTGGTGGTGCTGCCTGGCGACTTCACCCGGGACGGCGGCCACGCGGCGGCGGTCGAGCTGCTGGACCGCAAGCTCGACGTGGACTGCTTGTTCGCGGTGAACGACGTGATGGCGGTCGGCGCGATGTCGGCGCTGCGGGCGGGCGGGGTCGACGTCCCGGGGCAGCTCGGCGTCGCCGGGTTCGACGACATCGCGACGCTGCGGGACGTGTGGCCGGGGCTGACGACCGTACGGCTGCCGCTGGAGCAGATGGGACGAAGGGCGCTGGAGCTCGCGATCGAGGGCGGCGACCCGCGGACCGAGACCTACGCCCCCGAGGTCGTCCTGCGCGAGAGCACCACCAGGCAGTAGCACCACCGAGCAGTTGCACCACCAAGCACCGGCCCCACCAGGCCCTGAAATATGCTCGGTCGGGTGACCGACCCAGCGCACGTCAGCGAGATCTTCGACCCGTCGGCCTGGAAGGCGGTCGACGGCTTCGACCTGACCGACCTCACCTACCACCGCGCGGTCGACGCCGGCGTGGTGCGGATCGCCTTCAACCGCCCCGAGGTGCGCAACGCGTTCCGCCCGCAGACGGTCGACGAGCTGTACCGCGTGCTCGACCACGCGCGGATGTCGAGCGACGTCGGCTGCGTGCTGCTGACCGGCAACGGGCCGTCGGCCAAGGACGGCGGCTGGGCGTTCTGCTCCGGTGGCGACCAGCGGATCCGTGGCAAGGACGGCTACAAGTACGCCGAGGGGACGACGGCCGACTCGATCGACCCGGCCCGGGCGGGCCGGCTGCACATCCTCGAGGTGCAGCGGCTGATCCGGTTCATGCCGAAGGTCGTCATCTGCGTCGTACCGGGCTGGGCCGCCGGTGGCGGGCACAGCCTGCACGTGGTCGCCGATCTGACGCTCGCGTCGGCCGAGCACGCGCGGTTCAAGCAGACCGACGCGGACGTGGCGTCGTTCGACGGCGGGTTCGGGTCGGCCTACCTGGCCAGGCAGGTCGGGCAGAAGTTCGCCCGGGAGATCTTCTTCCTGGGTGAGGAGTACTCCGCCGAGGACGCGTACCGGATGGGCATGGTGAACAAGGTCGTCCCGCACGCCGAGCTGGAGCAGGTGGCGCTGGACTGGGGCCGGAAGGTCTGCGCGAAGTCGCCGACCGCCCAGCGGATGCTGAAGTACGCGTTCAACGCGATCGACGACGGCCTGGTCGGGCAGCAGCTGTTCGCCGGCGAGGCGACTCGTCTGGCCTACGGCACCGACGAGGCCGCCGAGGGCCGCGACTCGTTCCTGGAGAAGCGTCCCGCCGACTGGTCGTCGTTCCCGTACGCGTTCTAGGAGCCCTTGAAAACAAGAACTCTCAGGACTGGACCCACTGCTGGTTGCCGTCGCCGGTGCAGCCGCGCAGGAACAGCCGGCTGCCGTTGCCGGTGGCATCGACCGTGACGCACTTGCCCTCGGCGGCCGGGTTGATCAGCTGGCCCTTCTGGGTGACGCGGAACTGCTGGGCGGCGCTGCCGTTGCAGGCGACCAGCTGGACCGCGGTGTTCTCCGCGATCGAACCCCAGGCCAGGTCCATGCACTGGCCCAGTGCGCGGACGGTGCCGTCGGAGTTGAACGTCCAGGCCTGGGCCGGGCCGTTGTGGCAGTCCCAGACCTGCAGCGGGGTGCCGTCGGTACCCGCGCCGGCCCGGCCGTCCTTGACGTCGATGCAGCGCTTGGCGCCGTCGCTGCGCAGGGGTGCCGGGGTGCTCTTCATCGCGCGCAGCTGGTTCGAGTCCTGCTTGACCGCGTCGCCGCCGGTCTGCTGCTGACCCTGCTCGGTCACCTTCGTCGTGACCGTCGTCGTGGCCTTGGGCAACGTCACCGTCGTCCCCGGTTTCACCACGGTCACTTGGCCGCCCGGCGCCGTCACGGTGGTGGTGGCCCCCGGCAACGTCACGGTCGCGCCCGGCTTGAGCACGGTGACCTGGCCGCCCGGCGCGGTCACCGTCACGGTCGCGGTCGCCACCGAGACCCGCGGCTTGCCGGTCACGGTCGTGGTGGCCGTCGCGGTCGGTACGGCGCTCGGCGTGGTCGTCGCGCGGGACGTCAGCGGCGCGTCGACGGCCACGATCGTGTCCTGTGGCGAGTTTCCGCCAAGGTGCGTCAGCAGGGGTACCGCGACCGCGGCCCCGGCCACGAAGGTGGCGACGAACGCCGTCGTCATCCAGGCCCGGCGATCGGGCAGGGAGGTCACCCGCGGCGTCAGCGGCCGGCGGGCGAACGTCCCGGCGAAGCGGGTCGATCCAGGCCCGTCTGACCGGCGGACGCGGGTGAATCGGGAGGGCGGCACGTGAGCTCCATGGCTTCTAGGGCGATCAGCCGGCCGCCGCCGGCAGGGGCGGCCTCCCCGAGGATCACCCGGCTCCGTGGCCGGAGTCAAACATCTCCGCGAGATCACCGGTTCGTCACCAGATGAGCGCCAGTCGTTACTCATCGTTCACCGGAAGCGATTGCGCGCCTTGTCTTCAAGAGTTAAATTGAAGCCCGAATTTTCGGGTCTCTGTCACGTGTGCCGCCCCAACCTGTGAGGTCCGTCATCAACGAGATCAGCCCTGGCCGGATGCAGGCGATCGAGCTCTGCCTGGCCGAGCGCGACAGTCTGCGCCGCTACGTGAAGAGCCTGGTCGGCTGGGACGCGTTCGCTGTCGAGGACGTGGTCCAGGAGACGTTGCTGCGGGCCTGGCAGCAGGCGGAGTCGCTGGACTGGGAGAGCCGGCCGATCCGGATGTGGCTGTTCCGGGTGGCCCGCAACCTGGTGGTCGACCTGCACCGCCGCGAGCGGCGCGCGGTCCCGAGCGGGCTGTGCCAGGCCGATTTCGAGACGACCATCAACGCGCCCGACCCGGCCGAGCAGGTCGCCGAGCGGCACGTCCTGGTGGACGCCCTGAGGCGTTTGTCACCCGCCCACCGCGAGGTGGTGATCCGGGTTCATCTGGGCGGGCAGCCCGGCGAGGATGTCGCCATGGCTCTCGACGTTCCGCTCGGCACCGTGAAGTCGCGGACGCACACAGCGGTCCGTGCGTTGCGCGCCGACCTGCTGCGTCGCGGGTGGGGCGAGGCCGCTGCATGAGTTCGATGGGAGGCGGCAGCAACACTCACCAGGTGCTCGGGTACATCGGCCTGGCGCTGCTGTTCCTCGTCCTGCTCAATCTGCTGGTCCGCAAACTGGGCGGCTGGAAGCGGCTCGGTCGCTGGATCAAGCGGGAGAGCAGCCGCACGTTCCACGCGTTCTACGACCCGGTCGCGGACCGGGTGCGGTACCGCCGTCGCGTGCGGTTCCTGACCGGCGTACTGCGGAGCCAGAACGCGTGGTCCGAAGCCGAGCAGGCGATGCTCCACGCGGCAGCGATCGATGCGGCGATGGCGCCGTACGCGCTGGCGCTGACCAAGCGGCGGATCGGCGTACTGGTCGCAGGTCCCGCGGCTGAACGGCTGCTGCCCGAGCCCTGGGAGAAGGACGAGCACGACCCCCGGCTGTGGTGGATCGAGCGGGCCGAGCTCGCCGACTACTCGCCGCCCTCCGGCTACGCGCCGCCGCAGACCCCGCTGCTGATCTGCCTCGGCACCGGCAGCGACGGCCGGAGCGCGATCCTGATCGACCTGCTGGCCGGCCCTTCGTCCCTTTCCGTGTACGGCGTGCAGCGCACCGCCCAGGCGGTGGTCCAGGCGCTGGCGGCCCAGCTCGACGTCCGGCTGCCGGCCGGCGCGGTGGAAGTTGCCGCGGGCATCCATGACCGGCACGACGGGATGCGCCTCGTCGAAGCCATCCGGCGGATCGGCGCCTGGTTCGTCGTCGGCGCCGAACGGCTGGACCAGCCGGTGCCGTCCGGAGTACGCCTGATCAGCCTCGGAGTAGCGCGCGGCAGCTCCCGGTTGGTCGAGGCGACCGAGGAGCACGGCCTCAAGCTGCACGGCGGCGCGCCCTGGCTGGAGATCGATCCGTTGCCGTTGGCCAAGGCCGTCGCCCGTTCCGTACGCCGGATGCCGCCGCACGACTTCGAGACCCGTGGACCGGCCCGCCCGGCGACCACCGCCGACGACCTGGACGACCTGGACCTGCCGGTCGGGGTCGCCGGTGTCTCGGTGCTGCATCCCGCCGGGGCCGGGACGAACGACGGACCGACCGGGAAGGCGACATCGTGGAGCTGAACCTCACCACGGTCGAACAGCAGGGCAAACGACGGACCGACCGCGTGGTGAAGCTCCCGAAGGGGCTCTCCGTCGGCGCGTTGGCCGAAGGCCTCGGTCAGCCCGGCCAGACGTTGTTCGTCGGCTCCAGGAAGCTCAACCCCGCCGCGCCGCTAGCCGGCTCCGGCGTCCGCGACGGTGGCGTGCTCGGGATCGGCGCACCGGCCGAGATGCCGAACCTGTTGCAGCGGCCGGCCGGGCCCGCGCCGGTCACCGTCGAGCTGCACGCGGTCTCCGGCCCGGAGGCGGGCCGGATCTGGCGGATCGGGCCCGGCAGTCACGAGATCGGTTCCGACCCGCTCTGCACCATCCAGCTGAATGGTTCCGGCGTTCCGCCACGCGGCCTGTGGGTCACGGTCGGACCGGGCGGTGAGACGTACTGGCATCAGACCGAGCCGATGAACGGCAAGGTGATGAGCCGGCGGATCGGCCCGCCCGACGACGATGCCGCGACCAGCGCGATCCGGGTCAAGGACCTCGAGAACCCGACCGCGGACGAGTCGTCGCCGGCGATCGACCCGGGCGAGAGCCCGGTCGGCCAGATCAACGAGTGGCAGCCGGAGGAGGACCTCTCGGTCGGCTCGGTGCTGCTGCGCCGCAGCGGCGCGCTGGAGCCGGTCGCCGCGGTCCGGTTCTCCGACGACGGCTTCGGTCTCGACTACAACCGGCCGCCGCGGATCGCGCCGCACCTGGACGACGAGAAGCTCCGGTTGCCCACGGCACCGACTCCGCCGGCCAAGCGGCCGTTCCCCTGGCCGGTCGTGATGGCGCCGGTGGTGCTCGGCATGGTGATGGTCTGGTTGCTCAACTCGTACTACTTCCTGATCTTCACGATGCTCAGCCCGATGATGATGGGGATGAACTACTTCAACGGCCGGAAGACCAACCGGGCCGAGCACCTCGAGGCGATCCGCCGGTACAACGCGCGGAAGGCGGCGCTGGAGGAGGAGATCAGCGTCGCGGTCGCCCGGGAGCGGGTGATCCGCAACGTCACCGCGCCGGACCCGGTCCGGATCGCGCAGCTCGCCACGATGCCGGGCAGCCGGCTGTGGGAGCGCCGCCGGTCCGATCCCGACTACCTGCTGCTCAGGCTCGGTACGGCGGACCAGCCGTCGCTGAAGGAGCTCGACGATCAGAGTCGCGAGGAGAACCACCGGACGATCCGGTGGACCATCCCGGACGCGCCGGTCGCCGTACCGCTGCGCGGGCACGGCGTCGTCGGCATCGCCGGGCGCGACGCGGAGTCCCGCGCGCTCAGCCGCTGGATGGTCGTCCAGGCCGCGGTGATGCACTCGCCGCGGATGCTGCGGATCGTCGTCCTGGCCGAGCCCGACCGGGCCGAGGACTGGAACTGGGTTCGCTGGCTGCCGCACCTGCGGCCCGAAGGAGCGCCGGCGGCGGTCCTGATCGCGAACGACGACGCGACCACCGCGGCCCGGGTGACCGAGCTGATCTCACAGGTCCAGGGCCGGCAGCGCCGGATCGAGGCGTCCGGGCGGAACGCGCAACTGAACGATCCCGAGGTCGTCGTGATTGCCGACGGCGCCCGCCGGCTGCGCGACGTACCGGGGTTCATCCAGGTCCTGACCGACGGCCCGGCCGTCGGGGTCTACAGCATCTGCCTGGACCGCGACGAGCGGCTGCTGCCGGAGGAGTGCGGCGCCGTACTGGCGACCGGGCTGCAGAGCCTGACCGTGAAGCGCCCTGGTCTGCCGGACCTGAAGAACGTCCGCATCGACCTGGTGTCGGCGCAGTGGTGCGAGCAGATCGCCCGGGCGCTGGCGCCGGTCCGCGACGTGAGCCCTGACCACGACGCCGGTCTGCCGAAGCGGGTCAAGCTGCTCGACGAGCTGGAGCTGGAGCCGCCGACGGCGGAGACGCTGCTGAGTCGCTGGCAGCGCCGTCCGGGCAGTACGTCGTTCGTGCTCGGTGCCGACTTCGACGGTCGCTTCACGGTGGATCTCGTTGCCGATGGCCCCCATGGACTGATCGCGGGAACCACTGGTTCGGGCAAGTCGGAGCTGCTGCAGACGATGGTCGCGTCGCTCGCGGCCGTGAACCGGCCGGACGAGCTGACCTTCGTCCTGGTCGACTACAAGGGCGGCAGCGCCTTCAAGGAGTGCGCCGGGCTGCCGCACACGCTCGGCATGGTCACCGACCTCGACTCCCATCTGGTCGAACGGGTGCTGGAGTCGCTCGAGGCCGAGCTGCGCCGACGCGAGCGAATCCTGGCCGCGGCGGACGCCAAGGACCTGCCCGACTACCAGGCCAAACGGCTGGTGAACCCGGAGCTCGGCCGCCTCCCGCGCCTGGTGCTGATCATCGACGAGTTCGCCGCGATGGTGCGCGAGATCCCCGAGTTCGTCCCCGGTCTGATCGGGATCGCCCAGCGGGGCCGGTCGCTCGGCATTCACCTGATCCTGGCCACCCAGCGGCCCGGCGGTGTCGTCACCGGTGACATCCGGGCCAACACCAACCTGCGGATCGCGCTGCGCGTCACAGACCAGGCCGAGAGCCAGGACATCGTCGACGTCAACGAGGCGGCCTCGATCAACCCGGCGATCCCGGGCCGGGCCGTGATCCGGCGCGGGCCGCGGCTGGCCGACCTGTTCCAGACCGCGTGGGTCGGCGCCGAGCGCGACGCCGGCGACGACCTGATCGAGCAGGGTCCGGTCGAGGCGGCGAACGTGCACGTCACCGATCTCGACTGGGAGTCGCTCGGCAAGGCGGTGGCCCAGGACGACGCGCCCGTCGTACAGGACGAGACCCCGGCCAAGCTCGCGGTCACCGACCTGATGGCGCTGGTCGAGGCGATTCGCCAGGCGGCCGAGCAGCTGGACGACTTCACGCCGCAGCCGCAGCCGTGGCGGCCGGCGCTGAAGGAGCAGATGCTGCTGTCGGAGCTGCCGGACACGAGCCACCTGAAGATGTTCGCGCCGTACGCGCTGGAGGACCTGCCCGCGCTGCAGCAGCAGCGGGTGGCCGGCGTCGACTTCGAGACCTTCGGTCACCTGTACGTGATCGGCGCGCCGCGCACGGGCCGGACCCAAATGCTCCGGACGCTGGCCGGATCCGCGGCGAAGAACCTCAGCGTCGCCGACCTGCACATCTACGGCATCGACGCGGCCGGTGGCGGTCTCGCGGTGCTCGAGGCGCTGCCGCACTGCGGCGCCGTCGCGTCCCGGCACGACATGGAGCGGATGGCCCGGGTCCTTCGCCGGTTGAACCTGGAGATCACCCAGCGCCAGGAGCTGGCGGGCAAGCACAACGCGACCGGGCTGACCGAGCTGCGCAAGGTCCTGCCGAAGGCGGAACGGCCCGCGCACATCCTGGTGCTGATCGACGGCTGGGACGCGCTGTCGGCGACACTGGACGACCACGACCAGGGCCAGATGCTGCAGGACGTGATCCGGCTGCTGCGCGAGGGTGCGGGCGTCGGCGTCCACGTCGTGGTGACCTCGGAGCGTTCTCTCCTGGGCGGTCGGTTGGCGTCCCACAACGACCACAAGCTGCTGCTGCGCCAGGCCGAACGGACCGACTACCAGGCGGCCGGCCTCCGGCTGACCAAGGTGCCGGCCAACGTGAACCCGGGCCGCGGCTGGCACGTGCTGACCGGCAGCGAGACGCAGATCGCGGTGCTGGCCGAGGGCGGTGGCGCCGAGCAGGTCGAGGCGATCCGGGAGATCGCGGTCGAGGCGCGGAAGCGGGACGCGAAGGTTCCCGCCGTACGCCGTCCGTTCCCGGTCGCCGAGCTGCCCGCGTCGGTGGAGTTCACCACGGCGTACGAGCGGGTGCCCGCGGAGAACCGGCGGCCGTTGTGGGGCCTGATCGGCCTCGGCGGCGACGACGCCGGTCCGCTCGGCGTCGACCTGGCCGGCTCGGCGTCGTCGTTCGCCGTACTCGGGCCTCCTGGATCGGGGCGCACCAACACGCTGTCCTGCCTGGCCGTTTCGCTGCTGGCCGGTGGTACGTCGCTGGTGCTGATCACGCCGCGGGAGAGTCAGCTGCGGACGCTTACCAGTCACCCGCAGGTCGTCCTGATGAACAGCGGCGATCCCAGCGAGGATCAGTTGCGGTCGACCCTCGACCAGATCGCCGGCCCGAAGGTCGTGATGATCGACGACGCCGACCTGATCATGTCGGCCGCGGCGGACAAGGTCCTCAAGGAGATCATCGTCTCCGGCCGGGACCACGGCGTCGGCCTGGTCTTCGGTGCCTCCACCGACGGCTTCCAGTCCGGCATGGGTGGGTGGCCGACGGCGGCCCGCCGGGCACGCCGCGGCGTCGTGACCGAGCCGCACTCGTTCGGCGACGGCGACCTGATCGGCGTACGGCTGAACCACACGATCACGCGGGCGGCGCCCAAGCTCGGCCGGGCCTGGACCACCGGTCCCGGGTCCACCCCGATCGCCGTTCAGTTGCCGCTGACAACACTGCGGATCTGACCGACAGCGAAGAGCCCCGGAGGAACGCGTCTCCGGGGCTCTTCGGCGTACTGCGGTGTTCCGGGTGAAGTCGCCCTACTTCGTCTGGTTCAGGCTGTCGGTGATGCCCTGGTCGAACTCCTCGGCGTTCTTCTTGATGCCGTTGAACATGTCGGAGAAGTCGTTGATGCCCTTGACCGCGGCCTGCAGGCTGGAGTCGAAGTTGTTGTAGGTGCTGCGGATGACCTCGCTCGACTGCTTGAAGACCATGCCGTCCTCGACCAGTGTGTTCACCCGGTCCCGCAGAGTGCCGATCAGCGGCACGATCTGCTCGTGGGCGTTCTTCATCAGGTTGGTGACGTCGACGATCTTGCCGTAGTCGAGATTGATGCCGTCTTGCGCCATGGCGGGTAACTCACTTCCTGGAGAGGGCTGAAAGGCGGGCAGTTACGAGGGCAGCGCGTCCTTGATGCCCTGGTCGAAGTCCTTCGCGTTCTGCTCGATGCTGTCGAACATCAAGGAGAACTCCTTGATGCCCTGGACGGCGTCCTGCAGCGAGGAGTCGAAGGTGTTGTAGAGGTTGCGAATGGTGTCGCTGGAGGTCTTGAAGACCATGCCGTCCTCGACCAGCGTGTTCACCCGGGTCCGCAGGTTGTTGATCTGCGGCACGATCTGGGCGTTCGCGTTGCTCAGCAGACCGGAGACCTCCTCGATCTTGCCGTACTCGAGGTTGATGCCGTCTTGTGCCATGCGGGTTCGCTCACTTCTGGAGTACGGAGGTCAGACCTTGCTCCCGGACCATCCCGGGTAGTCGGTGTCGTCGTTGTCGTCGTCGTTGTCCGGGTCGTTGTCGGAGACGCTCTCCGGCGTCTCGACCCAGTCCTGGCTGGTCCCGCGCCAGTCGTCCGGTCCGCGGGTGAACTTGTGCACGCTGCCGTCGGAGTTCGTCACCGTCTGGGTGCCGCTGCCGTCCTTGGTGGTGAACGTCTCGGTGACGTCCTTCTTGCCGTCGGTGTCGGTGCTGGTCGAGACGCTGTGCGATGTCTGGTCCTTCGGGTCGCCGGACACGGTGGTCTCGTTGTGCACGGTGCTGCCGTCGGGATAGGTGCTGTCGGAGACGATCTTGTTGCCGCCGTCGCTGTAGTTGGTCACCGACGTGTAGGTCTTGCCGTCGTACGTGACCGTGGTCTCTTCCTTGACCACGTTGCCCTGGTCGTCGAGCGTCAGGTGCGTGTTGACGTTGCCCCGGTCGGTGACGATGGTCTGGTCGAGCGGCGGTTCACCCGGGTCCGTGGCGCTGCAGAAGTCCGGCTGGTCGTCGCCGACGCACTGGTCCTTGTGCTGCTGGTAGTAGTCCCAGGTGGACTTGTCGCGCTGGTAGTTCGACAGGGCCAGGTTGCTGTTGGTGGCGTGCATGCCCTGGGCGATCTCGGCGTCGAACTGCAGGAACGCCTCGCCGACCGAGCCGAACGAGTCGCCGAGCTTGGTCAGGCCGTCCTTGGCCTTGCCCATCGTGTACTCGGCGTTGGAGTGCAGGGAGTAGACGGCCGAGGAGATCTCGCTGCTGCCCAGGACGTCGTCGCCGGTGCCGTCGCCGAGCGACTGGAAGACCTCGTCGTCCATCGACGGGATCAGCCCCTCGGCGAGGTCGTGCAGGTCCTTCTTCGCGTCGTTGAGCAGGTTGTAGTCGATCTTGATGTCGGCCATCGCGCCTCCCGCTGTCCAGCCGGTTCCACCCAGACCACGTCGCGGGGACGCCGGAGGTTCAGAGAAGTTTTCCTGCCGCCGCACTGAACCTCGGAGCGCTCCCGTACGTGGACAGTCGGAGGGCCACTTCAGCTGGAGGAGGGTTGCGATGCCACGGCCGGGAGACTGGGACGCGATCGGCCTCGGCGGCGACCCCACGCCCGGGGACCCCGAGAAGATCAAGGCCCTGGCCGACGGCCTGCAGAAGATGGGCGGCAAGGCGCGGGAGATCATCACCGCGATCGAGGCCGTGATGAACAAGAACTCCGACAGCGTCTTCGTCGGCAAGACCGCGGACGCGCTGCGCGGCAAGGTGGACGGCCGGTTGCGCGGGCACGTCGAGGACGTGGCGTCCGCGTTCGAGACCTCGGCCCAGGCGCTGCGGGACTGGCGTGAGGTCGTGATCTCGCAGCAGAGCAAGGCCGACGCCGCCCTGGCGGCCGGGCGCGGGCTGGCCGAGGACGACCCGAACCGTGACACCCACAAGGAAACCGCCCGCTCGGCCGGCGAGTACCAGTCCGACCAGGCCTCGGGGTTCGCCGGCAAGATCAACGGCGTCGCCGACATCCAGCTGCCGATCTCGGAGTGCGAGGCGTTCTGGGAGGCGTTCAAGTGGCTGGCGATCATCCTGATCATCCCGGCGCTGATCTTCGGTGGCCCGATCGCGCTGATCGCGCTGGGCGTCAACCTGGCGCTGTTCATCAAGACCATCGTCGACGTCGCCAAGGGTGACGCGAACTTCCTCGACCTGTTCCTGGCCGGCCTCGGCCTGATCGCGCCGACCACCAAGGCGCTGCCGATCTTCAGCATCGTCAAGGCGGTCGGCAAGGGCATCGGCGCCGGCGTGAAGGGCATCACCCAGGGCATCAAGAACATCTTCAGCGGGACCTTCTCGTTCAAGGGCCTGCTGGGCGGGCTCAAGGGCCTGACCGCGATCGGCACGCTGGCGATCACCGAGACCGGCCTGCACGTGATCAAGAACCTGCGGAACTTCCCGATCGTCGCGGCGAACTTCACCAGCAACTTCGGCAAGATCGCGCTGAACGGGATCAGCAGGCTGACCACCTCGATCGCCGCCATCCCGCCGGCGCTGGGCCGCGGGTTCTCGGCGATCGGCAACGGCCTGAAGACCGGCCTGACCGGGACCTGGAACTTCACCAAGGCGCACTTCGGCAACCTGCAGTGGACCCGGATCTTCCTGCCGGTCGCCGCCGACGAGATCCGCGCCTTCAAGGCGCTCGGGCTGACCAACTTCCAGGCCTTCACCCAGGCGCTCAAGGTCGGCGTGATCGGGCGCGGCGTGCTCGGCAAGGACGTCTTCGGCCTGCCGATGAAGATCGCCCCATTGCGCGGGATCAGCGGCGCCCCGATCGACACCGGCGGCAACGGCGGCTTCTGGAAGAGCTTCCAGCAGCAGCTGGTGGACCCGATCCGGATGGAACCGCTGCACATCAAGATGCCGGACACCGCGATCGGCGCCGGCTTCCGCGGCGGCAACATCACGTCGCAACTCCCCGACCTGATCCCGCTCAAGGCCGGTGACTTCGGCAAGACGGTGGCGCCGACCCTCACCACGCCGGGCGGCCTGGAGATCCCGGGCAACGCCGGGATGCACATCCCGGCCGTCCCACCGGCCACAGTCATCGGTACGGCGGGCATCAACACCCCGTCGCTCCCGTCGACCGCGCTCGGCACCGTGTCGCCGCCGCTGCCCAACGTCGCGGTCAAGCCGATCGACGTCGCCACCGGCGCGACGCCGCCGACCGTGCAGGTCAACAACGTGGCGCTCGGCAGCATCGGCGTCGGCAGCCTCCCGTCGCCGCACGTCAACAACGTTGCCATCGGCACCACCGGGGCCAACGCCATCCCGACGCCGCACATCGGTACGCCGGAGGTCGGCTCGGTCCACCTCAGCGGCACCAACGTGCAGCCGCCCGCGATCAACGTCAGCTCCCTGCACGTGTCCAACCCGCAGGGCTCGACCACTCTGAACGACCTGGCCGGCTCCTCGATCCGGAACAACCCGCCGACCGTCTCGCCACACCTCGGCCACCAGATCTTCGACGGCGCGGCCAACGGCTTCCAGGCCGGTCAGATCCGGTCGATCGCCCACGAGCTCTTCAACGCTCCCGGCGGCCCGACCTTCAACGCGGCCCACACGGTGTCGGCGCAGGGCCTCGACCGGGTCCACGCCGCGCTCGACCTGGTGCACAACCCGAACGTGACGACCCAGGGCGTCACCCCGCCAGGGGTCCCGACCGCGAAGGGCGCGGGGGACGCGCACGTCACCCCGAGCCTGGCCGGCTCCGACCTCAAGACTCCGCCCCCGGCCACGACGAAGGTCGACAACCCGGGTCTGGCCGGCTCCCAGAACGCGCCGGTCGTCCCGACCGTGAACGTGCAGCCGGTCGCCGTACCGCAGCGCGCCGTCGACCTGAACATCCAGCCGACCACCGTGCACGCCGGCGGCCAGAACGGCGTGACGCCGCCGGCCGCACTGAAGCAGGACCTGCCGGCCAACGCCGGTTCCAACCAGCCGACGCCGACCATCCTGGTCGGCGACAAGCCGCTGCCGGTCAGTCCGGCGCCGGTCCAGAACCTCGGCCAGGCCGGCGTACCGGGCCACGCGCCGGTGCAGGCGCTCGAGACCCACCTGGTCCCGGTGACGCCGCGACCCGTTCACGACCCCGGCTACTCGCTGGCCAAGGGCGCCGACATCGCCACCTCGGGCATCGGCACCAACACGATCGCCAGCCGGGCCGAGATCACCCTCAACGGCATCCCGGACCGTCCGGACGTCATCGTGAAGGTCACCCGGACCGAGGGCGGCGTCAGCAACTACCACCTGTACGGCGGCGGCCCGAGCGGCCGGATGGACGTGCTGCCGGGCGGCACCATCCGGTTCACCGACACCGCAACCGGCAACAGCATCCGGTTCGACGCCAACGGCCTCAAGCTCGACGAGGGACTGCGGCTGACCAAGGCCGACGGCATGCTGCGGCCGGACGACCACATCGTGATCCCGGCGGGAGCGGGGGGCGACATCCGCGTCACCACGGTTGCCGGTGACGCCGTACCGGACGGAGTGACGGTCCGGCAGCTCGACACCGGTCAGATCCAGGTGATCGACCAGAAGGGCGTCCGGACGGTCTACACCGCGCAGGGCAAGTTCGAGAGTCAGTCGCTCGGTGGGACCTGGGAGAACGACCTCGCGGCCAAGGCCGGCGTGTTCCGCAAGCCGGGCGACACCGACGCCGTCGTCACCGCGAAGATGGACGACTTCGGGCAGGTCCTGCGGGCCCAGGCCAAGTACGACGCCGCGGCCGACAACGTCGCGGTCAACGGCTTGCGGATCGACGGTCCCTCGACCGGCCCGTCGGTCGGCGACAAGGCGCACGTCAACCTGCAGGCGGCCGAGACCGACCTGAACGTGGCGAAGGCCGAGTTCGCGGGCAAGCACGGAATGGATGCCGACGGCATCAAGCAGCAGCTCGACCACCTGACGCTGGAGTCGCTGAAGGAACGGCCGCGACTGCTCGGCGGCATGGACGGGTCGGCCGCTCCACCGCCACCTCCGCCGCCTCCGCCGGTCCGGAACCTCGCGCCGCCCCCGCCGCCACCGCCCGCCGTACTGCAGCGTGCCGACGGGCCGAGCGTGTCCGCGGTCGGCCGGCCGATCGACGTCCCGGCGCCGAAGTTCGGCAAGGAGTTCGACAGCGCGTCGTTCGGGCACGAGAGCGAGCTGCGCGGGTTCGTCGTGGCGATGCCGGAGGGCACCGGCCGGGTCTTCGCGTTCGTCAAGCGGGTCGACACCGGCGACCCGCTGATCATGGTCACCAAGGACATGAGCAACGGCGCCTACCGGGCGCCGGAGGGGATGCCGCCGGTCGCCGGCAAGTGGAACACCCACACCGTCGAGCTGGTCAGCTACCCGGGCAGGATCGGCGACGACGCCGGCGCCAAGCTCGGCGACGACGCCGCGAACTTCCTGCTCGACACGTTCAAGAAGCAGCTGAACGACGCGAACCACCAGCCGATGAAGGTGGTGACCAGTCCCGACGGGCGCTTCGAGCTGCACATCACCAACCACAAGCACGTCATTGCCGGAGGCAACGGACTCGGCCTGGACGACGTCGGCTCGGTGCAGATGCCGCCGACCGGGCAGCAGATCACCGTCGGCGTGAAGGCGTCGGAATTCGGCAGCGGCGCGAGCAACGAGCTGCGGCTGCTGGCCGACAACCCCTGGTACAAGGCGGAGTTCCGCAACGACGGCGCGCTGGCCGCGATCAAGGGCAGTCTCGACGACCCGGCCGCCGTCGAGGGCTCGTACGCGTACCTGAAGTCGATCATGACCTTCACCGGCAAGCAGGTCGAGAAGCACGGCATCGCCATCGGCGAGTACCCCGGCGGCGTGCCGCACCGCGGCCTGACCGACCCGGCGGTGAAGAACGACTGGGGCGTGCTGCCGCGGACCCAGCCGAAGGTCGTGCTCGAGACGCTGACCAACGCCGACCGGCTCGCGACGCTGAAGCTGCTGCGTGACCTGCCGACGCCCGCGGGCGGCAACGACTTCGCCTGGACGCAGGTCAAGGCGTACATCCTCGGTGGTGGCGAGGTCGCCGGGCACGGCATCAACGACGCGGTGATCGCCGGCGAGAAGGCGCTGCTGTTCGAGTTCCGCGAGGTCCCGGACGGGCTGAAGAGCCTGGTGCCGCACCAGAAGGCCCCGCCCGTCTCGGTGACCGGCAGCCTGAACGACCTGGGCGCCGGGCGCCCGCAGGCGGTCCGGGACATCAACACGTTCGTCCGCGATCCAGGCCGGTCCAACGCGTTCGGCGACTGGTACCGCGGCACCTTCCCGGACAAGGCGGACTGGTCCACCACCAAGATCCTGAACGTCTCCACGGCGCAGCAGAAAGCCGATTGGGTGGTCGCGAGCCATCCGGAGAAGTGGGCCGACATCACCGGTACGCCGGCCCCGCGGCCGCCGGACGACCTCGGCGGATCCGTGCCCGTCGACGTCAAGGGCAAGGGCCGCGCGGTCGACGCGCACCCCGGCATCCAGGGCACTGCGGCCGACGACGTGCTGCTCGACCCGCTGAAGGAACTGCCGCGGCCGGTCCGGCCGAACACCCAGTCGTTCAGCGACGCCTGGGAGACCGACCTCGCGATCAAGACCACCGTGTTCCGCAAGGCCGGTGACACCGACGCGACGTTCAACGGCCGGATCGCCGACTTCCGCGAGGTCCAGGTCGCGCAGACCAACGTCAAGGTCGCCCTGCAGGACCTGGCCGCGGGCGGGCACCGGATCGACGGCTCGTCGACCGGTCCGGCGGTGGGCACCGACCTCGGGGCCGGGCTGCAGCGGGCCCAGAACGAGTTGCACACGGCAACGGTGACGTTCGAGGCCAAGCACGGGATGAAGGTCGACGCGCTCCAGCAGCAGCTGGACGACCTGGTGACGGACTCGCTCAAGGACCGCCCGCGCCTGCTCGGTGCCGGAGGCAAGGAAGTCGTCGTCCCCGGCGGCGGCGTCACGTTCAGCTTCGACGGGACGCGGGCCAACTTCATGGGCGCGCGGGCGGGCGAGTACGACAGCGTGCTGACCGGCAGCACGCTGAAGGTGTCCAGCGACGACGGGCTGCGGACGCTGACGTTCCAGCTCAACCGCCGTACCGGTGAGCCGATGCTGATGGCCGACGAGCTGGTGCTCGGGCCTGGTGGCGGCGCGGGCGGTCAGCGGTTGACGACGGAGATCAGCCTCGGGCTCCCGGAGAACGCGATGATCCCGGACGCCCACGGCGGCCGGGTCCCCGTCAGCTTCTCCAGCTCCACCGGCGAGTTCCGGGTGCCGGGCTCGCAGGGGCCGGAGTTCTACGACCGGGCCGGGAACTTCCTGCGGGTCGAGCCGGGGGTCGCCGGTCCGCGGCCGGATCTGCAGCTGCCGAGCCGGCTGGACGGGGACGAGCTCGGCCAGGCGCAGTGGACGGCGCAGGTCGACCTCTCGCGGACGCACATGGCCGCGATGGACGAGGTCGACGGCGTTCGCGCGATGATGCTCAAGACCCGCGAGGGAGCGTTCACCAACCAGCGGTACTTCGGCGGCTTCGTCGACCCGGACGTCCTGCGCGGCAGCGGCGCCGAGCGGTTGATCGGGGACGTCGACGACTTCAACCGGATCGCCGACGACCTGCTCGGCCAGGGACCGGTCGGCCCGACGAAGGTCTACCGCGGCGTGAAGCTCGACGCCGACGCGGCGACGGCGGACGAGTTCGTCGAGCGGCTGCCGATCTCCACCTCGAGCACCTGGGACTTCCAGCCGGGCGCGTGGTCCAAGAGCGCGACCGCGCCCCAGAACCGGGTCGTGTTCGAGATCGAGGTCCCGCCGACGCACGGCAAGCTGGCGATGTCCTACCCGGAGGGCTACCACCCGGGCGCCGGCGAGGTACGCGCGCTGAACCAGGAGCAATTCGAGGTGACGCTGTCGCCGACGATCCTCAAGCGGACCGGCGACTCGTTCCAGAAGGACGGGCTGACCGTCATCCCGGTCCGGGCCGAGCAGATCAGGCCGTACGACGTCGAGGAGCTGATTCTCGAACGCTGGGACGGGCTCTCAGGGAAGCAGGCCTTCGACCAGTTCGCGGCGGCCTTCGACCAGGTGCCGCTGCGCAAGTTCTCGACCATGGCCGACGTCACCGCGACGTCGAAGCTGAGCGACAACGGCCTCGTGAACACGATCACCGTCAGCAAGCCGGGCTTCGCCGGGAACGACCTGACCATCACGGTCACCCGGTCCGGCGACTCGGTGACCGTGACCACCACCGCGGACGGCGTCACCAGCGCCCGGGGCACCTGGACCGGCGACGAGTTCGGCCACCTGGCGACCGACCTGCGGGCCGGCACCCTGTACGACAACGACCTGTTCGTCGGGATGTCGAAACCCGCTGCCTGGAACCAGCAGCCGTCGTTCAATCCGCAGTGGGAGCAGGACCTCGCGGCCAAGATGCAGGTCGTGCGGCAACCGGGCGACACCGACGCGATGGTCGACGTCCGGATGGAGGACATCGCGCGGCTGCAGCAGACGCAGACGAACCTGCAGCGCGCCGAGCACGACTTCGACCTGCACGGCGGCCGCACCGACGGGCCGGCGTCCGACCTCCCGGTCGGCGAGCAGGTCCGGATCGACCTGGACGCGGCCCGCGCGGACCTGGAGGCCGCGAAGACCAGCTTCAAGCGCAAGCACGACGTCGAGTTCGACGACGTCGCGAGCACGATCGACAAGCTGCCGAAGCGGCCCAAGCTCGACGGCGCCGGACGGTCCTTCGAGGTTCCCGGCGGCGGCGTCTCGTACGAGGTCAGCGGTACGACGGTGACGTTCCAGGGCAGCCGAGCGGACTCGTTCACCGGCTCGGTCAACGGCCGTGAAGTGACCGTGACGGAGCTCGGCGCCGGCGGCGACGCGGTCCGCGGCTGGACGTTCCGGCTGGGCTTCGGCCGGCCGAACCTGATCGGCCAGAGCTTCCACCTCGCCGACGGCCCGCTGGCCGGGCGCTTCGGCTCGGCGACCGGGATGGCGGGCAAGCTGGACGGCGTACTGGACGGCGGCCTGCCGTTGAAGGTCACCGGTGACGACATCGTGGTCGCGGCGCCCGGCGGCGTCTTCAAGTACGACCGGAGCGGCACCTTCCAGGGCCCGGTCGCGCACGCGGGCGACAGCCTCGGCCGGCCGGTGCCGCCGCCGGACGTGAGCGACGCGACCCGTTGGTCCGCGCAGGCCGACCAGTCCCGGACGCACCTCGGCGAAGCCGCGGTGAACAAGCAGGTCGAGAACTTGATGAAGGACGTGATGGGTGGCTCCTTCACGTCGAAGCGCGGCTACGACGGCTTCGTGAACCCGGGCGCCCTGGCCGACGGGACGCTGGTCAACAAGGTCCGCACGTTCCACTCGGTGACGCAGGACCTGCTGACCAAAGGCCCGGCCGACAACATCACCGTGTACCGCGGGGTGTCGATGGACCCGGCCGCGGCGAAGGCAGCGACCTTCACCGAGCGGCTGCCGATCTCCACCTCGAGCACGCTGAAGTTCCAGGACGAGTGGGCCAAGAACGGTGTCCTGAGCAACCGGGTCGTCTTCGAGATCGACGTACCGCCGGCGCACGGCAAGCTCGCGATGTCCTACCCCGACGGCTACCAGCGCGGCGCCGGCGAGGCGCGGGCCTGGAACCAGGACCAGTTCGAGATCACCCTCGCCCCGACGACACTGGTTCGCAACGGCGACGTCCGGGTCGAGAACGGGATGACGATCATCCCGGTCAGGGCCGAGCAGATCCCGCCGTCGCTGTACGACGAGGTGATCACCGCCAAGTGGTCCGGGCTGTCGTCCGAGGTCGCCTTCGACGACTTCGCCCGGGCCTTCTCCGTCGACGGCCTGCGCAAGTTCGACGGGATGGCCGACGTGACGGCCCACTCGACGCTCAGCGCCGATGGCTTGGTCCGCACGATCACTGTCAGCAAGCCGGGCGTGGGCGAGCAGCTGGTGATCACCGTGACCCGCGAGGGCGACTCGGTGCGAGTCACCACCGGCCAGTTGCACGGTGACATGATCTTCGACCAGGCGTGGAGCAAGGCCGAGTTCGCGCACATCGCGACCGACCTGCGGGGCGGCGTACTGCACAACAGCGAGCAGTTCGCCGGGCGGATCGAGCCGGCCGCGTGGAAGAACGCGGCGGAGCCGCAGCCGATCGGGCAGGTCTGGGACGCCGAGAACGCGGCCCGGGTGGACCTGTTCCGCCGGGCCGGGGACACCGACGCGGACCTGACCACCCGGATCGACGACTTCTCCAAGGTCCAGAAGGCGTACGACGACTACCGCGCGGCCGGCGCGAACTACGACAAGTTCGGCGGCCGCGCCGACGGGTCGTCCCGCGGTCCGTCGGTCGGCGACAGCGCGCTGCAGGACCTGCGGGCGACGTACGACCAGTTCACGGCGGCCAAGCAGCTGTTCGAGTCGAACCACCCAGGGCTGCAGTTCGACGTACTGCGGGGGCAGCTGGACGACCTGCTCGCGACGTCGATCAAGGACCGGCCGCGACTCGTCGGCGGCGCACCCTCGCGCACGGTCGGCGGCCCGTCGGCGCGGATGAACCCGATGGCCGACACGACTCTCAAGACGCACGACCTGCCCAGCGACGTACGGATCACCGTGCAGGGCAGCACGGTCACGTCGGTCGACGTACCGCGCGGCGGCCTGATCGAGGTCCAGAACTCCGGCACCTCGGTGACGGTGACCAAGCTGACGCCCCAGGGCAACGTCGCGCACACCTGGGAGTACCAGCCGATGCGCCGCGGCGGGCTGCGCCTGACCGGCGAGTCCCTGCAGCTGGACGGCAACGCCTTCCACGGGCAGTGGCTGCGGATGACCGACGAGGGCTTCACCGGCAACCTGTACGCCGGAACGATCGACGACCTCGGCGGCGCCCGCTGGCCGGTGAAGGCGAACGGCGACACGATCTCGATCGCCTCGCCGGGCGGCGCGCTGCAGTACGACCGTGCGACCGGCGCGTTCCGTGGTCTGGACGAGGGCCTCACGGCGAACGCGCCGACACCGGTGGCGACGCACCTCACCGACCCGGTCGAGGCGCAGCGCTGGGCCGACTCGGTCCAGCTGTCCCGGACACACCTGAGCGCGGCGGCCGCTGACGACTCGATCCGCACGCTGATGGACGACGTCGCGAGCGGTTCCTTCACGTCGCACCGCGGCTACGGCGGGTACGTCGACCTGTCGATGACGGACGCCGACGACCTGATCAGCAAGGTCGACGACTTCGTCACCACCGCGGGCCAGGCGGCGTTCCACGGGCCGAACCCCCGCGTCACCCTGTACCGCGGGATGTCGCTCGACCCGGTCGCCGCGCAGGCCGACGAGTTCGTCGAGCGGCTCCCGTCGTCGACGTCGAACGGGATGGACTTCCAGCGCACCTGGGCCGAGAACGGCGTCAAGGGCAACCGGGTCGTGTTCGAGATCGACGTCCCGCCGCAGCACACCAAGCTGGCGATGGCCTACCCGGAGCGCTACACGCCGGGCGCCGGGGACGCGCGCGCGGTGAACCAGAGCCAGTACGAGGTGACGCTCGCGCCGACCACGCTGATCCGGACCGGCGAGAACCGGGTCCTCGACGATCTGACGATCATCCCCGTCCGCGCCGAGCAGCTGCCGCCGTCCCGGTACGACGAACTGATCCGCGAGGAGTGGACCGGTCTGCCCTCGGGGACCGCCTTCGACGACTTCGCGAAGGCGCTGTCGACCGACGGGCTGCGCAAGTTCCAGGGCCTGACCGACGTGGACGCGACGTCGGCGGTCAGTGTGGACCGCCTGACCAACGTGATCAAGGTGACGAAGCCGGGGACCGCCGACGAGCTGGTCATCACTGTGACCCGGAACGTCGACGCGGACTCGGTCTCCGTCGTCGCTCGGTTCAACGGCGAGCGCTTCTTCGGCGGGTCGTGGAGCGGGTCGGACTTCGGCCGGATCGCGACCGACCTGCGGGCCGGCGTACTGCACAACAGCGACGTGTTCGCGGGCAAGCTGCAGCCGCTGGCCTGGCGGCGGATGCCGGAGCCGGCCGGGCAGTCGTTCGCCGACGACGCCGTGGCGCACACGAACCTGTTCCGGCGTACGGGCGACTCGGACCTGGCGGTCGCGCAGCGGATGCACGACTTCAAGGCCGTCCAGAAGGCGTACGACGAGTACGTCGCGGCCGGCAAGGCCGGCGACACCTTCGCCGGGCGGACCGACGGGCCGTCGTCCGGGTTGTCGATGGGCCAGCGGGCGGACCTGAACCTGCAGCTCGCGCAGCAGCGGTTCGACGCGGTCAAGGACGCCTTCCAGACCAAGCACCTGATGTCGGCCGACGACCTGCTGCGCAAGCTGGACGAGCTGCGGATCGACTCGCTGAGGGACCGGCCGCGGATCGTCGCGAAAGGCCGGCCGAAGACCGCCGACGTCCCGGGGGCCGGGCTGAAGGTGACGCTCGGGGACGACGGCGTCTCGCTGACCGGCGCGACGGACGGCTTCCGGACGGGGATGACCCCGGACGGCCTCGTCGCCGTGCACCGTCTGACCGCCGACGGCTACGGGCACGCGCAGAGCTGGCTGTTCAAGCCGTTCATGGGCCGGCTCGTCCACGTCGGCGACGGGTTCCCGCTGGTCAACGGCGCCTTCGACGGCCGCTCGGTGATGATCACGCTGAACAAGGGCGTGCCGGAGTCCGGCCAGGTCGTCGACTCACTCGGCCACCCGTGGCCGGTGAAGCTCACCGACGACAGCCTGGTGATCGCGACGCCGGACGGTCCGCAGGTCTACAGCCGGACGGGGACGTTCCAGGCGCCGCACCCGACCACGACCCAGCTGAGCCCGGCGGCGCTGCCGGAGGGGTTCACCGGCGACGCCGCGCGCTGGACCAACGCCGTCGACACGTCCCGCCTGCACCTGACCGAGGCGCTCGACAAGACCAGCGGCGTGCACGCGCTGATCCGCAAGGTCCAGACCGGCGCGTTCACCGGCAAGCGCGGGTACGGCGGCTTCGTGAAGACCGCGTCGGACGACCTGATCAAGGACACGCTGCACTTCGACCAGGTCACCAAGGAGCTGCTCTTCAAGGGCCCGGACCGGCCGATGACGCTGTACCGCAGCGTCGACATGGACCGGGCGACCGCGCAGGCGACCGAGTTCGTCGAGCGGCTGCCGAGCTCGACCTCGCAGGACCTCGCGTTCCAGGTCGAGTGGACCCGCAAGGGCCTGCCGGAGAACACCTACGTGTTCGAGATCGACGTACCGGCCGGGCACGGCAAGCTCGCGATGTCGTACCCGCCCGGGTACACCAAGCTCGACGCCGACCCGCCCCCGCTGAACCAGGCGCAGTCCGAGGTCACGCTCGCGCCGACGAAGCTTGTCCGAACAGGCCCGGACAAGGACGTTCTGGTCGACGGGGTGACGCTCAAGGTGATCCCGGTCGAGGCGGTCCAGATCCCGGCCGACAAGCTGCGCCAGTTCATCCGCGAGCCGTGGCAGGGGATGCCGACGGCCACGGCGTACGACGATCTGGTGCGGGCCTTCGACGAGCGGTCGATCGCGAACTGGCACGGGTACAAGTACGCCGAGGTGCACACGGCGAAGAGTGCCGACGGCAACGTCACGACACTGACCATGAGCCGGCCGGGCTCGACCGACCAGCTCGCCGTCACGATCACCCGCGACGTCACCGACGACACCGTGGCGGTGAAGTTCACCGGCGGCGGCCGGGAGATCACCAAGGGCCCGTGGCAACCGACCGACCTCGGAGACATCGCGGCCAAGCTGCGCAGCACGATCCTGCACGACAGCGACGAGTTCGCCCCGATGCCGCGACCCGCGTCGTGGCCGCAGGACACGGTCGAGGTCAGGATCCAGCAGCTGCCCGGCGACGTCACGGTCAAGGTCGAGAACAAGGGCCTGACCACCACCCACGAGCTGCTGACCCAGAACCCGGGCACCAAGCTGGAATCCCTGCCAGGCGGTCACTTCCAGGTCGGTGAGGGCAGCAAGGCGTACCGGTACGACGCGTCCGGCGCGCTGGTCGCCGAGATCACCGACCTCGACCCGCTCGGCGCCGGTCAGCTCGGCTCGCGGATCACCCGCGGCCAGGACGGCACGATCACCTGGACCGATCCGCACGGTACGCCGGTCGCCACCCCGCATCGCGCGACGATCGATGCCCACGGCAACATCAAGATCGAGCTCACGCCGAACGGCAGCCCGCGCAACGGTGAGTACCACCAGTACTCGCCGACCGGGCAGCTCACCGAACAGGGCTTCCGGGTCGTCGACAACGGGCGCTCGACGATCTACTCGTACGTCGTCGACCGGGTCAACAACACTTGGAGCCGCAGCGGCGGCGTGATGGACGACGTCACCACCGGCGGGTTCCTGCACGGCAAGGTCGAGGTGACCGGTGTCGGCAACGGCAACATCAAGCTGCTCAGCTCGACGGCCAAGGAGGTCCAGGTCTTCGAGCGGCGCTTCCTGCCGGGCGGCACGATCCTGGACAGCTTCCGCCGGACCGACACGCTCGGCTTCGGCACGTTCGAACGGCGGACCACCTGGGCGACGTACGACGCCACGGGGGGAATGTCGAACTGGGGCAAGCGCGAGTTCGACACCGGCGGCTTCTCCTGGCGCGACGTGGACCACAACGGCCGGGCCGTGCACCACTACCAGCAGGGCCTGCAGAAGTACGACAACCCGATCGCCGAGCAACTCACGCCGATGGGCAAGGCCGAGAAGGAGATCCCCGGCCACGTGCTGGCCGTCCGCGGCGCCGGCAACACCTGGACCTGGAGCCGGTACGACGCCGACGGCGGCCTGGTCGCCTCCGGCTCGCGGACCTGGGAGAAGGTCGGCGACGGCTTCACCGACCGGGTCCGGATCGGTACCCAGGACGAGATCGCCCAGCAGAAGTGGGGCAGCTTCAACGGCGTCGACACCGCTCGCCGGTACCAGGAGTTCAAGCTCGAGGTCGACGCCGGCGTCGTCACCCGGTCCGGCGAGTTCGACGTCCGGGGCACGGGTGACAAATCGATCGGCAGCGGGAAGAAGCTGGACAGCGGTGAGATCCTGTCGGCGAGCCGGGTCGGTGAGCAGCGACCGCCGGTGTGGTTCCGCGAGTTGGTGCAGGACAACAACCGGACCTTCGACGGCTTCACCTCGCACCTCGCGAAGGACCCGCAGTACCAGATCCACCGCTGGGAGACTTCCGATGCTGCAGGCAACAATCGCGGGGTCCGGTATCAGGCCGGCGACGAGTCGTTCGTCGACGTGGACATGGCCGGGAACTTCGTCCGGTTCGAGGGCAAGCTGCACGACGGCAGCAAGCTGAAGGTCGGCGACCAGGTCAAGCCGCCGGAGACCGCGCTGCCCAACCTGAACGGCCGGACGGCGAAGGCGTGGGACAACGAGACCTCGCGCGGCTGGCGGGTGTTCGACAGCAACAACAACACTTGGGAGGACTTCGTCCAGCTCCCCGGTCCGAGCCGTCCCGGTCAGGGCCCGGACTGGGTGCTCGTCCGCAAGAGCGAGCCGGGCGGTCAGGTCCGCGAGTTCCCCGAGCCGGGCAACACCAAGGTCTGGTACCAGCGGGACCCGCACGGCAACCTGGTCGGCGAGCAGCACCTGGCGCCCGGCGTACGGGGGAATCAGCCGCAGCGCTACATCCAGTCGAACGGACCGGCCGACTCGTCGGCGTGGACCTGGCGTGAGCTGGACGTCAACGGCGCCCCGACCGGCAGCCACGGCGACCGGTTCCACTTCAAGGGCTCCCGCGAGGAGTCGATCAGCTGGGACAACTCGTTCCGCGACTTCGATGCCCGCGGCAACCTGATCCGCGACCGGCACATGCTGGACGAGGGCCGGTACGTCGAGTCCTGGAAGTCGGCGAACCACAACTGGCACAGTGCCGAGTTCGACAAGTTCGGTCAGCGCGTCGACGCCGCGATGACGTTCGACCGGCGCTGGGGGACGGGCGACGGTCGCTGGTCGCCGCGCTGGAGCCCGAACGCCAGGTTCCACGCGGACTTCCAGCCCGGTACGCCGCTGATGACGCGGCAGCTGCGGTTCGAGACGCCGCAGCACGTGGGCGACGGGCGGCCGGCTCGCGTTCGCGAGTACCAGGTGGACGCGGTGACCAAGGTGAGCGACCGGGCGCAGTGGAAGGAGTTCGACTTCGACAAGATCGTCCGGGAGCGGGTCAAGTCCGGCGACAACTTCCTGGAGACCGACAAGATCCACGGTCAGTGGAAGCTGTGGGACGACACCGGCGCGGTGGTCGGCGAGCGGTCCCAGAACGGCCTGGTCTTCGAGCTGCGCGGCGGCCGGCTGCGGCTGACCGGCAACGAGTACGACTTCCGCGGCGCGATGACCGAGTTCCGCGGCTGGAACTCGCGGATCGGCGACGCCCAGCGGCAGCCGTGGCTGATGCACTCGGACTGGACGATCGACCCGAAGGCGCTCCGGCCGGGTGGCAGCGCGGGCCGGATGGAAGCCAACTACGCGTCGTACAGCCGGGCGCTGGTCCAGAAGATGCTGCTCACCGCGTCGACCGAGTTCGTGCTCGACTACGCGGCCAGCGTGATCATCCTGGCGATCATCGCGGACGCGCAGAACAAGCCGTTCACCGGCACCGACGCGCTCAAGGCGCTGATGAACGCCGCCGTCGGGACGACGCTGCGCACGGTGGCCGGGACCGCGCTGACCGAGACCAGGCTCGGCGGCTCGCTGCGCGACCTGAAGTCCACGATGGGCAACCTGGACAGCGGCAAGCTGGTCACCAACCGGCCGACCAACAACAACGCCAGCTGGGGGGTGGAGTGGGCCGGTCAGACCAGCTCCCTCAAGTGGCGCGGCGGGACCTTCGACTACAGCCTCGGCATGCTGCTTCTGCCGCTGACCGGCTTCGTGAACGGCACGATGAACGCGGCGATTTTCGGCGTCACCGGGCCGGACGGCAAGCCGGTCAAGCTCACCGGCTGGCAGGCGATGGCCGAGGGTGGGATGTCGGTCGCGACCGGGTACGCGGTGGCCAACAGCCTCGGCATGCTGCGCACGATCGGGATGGGCTTCGGCGCCGGGCGGTACTTCCAGAAGGGCGGGATCGCCGACATCGCGGCCGGGTTCGGGCTCAAGTTCTTCGAGAAGGGGCTGGCGATCGCCTTCCTCGGACCGGCGATCCGGGCCTCGATGGACCCCGCGTGGTCGCGGCCGCTGGTGCTTCCGCCCAGTGTTAACGTGCCACCGCCGCAGCTGACCACATCGGGTCTGGTGCTGCCACCGGGTGTACAAGGAGTTCAGTGACTACGAGGTATGTGGCCCCCAAGGGCGGACGCGGGACCTTCCGGCGGATCTCCGACGCGGTCAAGGCCGCGAGCCCGGGCGACGTCGTCCTGATCGCCGCCGGCCGGTACGACGAGCAGGTCGTGCTGGACCGGTCGCTGGCGCTGGTCTCCGAGCAGGGCCGCGGCAGCGTCGAGGTGGTCGGCGTCGCCGGCAGCGGTGAACCGGCGATCGTCGCCGAGGGCCTCGAGTGCGCGCTGCGCGGCCTGGTGGTCGGTGCCGCCGACGACAGTGGGACGCCGGCGATCGGGATCGCGCCGGGCGCCGGGCTCCTGCTCGAGGACTGCCTGGTCACCGGCAGCCGGATCCATGCCCGCGGCAACGAAGGCGGCCCGAGCCAGGACCTGACCGGGTACGGCGTGACGACGGTCCTGGTCCGCCGGTCGGCGCTGAGCGACGGCCGGCTGGCCGCGATGCACCTGTCCGGCCGGGTCCGCGCGCGGATCGAGGACTCCAGCATCGACAAGATCGACGGCATCGGCGTCGTGCTGTCCGGCGGAGCGCAGATCGAGGCGGAGCGGCTCCGGATGACGTCCACCGCGGGCTACGGCTTCCGCTCGCGCGGCGGCGGCAAGGTGACGATCACCGACTCGGTGCTGCGGAAGACCGGCATGGCCGGCGTACTGCTAGAGGACAGCTCCACCGGCGTACTGACCGAGGTGTCGATCGACTCGTCCGGCGCTGCTGGGGTGCACGCGACCGGGTCCGCGCATGCGGAGCTGACCGACTGCCGGATCCGTACGGCGAAAGCGAGCGCGCTGGTCGTCCAGGACCAGGCCGAGCTGACCGCGAAGGGCTGCACGGTCTCCGACTCCGGAGCGAACGGGCTGCTGATCTCCGACGCGGCCGAGGCGACGCTGAGCGACACGCGGTTCGACCGTTCGGCGTACAGCGCTCTGCACCTCACCGGTACGACGACCGTCCGGCTGGCCGACTGCCTGATCCGCGGCGGCAACGAGCACGGCGTGCACGCGACGAGCGCGTCGCGGGTCGAGCTGGAGGCCTGCGGGATCACCGACGTCGGTCTGACCGCGCTGTCCGTGGTCGACGACGCCGTACTGCGGGCCGAGGACTGCCGGATCACCGGCGGCTCGGTCGGCGTGCACCTGGAGTCGAGCTCCGTGACGAGCCTGGACGCGTGCTCGGTGACCGGGACGAGTGGGACCGGGATCGAGCTGTCCGGCGCCGGGATGGTGCGGATGGACGCGATCCGTGTCAGCCGGACGAAGGCGGCCGGGATCGTTGTCGGCTCCGGCGCGAGTGCCGAGGTCGCGGGCAGCACGATCGAGAAGTGCGAGGGCTCGGGCCTGGTCGTGTGGTCCGGCGTCGCGCCGACCGTGACCGGCCTGCGGGTGACCGGCGTGGCCAAGAACGGGATCTTCCTCGCGGAGAAGGCGGCCGGGACGTACATCGACTGCGACGTGGTCGGCACGCAGTACCCGGCGCTGCACCTCAGCGCGGGCTGCTCGCCGGTACTGCGGCACGTGCGGATCCGAGACTGCGCCGGAGCCGCCGGGCAGGACGACGGCGCGAACCCGGTGTTCGAGGACTGCACGATCGACGGGGCGCCGATGGCCCCTGCCGCGGCGCCTGCCGTGAGCGCGGCGGCCGCGGCGAACGATCCGGCCGTCGTACCGGTGTCTGCTTTGGTGGAGAGCGCGCCGCCGGAGGACGAGCTGCTGGAGGACGTGCTCGCCGAGCTCGAGGAGCAGGTCGGCCTCGATCGGGTGAAGCGTGACGTCCAGTCGATGGTGAAGCTGATGCAGACCGTCCGGATGCGGCAGGAGGCCGGGCTGCCGGCGCCGCCGCTGAGTCGGCACCTGGTGTTCGCGGGCAACCCTGGTACGGGCAAGACGACGGTCGCGCGGCTGTACGGGCGGGTGCTGAAGGCGCTGGGGCTGCTGCGCAAGGGTCATCTGATCGAGGTCGACCGGACCGCGCTGGTCGGCGAGTACGTCGGCCACACGGGTCCGAAGACGACGGCCGCGATCAACCAGGCGCTCGGTGGGGTGCTGTTCATCGACGAGGCCTACTCGCTGGCGCCGGTCGGGATCGGCAACGACTTCGGCACCGAGGCGATCGCGACGCTGGTCAAGATGATGGAGGACCACCGCGAGGACCTGGTCGTGATCGTGGCCGGCTACGTCAACGACATGGGCCGCTTCATCGGGTCGAACCCCGGTCTGTCGTCGCGGTTCACCCGCACGATGCTGTTCGACGACTACACCTCGGACGAGCTGGTGCGGATCTTCGAGTACCACGCGGGCGAGCACCAGTACCAGCTGAGCGGCGACGCCCGGGCCGCGCTGACCCACCTGTTCGAGGTGATGCCGCGCGACGAGGGGTTCGGCAACGGACGGACCGCGCGGCAGATGTTCCAGCAGATGACCGAACGTCAGGCCCACCGCCTGGCCGAGCTCACGGCCCCGACCGCCGAACAGCTCAGCTCCCTGGAAGCCGCGGACATCCCGCAGAGCTATTAACAGAAAATTATGAGAAGTGAGCTGCTGACAGTGTGAAGTGAGGCGCTTACTCTCAGGCGTATGACTCTTTCCCGCCGTGGACTGCTCGCCGGAACCGGTGCGATCCTCGCCGCCGGTGCCGTCGGAGCGCCCGCCTCCGCCCACCCCGCCCGAACCACCGCGCTGCCCGCCACCAAGCGGTTCACGATGAGCGCGACCACCAACGAGTTCTTCCGCCACAAGCCGCTGTGGGGCCCGACCGTCATGCAGTCGATGGCCTTCGACACCCCGAACAACCGGATCTTCACCGCCCAGCTGCGCTCCGGCACCGAGGCCAACAGCGGCACGCTGACGCTCAGCCGGCTGGACTTCTCCGGGACCGTGCTCGGGCACATGTACCTGACCGGGTTCGGGCACGGCGTCTCGATCGGCGCGCAGGGCGTCGGCAGTACGTCGTACCTGTGGACCGAGACCGACGTCGACACCGCCAACGGGCGTGGCCGGCAGATCTGCCGCTTCCCGTGGCAGAACGGCGCCACGCTGACCAAGGACTCGGCCTCGCTGACCAAGTGGAAGCCGGTCGCGAACGGGTCGGTGTTCACTCCCGCCGTCGACCAGCGGTACGGGCGGCTCGGCGTACGGCACTCGCTGTCGGACGGGATGCACATCAACGTCTACTCGCTGGCCGCCGCGCAGGCCGGTGACTACAGCAACGTCCTGGCCAGCTTCAAGCAGCCGGCCCTCACACCCGGGATCGACTTCCAGGGCTGGGCGCTCTACGGCTCGTACTGCTACTTCTGGGAGGGCGAGGCCTACCCGGGGGAGCCGGACGAGACCAAGGCCAACTCGAAGCTGTGGTGCTACGACATCAACCAGGGCAAGATCGTCGACTCGTTCCTCACGCTGGCCGGCAAGAGCCTGACCTACCGCGAGGCCGAGGGGATGGCCGTGTACGGCGCCACCGACGCGACCGCGCGGCTCTACTTCGGCTTCGCCTCCGGCGTCACCGGCGATCGCCGGGCGAACTTCTTCTACCGCAACGACCTGGTCTGAGGACTACTGGGCGACGCCGTACAGGCGGTCGCCGGCGTCGCCCAGGCCCGGGACGATGTAGCCCTTCTCGTTCAGGTGCGAGTCCATGCCGGCGATCACCAGCGTGCACGGGACGTTCAGGTCGGCCAGCTCGCGCTCGATCCGCTCGACGCCTTCCGGCGCGGCCAGCAGACAGATCGCGGTGATGTGGTCGGCGCCGCGGTCGACCAGGAACTGGATCGCCACCGCCAGGGTGCCGCCGGTGGCCAGCATCGGGTCGAGCACGTAGCACTGACGGCCGTGCAGGTCCTCCGGCAGCCGTTCGGCGTACGTCGAGGCAGTCAGGGTCTCCTCGTTGCGGATCATCCCGAGGAACCCGACCTCGGCCGTCGGCAGCAGCCGGGACATCCCCTCGAGCATGCCCAGACCGGCCCGCAGGATCGGTACGACGAGCGGCTTCGGCGAGGTCAGCTTGATCCCCTCCGCCTCAGCGACCGGGGTCTGGACGGTGATCGGACCGGTCCGGACGTCCCGGGTCGCTTCGTAGGCGAGCAGCGTGACCAGTTCCTCGGTCAGCCGCCGGAACGTCGGCGAGTCGGTGGTCTGGTCCCGCAGCGTGGTGAGCTTGTGGGCGACGAGCGGGTGGTCCACGACGAGGATCTGCATGGCCGGAACGCTACCGTCGGCGATTCGTCTCGGGAAACCGCCGCCACCGCTACGATTTTCGTGCAGTCGATTTTGGTTTGTCCCGCCCGCCCCAGGGCACCGACCTCAACCGACCGGACGGACGTGCGCCGTGACGGAAAACACCGGTAAGTCGCCCGAGCAGCTCGACCGCCTGCGCCGCCGCGCCGCCTTCCTGCGTGAGCTCGAGGAGGCCAAGGCGCTGCGCGACCGGATCGCCCCGCGCCGGGCCCGCGTCCGCCAGATCCGCGCCGCGATGCGGCGCGCGACGTACCACCACTAACTTTCCGGGCCCGGCGCGCATCTGGTTGAGCAACCGATCTCTGCTCAGGAGGATGCGCGCCATGCGTCGACGTCTCGCAGTACTCGCCGCTCTGGCGCTGGTCACCGTCGGACTGCCCCAGGCCGCCGTCGCGGCCGTCGCCGACGACTGTCTCGCCGCGCCACCCCAGATCAGCCGGGACACCATGCCGGTCGAGACGATCGTGCTCAACTCGCTCGAGCTGCTGCCGATCGAGATGCACGCGTTCTACCCGCAGGACTGCACCGGGATGGTCGCGCACGTGCGGAAGAAGGACGGCTCGCGGCAGCAGACGGTCGCGCTGGTCCACGAGGGCGGCCGAGGCATGCCGCCGAGCTGGACCTGGTACGGGTTCCTCCCGCTGACCGCGGGGACCGGTGAGGGCGACTGGATGATCACCAAGGTCACGCACGGCGCGAACGTGCTGGAGACCGACGTCGCGTTCCACGTGTACCGCGGGAGCGTGCTCACCCTCGACCAGCCGGCCCGGACCAGCGGCACCGCCCGTACGACGCTGTCGGGACGGCTGCTCCGGTACTCGACCAGAGGCGTGCCCGTCCCGGCCGTGAACGCGACCGTGCAGCTGCGGCACCTGACGCAGGGCACGGTGATCGCGACCGTGCGGACCGATGCCACCGGGCGGTTCCGGACCACCGTCGCGTTCACGCAGAACACGTTCCTGTGGGCGTACACGCCGGCCAGCGGCAACTACGTCGCGCAGTCCACCGGCTACGTGAACGCGCACAAGCTGATCGCGATGAGCTACCTGACCGCGCTGCCCACGGCGAAGGTGAACGGCTGGTGGAAGGTCTCCGGTTCGGCGTACCCGGGCCGGTTGCACGCGGATCTCCAGGTGTTCAACGGCACCGCCTGGGTCACGACGCCGTCGTACGGACCGATCCCGGCCAACGGTGTGTACTCGCGCTACTGGAAGCCGACGAAGGCCGGGACCTACCGGCTCCGGGTGTGGGTCCACGGCGAGCGGCTGGACAACTCCCCGTCCCGCGAGGTCAGCGTCAAGGTGTCCTGAAACTTTCGCGCGCCGGTGCGCATCGAGCTGGATGAGGGGAACCGGACGGAGGGAACGGCCATGCGTCGATCAGTTGTGCTGCTGGTGTTGCTGCTGGTCGGGGTGGTCGGTCTGACTGGTCCGGCCGAGGCGGCGGGGGACGAGTGCGTCAAGGCGCCGGTGGTGGGGTTGCCTCGCGGGGAGATCGCGGAGGTGAGCACCGGTGAGATCGCTCATCCGATCGGTGTCCGGGTGGCCGGCGACTGGCTGGACTGCAGCGGGTTGCAGATCTCGGTGCAGAAGACGGACGGGTCGATGGCCCGCACGCTGCTGCTGGACAAGAACGGCGAGTCCGGCGCGCCCGAACCGCCGGTTTTCTGGAAGTACGGCGACCTGTGATCCCGCTGGCCAACGGGCCCGGGGAGTGGGTGGTCACCAAGGTCAGCCGCGCCTCGACCGTGCTGCTCACCAGCGTCCGGTTCCGGGTGTACCGCGCCGATGTCTTCACGCTGGAGCCGCCGGTCCGGACCAGTGGGCTGGCCCGGACCCCGATCACCGGGGTCGCGAAGGGTTACACCGCCACCGGAGCTCTGGCGCCGCGGGCCGGTCTCCGCGTGACGATCACCAACGACGCGGGCACGCAGCAGCTCGGCACGGCGACGACGGATTCGACCGGGCGGTTCCGGCTGAGCGCTCTGTTCACGCAGAACGGTGCTGTCCGCGCGCAGTTCGCGGCCGTCGGCGACTACCGCGAGCACTCCCTGTCGAACAGCTGGCAGCCGGTCCACAAGCTGCTGGCGATGAGCTACCTGACGTACGCGCCGACCGCTCGCGTGAACACCGGCTGGACGGTCTCCGGCACGGTCGTACCCGGCCGCCTCTGGTCGTCGCTGCAGATCTGGGACGGCAAGGTGTGGCAGGGCTCCGGCTCGGCCAACTACGTCGCGGCCAACGGCACCTACCAGCGCTACTGGACGCCCACCAAGGCCGGCACCTACCGCCTCCGAGTACTTGCCTCCGGCCCCCTCTTGGACAACAGCCCGTGGAGCCGCGAGCTGACTCTGAAGGTCGTCCGATGAACCGCCGCAGCCACCTGGTCGCAGCGCTCACCGCAGCGGCTCTGGTCGCAGTCACCGGTACCTCGTACGCCGGAAGCCTGGCCGACGACTCGTGCCTGCGGGCGCAGCCGATGCAGAGCTACGGCGGAGATCCGGAACCGGCGACGCTCACCACCGCGGCTCTGCGCGTGCCGGTCGAGATCGAGGCCGACCCCTCCTGTGAGGGCATGACCATCACCGTGCAGCGGCCGGACGGATCGCAGCGCGTGGTCGTGCCGCTGACCGAGAAGGTCCACAACGAGTGGCCGACGATCGACACCCGGACGGGCTTCCTCGCCGTGCCGCTCGCCACCGGCGCCGGTCAGTGGGTGATGACCAAGGTGACTCACGGGGCCAACGAGATCGTCACCAACGTGTCGTTCCGGGTGACGCGAGGTGCGACGCTCACGCTCGAGCAGCCGGCGCGGACCAGCGGTGCGGCGAAGACGGTGGTCACCGGGGTGGCCAGGCGCTACAGCCCGGCAGGTGTCCTGCTCCCGGCGTCCGGAGTGAGCCTGCGGATCATGAACTCGTCGACCGTCCTGGCCACCGCCCGGACTGACGCGAACGGCCGCTACACGGCCCAGCTCGCGCTGCGACAGGCCACGGAACTGACCGCGAGGATGCCGGCCACCGGTGACTACATCGACGTGGCCACCGCGCCGGTCGTCGCCCACAAGCTACTGTCGATGAGCTACCTGACGGCCTCGAAGACCGGGACCGTCAACAACTGGTGGAAGGTGAGCGGCACGGCCTTCCCGGCACCGCTGTTCACCACGCTCGACGTGTGGAACGGCTCGGCCTGGGAGACGACGTAATCCTTCGGCGACACCGCCGCCAACGGCTCGTACACGCGGTACTGGAAGCCCGACCGGCCCGGCACGTTCCGGCTGCGGGTCAGCGTCTCCGGCGGCGGCATCGACAACTCGCCGTGGAGCCGGGAGACCACGGTGACCGTCACACAGTTGCCGCAGGTACCGACGTACTTCGTCGGGACGGTGGTCGCACCGACCGCCGGCCTGCCGATCTGGCGCGACTCGACGATGTCCACCTTCGGCACCCTCAAGTACCGCCGGGCCGACGGGACGCTCGGGCCGGTCGGCAACCAGTTGGTCGAGATCTTCGCCCGGCCGGTCGGCCAGACGTCCTGGACGCTCGTCAGCTCGGCCCGCACCGCGGTCTCCGGCTACTTCTACAGCCGCTGGGGCTTCGGGTACGACGTCGGCCAGAGCTTCCAGGTGATGGCCCGCTACAAGACGGCGCTCCCGCAGGCCGCCAGCAGTGCCACGGGTGTTTTCGGGCCCTTCACCGTGCAGTCCTAGGAGTTGTGCCATGCGCAGGATGGTCAGTTTCGCGACGGGCGTGTTCGTCACCGCCGCCTCCCTGACGTACGCCGAAGCGGCAGTCGATCCGTGTCTCGGTACTCCGGCCGTCCAAGAGAACGGCTACCCGGCGGAAGCGGTCCTGACCGACGTGAGCCGCATCCCGATCGAGGTCGCGTACGACGCGACCCAGGGCTCGTGCACCGGCATCGCGGTGACCGTGCAGCGGCCGGACGGGTCGGCGGTGACCACGCTGCCGCTGACTCTGGAAGGCGGCAGGTTCAACAACCCGGCGTGGCTCGGATACTTCAGTCCGGCGCTGGCCACGGGGACCGGCGACTGGGTGGTTACGAAGGTGACCCACGCGGGCAACGAGGCCGCGACGAACGTTCCGTTCCACGTGCTGCGCGGGACGTCGCTGACGCTGGAGCAGCCGGCGCGAACCAGCGGCACGGCCAGGACCACGTTCACCGGCCTGGTCGGGACGTACACCTCGACCGGTTCCCTCGTACCGGCTCCCGGCCGGACTGTTCGGCTGATCCGCTCGGACCAGGGGGTCGTGGCGACGGCCACTCCCACCGCCGGCGGCCGGTACGCCGTACAGCTCGGGCTGACTCAGGCGCTCTCGGTGGAGGCCAGGACCGATGCGACCAGCACTACCTCCGCGGGGTACGCGGGCCCTGTCACCGCGCACAAGCTGCTCGCGATGAGCTACTTGACCGCGGCGACGACCGCGACGGTGAACAACTACTGGAAGGTGAGCGACACGGCCTTCCCCGGGAAACTGTGGACGACGCTGGAGTTCTGGAACGGCTCAGCCTGGCAAGGCACTCTGTCCTTCGGCTACACGGCGGCCAACGGGTCGTACGCGCGGTACTGGAAGCCCGACCGGCCGGGGACCTTCCGGATGCGGGTCACCGTTTCCGGGGCGGGGCTGGACAACTCGCCGTGGCGGCGGGAGACGACGGTGACGGTCAAGCAGTTGCCGCAAGCACCGACGTACTTCGTGGGGACCGTGGTCGCGCCGACCGCCGGCCTGCCGATCCGTCAGGACTCGACGATGTCCACCTTCGGCACCTTGAAGTACCGCCGGGCGAACGGCACTTTGGGGCCGGTCGGCAACCAGGTGGTCGAGATCTTCGGCCGACGGGTCGGGGAGTCCGCCTGGGTCCTCGTCGGCACGGCCCGAACCGCCGTCAGTGGGTACTTCTACAGCCGGTGGGGCCTCTTCTTCCATCCCGGTGAGACCTTCCAGGTGATGCTTCGATACAAGACCAAGCTCCCGCAGGCCGCGAGCAGTGCGACCGGTGTTTTCGGGCCGTTCACCGTGCGGCCGTGAGGCGGTCGCGCTGTGTCGTCGTACGGTAACTGACGAGGCACCGATACCGGCTCGAGATCAGCTGTCCCTCCCGCCGGACGGCTGATTCTGCGACGATGAGCCCGTGTCTGATCCCACGGCCTCGCCGATGACGACCACCGAGCTCGACTTCGCGCTCGCGGCTTACACCGAGGACGGGGTCTGGACGGTCACTCCACTGGTGCTGCGGGGCGAGCCGGATCTGTCCGCCCTGGTGTCGGCGCTGCGGCGCTACCCGGGCGAGTCGGGCGTGATCGGGATGATCTCGGTCGACGAGGACTTCTTCGTGCTGGTCCGGGTGGACGGCGGCCGGGCCCGGCTGCTGATGTCGGACGTCACCGCCGCGACCGAGTGGCCGCTGGCCAAGCAGGTCGTGGACGAGCTGGACATCCCGCTGGCCGACGACGACGACGAGCAGGTGCCGGCCGGCGACCTCGCGATCGTCGCCGACCTGGGGATGAGCGCGATGGACCTCGGCGCGCTGATCGACGACGTCGACCTGTACCCCGAGGAGATGCTCGAGGAGATCGCCGAGGCGCTCGGATTCGCCCACCAGTTCCACGAGGCGATCGAAGCCATTGGCTGACCCGGCCCGCCGGGCCTGGGCCCGGCTGATGGAGCTCGCCCTGGCCGAGGCCGAGCACGCCCGCGGCAGCGCCGACGTACCGATCGGTGCGGTGGTCGTGAACGCCGACGGCGAGGTGATCGGCCGCGGGCACAACGAGCGCGAAGCGACCGGGGACCCGACCGCGCACGCGGAGGTGCTGGCGATCCGGTCGGCGGCCCAGCAGGTCGGCGAGTGGCGGCTGACGGGCTGCACTCTGGTGGTGACGCTGGAGCCGTGCACGATGTGCGCCGGCGCGATCGTGCTGTCCCGGCTGGACCGGCTCGTCTTCGCGGCGTACGACGAGAAAGCAGGCGCGGTCGGGTCGCTCTGGGACGTCGTCCGGGACCGCCGGCTCAACCACCGGCCCGAGGTGATCGGCGGCGTGATGGCCGACGAAGCGGGTGCCCGGCTCCGCGATTTCTTCATCGGGCACAGGTTTTGATAGCCTCCTCGGCGGTGGCGTGTCCGAGCGGCCGAAGGAGCGCGCCTCGAAAGCGCGTGAAGGGTACCCCCCTTCCGAGGGTTCAAATCCCTCCGCCACCGCCAACCACCTCCGGGTGGTAGTAACGCCGAGGACCCTGATGCTGTGTGATGCGTCAGGGTCCTCGTTTTTCGTCGCGCGAGATGATTCGTTGCCGGTGGCAGGGGTCGATTAAGCTGCAGCCCCCGACCCTGAGGGGCCGAGCCTGTGGACGTGCACGAACTCGACCGGATCCTGCTGGCCGGCGCCGCGGTGCTGCTGGTGGCGGTCGTCGCCGTGCGGCTGTCCGGCCGGCTCGGGCTGCCCTCGCTGCTGATCTACCTCGGCATGGGGCTGCTGCTGGGTGAGTCCGGTGCCGGGATCCAGTTCGAGGACGCCGAGCTCGCGCACGCGCTCGGGTTCGCCGCGCTGGTGATCATCCTGACCGAGGGCGGCCTGACCACCCGGTGGAACGAGGTCCGCCCGGTGATGCCGCTCGGCGTCGTCCTGGCGACGCTCGGGGTCGCGGTCTCGGTGTCGGTGGTCGCCTGTGTGGCCCACTTCGTGCTCGGCGTGGACTGGCAGCTCGCCGTACTGCTCGGAGCCGTGACGTCACCCACGGACGCGGCGGCGGTCTTCTCGGTCCTGCGCAAGGTGCCGATCCGGCCGCGGCTGCGCGGCGCGCTGGAGGCCGAGTCCGGACTCAACGACGCGCCGACCGTGCTGCTCGTCACCATCGTCAGCACGGGGTCGATCGGCGAGCACGGCCTGCCGTACTTCGCCGGGCTGGTGCTCTACGAGCTGGTGATCGGGGCACTGTTCGGCTTCCTGGTCGGCTGGGTGAGCGTCGGCCTGCTTCGCCGGGTCGCGCTCGGATCGGCCGGTCTGTACCCGCTGGCAATCGTCTCCCTCGCCTTCATCTCGTACGCCGGGGGCACGGTGCTGCTGCACGTGTCGGGCTTCGCGGCCGTCTACGTGACCAGCCTGATCCTCGGCCGCGCCGAGCTGCCGCACCGGATCGCGACCAAGTCGTTCGTCGACGGGATCGCCTGGCTGGCGCAGATCGGGCTGTTCGTGATGCTCGGCCTGCTCGCCTCGCCGGGGCGGATCGGGCTGGAGGACGTCGTGGTCGCGCTGGTGATCGGGATCGCGGTGACGGTGGTCGGCCGGTTCGCCGCGGTCGCGCTGTCGACGACGCCGTTCCGGATGCCGTGGAAGGAGCAGACCTTCATCGCCTGGGCGGGGCTGCGCGGCGCCGTACCGATCGTCCTGGCGACGATCCCGCTCGCCGAGCACGTCCCCGAGGCCGACCGGGTCTTCGACGTCGTGTTCGTGCTGGTCCTGCTGTTCACGCTGCTCCAAGGGCCGTCGCTGCCCTGGCTGGCCAAGCGGCTCGGCGTACTCGACGACAACGCGGCGCACGAGGTCGACATCGACGTCGCGCCGCTGGAGTCGCTGGGCGCCGACATGCTGCAGGTCCAGATCCCGAGCGAGTCGAAGCTGGCCGGCGTCGAGATCGGCGAGCTCCGCCTGCCCGCGGGGGTGTCGATCTCGCTGGTCATCCGCGCGAAGCAGGCCTTCGTGCCCGACCGCCGGACCGTGCTGCGGGCCGGCGACGCGCTGCTCGTCGTCACGCCCAGCCCATTGCGCGAGAAGACGATCCGCCGCCTGCGGGCGGTGTCCCGCGCGGGCCGCCTGGCCGGCTGGTTCGGCGAACGCGGCCGCGAACAGGTGTAGCGGTCGGGAACAGGTGGAGAAGGCAACAAAAAACAGGGAGACCCGGTCTCCCTGCATTTACAGGTTATAGCGCACCCCCGGGCTTGCCGCAAGGCCCCGGTGATGGCGGAGAATCGGCGGCCGACGTCACAACCTGTTACCCCGGAGGTATCGCTTTGAGCGGGCAGTACGTGCTGGAACTTCACGAGGTCGACGAGTCGCAGGGCGCTGTGGTGGGAGGGAAGGGCGCGAACCTGGGTGCGCTGGCGCGGCTCGACGGCGTGCGGGTGCCGGCCGGGTTCTGCGTGACGACGGAGGCCTTTCAGCGGGTCGTGGCGGGAGCTGTGGACTCCCGGCTCGACGAGCTGGCGCGGCTGGCCGCGGACGACCGGGACGGGATCCGCACGCTGAGCGCGGAGATCCGGCAGGCGATCGAAGGGATCGCTCTGCCGGACGAGATCGCGGCGGCGATCACCCGGTTCGTGGTCGAAGGGACGGCGTACGCCGTACGGTCGAGTGCTACGGCGGAAGACCTGCCGACCGCGTCCTTCGCGGGTCAGCAGGACACGTACCTGAACGTAGTGGGCGCGCATGCGGTCCTCGAGCACGTGAGTCGGTGCTGGGCCTCGCTGTTCACCGAGCGGGCGGTCACGTACCGGCAGCGGAACGGGATCGACCACCGGGCGGTGCACATGGCCGTCGTCGTTCAGCAGATGGTGTTCTCGCAGGCCGCCGGGATCATGTTCACGGCCGACCCCGTCACGGGCAACCGGAAGGTCGCCACCGTGGACGCGGGCTTCGGGCTCGGCGAGGCGCTGGTCTCCGGGCTGGTGAACCCGGACGTCTTCACGGTCCGCGACGGCGAGGTCGTCGCCAAGACGATCGCCGCCAAGCAGCTCGCCATCCAGGCACTGCCCGCGGGCGGGACCGAGGAGGTGGCCGTCGACGCCGGGCAGCAGGAGCTGCCGGCGCTGACGGACGCGCAGGTCGTCCGGCTCGTCGAGCTCGGACGGCGGATCGAGGCGCACTTCGGGCGCCCGCAGGACATCGAGTGGTGCCTGGTCGACGACGACTTCCAGATCGTGCAGAGCCGGCCGATCACCACGCTGTTCCCGGTCCCGGAGACCGGCGACCAGGCGAACCACGTCTTCCTGTCCGTCGGCCACCAGCAGATGATGACCGACGCGATGAAGCCGCTGGGCTGGTCCACGTGGCAGCTGACCGCGATGGCGACGATGTTCGAGGCCGGTGGGCGGCTTTTCGTCGACAGCACCCCGCAGCTGACGTCGCCGGCCCGCGCCGCCTTCCTGGACCTGATCGGCAAGGGTGATCCGCTGACCCGGGACGCGCTGGACACGGTGCTCGACCGCGGCTTTCTTCCCGCACCGGCGGCTGCGGCTCCGGTGGCCGGCGGGCCGCCGGCCCGGCGCGCGTCCGGCGAGCTCGAGAACGACCCGGCGGTCGTCACCGAGCTGATCGAGCGCAGCCGGACCGCCCAGGCGGCCCTGGTCGAGGGGATCGCGGGGAAGACCGGGCCGGAGCTGTTCGACTTCCTGATCGAGGCTTTCGCCGAGCACAAGCGGGTGCTCGGCGACCCGCTCAGCATGCAGGCGATCATGGCCAGTCACGAGGCGACCTGGTGGCTCAACGACCACCTGCTGGAGTGGCTGGGCGAGAAGAACGCGGCCGACACCCTGACGCTGTCCGCGCCGGACAACATCAGCTCGGAGATGGGATTGGACCTGCTCGGTGTGGCCGACGTGATCCGCCCGTACCCGGAGGTGGTGGCGTTCCTGCAGAAGGCCGGGGACGACTTCCTGGACGAACTGCCGAAGGTTGCGGGCGGGATCGAGGCGCGCGACGCCGTCCAGGCCTACCTCGACCGGTACGGGATGCGCTGTGTCGGCGAGATCGACATCACCCGGCCGCGCTGGAGTGAGCGGCCGAGCACGCTCGTGCCGCTGATCCTCGACAACGTGAAGCTCTTCGAGCCGGGCGCCGCCGACCGGCGCTTCGAGGAGGGGCGGCAGAAGGCGCTGCGGAAGGAGCAGGAGGTCCTGGAGCGGCTGCGCGCCCTGCCGGACGGTGAGCAGAAGGTCGCCGAGACCAAGCGGATGATCGACCGGGTCCGGATCTTCATCGGGTACCGGGAGTACCCGAAGTACGTGATCATCGGCCGGTACTTCGTCTACAAGCAGGCGCTGCTCGCCGAGGCCGACCGCCTGGTCGAGGCCGGGGTGCTGCGGGACCGGGAGGACATCTACTGCCTGACGTTCCAGGAGCTGCACGACGTCGTACGGACGAAGCAGGTGGACGAGCGGCTTCTCGCTGAGCGCAAGGAGGACTTCCGGACGTACGAGGGGCTGACGCCGCCCCGGCTGCTCACCTCGGACGGCGAAGCGATCAACGGGGCGTACCGGCGCGACGACGTACCGGCCGGTGCCCTGACCGGCCTCGCGGTCTCCAACGGGACCGTCGAGGGCCGCGCCCGCGTCATCCTCGACCTCGCCAAGGCCGACCTCGAAGCCGGCGACATCCTCGTCACCGCCTTCACCGACCCCAGCTGGTCACCCCTGTTCGTCGGCATCGCCGGCCTGGTCACCGAGGTCGGCGGCCTGATGACCCACGGCGCGGTGATCGCCCGCGAGTACGGCCTCCCCGCCGTCGTCGGCGTCCCCAACGCCACCCGCGCGATCCGGGACGGCCAACGCATCCGAGTCCACGGCACCGACGGCTACGTCGAACTCCTGGACTGAAACAGAAGCGGCCGCTGCTGCTGAGGCAGCGGCCGGTGCGGGTCAGTTCGGGTTCTGGCCGGAGGGGATGGCCTGGGACGGGCGGACGACCGGGAGGCAGACGACCGTGTCCGCCGGTACGGCGATGCTCGGGACGCCCTTGGTGTTGAGCTTGGTGAAGCCGCTGCCGAGGACGATGTCGACGGTGTGGTCGGGGCGGGCGTCGGCCTTGGTGGTGGCCTTCTGGTTGAGCTGGCCGAGGGCGAGCTTGACCTCGGGTCCGTCGGTGGTGGCGCCGCGGACCTCGACCACGTCGATCTTGTCGCCGTTCGGCTCGTTGGCGATCTTGCCGATGTTGAAGCCGCGCTTCTTCAGGTCCTCGCCGAGCCGGGCGGCGCTGCCGGCCCGGGCGCCGCCGTTGTAGATGTTCAGCACGACCTGCTTGGGGACCAGCCGGTTGTTCTCGAGCTTCTGCTCGACGCAGTTCGGCTCCGCGCTGGAGTCGGTCAGCGAGTTCCAGCCCCACCAGAAGCCGCCGACCAGGATCGTCAGCAGCACGACCATGGTGATCGGCGTCCGCCAGTGCAGTCGCGCGTGCGGCCTCGGCTGCGGGTGGAGGGCAGTCATCTAGCTCACGACCAGGACCCGGGCGTGCAGGACCAGACGCTGCTGCAGGGCCGCGCGCAGGGCGCGGTGCAGTCCGTCCTCCAGGTAGAGCTCGCCCTTGTACTCCACGACGTGCGCGAAGAGGTCACCGTAGAAGGTGGAGTCCTCGTCGAGCAGTGCGTTCAGGTCCAGGGTGCCCTTCGTGGTGACCAGCTCGTCGAGCCGTATCTGCCGTGGAGGCAGCACGGACCAGTCCTTGGCCTTGTACCCGTGATCGGGGTACGGCCGTTCCTCGCCGACGCGCTTGAAGATCACCCACCGAAGTCTAGCGGGGCAGGAGGTCTCGGGAGAGGTCGGGAATGTCACCGCAAAAGGTCGATACCAAGACTCAACCTTTCCGCCCTGGGGAACGTCCACAGTGCACAGGGATCTATCAGGGGGTAGAGATGAAGGTACTGACCAAACTGGCTGCGGGGGCGGCCACCGTGGTCGTCGCGGTCGCCGGGACCACGCTGCCGGCCAACGCGCTGACCGTGGCTCAGAACAAAGCGGCCCAGACCCGTCTGAACGCGCTCGGCTGCTACGCCGGGCCGGTGGACGGCAAGATCGGCCAGATGACCCAGGCTGCCACCATCCGGTTCCAGGCCGCCAACAAGATGACCCAGAACGGCTCGCTGGCCGGTACGACGTACAGCAGGGTGATGGCCGCGTCGGGCAAGCGCTGCGACGTCCGGGCGGTCCCCGCCAGCGGCGGCGGCAAGCGGATCGTGATCAGCCAGGGCCAGAACTACCTGTGGCTGATCGATGCCAAGGGCAAAGTCGTCCGGCAGGGCGGCATCATCGACAACCCGAGCTACCTCAAGCCCGGCACCTACTCGACCGGCTCCAAGTGCGGGCGGGCGGCCCGGATCAAGAGGAACACCGACGGGGCCAGCCTCTACCTGAACAACTTCGTCCGGTTCGCGCCGTGCGGGATCGGCTTCCACCAGATCCCGACGTACAAGAGCAACGGCGCGCAGATCCACGGCGACTGGCTGCTCGGCACCAACAAGAAGGCCTCGCACGGCTGCATCCGGGTGCAGAAGTCGATGTCGGACGCGATCTGGAACTTCACCACCACCTCGACCAAGGTCGTCGTCGTCCGCTGACACCCGCTCGTGCCCCGGCTCCGAGGTTCACCCAACCGCGCAGCCGGGGCACTAGCATGCCGAGCGCAGGGGTAGTTCCGTCGCGCGAAAGGCAGCGTTGAGATGGCCGAGACACCGGACGTCGTGGAGACCGTGAAGCAGGGGTACGCGTTCGAGGGGCCCGCGATCGAGCTGGGGGCGCTGCTGGTCGACGGTACGCCGGACCCGGAGGCCGCGGTCCGCATCCCGCTGTCGATGGTGAACCGGCACGGCCTGGTGGCCGGCGCGACCGGTACCGGCAAGACCAAGACCCTGCAGCTGATGGCCGAGCAGCTGTCCGCGGCCGGCGTGGCGGTGTTCGCCGCCGACATCAAGGGCGATCTGTCCGGCGTGTCGCAGCCCGGTGAGAGCAGCGAGAAGCTGCTGGCCCGGACCAAGACGATCGGCCAGGAGTGGACGGCGACCGGGTTCCCGACCGAGTTCTACGCGCTCGGCGGCCAGGGCTCGGGCGTTCCGATCCGGGCCACCATCACGTCGTTCGGGCCGGTCCTGCTGTCGAAGGTGCTCGGGCTGAACGACGTCCAGGAGTCCTCGCTCGGGCTGATCTTCCACTACGCCGACAAGCAGGGCCTGACGCTGCTGGACCTGAAGGACCTGCGCGCGGTCATCACGCATCTGACCAGCGACGAGGGCAAGGGCGACCTGAAGGAGCTCGGCGGGCTGTCCGCGGCGACCGCGGGCGTCATCCTGCGCTCGCTGATCGGGTTCGCCGACCAGGGCGCCGAGGCGTTCTTCGGCGAGCCGGAGTTCGACACCGCCGACCTGCTGCAGCAGCGCGACGGCAAGGGCGTCGTCTCGCTGCTCGAGCTGCCGAACCTGCAGGACCGGCCGGCGCTGTTCTCGACCTTCCTGATGTGGCTGCTGGCCGACCTGTTCCACGACCTGCCCGAGGTCGGCGACGTGGACCAGCCGAAGCTGGTGTTCTTCTTCGACGAGGCGCACCTGCTGTTCAACGACGCGTCGAAGGCGTTCCTGGACTCGATCGCGCAGACCGTGCGGCTGATCCGCTCGAAGGGTGTCGGCGTCTTCTTCGTCACCCAGACCCCGAAGGACGTGCCGGACGACGTCCTGGCGCAACTCGGTTCCCGGGTCCAGCACCAGCTGCGCGCGCACACCCCGAACGACGCGAAGGCGCTGAAGGCGACCGTGTCGACGTTCCCGAACTCGTCGTACGAGCTGGCCGAGGTGCTCACCCAGCTCGGCATCGGCGAGGCGGTCGTGACCGTGATGAACGAGAAGGGCGCGCCGACGCCGGTCGCCTGGACCCGGCTGCGGGCGCCGCAGTCGCTGATGGCCCCGGCCTCGGCCGAGCAGCTGTCCGCGGCCGTCGCGGCGTCGCCGAACAACGCCAAGTACTCCGCGGTGATCGACCGCGAGTCGGCGTACGAGAAGCTGGCCGCGAAGGTGCAGGCCGGCGCCGAGCAGGCCGAGGCCGAGGCGAAGGCCCAGCCGGCGCCGGAGCAGCCGAGGCCGCGGGCGCAGAAGCAGGAGAAGTCGATGGTCGAGCAGGTCGTCGGCTCGTCGGCGTTCAAGCAGTTCGCGCGGTCGGCCGGGCGGGAGATCATCCGCGGGCTGTTCGGGGCGGCCCGCCGCAAGCGCTGAGCGGACGGCCTTTCCGTCCTGCTGGAAAGGCCATTCGATAGTTGATCAAATCCTTACGCGCAGCACGCCGTTGCCGATTGGGACGGAACCGTCACTCGTCGTACTGTGAGAAGTGATGGTTGCGCAGAGTAGGCGATCGGTACGGAACTGGGCGCTCTGGACCCTGACGGTCCCGGCGTTCGGTCTGGTTGCCCTGGTCGACCTCCTCGCGGTCGGGTACGGCGTGCGCTCGTTCACCGAGCTGCCGTCCTGGCACGGCCTGGACCTGGTTCTCGCGCTGACGGTGTCGGCGCTGGTCTCGGTCGAGGGCGCCCGCCGGGTGGAGAACCGGCGCAAGTCCGGCGGCGCGCTGCACAAGGACCTGGCCCCGGCCTGGATGATCGCGGCCGCGCTCGTGCTGCACCCCGCGCTGGCGATCCTGGTCGCCGTCCTGCTGCGGATCTGGTGGCGGATCCGGGCCGGCAAGTGCATCCCGTACCGGTGGACCTTCAGTACGGCGGTCTGCGTGCTCGGCGTCGGCGCGGCCGACGCCGCCTTCGCCGCGGCCCGCGACGTGGTCGGCGACTCGTCGCTCGGTCTGGTCGTCGCGATGACGCTCGCCGCCTTTGCATACGTCGCGACCGACACCGTGCTGTGCGGCCTGGCGATCGTGCTGATCGTGCCGGGCAGCAGCCGGCAGGACGCGATCGGCGACAAGGACTCGCTGTGCGTGGACGCGACCGCGGCCACGCTCGGCTGCCTGCTCGCGGCGGCGGCGCTGGTCAGCCCGTGGTTCGCGTTCCTGGCGATCCCGATCTCGCTGACCGCCCAGCGCGCGCTGCTGTTCGCGCAGCTCGAGTCCGAGGCGCAGACCGACCCGAAGACCAGCCTCGGCCGGGTCGACTGGTGGCGGCGGCGCACCGAGGAGATGCTGCGCACGTCGCGGACCCAGCGCGAGCCGATGGCGGTGCTGCTGATCGACATCGACCACTTCAAGCAGGTGAACGACCGGCACGGGCACCTGGTCGGCGACGAGGCGCTGCGGGCGGTCGCCACGATCCTGCGCAGCGCGATCCGGGCCAAGGACGTGATCGGGCGGTTCGGCGGCGAGGAGTTCGTGATCGCCCTGCCGGACACCGACCTGGCCGACGCCCTGGTGACGGCCGACCGGCTGCGGACGGCGGTCGCCGCCAGCCCGCTGGCCGCGATGTGCGCCGGCGTACTGGACGACCCGCAGCTCGACCCGGACACCTTCCACCTGACCGTCTCGGTCGGCGTCGCGGTCTTCCCGTCCGACGGCCAGACCGTCGACGAGCTGCTGTTCCGTGCCGACCGCGCGATGTACGCCGCGAAGGCCGCCGGCCGCGACCGCGTCCGCTCCGCCGCCGACTGCGCCCCCGCGGACCTGGCCCGGCTCACCGTCACCCAGCGGGCCGCCCAGCCGCACTAGTTTCGGGCGCCCGCAGAACCTTCCACCGGCGTACGGCGTCTTGAGGGTGGAAGGACAGGAGACTGTATGGGGCGGACCGAGCGGCGGGACGAGGACTTCACGGCCTTCGTGCTGGCCAGATCCGCGCGGTTGGTGCACATCGCGCGGATGCTCTGCGGCGACCCCGCGCTGGCCGAGGACCTGGTGCAGACCGCGCTGGAGAAGGCGTACCTGCGCTGGGACCGGATCGAGCTCGGTGACCCGTTCGGCTACGTCCGTCAGGCGGTGGTCAACCAGCACATCTCGTGGGCCCGCCGCCGGCTCTGGCGGGAGCGACCGAGTGGTCACGCCGCCGAGCTGGATCAGCAGCTCGACCACCGGCTCGGGCGCGCGATCGCCGACCCGGCGGCGGACGTGGACCGCCGCATGGCGCTCTCGGCCGCCCTGGCGACGCTGACCGCGCGGGAGCGTGCGGTGATCGTCCTGCGGTACGTCGAGGACCTGACCGAGGCCCAGACGGCGGCGACCCTCGGGGTCGCGGTCGGCACGGTGAAGAGCTCGGCCAACCGCGCGCTGCGCAAGTTGCGAGCGGCTCCGCACCTGAGCGGCAGCTACGTAGGAGAAGGCAGATGAACGACGACGAGCTGATCACCCTGCTGAGGTCCGAGCCCGGACGTTCGGACCCCCTCGACCCGGCGACGGTGATCTCGGGCGCCCGCCGGCGTCGACGGGCGCGGATGGTCGGAGCCGGAGCCGTCGCCTCCTTCGCGGTCGCGGTGGCCGCCGGGGCGGGCGTCGTACTGGGTGGCAACCAGACCCATGAGGTGCCGATCGGACCACCGGCAGTGGCCAGTACGCCGCCGCCTCCGGTGCTCACTCCGTCGGCTCGGTTCACCTTCCGCAACACGCGGCCGCCGATCGGGACGGTGCCGGCCAAGGGCGAGGTGCCGATGGCCGAGCACCTGTCCTTCGCCACGAAGGGCACGCAGTGGGCCGTGATCAGCCGCGTGCCGGGCGAACCGGCGTACGAGCCGTTCGGCTGGCGCCGCACGGTCGGCAACACGAACCTCGGCGACGGTACGGCGATGGGCATCCAGAGCGCGGGAGGCGTCAGCAGCTCGGTGTTCCGCAGCAGCCGGGTGAGCACCGTCGTCTACACCCGCGGCCGGGAAGCCTGGTACGGCAAGGTGAACCGCCTCGCCACGATTCCCGGCTGGGTGGCCGTGTGGGCCGATCTGACGACCGCGGAGGAGCCCGGCGGTCAGGTCTCGGTCTTCGCGTACGCCGCCGACGGGACGCTGATCGCCCAGTTCCCGGGCGGAGGGCAACCACCACTGGTCCGGTGAAGAACGCTTTCGGGCCGGGATGCGTCCTTCAGCCCGAGACAGCATCGCCAGATTCTTTGTGGAGGCAGCAGTGGAGACAAGCAGTGTGCGGAGGGGACTGGTCACGACCGGCGTCGCCGCGATCGCGGTCGCCGGAGTGATCGCCGGTACGGCGGCCCTGACCGGCAAGGGCGGTCCCGCGGTCGCGGATCCGCAGACCGTTGCCGTGGGCGCCCAGGCCGCTCCGGTCGCCACCCGACCGCCCGCGACCAAGAAGGTGCCTAAGGCAAGCAAGTTCGTGTTCCAGAACACCCGCACCGAGGTCGGCACGCTCGCCCCGGGACGGGAGGTGTCGCTGGGGGACCACCTGTTCTTCGCCACGAAGGGCACGCAGTGGGCCGTGATCAGCCGCGTGCCGGGCGAACCGGCGTACGAGCCGTTCGGGTGGCGCCGGACGGTCGGCAACGCGAACCTGGGGGACGGGACGTCGCCCGGCATCCAGAGCTCCGGAGCGGTGCACAGCTCGGTGTTCAAGAACGACCGGGTCAGCACCGTCGTCTACACGCGTGGCCAGAAGGCCTGGTACGCAAAGGTGTACCGGCTGGCCGGGATCCCGGGCTGGGTCGAGTCTTCGGCCCGGCTGACCTCCGACGACGTGAAGCCCGGGACGCAGGCGTCGGTCTTCGTCTACGACGCCAACGGCCGGCTGCTGGTCCGGTTCGGCGACGCCAAGGGCGACCCGCTCGCGAAGTAGCCGAACCGCGTCCCGGAGAGTCCCGCCCGAGGCTCTCCGGGACGCGGCCGGTCAGCAGCTGCCGAAGGAACCGGCGGCGATCCACGCCTTCGCGACGTACATGCCGGGGTGGACGCGCAGCCAGATGTTCGAGGTGCCCTGCGAGCCGCTCACGCTCTGGCCGGTGACCTGGCACTCCACGGTGACTTGCGCGGACTTGCCGGCCATGCCGACGATCGCGCCGCTCGAGCTCGCCGTACTGCGGACGTTCAGGTAGCCGGACGAGATCGAGACCGTGCCGCGGCCGCCGTCACCGGTCCACAGGTAAGTGGTGTCGACCCAGGCGTTGTTGGTCAGCGCGAGCGCGTCCCAGAAGGTCCCGTCGGCCAGGTCGATCCCGGCCGGGTTGGCGACGGTCCGGCCGAACTGGTCCTTCCCGCCGTTGTACCCGTTCTGGTACGCCGCCTGCGCTTCCGGCCGGCCCTGCGGGAGGTCCTTCCACATCTCGCGGGTGGCGCTCGGGTTCCAGTAGTCGTCCTTGGTGTTCCACGGGCCGACGTCCCAGACCGGTTCGAACGCGCAGCGGATCGTGCCGGTCGTCGTACAGACCTTGACCGAGTAGTTGCCCGAGCCGTTGTTCGCCAGGCCGCGGCGCGACGGCAGGGCGACGAAGTGGTCGCGGTTGACGATCACGTGACCGTTGGCCGTGGTCCCGCCGACCAGGCCTTCGCGGGTGGCGAAGACCCGCGACTTCAGCGGCGCGGCCTGGATCGTCATGCCGCTGGTCGCGGCCTTGTCGGTCGGCTGGACGCGGACGTCGCCGACCCACGGCTTGGCGCCGGTGGGCGGTGCGCTGACGATGATGCGCAGCTGGACCTGGTCGCTGACGCCGGGCAGCGCGGTCGGCGTACCGGCCTTCGCCGGCGTCCACTCGGACCACCGGTCCTTGACGAGAGCCCGTACGTCGACCTCCGCGGTCGAGCCGTCCGGCGTACCGGTGGTGTAGTCGACGACGACCGCCGAGGTGGCGGCGGGGAAGCGGACCGGGTCGAGGTTGCCGATGCCGGAGCGCTGCTTGATCTCGGCCGAGCCCATCCGGACCGGCGCGTCGCCGAGGATGATCCGGCTGCCGTCGACGGTCACGTTGGTGGAGCCTTCGGCCGGGCGGGCGGTGACGCCGATCGGGTCGGTGCCGGCCGCCGTACTGGGCAGGACGGCGGCGGCCAAGGGTGCTGCGGACAGGGCGGCGGCGACGCACAGTGCGGCCGCGGACCTTCGGGTGATACGCATGGCGGTACCTCCGGGGCGGTGAGGACGCTGTCACCGGGTGCGACACCCGGCGCACCGATCGTGACAAACAAACACTGTCCTTGCATAGCGCGTGAATAAATTTCTTCGAAGTAATTCCGGAACGGACAGAACCCAACCGGTCACCCAGTGGGTTTGGACCGGTGTGACAGAGGCTGAGGAGAATCGATGACCCGGGCCGCGGACGCCGACTTCGAGCGGTTCGTGCAGGCGCAGTCGACGCCGTTGCTGCGGTTCGCGGAGATGCTGTGCGGTGATCGCCACACCGCGGAGGATCTCGTGCAGCAGGCACTGATGCGGTCCTACCCGAAGTGGCACCGGCTGGACGGCGACCGGCTGCGCTACGTCCGTCGGGTGCTGGTCAACCGGTTCCTCTCGCAGGCTCGCCGGCGCTGGTCCAACGAAGTGCCCAGCGACCCGGTGGACAACGACTGGGACGACCGGTCGGTGGCGGACTTCGCCGGTGAGGTGCAGACCCGTGAAGCCGTGCTGTCAGCTCTCGGTGGGCTGACAGTGCGCGAGCGGACCGTGGTCGCCCTGCGGTACTCGCAGGACCTCTCCGAAGCGGAGACCGCCGAGCTTCTCGGCATGGCCGCCGGGACCGTGAAGAGCACGGCCTCCCGGGCGCTGGCCAAGCTGCGTCTGGCACCCGACCTGATCGAATCCGGAGTAGTTGGAGGAACAAGATGAGCGACGAGCAGCGGGTGCGCAGCGCGCTCGAGTACGACCTGGAGCCGTGGCAGCCCGACCCGGCCGACCTGATGCGCCGGGGCCGGCGCCTGGCCTGGCTCCGCCGGGGACTGGCCGCGGCGGGCGTCACCGCGCTCGCCGGCAGCGTCGCAACGGTGTCCGCCGCGATCGGCGGACCGTCGGACGTCCGCAACCTGCTCGCCGGTGGCGACAAGCCGCCGGTCCCCGTCGAGCTCCCGGCCGGTACGCCGACCGCGGTGCCGTCGGTCGACCCGACGTGCCTGCCCAAGGTCCCGGGCAAGCCCAGGATCGAGGCGTCGGTCGAGGTGACGGTGGAAGGCAAGCTGCCGAAGGGCAAGCCGTCGCTGCCGTCGGTTCCCGTGCCGACCGGAAAGCCTTCGCTGCCGGGCAAGCCTTCGCTGCCGACCACGAAGCCTTCGCTCCCGGGCAAGCCGGCCCTGCCGACCGCGCTGCCCACGGGCAAGCCGTCGCTGCCGAACCTCCCGGGCAAGCCGAGCCTGCCGCCGGTGCCGACCACGAAGCCTTCGCTGCCGGGCAAGCCGTCACTGCCGGGCAAGCCGTCGCTGCCCTCGGTCCCGGTGCCGACCGGTAAGCCCTCGCTGCCGGGGAAGCCCTCCCTGCCGGGCAAGCCGTCGCTGCCGACCGCCAAGCCGTCCCTGCCGGGCAAGCCCACGCTCCCGTCGTGCGTGACCGACCACGTGCCGACCGCGCCGCCGGTGAACGTGCCGACGACGCTGCCCTCGGTACCGGGCAAGCCGTCCCTGCCGACCGCGAAGCCTTCGTTGCCGGGCAAGCCGTCGCTGCCGACGGTGACCGTCCCGACCGCGAAGCCATCCCTGCCGGGCAAGCCTTCCCTCCCGCTGCCGACGGCCAAGCCGTCGCTGCCGAGCCTTCCTCCCCTGCCCACCGAGCAGCCCACCGGGCTGCCGACTCATCGGTAGTCGACCCTCCCCTTCACACCGATGACGCCGTCGGCCGGCCCGCGGGCGGAACGGGTCGGCCGACGGTGGGGTATCTCTTCAGATCCGCGACCCGAAAACGCGTGATCTGCAGCGGCCGCAGCTGATGAACACCGAGATCAGCTGCGGCCCCCACCGGCGAGTGGGGCCTCGGGGGTCCTACTCGCCGGTGGTTCCGTCCGTCAGCTCCCGTACGACGTCCAGCTGGCCGGTGTGCCGCGCGTACTCCTGCAGCACGTGGAACAAGATCCACCCGAGCGTCGGCTTCACGTCCTCGGCCCCGAACCGCCCGCCCTCCTTGGCGCGCATCCCGAGCGCACCGACGCCGACCACACCGACGCCCTGAACAGCGGCCGCCTCGGCCTTCACGGCTCGAGCGACGATCTCCCGGGTCCGCTCGCCGCCTTCCCGCAACGCGACCAGCAAGCCTTCGAGCGTGTCGCCCTCCTCGAGCTGCCAGCGTTCCTCGGCGTCGCTGTCACCCCACGGCCGCTCGACCTGCTCCGCCGTGAACCCCCAGCGAAGCCATCGCCGTTCCATGAACACCAGATGCTTGAGCAGCTCCAACGGCGTCCACCCCGACGGCAGTTGGCTCGTCCGCAGTTCCTCGTCGGACAGGCCGTCGAGCTTGCGCCGTACGGTCTCGCGGTAGAAGTCCAACCAGGCCAGCGGGAGTTCGACCGGGTCGCCAAGTCGTTGGTCGGGCAGCATCAGAAAAGCTCCTTCAGGTATTCGGCCGTCGCGTCGTCGGCGGGGAAGAACTGCTCGATCATCAGCTCCGAGACGGTCACGTCCAACGGCGTGCCGAACGTCGCGATCGTGGTCAGCAACGACAGCTCGCGATCTCCGCGCCGCAGCCTCATCGGTACGACGACCTCCGGCGTCGGCCCGGGCGGGGTCCGCTCGCCGCCCGGTACGTCGTACCCGCGCAGTTCGTCGTACAGGTCCTGGAGCTCGGGATCGGCGGTGCTCGCGATCTGGCGGTGCAGCGTGCCGAGCGCGCTCGCTCGGATCTCGGCCAGGTTGGTGATCCGGCCGCCGAGGGCGTCGGGGTGCAGGGTGAGCCGGAGCGCGTTGATCGGTGCCGAGAGCAACTCGGGCGCGACGTCCTCGGTGAACAGCGCGGCGGCGGCGTTGGACTCGACGATGTTCCACCAGCGGTCGACGACCAGTGCCGGGAACGGCGCGTGGGCCTCGAGCAACCGGCGCAGCGTCCGGCGGATCGCCAGCATGGCCGGCGAGTGCAGCGAGGCCTCGCTGTAGATCGGGGCGTAGCCGCCGGCGAGCAGGAGCTGGTTGCGGTCGCGCAGCGGTACGTCGAGATGCTCGGCCAGCCGCAGCACCATCTCGCGACTCGGCTTGGACCGGCCGTTCTCGACGAAGCTGACGTGGCGCGTCGACACGTCGACCTGGTTGGCCAGATCGAGCTGACTGAGCCGCCGCCGCTCGCGCCAGCCGCGCAGCAACTCGCCCACCGGCCGTTGGAAGGTCTCCTCGGCGATCATCGTCATGCCCCGACGGTAACCGGCCAGGTGATCACCGGCATGACCTCCGACGTCATGGCCGGATCGTGGTCCGCGGCGGCAGGGTTCTGGTCAACCGATCCTGAGGAGGACACGATGACCCTGGCCGAGCAGTACTTCGCCATCTGGAACGAGACCGACGCCGAGCAGCGGGCCCGGCTGATCGAGAAGACCTGGGCGCCCGACGGCACCTTCGTCGACCCGAGCTTCGCCGCCACCGGGTACGACGAGCTGAGCGCGATCGTCGGCACCGCGCACGGGATGTTCCCCGGCCTGCGCTTCACGGTCACCGGCACGGTCGACGAGCACCACGACCACCTGCGCTGGAGCTGGGAACTGGCCGCCGAGGGCCAGCCGGCCGTTGCCGGAGGCACCGATGTGGTGACGGTCGCCCCGGACGGCCGGATCCGCGCGGTGATCGGCTTCCTGGACTTCGCCCCCGCCCACTGACCGGAGTGCCGGGGTTCACTTCGTGGGGTTGATCGTTCCACGCCTGGCCGACGACCCGCCGGGTTCGTAGCTTGGTCGCCATGATGCTCAAGGGACTGCTGGCGCTGGGCCTGATCGGAGCGGGCCTGCTGCCCGCCGTACCGGCTGCCGCCGCCGCGCCACTCGACTGGAAGCCCTGTGACCAAGGGCCGACGATCGAGTGTGCGCGGCTGACGGTGCCGCTCGACCACGCGAATCCCCGCAAGGGGACGACCGAGCTGTTCGTCGCCCGGATCCCGGCGAGCGACCAGGCGCACAAGCTCGGGGTCCTGACCTTCAACCCGGGCGGCCCGGGCGGGGCCGGCGCTTCGATCCTGGAGGCCGGCCTCGGTGCCGACCTGTTCGGCCCGGAGCTGCTGAAGCGGTTCGATGTGGTCAGCTTCGACCCGCGCGGAACGGGTCAATCGAGTCAGCTCGACTGCGGTCCGGTGCTGCGGCCCGGCGTACCGGTGTTCCCGCGGACGAAGCACCAGTACGACGCGATGGTGGCGGCCAGCCGCGAGCTCGGAAAGGCCTGCCTGGCCAAGAACGGCGAGCTGATGCGCCACCTCGACACCCGGACCGCGGCCCGCGACCTCGATGCGATCCGCGCCGCGCTCGGCGTCGAGAAGCTGAGCTACTTCGGGCCGTCGTACGGGTCGTACCTGGGGACGACGTACGCGCAGCTCTTCCCGCGGCGGGTCGACCGGATGGTGCTCGACGGGATCGTCGACCACGCGCAGGGATCGACCCGGTTCGTGCTCAGCGAGGCGCGCGAGATGGAACGCGGGTTCGACCGGCTCGCGGCGTGGTGCGCCGCGACGCCGGAGTGCGCGCTGCACGGCAAGGACGTCGGGAAGGTGTACGACGCGGTGGTGCGCAAGGCCGATCGCCGGCCGCTGACCGGCGGGGTGAACGGCGACCAGATCCGGATGGCGCTGCCGATGTTCCTCCCGACGCTCGGTGACCAGGCCGGTCCGTGGAGTGCCTTCACGTCCGCGCTGGCGAAGGCGTCGCAGGGTGACGGGTCGGGATTCGTCGGCGGCAGCTACGTCGGGTACCCGGAGTCGGCGTACACGGCGGTGTCGTGCATGGACTTCCCCGGCGAGTTCCGCGGGTACGCCGACGTGCGCGCACGCCTCGCGCTGGCTCGCGCGGTCGCTCCGCGCGTCGGCGCCGCGGTCGAGGGCTGGGTGATGGCAGCTTCGTGCTCCGGCTGGCCGATCCCACCGACCAACCCGTGGAAGCCGACGCCGATCTCCGACGTACCGGGCGTGCTGATCCTCAACAACACCCACGACCCGGCCACGCCACTCGACCAGGCCGTCAGCCTGCACCACCAGATCCGCGGCAGCCGCCTGCTGGTCAGTGACACCTACGGCCACACGTCGTGGTTCAACTCCGAGTGCGCCCGCGGCCACGCGACGACGTACTTCCTCACCGGCAAGCTTCCTGCCCGGGGGACCACCTGCTAGAGAAGGAGGATTTGCGGCTAGCGTGCGGGGAGTGATCGAGTTGCCGCAGTCCTTCCTGGAGATGCCGCGCTGGTGGACCGAGGGCGCCGACTGGCTGGCCGGTCTGCCTGCGGCGGTGGAGCAGCAGTGCTCGCGGTGGGGGCTGACGATCGCCGGCCCGGTCGCGCACGGGTCCAACGCCGTGGTGGTTCCGGTGGAGCGCGGCGGGGAGCAGTTCGCGCTGCGGATGTCGCCGCCCGGCGACGAGGTCTCCGACCAGGTGAGGGCGCTGCGCTGGTGGGACGGTCGGGGAACGGTCCGCCTGTACGACGCCGACGCGGCGCGGGGCGCGATGCTGCTGGAACTGCTCGGCGATCCGCTCGACGAGCGACCGATCCGGGAAGCGGTCGAGGTCCTGGGCGGCCTGATGCGCCGCCTCGGCGTGGACGGGCCGGCGGACGCCCTGTCCACCCAAGAGATCGTGCGCACCCGCGCCCGGGTGATGGAAGGGCAGATGACGGGGCAACCCGGGGCAATCGACCGGGCGTACCTGACGGCCGCCCTGGACGTCGCCGACCAACTGGCCGGCTCCGAGGCGACGGCCGCGGTCAACGGCGACCTGCACTCGGCGCAGGTCCTGCGCGGGGAGCGCGAGGAGTGGCTCGTCGTCGACCCGCTGCTCTACCGCGGCGACGTCGAGTTCGACCTGGGCCGCGTGCTGTGGACGCGGCTCGACGAGATGGCGGACGACGCGGAGATCAGAGCGTGCTTCGACATCGTCGTACGAGCGGCTGGGCTGGACCACTCGTACGCGCGCGACTGGGTCGTGTTCAGGACGGTGGACTACTGGCTCTGGGGCCTGAGCGTCGGCTTGACCACCGATCCGGTCAGATGCCGACGGCTCCTGGACGCTCTGAGCTACCGATGAACCAGACCCATCTCATCCGGGCGTCACTCCTCGCAGGGCAGCGATTACCGCTCTGATCCGCCCCGATCTGCCCTTGCGTGTGGTCTCGCCGCCGGGCGCCGGGCGGATCATGATGAGCAGCATGGTGTTGAGGCGGAGGGCATGAGCAGTCTGGAGTTCGACCCGGAGGTGTCGCGGCAGATCGAGGCGATGTACACGACGCCGGACGTGGTCGAACAGCGACGGGTGGTCCGGATGGCGCTGGCGTTGCGGCCGGGGGACCGGGTGCTGGACGTCGGGGTCGGCCCGGGGCTGCTGGCCGCGGAGATGGCCGGCGAGGTCGGTCCGGACGGGCGGGTCTGCGGCGTGGACATCAGCGACAGCATGCTGGCGATCGCCGGCACGCGGGCCGACGTACCGGGTGGTCCGACACTCGAGCTGGAGGCGGCGTCGGCGGCGCGGCTGCCGTACGGCGCGGAGAACTTCGACGTCGTCGTCTCCACCCAGGTCTTCGAGTACGTCGACGACGTCGCGGGCGCACTTGCGGAGATCCGCCGCGTCCTCCGCCCGGCGGGCCGCGTGCTGCTGCTCGACACCGACTGGGGGTCGATCGTCTGGCGCTCCAACGACGACGCGCGGATGGCCCGCGTGCTGAAGGCGTTCGAGGAGCACCTGCAGGACCCGCACCTGCCCCGCTCCCTCGGTGAGGCGCTGGACAAGGCCGGATTCACCCGCACCCACCTGCAGGTCATCCCGCTGCTCAACGTCGGCTACGACCACCGCACGTACAGCGCCGGCCTGATCGACATCGTCTCCGCCTTCGTCCCCGGCCACGCGAACATCACCGCGGCCGAAGCCGAGGCCTGGGCCGACGAGCTCCGCAGCCAGGGCGAGTCGTACTTCTTCAGCCTCAACCGCTACCTCTTCGTCGCCTCGGCCATCTGAGCCCACAGCTCAGCGGTCGCCGGTTCGACGGCAGCGTCGCGGATCCGCTGGAAGTTCCGCCCGCCCCGGGAGAACGTGAACGCGACCGCAGGCGGTACGTCGGCGTCGGTGAACGGCCTCGCCAACCACTCGCACGGCCGCACGTGCACGAGATCGACGGCAACCGCTGACGCGTCGTACCGCCACGGCCCGCCGAGTCGTCCGAGCCGGTAGATCCCGTCGATCTCCCGGGTCCAGACGAAGGCGCCCTCGGGGACCTCGGCGAAACGCTGGAGGCGCCGCGCTGTTCGTTCGTCGTACGAGGTGCTCAGGCGCTCGATCGCGTCGTCCAGCCCGCGCGGCGGTGGACGGAGGACGCCGCCGATGCCGCAGAGCCCGAGCTCGAGAGCGCGATCGACAGCGAGGCCGTCAGGTACGTCGTCGCGGCGGGAGCGCATCGGCGCTCGGTAGACGGGAGGACTCACGTCTCGTCACCGGGGGGCGCGGTGGAGGGTGGCCAGGGGACGGGCGCACCGTGGGATGCGCCCGCCTCCTTCGGTCGTTCTCCCGCCCCTCAGTGGGAGAACTCGCGGCTCGGTGAACTCCACCCATGCCCGAATGGGGCTGACTGAACCGCGGGACATGACTACAGGTACCCCACTGCCACCGGGTCACACCCGCTCCGAAGCGAAAACTTTGCATTCCTCGAACGCGGGAAGCTGTAACGCCCGCCGCGCCATGGACGGACGGCACGGAGCTGCCTAGCCTGGACCGCGGTTCCGTGGCAGGGGAGGTCGCGGACGTGAAGGTGGGGGACGGTGCACGATGACGGAGCAGCAGTACGACGACGAGCTGACCGAGGCGGAGCTGGACGAGCTCGAAGCGCTCGCAGCCGCGGAGGACGCGGCGCTGATCCTTGGGAAAATAGATGCCTGAGGCAAGGATGTCCTGGCGGGGCGCGACGCTGTGCGCGCGGACGGTCGCGATGCTGCAGGCGGCCGAGAAGCTCGCAGGGGTGCCGTTCACGATCATCCAGGGGTCGTACAACCGAGGCGGCGTCACGGCCTCGGCCGGAACGCACGACGGCGGAGGCGCGGTCGACCTCGCGGCGGACCGGCTGACGGCCGTCCAGCGCAAGGCCGTCGTACTGGCGATGCGGCAGGTCGGGTTCGCCGCCTGGCTACGGACGCCGGCGCAGGGGAACTGGCCGTACCACGTGCACGCGATCGCGGCCGGCGACAAGGACCTGTCCCGCGGCGCCGCGCACCAGATCGCGGAGTACCGGCGGTGCAAGAACGGGCTGGCCAACCGCGGCGCCGACGACGGTCCTCCGGGGTACTACGGGATGACCTGGGAGATCTACCTGAAGTACCACCCTGGGACGGTGCCCGCGGCGCATGCGCCGCCGCAGCCGAACACGACGATCTCGCTCGGCGCGATGGAGTACGCCCGGACGCACGACTCGATGAGCGGCGTCTGGGGCGCCGACCGGGCGCAGGTGCTGGCCTGGGCGGCGCACCCGAAGGTCGCGGCGATCGGCAAGCACGAGACCAGGCCGCCGACCGGGGTGCCGTGGCGGCTGCACTTCCAGCAGATGACCCGCAAGATCCAGCAGAAGTTCAAGCTGCCGGTCACCGGGCGGTTCGACGCCACGACGGCCGCGGTGATGAAGCGCTACGGCTACCAGATCATTGCCTGACGCAACGACAAGGCCCCACCGGTAGCAGCCGGTGGGGCCTTGATTGGTCCACTACCACCCGGGCACTCCCGGTGCAGCTGTGGAGGTTGGAGAGCGGAACCGGCGCCGATGCAGGGGTCAAGACGCCGGCTCCGCTTGTCTTCGGGTTACCTCGGGCTCGCCGCCCAGGTCTGGGCCTGGTGGAACTCGAGGTGCTGCGTCGCGCCGGGCGAACCGACCGCGCCGACGTGCTGCAGGGTGGGGACGACGACCGCCCGTACGTCGGTCCGCTTCGCCTCGTCCAGCAACGCGTTGAACGCGGCGGACTGGGCGGCGTCCCGCTCGGTGTAGACCGTGCCGAGGGTGAACCCCTCGGTGGTGGCGTACGCGACCAGGGCATCGGTCGCGGCGGCCAGCTCCTCCGCGCAGCTGAGCGCGTCGGCCCGGACGTAACCGAGCAACGTCGGGCGGGTGGTCATCGGACCGGGCCGCTGCTGACGAGCGCGGGCTCGTTGGTGACCCGCAGCGAGGCGAACCGCCGCCGCATGGCCTCCTCGTACTGCGCTGCCTGGTCGGCGGTCGCGGTGTGGTCCGCGATCGTGTGAGCGCCGAACCAGACCCGCACGCGGCGCTGCTCTGCGGGGATCTCCAGCGACTCGGTCATGGGGGCGTTTCCTTCGGGTGGAATGAGGTGCCGAGCGGGACACTCGGGCGCCTCGAGGGGACGGGAACCGTGAGCGCGGGGCTGGTCGCCGACAGTGAGGAAGCCGGTGACCGATCTCACGTGCTCACGGGTGGTAAGGAAAGAACACCCCATAAAGCACTATCCCGGGAATAGACCGGCAGGGACCTTTACAGAGGCCTTACGCCGCCCCCCGAAGCGGTCCCCGACGCGAAGGAAAACCCCTGGTCAGGCAGGGTTGGGACCGGTTCCGGCGGCCGCACCGGTATAGCCCTGTCAAGATTGTTCACAGGGATTTACCGATAACGATTCGGCCGCCGGCCGGCGCTCAAAACGATGAGCGTTGAATTGTCGGATGTCCTGGTAACCCTGAGCTATCAGGCGGCCACCGTACGGCGTACCAGGCCGGGCGCACCGGCGATCAGACCGAGCACGGCCGCAGCCAGCGGTACGACGAGCGCCGTGCGGAAGTCGGCGACGGTCAACTCGTCGGCCGCCGCCAGGACGGCGGCGACGATCGCCAGGCCGAGCGCCGACCCGAACTGGAACGACGTGGTGAGTACGCCGCTGGCCAGGCCCTGCTCGGCCTCGGCGACGCCGTCGGTCGCGGCGATCGTGAGCGGGCCGTACGCGAGCGAGAACGCCAAGCCCAGCAGGAGGAACGTCGGCAGCATCGCGAAGTAGGTCCAGTCCGCACCCAGCGGAAGGAACAGCGCGTAGCCCGCGACCGCGAACGCGAACCCACCGAGCACCACCTTGGCGTTGCCGAAGCGGTTGACCAACCACGGCGTCAGCGTCGGTGCGAGGACCGAGTCGATGCCGATCACCATCAGGGCCAGGCCGGTCTCCAGTTCGGACCAGTGCCGCAGCTCCTGCAGGTAGAGAACAGCGACGAACTGGAACCCGACGAACGAGCCGACCAGGGCGACCGCGCCGAGGTTGGCCCGCACGAGTGCGGCGTTGCGCAGGATGCCGAGGCGGATCAGCGGTGCCGGCGTACGACGTTCGATGGCGACGAACAGGGTGAGCAGCAGGAGGCCGGCCGCGAGGGTGAGCAGGGTCTGGAGGACCGGGACGTCGGGCGCGCGGACGACCGTGGCGACCAGCAGCATCATCGCGCCGGTCAGCGTGAAGGCACCGGCGAGGTCGAAGACCTTCTTCTCTCCGGTGGTCGGCGCTTCCTTGGGCAGGAGGATCAGCGCGGCGGGGAGCAGGACCGCGGACAGGACGACCGGGGCGAAGAACACCCAGCGCCAGTCGATCGCGGTCAGCAGGCCGCCGACGACCATGCCGAGCGAGAAGCCGGCCGCCGCGATCCCGGCGTACACGAGCAGGGCCTGGTTGCGCTGCTTGCCCTCGGGATAGCTGGTCGTGATGATCGACAGGCCGGCCGGGGTCATGAAGCCGGCCGCGATGCCGGTGACGAAGCGGGCCAGGATCAGCACCCAGCCGTCGTTCGCCAGGCCGCCGAGGCCGGAGAAGACGAGGAAGACGGCGAGCCAGCCGACGAACATCCGGCGCCGGCCGAGCAGGTCCGCCGCGCGGCCGCCGAGCAGCACGAAGCCGCCGTACCCGAGCACGTACGCGCTGACCACCCACTGCAGCTCGCCGGTCGACAGGCCGAGCTCGGCCCGGATGGACGGCAGGGCGACGCCCATCATCGAGACGTCGATGCCCTCCAGGAAGATCGCGCCGCACAGCACCAGCAGCACCGCCCAGGCGCGGGCGCCGAGGCGGGCGGGTGCTTCGGTCGTTGACATATGTGAGTTCCTCATCGTTCGGTCGGTGATCTCTTGTAACTGACTCCATCGTGAGGAACCATCAAGGAGTATGGAAGAAGGCACTTCAAAGGAACCGGGTTACTCCTGCTGCACCGAGGACGCGTTCCAGTGGGACACCCGGGAGGACTGCGAGGTCCGGCAGATCCTCGACCGAATCGGCGACAAGTGGTCGTTGCTGGTGATCGCGCTGCTCGACAACCGCAGCCTGCGCTTCACCGAGCTGAAGACGACCATCGACGGGGTCAGCCAGCGGATGCTCACCGTGACGCTGCGGCAGCTGGAGAGGGACGGGCTGGTACGGCGTACCGTCCACCCGGTCGTGCCGCCGCGCGTGGACTACGAGCTCACGCCCCTGGGCGTGACGCTGCACGCGACGATCCAGTCGCTGGTGACGTGGACCGAGACGCACCAGCACCAGATCGCGTTGGCGCGCGCGGCCTACGACATCCGGGCTGCCGCGGAGAAGGCTGGGGTGTAAGCCCCGCCCTGCTTCCGCCCCCCGCGCCGCCCTGCTCCCGCCCCCCGCCGCCCTGCTCCCGCCCCCCCCGCGGCCCCGCGCTACCGCCGCGCGGCTCCCGTGCTTTCCCTTTCTTTCCCCGGAGATAGGGTCGAGGGATGGGGATCGCAGCGCGGATTGCCGCCGCTCAGTTGTCAGGGCTCACGCGGAGCCGTCGCCAGATCGTCGCCGGTCCGCTGGTCGGGCTGCTGCACGACGACGACGTGTGGTTCCTCTCGAGCATGCTCGCCTCAGACCCCGGCGCTCCGTTCGACCCCGACGAGGTCTCCTGGGCGCTCGACACCATCCGCCAGGCCTTCGCCGCCGAGGGCCGCTGGCTGCACGGCGAGCTGATCGAGGAAGCCAATCCCGGCCTCGCCGAAGCCCTCACCGAGCACGGCATGGTCGTCCGTTCCCGCCCGCCGCTGCTCGCCGTCGAGCCGGCCGATCTCGTCGTCCCCGAGTTCCCCGACGGCGTCACCGCATCGCTCGTGGCGACACCCGACGACCACGCCGAATCCAACGCGGTCGCCGCCGACGCGTACGAGACCGAGGACGTCGTCACCACCTTCCAGCCCGACCCTGCCAACGGCGGCGCCGTCCTGATCCGCGAGAACGGCGTACCGGTCGCGACCGCTTCCTGGACCGCGATCGCCGACGGCGTCACCGAGGTCGCCGGCGTCGGCACGCTGCACACGCACCGCCGCCGCGGCTTCGGCGCGCTTGCGACGGCGTACGCGACGCAGCAGGCGTTCTCCGCCGGTGCCGATCTCGCGTGGCTCACCCCCGGCGACGAAGGGGCCGACCGCATCTACCGCCGCCTCGGATACGCGCTCAAGGCAACGGCCGTCCACTTCGGCGACCCCGGCGGCCACCTGGACGACCTGGTCTAGGAGGGCTTCCGCGTCAGCTCCGCCGGATGTCCCGGTACGGCGTACAGCGTGAGCGGCGCAGCCAGGACGGCGAACGCGGCCAGTAGGTTGAGCGTCACCGGCAGTTCGGCGACCAGCGTGAGCGCCGGTGCGGCGAGCGCACCGACGACCGCCGCGAGTGCGTCGACCGCGAAGAACAGCGCACCGACCTGCGCGAGCATGCTCGGCGTGGTCACGCGCTGCACGGTCGTCTCGGTGGTGATCAGCAGCACGCTGCCGGGCAGCCCGATCAATACGGCGGCCGCAATCGCCCATGGAATGCTCGGCGCGTTGACCAACGCGAAGAACGCCGCCCCGGTCGCGAACTGGGTCGTTGCGATCAGATCGCGAATCCCCAACCAGGACAGGGCTTTCACACTGACCGCGGCCCCGAGCAGGTACCCGGCGCCGAGGCCGGAGAACACGTAGCCGACCGTGTAGCCGGGCGCGCCGAGCCGGTCGACCATCAACGGCACCAGCAACGCCGTCAGCCCGGCGTTGGCGATCAGGAAGACACCGTTCCCGGCCAGCAGGCCACGCAGCGGCCTCGACCGTACGGCGTACTGAAGGCCCGCCAGTGGTCGAAGCGGTTGGTGTGGCGCCCTGGTCGGCCGGGTCCTGATCGCGGCGATTGTTGCTGCCGACAACAAGTAGCTCACGATGTCGACCGCGAGCACGAAGGTGATCCCCGGTCCCGCCAGCAGCAACGCACCCAGCGGCGGCGCCCCCAGTCGGGTCACGCTCCCTGCAAACGCGCGTGCCGCATTGGCGGCCACCAACTCCGGCCCGGTCCCCACCACGCTCGGCAGCAACGCCCGCGACGCCGGCCGGAAGACGGTCGTCGCGATGTTCTCGACCAGCACGGCCAGGTAGATCAACCACAATCGTTCCGGCCGATCGGCGAACAGGATCAGCCCGACCGCGGCCGCACTCACCAGATCGGCCACCCACATCGCCCGCGCCAGGTCCCACCGATCCAGCAGCACTCCCGCCCAAGGCCCCAGCAGGAGCGCCGGCAACGCCTCCAACGCCAAGGTCAACCCGGTCGCCGCCGCGGACCCCGTCAGCTGGAACACGTGAAACGGAATCGCCACCACCAGCAGCCAGGACCCGACCCCCGACACAGCACCGCTGGCCCACACCAACCGAAAGTCCCGATTCCCCCAGATGCTCACTCGTTCGACACTATCCCCACGGAACAATTCTAGGCAATACTGTTCTGACAAGATAGTCTGGTCGCGTGGACCTAGGCGCAGAACTCAAAGACCGCCGCAAGACCGCCGGCCGAACCATCGCCTCGGTCGCCGTCGACGCCGGTCTCTCCGTCCCCTACATCGCCAACCTCGAGAACGGCCGAGGCAACCCCACCCTCGCCACCCTCACCCGCCTCGCCGAAGCCTTGGGCACCACGCTGAAGGTCGACCTGGAAGATCAACCGACCACCGACGTCGACAACCTCAGCCCTCGGACCGTACAAGTGATCGGCCACCTGGCCGCCACGCAAAGACGAACAGAACAAGCAGTTCGTGATGACCTGCTCAGCACCCTGAACGCTCTGAAAGAGTTGCTGGGAAGAGAGCCGACCACCCGTGACATCGACCGCCTGCTTGACCTCGCGCTGCTGGGAAGTTAGAAACTGGTTGTCCCGGGCAACCTGACGGACATGGCAGAGGCAATCGAGCGGCGCAGTATCGACGTCGTCCCGGCGGAAGAGCGCCACGGCACCCCGATCAGCCAGTTCACGCTGTGGTTCGGCGCCAACATGCAGGTCACCGCGGTCGTCGACGGCGCCCTCGCGGTGGTGTTCGGCGCCGACGCGCTCTGGGCGATCGTCGGCCTGCTGATCGGCAACGTCCTCGGCGGCATCGTGATGGCACTGCACGCCGCCCAAGGCCCGCGACTCGGCCTGCCGCAGATGATCTCCAGCCGCGCCCAGTTCGGCGTGTACGGCGCCGTCGTACCGCTCGTTCTCGTCGTGATCATGTACCTCGGCTTCGCCGCCACCGGCACCGTCCTCGCGGGCCAGGCGGTCAACAAGATCCTGCACGTCGACACCGCCGCGATCGGCATCATCATCTTCGGCGTCCTCACCGCCGTGATCGCCACGCTCGGCTACCGCTGGATCCACCTCCTCGGCCGGATCGCCACCGTCCTCGGCATCCTCGGCTTCACCTACCTCGGCATCCGCCTGCTGATCACGGACGACGTCGGCGCCCTGCTCGGCGCGAAGCCGTTCGACGTCGTCACGTTCCTGCTCGCGATCTCCCTCGGCGCCGGCTGGCAGCTCACCTTCGGCCCGTACGTCGCCGACTACTCCCGCTACCTGCCCGCCGACACCCCCGAGCGGACCACGTTCCTCGCCACGTTCCTGGGCAGCGTGATCGGCTCCCAGTGGTCGATGACGCTCGGCGCGCTGGTCGCCGCCAGCGGAGCCGGCTTCCTCGCCAACCAGGTCGGCTACCTCGGCGACCTGGCCGGACCCGCCGGGATCGCGCTCCTGATCTACCTGGTGATCGTCGTCGGCAAGCTCGCCGTCAACTGCCTGAACGCGTACGGCGGCTCGATGACGCTGCTGACCACGGTCTCCGCCTTCACCCGCGCCGCCCGCATCGGCCCGGCCGCACGCGCGGCGTACACGAGTTGCTTCCTGCTCGTCTCGGTCCTGGTCGCGATCTTCGCCTCGGCGGACTTCCTCGACAACTTCAAGAACTTCGTGCTGGTCCTGCTGATGGTCTTCACCCCGTGGAGCGCGATCAACCTGACCGACTACTACCTGATCTCCCGCGAACGCGTCGACGTACCGGCGCTCTACAACCCCGACGGCCGCTACGGCCGCTGGAACGTCGTCGCCCTCGTCTCGTACGCCGTCGGCATCGCCGCGCAGATCCCGTTCCTGGCCCAGAAGCTCTACACCGGCCGGATCACCAACGCCCTCGGCGGCGCCGACATCTCCTGGCTGGTCGGCCTCGCTGTCACCGCGGCCCTGTACTACCCGTGGTCCCGCCGCACCACCACGCCCGTCAACACCTGAGGCCCGGCGCCTTTCAGGGCGCCGAGCCTCAGAACCACTCAGCCGAGCGTCGGTACGCCGCGCGCACCCAGTCGTGCGGTAGCGCCGTGCGCTCGGTTGCGCGTTACCGCGTCGTACCGATCACCGGACCGTGAAGCCCGCCTTGCGGAAGGCGTCGGCGAGGGAGCCTTCGTCCATCGGGGTCTCCTTGCCGCCCTGACCCGCCTGGCCGCCGCGTCCGCCCTGACCGCCCGGCCCACGCCCACCAGGACCACGCCCGCCGCCCTGGCCGCCCGGACCGCGTCCGCCGCCGCCCTGGCCCGGTCCGCGACCGCCGCCACCGCCCGGTCCGCGGTTCTGTCCGCCGCCTGAGCGGCCGGACGTCGGCGCGCCGACCTCGTCGTCGAGCCGCAGCGTCAGCGAGATGCGCTGCCGCGGGATGTCGACCTCGAGCACCTTCACCTTGACGATGTCGCCCGGCTTGACCACCTCGCGCGGGTCCTTGACGTAGTTCTTCGACAGCGCCGAGACGTGCGCGAGCCCGTCCTGGTGGACGCCGATGTCGATGAACGCACCGAAGGCCGCCACGTTGGTGACCTGGCCCTCGAGCTTCATCCCCGGCTTCAGGTCCCCGATCTTGTCCACGCCCTCGGCGAACGACGCGGTCTTGAACGCCGGCCGCGGGTCCCGCCCCGGCTTCTCCAGCTCGGCCAGGATGTCGGTGACGGTCGGCAGACCGAACGTCTCGTCGACGAAGTCGGCCGCCTTCACCGACCGCAGCGCGGCCGTGTTGCCGATCAGCGCCTTCAGGTCCGAGCCGGTCTTGTCCAGGATCCGGCGGACCACCGGGTACGCCTCCGGGTGCACGCTGGACGAGTCCAGCGGGTCGGCGCCGTCGGGGATCCTCAGGAAGCCGGCCGCCTGCTCGAACGCCTTCGGGCCGAGCCGCGGCACCTCCTTCAGCGCCGCCCGGGACGCGAACGGCCCGTACGTGTCGCGGTGCTGAACGATGTTGTCCGCGAGGCCCTGGGTGATGCCGGAGACCCGGGTGAGCAGCGGCGCGGACGCCGTGTTCAGGTCGACGCCGACGGCGTTCACACAGTCCTCGACCACCGCGTCGAGCGAGCGCGACAACGAGTTCTCCGGGAGGTCGTGCTGGTACTGGCCGACGCCGATCGACTTCGGGTCGATCTTGACCAGCTCGGCCAGCGGGTCCTGCAGTCGGCGGGCGATCGAGACCGCGCCGCGCAGCGAGACGTCCATGCCGGGCAGTTCCTGCGAGGCGAACGCCGACGCGGAGTACACCGACGCGCCCGCCTCGGAGACGACCGCCTTGGTCAGCTTCAGCTCCGGGTGCTTCGCGATCAGCTCGGCGGCCAGCTTGTCGGTCTCGCGCGACGCCGTACCGTTGCCGATGGCAATCAGATCGACCTGGTGCGCGGCGCACAGCGCGGCCAGCTGGGCGATCGACTTGTCCCATTGGTTCTGCGGGACGTGCGGGTAGATGACGCCGGTCGCGGTCACCTTGCCGGTCGCGTCGACGACGGCGACCTTGACGCCGGTCCGGAAGCCCGGGTCGAGGCCCATCGTGGCGCGGGTGCCGGCCGGGGCGGCCAGCAGCAGGTCGCGCAGGTTCGCCGCGAAGACGCGGACCGCCTCGTCCTCGGCGGTCTGCCGCAGCCGCATCCGCAGGTCGATGCCTAGGTGCACCAGGATCTTGGTCCGCCAGGCCCACCGGACCGTGTCGATCAGCCACTTGTCGCCGGGGCGGCCCTGGTTCTCGATGCCGACCTTGCGGGCGATGGTGGTCTCGTACTCCGTGGGGCCGTCCGCCTCGACGCCGGCCGGCAGCGGCTCGACGGTCAGCGTCAGCACGTCCTCCTTCTCGCCGCGGAACATCGCCAGGATCCGGTGCGACGGCATCCTGCCGAACGGCTCGTCGAAGTCGAAGTAGTCGGAGAACTTCGCGCCGTCGGTCTCCTTGCCCTCACGGACCTTGGAGGCCAGCCGGCCCTGCGTCCACAGCCGCTCCCGCAGCTCGCCGATCAGGTCGGCGTCCTCGGCGAACCGCTCGACCAGGATCGCCCGGGCGCCGTCCAGCGCGGCCTGCGGGTCGGCGACGCCGGCCTCGGGGTTCACGAACACCGCCGCCGCGGCGAGCGGCTCGTACGACGGGTCGCTCAGCAGGCCGTCGGCCAGCGGCTCCAGCCCGGCCTCGCGGGCGATCATCGCCTTGGTCCGCCGCTTCGGTTTGAACGGCAGGTAGATGTCCTCCAGCCGCGACTTCGTCTCCGCGGCCAGGATCGACGCCTTCAGCGCGTCGTCCAGCTTGCCCTGGCTCTCGATCGACTCCAGCACGGTCTGCCGGCGCTCCTCGAGCTCCCGCAGGTACCGCAGGCGCTCCTCGAGCGCGCGGAGCTGCGCGTCGTCGAGCTCCCCGGTGACCTCCTTGCGGTACCGCGCGATGAACGGGACCGTCGAGCCCTCGTCCAGCAGCCCGACCGCCGCCTTCACCTGTCCGACCCCGACTTCCAGCTCGTCGGCGATCCGCTGCTCGATCGACTGCAAACCCACTGTGCCGTTCCCCTCTACGTCCAACTGACTGCCGCCCACATCCTTCCCCATCCCACCGACCAACGGCGACTCCCGCCCCCAACCTTGTGGACAAACCCCGTCCGCGGGCCTCATCATCCGGACTCATGAGGGGGATGGGCAGGGAGATGCTCAAGGACGGGTCGCTGGACCCACCACCACGCCTGGTGCGCTACGCGACCGTCGTGTTCGCGGCGGTGACGCTCGTGAACCTGCGCAACGACCACTCCGCGGACGAGATCGTGTTCGCGGCGTTCTTCTGCCTGGCCGCCGTCCTCAACATCGTCGGAGCGAAGGCGATGGCGGACGGGCGCGCGGAGCGGTGGTCCCGGGCTCACCCAGTCCTGAACGGCGGGATCCTGGTCGTACTGGCGGTGGCTGCCTGGTTCGTCCTGCTGTCGGAGTTCTTCGGCGAGCGCATCGGTGTTCTGGCCGGGTTCCCGATCGGCCTGGCGTTCGCCGCCTTCCTCATCTACCGGGAGCTCAACCGCACAGCCGATCAGCCCGCCGACGACGCCCAGCACTGATCAAGCCGCCGCGCCACCCCCGGAAACGGGGATGGCGCGGCGTGTCGCGGAGGTTGATCAGTGGTGGGCGTCGGTCACGCGGCTTCGAGGACCTCGGTGGTCTCCACCTCGACGGACTCCGCAGCCTTGGGCCGCATCAGCGTGCAGGCGATGACCACAGCCGCGGCGACGATGGCGGCGGCGACCGCGAAGGAGAAGTGGAAGCCGCTGGTCAGCGCGTCCAGGGCCGGCTTGCCGGCGGTGGCCAGGGACTCGGTGCGGGTGGCCGACAGCGTGGCCAGGACGGCAAGGCCCAGTGCGGCGCCGACCTCGGCCGTCGTACCGATCAGGCCGGAAGCCAGACCGGCGTCCTCGGGCTTCACGTCGGCCATCGACAGGCCCATCAGCGCCGGGAAGCAGATGCCGCCGCCCAGGCCGAGCAGGATCAGCACCGGCAGGACGTGGACGACGTAGCTGCCGCCGACCGGCGCCTGGGTGAAGAGCACGAGGCCGATCACGATCAGCGACAGCCCGGCGATCAACGGGCGGCGCGGGCCGAAGCGCATCACGAGCTTCTCGGAGTACCGGACCGACAGCAGGCCCATCACCAGCGTGGTCGGCAGGAACGCCAGCCCGATCTCCAGCGCGTCGTACCCGAGCACGCGCTGCAGGTAGAGCGAGCCGAGGAAGAAGATGCCGAACATCCCGGACGACGACAGCGCCTGGACCAGGTTCGCCCCGGTCAGCGTGCGGGAGCGGAAGATTCGCAGCGGCACCAGCGGGTTGGCGGCGGTCGACTCACGGACGACGAAGCAGGCCAGCAGCGTCAGCGTCAGCGCACCCAGCGCGATCGTCCGCGGCGCGGTCCAGCCGAGCTCGGCGGCCGGGCTGACGATGGTGAACACGCCGACCATCAGCGCGGCGGTGATCAGCACGGCACCCGGTACGTCGGTGCCGCGGCCCATGCCGAGGCCCTTGTCCTTATCGATCAGCCGGATCGCCAGCCACGCGGTCGCGATGCCGATCGGCAGGTTGATGAAGAAGATCCAGTGCCAGCTGATCGCCTGGGTCAGCACGCCACCGGCGAGCAGACCGATCGAGCCGCCGGCGGAGGCGACGAACGCGTAGACGCCGATCGCCTTGGCCTGCTCGCGCGGCTCGGGGAACAGCGTGACGATCATGCCCAGGATCACCGCGGAGGTCAGCGCGCCGCCGACACCCTGCAGGAACCGCGCGGCGACGAGCATCTCCTGCGATCCGGCCAGCCCGCACCACACGGAAGCGGCGGTGAAGAGGGCCAGTCCAGCGACGAAGATGTTCCGCCGTCCGAGCAGGTCACCGAGCCGACCGGCCAGCAGGAGCAGGCCACCGAAGGCGATCAGGTAGGCGTTGACGACCCAGGCGAGCGACGAGCTGGTGAAGCCCAGGTCGTCCTGGATCGCGGGCAGTGCGACGTTCACGACGGTCACGTCGAGCACGATCATCAGCATCCCGGCACAGAGCGTGTAGAGGGCGAGCCAGCGGGACCTGCCGCTGCCCTGCACGGCCGGCGTCGTCGCCAGGGATTCGGTGGTCGCGTACATGCTGGTTCTCCTCTGGTCCGTAGGTTGCTTACACCCCTACGTCGAACCAGAGCCGCTCAGATTGACACGGTCCCCGAAGTTTTTTCCTCCTGCGTCCGCGGCGGCCGTGAGATCCAGTACGCGATCAGCGCCGGCACCAGCCCGGACCCGATCACGAACAGTGTCGGCAGCCGTCCGACGACCAGGAACCACGTCGCCAGCCCGATCACCCCGCCGGCCACCGGGAGTGACCGGCGGAGCAGGAACAGGTTCGCCGTACGGAAGACGCTGCGCGTGGTCGCGTCGTCCTCGGCCTGCGGCAGCACCGCGAGCGCGCTCAGGTAGAGCCCGACGATCATGCCGGTGAGCGGGACCAGGATCGCGAGCGCGAAGATCCGCACCGGGCCGTTGGTCGAGGCCCAGAAGAACAGGCCGAACGCGAGCGCCACGCCACCGAAGTACAGCGCGAGCCCGGACAGCCAGAAGCGCTTGAAGCACCACTTGAACTCGCCGAAGAACCGCCGCATCAGCGCGGGATGCTCCTGCCCGATCGCGTACGGCAGCACCCGCTGGAGCGCGAACGCGGCCGGGAACAGCGTGACGATGCCGACGCTCAGCAGCAGGAAGACCAGCTGCAGCATCAGCAGGTCGCCGACCAGCGAGAGCTTCGACATCACGACGTTGGTCCGGCTGGTGGCGTCGCTCACACCGGTTCCTCCTGGTTCGTCGGCACAGAGATGATCGTATGATCACAAACAATCACGAGCGGATCACAGCGCAAAGGGGGCCGAGCCGCATGCTTGCTTCGGAGCGCCACGAGCTGATCCTGCGAAGCCTGCGCCGGCACGGCCGGCTGCGGGTGGCCGAGCTGGCTGCGGAGCTCGGCGTTTCCGCGATCACAGTACGCCGTGATCTCGCCGAGCTGGACGCCGCCGGAATGCTCCGCCGGGTGCACGGCGGCGCGGTAGGGACGGGCTCGGCCGGTGCGTCGACCCCGGGCAGCCAGCTGACCGTCGGCCTGGTCGTGCCCAGCTCGACGTTCTACTACACCGACGTGATCCGCGGCGCCGAAGCGATGGCCGACCGGTACGGCGCGCGCCTGGTGCTCGGCGTCTCCGGGTACGACGTACAGGTCGAGCAGGAGCGGATCGACAAGATCCTCGGCCTCGGCGTCGCTGGCCTGCTGCTCGCGACCGCGCTCGGGGACAACCGCGCCGCCGAAACCGGCCGCCGGCTCGACGCGATCGACGTACCCGTGGTCCTGATGGAACGCGCGTTCGGCTTCCCCGACGTGGTCAACGAGTACGACCACGTCCGGACCGACCACGCGTACGGCGCGATGCTCGCGCTGCGTCACCTGGTCTCGCTCGGTCACCGCCGGATCGGGATCAACCTGAACGCCAGCGTCACGGCGTACTGGCTGCGGAAGGGGATCGCGGAGGCGGCGACCGCGCTCGGCGTCGACGTGTTCGTCTCGCCGGTCGCGCTGCCCGCCCAGGGCGAGGATCCCGACACGATCGCCCAGCTCGACGCCTTCCTGGCCGAGTGCGAGTCCCACGGCGCCAGGGCTGTCCTGGTGCACTCCGACGAGCACGCCGCGCGCTTGGTCGAACGCGCGATGGAGCGCGGTCTCCGCGTTCCGGACGACCTGAGCGTGATCGCGTACAACGACGAGACCGCCGCGCTGGCCGTCGTACCGCTCACCGCCGTCTGCCCGCCGAAGCTCCAGCTCGGCCAGACCGCCTGCGAGCTGCTGCTGCGCCGCCTGAAAGCGGGACCGGGCCGGCCATCGGCCACCCAGCATCTGAGTCTCCTGCCGGAACTCCGCATCCGAGAGTCCTGCGGAGCGGCACCGGCGCGTGTCTCCTGACTCCCGCCTACTGCGCGGCACTCGGCACGGCACCTCGGAGCACTGGAGCAAAGCCCACGATGGAAAAACATCGAGGGCTTCACTCCAGCACTCCGAGCTACCGCACCGAGCACCTGCTCGCTACGGCGGGAGTCAGAAGACACGCCCCAGTTGATCGAATTTGATCATTCGAGCGCCAGGGTATTGACGGGGAAAGCCCTTTCCCATACTTTCGCTGCACTCGGTGCGCCGGTCGTGACTGGACTGGGAGCACACGGCAGCGAAGGAGTTCCCCTGTGAGACGTAGTGCTGGGTTGGCGGTGCTGGTGGCCGCGGTCGGACTGGTCGCGAGCGCTTGTGGCAACGGGGTGATCGACAAGAGTACGGACGGCGTCCCGCCGGCCGAGGCGACCGGGACGCTGCGGGTGCTGCTCCCGTCGTTCCCGGCCAGCAACGACGGCCGCAAGGAGTTCGCGAAGGTGGTGGCCGACTTCTCGAAGAAGTATCCGAAGATGAAGGTCGAGCCGGACTTCGCGACGTACAACAACCTGAACGAGAAGATCTCCACCTCGATCGCGGCCGGCATCCCGTACGACGTGATGGTGACCGGTGTCGGCTGGGTGCAGCCGTTCGCGGCCAAGCGGATCTTCGCCGATCTCGGCGACTTCGGGGTCACCCCGGACGTGATCAAGTCCAAGAGCGTCGGCGCGCTGATCCCGGCGGTCTCGTACCAGGACCGGATCTACGCCTACCCGTTGCTGGCCGACGCCCGCGCCGTGGCGTTGCGGATCAGTGCCTTCAAGGAGGCCGGTCTCGACCCGAACGACCCGCCGACCTCGCTGGCCGAGATCAAGGTCGCGGCCGAGAAGCTCACCAAGCGGGACAAGGACGGCAACATCACCCGCAGCGGTTTCGACCTGGCCGGCGCGACCAGTTTCCGGCAGCCGTTCGTCACCTTCCTGGCCTCGACCGGGACGCCGCTGTACATCAACCAAGAGCCGAACTTCAACAACGAAAAGGGTCTGGAGACCCTGAACTGGATCAAGTCGATGATCAACAACGTCCAGAAGTACGGGCAGCAGAACGCCGCCCAGCAGCCGCTGGTCTACAGCGGCGAGGCGGCGATGGGCATCGTCGGCGGGGCGATCGACTGCTCCGAGAAGGGCCTGGGCCAGGCGACCTGCGACGACCTGAAGTTCTTCCGCTTCAACAGCGGCAAGGAGATCGAGTACGTCGGTGGTGACCTCGCTTCGATCGGCTCGCGCAGCCGGCACAAGGAGGCGGGCTTCGCGTTCATCGAGTCGCTGACGCAGCCGGCCACCCTGGACGCGATGGCCAAGCTGAACAAGAAGCTTCCGGCGTACAAGGACGCGGCGAACTCGCCGCAGGCCAAGTCGAACCCGCTGAGCAAGTTCGTCGCCGAGGGTCTGCCGTTCGCGGTCAACGAGAACAGCCCGCCGTCGAACTGGCTGGAGATGCGGTTCAACTTCGACTCCCAGCTCACCCAGGCGGTCCTCGGTCAGAAGGATCCCGCCAAGGTGCTGGCCAACCTGGCAGGACAGTCCCGATGAGCGCGACCCTCGAACGTCCCAGCCCGACACTGGCCGGCCCGCGCACCGTTGCCCCAGGCAAGGACAGTCGCCGGCTGATCCGCAGCCAGTTGCGGGCCGGCTGGGTGCTGATCGCCCCGGCGCTGCTGCACTCGGGGATCTTCATCGTGATCCCGGTGGTGTTCGCGATCGCGCTGAGCTTCACCGACTACAGCTTCGGCGACTCCTGGGCCTGGGTCGGGTTCCAGAACTACTCCGACCTGTTCAACGACGCCGACTTCCGGGCCGCGTTGTGGAACACGATCCTGTACGCCGTCGTGGTGATCCCGATCTCGATGGCGATCTCGCTGTTCATCGCGCTCGGGCTGAACCAGAAGATCCGCGGCCTGGCGTTCTTCCGGACCGCGTTCTACATCCCGACCGTCACCGCGACGGTCGCGGTGGCGACGATCTGGCTGTGGATCTACAACCCCGGTTCGGGCCTGGCCAACGGGTTCCTGAGCCTGTTCGGCTTCGCGCCGAACTCCTGGCTGTCCGACCCGGGGACGGCGCTGCCGTCGCTGATGGTGGTCGGCATCTGGCAGGGCCTCGGGACGAAGATCATCATCTACCTGGCCGCCTTGCAGGGGGTGTCCCGCGACCTGCTGGAGTCGGCGTCCCTGGACGGCGCCGGCCGCTGGCAGAAGTTCGCGAACGTCACCTGGCCCGCGCTCGGTCCGGTCCAGTTCTTCGTCCTGATCACGTCGATCGTGGGCACCTTCCAGGTGTTCGACCTGGTCTACGTGATGACCAAGGGCGGTCCCGGCACCGAAACCACGGTGCTGGTGCTCGACATCTACCAGAACGCGTTCCAGGCACTCCGACTCGGCTACGCGTCCGCCGAGACGGTGATCATGATGATCCTGATCGCGGTCTTCATCGGTCTCGGACGCCTGCTGCAGAGGGCGGATGTCAATGACTAGCGCAACGGTGTCCGTGGTCGGCGAGACCAAGGAGTCGACCGTCCGGACCGGCCGGATCGTGCTGTACGTCGCGCTGACGGTCGGCGCGCTGCTGATGATCACGCCGTTCCTGTGGATGGTGCTGACGGCGTTCAAGAGCGAGCTGGAGATCACCAAGTTCTCCTGGCTGCCCGGCGAGCTGCGCTGGCACAACTTCGTCGAGGCGATGCAGACGGCGCCGTTCCTGCGCTACTTCCGCAACAGCCTGATCATCGCGGTCGGCGAGACGGCGTTCACGCTGGCGGTCTGTACGACGGCCGGCTACGCGCTGGCGAAGCTGCCGATCCGGGGCGCGAAGGCGCTGCTCAGCTACTTCATCCTGCTGCTGATGGTGCCGTTCCAGATCATCCTGGTGCCGCTGTTCCTGATCGTGAAGTCGATCCCGCTGTTCGGCGGCAACAACATCCTCGGCCAGGGCGGGATCGGCTGGCTGAACTCGTGGTGGGGACTCATCATCCCGCTCGGGGCGGCGCCGCTGTTCACCTTCCTGGCCCGGCAGTTCTACGTGTCGATCCCGAACGAGCTGGCCCAGGCGGCCCGGGTCGACGGGCTGGGCGAGTTCGGCATCTTCTGGCGGATCATGACGCCGCTGATCAAGCCGGCCCTGATCACCATCTGCGTGTTCCAGATCGAGGCGGCCTGGAACGGTTTCCTCTGGCCGCTGATGATCACCACGTCGGACGCGATGCGCCCGCTGCAGCTGGGACTGGCGATCTTCGCGCAGAACCCGGCCGAGGTGCAGTGGCCGTACCTGATGGCCGGTACGGCGCTGGCAACGCTGCCGATGATCGTGATGTTCGTCTTCGCCCAGAAGCGGTTCGTCGAGGGCATGGCGAACGTGGGCATCAAGGGCTAGACCCCGGACGAACGAAAGAGCCGCCGTCGACCCACCTGGTCGACGCCGGCTCTTTCGTGTGGTTCGCTCTCAGGCCCCCCTGGAGAGTTCCCCGTGTTCCCCCCTTGTTACTTCCCCCCATTTACTGCCCCCCGTTTCGGAAGGTGCCCCGTGCAGGTGCTCGCCCCGCCCCGGGCGAGCACCTGCTGGGGCCCCCTCCACAAACCGGTGATCCCGAAGAAGCACCGGAGCGTCCGCCCAAGCCCCCCAGCCAGGCCGCTCGAACCATTTATCGTCACAAGGTGAAGTGCGTTACACGTTTCCTCCACCTTTTTCCGGAAAATCCGGGAGTATTTCAGTCCGGACGCTCCGAAAAGGCGGAATTGTCGCCTTCCGAATACCACTGTTCACGGGCAGTGACGATCTGATTCGCCGGGAGCGCGAGTGGGCACCCGGTCCTCGATGCGAGTCCTCACCCTGAACGTGCAGAACGACGTGGGCGACCCACGGCGCTTCGCCCTGATCAACGCCGAGCTCCGCCGCCTGCGGCCGGACGTCGTCATGCTCCAGGAAGTTTGCTACGGCAGCCAACTCGCCGAGCTGCTCGACGGCACCGGCCTCGTCCACCGCACGCACCAGTCCGACGTACTGCCGAACCTCCCCGACCTCTTCCAGCACGACGGTACGGCGCTCGCAACGCGCCGCCCGCACCGCGTCACCGACGTACTGGAGAGCCCGAGCACCGACCCGCACTGGTGGACCCTCGCCGCCGTCGTCGACGACCAGTTCCTGGCCATCACCCCCACCACGCCGTGGCGCCTCGACCACGAGCACGCCCGCGAACGCCAGGCCCTCGACATCGCCACCCTGCACACCCGCCACGACCTGCCGACCGTCCTCGCCGGCGATTTCAACGCCACTCCGGACGCCGCCAGTATCCGATTCCTCTCCGGCCTTCAGTCGCTCGACGGCCGCAGCACGCACTTCCACGACGCCTGGACCGTGGCCGGCGACGGCCCCGGCCACACATGGACCACGGAGAACCCCTTGGCCCGCCAGGAGATCGCCACTCTGATCGGCCAGTCCAACCACCACCGGCGCATCGACTACATCTTCGCCACCGCCGCCACGATCACCTCAGCAACGCTCGTCGGCGTAAACCCGCCCCTGAGCGACCACTACGGCCTGACCGCCGACCTGGAACTGATCTAGCTCAGGTGGGTGTCGACGGCTCGGGTGACGAAGGTGTCGAGCTGGGCGTCGTCGAGGATCAGGTCGAGGGTCTTGGTGGCGCGGAGTACGGCGAGGCCGTGCAGGTTGGTCCACAGGCCGACGGTGCGTTCGGCGGCGTCGTCCGGGGTCACCGTGGCGACGATCCGCGTGAGCGACTCGAGCAGCGGCAGCGTCGTGGCCCGAAGGTTGCCTCCGGCACCTTCCAGCAGGTCGTGGCGGAAGATCAGCTCGAACATCGCGGGGCGTTCGGCGGCGAAGGCCAGGTAGCGCCGGCCGAGCTCGATCAGCTGGTCACGCGCCGCTGCGCCGTTGGCGGGCCCGGTCAGCCGCTCGGCGAGATCCGTCAGCCCCGTGGCCGCGATCGCTGCCAGCAAGGAGTTGTGGGTCGGGAAGTACCGCCGCGGCGCCCCGTGCGAGACCCCGACCCGTCGGGTGATCGCCCGCAACGACAACGGCGCGAGCCCCTCCTCCTCGAGCAGCTCGACGCCGGCCAGCACGAGCCGATCGCGCAACGGGGTCTCATCCACGTCGGCATTCTCCCTTAGGGAGAAGCCTGTTCTCCTGCGCCCCGCCATGCCGTACGATTCCTGACGTGACTGCCGGGTCGGCTTCGAGCCAAGTACGAGTAGGGTTCCCGGCCGCGTTCTGAGCGCGGCGAGGGCCGATCGCGGCCCGCCTGTTCCACCTGATCGGCGTGTGGGTTCTGCCGCGCCACCACTGATGGCTGTCCACAGCTGTACCCCCTCCCGCGCTCACTCGCGGGCCACTTCGTCATGCCCAAATCCGGAAAGGCTCTGAATGCCGAACGCTTTCACCGAACAAATCATCGAGGAGTTCCGCGCCAACCAAGGCCAGGTCGGCGGCCCGTTCGAGGGCGCCCGACTCCTCGTGCTCACCACCACCGGCGCCCGGAGCGGTCGCCCGCACACAGCGGTGCTCGGGTACTACCCCGATACCGGCGGTCGCGTCCTCGTCGTCGGCTCGGCCGGCGGCGGTCCCAAGCATCCCGACTGGTACCACAACCTGCTCGCCAACCCGCGCGTCACGATCGAGACCGGCGCCTTCACCTACGACGCCGAGGCGACCGTCCTGCAAGGCGCCGAACGTGACGAGACCTTCGCCCGACTGGTCGAGGCCGACGCGGGCTGGGGCGAGTACCAGCGCCAGACCACCCGGACTATCCCGGTCGTCGCGCTCACCCCGGTCGAGGCCGGCCCGCCGATGGCCTCCTCCTTCGGCGACTACCTACTGCTCGTTCACGGCGCCTTCCGCCGCGAACTCGCCTTGATCCGCAAGGAGATCGCGGCATCGTCGACCGCCGCGGTCGGTCTGGGCGCCCAGCTCCGGATCAACTGCCTCACCCTCTGCCAGGGCCTGCACAACCACCACACCGGCGAGAGCCTGGGCATGTTCCCGGCCCTGCTCGACCGCCACCCCGAACTGTCGGAGGAGATCGGCGCCCTGCAGGCCGACCACGACAAGATCGCCCTGCTGCTCGACGAGCTCCAGGAACTGATCGGCACCGGCCGCCCGGCCGACGTACTGCCCGAGGTCGACCGCCTGATCGCCGAGGTCACCACCCACCTCGACACCGAGGAGGCGATCCTCATCCCGCTGCTCTGATCGCCACCGCACCTGCAGGCCTTCAAAGCTCGATGATCCCTCCGGCCACGACAACCGCCGGAGGGATCGCTGAGAGTCAACGCAGGAACAGGTACCGGAAGGCCGCCTGCACGTTCGCGTCGGACGGGATGACCTGGAGGCTCGACGGCGGGTAGTCGAAGGCGGTCAGATAGGTCGAGTAGGTGATCCGGGCCGGGCAGTCCGGCCCGTCGATCTGGACGCGGGTGTTCGACACGATCCGCCCGGTGCGCAGCTCGTAGACCTTCACCGGCACGGCGACCTTGTGGAACGTCACGTCGGAGATGTTCTGTGGGTTCTTCTCGCTCCGGTAGGGACAGGTCCGCAGCGACGTCCCGTCCACCGCGTCCTCGGCGCAGACGATCACCACCGCGTTGCTGGCGTCACTGGCCCGCCAGGACGCCGGCAGCCGCTTCGTGTACTCGTCGTCGCCCTCGAACATCCCCGGGTTGAAACCGCCCGCGTACGGCCGGGCGCCGCTGTACCGCGCCGGGTTCGAGCAGTACGAGTTGGTGGCCAGCAGGTTGCGCACGTTGGTCAGCTCGATCGCCAGCGTGGCCTGCCGGATCCCCGCCTGCGCCTTCGCCACCCCCGAGTCCTTCGGGTACTGCGTCACCAGTTGCTGGTACGACGTACGCGCCGCGTCCCAGCTCTTCTGCCCCATCAGCCGATCCGCACAACCGAGGATCGCCGCAGGCGCGGTCTTCGTCACTGTCGCCTTCGACTGGTCCAGCACGTTGTTGGTCGCCTCACGCTGCCGCAGCCAGTCGGTCACCCGGACCGTCCGGCACGGGTCCTCCAGCGGCAGATCGTCGAGCCAGCCCTTCAGTGTCACGTCGACGGTCTTGTCGTGCCCCGGCTCGGCCAGCACCGAACCGAGCGTGTCGAACCCGTCCTCCAGCGCGGTGTTGTCACCGGTCAGCCCGGTCGCGAGTACAGCCTTCGCGTCGTCCAGGCGACCGCACAGCTGGACCTCCGCGTCGCCCTTCTCGGTCCCCGGCGCGTCGACGATCCGGTGCCCGAGCCACAGCTCCTCCTGCGCAGCGGTGAGCTTGGAGCAGTCCCCGGCCTCGCGCGCGTCCGACACCTTGCCCGCGATCCGGCTCGCGTCGTACCGGACGAGCCCGATCGCCAGCAGCACAGGGATCGTGATGCCGAGCGCGACCAGCCGCTTGGTCAGATCCGACTCCTTCTGCGGTGCTCTGTGGGCGAGGAACCAGCCGTGGACGACGACGAGCACCCACCAGACGGCCAGCGCGATCTCGCACCAGGTCTGCTTCAGCACCAGCAGGAAGATCAGCAACGCACCGACGACCATCAGGTTGACGATCGCGAGCACCCAGCGCTTCATCAGCACGTACCCGACCCCGAGCAGCGAGGCGTTCCCCACCGCGACCGCCAGCGGGTCGGCCTTCGGAGCGAGAGGTGGAGGCGGCTGGGGTGGTGGCGGCTGCCAGGCGTATTGCGGCGTGTAACTCATGGCGGTCCCTCTCCCCAGCACCAGGTCTCGTCACAGTCAGTGTGCGGCTTTTGACGCGGGTTAAACCCGGGTGTCAGGGACCTGCCACGGGAGCGGTGACGCCGTCGCGACACCGGTGACGCCGTGCTGACACCGTTCGGACGCTGTCGCGGCGCCGGGCGCTGATTCGCTGTGGTCATCAAGCAGGACCGTCGAAAAGGAGTCAGGCATGAGGAAGATGATGATGAGTGTCGCGGCGATCGGGATGCTCGTCGTACCGGTGGTCGGTGCCGGATCAGCCGCGGCGGCGGTCACGCCGGACGACGCTGCCCAGCCGGCCGCGAAGGTGGCCCAGGGGCCGAGCAAGCTCGACGGCTACTGGTGCGACCAGAGCGGCATCGGTACCGAGAACGCCTACGTCACCTGCCACAACGAGACCGATCAGGCCCGGTACGCGCACTTCCACGTCGACTGCTGGGCGCTCGGTGACAACGACACCGACCAGACCAAGTGGGTCGGACCGTGGGGCTCGGTGAGCTTCAACCACTACTGCTGGTCGCACGCCCAGAGCATCGAGGGCTACTTCCAGTAGGCACCTTGTCTGCGGGCGGCCAGGGACACCACGTCCCTGGCCGTTCGGCTTCGCTGGTCACGCCGGGTCAAACCCACGGCGTACGCGCGCACCAGTTGGTGGAACTCGTACCGCCGCGCGCCGGCCCGGCAGAGCAGGTGCTGATCGGCCAGGCTGTCCAGCACCGAGCCGGCGGCGTGCGGTGAAGTCCCCAGCAGTCCGGCAGCGGCAGAGCAGTCGAACGTGTCGTACAGGTGCAGGCCGAGCAACTGGAACGCCTTCGCGACCTCCGGAGCGAGCGTCTCGTAGGACCGGGCGAAGACGGCGCGCAGGTCGCCGCTCTCATCGCCGACCGCCAGCGCCTCCACACGGCGCGGCAGGTCGCGGAGGTCGTCCATCACCAGGTCCAGGTCGTCCTCCTCCGACCGCGCGGCCGCGATCGACAGGGCGAGCGGGACATGACCGCAGAGATCCGCGAGCTCCTCGACGGCTCCGTCGCGGGCCTGCCAGTCGGGCAGTCTCCGCCGCAGGAACTCCTGGGACTCCTCGGCCGCCAGTTGGCCGAGGGCGATCCGGTGGGCGCCGTCCCGTACGGCGAGGCCGCGCAACTCGTTGCGACTGGTCACCACGGCCAGCGAGCCCGAGCCGGGGATGAGCGGGCGGACGTGGTCGGCGTCGAGCGCGTTGTCCAGCACGATCAGGCAGCGGCGATCCGCCAGTACGGACCGCAGAATCGAGGAACGGGCGTCGACGTCGTCGGGGATCTGCTCCTCGGTGTGGCCGAGACCGAGCAGCAGGCTGCGCAGCGCCGCGCCGGCGTCGATCAGTTCGCCCGGTCCGAACCCCTGGAGGTCGATGAAGAGCTGACCGTCCGGGAAGGTCGCACGCTGCCGATGCGCCCAGTGGAGCGCCAGGGTGGTCTTTCCGATCCCACCGAGGCCGTGCAGTACGACGATCGCCGACTCGGGTGCCTCCTGCCGGAGGTCATCGAGGGCTTGCAGTTCGTTGGCGCGTCCGACGAACACTCCCCGCGCGGCCGGCAACTGCTGCGGGGCTACGTGCACCGCGGCTCCATCAGAGCTGACGATCTGGTCCGACGACGGCGGCGGCTGCGTGCGGTCGTGGTGCTCATCCTCACCGATGGTCGCTGCTGCGCTTTCACTCTGCAGCAGTACGCCGTGCTGGCGCTTCAGCTCCGGCCCGGGATCGACCCCGAGCTCGTCCGCCAGCAGTACCCGCACGGTCTCGTAGCATCCGAGTGCCTCTGCCGAACGCCCACTGCGCTGCAAGGCCAGCAGCAGCCGCGACCACAACGCCTCCCGCAACGGGAACCGCGCCGTCAACTCCCGCAGGTCGGCCACCACCGCGCCGTATCGCCCGGCCGAGATCTCTGCGTCGACCCACCGTTCCTGAGCTCCGAGGTAGAGCTCGACCATCCGCTCGGCCTCGACCTCGTCGAGCCACGCCGACCCCACGCCCTCGAACGGCGTCCCCCGCCACAGGGCCAACGCGTCGGCCAGCAGCCTCCGCCGGCCTTCCTCGTCCGATTCCGTGGCGACCTCGGAAATCAACCGCCGGAACCGCACCACGTCGACGTCGGCAGGGTTGATGTCCAGCCGATATCCACCCGCCTCGGTGTGGATGCGTGAATTCCCCAGTAGTCGCCGCAGTCGCACGATCTGCGTCTGCACGCTTTTCCGCACGTGGACCGGCAGGTCGTGGTCACTCCAGACGCCACGGGCCACCCGCTCCACCGACACCGGCCTCCCGACCTCGACCGCCAGCATCGCAAGCACGGCCCGAAGCCGGCCTCCGACCTCGACCTCGCACCCGCCCCGCCGTACGACCAGCGGCCCGAGCAACCCGATCTCGACGCGATCCGTCCCCTCCATCTGCCCTCCCCGAGACCCGGCCCGGAGCGGGGACCGTAGCGGTCAGTAAGCAATCGCTCACGAATCTAGGTCCTGGGTGCCACTCAAGCAAACAATTGCATTGTCGTGGAACTCCGCGTCCACTCCCTATCAGGCAGCTCTGCCCCAACGGGCAAATTCCCTGAAATCCTTTACAGGTAGGTCAGGTGCGCCCGACCCAGGTGGCGATGCACACTTCGTTGCCCTCAGCATCAGCCAGCACCCACCACTTGGGCGCGTGCTCGTCCGACACCAACCGCCCACCCGCCGCCAACGCCGCGGCGACCCGCTCCTCCGCCAGCTCGTGCGGCACCGCGACGTCGAGGTGCATCCGGTTCCGGCCACCCCGAGCCACGTCCATCTGCTGCAACCCGAACCCCGGCCCCCGCCGTACCGGATCGAACAGGTAGTCCTCCCCAAGCTGTCCGTACCCCAGCACAGCGCGCCAGAACGGCAACACCGCTTCCCCTGTGAGCGCATCCAGCGTCACGTTCACCAGCTGCACGGCGCTCGGATCCGCGGCAAGCCCCAGCTCAGTCGCAACTGCGGAGATCCGCCGAGCCGCATCAACATCCCGCCGCCCCAACGAAACAGTCACTCCGTCGGCCCGCAGATCAACCCTGACTTGCTTCTCCGCGGTTCCTACGACCCGCCCGATGCCCTCGAGGAGCGCAATCCCCTCGCTCAAGGAATCAGTCCTGAAATGCGCCGACACCAGGTGGTAGAGCGACCGCCAGTCCTCCACCCCGCCCGCCGCATGAAACTCCCGAGCCGACACCATGCCGGCGAACCTAACACCACCCGTTCCCGCGGTCGCCCGACTCAGTTTCCGGCGGGGCTCAGGCTTCGGTCGAACTCAGGATGTGCTCGAGTGTCCGGCGACCCAACCTGCTCATCGCCGGATTGCTCTCGACGTAGTACCAAACCAGCCCCATCGCCTGCTCGAACGCCCACGCCTTACCGCGTTCCCACTCGAGATCGTTCGACCCCAACGCCCGCCGAAGCACCTGCCGCGGGCCTGCCTGCAGCAGGTGCCAGGCACTCACCAGATCCAGCGCAGGATCGGCCGGTCCAAACCCGCCGGCGTCGAGCACTCCACTGAGCCGCCCACCCGCAACCAGCACATTGCCCGGAATCAGATCACCGTGGCTCATCACATCGCCCCCCTCACGAGGCAACTCCCGCAGCCGCCCCCACACCTCACGCAGCCGCGGCACATCAAGCAGCCCCTCGCTCTGCTGGAAGCACTCCTCCATCCACTCGTCGTGATCCGTCAGCACGCCCCCACGCCCGCCGCCGCTGAACCGCCGCCCCCTCGTATCCGCCTTCCGAAGCGCAGCAATCAAGGTCGCCAGATCCTCCGCAAACCCCTCCGACCCACTCGGATCGGCCTCCGTAGCGATCGTCCCCGGCAACCACGTCTGCACCGACCACGGCATCGGGTAACCCACCCCCGGCTCGCCCAGAGCCACAGGCTCCGGAGTAGGGAACGGAGACACCCTCACCAACTCCGCACTAGCCGCAGCCTCCCGCTCCAAAACCGCCCGCACCTCAGCAACCTCACCCAGCCGCAACGGAAACCGCGCCGAAAGCCCGTCCCCAATCCGAAAGATCGCATTGACAGTCCCGTCCGACCGAACCAGCCGAACCTTCTCCCCACCCCACTGCGGAAACTGCTCCCGAACCAACCCCGCCACCGTCTCCACGGTCACGCTCACCTGATCGTCATGCATCGCCACCTCCGCCACATCCACCCCGCCATGCTCCCCGGTCGCGAGGTCGCCCGCAGCCCGTTTTCACCGCGCTCGGCTCGGGGGTGACCACCCGCTTCCCGCCGCTCGCGGCGCCCGCGTCGGTGGCGGCCCCCGCTTCCCGCCGCGCGCGTCGGAGGGCCGCCGCCCGCCTCCGAGGTGAGCACCCGCTTCGCCGTCTGCAGGCTGCCGCCGAGGTGACCACTCGGTTCCCCGCTGCCCGCGTGACCACCCATGTCCCCGCCGCAGCCCGCCGCCGAGATGACGACCGGTTCCCCGGCGCCCCCTGCCCGCATCGCGGGAGGGGAGACCACCCGCCTCCCGCAGTTCGCCGCCCGCTGCCGAGGTGACCACCCGTTCTCCGCTCGCCTGCTGCTGACCTGGCCACCCGTTTCCCCACCCCCACGGCCCACCGCCGGGATGACCGCCCGGCTTACCGCCGCCCGGCGATTCCACCTGCTGTCGCCGTTCCCAGCGGCCGCAACGTGAGCGACTCAGTCCGCGCGGGAATTGGTCGCGTCACCGCACGGGCGACCCAGACCAGCCCGTACGTCGCACTGTCGTTGCTCCCCGCAAACACAAGGCGCACAGCAGGCCGTCCCCGACACAGCGCGGGCAGAGAGCACGTGAACACAGGCGCGGGAGAGTACGTGCCAGCGCGGACCTCGTCAGGCGGGGTCAGCAGGCTGCTGTCGATGGGAGCCGAGGACGAAGCCCGGGCAGAACACACGGACGCGAAGGACGAAGCGGCGGGCGTCCTATCGACGGCGTCGAGGCCCCTGAGACGAAAATCGAGACGAAACGACTGTGGGGCGATCCCCTGACCGGGAACCGCCCCACACCGTGTTCGTTCTCCACGAGCGACCACATATTGCCCTGACCAGCGGAAACACCGGTCAATCGGGCCCCTCGGAGAGTGGCGGAGGATACGAGATTCGAACTCGTGAGGGGTTGCCCCCAACACGCTTTCCAAGCGTGCGCCCTAGGCCTCTAGGCGAATCCTCCAAGCGGAGAGGATACGCGAGCGGGGCGGGCAGGGGGAAATCGGGGGTCGGGAGGTCGGTGGCGGCGCGGGGCGGGCGCGTTCCGTCCAGCGCCTCCGGGTAGGTGGTCGCCTTCATAGGCGGCGGTCGGCGGTCGACTGGTGTCGGGAGTCGGTCGCGTCGGTGGGGCCGGGGAGAGACGTACTCCGCCTTCGGCAGTCGGACCGGGACTGCTGTCGACCACGGCGGACCTGGACAACCCGATCGGTTTCGCTCAGCAGACCAGTGGTCGGGGTGAGGAGCGCCTCGCCTTCGATGGCCGGGCGGTGTTTACGAGTGCTGGTCGATAGTCCTGGGTGCGTCGGTGGTCGGCAGGACGGGTGTGCTGAAAACGGGAGGTTGGGGAGCGGGGGTGGGCTTTAGGGTCGGGGGATGAGTGGAGTGCCTGATCCTGACGTCCTGCGGCCGGTGGTGGGGGCTGAGCGGGTGGTTTTGCTGAAGCCTTTGGTGCAGTCGGAGTTGATTGAGGTGGGGGAGTACACCTACTACGACGACCCGGATGATCCGGAAGCGTTCGAGGCTCGGAACGTGCTGTATCACTACGGGCCGGAGAAGTTGCGGATCGGGAAGTACTGCGCGCTGGGGACCGGTACGACGTTTGTGATGAACGGGGCGAACCACAGGATGGACGGGCCTTCGACGTACCCGTTTCCGATTATGGGCGGGGCCTGGGCCGAGCACTTCGGGCTGATCACGGGGTTGCCGGGGCGTGGGGACACGGTGGTGGGGAACGACGTGTGGTTCGGGCTGGACGCGAAGGTGATGCCGGGCGTGCGGATCGGGCACGGGGCGGTCGTCGCTGCGGGGGCCGTGGTGGTTGATGACGTGCCCGACTACGCGATCGTCGGTGGGAATCCGGCGAAGGTGATTCGGCGGCGGTTCAGTGATGAGGACGTCGAGCGGCTGCTGGCGATCGCTTGGTGGGACTGGCCGGCTGAGCTGGTCACCGAGCACGTTCCGGCGATCATGGCCGGGAGCGTCGACGAGTTGGAGGCCGTGTGGAAATCCGTCCGATAGATCCGGCTGACGTTGACGCTGTTCAGTCCTTGATCGAGTCAGACCCCGGGTACACCGAGCGGATCACGGGGTATCCGCCCGGGCCGGCGGATGCGCAGAGTCTGTTGATGATGCGCCCGGAGGGACTGGCGGAGGACGCGAAGGTCGTGCTTGGCGCCTTCGAGGGCGGCGAACTGGTTGCGGTGGTCGATCTGCTGCGCGGTTACCCGGACCCGTCGTACGCGTTCATCGGGCTTCTCCAGGTCCGCGGCGATCGCCACGGGCGCGGGATCGGCGGTACGACGTACGGGCTGGTCGAACGGTACGTCGCGGACGAGTGGCCGGAGGTGCGGCGGCTTCGGCTGGCGGTGGTCGACACGAACGCCGAGGTGGCCGCGCCATTCTGGGTCCGGCAGGGGTTCGAGGCGACGGGGGAGGTCAAGCCGTACCGGTACGACAAGCTGACGTCGAGCACCCGGCTGTACGAGAAGGCGCTCTGCTGGGGTCACCCGCACCTTGCCGTACGGGACTCGGGGATCGCTGGGCAAGGATTGTTCGCCACGGCGCCGATCGCTGCGGGTGAGGTCGTGTCGGTACTGGCTGGGCGCAAGGTGTCGACGGCTGAGCTGACCGAGCTGCTCGAGCACCCGCCGGTGGACACAATCACGCTCGCGGAAGATCTGCACCTGGTACTGCCGAACGACCCGCGGCCGGTCATTGCGTACGGCAACCACAGCTGCGACCCGAACACCTGGTGGACCGACGCTGTCACCCTGACCGCTCGCCGAGACCTCGCTCCTGGGGACGAGCTGACCAGCGACTACGGCACGAGCACGGGCGTTCCGGACTGGCAGATGAATTGCTCGTGCGGCTCGGCGCTGTGCCGCGGGATCGTCACCGGCTCGGACTGGCAACGCCCCGAACTGCAGGAGCGGTACGGCCACCACTGGATCCCTGAGCTACTCGCTCGCCAGAAGCGCTAGGTGCGCACGGCTCCTGCTCCAGCAAGTACGACCGGCCATCGCTGTGGCGCCCGGCGCCGATCGGGCTGGGCGGCCGGACGGGTGACTTCGAGGCGTCATCACCGACGGCCGTCAGAGCAGGGCGGGGGCCAAGGCTCGCCATTGGTCGGTTGGTTGGGGGCCTGTGACGCCGGTGATGACGTTGATGGCGACGTGGTCGGCGCCCGCGGCCAGGTGTTTGTGGAGGCTGTCGGCGATTTGGTTCGGAGTGCCCCACGCGGCCAGGGCGTCGACCATGTGGTCCGGGAGGGTGGCGAAGTCGTCGTCGGTGAAGCCCATGCGGCGGAGGTTGGCGGCGTAGCCGGGCAGGCCGGTGAAGAAGCTGAGGGTGTCGCGGGCGATTCCGCGGGCCCGCGAGGCGTCGGGCTCGACGACCACCAGGTGGCTGACTGCGAGCAACTTGTCGTCGCCCAGGATGGCCCGTGCCTCGGCGGTGTAGTCCGCGGTCACCAGGAACGGATACGCGCCGGCAGTCCGCTCGGCTGCCAGCTTCAGCATCCGCGGCCCGAGGGCGGCGAGCAGGCGATGCTGTGCCGGGACGCCGACCGGCTGAGGGGCGTCCGGCCTGCCGAGCGACTGCTGTTCGTCCGACCCGCCGGGGGGCTGTTGCTCACCCGGTACGCCGTCGAGTTGGTCGAGGTACTCCTCGAGCGCGGCCAAGGGACGTGGCCCGTGCGCCCCGCCGAGGCCGACCGTGAACCGGCCGGGCGTCTGCGCCTCGATCGCGGCGTACGTCGCTGCCACGTCCTCGGCCGGATAGGTGTCGACCGACAGGATGCCGCTGACGTACCTGATCGTGTTCGTCGCCTCGACCAGGTCCCTGATGGTCTGAAGTCCTGGAAGCGGTCCGCCGGAGAGCCAGATCGCTGGATAGCCCAGGTCTTCGGCGATCCGGGCCGCGTCGAGCGATTCCGGTGAACTGGTCAACCCGGTGGTGATCCCGAACGATCCGAACGACGGCTTGTTCACGTGACCCACCTTAGGTCGCCCGCCAACTGCTCACGCGGGGCATGTGGATGGGGAGACTCATCGGTTTCGGCGACAGGGAGGACGCACCTGGCCGGGGCCGGACATAAGGATTCCCCGCGCACCCGGAAGAGCTCACTTACCCTTGCTGCCTTCCGGCCCTGGGGGAGTTGGGCGAGATACCGCCACGCGGGGAACCAGCCAAGAGTGTACGGGATCGTCGCCGCGGATCGAGAATCGGCTCCGGCACCGGCTCCCGCCGGGGGTGGAGAAGGGGTGCCGGAAGCCGACTTGGATACTGGACTCCAGGATTCGACCGGTGAGGGAGATCGATGAGCGAGGACCGTCGCTACCTGCAGGAACTGATCATCGCCGAGCTCGGGGTGTCCCCCTCGTTCGATGCGGACCTCGAGATCGAGCGACGGATCGGCTTCCTGGTCGACCGGCTGCGGCTGGCCCGCTCCTCGGCGTACGTGCTGGGGATCAGCGGCGGTGTCGACTCGAGCACGGCTGGGCGGCTGTGCCAGCTGGCCGTCGAGCGGGTTCGGGCCGACGGTGGTGACGCGAGCTTCGTCGCGATGCGGCTCCCGTACGGCGTGCAGCACGACGAGGACGACGCGCAGCGGGCGCTCGAGTTCATCAAGCCGGACGAGACGCTGACCGTCGACATCAAGCCGGCCACCGACGCGATGGTCGAATCGGTCGCTCACGCGGGCCTCGGCGACCGGGTCGACTTCCACACCGGCAACATCAAGGCGCGCCAGCGGATGATCGCCCAGTACGCCGTCGCCGGCGCGCGCGGCGGTCTCGTCGTCGGCACCGACCACGCCGCGGAGGCGGTGATGGGCTTCTTCACCAAGTACGGCGACGGCGCCTGCGACCTGACGCCGCTGTCCGGCCTCACCAAGCGCCGGGTCCGTGCCCTGGGCGAACGCCTCGGCGCCTCCCCGGAAATCACCGGCAAGGTCCCGACCGCCGATCTCGAGTCCGACCGGCCCGGCGTACCGGACGAGACCGTGCTCGGGGTCACCTACGACCAGATCGACAACTTCCTCGAAGGCCAGGAGATCGAGCCCGAGGCGGCCGAGACCATCATCGGCTACCACCGCCGCACGATTCACAAGCGCGCCGTCCCGATCGCCGTCTGAGGCCTGCGGGCGGACAACCGCCCACAGGTCACCGGAGCACGAAGTCGGTGACGGCATCGGTGTACTCCGCGGGCTGCTCGGCGTGGACGAAGTGGCCCGCGCCCTCGAAGAGGCGGTAGGTCCCGTCGGAGACGTCAGTACGGAAATGGTGGATTTCCTCGGGACTGGTGACCGGGTCGTGCTCACCCTTGATGAGCAGGGCCGGCTGGGACAGGCGGGCCAGCAGCGGAAGCAGGGACTCGTTGAAGCTGGTGCTCTGGGCAATGGTCTGGGCGAAGTACCCGGCGCGCTCCTGGATCTCCTCCGGGAGATCGCCGGCCGGTAGCACCAGGTCGCGGGAGGTCGGGCCGAGATAGATCTCCATCCGGCGCTCCCCGAGCTGCTGCAGCAGGGTGGTCCGATCGGTCCACATCTCGGTGGTCGCAGGACCCGTCCAAGCGAGCAGCCTGTTGGCCTCGTCCAGCAGGCCGAGCTCCGTGAGCAGCGGTTTGGCGGACTCGACCAACGTGCGGGTCGCCAGGACCATGTCCCACGGTGGATTCTCGAAGATCACCCGGCTGACCGACGACGGATGGTTGGCGGCGTACCGCAGCGCCAGGCGGCCGCCGTACGAGTGGCCGAGAATCGCCCACTGCTCGAACCCGAGCCGCTCCCGCAGCGCCTCGAAGTCCGCGATCACGATGTCCTCGGTGACCGGCCCGTCGATCGGGTCGGACTGCTGCACGCCGCGCTGGTCGACGCCGATCACCTGGAGCCGCTCGGCCAGTCGATCGCCTTGGAAGGTGAGGAAGTCGTAGGACCCCGCCCCTGGGCCACCGTGGAGGTAGAGCAAGGGCGGGGCGTCGGCGGCGCCTCGCTGGTCGACGTACAGGCGGGTGTCGCGAATCTCGGTCAACATGTGATCGAGAGTAGATCGGCCTAAGGTGGCAAAGAATGCACTCAGTAGGAACTCTTCAGGCATTCTTCCGGACGCAGAATCCAGGAGGCGTTGCATGGTCGACTTCTCGCTCACCGAGGAACAGCAGGCGATCCGGGCCACCACCCGGGAGTTCGTGCGGCGGGAGCTGATGCCGCTGGAGAACGACGTCCTGCGGCGCGAGCGGGAAGGACTGCCGGGCGTTGAGCCGGAGGTCGTGAAGGCCCTGCGGGAGAAGGCGAAGAGCTTCGGGTTCTGGGGGCTGAGCACGCCTGAGGAGTACGGCGGGATGGACCTGTCGGCCGTCGACCAGGCGCTGATCACGAGCGAGCTCGGACGGACTTTCGTACCGTTCTCCTTCGGCGGCGAGGCCGACAACATCCTCTACGAGTGCAACGAGGAGCAGCGCAAGGAGTACCTGCTGCCGACCATCTCGGGCGATCGCAAGTCGTGCTTCGCGATCACCGAACCGGGCGCGGGGTCGGACACCCGGGCGATCCGGACGACGGCGCGGCGCGACGGCGACGACTGGGTGATCCGCGGCGAGAAGACGTTCATCACCGGGGGCAACGAGGCCGACTTCGCGATCGTGATCGCGGTGACGGACGGGGAGTTGGGCTCGAAGGGCGGCTTCACCGCGTTCCTCGTCGACCGCGAGCGGGGCTGGACGTCGGATCCGATCGTGACGATGGGTCAGGCGGTGCCCGCGACGCTCAACTTCGACGACGTGCGGGTGCCGGCCGATCACGTGCTGGGCGAGATCGGTCAGGGGTACGAACTGGCGATGCGCTGGATCATGAAGGGTCGGTTCCTGATCCCGTCACGGGGCATCGGCGCCTGCGAGCGGTTGATCGAGCTGGCGATCGAGCACGCGAACAGCCGGGAGACGTTCGGGCGCGCGATCGCGGACAACCAGGCGATCCAGTGGATGATCGCCGACTCGGAAGTCGAGCTGGAGGCGGCTCGCTGGCTCGTCCTGTACGCCGCGTGGGTGGTCGATCAGGGGCGGCATCCGCAGCACGACAGCGCGATCGCGAAGCTCTACGGAACCAATACAGTCAACCGGGTCGCTGATCGGGTGCTGCAGATCCACGGCGGGATGGGCTACACGAAGGAGCTGCCGATCGAGAGGTGGTTCCGCGAAGTCCGCCTGTGGCGCATCTTCGAGGGCACGGACGAGATGCAGCGGTTGATCATCTCCCGGGACCTACTCCGCGGCTACCGCAAGCCGGGCGCGCACTTCCACTAGGTCTCAGGCAGCGCGAGCCAGCTGGGTCAGGCGGTTGGTGAGACGGCCGAGGCGGACGGCGGCGATTCCTCGGTACGCCGGGCGCAGGACCGTGGCGAGCGGGCCTGATTGGCTGAAGGCGTGGGTGACCTCTCCGTCTGGCCCGATCATCCAGCTGGCGGTCTCGTGGAAGCCGGGGACCTCCCAGACGAACTCGACGCGGTCGGGCTCGATCACCGTGTACTTCAGCTCGCCGGTGAAGCGGGGGCGGACCTTCAGCTTGTACGGCGTACCGACTGCAGGCGTGGCTGGGCCGTCGACGGAGACGAAGGCCTCGTTCCACTCCGGCAGGGCGCGCGCGTCGAGCAGCGCGCGCCGGATTGCCTCCCGGGAGGCGGGGATGGTCGAGCTCGCGTACTCCATGGCTATTTCTCCTTCACGGTGTCGCGCCGGCGAGCCAGGGCCGCTCCGGCCGGGAAGGCCTCGGCGACGGCTCGCAGCGTGCTGATGGTTTCGTCGACGGGCAGTCCGGCGACCAGGTCGTCGATCCGCCGGTGCAGACGCTCCTCGGCGGTGACGATGCGTCGGCAGAGCTGACGTCCGCGCGAGGTCAGGCTGAGCGCCAGGTAGCGGCGGTCGACCTTGTCGGTCTCACGCCGTACGAGGCCTTGGCCGACCAGTCGTTCGACCAGGCGGCTCGGGCTCGTGCCGGTCTCGCAGACGAGCAGACCGCCGAGCGCGTTGAGGGTCAACGGGCCGTGGTCCCGCAGGACGCGCAGGACTTCGGCCTGTGACGGGGTGACGCCGAGCGGACGGAGATCGGCGGCGAACAGGCGGTTTCCCTCGCGCTGGATCGCGAGCACCAGGTACCGCAGCTCCTCGGCCGGCTTCACGGCTAATAGATTACACGACACGTATGTCATGACATCTGTTGCTGCCGGCACCGCTGCGCCTTGGGTGAGTGCGTGGAAAGTGCGCAGAAAGTGCGCGGTGAGGTCATGGTCAAGGCGCCACCGGAACTGGCACAGTGGGGCCATGAAGGGTCTGATGCAGGACTACCAGCTGTCCCTGGACACCATCTTCCGCCGGGCGGAGCAGTTCTTCCCGGACAAGACCGTGCACACCGGCGGCCCAGCGCCCGTGACCATGACGTACGGCGAGTGGGCCGCACGGACCAGACGCCTGGGCGGCGTGCTCGACAACCTGGGGATCAGTGCCGACGGCCGGGTCGGCACCTTCGCCTGGAACTCGGGGCGCCACCTCGAGCTGTACTTCGCCGCGCCCTGCACCGGGCGGGTCCTGCACACGCTCAACATCAGGCTCTTCCCCGACCAGGTGGTGTACATCGCCAACCATGCCGAGGACGAGATCGTCTTCGTGGACCGCTCGCTGCTGGGGCTGTTCCTTCCGCTCCTGGATCGGCTGCCTCTGCTGCGGCACGTGGTCGTGATGGACGACCTGCCGGCCGGGGCGCCGGGGGTCGAACTGCCGGACGACGATCGGTTCCATGACTACGAGGAGCTGCTGGCCGCGGCCGAGCCGGTCGAGTTCCACGTCGAGGACGAGAATCAGGCCGCCGCGATGTGCTACACGAGCGGCACGACGGGGAATCCCAAGGGCGTCGTCTACTCACACCGTTCGACCTGGTTGCACTCAATCGGCGTACTGACCAACGCGGGGATCGGGTTGCACGAGACCGACACCGTGATGCCGGTGGTGCCGATGTTCCACGCGAACGCCTGGGGGCTCGCGCACGCGGCGCCGATGGCGGGAGCGAGCCTGGTGTTTCCGGGGCCGGACATGTCACCGCAGGGGATTCTGAAGCTCCTGCAAGAACAAGAGGTCACGCTGTCGGCTGGTGTACCGACGATCTGGCAGGGGTTGCTGCCGTTGCTCGACGGTGTCGACCTGCCGAAGTTGCGGCGGATCCCGTGCGGTGGGTCGGCGGTGCCGCTGGCGCTGTCGGAGGCGTTCCGGGAGAAGCTGGGCAAGCCGATCCTGCAGGCGTGGGGCATGACGGAGACCAGCCCGGTGGCGACGGCCTCGCACGTTCCCGTTCGCGATCAAGGGCTGCCGGAGGACGAGCAGGCGAAGCTGCGGGCCCGGCAGGGGTTGCCGTTGCCTGGTGTCGAGGTTCGGATCGTGGAGCCGGGGTCGACGACGCCGCTGCCCTGGGACGACGAGGCGACGGGCGAGCTGCAGGTGCGCGGGCCGTGGATCGCGGCGGAGTACTACCGGCCTGATGCCGGGGTCGAGCTCAACACCGACGACGGCTGGATGAAGACCGGCGACGTCGCGGCGATCGACCAGTACGGGTCGGTGCGGCTGGTCGACCGGACGAAGGACCTGGTGAAGTCCGGTGGAGAGTGGATCAGCTCGGTGGAGCTGGAGAACCTCCTGATGGCTCACCCGGCGGTGAAGGAAGCGGCGGTGATCGGCGTACCGCACCCGAAGTGGGACGAGCGGCCGCTGGCCTGCGTGGTGCTGCAGGAGGGCGAGTCGGCGACGGGCGAGGAGATCCTGGCGTACCTCGAGCCGCTGGTGGCGAAGTGGTGGCTGCCGGACGCGGTCGAGTTCATCGACGAGGTGCCGAAGACGTCGGTCGGCAAATTCTCGAAGAAGGACCTGCGGACCCGGTTCGCGGAGTACCACTTGGAGTGAGAGTCGGAGTTGTGGCAGCAGTTCGGCGTGAGCTCGGTGTGGTCTGTGGTGTGAGTGGACCAGTGGTCGATGTGGCATGGACCGCGAACGTCGGTAAGGTGCGGTCGCATGCGAGGGATCATCCTGGCCGGCGGTTCCGGCACCCGACTGCACCCGCTCACGATGGCTGCGAGCAAGCAACTGCTCCCGGTCTACGACAAGCCGATGATCTACTACCCGCTGTCGACGCTGATGCTGGCCAACATCCGTGAGGTCCTGGTCATCACCACGCCGGACGACGCGGCGCAGTTCCAGCGGCTGCTCGGTGACGGTTCGCAGTTCGGGATGGAGATCTCGTACGCCGTGCAGCCGAGCCCGGACGGGCTGGCGCAGGCGTTCCTGATCGGTGAGCAGTTCATCCAGAACGAGCCGGTCGCGCTCGCGCTGGGCGACAACATCTTCTACGGGCCCGGGCTCGGGGTGCACCTGCAGACGTTCAACGAGGTCGACGGTGGCGTGGTGTTCGCCTACCGGGTCGCGGACCCGACGGCCTACGGGGTGGTTGAGTTCGACGCGGACGGGAAGGCGCTCAGCATCGAGGAGAAGCCGAAGGAGCCGAAGAGCAACTACGCGGTACCGGGGCTGTACTTCTACTCCGCCGACGTCGTCGACATCGCCAAGGAGATCAAGCCGTCCGCGCGGGGTGAGCTGGAGATCTCGTCGGTGAACGAGGTCTACCTGGACGCCAAGCGGCTGCAGGTCGAGGTGCTGCCGCGGGGTACCGCGTGGCTGGACACCGGGACGTTCGACTCGTTGATGGCGGCCGGGGAGTTCGTCCGCGCGGTCGAGATGCGGCAGGGGCAGAAGATCGGTTGCCCGGAGGAGATCGCCTGGCGCCGCGGGTTCATCGACGACGACGGGCTGAAGGCGCGCGCGGACACGCTGGCCAAGTCCGGGTACGGCACGTACCTGCACGGGCTCTTGGAGGAAGGCCCGCTGGGCTGAGCAGGAAGGGCCGCTGGGCTGAGTGATCGGCTTGGTCGAGCCTCACGGCGTGATCCCGCCAGATCTGCCGACGGTCTGAAAATACGGTCGTCGGTATGACATCTGCGGGAGTTGTGCTGGAGCGGTTCTACCGGGCTGAGGCCGAGTACGTCGCTGGAGGTGGGCGCGGGCTGGCCGACTTCGGGCCGGTGGCGGCGTTGCTGGACGACGAAGTGTGTCTGTGGTCGCAGCCGGGGTTGCCGTACAGCGGAGTCTGGCGGGGGCCGGACGGCATCGAGAACTTCCTGGGTGAGTTCAGTGCGACCTGGTCCGGGCTCGAATTCTTGTCGACGCGGCAGGTCGCGGACGGGGACCAGGTCGCGGTGCATCTGGAGGTCCGGTTCACGGCTCGGTCGAGCGGGCGGTCGTTGGAGACGTCGCTCGTCCAGGTCAACCGGGTTCGCGACGGCCTGGTGACGGAGTTCCGGCCGTACTACTGGGATCCGGCTGCTGTCACCGCGCTGGCGGGTTGAGCGAGCTGCGTCGAACGCCGAGGGCGGCGGGGTGACGCGGGGGAGGCCGTGGTGCGAGCTGCGGGACGCGTGGGCGGGCGCCGGTGTCGCCGGAGCGGAATCACTGGGCCGGAGGGCGGCGGTACGTCGTACCGACCGGAATCTCTGGGCGGGAGGGTGCCGGTACGTCGTACCGGGTGGAATCTCTGGGCGGGAGGGTGCCGGTACGTCGTACCGGGTGGAATCGCTGGGTGGGAGGGCGGCCGTACGTCGTACCGAGTGGAATCGCTGGCGGTGATGGGCTGGGGAGGAAATGTCGGCGCTCGGCGCTAGGGTTGCCGTCGTGGAAGCACCCCTTGCGTTGTACCGCCGGTATCGCCCGGAGACGTTCGCCGAGGTGATCGGGCAGGACCATGTCACGGCACCGTTGCGGAACGCGCTGAGCAACAACAGGGTGAACCACGCCTATCTGTTCTCCGGTCCTCGCGGGTGTGGCAAGACCACCAGCGCGCGGATCCTCGCGCGGGCGATCAACTGCGAGAAGGGCCCGATCGCCGAGCCGTGCGGGGTGTGCAAGTCGTGCACCGACCTGGCGCGCGGTGGGCCGGGCAGCATCGATGTGATCGAGATCGACGCGGCGTCGCACGGTGGTGTCGACGACGCGCGGGACCTGCGCGAGCGGGCGTTCTTCGCGCCGGTCGAGAGCCGCTACAAGATCTACATCATCGACGAGGCGCACATGGTGACCACGCAGGGCTTCAACGCCCTGCTGAAGCTGGTCGAGGAGCCGCCGCCGCACCTGAAGTTCATCTTCGCCACGACCGAGCCGGACAAGGTGATCGGGACGATCCGGTCCCGGACCCACCACTACCCGTTCCGCCTGGTGCCGCCGAAGGCGCTGGGGGACTACATGGCGACGCTGTGCGAGGCCGAGGGCGTGGCGATCGCACCGGCCGCGCTGCCGCTGGTGGTGCGTGCCGGTGCTGGGTCGGTGCGTGACTCGCTGAGTGTGCTCGACCAGCTGATCGGTGGAGCCGGGCCGGAGGGTGTGACTTACGAGCTGGCCGTTGCGCTGCTCGGGTTCACGCCGGACTCGCTGCTGGACGCTTGCGTTGACGGGTTCGCGGCGCACGACAGCCGGGCGGTGTTCGAGACGGTCGAGAAGGTGATCGAGACCGGGCAGGACCCGAAGCGGTTCGCGGAGGACCTGCTGCGGCGGTTGCGCGATCTCGTGATCCTGTCGGCGGTGCCGAACGCGGTCGCTTCCGGCTTGATCGAGGCGGCGGAGGACCAGGGCGAGCGGTTGCAGACCCAGGCCGCTGGGATCGGCGCGGCCGAGCTGACTCGGGCGGCGGACATCGTCGCGGCCGGGTTGCTGGAGATGCGCGGGGCGACTGCGCCTCGGCTGCAGCTGGAGCTGATCTGCGCCAAGGTGCTGCTGCCGGGGGCTGATGACTCGACCAACGGGATTCAGGCTCGGTTGGATCGGATGGAGCGGCGGCTCACGATCGGAGTGCCTGCTGGTACGGCGGACGCGGGGCCGGCTGTGCAGCCCGGTTCTGGGGCGGCTGCTGCTGGTGCTGATGGGCGTGGCTCGGGTTCGGTTGGTGGGGCTGAGGTAGCTGGTCGGGGTACGACGTCGGCTGGTGGCTCGGGTGGGCCTGCTTCGGCGGGTGCCGGTGGCTCGGGCGGAGCTGGTGCTGCAGGCTCGGCTGGAGCTGGAGCTGGAGCTGGAGCTGGAGCTGGAGCTGGTACGCCGGGTGCCGGGGTGGCTGACGGTCGGGCTGCCGGCGGAGCAGGTAGCTCGGCGACGGAGGATGGCGGCCGGGGCGGTGCGGCGCTGGGTGCGGCTGATGGCTCTGGTGTGAGTGGATCGGCTGCTGCTGCTGGTGGTTCTGGCTCGGGTGGCGGTGCTGGTTCTGCGGGCGGGGCGTCCACGGCGGGTGGCACTGCTGCCGGGTCGGCTCGTGCTGCGGCTGGTGGGACTGGGCGCGGGGCTTCGGCACCCGCTGCTTCTGGCGGTGGGAATCGGACTGGGGCTTGGGCTGATGAGTCCGGTTCGGCTGCCGGCGTGACTGGCGGGCAGTCGCCTGCGGCTGCGCAGGTGGCGCCGGCTGCTGCTGCGCCGGTATCGAGCGGGGCTGTGGGGCTGGCGGATGTTCGGCGGTTGTGGCCTCAGGTGCTGGAGGCGGTGAAGAGCAAGCGGCGGTTCGCTTGGATCATGCTCAGCCAGAACGCTCAGGTGATCGCCATAGATGACCAGATCTTGACGTTGGGGCTGGTGAACGCGGGGGCTCGGGAGAGCTTTGCGCGGTCCGGGAGTGACGAGATCCTGCGGCAGGCGATGATCGACACGATCGGATTGGACCGGCGGGTCGAGGCCGTGGTGGATCCGTCGACCGACCCGGGGGCTGGGTCGGGGGCGGCGCCTCCGGCTGGGCCGCCTTCTGCGCCGCCGAGTTCGTCGTGGGATCAGGGGCCGGCGACGGGTAGTCAGCCGGGGGCCGCTGGTCCGGGTGCTGGTGGATCGTACGGCGATGGTGGTGCGGGCTCCGGCGCTCAGGGGGGTGCTGGTTCGTACGGTGATGGTGGCGGCGCCGGCGGTTCGTACGGCGGTGGTGCCGGCGCAACGGGCGCGGGTGCTGCGGGTGCGGGTGCTCCGGGCTCAGGTGCGGGTGCCGCCGGTGGGGGTGCTGCGGGTGCAGGATCCGACGGGCCGGGGGCAGGTGGGCCGTGGGCCGGCGGGGCAGGCTCTGGAGGAGTCGGTTCTGACGGCGCTGGGTTTGGTGGCGTGGGCTCTGGTGGGTCGGGGGCTGCGGCTGCGTACGACGGGCCTGGCAGCGGCGCTGGAGTGAGCGGGTCAGAGCACGGTGGGCCGGCTGCGGCGGGATCGCCTGCCGGTGGTGGTTTTGCGGGTGCTGGCGGAAGTTCGGCGCCGGGTGGGGCCGGTGCCGGCGGGGACGCGGGTGCTGGCGGGGCTGGAGCCGGTGGGAGTGCGGGTGCTGGCGGGGTCGGAACCGGTGGGAACGCCGGTGCTGGCGGGGCTTCGGGGGCGAGTGGATCGGCGAGTTGGGCCGATGCGGGTGCTGGCGGTGCGGAGGCCGCCGGGGCTGGTGGGAACGGCGATACAGGTGTTGGTGGGACTGGCGGCGCCGGTGTCGGTGGTGGCGTGGGTGTGGGTAGCGCGGGTGGTGGAGCTGTCGGTTCGGGCGCTGGTGGTGCCGGGGTGGCTGGGCAGGGCGTTGCTGCTGGCGGTGCTGGGCAGGCGGGTGGGGCGGTCGCCGTACAGGAATTCGCTCGTGAGGTGAGGGTTCCGCTGCAGGCTGATCAGCAGGCGGGTGGGCCGCCTGCTCCTTCGGCGGCGCCTGAGGTGGATCGGCGAGAGCAGGCCGCTAGCAAGCGGCGGGCGGCTGAGGCTGCGGTGGCGGCTGAGCAGGCGCGGAAGGCTGCGGCGGCGCCGGAGGTTCAGGAGGCGCCGTTGACGCCTGAGGAAGAGGCGATGGCGATCGGGGACGACGACATCGTGCTCGAAGAGGACTCTCGGTCGCACACCGATCTGCTGCGGGAGACGCTCGGGGCTTCGATCATCACTGAAGAGCCGAACTGAGGGTGGTTCGGTGCGGTCGCTGAGGTAGGTGGCGGCTGAGAAGCAGCCTGTCTGGGGACGGGCTGCTTTGGTATGCCCGCAGGTCGCTGGGGCGAAGCGGGTGGGGCAGGAGCCGCAGGGCGACCATCGCGAAGCAGCGAGACGACCTCGAGCAGGCCGCGGCCGATCCGCACGTGCTGGCGACTTCCGGCCGACGCGCACCACTGATCAACCTCCCGCCCGCCCGATCCTCGACGCCACTCAGGCGTGGCCTCGGCAACCGGCGCAAGGTGAGCGGAGCTGGAGGTAGGCCGCGGTGGGCGGGGCCGAGGCTGCGCCGGGCGGGCGGGGCAGCCGGCCAGCCCGGGCAGCCGGGCGGCCGGGCGGCGGGCCGGGAAACGGGCGGTTGGGCGGGGGGAGCCCCGAGCCACGTGGGGCAGGTGCCTGAACAGGGGAACGGGAGCGGGGAAGCGGGAAGCGGAGCCGTGTGGCCCGAGCGCCTGGGTTGACCAGGAACCGAAGCGGCGACGGGGAGCGTGGGCCCGCGGAGCCGCGGAGCTGTGGGCCGGCCGCCTGGGTTGACGGGGAACCGAAGCGGGAGGGGGAGCGCGGAGCCGCAGAGTCGCAGAGCCGTGGGCTGGGCGCCTGGGTCGGTGGGGAACCGAGGCGGGGAAGGGGAGCCGTCGGGCCGGGCGCTTGGGTTGATAGGAACCGAAGCGCGGAACGGAGAGCGGGGAGCCGCGGGTGCCTGAGTTGGCGGGAAGCGGAAGGGGAATGCCCGGAGCGGTCGGGTCGGCGGGCTGACGGCCGGGCGTCAACAGGTTGTCCACAGGGTTGGGGATGAAGTGTGGATGGAAATAGGCGGCGACCGACGCGCTGGGGTGTGCACATGTTTTCCACATGTTGTGGATAAGTGCTGCCCACAGGGTGTGGACACATATCGGTTTCCGCTCGGTCGTTGACCGGGGCTGGGGTTGTCGGGGCGACCGGCTAGGCTCAGGGCAAGCGGAAGAGTCCGACGGGAGATCGCGTGTTCGACGGTGGCGGTGGGCAGGGCGGGGGCTTTGACATGTCCGAGCTGCTCGCACAGGCACAAGCGATGCAGAGCCAGCTGATGGAGGCTCAGGCCAACCTGGAGAACCAGGAGGTCGAGGGCACCGCGGGTGGTGGTCTGGTGACCGCGATGGTCTCCGGGACGGGTGAGCTGCTCAGTCTGACGATCAACCCGCAGGCGGTGGACCCGGACGACACCGAGACGCTGGCCGACCTGATCGTGGCCGCCGTACGGGACGCGTCGGAGAATGCCAAGGAAGTCGCGGCTCGTGCGATGGGGCCGCTGGCCGGTGGTCTGGGTGGAGGTCTGCCCGGGTTCGGCGGCGGTGCGCCCGAGACCGTGCAGAGCGACGACCAGCTTCCGGGCAAGCAGCTGCCGGGCAACGACCAGGGTCCGAACTTCGGGTTCACCCGTCCGGGCTCCGAGCCCGGTCAGAACCCGGGCTGACGTGTACGAAGGGGCCGTCCAGGACCTCATCGACGAGCTCGGCCGGCTCCCTGGCGTCGGTCCGAAGTCCGCGCAGCGGATCGCGTTCCACCTGCTCGCCGCCGACGAGACCGACGTCCGCCGGCTGGCTCACGTGCTGATCCAGGTCAAGGAGAAGGTCAAGTTCTGCGAGATCTGCGGCAACGTCTCCGAGGAGACGCAGTGCCGGATCTGCCGTGACCCGCGCCGCGACCTCGCGCTGATCTGCGTGGTCGAGGAGGCCAAGGACGTGGTCGCGATCGAGCGGACCCGCGAGTTCCGCGGCCGGTACCACGTGCTCGGCGGCGCGATCTCGCCGATCGAGGGGATCGGTCCGGACGAGCTGCGGATCCGCGAACTGATGCAACGGCTGGCCAGCGGTGAGGTGACCGAGATCATTCTCGCCACCGATCCGAACCTCGAAGGTGAGGCGACCGCGACGTACCTGAGCCGGTTGCTCAGGCCCATGGGGTTGCGTGTGACTCGTTTGGCCAGTGGACTACCTGTAGGCGGTGATCTCGAGTACGCCGACGAGGTCACACTCGGACGGGCGTTTGAAGGGCGACGATCGATCGATGACTGAATCAACCGATATTGCGGAACGCGCGTTGGACACCGACAACGAGGACCTGACCGAGTTCGCCGAGCAGATCGCGGACCAGGTGCAGAGCTTCCTGATCTCGGTGCGCGACATCGCGGCGCAGCCGGACGAGGACGGTGTCGACGAGGGACTCGCCTCGCTGCCGTACCTGCTGCTCGAGGTCAGCCAGCTGCTGCTGGCCGGTGGCCGGCTCGGTGCGTTCGAGGACTTCGTCCCGGCGGAGCGTTTCGAGAGCGACGCCGGACCGGACCCGGACCTGGACGCGATGCGCGACCGGCTCGCGGTGCTGTTCGAGGGACTCGACGAGTACGCCGAGGTCTTCGACCCGTACGCCGCGCCGCCGGAGATCACCGTCAACCGGCTCTCCGACGACCTGACCGCGATCGCTACCGACCTGGTGCACGGCCTCGCGCACTACCAGTCCGGCCGGATCATCGAGGCGCTGTGGTGGTGGCAGTTCTCCTACGTCTCCACCTGGGGCGCCGCGGCGAGCGCCGTACTGCGCGCTATTCAGTCGCTGATCGCGCATGACCGGCTGGAACCGGCTCACGATCCGGAGACCGAAGCGTCCGACCGTGAACTGGTCGAGGTCGCCGAGGAAGTCGTCCAGCGCCGCTGAGCACGAGCCGCACGGACTGCGCTGCCACCCAACCGATCACCGCGGTCACGAGTACCAGTACGACGACCGTCAGGACGTCCGCGCCCGGTACGCCGGTCGCGGCGAGCCAGTGGATGCCGTACGTGCCGCTGGCCGCGGTGGTGAAGGTCAGGGCCCAGAAGCCCAGCCCGAACGGCAGCCGCGCGTACGTCGGGACCAGCGCCAGCTGCGCCAGGATCAGGAGCACGAAGGCGCCGAGCAGCGCGTGCTGGAACAGGTCCGGCCGTCCTTCGAGAGCGAACCAGGCGTTCCCGCCGACGGCCGGCGGCGCCGCGAAGATCGCGAGGGTCGGGACCAGCGCGGCGGGTAGCGCCGGCCGGAAGGCGAGGCGCCCGAGCAGCAGGGCGCCGAGCAGCAGCCACATCAGGATGCCCACGCCGAACGACCCGTAGCCGAGCTCAGGCAGTCCGACGGTCGCCAGACTCTGCCCACCGATCAGACCGGCCGCTACGGTCGGCAGCAGGTAGCCGGCGTGCAGTTGGTCGATGTCACGCTGACGGACCAGCAGCCTGGTGAAGAAGAGGGTGGCCACACCGAGGCCGAGGACGAACATCACCAGTACGACGACCCGCCCGGCAGTGGGGGCGTAGTGGCTCAGCGCCGCGCCGTACAGCATGCCGGTGGTCGGTGCGAGTGAGGCGAACGGGCCGAGCACCGGGTGCTCGAGGTCGGTGAGCACCTGACGCGCAGTACGGGCTCCGCGGAAGTAGCGGACCAGACTGACCAGCCAGACGGCCAGGGCGACCAGCCAGAGGACGTTGGCGGCAACCCGGTTGATCTCGAGGGCGTCGCTCGCGGCGGTCCAGGTGCCGGCCAAGCCGGTCAGACCGAAGGCGATGCCGAAGTAGTTCAGCGGGAACGCCTTCACAGCCGGTGCGGTCATCACGATCATCCCTCTCCGAGAAAGCAAAATGACCAGTCGTCTCAACGGAGCGTGCGATGACCTCCGAATATTCCCGGGCGTGGGATAGCGTGAGTCGCCGGTGAGGCCGAGGAGGCGCGAGTGCAGCACGAGGACCCGGCGGTGGTCGGTCCGTTCGTGGTCCAGTCGCGGCTGGGCAGCGGGGCGATGGGCACCGTGCACCTGGCCCGGTCGCCGGGCGGTCGACTGGTCGCACTGAAAGTGGTCCGGCCCGAGCTCGCCGACGATCCGGGGTTCCGGGCGCGGTTCGGACGAGAGGTCGAGGCGGTCCGGAAGGTCGGTGGGGCGTTCACGGCCGCGGTGGTCGACGCCGATCCGGACGCCGAGCGGCCGTGGCTCGCGACGGAGTACCTGCCGGGGCCGACGCTGCAGCAGGCGGTCGACGGGCAAGGGCCGCTGCGGCCGGACGGTCTGCGGTACGTCGCCGCCGGGCTGGCCGAGGCGCTGGTCGCGATTCATCGCGCCGGCGTGGTGCATCGCGATCTCAAGCCGTCGAACATCCTGCTCACCGACAACGGGCCGCGGGTGATCGACTTCGGGATCGCGCGGGCGCTCGAGGACGTGAATCTGACGGCCACCGGGATCGTCGTCGGTACGCCGGGCTACCTGTCGCCCGAGCAGATCACCGGCGGGGCGATCGGGCCGGCGTCGGATCTGTTCTCGCTCGGAGGGGTGCTGGTGTTCGCGGCGAGCGGGCAGGGGCCGTTCGGGCGCGGGCCGTTGAGCGCGCTGATGCATCGGGTCGTGCACGAGGAGCCGCGGATTCCGCCGCTGCCGGACGATGTCGCCGGAGTGGTCCGCGGGTGCCTGCAGCGCAGGCCGGAGTTGCGGCCGGCGCCGGGCGACGTACTGAAGGCATTGAGTCCGGTGCATCCGGTGCCGTTGCCTATGGCAAGCACAGTGCAGCTGCCGCCACCACCGACGCGGGTGGACGAGATGCCCAGGAGCAGCACCTTTGCGGATCCACCGGCGCCGGCGCGCTTGCCTGTCGAGGGAGAGGCCAAGCAGGTGCAGCCAAGGCCGGGCGCGCCGTCGCGCCCGGAGCCCGTAGGCCCCACCTTCACCACCAGCCGGACCTACTCGATCCTGATGTCCCTCTGGCTGTTGACCTTCACCATCGCGACCGGCCGCTTCTCGTCGTACTCCGCCGAGATGGGCTTCGGGGGTCAGGCTCTGGTCTGTTGGCTGATCAGCCTCGTTGGCCTGTGGTTCCTTGCCTTCAGAATTCCGTTCCTGTTCGGCCGCAAGGTCAGCCTGGTGCTGAATGCCGACGGATTGACGACTACCCGCGCGGGCCGGACCGGATCCGTCCCCTGGTCGAGCGTGTCCCGGATCCGCCTCGTGGGTCACTCCCGGCGGGTCTGGCTCGTGGTCTGGATCGAGCCACAACGCGCGACCGACTTGCCGGCCTCGCCTCGCCGCTTCCACGGCGGACACCGCGTCTTCCCGGTCGCGCACGGCGCCACCAGCCGCCGCCGGCTTCGCCAGATCGGTGAGCTCCGCTCCGCGCTCACCTGGTACGCCGGCCGCCTGTTCGACGCGAACCACTGAGCCAGGTCGGTGGCGGCGTTGTCGACGCGAACCGGTTGAATGGGCGGGTGTCCGTTCACGAACTGCTGTCCCGGTTGCCCGACGTCCAGACCGTACGACGGGTCAGCCGCGCGCTCGCCGTGCTCGACCTGATCGTCTGCGAGGACCCGGCGTACCGGTACTACTCGTTCGACGCGCGCTGGTCGTCGACTGAGGAGGCCGCGCTGATGGTCGACGGGTCGGGTGACGAGTACTCGATCGTGTTCTCGCCGGACGGCGTCTTCGCGCGCGGTTTCGCGCACGCGTCGGAGATGTCGCCGTACGGGAACAACGGCGAGCTCTGGCCCGGGCTGGTCGACGGCCTGCCGCCCGAGTTGCACGCGGCCCGTGACGAGCCGGCCTTTCGGGACGACGAAGGCGGGGTCCTGAACGCGACGGTGTGCTTCTGGCGTACGGACGGGGACTGGACCGCCGGGCCGGTCGAGCCGCAGGGCGACGACGGTGCCGAGCGGCTCTTCGGGCTGCTGACCGAGGGGCCGGAGGGCTATCTCACCTTCGCCGAGGAGCAGTACGAGGTCGCGCTCGACCTGGATGCGATCCGGCACGTCTACGCGCTGATGCCGCTCAGCGAGTACGTCGTGACGATCCTCAACCGGAACCGCCGGCTGGCCGATCTCAAGGAGGACCTGGCCGAGATCGGCTACCCGCGGGAGTTCTGAACTGATCGATCCAAAACCGTGCTACGCTCCTCTGCATGGCTCGACCCAGGATGTTCGACGAGGACGCCGCGACCGACGCGGCAATGCGCGCGTTCTGGGCGAACGGCTACGAAGGCACCTCGACGCAGGACCTGTGTGAGGCGACCGGGCTCGGGCGGAGCAGCATCTACAACACCTTCGCCGGCAAGCACGAGCTGTTCGAGCGCTCGCTCGCGCGGTACATCGACCGCAAGACCGGGTCGACGCTGGAGCTGCTGGCCGGCGACCGGCCGACGTTCGAGAAGATCCGGACGATGCTGGACGGCGCCGTCGACCCGCCGGAAGGCGAGCCGCCCGGCTGCCTGGTGGTCAACTCGCTGATCGAGCTCGCGCCGCACGATCCCGTCGTCGCCGAGCAGTTGCGGGCCGACGAGGAGATCCGCTTGACCGCGCTGACGACGGCGATCGAGGCCGGCCAGCGCGACGGGGACATCGCTGCGGACAAGGACGCCCGCAGTCTGGCGCAGTTCGTCGTCGGGACGATCTGCGGGATCCGGGTGCTGGCGCGAGGTGGGACCGACCGCGCCGCGCTGAACGCGGTCGCGGCGACCGCGTTGGCCGCCCTGGTCTGACTGCATCTTCCTGAGGGGACTTTCGATGCCGCCTGCCATTTTCGTCCTGGGCCTTGCCATTTTCGCCCAGGGAACGTCCGAGCTGATGCTCGCCGGACTGCTGCCCGAGCTGTCGAGCGACCTCGGCGTCTCGATTCCGACCGCGGGGTTGCTGATCTCGGCGTTCGCGATCGGGATGCTGGTGGGTGCGCCGGTGCTCGCGGTCGTGACGCTGCGCTGGCCACGGCGTACGGCGTTGCTGAGCTTCCTCGCCGTCTTCGTGCTGGCCCACGTGGCCGGCGCGCTGACGCCGAACTACGAAGTACTGCTGATCACGCGCGTCGTCGGGGCCTTCGTGTACGCCGGGTTCTGGGCTGTCGCCTCGGTCACGGTCGTGGGGCTGGTACCGCCCGACCGGCGCGGACGCGCGATGAGCGTCCTGGTCGGCGGGCTGACGGTGGCCACGATCCTCGGTCTGCCGCTGGGGACGGTGGTCGGCCAGCATCTCGGGTGGCGCGCGGCGTTCTGGGGAGTCGCGGCGATGTCCACGATCGCCATGGTCGGCGTCGTGGCGACGGTTCCGGGTGGCCGGTCGGCGAGCAGCGTCCCGAAGATCCGCGACGAGTTCCGCGCGATGGCCAATCCTCCGCTGTGGCTGGCGTACACGACGACGGCGTTGTCGGTCGGCGCGTTGCTGGTCATCTTCAGCTACCTGGCGCCGCTGCTGGTGGAGGTGACCGGGCTGACCGACGACTGGGTGCCGGCGGTGCTCGCGCTGTACGGCGTGGGTGCGTTGGTGGGCATCACGATCGGTGGGCGGTCCGCGGACGCGCGGCCTTTCGGGACGCTCTTCGCCGGCCTGACCGGCGTGGTGCTGCTGTCCGTCGTACTGGCGGTGTGGACTGCGCAGCCGGTCGTTGCTGTTGCTGCCATCACGCTGCTGGGTACGGCTGGCTTCGCGACGAATCCGGCGGTGAACACCCGAGTCTTCAGCTTGGCCGGAGATGCGCCGACGCTGGCGGCCGCGGTGAACATCTCGGCCTTCAATGTCGGAATCACGGTGGCGCCGTGGGTCGGTGGCCTGGCGCTCGACGCGGGGGCGGGGTACTCGGTGCTGGGGTGGATCGGTGCGGGGTTCGCGGTGCTCGCGCTGGTGACGGTCGTGCTCGCCAGGAAGCTGCAGGCCGTCGTACCGAAAGAGGTCGAGATCAGTCCGGCAGCATCGGGACGGTGAGGCCCTGGTCGCGGCCGAGCAGGATGCCGCGGGTGATGGCGTTGATGCCGAACTTGTCCTTGACGTGGTCGAGCGTGCTGTCCAGCTCGTCGTTGCTGGCCTTGTCGAACGGTAGTGCGAGCTGGGTAGCCGACTCGTTCTCGAGGTTGCCGACCGCGATGCCGACGAGGGTGACGCCTTGCTTCTCGATCAGTGGCGTTGCCTCGGCCAGCAGGGCGCGGGCGGTGACCAGCAGGGTGCGGGTGTGATCCGTTGCCTGGGGCAACGTGTGGGAGCGGGTCGCGCGGGTGAAGTCGTCGAAGCGCAGCCTCAAGGTGACGGTCCGGCCCGACCGTCCGGCGGAGCGCATCCGGCGGGTGACGCGGTCGACGAGCCCGGCCAGTACGGCGTCCAGGGTCTCGGGCGACTTCGGCGAGCGGCCGAGCGCGCGCTGGGAGCCGATCGAACGGCGCCGCTTGCCGACCTCGATCGGGCGCGGGTCGCGGTTGTGGGCGAGGGCGTGCAGGTGCCGGCCCGAGGCGCGGCCGAGCATCGCGACCAGCGCGGCCTCGGGCAGCATGGCGACGTCGCCGACCTTCGAGATCCCGCGGGAGCGGAGCTTCTCGGCGGTGACCTCGCCGACGCCCCACAGCCGCTCGACCGCGAGCGGGTGCAGGAACTCGAGCTCGCGGTCCGGTGGCACCTCCAGCAGGCCGTCGGGCTTGGCGACGCCGCTGGCCACCTTCGCGAGGAACTTGGTCCGCGCGACGCCGACGGTGATCGGGAGGCCGACCCTGGCGAGCACCTCGGCGCGGAGGCGACGGGCGATCTCCACCGGCGTACCGGCGATCTTACGCAGGCCGCCGACGTCGAGGAACGCCTCGTCGATCGACAGGCCCTCGACCAGCGGGGTGGTGTCCTCGAACACCTTGAAGACGGCCTTGCTGGCTTCGGAGTACGCCGACATGCGCGGCTGGACGACGATCGCCTGCGGGCAGCGGCGCATCGCCTGGCCGCCGTTCATCGCCGTGCGGACGCCCAGGGCCTTGGCCTCGTAGCTGCAGGCGAGCACGACGCCGGCGCCGACGATCACCGGCCGGCCGCGCAGGCGCGGGTCGTCGCGCTGCTCGACCGACGCGTAGAACGCGTCGAGGTCGGCGTGCAGGGTCGTCGCCTCGCCGGTTTGGGACACGAACATATGTTCGCATACACTGTCAGTGGCAGCTAGGGATGCCATTCGTTCTGAGTAGGGAGAAATCCTGAGGCGGGGGGTTGAGGTGACAGGACAGAATGCGGTCTATGGACCTGTCGGCGTACCGCGCGCTCTGGAGAACTCGTGGGGTGGCGTCGCTGCTGGCCTCGGCGCTGGTGGCGCGGCTGCCGGTGATGGCCTCGGCGGTGCCGATGTCGTTCCTGGCCAAGGACGCGGCGGGGAACTTCGGCTGGGCGGGCGTCGTCGCGGGCGCTTACTCGATCGGTACGGCGCTGGGCGGGCCGATCTGGTCCCGGCTGGCCGACCGCCGTGGTGGCAAGTGGGTCGTCATCGGGACCGGGATGGCGTGGAGCCTGGCGATGTTCGTGCTCGCCCTGCTGCCCGACGACTGGTACCGGTTGATGCCGGTGGTGTCCGCGCTCGCGGGGGCCTTCGTCTCGCCGATTACGGCGACGCTGCGCGCGGCCTGGCCGCGACTGGTCCAGGGGCCGCGGTTGCGCGCGGTGTACGCGCTGGACGCGACCGCCCAGGAGGTGCTGTTCGCGATCGGCCCGATGCTCGGAGCGCTGGTGGTCAGCTTCGTGAACCCGCGGGCCGGCGTGCTGTCGGCCGCGGCGATCGCGCTGGTCTCGGTCTGGTGGTACGGCGTCCAGCAGCAGCCGGCGATGCGGCACGACGAGACCGTACGGCGGTTGACCGCGCCGCAGCTGCTCTGGCATCGGCACCGGTTGCCGCTGATCCTGGCGTTCGCCTTCTGCGTGACGGCGTTCGCGTCGGTGTCGCTGGGGATCGTCGCGTTCGCCGACGACCACGGGAACCGGTTGATCGCCGGTGTGCTGGAGACCGTGTGGGCCGTTGGCAGCCTGGCCGGTGGGTTGATCGTCGGCGCGCTGCCGGGCCGGCGGAACTCGTTCGTCTGGCGGCGGTCGCTGCTGGTGTCCGTCGGCATGCTCGCGTGCGTGTTCGCGACGTGGTCGCCGGTGTCGCTCGGGATCGCGCTGCTGCTGTCGGGGTGCGTGCTGGCGCCGACGGTCGGGGCGTTGTACGAGCGCCTGGGTGCGATGACGCCGGACTCGGTCCGCACGGAGATCTTCGGCTGGATGGGCAGCGGCGCGATGATCGGCGGCGCGGTCGGCTCGGCGGTCGCGGGGTTGGTCGTGGAGACGTTCGGGGTGCGCTACGTGTGGCTGCTCGCCGCGGTGCTCACGCTGCTGGCGACGCTGTCGCTGCTCCACATTCCGCCCCATCGGCCGTCCGAAGAGGCCGCCGTGGAAGAGGTCGCTGTCGCCTGACCGCGCTGCAGGTGGCGCCCAGCTGCGGGTGGTGCCAACACGCTGGGGGTGGCCGAGGGCCAGCAGTGTGTTGGCGTACTGGCCGCCGGCGGGCTGGGTGCCCAGCCCCTTACCCGCCGGGGCAGTCTGAGCGAGCGAGTGGTCGCTGAAGCGCGACCAATCCGCCCTACGAGCGAGCCCGCCCGTGACCGGGGCTTTGAACCGCGCACCCGCCAGGCCAACGAGCCAGCCGCGACGAGAACGCCTCGAAGGCGGTGTCCTGCTGCTGTCGTCGGTCGCGTGCGGGGGCGGGGTGTGTCCCTCTTTGGGAGGTCGGTGCCCTGGAGTGTGCTGTCAGGTCAAGCTCTGGTGAACAGGTCTTCCCAGAGCGGCTTCAGGTGTTGCTGGGCCTCGGACCAGGAGACTGCTGCCGGATCCTCGTCTGCGAGGAGGTTGGTGAGGCGGTTGAGGAAATCTTCCCAGCCGTAGCCGTACTGGACGGCTGTCTGCTCGGTCACCTGGGAGTGGGTGAGCGTCAGGATCGTGGTGCTGCCGGCGGGCTCGAGGTGGAGGTCGACGGTGGAGTCAGGTTCGCCGGGCCAGGTCCAGTGGGCTTGGAGGGCAGTGGGGGCGTTGCAGGTGGTGATCTGGACGGTAGCGACGTCCTGGTCCGGTGGGGACATGGTCAGGTGGACGGTGCCGCCGACCTCGCGGGTGCCCGTGACCTGACCGAGCCAGCGGCTGAGGCGGGACGGAGTGGTCCAGGCGGACCAGACGTCCTGGATGTCCGCCTCGTACGTGCGCCGGAGTACGACGGCGTAGGTGTGGTCAGTCGAGTGAGTGATCGTGCGCGCGGTGTCGAGCAGTTGGCCGAGGTCAGGCATCGGGAGTCTCCGTGGAGGTTGGCGACGAGGACGACGACGTACGGCGCCCGCGCCGGAGTTCGGTGTCCAGGGCGTCCAGGCGGTTGGTCCAGAACTTGCGGTAGCGGTCGAGCCAGGCGTCGATCTCGCGGAGGGGGTCGGTGTCGACGGCGTACAGGCGTCGGGTGCCGTCGACGGTGACGGTGGCGAAGCCGTTGTCGCGGAGCACGCGGAGGTGCTGGGAGACGGCGGGCTGGCTGATGCCGAACTCGGTGCCGATGGTGGCGGCGATCTGGCCGGCCGGCAGCTGGCCGTCGGCGAGCAGTTCGAGGATCCGCCGCCGGACCGGGTCGCCGAGGATGTCGAAGGCGTGCATGCGCCCCAGTATTTCAGCGATGACTTATATAAACAAGTGGTCCACTCCCCGGAAGGTCTTCGGTGCCGGGCAGTCACCGCCAGCGTTCCTGCGCGCCGTACGGCCGGCCGCCGAACGGGTAGCCCAGGTCCTGGTCAGGCAGGAGACAACGAGAAGGTCACGGCTAGAATGAGCCGAACGAACACGCCTGGTGCTGCCCCGAGGAAGCGACTGCACCGCGTAACCGCAACCAGTGTGAGCTGCTGGGGAACCAAGCTTTGAGGAGACACAGCTGTGGGTCGCGTCGTGCACAAGTACGGCGGTTCGTCGGTCGCTGACGCCGATTGCATCAAGCGTGTGGCCCAACGGATCGTCGCGACGAAGAAGGCCGGGAACGACGTGGTGGTCGTCATCTCCGCCATGGGGGACACCACCGACGAACTGATGGACCTGGCGCAGCAGGTCTCGCCACTGCCGCCGCCGCGCGAGCTCGACATGCTGCTCACCTCGGGTGAGCGGATCTCGGCCGCCCTGCTGGCGATGGCGATCGCGAACCTGGGCTACGAGGCGCGGTCGTTCACCGGCTCGCAGGCCGGCGTGATCACCACCTCCGCGCACGGCAACGCCCGGATCATCGACATCACGCCGAGCCGGATCGAGGACGCGCTGGCCGAGGGCCACGTCGCGATCGTGGCCGGGTTCCAGGGCGTCGCGCAGGACACCAAGGACATCACCACGATGGGCCGCGGCGCCTCCGACACGACCGCGGTCGCGCTGGCCGCCGCGCTCGAGGCGGACTACTGCGAGATCTACACCGACGTGGACGGCATCTTCACCGCGGACCCGCGGATCGTGCCGGCCGCGCAGCAGATCCCGATGATCTCCTACGAGGAGATGCTCGAGATGGCTGCCTGCGGTGCGAAGGTCCTGCACCTGCGTTGCGTCGAGTACGCGCGGCGCTACAACGTCAAGGTTCACGTGCGTTCCTCCTTCTCGCAGAAGGAAGGCACCTGGGTCGTCGATGCGAAGGATGTCAAGAACATGGAACAGGCGATCATCTCCGGCGTGGCCCACGACCGTGGGGAGGCCAAGATCACGGTGGTCGGCGTCCCCGACAAGCCGGGCGAGGCCGCGCGGATCTTCGAGACCGTCGCCAACGCCGAGACCAACATCGACATGATCGTGCAGAACGTCTCGGCGGTCGCCACCAACCGGACCGACATCTCCTTCACGCTGCCCCGGGCCGACGGCTCGCGGGCGATGTCCGCGCTGGCGCGGATGAAGGACGAGGTCGGCTACGAGCAGCTGCTGTACGACGACCAGATCGGCAAGGTCTCGGTGATCGGCGTCGGGATGCGCTCGCACCCGGGTGTTTCGGCGAAGTTCTTCTCCGCGCTGGCCGACGCCGGCGTGAACATCGAGATGATCTCGACCTCGGAGATCCGCATCTCCGTGGTGGTGGACGAGAACCTGGTGGACGCCGCCGTGACCGCGGCGCACACCGCATTCGACCTCGACGACGAGCACACCCAAGCTGTCGTCTACGGAGGAACAGGACGGTGACCCCGGTGAACGCTGCGGACTCCACGATCGACGAGCGGGCCGGCCTGCCCACCCTGGCGGTGGTCGGCGCGACCGGCGCCGTGGGCACGGTCATGCTCACGCTGCTCTCCACCCGCGAGAACGTCTGGGGGGAGATCCGGCTGATCGCGTCCGAGCGTTCCGCGGGCAAACGGCTGAAGGTGCGCGGCGAGGAGGTCGAGGTGGTCGCGATCTCCGAGGCCGCCTTCGACGGGATCGACGTCGCGATGTTCGACGTACCGGACGAGATCTCCGCGCACTGGGCGCCGATCGCGGCCGCCAAGGGCGCCGTCGTGGTGGACAACTCCGGCGCGTTCCGGATGGACCCCGACGTGCCGCTGGTGGTGCCCGAGGTGAACGCCGAGGCCGCGCGCAACCGGCCGAAGGGCATCATCGCCAACCCGAACTGCACGACGCTGTCGATGATCGTCGCGATGGGCGCGCTGCACCACCGCTACGAGCTGGAGCAGCTGGTCGTCGCGTCGTACCAGGCGGCCTCGGGCGCCGGTCAGGAAGGCATCGACGCGCTGTACGACCAGCTGATGAAGGTCGCCGGGAACCGTGAGCTCGGGACGACGCCGGGCGACGTACGCCGGGTGATCGGCAACGCGCTCGGGCCGTTCCCGGCGCCGCTGGTGATGAACGTCGTGCCGTGGGCCGGGTCGCTCAAGGAGGACGGCTGGTCGTCCGAGGAGCTCAAGGTGCGCAACGAGTCGCGCAAGATCCTCAACCTGCCGGATCTGAAGGTGTCCGCGACGTGCGTGCGGGTGCCGGTGATCACGACGCACTCGCTGTCGGTGCACGCGCGGTTCGCGCGCGAGGTCGACGTCGACGAGGCGCGCGAGGTGCTGCGGGACGCGCCGGGCGTGATCCTGTTCGACAACCCGGCCGAGGGCGAGTTCCCGACGCCGGCCGATGTCGTCGGCACCGACCCGACCTGGGTCGGCCGGATCCGCAAGTCGCTGGACGACCCGCAGGCGCTGGAACTGTTCGTCTGCGGCGACAACCTGCGCAAGGGCGCCGCGCTGAACACAGCGCAGATCGCCGAGGTCGTCGCCAAGGAGTTCGTGAAGGCCTGACCCTCGGGGCAGTAGCGGGACTGTGAACACGACAGCGGGACCTTGAACAAGAAATAGCGTGTTCAAGGTCCCGTTGTGGTGTCCGAGGTCCCTTGTTTACAACCAGTTCTCGCGGGCGGCGTGCAGGGCCAGCTGGAAGCGGGTGCTGGCTCCGGTGCGGTTCATCAAGCGTTCCAGGTAGCGGAAGAACGTGCGGCGGCTGATGCCGAGGGTGCGGGCGATGGTGTCGTCGGCGGCGCCGGTGGCCAGCAGGGCCAGGAGGCGGCGTTCGATGGGTTCCAGGCGGTCGTCCTCGGCGCCGACCGAGGCGTGCAGGGGCAGTGCGTTGCGCCAGCAGAGCTCGAACATGCCGATCAGGGCGGTCAGCAGGCTGCTCGGGCGGATGATCAGCAGGGAACGGTTCACGTCGGTGTCGCGCACCGACATCGACACGAACGCGATCGAGCCGTCGATGATCGTCAGCTTCGCCGGTACGTCGGGCAGTACGCGCGCCTGCTCGCCGGCCTCGACGCAGGGCAGGATGTTCTCGGTCAGGTACCCGGGCACCTCGACGGACTCCGGCGAGTAGACCACCCGGTAGGCGACACCGCGGTTGAGCTGCTCGATCTCCATCTGGTTCGGCCCGGCGCCCAGGTAGTACGGCGGGGAGTCGATCGCCAGGATCTCGCGCTGCGCGCTGCCCTTGATCTGGTTGATCCGCTCGACGATCGCGGTGCCGGTGACCACCTCGATCAGGTGCGTGGTCGACTCGTTGTGCACGGTCCGGCGGAACTCGTCGTACGCGTTCAGGACCTCGATCCGCGCCTGCTTCAGCTCGGACTCGCGGCGCAGCGTCAGCGCCTCGAGGCCGGCGTCGGGAGGCACCGGCAGGAACCGCGAGTGGTCCGATCCCGACCGCCGCGCCAGGCCGGCCTGGACCAGTCCACCGAGTACGTCGTCGATGCCGACGCCGCGGCCGGCGACGGCCGCGTCCAGTTCACCGATCGACGAGGGGCCGGCCCGGAGCAGGTGCTGGTAGACCAGGATCTCGTCGTCGTTGAGCCCGAGCACGCGCAAGTGCTCGGCACGCTCCGTGTCGGTCGAGCTCATGGCTGTCCCCTCCCTCCCGGCCGCGGTCACCGTGGGCTACCGCCACTCCAGGGTAGAACGATCCGCACGCCGCGGATCGTACTGTCCGTGTTCCGGTCACTGCACTGAGCGAGCTTTGTTGTCCCGTCAGCATTCTTGTGCCGTGTCACCATCTGGCCACCATTTCCGCGCAGTTGTGAGCGAGAATTGAGGTCCAGCAGCCCGGCGACGGACCACCTGAGCGCCGCCGGGCTGCTGTTCCAATTCTGGCCTGAGTTCTCGGCCGCGGCAGCGCCGCCCGTTTCGGTTGGGTCTCGATCCCGGCGCATCGGTGCCCTCGCACTCCAGTGCCATCACCGGCTGTGCCGGAGGGTGTACAAACTGTGCAACCGCAGCAGTTTTCGAGGAGGCACCGCCCATGCTTCTGACCAAGATTCTCCGATCCGCCGTCTTGAGCGCGATGACCGCCGCCCTGGTCATCGTGCCCGCCCACTCGGCGAGCGCCGCGCCCACCTCCGCCCAGGATGAGCCCGGCCCCCGAGTCGTCGGTGGAACCCGCGCGCTGCAAGGTGAGTTTCCGTGGATGGTGAGGCTGTCCATGGGATGTGGTGGTGCGATGTACACCAATCAGCTCGTGCTGACCGCCGCGCACTGCGTGGGTTCCACCGGCAACAACACGACGATCACCGCCACCGTCGGCGTGGTCGACCTGCAGGACACGTCGGCCACCAAGGTGAAGTCGACGTACGTGCACCGGTCGCCCACCTACGGCACCAGCACCGGTGGCGACTGGGCGCTGATCAAGCTGGCCACGCCGATCACCGGCGTACCGACGCTGCCGATCACCACCACCACGGCGTACGACACCGGCACCTTCACGGTGGCCGGCTGGGGTGCGGCCACCGAGGGTGGCGCGCAGCAGCGGTACCTGCTGAAGGCGAACGTCCCGTACGTCGACGACGTGACGTGCCGGGACGCCGGTTCGTACTACAGCGACCTGATCTTCCCGGCCGAGCTGTGCGCCGGGCAGATGGCCACCGGCGGCGTCGACACCTGTCAGGGTGACTCCGGCGGACCGATGTTCCGCCGGGACAACGCGAACGCGTGGATCCAGGTCGGTATCGTCAGCCACGGCGACGGGTGCGCCCGGCCGAGCGCGCCGGGCGTCTACACCCAGGTGAGCACGTTCGCGTCGGCCATCGCCGCCGCGGCCGCGAACCTCGGCGGCGGCGGTCCCACCCCGACGTGCGGACCGTTCACCAACAACACCGACGTCAGCATCCCCGACCGGGGCGCCGCCGTCACCAGCTCGGTCACGGCGACCGGCTGCACCGGCAGCACGTCGTCCGCCCAGGTCGCGGTCAACATCGTGCACACCTACCGGGGTGACCTGGTCATCGACCTGCTCGCTCCCGACGGTTCGTCGTACCGGCTGAAGAACTCCGGCAGCGACTCCGGCGACAACATCAACACGACGTACTCCGCGACGGTCAGCAACGAGACCCGCAACGGCACCTGGCGCCTCAAGGTCCAGGACGTCGCCTCGGCCGACGTCGGCTACATCAACTCCTGGTCGATCACGCTCTAGCAGCACCACCCGGTCGGCGTCTCGGTCGCACCAAGGCCGAGGCGCCGATCACGGTGAGCAGGATGGACAGGACGGCGAACCAGTCGCCCCAACGGGTGTACGGCGTTCGCGCGATGCCAGGGTTCAGGTCGCCGACGAGCGTCACGGACTGGTTCGAGGCGGCCGGAAGCTCGCTGACCAGCCGGCCGTGCTGGTCGGTCAGCGTGAGTCGGCCTTTGCTGCCGTTGCGGGCGATCGGGATGCCGTTCTCCACACCGCGCAGCAAGGCCATCCGGCTGTGCAGCCAGCCGTCGGTGTCGAAGTCGAGGGCGGGGACGAGCAGCAGGTCGGCGCCGGCCTTGCCGTACTGACGTGACAGGGCCGGGAAGTCCAGGTCCTTGCAGATCAGCACACCCCACCGCTCGCCGTCGGGACCGTCCATCAGTCCGAGCTGGTCGCCGGAGGCGTACGGCTCGATGCCAGGGATCAGGTGGTGTTTGTCGTACGCCGTGGGTGTGCGCCCGTCCGGTGAGAACACCAGCGCCCGGTTGTGGTCCTGCTCTCCGAAAACCGTCAGCCCGACGACGAGCACGACCTTGTTGCCTGCAGCAAGCTTCGCGAACGAATCGGTCAACCCCGGCAGGGCCGAGGACTGGACGTCGATGATCTTCTCCGGCAGCAGCACCACCTGAGCACCCTGCCATGCGGCCGCTTCGATCGCGCGGGTGTAGTTGGCGAGGATCGACGGCCCACCGGGGGATGCCCAGTTCGAGTCGTCGTCGGTGCTCTCCGACACGATCGCGATCCGGACCTGCGCGTGTGCGGGCGGAACGTCGTTCAGGCGCCAGGATCCGTACGAAAAGACGCCAACGGCAACAACCAGCAACCCGGCCGAAGCCCGCAGCACGGCCTGTCGCCGTACGCCGGGTGCGCAGCAGATCGCCAGCACCGCGGCGGGAAGCATGAGCAGGAACGAGATCCCCCACGGCCCGGTGAGTGAGACCAGCTGGATCACCGGGCGTACCTCGGCCTGCGTGTAGGCGAGGCTGGTGAACGCGCCGTGCGGTGAGACCGTGGCGATCAGGTAGTCGCACGCAGCCCAGCAGGCGGGCGCTACGACCGCGGCGAGAACGAAGTGGCGGCGGACCGCCAACGCGCGGAACAGCAGCACCGTCAGCGTGAACACACCGGCGAGCAGCAGCAGGAAGGCCAGAGCGGCCGGCGGCAGCTCGAGATCCGTGAGCAGGTAGCGCCACAGGTTCGCCAGCCCGAGCGACCAGCCGGCGAAGGCTGTCACCGCAGCCGACCGTGCGCTGAGCCAGGGCGCCACCAGAAAGATCGGCACCGGTGCGAGCCAGGTCAGAGCGGGCAGAGTGTTGAGCCCGGACCCGAAGTACAGGGCCGCGCCGGTGAGCAGGATCGCCAGTACGGCGTACCGGCGGGGGTGGTCAGAGACGGAGTCCATCGATCATCCTTTCGCCCAGGCTCAGGCACAGGGCGCGGAAGTCCTCGGCGGGCATGCCGATCCGGTCGCCGTGGTAGAGCTGGATCAGGCCGTGCACGAAGGCGGCGATCATCAGGCTGGACTCCCAGATGTCGTCGTCGCGGAAGAGTTGCTGGTCGACGCCGGCCGCGATCGCGTCGGCGAGCAGCGTGAAGGTCGGCGACCGGCGCGCCTTGAAATCGGCCGGGAACTGCCGGGCCTGGTCGCGTCGTTCGGTGAACATGTACGCGTAGAGCCGCGGCTGCGCCAGCGCGAAGTCGACGTGGTCGGCGAGCATCTCGCGCAGCCGGGCGTCGGCCGCCGTACTGCGCGGCTCGGCGGCCCAGCGGGCCGTCAGCTCGGCGAACGCGGCGTCGGCGACCTCGTGCAGCAGCGCGTCCCGGTCCGGGAAGTACTGGTAGATCGCCATCGGCGTGATGCCGACCGCGGCGGCGACCCGGCGCATGCTGACGCCCTCGGCGCCCTTCTCGGTGAGCAGCCAGCTCGCGGCTGCCGTGATGCGGTCCTTCGTCGTCACCTCGGTCATACCGAGCATTCAACGGTAAATGCCTATACGGCGTATAGGGGAATGACTCTGAATCACCCCTGAACGCACCGCGGCCCCCGATCCGCACCGGATCGGGGGCCGCGACGACGGGGATCAGCGCGAAGCTTCGACGAACTGACGCATCAGCTCGACGGGATCCTTGGACGGCTCGGGCTGGGCCAGGGAGTCGGCCGCGATCCGCGACTGCGGGGTGTCCGCGGTCGCGAGGTCCGGGGCGTTGGTCAGCGGAAGGGTCAGGGACGACCGGGTCGGGTCGAGCGTGACGGTCGCACCGGTGAACGGGACCGACGGGTTGTCGGGCTCGACGGTGAGGACCAGGCCGAGCCGGTGCCCGGCGCTGAAGACGACGTCGTCGGCGTTCAGCTCGAAGGTCAGGTCGTACCACTTGCCGGACTGCAGGGACTCCTTGCGGTTGAGCGACTTGTAGTGACCGATGTCGGCCAGTGTGCGGACCGCGATCGACGCGTCGGAGACCGCCGTGTTGATCTGGGTCTTGGCGTAGCAACCGGTGTCGAGGGTGTTGCCGTCACCCCAGCAGACGCTGGTGTTCGGCACGTTGGTGACGTCGCGGTAGCGGGTCGCCGTACCGTAGTCGACCAGCCGCGCTTTGATGCCTGCGGCAACCTTGTTCACCTTGACCCGGACGGTGACCTTGCCGGTGCCGGACATCCGGACCGACTGCTCCAGGTCGTTGCTGAGGAACACCGCGCGATCGGTCCGCTGCGCGGTCGGGTCCAGTACGACGGTGTCGACCGACTCCTGGCTGGTGCCGGTGAAGCTGATCGGGTCCGACGACGGCGCCGCGATCGACAGCCCGCCGGTCTTGGAGTCCAGCGGCTTGCTCAGCGTCAGCTTCGTGTTCTTCACGCCGGCCGCCGGCCAGCGCGGCTCGTCGACGAACGAGCCGTCCTCACGCTGCACGGTCGCCTGCGGGGTCTGCATCACGCCGTTCTGCAGGCCCTGCAGCCAGTAGTCGAACCACGGGTGCAGCTTGTCGACCCACTCGTCGCGGAAGCTGAAGCCGTCCAGGTGCACGCCCTGGTGCAGGAAGATCTTGCGCGGCACGTTGCGCTTGGCCAGCTCGTCCCACCACTCGCCGAAGTGCCGGGTCTTCACGTTCTCGTCGCCGAGCCCGTGCACGACGTACACGCTGGCCTTCACCTTGCTCGCGTCGAGCCGGTAGTTCCGCGGGTCCCAGAACTTGCTGTACGACCCGGTGCGGGTGTCGGAGTCCTGCTCGATCTCGCCGGTGAGCTCCTCGCAGCGCGGGGACGCGTCGTTGCTCACGTAGTCGTGCAGGAAGCCCATGTACTCGTCGTAGAAGGGCACCCCGAAGCCGCGGGTGTAGTCGTACCAGCTGGAGATCGCCGCGATCGGCACGATGGTCTCCAGCCCGCGGACGCCGGTGCTGGCCACCGAGTTCGCGATCGTGCCGTTCCAGGAGACGCCGATCATGCCGGCCTTGCCGGTCGACCAGTCCGCCTTCGCGCGAGCGCCGTCCGGTGTGTGCCCCGGGACGCGGTTGTTCAGCCAGTCGATCACGGCCTTGGTGCCGAGCACCTCGTAGTCGGCGCCGACGTCGCTGCAGCCGGTCGAGCGGAACGTGCCCGGCATGTCGACGAAGGCCACGGCGTACCCGCGCGGGACGAAGTAGTTGTCCAGCCAGCTGCCGTACACCTGCCGGGTGCCGGCGGCGTCGAAGTAGTTCTTCGGGTCGCCCGCGTAGTACGGCGACGCCTGGATGATCACCGGGACGTCGATCCCGGCCTCGGCGGCCTCGCCGGGCCGGATGATGTCAACCGTGACCTGGTCCTTGACGCCGTTCGCGTCGGCGTCGACGTTCGGTACGTCGACCTGGATCCGCTCGTGGATCGCGTTGCCGTAGTCGTACGCCGCGACCGTCTGCGTCCCCTGGACGAACGGCTTGCCCGGCGGTCCGGCGGTCGCGGACAGCGACGCGATCGGCGCCAGTGCCGCGGTGGCGAGCAGGGCCACTCCGGTACGGACGGCCGAGCCCTTTCTGGATCTGCGCATGCCTGTAGCTCCCCTGTGGGCGGTGGGTGGAGCACCTCGGCCCTCCCTCGACAGGGCCGTTGTGGTGAACGCACCTTATGCAGAACGTGACACCGCTGTCAGCACGCATCTCACCCGACCGGTCACCATCCGTGGAGATCACGGGAAATACTTCGAGTCGATCAGCGGACCAGCCGCAGGCGGGTGTCGGCCACGGTGATGTCGAGGCGCTGGCCCCAGGTGATGGTGAGGGCGTCGGCCTCGATGCCGTCACCGAAGACGACCAGGTCGGCCTCGGCGGTGACGGTCAGGTGGTCCTGCGCGGTGAGGACGCCCTCGGTGTACGACGTACCGGTCGCCGGCGACGGCCAGGCCTCGCGGACGAACCAGCACAGCGCCGGGTCGAGCGGGCCCGGCAGGGCGAGGCGGCTGCGGCGTTCCTGCCAGGCTGAGCGGCACCACCCCGTGGATCCTGTTCCGGTGCCGACCAGCAGGCCGGAGGACGACTGGCGTTCTTCCAGGCCCTCGGGCGAGGCGAGGCGGTAGCGGGCCGACTGGTGGGTCCGGTGGCCGACGTACACCTCGTTGAGCGCCAGCAGGCGCTGACCGTCGTCGGTCCCGGCGACGACCATCGTGCGTTCCTCGACGTTCCGCGTGCGGAGCAGGTCGGCGACCGCGTCCGGCGGGTGCGGCACCAGTACGCCGGGGTTGCGGGCCGGCTCCGGGTTGATGCCGATCACCGGCTGGCCGTCGAGGTACTTGGCGACGTTCGCCACCAGCCCGTCCTGCCCGATCGCGATCACCACATCCTCCGGGCCGAACACGAACCGGTCGAGGTCACCCCGCTCGGCCACCGCCCGCCGCCAGTCCAGCGGGACGGCGGCCGAGACCGTGGCCAGCGCTTTCTGCTGGGCTTCGTGGCGCTTGTCCAGCTCGGCCAGGTCCCGCCCGCGGGTCTGCAGGAAGAACCCGGCCTGCTGGCGCGTCCCGTGCCGGGCGACGAGTTCGCTCAGCTCGGTCGCCCGGTGCACGAGCACCGCCCGGGGAGGCAGGCTCATGACTGGTCGCCGACGAGCTTGCTGAGCAGCGGGGTGATCAGGTCCGGCGTCAGGTTCAGCGTCCCGATCTCCGGCAGGGCGCCCTGCTTGATCGCCAGGGCCAGGATCGTCGCCTGGTCCATCTCGGCGTACGCGTCGAGCAATGCCTTCTCCGCGGCAGCCTCGGCGGCACCGATGACTCGCTTGGCATCCGCCTCCGCCTGGCTCATCGCCCGCCTGCGCCCTGCCGCTGCCTCCGTCTCGATCCGGCCGGCCGCAGCGGCCTCGGTCGCGCGCTGTCGCTCGTTCTGACCCTTCTGCGTGACCAGTTGCTCCTCGCGCCGAGCGAGCTCGATCTGGTTCTGCAGCTCGTTCTCCGCGATCGACCGCTCCCGCTCGACGGCCATCGCGCGGCGTTCGTACGTCGCCTTGTCGGCCGCCTGCTGCACCATCTCGCGCGTCGGAGTCTGCAACGCCCGCTCCACGTCGCTCTCAGCCCGTACGGCGACCACGCGCACGTCCTCGACGCCGATCCCGAGCCCGGTCAGCCGCTGGTCCTCACGCAGGCCGGTGCTCACCGCCAGCCGCAGCGACGCCATCCCCTCGGACAGCGCCTGCGTCAGCGTCATCCGCGCCAGCAGGTCGAGCGCGGTCTGCTGCGCCAGCTCGGTCAGCAGCCCGCCGAGCTGCTCGAGCGGAGTTGCCCGCCACCTCCCCGTGTCCGGGTCGATCCCGAAGTCGAGCCGGGTCGCGGCCAGCGCCGGGTCGGTCACCCGGTACGTCACGGTCGCCTGCACCACGACGTCCTGGAAGTCGACCGTCCGCCCGTGGAACAGCAGCGGCTGCTCGCGGTCGTCGACCGGCACCTCGCTCAGCGCCGAGTTCAGCGCGCGGAACCAGAACGCCTGGCCGGCCCCGTCGTGCACCAGCTTCCCGTTCCGCAGGTGCCGGACGTGGGTGGTCGGGTTCGCCCGCAGGTGGCTGATGAACCGGAACCGGGTGATGTCTGCCATCGCTGTCTCCTCACGGCCGGACACTCCGGCCCGCTTTGTCGTCACTTTGACGATAAGGCGTCGGATCGCTTTTCGTCAAGGTGACGATTAAGGTGGGCGTCATGGACTTCGACCCGATGGGTGTGGCCACCGACCTGGTGATCCTGACCGTCCAGGACGGCTCGTTCGAGGTGCTGCTGATCCGCCGCGGCATCCCGCCGCACCGTGGCCGCTGGGCGCTGCCCGGCGGTTTCGTCCGCGCGGGCGAGGGCCTCGAGCAGGCCGCCCGCCGCGAGCTGGCCGAGGAGACCGGCGTCGGCTCGGACCGGATCCACCTCGAGCAGGTGGCGACGTACGGCGAACCCGGGCGCGATCCGCGCGGACGGGTGATCAGCGTCGCGTACCTCGCGCTCGTCCCCGACCTGCCGACGCCCGTCGCCGGGTCGGACGCGGCGTCAGCGTCCTGGATCCCGGTCGCGGAGATCCTCGACGATCCCGGCCGGCTCGCGTTCGACCACCACCGGATCCTCACCGACGCCGTCGAGCGCGCGCGGGCCAAGCTCGAGTACTCGCCGCTCGCGACCGCCTTCTGCGCCGACGAGTTCACCGTCTCCGAGCTGCGCGGCGTCTACGAAGCCGTCTGGGGCGTCCCGCTCGACCCACGCAACTTCCACCGCAAGGCCACCCGGACGGAAGGCTTCGTCGTACCGCTCGGTGCCACGACCACTCGCGACGGCGGCCGCCCGGCCCAGCTCTTCCGCCGCGGCCCGGCGGTCACGCTCCACCCGCCGCTGACACGCGGCTAGCGGTTGATGAGCAGCATCAGCTGCTCCGCGGGGATCAGGTCGGTGTGCGTGCCCGGCGAGCCGCAGGCCCAGGCGCCGGCGATCGTGCCCGCCTTCGCGGCCTCGTAGTACGAGCGACCGTCCAGCCAGGTGGTGAGGAAGGCGGCCACGTAGGCGTCGCCGGCGCCGTTCGTATCGACCACCGGCCGGCCCGGGAGGTCGACCGCGGGCACGTGAACCGGGTCCTCGCCACGGACGTGCACGTAGCTGCCGTCGGCGCCGGCCATCGCGATCACGGCCTGCGCCCGGCCACTGGCGAAGATCCAGTCGATCGCCTTCTCGCGCAGCGCGCTGGTCGACACGAACACGATGTCGGCGCACTGGGCGAAGTCCCGGTGGTACTCGTTGTCGCCGTCCCAGTCGTGAAGGTCGGTCGACACCGTGCAGTCGGCGGCCAGTACGTCGGGCAGCGCCCGCCGGGCGAAGTCCATGATCGAGACGTGCACGTGGCGCGCGCGGTCGACCCAGTCGCGCCAGAGCACCGGGTCCACCCACATGCCGGCCGGATGGCGTCCGTCGTACAGGGAGGTCCGGGTCCCGTCAGGCGCCAGCAGGTTGACGCTGCGCCTGGTCCCGCTCGGGTGGGTCGCGATCGCGAGCGGCAGTCCGAGCTGCTCGTACGTCGAGCGGATCCACCAGCCCTCCGCGTCGTCGCCGATCACGTCGGCGAGGCCGGCTTCGAGCCCGAGGAGGTGGCAGCCGAGGACGACGCCGTGGCCGGTGTGGCCGATGTACGTCTCGACGGGCTCGACGTGGATGGTCTCCCAGTCCGGCAACGGCAGGCCCGGAACGCGCACGACCGTGTCGATGCCCACGCCGCCGATCACGAGCACGTCCAAGTCCATGGACCCATCCTCACCGAGCCGCACAAGCCCCGGGAGAGTTTGACCTCGACAGCCCTTGAAGTGGTCTGCTTCTTAACATGAACCACGCATTGATCACCGGCGCGGGCCGGGACACCGGACGGTTGCTCGCGCTCGCCTTCGCCGCGTCCGGAGCGCACGTGATCGCCACCGCCCGGACGACGTCCGCGGCCGAGGAGACCGTCGCGCTCGTCCGTGCGGCGGGTGGATCGGCGGAGGCCGTCGCCCTCGACCTGGCGTCGCCCGAGTCGATCGCGGCGCTACGTCTCGACCGTCTCGACGTACTCGTGAACAGCGGCGCCCGCTACCTCGAAGGTGACGCGGCACCCGCCGACGTCGCGGACATGATCGCGGGTGCCGCGACGGGCACCGTCCTGCTCACCGAGCACCTCCTGCCGCTGCTCAGGGCGTCCCCGGGCGGCGACATCGTCAACCTGATCTCGGCCGCCGGCGAACCCGGTCAGCACCGCTCGACGGCCCATCCCGCCTTCTACGCCGCCAAGCACGCCCAGGCCGGGTACGCCGAGATCCTGTCGGCGCGACTGCGTCCCGAAGGGATCCGGGTCATCTCGCTCTTCCCACCCGACTTCGTCCAGACCGGCCCGCGCGAGAGCGGCGCCGAGCTGACCGCGCAGTCGGTGGTGGACTGCGTGCTGTTCGCGGTGGGCCAGCCCCGGGACTGCTTCATCCGCTCGTTCCACTTCGAGCAGCTCTGACTTTCGACAGGGGTGACGCCTGGCGATCGGCAGCGGCGAGGGCGGACCGCCGAACGGCAGAGTCGACGCATGCTCACTCGTCGTCTCCTGCTCACAGGCACAGCCGCAGCCCTCGCCACGACCGGCACAGCCGTCGCCGGTCCGCCTCCGGCCGGGCTTGCCCGGCCGACCCGTCGGCGCCCGTTGGAGCTGCGGTTCCCGCGACCGACCGGGCCCTTTCCGGTCGGCACCACCGAACTGCATCTCGTCGACGCCGAGCGCGACGACCCGTTCGTCCCCGGCCGTCCCCGCGAGCTGATGATCAGCATCTGGTACCCGGCGGCCCGGCGTACCGAGCCCGCGTCGTACCTGCCGCCACTCACCGCGCAGGTGTACGCCGAAGGCGCCGCGATCGCCCTCCAGCAGCCGGTGCACGCTGTCGACTGGGCAGGTGCTCGTGTCCACGCCGGGCAGTCGGCGCCGGTGAGCCGGAGCTGGGGGCGGCGCCCGGTCGTGCTGTTCTCACCCGGCTTCGGCGTACCGCGCGGTCTGGGCTCGATCATGGTCGCCGAGCTGGCCAGCCGCGGGTACGTCGTCGTCACCGTCGACCACACCTACGAAGCGGCGGCCGTCGAGTTCCCCGGCGGGCGGGTCGCCGTCCAGACGCTGCCTCCGGAGCCGTACGCGCCGCTGGCCCGGGCGACGCGCGTCGCCGACGTACGGCAGGTGCTCGGCGCACTCCAACGACTGGCGCAGGGGCGCACCCCGGATGCTGACGGGCGGCGGCTGCCGCGGGGGCTGGGGGAGATCCTCGACCTGGCCCGCATCGGCGCGTACGGCCACTCGGCCGGCGGGATCACCTCGGCCGACGTGATGCTGGTCGACCGGCGGGTGCGAGCCGGCATGGATCTCGACGGCACGCTCGGCTACGGCTACGCCACTCCGGCCGACTGCCCGGTGGTCGCCCAGGGCCTCGACCGCCCGTTCCTGCTCTTCGGAGCCGGCGGCACCGGGCCGAACGGCGGCCCGCAGACCCACCGCACCGACCCGTCCTGGGGATTGTTCTGGGAGAGATCGACCGGCTGGAAGCGCGACCTCAACGTGCCGAACGGGCGGCACTACACGTTCATCGACCACCAGGCGTTGATCCCGTGGTTCCAGCGCCATTTCACGGTGCCGCCCGAGCTGGTCGCCAACACCATCGGCACGGTGGACCCGGCCCGGATCCTCAGGACGTTGAACACCTACGTCCCGGCGTTCTTCGACCAGCACCTGCGCGGTCGTCCGGGCGCCTGGCACGACTCGCCGCGGCACCCGGACGTCCGGTTCATTGCTTGATCGGCGCCCCGGTCTTGCTCTGCAGCTCGTCGAAGGTGACCCCTTCGGCGAGCTCGACCAGCCGCAGCCCGTCGTCGGTGACGTCCAGGACGGCGAGGTCGGTGATGATCCGGTTGACCACGCCGCGGCCCGTGTACGGCAGGTCGCACTCCTGCAGGATCTTGTGCGACCCGTCCTTGGCGACGTGCTCCATCAGCACGATCACCTTCTTGGCGCCGTGCACCAGGTCCATCGCGCCGCCCATCCCCTTGACCATCTTGCCGGGGATCATCCAGTTCGACAGGTCGCCGGTGGCCGAGACCTGCATCGCGCCCAGGATGGCGGCGTCGATCGCGCCGCCGCGGATCATCCCGAACGACAGCGACGAGTCGAAGAACGATGCCCCCGGCAACGTCGTGACGGTCTCCTTGCCGGCGTTGATCAGGTCCGGGTCCTCGTCGCCCTCGACCGGGTACGGGCCCACGCCGAGAATGCCGTTCTCGGACTGCAGCACGACGGTGACACCGTCCGGGATGTAGTTCGGGACCATCGTCGGCAGACCGATGCCGAGGTTGACGTAGGAGCCGTCCTCCAGCTCGGCGGCGGCCCGGGCGGCCATCTGCTCACGGGTGAGGGGCATCTCAGGCCTCCAGCTTCTCGCGCTGAGCCTCGTACGACTCCCGCGGTTGCACCGTACGCTTCTCGATCCGCTTCTCGATGTCCTTGCCGACAGCAACAATTCGCTGGACGTAGACACCGGGCAGATGGATCTCGTCCGGGTCCAGCTCACCAGGCTGGACCAGCTCCTCGACCTGCGCGATGGTGATCCGGCCGGCCATCGCGGCCAGCGGGTTGAAGTTGCGCGCACTGCGGTCGAAGACCAGGTTGCCGTGGGTGTCGCCCTTGAGCGCGTGCACCAGGCCGAAGTCGGTCGTGATCGACTCCTCCAGCACGTACGTCGTCCCGTTGATCTCGCGGGTCTCCTTCGGTTCCGAGGCCTTCGCCACCGAGCCGTCGGTGTTGTACTTCTGCGGCAGCCCGCCCTCGGCGACCTGGGTGCCGACCCCGGCCAGGGTGAAGAACGCGGCGATCCCGCAGCCGCCGGCCCGCAACTTCTCGGCCAGCGTTCCCTGCGGGGTCAGCTCGACCTCCAGCTCGCCGGACAGGAACTGCCGCGCGAACTCCTTGTTCTCCCCGACGTACGACGACGTCATCTTCGCGATCCGCTTGTCGGCGAGCAGGATGCCGAGGCCCCAGTCGTCGACACCGCAGTTGTTCGACACGACGCTGAGCCCGCTCACCCCCTTGGCGTGGATGGCGTCGATCAGCTGCATCGGGTTCCCGCACAGCCCGAACCCGCCGACCGCCAGGCTCGCGCCGTCGCCGATGTCGTCGACCGCGTCCTGCGGCGACCCGTACGTCTTGTCCATCCGGCTGCTCCGTTGCAGTTCGAGGGCTCGATCAGCTCGACTCTAACCAGCCCCCGACCTTCCGGCGAGATCTACCCGCTGTGGGCGAAACCACAGCCGGTACGCCGCTGTGCCACGGCGTCACACGCCGCCGTGTGCTCCCACCACATGGCCCGGCTAGGCCGTGGCTTCGGCGGCGCAGACTGCCTGGAGCTCGTGGGTGGCTTCTGCTCGGGCGTCGGCGTGGTCCTCCGGGCAGGTGGCGAGGACCGTGGCCAGATGTTCGCGGGCGCAGATGAGGTTGCCGGCGTGGCGGGCGACCCGGGCCAGGCCGATCTGGGCGGCAGCGGCGGACTCTGTGTCTTCGGAGGCCTCGGCAAGGTCCAGTGCCCGCGCGTAATCGGCTCGGGCCGCCTCCAGCTGTCCCGCGCGGAGATGCAGGTCGCCGCGCTCGCACAGGAGCAGCCCGGCCTCCTCGTCGAGGCCCAGCTCCTCCGCCAGCTCCACGGCCTCGCTGGTGACCGGCAGGAGGTCGTCGGTGATCTGCCGCAGGCCGGTCAGCGCCAGGAACATCGCCCAGCGGTCCTCCAGCATCCGGAAGCGCGCCAGCGCGATCCGCAGCGACTGCTCGGCCTCCGCCGGAGCGATGTCGACCAGCCCGGGGTACCCCTTGACCAGCTCCACCGCGGCCCGGGTCCACGCGTCCCCGTCCCGTTCGTGCCGAGCCAGTACGTCGGCAACCGTCGTACTGGACTCGAACGGCCCGAACACCAGCGACCACAGCAGGACGGTCACCGGGTACTTGAACGGGCCCACGCCGTCCAGCACCACCTGCTGAGCCAGCTCCAGCTGCTCCTGCTCGGCCGACGAGGCTCCGTGCAGGACAGCGAGCAAGTACTCCTCCTCCAGCCCCGGCGGCACGGTCCGGCCCAGCATGCCGAGCACCCGCTCGGCAGCGGCCGAGGCCTCGTCCTGCAGCCCGCGGGACCACCAGTAGCTCGACAGCCCGGCCACCAGCCGCAGCGCCATCCGGGGATCGCTCTCGCAGGCCCGCTCGATCGCGGCGACCACCTGGTCGCCCTCGGCCGCGGTCCGGACCGCGGCCCGCCGGGAGCTGGTTGCTGTGCGCAACGGGTCCGGGTGCTCGACCAGGTCGATCAGGTACGACAGGTCGTCGTCGTACCCGCCGCCCCAAGATTCCACATCACTCATTGTCACCCCGCCCGGTTCAGTTCCACAGGCGGGGTAGGTACCCCGTCAGAACTCCAGCACGCCCCAGCGCTCCGGTTTGTGCATGTCGACCTCGCCCTGCGGCGACCAGACCCAGAAGTCCTGCTGCGAGCCCTTGCGGTACGCGCCGTCCACGACGTCGTGCGACCACTCGACCCGCATCAGGTTCATCCGCCACTCGTCGCCGGGCTGCGGCGGCGTCGAGGCGTGGGTGTGCCGCGCCAGCTCAGCCCACGGGAAGGCCGCCTCGACGCTCCAGCCGGCGTCGGCGTCGCTCGGGTCGTTCAGCGTGCCGTCGACGTGGATGGCGGTCCGCAGGCCGGGCAGGTTGGTCGGGTCGATCGCGACGCCGCCGTCGGCGTACGGCTTGGGCAGCGTGAGCTCCCAGATCGTGCCGAGCGGGTTGATCTCGAACTCGTAGTAGTTCAGCCGGTCCCCGTCCGGGTCGAGGAACAGCTCGAAGTTGTTCTCCTCGTACAGGAACGTGTTCTGCTCGGTCATCGTCGACCAGACGTGCGGCTCCTCGAGCTCAGCGCCGAGGTACAGGTACTCGTCGTCGTACAGCAGCTTGGCCCGGGTCCGGTACGACGGTGCCGGCTGGTCGCCGCGGATGTCGACGAAGTCGCTGGTCCAGGCCGCCTCCGCCCAGGCCGGGTGGGTCAGCGTGCCGTCGATCGGTGGCGAGGTGGTGGTGCGGTGGGCCTTGTAGCGGGGCAGATCAGGCATCGGCGCGCTCCAGCAGTCCGGCGAGCAAGTGGGCGAGCAGGAAGGTAGTCGCAGTCAGGACCGGGAGCACCAGCAGGGTCCAGGTGCTGAACAGATCGTCGGCGAGGAAGCCGAGCACGACGAGCAGCATGAAGCCGACGCCGAGGAACGCGACCAGCCGCGGGTGCGGCATCGCGAGGCGGCTCAGCGCGGTCGCGCCGAGCACGATCGCGACCACGACGGTCAGCACCAGCAGCGGGAAGCCCCAGGCGCCGCAGTTGGACGTGTCGCGGAACCGCTCGCACCCGCGCTCGCTCAGCCACACCATGCCGATCGTGACGAAGCCGGCCAGCACCCCGACCACCGCGAGGATCAGCAGCGGCGGAACCGGCGGTACGTCGAACCGCCAGGCCGGCTTCTGATCGCCATCGCCGGTCTCCTCCGGCAGCGGCCGGGTGACCTCGTCGTCGGCTTCGCCCATGGCCGCAGGCTACTGGGTCAGACGGCTCCCAGCGCGGCGGCCACCGCGTCGCGGACTTCGGCGTCGGTAGGAACCGGTCGGCCCTGCTCGGCCGCGAGCTCGGCCAGGGAGACCATCGTGACGTCGTGCAGGCCGCAGGTCGTGAACGTGTGAAACACGTCCATCGCCGGATCTACGTTGATCGAGAACCCGTGGCTGGTCACGCCGCGGCGGATCCGCATCCCGATCGAGCAGAGCTTGCGGTGGTCCTCGGTCCAGACGCCGACCAGGCTGCTCTCGCCGCGCGGCGTCTCCCGGCGTACGAGCGGGAAGCCGAGCTCGCCGAGCGCGGTGATCAGGCCGTTCTCGACCCAGCGGACGACGTCGACCGCGCCGCGCTGCTTGAGGTCGATCACCAGGTAACCGACCAGCTGGCCAGGGCCGTGGTACGTCGCGAAGCCGCCACGATCGACCGCCACCGCCGGGATCCCTGCCGTCTCGGCCGGGAGATCGGCCGGCGACGTCCGCGACCCGTACGTGATGACCTGCGGATGGCTCAGCAGGAACAGCCGGTCGCCCGCCGTCCCGTCGGTGCGCTCCTCGACCCAGGACTTCATGTCCTTGGTGGCCACCTCGTACTCGACCTCGCCCAGATCCACCCGCTGCAGCACGCTCACCCGTCCACTGTAGGTGGACCCGTTTAGCGTGACGGTCATGACTGACTTCGCCCCGGTGCGGCGCTCGTTGGACCAGCAGGTCGCCGACGGCCAGGCGCCGGGCTTCACCGCCGCCATCCGGTACGCCGGCCGGACGTCGTACTACGCGACCGGCACGCTCGCCTTCGACTCCGACCAGCCGATGCGGACCGGCACGCGCTTCCGCATCGCGTCGTTGAGCAAGCCCGTGGGCGCGGTGGTCGCGCTGTCGATGGTTGCCGACGGCTTGTTCGCACTGGACGACCCGGTCGCCCAGTGGCTGCCCGAGCTGGCCGAGCCGCGCGTGCTGGTCGCACCCGACGCACCGGTCGACCGGACCGTACCGGCGGACCGCCCGATCACCGTCCGGGATCTGCTGGCGATGACGCTGGGACAGGGCGCCTTGCCGGCCGAGCTGCCGGTGGCCAAGGAGTACGTCGAGCTGGTGCACCAAGGGCCGTTGCCGCCGTTCATGACGCCGGACGAGTTCATGGCCCGCTTCGCGCGGGTCCCGCTGGCGTACCAGCCGGGGACTCGCTGGCTCTACCACGCAGGCATGGACGTGCTGTCGGTGCTGCTCGGCCGGGTCGCCGGTACGTCGTTGAGCTCCGTACTGCGGGAGCGGGTGACCGGGCCCCTGGGGATGCGGGCCACGAGTTTCCAGGCCGACGGCGAGACGCTGCCGACCGCCTACCGGTCGCTGGCCGACGGCGGCCAGGAGTTCGGCGAGTACGGCGGGGCGTTCGAGCAGGCGCGGGCGTTCGAGAGCTTCGGCGGGGGACTGGTGTCGACCGTCGAGGATTACCTGACGTTCCTCGCGGCGCTGGCGGACGACCGGCTGCTGCCGCGCGAGTTGCGCGAGCAACTGACCACGGACCAGCTCACGCCCGAGGGGCGGGCCGGGATCTCCGAGCTGTGCGGCCCGGCGATGTCGTGGGGGCTCGGCGTCGCGATCGACACGGCGGTGACCGAGCCGTGGACGTCGGTCGGGCGGTACGGCTGGTTCGGCGGGGCGGGGACCAGCGCGTGGGTGGATCCGTCGCGGAACCTGATCGGCGTCGTGTTCTCGCAGCGCTGGGTGGACGGGCCGCGGGACGACTTCGGGTACTTCTGGCGGCCGCTCGCGGACGTCGTACCGGCGTGAGAAATGACTGAGGGCGGTGACTCTTGCGAGTCACCGCCCTCTTCTGTCGGGCTGACAGGATTTGAACCTGCGACCTCGTCGTCCCGAACGACGCGCGCTACCAAACTGCGCCACAGCCCGAAGCCGGAGTCAGCTTACATGCGCCCTGGCCTGGGACGAAATCGGGTTAATCGGCGGCATGGATCCGGGGCACCAACGTGAGCAAAGTCGCCTCCGGACGGCACGCGAAACGCACCGGCGCGTACGGCGAAGTGCCCAGTCCCGCGGACACGTGCAGGGCGGCCTGACGGTCCTCGTACCCCCACGTGCTCAGGCCTTTGACCCGGGAGGTGTCCAGGTCGCAGTTGGTCACCAGAGCGCCGTACAGCGGTACGGCGAGCTGCCCGCCGTGTGTGTGCCCGGCCAGGATCAGCGGGTACCCGTCGCCGACGAACGCGTTCAGGACCCGCTGGTACGGCGCGTGCGTGACGCCGATCGAGAGGTCGGCCGAGGAGTCGACCTCGCCGGCGACCTCGGCGTACCGGTCGCGCTTGATGTGCGGGTCGTCGGTGCCGGCGAAGTCGAGCCGCAGGCCGTTGACCTTCAGCGTGGCCTTGAGGTTGTTCAGGTCGGCCCAGCCGGCGTCGGTGAAGGCGCTGCGCATCTCCTCGAACGGCAGGTCCGGTCCGTGCGGCTTGTGCTTCTGCTTGTTGGCCGGGAGCAAGTAGTTCGCCGGGTTCTTGAAGTGCGGCTTCCAGTAGTCGTTGGAGCCGAAGACGAACACGCCCGGCAGGTCCAGCAGTGCGCCGTAGGCGCGCAGCAGCGGGAGCACCGAGTCGGGCGAGGAGAGGTTGTCGCCGGTGGTGACGACCAGGTCCGGCTCCAGCCGGGCCAGCTCGTTGACCCAGCGGATCTTCTTCTCCTGGGTCGGCATCAGGTGCAGGTCGGACAGGTGCAGCACCTTGAGCGGGTCCGCGCCCGGCGGCAGCACCGGGACGGTGAAGCGGCGCAACGTGAACCAGCGCACCTCGACGGCCGCCGCGTACCCCACGCAGGCGGCGCCCACCGCGCCGATCACACCTGCGGTCTTCAGCGTCGTTGTGGCCAGCCCCCGGAAGCTCATTGCTCCAGCCTGCCACAATCTCCCCTATGTCCAACTCCGAGCTGAAGCAACGCCTGCACGACGACATGACCGCGGCCCTCAAGGCCCGCGACGACATCCGCAAGTCCACGCTGCGGATGGCACTGACGGCCGTGACGAAGGCCGAGGTGGCCGGCAAGGAGGCCCGCGAGCTGTCCGACGCCGAGGTGCTCGACGTCCTGACCGCCGAGGCCAAGAAGCGCCGCGAGTCCGTCACCGCCTACCGCGACGCCGGCCGCGCCGAGCTGGCCGACAAGGAGCAGGCCGAGGCGGACATCCTCGCCGAGTACCTGCCCGAGCAGCTCACCGCCGAGGAGATCGCCGCCCTGGTCACCGAGACCATCGCCGCCACCGGCGCCGCCGAGCTCGGCCCGCGCGGCATCGGCAAGGTGATGGGCGCCCTCCAGCCCAAGGTCAAGGGCAAGGCCGACGGCGGCGCCGTCTCCGCCGAGGTCAAACGCCAACTCGGCGCCTGACCAGAGCGCGGCAGTCCGTGGAACACCAGAGGGCCTTCCCTTGGGGGGAAGGCCCTCTGGTGATTCAGGTCAGCGTCCCCCGCAGTTGGGGTACTTCGGGTGCCACGGCGGGCACTGGGGATTGCCGCCTGGTTTGCCCGTGTTGGGCGGGTTCGGGGGTTGCGGGCTGGTCGGCGGGGGCGGTGGCTGCTGGCCGTTCTTGCCGTTGGAGATGTAGATGGTGACCAGCGAGCCCTCCGGAGCGCCGTCGCGCTGGCGGGGGGACGTGTAGGCGACCGTGCCGGTCGCCTCCTGCGAGTCGACCTGGCCGGGGGCCACGGTGACCTGGAAGCCGGCGCCCTGGAGCCGGTTGGTCGCGTCCTGGACCGACATGCCGGTGACGAACGGCAGGTCCTTCACGTCGCCGCGGATGGTCTTGTCGCTCGGCGGGACGAAGTGCGTCTCGGCCGTGCCCTTCAGCGCGGCGCGCATCGCGGCTTCCCAGATCGGTCCGGCGGTGCCCGAACCGCTCGGGTCGGCGATGTCCTTGCCGTTCAGGGTGTGGCCGTACATCAGGTTCGTGTACGGCAGCTTCGCGTCGGCGACGACGGAGGCCGCAGCCATCGTCGAGGAGTAGCCGGAGAACCAGACGGCCTTGTTGTCCTGGATCGTTCCGGTCTTGCCGGCCAGGTCGCTGGGGCCGAAGTTCAGCCGGTTACCGGTGCCGCCCTTGCCCATGACCTCGTGCAGAACCCGGTTCACGCCGTCGGCCACCGGCTGCTCCAGCGCCTGGTTGCAGTCGATGCCCGGCGTCTTGATCGGCTTGCCGGCCGCGCTGGTGATCGAGGTGACGGCCAGCGGCTTGCAGTACTTGCCGCGGGCGGCGAAGGTCGCGTACGCGTTGGCCAGCATCAGCGGGCTGACGTTGTCGACGCCCAGCGTCATCGAGATGACCTGCTGCAGCGGCTGCAGCGTCTGCGCGTCCCGCATGCCCAGCTTCGCCGCGATGGTGGCGATCGCGCACAGCCCGGTGCGCTGGGACAGCTGCAGGAAGTAGGTGTTGGTCGAGGCCTTGGCCGCCTCGATCATGGTCAGGTCACCGCTGCGGGTCGAGTTCTTCGGGTGGTAGTCGGGATCGCTGGTGGTCCCGGTGCAGGTCTTGAACTTGACCCCGCTCAGGTCGATCGGCGACGGCGAGTTGATCCGGTAGTTCAGCGGGATGCCCTGCTGGATCGCGGCGGCGATGGTGAACGCCTTCATCGTCGACCCGTTCTGGAACCCGCCGTAGCCACCGGCGTAGGTCTTCTCGACGTTGTAGTTGTACGACGTCGTGTGGTTCGTCCCGTCGCCGTACGGCTTGCTCTGCGCCATGCCCTTCACCAGCCCGCTGCCCGGCTGGACCATGGTGACCGCGGCGATCGTGGTGTCGGCCGGCTTCGACTTCGACTTGATCGCGGCCTCGGCGGCGCGCTGGATCTTCGGGTCGAGCGAGGTCTTCACGGTGATGCCGGCGGTCTTCACGTAGTGCGCGCGGCTCTTCTCGTCCGGGCCGAAGGCCGGGTTCTCGAGCAGCTTGGAGTAGGCGTACTCGCAGTAGAACGGGTAGTCCGACGCGGCGCAGCCGTTCGGGACCTTGTTGACCTTCTTCGGGTCGTAGACCGGGGTGCGGATCGCGTCGGTCGCCTGCTTGGCGGTGATGACGTTGAGCTCCTGCATCCGGCGCAGCACCACGTCGCGGCGGTCCTTGGCCCGCTTGGGGCTGTTGGTCGGGTCGTAGCCGGTGGGGTTCTTCACCAGGCCGGCCAGCAGCGCCGCCTGCGGGAGGGTCAGCTTCGCGGCGGTGGTGGAGAAGTAGTGCCGGGCGGCCGCCTCGACGCCGTACGCGCCGTCACCGAAGTTCGCCAGGTTCAGGTACTTCTCCAGGATCTCGTCCTTGGAGAACTCCTTCTCGACCGCCACCGCGTAGCGCAGCTCGGCGATCTTGCGCTGGTACGTGGACGCGGTCGCCTCCTGGTACTCCTCGGGGGTTTTCGCCTTCGCGATCAGGCTCAGCTTCACGTACTGCTGCGTGATGCTCGAACCACCCTGCTGCACGGAGCCCTCGGACTGGTTGCGCAGCATCGCGCGCAGCGTGCCCTTGGCGTCCAGCGCGCCGTGCTCGTAGAAGCGGTCGTCCTCGATCGCGACGATCGCCTTGCGCATGATCGGGTTGACCTGGGCGAGCGTGATCGGGACCCGGTTCTGCTCGTACAGGTAGGCGATCAGCGAGCCGTCGGCGGCGACGATCTTGCTGGTCCGCGCGGGTGGAGCGGTCTTCAGTTCCTGGGGGAGGTCCTGGAGTGTCTCGTGGGTCTTCTCGGTCGTGAACCCGGCCAGTCCCGCGAACGGGATCGCCAGACCGGCGGCGAGCGCGCCCGACAGGACACTCACTCCGAGGAACAGAACCACCGACTGGACGACGCCGCGGTCGCCCTTCTCCCTGACGCGCATGCGTCAGAGCCTACGGGATCGCCGAGCCACGCCGTAGTCGAGCATGTGATCTACGTCACGCCAACCATCAAGGCCCGTTGAACGTCTGCAGCGGGCGCGAAGCAGCCGGTACGACGTACCGGCCTGACCCTCGCGCGAAAAATCATCCGAAAGGAGGACGGCCGACCGATCCGCCGGGACAGGTGGGTCGGTCGGCCGTCAGGGGGTTCCTGCTCCGGTCCGCCGGCCACGAGGGCCGGCGGACCGGGTCGATCAGGCGGCGTACTGCCGGGCGTCGACCTGCGCCGGGACCAGCGCCAGCTCGAGCACCTCGCGGACGTCGCTGACCGGGTGCACGGTGAGCTCGGCCAGGACGGACGCGGGGACGTCCTCGAGGTCGGGCTCGTTGCGCTTCGGGATCAGGATCGTGGTCAGTCCGGCCCGGTGGGCGGCGAGCAGCTTCTGCTTCACGCCACCGATCGGGAGCACCCGGCCGGTCAGCGACACCTCACCGGTCATCGCGACCTCCGAGCGGACCGGCCGCCCGGACAGCAGCGACGCCAGCGCGGTCGTCATCGTGACACCCGCCGACGGCCCGTCCTTCGGGACCGCTCCGGCCGGTACGTGGATGTGGGTGTTCCGCTCGGCCAGGTCACCGACCGGCAGTCCCAGTTCCGCGCCGTGCGAGCGCAGGTAGGACAGCGCGATCTGCGCCGACTCCTTCATCACGTCACCCAGCTGACCGGTCAGCGTGACACCGGTCGGACCGGTCTCCTTGTCCGCCAGCGACGCCTCGATGAAGAGCACGTCACCACCGGCACCCGTCACGGCCAGGCCTGTCGCCACTCCCGGCAGCGCCGTCCGCTCCGCCGACTCCGGCGTGAACTTGGGCGATCCCAGGTAGGCCTTCAGGTTGTCCGCGGCGACCGTCACCGATCCACCGAGGTCCTCGCCGAGCGCCAGCTTGGCCGTCACCTTCCGCAGTACGCGGGAGATCGACCGCTCCAGCTGCCGTACGCCGGCCTCGCGGGTGTACTCGCCGGCGAGCAGGCGCAGCGCCGACTCCTCGACGTTGACCTCCTCGGCCGTCAGGCCGGCCCGCTCGAGCTGCCGCGGGAGCAGGTGGTCGCGAGCGATCACGACCTTCTCCTCCTCGGTGTACCCGTCCAGCTGCACCAGTTCCATCCGGTCCAGCAGCGGAGCCGGGATCGAGTCGAGCACGTTCGCCGTGGCCAGGAAGACCACGTCCGACAGGTCCAGCTCGACCTCGAGGTAGTGGTCCCGGAAGGTGTGGTTCTGCGCCGGGTCCAGGACCTCCAGCAGAGCCGCGGTCGGGTCACCCCGGTAGTCCGCGCCCACCTTGTCGATCTCGTCCAGCAGCACCACCGGGTTCATCGAACCGGCTTCGGTGATCGCCCGGACGATCCGGCCCGGCAGCGCACCGACGTACGTCCGCCGGTGACCACGGATCTCGGCCTCGTCCCGGACACCACCCAGCGCGACCCGGACGAACTTCCGGCCCATCGCACGGGCCACGGACTCGCCCAGCGAGGTCTTGCCGACACCAGGAGGACCGACCAGGGCCAGTACGGCGCCACTGCGGCGGCCACCGACCACTCCGAGGCCACGGTCCGCGCGGCGGCGCCGTACGGCCAGGTACTCGGTGATGCGCTCCTTCACGTCGTCCAGGCCGGCGTGGTCCGCGTCCAGGATCGCCCTGGCCTCACGGATGTCGTAGCCGTCCTCGGTCCGCTCGTTCCAGGGCAGCTCGAGCACGGTGTCCAGCCAGGTCCGGATCCAGCCGACCTCGGGGGACTGCTCCGCGGTCCGCTCCAGCTTGTCGACCTCGGCGAGCGCGGCCTTGCGGACGTGCTCCGGCAGGTCGGCCGCCTCGACGCGGGCCCGGTAGTCCTCCTCCTCGGACTCGGCCTTGCCGTCCAGCTCGGCCAGCTCCTTGCGGACGGCCGCGAGCTGCTGGCGAAGCAGGAACTCACGCTGCTGCTTCTCCATCCCCTCCTGGACGTCCTTCTGGATGGACTCCGACACCTCGAGCTCGGCCAGGTGGTCCTTCACCCAGCCGATCAGCTTGGTCAGCCGCTCGGTGACGTTCGCGTTCTCCAGCAGCTCCAGCTTCTGGGCGTCGTTCAGGTACGACGCGTAGCCAGCCAGGTCGGCCAGCTCGGCCGGAGCGTTCACCTGCTTCACCGAGTCGATGACCTGCCAGGCACCGCGGCGTTCCAGCACGCTGGTGACCAGCAACTTGTACTCGCGGGAGAGCTCCGCCGACTGGGCGTCGGTGATCTCGTTCAGCACCGTGGCGCCGACCCACAGGGCCGCACCCGGACCAGTGGTCCCGGCGCCGATCAGGACCCGGGCGGTACCCCGGATCACGGCCGCCTGGGCGCCGCCCGGCAGCCGGCCGATCTGCTCGATCTCACCGAGCGTCCCGGCCTTCGCATATTTTCCGTCCAGGCGCGGTACCAGCAGCACCTTGTCCTGCCCGGACGCCTGCGCCGCGTCGATCGCAGCCCGGGCCTCGGTGTCGGCCAGCCGAACCGGCACGACCATTCCAGGCAGGACCACGACGTCGTCCAACGGCAGAACAGGAAGATTCAACGTCTCAGTCACGCTGTCACACCCTCACTTGAAGATTGAGTCTGACAGGCTCAACGGTGGACGTGACCTGGTCATTCCCAGGCCCCTCGCCGTTCGCTCACGGCGAAGACGAGGGCAGTGCCTCGGCGAGCCAGCCCGCCAGCGCCTCGGCGTACTGCCGTCGCTCGGCCGGATCCAGCGGCGCCAGCAGCCGGTGCCAGTTGAGCACCCGGCCGATGCGGGCGACCCGGTCGGCGAGGTCACTCACCGCGACCAGGTGTGCGCGTTCGTGCTCCGCTGTCCATGGTTCCAGATAGGCGTCCCGCAGCCGGTGCTCGTCACCGGCCAAGCGCGGATCGCGGCGGACACCGTCCAGCACCCCGACCAGTACGCCGAACGGGTGGCTGACCGACGCGTCGCCCCAGTCGAGGAACCGCACGTCACCGGAGCGGCCGATCAGCACGTTGTCGTCGTGCAGGTCGTCGTGCTGCAGGGTGGCGGCGATGCCGCTCCGGGCCAGCTCCGCGCACCACCGCGCGTGGTCGGCAGCGAGTGCGACTGCTCCGGAGCCAGGCTCGCTCCCACAGGCGAGGGTCAGCCTGCACCGCCAGCCGCGACTTTGAGCTGCTCGCCACCGTCCTCGGTCAGGGACCAGGCCCGCTGGTCGTCCACGGCGACGACGGTAGGTGTCCAACGCGGTGCCCGGGCCTGCAACGCGACCAGCAGCCGCGGCTCGTACGCCGTACCGCGGCCGTTCGCCTTGAACCAGAGCGTCCCCGCGCTCGACGGGACCCGCATCGTCGCCGACCAGGGCATCAGGCGCGGTGCTGAGATCTCGCCGGTGAGTGTCGCTCCGTACCTGTCCAGCTGCTCTTGGATCCAGGCAACCGCTGCCGTCCGCTGGGACGAGTTCCAGCCGGCGGTGAACGTCACGCGGTCAGCAGGTCGCCGATGGTGCGGAGGCCGGCCAGGTCGTGGACGTCGTCGGGGAGGGCGGGGACGTCGACGGTGGCGATCGCGCGGTGGCCCCGGCGGAAGCGGTCGGCGCGTTTGGTCTCGCCGACGACCTGTTGCATGCGGTCGGCGTGCAGGAGGAGGACGGCGGCGGTCAGGTCCGACTTGCCGGCCTCGGTCAGCTTCTCGGCGGCGGCCAGGGAGCGCTCGGCCGACAGATCGGGGGCGTGCGTCGTGGTCACGCGGTTCAGTACGACGCCCGCGAGCGGCATCCGCTCCTCGCGGAGCCGGTCGGTGAAGTACGAGGCCTCGCGGAGCGCGTCGTTCTGCGGCGCGGCCACGACCAGGAACGCGGTGTGCGGCTCCCGGAGCAGCGCGACCGTCTTCTCCGCCCTCTCCCGGAACCCGCCGAACAGCGTGTCGAACGCGGCCGCAAAGGTCTGGACGTCGGTCAGCACCTGCGCGCCGAGGACCTTGTTCATCACCGACATCGCCAGGTTCACGCCCGCGGACATCAGCCGCAGCGGCCCCCGGGCCGGCGCGAGCAGCAGCCGCAGGAACCGGCCCTCCAGCAGCGAGGCCAGCCGCTCGGGCGCGTCGAGGAAGTCGAGGGCAGAACGCGACGGCGGGGTGTCGACCACGATCAGGTCCCACTCGCCGGTCCGCTCGGCCTGCTTGTGCAGCTGGCCGAGCTTCTCCATCGCCATGTACTCCTGCGTCCCCGCGAACGACGACGACAGCGCGACGTAGAACGGGTTCGCCAGGATCTGTTCGGCCTTCTCCGGCGTCGCGTGCGCCAGCACCACCTCGTCGAAGGTGCGCTTCATGTCCAGCATCATCGCGTCCAGGCTGCCGCCGTTCGCGCCGTCGACGTCCTTCACCGCGCGCGGTGTGTTGTCCAGCTCGGTCAGCCCGAGCGACTGCGCCAGCCGCCGGGCCGGATCGATCGTCAGTACGACGACCTTCCGCCCCCGCTCGGCCGCCCGCAGTCCCAGCGCCGCCGCGGTGGTCGTCTTGCCGACCCCGCCCGCACCACAGGTCACCACGATCCGCGTCTTCGGGTCGTCGATCAACGCATCCAGATCCAGCGCGGTCACGAACGCAGCTCCTCAGCCAGGTCGAACAAAGCCCCGTGGTCGATCCCGTCCGGCACCAGCGCCAGCTCCGTCACCTGCTTGCCCAAGGCATCGATCCGGTCGCGGTTCTCACGCTCCAGGCCGATCCGTACGGCGTGGTCGCGCGCCTCGGCCGCCAGCGTGCTCACCATCTGCTTGCTCGCCGAGATCCCGGTCGCCTTCAGACCACGGGCCAGCTCGGCGGCGGGCAGTTTCTCCTTCACCGCAAGGGCCAGCGTCTCGTCGTCGAGCGGGCTGTGCCGGACCATGTTCACCACGATCGAACCGATCCGCAGGTCGAGCGCCTCGAGCTGCCCGACCGCGTCCAGGGTCTCCTGAACCGGCATCTCCTCCAGCAGCGTGACCAGGTGGATCCGGGTCACGTCGGAGCGCAGCATGCCCATGATCGCGTCCGCCTGGTTGCGGATCGGGCCCATCTTGGCCAGCCCGGCGACCTCGTGGTTGACGTTCAGGAACGGGCCGATCCGGCCGGTCGGCGGCGCGTCCAGCACCACCGCGTCGTACGCGAGCCTGCCGTGCGCCTTGCGCCGGGTCGCCTCGTACACCTTGCCGGTCAGCAGCACGTCGCGCAGCCCGGGCGCGATGGTGGTGACGAAGTCGACCGCGCCGACCTTGTCGAGCGCCTTCCCGGCCCGGCCGAGGTGGTAGTACATGTCGAGGTACTCCAGCAGCGCGGCCTCGGCGTCCACGGCCAGCGCGAACACCTCACCGCCCGCGGGTCCGACGGCGATCCGGCGTTCGACGTACGGCAGTGGCGGTACGTCGAACAGCTGGGCCAGTCCCTGGCGCCCCTCGACCTCGACGAGCAGCACCCGCTTGCCCTCGTCGGCCAGGGACAGCGCCATGGCGGCGGCCACCGTCGTCTTCCCGGTGCCGCCCTTGCCGGTCACCACATGCAGCCTCGCCATGGTCCCCAGCGTAGGACGTGGCCCACAGCACACCGTCCACGACGCCCGTTAGAGTCCACCTCATGAAGAAGTTCGAGTACTTCACCGCGCCGCTGCTGGTCCACTCGACCAAGGAGATCCTGGACAACTTCGGCCAGGACGGCTGGGAGCTGGTCCAGGTCGTCCCGGGGCTGAACCCGGAGAACCTGGTCGCCTACTTCAAGCGGGAGATCACCGAGTCATGAGCCACCCCGAGGAGAACCTGGCCGCGCTCGGGCTGAAGCTGCCCGACGTCGCCAAGCCGGTCGCCGCGTACGTCCCCGCGGTCCGGACCGGCAATCTGGTCTACACCTCCGGCCAGTTGCCGCTGCGCGAGGGCGCCCTGATCGCCACCGGCAAGGTCGGCGGCGAGGTCACCGCCGAGGTGGCCGCCGAGTGCGCCCAGCAGTGCGCGCTGAACGCCCTGGCCGCGGTCAAGGCCGAGATCGGCGACCTGGCGAACGTCAAGCGCATCGTCAAGGCGGTGGCGTTCATCGCCTCCACCCCCGACTTCACCGGCCAGCCCCAGGTCGCCAACGGCGCCTCCGAGCTGTTCGGCCAGGTCTTCGAAGAAGCCGGCCAGCACGCCCGCAGCGCCGTCGGCGTCCCGGTCCTGCCGTTGGACGCCCCGGTCGAGGTAGAGCTCATCGTCGAGGTCGCCTGACCCGTACGCCGACAGGTGGTGGCCAGGCAAAGCCCTGCCCCCACCTACCGGCCGGCTCGGTCCGAGGGCGCGGCGCCTCCCCAACTCCCATCGGAAGGTACGAGCAGTGCGTGATCTGAGGTCTGAGCTGCTGTCCGGGCGGATGGCGGAGGTGGCTCTCGCGCATGTGCGGGAGGGCCGTGCGGCGGTCGAGCCTCGGCCGGCGTCGACGGTCATCCTGGTCCGGGACGCCTCGGCAGGGCCTGAGGTCTATCTGCTCCGGCGCCAGCAGTCGATGGCGTTCGCCGCGGGCATGACCGTCTTCCCGGGCGGGCGCGTGGACGCGACCGACTCGAGCATCGCCGACTCGTGGGAAGGTCCCCCGCCCGAGTGGTTCGGCGAGCGGCTCGGGTGCTCGGCCGAGACGGCGGCGGCGTACGTCGCGGCCGCCGTACGGGAGACGTTCGAGGAGTCCGGCGTCCTGCTGGCCGGCGAGTCCACCGAGACCGTCGTCAGCGACACCACCGGCGCGGACTGGGAGGCTGACCGGGTAGCGCTCGAGGACCGTTCGCTGGGGTTCGCCGAGTTCCTGCACCGGCGCGGTCTGGTACTCCGGGCCGACCTGCTCGCCCCCTGGGCGCACTGGATCACCCCCGAGTTCGAGCCCCGCCGCTACGACACCCGCTTCTTCGTCGCGGCACTCCCGGCCGGCCAGGTCACCCGCGACGTGACCAGCGAGTCCGACCAGGTCGCCTGGATGCGCCCGGCCGACGCCGTCGCGGCCGTCGACGCCGGCGAGATGTTGATGCTGCCGCCGACGTACCTGTGCTGCCGCGACCTCACCCCGTACGCCGACGTCGCCGCCGTACTGGACTCGGCCACCGACCGCCGGATCACGCCCGTGCAGCCGACCGTGCGGATCGAGAACGACCAGGCCTTCCTCGAGACCACGGAGTCGTGATGACCGCCGAGCAGCTCACCCCGTACGCCGCCCGCGTGCTCGCCGCGAACCCGGGCCCGATGACACTCGACGGCACCAACACCTGGATCCTGCGCGCCCCCGACTCCGACCGGGCCGTCGTCGTCGACCCCGGCCCGCTGCTCGAGGAGCACCTGCGCGCCGTACTGGACGCCGTCGCGGCGGCCGGCGCGACGGTCGAGACGGTGCTGCTCACCCACAACCACTTCGACCACTCCGAAGGCGCCGCCTGGTTCGCGAACCAGGCGAACTGCCCGGTCCGCGCGGTCGACCCGGCGTACCGGATCCCGACCGACCACGCGCACGGCCTGGCCGAGGGCGACGTGATCGGCGCCGGCGACCTGCGGATCGAGGTCCTCCCGACGCCAGGCCACACGCTCGACTCGGTCTGCTTCTGGCTCCCGCAGGACGGCTCGCTGCTCACCGGCGACACCGTCCTCGGCCGCGGTACGTCGGTCGTCGCCCACCCGGACGGTGCCCTGGGCCCCTATCTCGAGTCCCTCGAAAGCCTCCGGGCCTTCGCCAACTCACCCGCCGGCGTCGCCCGCCTGCTCCCGGGCCACGGTCCGGTCATCGAGGACCCGACCGGGGTGCTCACCTACTACCTAGACCACCGCCGCGACCGCCTGGACCAGGTCCGCGCCGCCGTAGCCGCCGGCCACACCACCCCGGAAGCAGTCGTCGAGAACGTCTACGCCGACGTCGACAAAAAGCTGTGGCCCGCAGCCGAGAGATCGGTGCGGGCCCAGCTGGAGTACTTGAACAGCTGACCGGCCGTCGGCCGGGAGCTGCCGGTACGGCGTACCGGTAGCTGGTGCGGCGCGGGCGCTCGGGGGTAGGGCGGTCCGCGTGGCCGCCGTCGCGGTCAGCGCACCCGGCCCATGGGGTCAGCGGGCTCGGCGCTGGAGGCGCTCGACGTCGAGCAGGACGACCGAGCGGGGCTCGAGGCGGACCCAGCCGCGGGAGGCGAAGTCGGCGAGGGCCTTGTTGACGGTCTCGCGGGAGGCGCCGACCAGTTGGGCGAGCTCCTCCTGGGTCAGGTCGTGGTGGACGTGCACGCCGTCGTCCGCCGTCCGGCCGAAGCGGCTGGCCAGGTCGAGCAGGGCCTTGGCGACGCGGCCCGGTACGTCGGAGAAGACCAGGTCGGCGACGACGTCGGAGACCTTGCGCAGGCGGGACGCGAGCTGGAGCAGCAGGCCGCGGGCGACCTCGGGCCGCCCGGCCAGCCAGCGGAGCAGCTCGTCGTGGGTCAGCGACATCATCGACGCGTCGGTGACGGCGGTGACGGTCGCGGAGCGGGGTCCGGGGTCGAACAGCGACAGCTCGCCGAACATCTGGCCCGGGCCGAGCACGGCGATCAGGTTCTCCCGGCCGTCCGCGGAGGTGCGGCCGAGCTTCACCTTGCCCTCGACCACGACGAACAGCCGGTCGCCGGAGTCGCCTTCGTGGAACAGCACCTGGCCGCGGCGCAGCCGGTTCTCGGTCATCGACGCGGCGAGCGCGGTCGCTGCCTCGTCGTCGAGCTGACTGAACAGCGGTGCCTGTCGGAGCACTGCGGCGTCCACGAAATGGCCTCCTCGGACCTCTACTGCAAGCTTCGAAAGGGGCTGCGAGCCCCTTCGGCGCCGGGCAGAAAGCACCCGGCCGCCTCAAAACCGTACTTCCTCCGGTCACGGAACCGCCATTTAGGTGGCCCGGGACGCGCCGGGAAGGCCGTCCGACGGCCTCCTGGGCGGGGCAGGATGAGGCGTGCTCGAGTGGCTGAGGAAACGCTTCGCAGGCGCCAAGGGCCCCGTCGAGCAGCGCTCCGACGTGGTCCGCCAGGCGTGGCTGCTGGCCGGGCAGGGGGAGGTCGACCAGGCCGCCGAGCTGCTGCGGGCGAGCGAGGAGCCGCGGCACCGGGGGATTCTCGTCCTCCTGCTCCGCAAGTACGGGCGCCTCGACGAGGCGATCCGGTTGCTCGAAGCCGATCCGGACGCCGACCAGGTGCAGTTGCGGCAGTTCGTCGGCGAGCGAGGCGCGGAGCTCGTCCAGCTGATCCGTGGGCGGGACATTGCCGTGTACCCGCCGGAGCCGACGACGTACGTCGACGATCTGCTGCTGGACGGCCGGCTCGACGAAGCCGTCGAGAAGCTGAAGGCGAGCCGGCTGCCCGCCGATCAGCCCAGGCTCCGGACACTGCTGCGCGAGCTCGACCGGACCGACGAGCTGCGTGCGCTGGCTGCCAGCTCGGTCCGCCTGGCCACGTACCGGGCGGAGAAGCGGGCGGACGATCCGCGTCTCCACGCCGCCGGTGGTGACGACGAGGCAGGTGTGCCGATCGAGACGCTCGCCCAGGAGGGGCAGGTGGAGGAGCCGACGGCCCACGCGGCCGGCGACAGCCGGGTCGACGAGGCAGGCGGGAGCTGGGTCGACGAGGCAGGCGGGAGCCGGATCGACGAGGCCCTGGCCGTGCTGGACGCCTCGGACCAGCGGGGTGCGCCGAGGAAGGCGGCCCGTCTGCGAGCGGCGCACGGGCTGGTCGACGAGCTGCGGGCGCGCGCCGACGCCGGTGAGCGCCCGTCGGTCCAGGTACTCGCCGCCTACCTGGCCGACCACGGCGAGGTCGACGAACTCCGCCGGAGGGCCGCGGGCGGCGGTGACACGAGCCTGGTCTTCCGGCACCAGCTGGTTCGAGCCCTGGGTCGGCTCCGGCGGCTGGACGAGCTGGCGGACCTGGCGGACGGCGACAGGTTGGCGGGCCAGGCCTGGTGGGCAGCTGTGCTCGCCGACGCCGACGCCGACGCCGACGCCGACGCCGACGGGGACCGGGACGCGGACGCCGACGGGGACGCGGACGCGGACGCGGATGGGGACGCCGGCGGGGATGCGGATGCTGGCGAGGACGCGGACGCCGAGGTCGGCGGAAACGCGGACGGGGACGGGGACGCCAGCGGGGATGGGGACGCCAGCGGAGATGGGGACGCCGACGGAGGTGCCCCGGCCGAGCGCGGCGTCCGGGCGGCGCTGGCCGCGCATGCGGCGTACAGCTCCTGGTACGCCGACGAGAGCCGCATGCGCGGTGTGATCGAACTGCTTGCCGAACAAGCGCGTATCGGTACGGCTGTCGAGTTCGCCCGGGCCCGTGTCCAGGCGGGCGACCAGTGGGCCAGTGCGTGGGTGCCGCGGCAGGACGAGGACGAGGCTCGGCCGGGGCTGTCCTCGTACGACGACCTGCTGGCCACCGCGGTCGAGGCCGCCGTACGGGAGCTGCTGCCGGGCGACGCCGACGGGCAGGAGCGTGCGACCACGGCTCGGATCGCCGACGAGGGCTCCTCTTACTACGCGGACGTGCGGGTCAGCATCCACGCGCTCGGGCAGGTCACGATCTCGCTGGCCTGCTGGCTGGTCGGGACGGACACCGCGCGCTACTTCGGCGACGACCCGCCCACCGAGGCGGAGACGAAGCTGCCGCCGGACGGTACGGCGGTCACGGATCTCGCCTCGACGGTCGCCGTACTGGACGAGCTGGCGATCCGGCTGAACGCGATCGACCCGCCGGTTCCGCACCCCGGCGGGCGGCACCTGACGATCACCGTCCCGTTGCGCACCGCGCCGCTGACCGCCGTACCGGACTGACGCGGCCGGGAGCTCCCCGCCGCCGAGCGCCCGGCCGCGGCACCGGGCCGCGGACACCGGGTCGCGGACACCGGGTCGCGGAGCCCAGCCGCGGAGCTCCGCCGCCGAGCGCCCGGCCGCGGAGCCCGGCCGCCGACACCGGGCCGCCGACACCGGGCCGCGGAGTCCGGCCGCGACACCGGGCCGCGGACATCGGCCGCGGAGCCCGGCCGCGACACCGGGCCGCGGACATCGGCCGCTGGGCCCGGCCGCGGATTCCGGGGAGTGAGCCGCGGATATCGGGTGGAGTGCCGCACGTAGGCTGGCCTGCATGACCCAGCGCGTCGCGGACCCCAATCCGCACCCGGTTCCGGCCCCGGTTCTCAACCCGCCCGTGAAGCTGCCGCGGAAGGCTCCGGTATACGCCGACGAGACGCCGACGCAGCTGGTCCGGCGGGCGCGCAAGATGCACAAGGTGCTCACCGACACCTACCCGGACGCGCACTGCGAGCTCGACTTCACGTCGCCGCTGGAGTTGCTGGTGGCCACGATCCTGTCGGCGCAGACCACCGACGTGACGGTGAACAAGGTGACGCCGACGCTCTTCTCCCGGTACCCGACCGCGCAGGCGTACGCCGAGGCGGACCGCGAGGAGATGGAGGCGATCCTCAAGCCGACCGGTTTCTTCCGCGCGAAGACGAACAGCCTGCTCAAGCTCGGCCAGGCGCTCGTCGACGACTACGACGGTGTCGTGCCCGGCACGCTGGAGGAGCTGGTCAAGCTCCCCGGCACCGGCCGCAAGACCGCGAACGTCGTGCTCGGCAACGCGTTCGGCGTCCCTGGCATCACCGTCGACACCCACTTCGGCCGCCTGGTCCGCCGCTTCGGCTGGACCACGGAGGAGGACCCGGTCAAGGTCGAGCACCTGATCGGCGCGCTGTTCCCGAAGAAGGACTGGACGATGCTGTCCCACCGCCTCATCTTCCACGGCCGCCGCCGCTGCCACGCCAAGAAGCCCGCCTGCGGCGCCTGCCCGATCGCCCAGTGGTGCCCGTCGTACGGCACTGGCCCCACCGACCCCGACCTGGCCGCCAAACTCGTCAAGGTCCCCGCGTGAGACAGGTCCGTACGGCGGTGCTGCTGGCCGCAACTCTTCTGCTGCTCACCGCCTGTGGGACCGAGAAGACCAGCAGTTCGCCGTCCACGAAGGCTCCCGAGCAGGCGTTGGCCTGTGAGGCGGAGCCTTCCAAGCCGCCGGTCGCGAACGGCCTGCCTGATGTGACTCTGCCCTGCCTGGGCGACGGCCCCGACGTACGGCTGGCTGATCTGCGGGGTCCGCTGGTCCTCAACGTCTGGGCGCAGTGGTGCGGCCCGTGCCGGGAGGAAGCGCCGTTCCTCGCCGAGCTGCAGAAGAAGGCCGGCGGGAAGGTGAAGCTGCTCGGCATCGACTACGCGGATCCGCGCCGCGAGCTGGCGGTCGAGTTCGCAGGAGAGCACGGGCTCGCCTACCCGCATCTGGTCGACGCCGAGAAGGCCGTCCAGCAGCCGCTCAAGATCGGCGGTCCGCCGTTGACCGCGTTCGTCGACGGGGACGGCAAGGTCGTCTACGTGCACCGCGGCGTACTGAAGTCCCAGCAGGAGCTCGACCAGCTGGTGAAGGACAAACTGGGGGTCGACCTGTGACCGCGACGACGTTCGACACCGAGCTGCCGGCCTGGCTCAACCAGTTGCTCACGGCCTCGAAAACCGTTGATCCCAACGAACTTTCGCGGTTCCTCCCGCCCGACGACCCGGCCGTCCGCGAGTCCGCCGTCCTCATCTTGCTTGCTGATGGCAACGAAACTGAGGGCCCCGACGTCCTGCTCACCGAACGCTCCTGGACGCTGCGCTCGCACGCCGGCCAGATGGCCTTCCCCGGCGGCCGCAGCGACGAGGAGGACGGCACCGGCGTCGAAGGCCTGATCCGTACGGCGTTGCGCGAGGCCGAGGAGGAGACCGGGCTCGACCCGACCGGCGTCGAGGTGTTCGCGGTCTGGCCGGCGCTCTGGGTCCCGGTCAGCAACTTCGGCGTCTCGCCGGTGCTCGCCTGGTGGCGCGAACCGTCGCCGGTCGCCGTCGTCGACCCGGCCGAGGTCGCCTCCGTGCACCGCGTCGCGCTCTCCGCGCTGGCCGACCCGGCGAACCGCGTCAACTGCATCCACCCGTCCGGTTTCACCGGCCCGGCGTTCGTGATCGGCGACCTGTTCATCTGGGGCTTCACCGCCGGTCTGCTCGACAAATTGCTGCTGCTCGGCGGCTGGGCGCGCGACTGGGACCCGGCTCGCGTCGTACCGTTGCCCGACCGACTGGTCGAGGCGGCCTGGCGGAGTGAGGGGCAGCGGTCGCAGGAGGAGCGGCGGCTGACTGCCATCGAGCACGACTTGGGGCGTCCGGAGGGTGTGGAGTGAGCATTCTCGATTGGGTGCTGGTGGCGGTCACCGTGCTGGTGGCCGTTTCCGGGTACGTCGAGGGCTTCATCCTCGGCGCCTGCGCGACGCTCGGCCTGCTGGCCGGCGCCGCCGTCGGCGTGTACGGCGTACCGAAGGTCCTGGACAACTTCGACCCGAGCGTCGAGGTCTCGTTCGCGGCGCTGGTACTCGTGATCCTGCTGGCCTCGGTCGGGCGGACGATCGGCGCGCTGCTCGGCTCGCGGCTGCGGAACAAGATCTCCTGGAAACCCGTCAAGGCCGTCGACGCGCTCGGCGGTGCGGTGCTGGCCGCGGCCTCGGTGCTGGTCGTCTCGTGGGTGCTCGGCGTCGCGGTGAGCGGGGCGCGGATCCCGGACGTCACGTCGGCGGTGCGCGGTTCGAAGTTGCTGGCCAAGGTCGACGAGGTCCTGCCGAACCGGGCTGACCAGGCGCTGCAGGCCTTCAACGACGTGGTGAACACCGATCTGTTCCCGCGCTTCCTCGACCCGTTCGTCCCCGAGCGGATCCGGGAGACCCAGCCGCCGGACGGCGGGATCGGGCGGACGGCGGCGGTCAAGGCGGCGTACAGCCGGATCGCGAAGGTGACCGGCGTGGCGAACTGCTCGCGCGGTCTCGAGGGATCTGGTTTCGTCTACGCGCCGCAGCGGGTGATGACCAACGCGCACGTCGTGGCCGGCGTCGAGAACCCGAAGGTCGAGGTCGACAAGCGCTCGTACGACGCGACGGTGGTGCTGTTCGACCCGGAGGTCGATGTCGCGGTGCTGTACGTGCCGAAGCTGAACGCCCAGCCGCTGGTGTTCGACGACAGCGGCAAGGCCGACGCGGCGTCCGTCGTCCTGGGGTATCCGGAGAACGGCCCGTTCAACTCCGAACCGGCCCGGATCCGCTCGGAGGAACGCCTCCGCGGCCCGGACATCTACGGCGACCGCACGGTCACCCGCAAGGCCTTCTCGATCTGGGCGTCGGTCCGCCCCGGCAACTCCGGCGGCCCGCTGATCTCTACCCGCGGCACGGTGTACGGCGTCGTCTTCGCCGCCTCGGTCGAGGACAACCGCACCGGCTACGTCCTCACCGCCGCCCAGGTCGCCGAAGCCGCCGACCAGGGCAACAAGGCGACGAAGGAAGTCTCCACCCGCACCTGCACCTGATTGGGGGTGGGGGAGAGCCCGTCGCCCCCAACCGCGAGCGGCTCCGCCGCCGCGAACCCCGCGGCGCTGTCCGCCCGGGCTTCGTCGGCCGCGCCCGCTCCAGTTCCCGCGCCCCCGGCACTGCCCCGCCTCGTTCCCGCCCCGCCTCGCACCCGCCCCGCCTCGCACCCGCCCAACCTCGCCGCGGCCTAGTTCCCGCCCCGTCCGCCTCGTTCCGCCCCGGTCCGTCCCACCTCGCTGCCGCAGTCCCGCCTCGCTCCCGTTCCCCGCGCGGCCCCGCGTTGCTGCGCCCCGCCTCGACCCCGCCCCGCCTCGCTCCCGCCCTGCCTCGCGCCGTCCGGCTTCGCTCACGCCCTGCCCGCCTCGACCCGCTCCCGCTTCGCTCCCGTCCCGCTTCGCTCCCGCCCCGCCTCGCTCCCGCCCTGCCTCGCGCCGTCCGGCTTCGCTCGCGCCCGGCGCGCCTCGACCCGCTCCCGCTTTGCTCCCGTCCCGCTCCCGCGCGGCCCCCGCGTTGCTGCGCCCGCCTCGGTCCCGTCCCGCTTCGTTCCCGCGCGGCCCCGCGTTGCTGCGCCCCGCCTCGACCCGCTCCTGCTTTGCTCCCGTCCCGCTTCGCTCCCGCCCCCTGCGGATCCCGCTCGGTTGCTTCCCGGCGATCAGACCTTTTTCTTCCGGCGATGCAGCGGATCGGGTGGGCCGCGGCGTTGGGAGAGTGTGACGGTGACCAGCGAGGTGCCTTCGGGGTTCGACGACGTGGTGCGGTCGAGCGAGCGGCGGCTGCTGCGGGTCGCGTTGATGCTGGCGGGGAACGTGCACACCGCCGAGGACGTGGTGCAGACCGTGCTCGCCCGCGCGCACCGCAAGTGGAAGCGGATCGGGCGGCTGGAGCACCCGGAGGCGTACCTGCGGACGATGGTGGTGAACGAGTTCCTCAGCTGGCGGCGCCGGCTGAAGAACGGCGAACTGCCATTGGCCGAGCTCGACGAGACGCCGACGACCGAGGACGTGAGCGGCCGGCAGGTCGAGCGGGACGCCGCCTGGCGGTTGCTCGCGAAGCTGCCCCGCCGGCAACGCGCCGTACTGGTCCTGCGGTACTACGAGGATCTTCCGGACGACGAGATCGCGACCGTGCTCGGGTGTACGGCGAGCACCGTGCGGTCCAACGCGGCCCGGGGCCTGGCGGCCCTGCGCGCCGACCTAGGAGCGACGAGATGACGAAGTCCGACCACGAGCTGGGCGAGCTCCTGCGCGAGACCTTCGCCGACAAAGAACACCAGGTCGATCACTTGCCTGAAGCAACCAAAACCGCGGCTTCCGGTGCTGGCGCCGGGTCTGGCGCCGGAAGCGGCGGTGGGTGGGGTGCCGGCCGGTCCGGAAACCGCCGGTTGACCCCGGTGCTCGCCGGGGCGGCGGCGGTGGTCGTCGTGCTCGGCGGCGCGATCGTCGTCCGCCAGAACCTTCCGCAACCCACCAGCCTCCCGGCGCCTGCCGCCACCACGACGACCACCCCCACCGTCCAGCCGATCGTGCAGACCGAGGCGGTGGTGATGTGGGCGGCGGCGATCAAAGGCATCATCGAGCGCGAACCAGGCGCACCGACGTACTACGTCATCGACGCCCCGCAGGAAAACGAGAACGGTGGCCGCGGCAAGCCTTTCACCGACCTGGAGAAGGGCGGGATCGCGAGTCTCGTCGCCCCGGAGAAGATCGAGTGGATCGCCAAGCGGCCAGCGCTCGCCGACCCCTGCTCCCCGGACGCCGGAGGCCCGTACGTCAACGTCGGCAAGATCGTCGATCGCGGCGACCACGTCGAGATCGACGCGGGCGTCTGGCGCGGTTGCCTGTCCGCGCGCTGGCTCACCTTCCGCCTCGATCAGAAGGCCGGCGACTGGAAGGTCACCGGCACGGTCGGCCCGGAAGCGGTCTCCTGATTCCGGCCTTTAGGCCTCCTAAACCGTCCGCAGCCAGTCCAGCAGTACCTCGGTGAACTGATCCGGCGCCTCCTCGTGCGGGAAGTGCCCGACCGTCGTCAGCGCCTCGTGCCGCAGCGGTGCCGCGATCAACTCCGGCGGCGTGATCCAGCTAGCCGGCGCCACAGCGCCGTCCAATCCGCCGACCACCTGCAGGACCGGTACGTCGATCGGCTCACGCATCCGCGCCGAGTACCGCCGCCCGTCAGTCCGCAGCCGCGACCGCACGAACCACCGGTGGTACTCCAACGCACAGTGCGGCGCCGGCCAGACCTGCAGCGCCGCTCGGTACCGCCGCGACGCCTCCGCGTCCGGGAAGTCGCCACCCGGGGCCGCCCAAGCCCGCAGCAGCTGCTCGATGTGGATCCCGTCGTGCGCGAGCAACCGCCGTTCGGGCAGGATCGGCAGCTGGAACCACCCGACCTGCGCTGCCGCCCGCGGCCGGCCCGACCGCAGCAGCATCAACGGATGCGGAGCCGACACCGCCGCCACCGCCCGGACCTGCCGGGAAGCCAGTACGGCGGCCGACCACGCGACGAACCCGCCCCACCCGTGCCCGACCACGACCGCCTCGGACGCGCCGAGCGAGCGGATCACGCCGGACACGTCGGCCGACACCGTGAACGGGTCGTACCCGCGCGGCGTCTTGTCGCTCGCGCCGTACCCGCGCAGGTCCATCGCGACCGCCCGGTACCCGGCCGCGGCGACAGCCGGCAGCTGATGCCGCCAGGCCCACCAGAACTCGGGGAAACCGTGCAGGAAGAGCACCAGGGGATCGTCCGCCGTACCGCACTCGGCGACGTGGAACCGGGCGCCGTTGGCCGCGACCAGGGCGTGCGACCAGGGCCCGTCGACGAGCAGGTCGGAGACTCCGGCGGGGCTCAGTCGCCCTTCCCGACCGCCTTGAGCGCCTCGACCGACTCCTTCGAGGTCTCGATGGCGCGCTGCGGGCCCTTCGCCTGGCCGAGCTGGTTCTTGCCGATCAGCACGAGGACGGCGGCGATCAGCAGGTACACCACCGCCACGATCAGGAACGCCAGCGCCGGGTGCAGCCCGAGCGCGCTGACGCCGTACGCCGCAGCGATGGACAGCAGGATGATCGCGAGCAACCCGAGGAACGCGGCACCGCCGAACAACCCGGCCCCGGTCCCGGCCTTCACCGCGGTCTTCTTCAGCTCGGCCTTGCCCAGCTCGATCTCGCTGCGCACCAAGCTGGACAGATCCCGGCTGGCGTTCGCGACGAGCTGCCCGACCGTCGGCTCGTCCTCTTGCCCCATCGACATGGCGCTCCTTCCGTCCCTGCCCCGACCCTACCGCCGCGTACGACGAACCGCCGGTACCCAATCGCCGAACACCGACCCGCAGAGGCGACGCGCACCACTGATCAACCGAGGAGTCGGCGCCGATTCCCGCCGGGCTCTGAGCGTGCGGGGCCGCCGGCGCGCCGGGTTGATCAGTGGTGGGCGTCGGCGGTTCAGTCGGCGTACACGCGGTTGCGCCGGAACAGCAGCCCAGCCGCGACCAGTGCGGCGATCACCGACCCGATCAGGACCGCGGCCTTGGCCCGCTCGGTCTGCGCCACGTCACCGCCGAACGCGAGCTGCGCGATCAGCAGTGCGACCGTGAACCCGATGCCGGCCAGGACCGACACGGCCGCGACGTCGCGCCAGGCCAGGTCCGAGTTGAGCTCGGCGCGGGTGAAGCGCGCCGTCAGCCAGGCCCCGCCGAAGACACCCAGGAACTTGCCGACCACCAGACCGGCGACGATGCCGATGGCGACCGGGTCGGTGAGCATCTCCCGGACGGCACCGCCGCTCAGGGTCACGCCGGCGGCGAACAGGGCGAACAACGGCACGGCCAGTCCGGCGGACCACGGCCGCAGCCGGTGCTCGATCCGCTCGGCCGGTGCGTGGTCCTCGCCGGGATCGGTGACCACCCGGGTGACCAGGCCCAGCGCGACGCCGGCGATCGTCGCGTGGATCCCCGACTCGTGCATGAACCACCAGGCGCCGAGCGCCACCGGGACGTACAGCAGCGGCGTCCGGATCCGGAACCGCTGCAGCACGGCGAACACCGCGATCAGCGCCAGTGCGGCCAGCAGCGCGAGCAGGTGGAACCCGTGCGAGAAGAACACCGCGATCACCAGGATCGCGCCGAAGTCGTCGACCACCGCCAGCGTCAGCAGGAACGCCCGCAGCGCTCCCGGCAGCGAGGACCCGACGATCGCCAGCACCGCCAGGGCGAACGCGATGTCGGTCGCGGTCGGCACCGCCCAGCCCTCGGTCCGGCCGCCGGTCGCGGTCAGGTTCACCACCAGGTAGATGATTGCCGGAAGCACCATTCCGGCGAGGGCGGCGACCACCGGTACGACGGCCTCGCTCAGCTTCGACAAGGTGCCCACGACGAGCTCGCGCTTGAGCTCGACGCCGGCCAGGTAGAAGAACAGGGCCAGCGCGCCGTCGGCGGCCCAGGCCTCGACGGTCAACGGACCCAGCTGGGCCTCGCGCAGGTGGTGGTAGGCGTCCTGCCACGGGGAGTTGGCCCAGATCAGCGCGATCACCGCCGCGCCGAGCAGCAGCAGGCCACCGGTGGTCTCGGCCCGCAAGGTGTCGGCCAGGAAAGCGCGCTCACTTGTCAGGATGCGAGGGAACGCACGACGACGGCGGCGGACACGCGTGACTGGGGGCATGAACAACCCTTTCGTTCCGGGATCGGTCGGACGACTCGCCGACCAGACTTCCCGGCACACCGTGTTGCGTTCGGCATCAGTCTAGGCGATCGACGGTGATTGCGCCCGGCTCCGCGATGGGAGAGGCTTACCGCTGGAGCGCCGGGAAGTCTGGTCGGCAGTGCCCGTCCCCGTCCGGGGTGCGGGCCGGTCGACGATCCTGGAGGCGCTGTGACACGGCCCGGTTCCTGGCAGAAGGCTGTGAGAGATCTCACGCCGCCGCACTGCCGCCGCGTAGGCTGCAGAAGTGCACGCAGAACAGATGGCCGAGGAGTTTCCGGTAGTCAGCCTGGACAGCGATGCGCTCGCGGCGGTCGAACTGCTCGCCTCGCGGCGGCTGCCCGGTCTGATCGTGGTCGACGAGAAGGGCCGCCCGCACTCGGTGCTGCCGGCCTCCCAGGTGGTCCGCTTCCTGGTGCCCAGCTACGTCCAGGACGATCCGTCGCTGGCCCGCGTGATCGACGAGTCGCCGGCCGACCAGGTCGCCGAGAAGCTGACCGGCGTGACGGTCCGCAAACTCCTGCCCGCGCAGCCCACCGAGTTGCCGGTGGTCAACCACGACGACACGGTGCTGGAGGTCGCGGCGATCATGGCCCGGCTGCGCTGCCCGTTGGTCGCGGTGGTGAAGGACCAGGAGATCACCGGCGCGATCAGCGCCTCCCGGCTGCTCGAGCTGGTCGTCAAGCCGCACTGACCGTCGTACCGCCTCGCGGCCGCCGGGCGGTGGCCGGATGACCGTCATCGCGGTGGTCGTGTTCGTGATCGCCTACGTGCTGATCGCGACCGAGTGGACCCACAAGTTGCTGGCCGCGCTCGGCGGTGCGGCCGTGCTGCTCGCGCTCGGGGTGACCGATTCCGAGCACGCGTTCTACTCGCACGAGACCGGCGTCGACTGGGACGTCATCTTCCTGCTGCTCGGGATGATGGTGATCGTCGGCATCCTGCGCCGTACCGGGGTGTTCGAGTACGTCGCGATCTGGGCGGCCAAACGGGCCAAGGGATCGCCGTTGCGGGTGATGCTGCTGCTCACCCTGATCACCGCGGTGGCCTCGGCGTTCCTCGACAACGTGACCACGGTGCTGCTGATCGCGCCGGTCACGCTGCTCGTTTGCGAGCGGCTCGGGATCAACCCGGTGCCGTTCCTGATCGCGGAGGTGATGGCGTCCAACATCGGTGGTGCCGCGACGCTGATCGGTGACCCGCCGAACATCATCATCGCCAGCCGGTCGGGGCTGACCTTCAACGACTTCCTGGTCCACATGGCGCCGCTGGTGGTGATCGTGCTGGTCGTGTTCTGTCTGGTCGTGCCCTGGCTGTTCCGTGGCTCCTTCGAGGTCGACCCGGCCAAGGTCGAGAACGTGATGCGCCTGAACGAGCGCGAGGCGATCGAGGACAAACGGCTGCTGGTGAAGAGCGGCATCGTCCTGACCGCGGTACTGATCGGTTTTGTGGGGCACTCGGTGTTCCACGTCGAACCGTCGGTGGTCGCGTTGCTCGGCGCCGGGCTGCTGGTCCTGATCTCCGGGGTCGCCACCCGTGACTACATGAGCGCCGTGGAGTGGCAGACCCTGCTGTTCTTCGCCGGTCTGTTCGTCATGGTCGGGGCGCTGGTGAAGACCGGCGTGATCGGGACGCTGGCCGGCAAGGTCCAGGACTTCACCGAGGGCCGGGCGCTGTTCGCGGTGATGCTGATCCTGGTCGTGTCCGCGGTCCTGTCCGGCATCATCGACAACATCCCGTACGTCGCGACGATGAGCCCCGTCGTGCTGGAGCTGACCAAGGGAATCCCGGACCCGACCCAGGCCGACGCGCTGTGGTGGGCGCTCGCGATCGGTGCCGACTTCGGCGGGAATGCCACCGCGGTCGGAGCCAGCGCGAACGTGGTGGTGATCGGCCTGGCGCTGCGCGCGGGGTACCCGATCTCGTTCTGGGAGTTCACCCGCAAGGGTGTGGTGATGATGGCGATCACGATCGTCGTCGCCGCGCCGTACCTGTGGCTGCGGTACTTCGTCCTGGCGTGAACGCCTTTCCGGCGAGCGGTTTCCTATCTGCATCACACCCTCGGCCGCTCGACGCGGGGGCCTCGGTTTGGGAGGATGATCGCTGGCCGTCCTGGGGCTCCGGCCAGTACTGTCGGTGAACGGTCGACCGACCGCAACGATGACGAACGACCGAGTCCCGGCAACCGGTTTGCCGGCCAGATCCCCAGGGAACACGACACCATGGCGCGCCCAAGGAACAACCCCGGCGACCTCGCCGAGCTCCCGACCGAGCTGCGGACCGACCGGCCGAAGGGCGACCAGATCCGCGAGATCCTGGAGCGCCTCACCCGTAGCCTGGCGGCCGGGACGGTGCTGCCCTCGGAGCGGGTGCTGGCCGAGCGGTTCGGGGTGGCCCGGATGACGGTCCGCCAGGAGGTCGACCGCGTCGTCGCCGAGGGCCTGGCCGCGCGGCGTCCAGGTGGTGGCACGTTCGTCGCCGAACCACGCCCGAACAAGCTGCTCGCATCGTCGTTCAGCCAGGACATGCACACCCGCGGCATCACGCCCGGCGCGAAGGTCCTCGAGCACCGGGTCGGCGCCGCCGACGAGACCCTCGCCGCCGAGCTCGAGGTGCCGGTCGGCACCCCCGTCCTCCACCTGGTCCGCCTCCGCACCGGTGACGGCGAGCCGATGGCGATCGAGCGCACCAACCTCTCCCTCAACCGCTTCCCCGGCCTGGACGCACTCTCGTTCGACGAGCTCTCCCTGTACGGCGAACTGGCTACCCGCTACGGCGTCTCCCTCGGCATGGTCTCCGCCTCGATCGTCGCCGCCCCACCCGACACCCCCGAGGACGCCGCCCTCCTCGGCATCGACCAGACCACCCCCTGCCTGATCATCACCTCGGCCCCCCGCACCGCCGCCGGCGAGGTCATCGAGTGGGGCCGCTCCACCTACCGCTCCGACCGCTACGACATCACCGTCGCCTACCGCACAACCTGATCAAGTATCAAATGGTCGGGCGATTGCCGAATGGCTCCGGAACACCCGCCTGATCGGAGTCACTGGGAGAAGACAGGCACCGGGCGCGAGCCCAGCGCGTGGACCGAGGTGGTCAGAAGATGATTGCCTCGGGCGTCGATGATGCAACGGGCCGGATCCTTGGTCCCACTGGCGACGTCGAACACCCGCACCTCGAGATCCTCGACGAGGGCGCCGGGGACCTGGTCGAGGTACTTGGCGGACGCAAGCTGACATTCGGCCGCGGTGGCCCGCCGCTGGCTCCCGGTGGCGACGTACTCGCCGCTGTGCAAGGCGGAACAGGCCACGTTTTTCGTGACGCGCCGATCCACACATCGCCGCCAGCTCGCGCCGGCTTCGCCGCGTAGAGCGTCGCGCGCCGATCCGTAGACCTCTCGTCCCGCGTCCACAGCACATTTACCGGTAGGAGACTTCCCGGCCCGCGCCACGGTGACATCGAGGGCAGGCACGCCGCCAAGGAAGTCGACGACCGCGCCAAGGTCGCAGTTCGAAACCTCTGGGATCTCTTCGAGGCGATGCTGGTCACGGCAGTCGACCGCCGTACGACGCGAGGTCCAACAGGCCGGGCCTGCCGTCGACGGTGGAACTGACGTACTCGAAGAGGTCGATGGCGATGGCGTCGGTGATGGCATCGGCGTAACGACACTCGTCTCAGGAGACCTGGTTGTTGCCGGATCTCCGGGGGCAAGCCAGTGGGCCACGGCGACGAGACCACCGACGACGAACACCGCAAGTCCGACGAGCTCGCCGATCGCGACCAGCGTCTTGATGACCGGGTGCTCGTTCAGGCGATCGAGGTGCCCGAACACGACTCCCCGCCGAGTGCTCGTCGACGACTTCGCTGCAGAGCTGTCCGGGACGTCCGGATCGGTCAAGACAGGACCATGTTCATGAGCACCGCCTCGACGGCGCCGCCGTTGCACTCCGCGGTGTTCTTCAGCGACACGATGACCTTCAGCGCGTTCACCTTCGGCACCGGCAGATCGAAGGCCGCGATCTGGTTGAGCTTGACGCTCTTCTGGTCGCGGTATTGGCCGTTGGCGTCGATCCTCACGACCAGCACCTGGTCGGAGGTCTCCGACGAGTTGCTCTGGCCGAACTCGAGCTTGAGCCGCCCGAAGTTGTTCGCCAGCCGCAGTTCCAGCGTCTCCTCGTAACCACAGCCGCTCAGGGTGCCGCCGATGCCGGTCGCCTGTTTACGGTCGGCGATGTCGTACCGGCCGTCCTTCCAGCCATCGGGGTACTTGAAGATGTTGCCCAGCACCAAAGGACGCCCGGCGACATCTGTCGCGAGGGCGACCGGCGTCGCCGAGTCCGTCGGTTCACCCGAGTCGTCCGTCACCGGCGTTTCGATGGGCACCGTCGGACTGTCCGTCGGAGACGGTGCCGCGACGGTCGTAGTCACCGTGACAGTTGTCGTTGCAGTCGGTTGGTCGGTGGTCTCGGCTGCGCCCCCACACCCGGCTGCCAGGAGCATTGCTCCGGACAGTAGACCCACCACAGAAAATCGTTGTCCACCCCTGGTTCCCCACATTTTCGCGATGCTACGCAGTTACCCAGGGTGAGTCTATGGATCGATCATTTGAACTTTGAGTAGTCGCAGATCCGTGATCACAGGTGGTTGGCGGCGACGCCCAGGGCGAAGGCCGTGCCGGTCAGGCCCAGCATGATGGTGGCCAGGATCCGCAGGCGGCGTTGGTACGTCGGGAGCTCGGCGGCCGTCGCGAAGACTCGGTGGGGCCAGTGGCGCCAGGAGACGTGCCAGAAGATGGCGGTGGCGGCCAGGAGCAGGACGGCTTTGACGAGGTGGATCCACCAGTGGGAGGTGTCCAGCAGCAGGAGGACGACGCCGCTGGCGGCGATCACACCGATCAGGCCGATCACCTTCCAGCGGTTGCCTGAGGCAATGATCAGGGTGAGGGCCTCGCGGGAGTCGGGGTCGCGGGCGTAGAACTTGGCGAGTTTGGGCTGGATGACGAACAGCGAGTAGGCCATGCCGCCGACCCATGCGGCGGCCAGGCCGGCGTGGAGGATCGCTACCAGGGCGGTCATCGGTACTGCTCGAGGACGGGAAGCGGCAGGAGTGAGATCAGGCCGGTCAAGCGGTCGAGGGTCTTGAGCAGCTCGTCGGGTCGGGTGCGGCCGAAGATCGGGTAGACGGTCGCCACCAGGTCCTGTTCCATCAAGGCCCAGGTGTGCAGCTTGTTGCGGCGCATGGATTTCATCAGCTCCGGGTGCAGGATCTGGGCGGCGACCTGCGGGTTGGTGTTCACCAGGCGGTACCAGCGGCTGAAGTTCGGGTTCGTGGTGAGCGGCTCCGGCATGCCCTTCAGGTCGTACGCCGGGTCGGCGTTCTCCACGATCTGGAACCAGGGGACCTTCGCCGGCAGCTCGATCGCCCACACCGTGTTGATCCGGACGGCGCCGGGCTTCGGGACCTTGCCGTCCGTCCAGGCGTCGCGCACCGCCTCGAGTGTGACCTGACGGTGGTAGTCGAACGCGGTGAATCGCAGCCCGTGGTGCCGCCCGCTCACCACGCCGAACGCGAGCTCGTCCTTCCCGCGCAGACAGAACGGCAACGCGTACCGCCACCGGTCCGCCAGCCCAGAGCCCTCCGTCGCGAAGCCCCACCCGTGCCGAGCCGCCAACGCCGCCCGCTCGTCGTTGGTCTTCGCGATCCGCTTCGCCTCCAGGGTCTGCACGCCCTCAGGCTAGGGCGCGCCCCGGTCCACCTCGGCGAAGAGCCTGTACGCCGCCGAGCCCAGCGGCGTACAGGCCCAACGGATCAGTCCTCGTCGGCCTTGCCGGACTCGAGGTTGGTCTTGATCAGGTCCATCACCGTGGAGTCGGCCAGCGTGGTGACGTCGCCGACCTCGCGGTTCTCGGCGACGTCGCGGAGCAGGCGGCGCATGATCTTGCCCGACCGCGTCTTCGGCAGCTCGGCCACGACCATGATCTGCCGCGGCTTCGCGATCGGGCCGATCTCCTTGGCGACGTGGTTGCGCAGCTCCTGGACGACGTCCGGTCCGCCGTCGCCGGCCTCCGAGCGCAGGATCACGAACGCCGCGATCGCCTGCCCGGTGGTCGGGTCGGAGGCGCCGACGACGGCGGCCTCGGCGACCTTCGGGTGCGAGACCAGCGCGGACTCGATCTCGGTGGTCGAGAGCCGGTGGCCGGACACGTTCATCACGTCGTCGACCCGGCCGAGCAGCCAGATGTCGCCGTCCTCGTCCTTCTTGGCGCCGTCGCCCGCGAAGTAGACGCCCGGCCAGCGCGACCAGTACGTCTCCTTGAAGCGCTCGTCGTCGCCCCACAGCGTGCGCAGCATCGACGGCCACGGCTTGTCGATGATCAGGTAACCGCCGGACCCGTTCGGCACCGACTTGCCCGCGTCGTCGACGACGTCGACGCTCACGCCCGGGATCGCCTTCATCGCCGCGCCCGGCTTGCCGGAGGTGACGCCGGGCAGCGGGGAGATCATGTGCATGCCGGTCTCGGTCTGCCACCAGGTGTCGACCACCGGCGCCTTGTTGCCGCCGATGTTCTCCCGGTACCAGATGTAGGCCTCGGGGTTGATCGGCTCGCCGACCGACCCGATCACGCGCAGCGTGGACAGGTCGAACTTCGCCGGGATCTCCTTGCCCCACTTCATGAACGTCCGGATCGCGGTCGGCGCGCAGTACAGGATCGAGACCTTGTACTTCTGCACGATCTCCCACCAGCGGCCCTGGTGCGGGGTGTCGGGCGTGCCCTCGTAGAGCACCGAGGTGGTCCCGTTCGCGAGCGCGCCGTACACGATGTAGCTGTGCCCGGTGACCCAGCCGATGTCGGCGGCGGTCCAGTAGACGTCGGTGTCGGCCTTGAGGTCGAAGACCGCCCACTGCGTGTACGACGTCCCCACCAGGTAGCCGCCGGTGGTGTGCAGGATGCCCTTCGGCTTGCCCGTGCTGCCCGACGTGTACATCACGTACAGCGGGTGCTCGGCGTCGAACGCCTCCGGGGTGTGCTCGGTCGACTGCTTGCCGACGAAGTCGTCCCACCACAGGTCGCGGCCCTCGACCATCGCGGTCTCCTGGCCGGTCCGGTTCACCACGAGCACGTTGCGCACGTCCGGGCAGTCCTCGAGCGCGGTGTCGACGGCCGGCTTCAGCGCCGCCGGCGCGCCCCGGCGGTAGCCGCCGTCGGCGGTGATCACGACGCGGGCGTCGCAGTCCAGGATGCGGCCCTTCAGCGCGTCCGCGGAGAAACCGCCGAAGATGACGGTGTGCGGGGCGCCGATCCGGGCGCAGGCGAGCATCGCGACCACGGTCTCGGGGATCATCGGCATGTAGATCGCGACGATGTCGCCGGCCTGCACGCCGAGCTCCAGCAAGGCGTTGGCGGCCTTCGACACCTCGTCCTTGAGCTGGGCGTAGGTGATCTCGCGGGTGTCACCCGGCTCGCCCTCGAAGTAGTACGCGACCCGGTCGCCGAGGCCGTTCTCCACGTGCCGGTCGACGCAGTTGTACGCCGCGTTGAGCTTGCCGTCGGCGTACCACTTCGCGAACGGCGGGTTGCTCCAGTCCAGCGTCTGCGTCGGCTCGACGGCCCAGGTCAGCCGCTTGGCCTGCTCGGCCCAGAACCCCTCCAGGTCCGCGGCGGCCGTCTCGTAGGCGTCGGCCTTCACGTTCGCCTGCGCGGCGAGCTCGGCCGGCGGGTCGAAACGCCGCTCCTCGTGCATCAGGTTCGACAGCGCTGGGGACTGGGGCTCGGAACTGGTCACGGTCGCGGACTCCTCGTCGATAGCCGGTCGGCGCGCCCGGGCGCCGCCCCCTTTCTACCAATGGCAGACCACCCGCGGTACTGGTGGTTCGCCGAGCAGACCTCTATCTGCGCCGAACGGGAGGTTCAGTGAACGGGGTCACACCGGGAACCGAACGGCGGCGGTGAGCATCGGATCCGTGTCGCCTACCGCCAGGAGATGTCCCGTGTACCAGCAGTCCCCTCAGCCTCAGTACGCCGCTCAGCCCGTCCAGTACGCCGCCCAGCCGATGCAGTACGCCGCTCAGCCGGTCCAGTACGCCGCGCAGCCGCCGATCGGTCCGCTCCCGGCGGACCACCCCTTCGCCGGCGCCGACCGCCGCATCTCCCGCGCGGCGCGGCGCCGGGTGCACAGCCGCGAACGCCGCGTCCGCCGTACGCGGGCCGCGGTCCGGAGCCAGCTACCTATCTGGTGATCCCCGCCTCGTGGGCGTCCAGCAGCTCGTCCCAGTGGTCGGCCGTCCAGGCGCAGGCGGTGCGGATCGGGCCGAGCATGCTGTGGCCGAGCGGGGTGAGCTCGTAGACGACGCGGCGCACCGGTTCGGCGTACTCCGTGCGGGTGATCAGACCGTCCTGCTCGAGGTGGCGCAGTGACTGGGTGAGCACCTTCGGCGTGACCCGGTGCAGCGGGACGCGGAGCTCGGAGAAGCGGCGCGGGCCGTCCTCCAGGCAGGCGATCACGAGGGCTGCCCACTTGTCCCGGCCGAACCGGAACGGGTTCAGCGTCGAAGGGCAGATCTCGTCGAACATGTCCGCGCGCAACGGCTCCATGCGACCAGCCTAGCCAGTATCCGGGCGGTAACCACCGGTCCGCCTACCTTCTCCGGACACGACGAGAAGGGACCCGAAGATGAGCAAGATCCTGGTGTTCGGCGCCGGCGGACGAGCGGGACGGGCGGCCGCGGACGAGGCCCGCCGCCGCGGCCACGAGGTCACCGCGGCCGTCCGAGATCCCAGCAAGTACGCCGAGCTGGACGCGACGGCCGCCGACGTCACCGACCCCGAGGCCGTCGCACGCCTCGCGGCCGGGCACGACGCGGTCATCGCGGCCGTCTACGACCCGGCGCCCGACTTCTTCCCTCGGGCGGGCAAGGCCCTGGCCGAAGGAGTCGGCACCACCCGCCTCGTCTGGGTCGGCCTCGCGTCGATCCTTGCCAGCGACAACGGCACGCTTCTGATGGACTCGCCCGGCTACCCCACGGAGTACCGCGCCTTCTTCGAGGCGCACCAAGCGGCGACCGACGCACTGGCCGCCTCGCAGGCCGACTGGGTCTCGATCACGCCCAGCGGCGACTTCGACCACGAGAACCCCGAGCGCACCGGCTCCTACCGCTTCGCTCCCGGCGACGCGACCAGTCGCATCTCGTACGCCGACCTCGCCATCGCCTTGCTCGACGAGATCGAGGAACCGCGGCACCACGGCGTACTGCTCGGCGTACGGAGAGCATGAGGTTCCTCACCGAAAGCACCGTTGTCGTCACCATCGGTGCGAAATACATTGGAGGCGAATGTATCTCGCAGACGACAGGAGACGACGCATGTGTGGCATCACCGGATGGGTGGCTTACCGGCGTGACCTGGCGGCCGAGCACGCGACCGTCGACGCGATGACCGAGACCATGGCCTGCCGGGGCCCGGACGCGCGGGGGACCTGGTGGGCCCCGCACGTCGCGCTCGGGCACCGGCGGCTGGCCGTGATCGACCTTCCGGGTGGCGAGCAGCCGATGGCGGTCGACGTACCGGCGCGGGACGGCGGTACGACGACCGTCGGCATGGTCTACAGCGGCGAGGCCTACAACTACCTGGAGCTGAAGGACGAGCTGCGCGCCCGCGGGCACGCGTTCACGACCGACTCCGACACCGAGGTCGTGCTGCACGCGTACCTGGAGTGGGGCGAGGCGTTCGCCGAGCGGCTGAACGGGATGTACGCGTTCGCGATCTGGGACCCGCGCGAGGACAAGCTGGTGATGGTCCGCGACCGGATGGGGATCAAGCCGTTCTTCTACTACCCGACCGACGACGGCGTGCTGTTCGGCTCGGAGCCGAAGGCGATCCTGGCCAACCCGCTCGCCACGCCGGCGGTCGACGACGACGGGCTGCGCGAGCTGCTCACGATGACCAAGACGCCCGGCCTGTCGCTGTGGGCGGGGATGGCCGAGGTCGAGCCGGGCACGGTCGTGACGGTCGACCGGAACGGCGTACGGAAGAGCACGTACTGGCGGCTCGAGACCCGCCCGCACACCGACGACCAGGACACCTCGGTCGCGCACGTGCGCGAGCTGCTCGACGACATCACCCGCCGGCAGTTGGTTGCCGACGTCCCGCGCTGCGTGCTGCTGTCCGGAGGGCTCGACTCCAGCGCGATCACCGGTCTGGCCGCGCAGCAGCTCGCGGAGGACGGCGAGAAGGTGCGCAGCTTCGCGGTCGACTTCGCCGGTCAGGCCGAGAACTTCGTGGCCAGCGAGCTCCGGACGACGCCGGACACGCCGTACGTGCACGACGTCGCCGACCTGGTGAAGTCGCAGCACTCCGACATCGTGCTCGACAACGCGGCGCTGACCGATCCGGCTGTACGCCGTACCGTCGTCCGCGCGAACGACGCCCCGCTCGGCGGGGACATCTTCAGCTCGCTCTACCTGCTGTTCAAGGCGATCCGGGAGCAGTCGACGGTCGCGCTGTCGGGGGAGTCGGCCGACGAGATCTTCGGCGGTTACCTGTGGTTCCACGATCCCGAGGTGCAGCAGGCCAAGACGTTCCCGTGGCTGGCGTACCGCGGGCTCCGGCGGACCAGCAAGTCGTTGCTGCGGGACGATCTGCTGCAGCGGCTCGATCTTCGCTCGTACGTGCGCAGCCGGTACGACGACGCCGTCGGCGAGATCGACCGGCTGGACGGCGAGAGCGACCACGAGTGGACGATGCGCAAGATCTGCTACCTGCACCTGACCCGGATGGTCCGCGTGCTGCTCGACCGCAAGGACCGGATGTCGATGGCCGTCGGGCTGGAGGTCCGGGTGCCGTTCTGCGACCACCGGCTGGTCGAGTACGTCTTCAACACGCCCTGGTCGCTGAAGACCTTCGACGGGCAGGAGAAGAGCCTGCTCCGTGCCGCCACGCGGAACGTCCTGCCCGAGTCCGTGGCGACGCGGACGAAGAGCCCGTACCCGCAGACGCAGGATCCGGCGTACGTCGTGGCGCTGGCCGACCAGGCCCGGCAGTTGCTCACCGACGATCACCCGGTGTTCGCGCTCGCCGACCGCGGGAAAGTCTCAGCGAGTCTTCAGGGTGAATCCGATGCCGGTGCGCGGCAGAACCTGGAACAGTTGCTCTCACTGGCAACATGGGTGGACATCTACCGTCCCGAGATCCGGGCGGCCTGAGCGACGGGGTGATCGTGCTGGACGAGAAGGCAGTCCATCTGATGGTGGCGATGCACCGGATCGTCCGGCACCTGAGGAAGACCGCGATGTCGACCTCGATGCACCCGACCCAGTTCATCGCACTGCTGGTGATCGCCCGCGAGCAGCCGGTCCGGATCGGCACGATCGCGAACAAGGTGCCCTGCTCGCAGCCGACCGCGACCACGACCGTCGCCGTGCTGGAGACGTCCGGGCTGGTCCGCCGCCGGCCCGACACCCTGGACGGCCGCGCGACCGCGGTCGAGCTGACCGAGCTGGGCGCCGAGACCGTCGCGCACATGCGGGCCGACGCCGGACAGGCCCTCACCGCGATCCTCACCGATCTCACGCCCGAGGATCGGGAGAAGGTGCTGGAAGCGGGCGAGATCCTGTACGGCGTCGCCGACGACCTCTAGCGCAGTCCGCGCACCACAGAAACCGTGTACGGCGGGGTGCCGGGCGCCACGTCGAGCTGGCTGTTGACCCAGAGCAGCCGGTTCCCGTCGCGGGCGATCGTGGTCGGGGTCGCCCCGGGCGCGCCCGGCTGGGAATCGGCGACGAGCGTGGCTCGGCTCAGGGTCTTGTCGAGCAGGGCCAACCGGGTGACGTACTTGCCCGCGCCGGCGTTGTACACGGCGTACAGGCGGCGGCCCTCGAGCAGGTAGCCGTCGCCCGAAAGGATGCCGTCGACCTCCAGCGGCCGTACCTGCTTGGTGCGCAGATCGATCCGGTAGGTGAGGTCCTGGCCCTGCTCGCCGACCAGCAGGACGTGGCCGTCGCTGACGATCCCGTTGAGGAAGTACGGAATCGGCTCGATCCGGTCGCGGGTCAGCCACGGCTCGAGCTCGCCGAGGCCGTGCTGGGTCAGCGCCGCCCGCCAGATCTGGTTGTGGGCGGAGTCGGTGACGTAAACATGGTTGCCGACGACGACGAAGTCGTTGAGGAAGGCCCCTTCCTGGGCCGACCGCGTCACCAGGAGACGGCCGCGGGCGTCGTACAGGAAGAGCTTCGCGGTGCTCGCGCCGGCGACCAGGACGCGCCCCCAGCGGTCGGTGTGGATCCCGGTCGCGGAGGTGCGCCCGTCGCGGCCCGCCGGGAGCCAGAGCCGCAGCCGTGGGTCGCGGACCGAGCCCTTGAAGACGGCGCCGGTGCCGACGCTGGTGACGTAGATCGTGCCGTCACGGGTGACCTCGATTCCTTCCGGCGTGTCGCCGGGGGTGGTGGAGACGACGTACGTCGAGGGGTGGGCCGGCCGACCTGGGACGTGGGCCTGGGCGGAGAGCGGTTGGCCGACGACGGCGGCGGTGAGGACGAGGGCTGCGAGGGTGCGGAGTCTCATCGGATCAGCGTGGATTCCGGCGGCCGGCGCGGCGACCGGTTTCGGGCTGGGCCGAAGGACTCGCCGGGTCGACCTGCCGGTGGGCACAATCGAGCCTGTGATCCGGATCCACTTCACGGCAGCGGACCTCGGGCGGGTGGTGTTCCCGGCCGAGCCCGAACCGCTGTGGGAGGCGGCGCTCGCGGCCCGTGTGCTCGGTGACCGCGCGATCCCGCCGGCCGCGCGGCGCTGGCGACGGGTGGCCGGGCCTCGGGTGCGGCCGTCGATGCGGCCGCTGTTCAAGCTGATTGCGCCCGGTGGGCAGTTCCCGGACTTCCTGACGCCGGTGGTCGAGGCGCCCGGGCTGGAAGCGGCCGTCGAGGTGCTCTGCGATACGCCGGCCGAAGTCGTGAGGGACCAGCTCGGCCCGTGGCTGCCTGCGCAGGTGGAGCCGTTCATGGAAGGGCTGCTGGCCGGGCGGGCCGGGTCGCGTCGTGCGCTCGGCAACGCCGTACGGGAGTTCCACCAGCAGGTGCTGACGCCGTCCGGCAGCGAGCTCGAGCGCCGGTACGGCGCGGACCTCGCGCTGCGCTCGCGGGCACTGCTGCTCGGTGGGGTTGACGCGATGCTCAACGGCCTGCACTCGGACATCACGTGGACGAGTCCCGTGCTCACGTCGTACGGGCTGGGTGCCGGACCGACCTTCGACATCCGGCTGGAGGGGCGGGGACTGCAGTTGTATCCGTCCGCCTTCACCGCCGAATGCCTCGCCCTCGACGTCCCCGATCGCCGGCCCGTGCTCGTCTACCCCTGCGCCGACCTCTTCCTCGACGAGGCCGACGACACCGACGCCTTGGCCGACCTGCTCGGCCGCACCCGCGCCACGGTGCTCCGAGCCCTCGCCGCCTCAGCCAGTACGACGCAACTCGCGCGCCGCTGCGGAATCTCCCTGGCCTCCACCTCGGACCACACCCGCATCCTCCGCGCAGCGGGCCTGATCACCACCCACCGGGCCGGCGGAACCGCGCTGCACTCCCTCACCGCAACCGGGCACCACCTGCTGCGCTCCCCGACCGAGCCGGCAGCCGTCCGTCGAGTGCCTTGAAGCCCACTGCCAGAGCGATTCCCAGGACGACGACGAACGCCGCGTTCCGAACGGCGACGCCGAGCCCGAGGTCGGTCACGTCGAGGAACGGGTAGGGATACCAGTCGGTGAAACTGCCCTGGACGAAGATGTAGACCAGCCAGGTGATGGGCCAGACGAAGGCCGCCGCGACTGTTGCCCAGGTCATCCGTGGGCGTGGCCCGAAGACCAGCCAGGCGATCAGCGTCGCCCAGGGCGAGACGTAGTGGAATCCGATCGTCGCGACCAGCGCCCAGCGGGAGAGATTGGGGAGCCCCACGCTCGCGGTGGGCCTCCCCGCGCGTGCCCCGCTGCCCTGCGATCCTCACCCCATGCGCCGACTGCTGCGAAGGATCTTCCTCGTCGGCCCGTGCCGCCTCTACCAACTCGGCGAGTCCACCGGCGGATCCGTTCCCCTCGTCTTCGTCCTCGGCCTCCTCGGCTGCGCGGCCGCCCTCGGCGGCCTATTCGCCCTGATCGCCGTTCTCACGGGCGCCTCCGCCGAGGACTACTTCTTCACCGGCGCCATCGCCGGCCTCCTCGCGATCACCGCCTGGGCTCTGTACGCCGTACTGGTCCTCGTCGGCCTCTGGCTCCGCGGCATCAGCCCCGCCACGTACGTCGATCTCCCCGCCTCCACCGGCAGACACGCCTCCACCACCCCCGACGAACCCACCTGGCGCCGCCGAGGCGACCCGCTGGTCCCCGCCGGCCTGATCGCGTTCTTCGCGTTGATGGCCGCCGTCTTCTTCGCCGACGGCTACTTCTCCGCCGATCAAGGCCCCTTCGAAGCCCCGTTGGCCACCGCCCCCGCCACGATCCTCCGCTACGACGACGGCCCCGGCGGCTTCGGCGACCGCTACCTGGAAGTCCGCTTCACCGCCAACGGCCGCGAGTACACCACCAAGGTCAAAGCCGAGGACCGCGTAGAAGAATCCCGCGTCCCCGACCCCGGCGGCACCCAGCAGGTCGAGTACGTCATCACCAACCCCACCCAAGCCCGCCCCGCCGGCGCCACCCAGTCCAAGAGATCCGACGCCCACTTCAGCCGCAACCTCAGCTACACCTGCGCGATCCTCACAGCCCTGAGCGCCGCCGCCTACCTCCTCTCCCGCCACCGCAGGCGGGCAGATCCCCAGCCATAACCAGCTTGGAGAACAACTCGTCGGGGCAATGCAGGGCAGATGCTGAACTGCCCCGAGCTTCCCTTCATTTGGACCACCCCGCGCGGTATTGTTGGCTCTGCTTGGGACAGTAGAGTCCTCTGAAGTGAACCCGGCAGCCTTCCGGACGGTAGGTGAGCCGGGTTTCGCGCGTTCAGAGGTTCCTGGCGTCGGTGAAGCGAGTTACTCGCCGGCGCCAGTTGCCTCCGCGAGTCCACGCCCAGGCCACCGCGTCAGGCACCCACAGCAGAGGATCGAGCTTCGGTGCCAGCAGGTCCCAGCGCAGTTCCGGACAGTTGAAGCGATAGCACGCCGCGTGCAGGGTTCGGCGGTCGCGCTGGTACGTCGACTCGTCCCGCTCGATGACAAGCCGAGCCGCGGTGCCCGCGACGTCGCGCACGATCGCCTCGAGGCAGGCGTGGCGCGCCGCGAGGGTCTCGCGTTCCGCGTGGTAGACGTCGACGAGCAGGTGGAACTCGCTCACTACGTCCAAGATCTGCTTGCGCCTGGCATCGGTTTCGTGACGGAAATGCAGGCGCTCCTGCCCAGGGAGAAGTAAACCGCGCAAGGCTTTTCGATGGACGGTGACCTCCTCAGCCGGACACCGGGCGGCCGCAATCAGAAACCCCTTGGACTTGCTCTCATCGACAAACACGTGAACTGGCATTTCCCCCGCCTCTTGATGGCAAGGGACGACGGTTTCACGCGGAAGCGGGCTAAGTGACGCGGGACACGAGGGCATCGTGGGGCACCTCAGGGCAGTTTCCGGGTGCGGCGAACGGCCGCCGATCGGATGATCGGCGGCCGTTCTGTTGGGCGGCTAGTTGCGGGTGATGGTGAACGTGCTGGTGGTGTTGCGGATGTCCACCGCGTTGTTGGTGAGGGTGAGGTTGTTGAAGACCGCGGTGCCTCTGGCCGGGCCCTCGCCGGGTTCGGGGAGTTCGTTGGCCCAGATGCCGAAGCCGGACTTGGCGTCGAAGGCGTCGCCGGACTTGCGGGCGCCGGAGATCGACACGTTGGTGAGGATGGTGTCGGTGACGGGGAACAGCGGACTGCCGCCTACGTAGTCGGTCTGGAACATGATGCCCGAGTACGTCGGGTCGACGATGTCGACGTCGGTGAGGCGGATGCCTTGGAAGATCTTCGTGGCGGAGTAGATCCAGATGCCGGGGAACGTCTGGGCGCCCCAGAAGTGGCCGCCGGCGCGGACCACCGAGATGTTCTCGAAGCGGGTCGGCGGGGTGGCGCCGAAGCCGTTCATCGGGATGCCGAAGTCGAGCGAGCTGATCGTGATGCCGGAGTAGACCAGCGTGTCCGCGACGTACAGGTTGCGGAACACGTTGTTCGTGCCGCCGTACACCGCGATGCCGGCCGCCCGCCAGGTCAGCGTCGACGACAGGTTCTCGAAGACGTTGTCCCGGACCTCCCCGCCGCCGGAGTCGGTGGCGTTGAACAGGGCGAAGCTGTCGTCCCCGGTGGCGCGAGCGTCGTTGTTGCTGACGGTGTTGCCGGCCGAGCCGTTGGTCATGTTGATGCCGTCGGCAAACATGTTCCGGATCCGCGAGTTCCTGATCGTGGAGTTGTCGGTGTTGGCACCCCAGTACAGGCAGACCATGTGCTCGACCCAGATGTTGTCGATGGTCATGTTCGCGGTGGACGAGAAGTCGAAGACCTTGCCGGGTCCGTCGATCCGTGAGGTGTAGTTGCCGAAGTAGGCGAAGCCGGTGAACGACGACCCGTTGGCCGAGGCCTCCGCGCGGAACCCGACGTCGGTGTTGTCCTGCGTCGTCGGCGCCCGGAACCGCGTGTACCAGGGGCCGGCGCCGAGCACCTTGACCGCCTTGCCGTAGACCTGGAACTTGCTCGACGTCTGGTAGTCACCCGGCGGCAGGTAGACGCCGACGAGGGTGCCGGTGGTGTCCATCCGGACCCGGTCGAGCGCGTTCTGCACGTCCTGGTGACCGAAGCCGGCCGGCACCGCGTACGTCGAACCCGGGTTGGCGACCGGCGCCACCTGCTCGGTGTCGACGAAGTCGATCGCGTAGTTCGTGGTGTTCGCGGCGTCCTTCTGGAGCTTGATCTTCGTGCCGGCCGGGAAGGTCCCGTCGAGCATCAGGTTCGCCTCGTCGTAGATGTGGCGGGGATCGCCGCCCGGCGAGTTGCCCGGGCTTGCTTCCGCGCCGTACAGCCAGGCGTACTTCGAAGTCAGCGGCAACGCCTTGTGGAACGTGCCGTTGACGTACACGTTGACGGTCGAGTTGATTCCGCCACCGCCGGCCGCGTCCGGGATGGAGAACCTGGTCACCAGGGTGTTCGTGCTGGCCCGGGTGGTGAACTCGACGAACGCACCGTTCGAGTTCAGCGTCACGGCCTTCCGGCCGGAGGCCTCCCCGGCGAGATCGCCGATGGTCCGGTTCGGGCCGACCACCGTGGCGCCACCGCCGACGGACGCGTCCTCCGCCTCCAGGTGGTCGTACGGCATGTTCGCGCCGCGCCCCACGAACAACGGGCGCTCCGACGTGTTGTTGGTCCGCTTCACCGGCAGCTCGTTGGCGTCGTCGGCCAGGACGACGCGGACGGAGTACCGCCCGTTGACCGCCGGCCAGCTCCCCAAGGACACGGCCGGGGCAGTCGCACCAGCGGCGATCGCACCGGAGTACGAACCAGTCAGAGTCCGTACGACGGTGCTCCCGCTGAGCAGCGTCAGCGTGATCCCGTGCGCCCCCGAGGCCGACGCGATCGAGCCCTGGTTGCGGATGGCAACGGAGAACGCGACGTTCGTCCCGGCCGACGGGTTGCCCGGCGTCCAGGTGACCGCGCCCGCCACCAGGTCGGAGCTCGCCACCGGAGTCACCACCAACGGCGAGGCGCTGCTCGCCGAGTTGTTGGCGTCGTTCTGCTCGACGATCGTGTTCGCCTCGTCGACCTTCGCGCTCAGCGGGTAGCTGCCCGCGTCGCGGCTACCGATCGACGCGGTGACGGTGGTCGACGCACCGGCGGCGAGCGCGCCTGCCGAAGCCGTACCGACCTTGGTCTCACCGAGGTAGAAGTTCACCACGGAAGCGCCCGCAGCCGCCGTACCGGTGTTGTTGACGGTCGCGCGGACGGTGATCGTGTCGGTCTCGACCGGCGAGGTCGGCGTCCACGACACCCCGGACAGCGTGAGGTCCGGGTTCGGGGCGGGCACGCCCATCACCTGGAGCTCGGCGACCTGGCCGCTCGGAGCACCTGTGTTGCCGGTGAAGTTCAGCCGCACGTCGGCGACCCGCGCGCTGACCGGGATCGTCACGGTGTTGCCCGAGGACGGGCTGAAGTTGTACGCCGCGGAGCCCACGATCGTGCTGAACCCCGAAGCGCTCTGCTCCCGGCCCAGGATCGAGAACGTCTGCGTCCGGTTGCCCCAGGCGCTGTCCGGGTTGAGCCGGACGACGACCGAGCTGAGATCGGCGTTGGAACCAAGCTCGGTGGTCAGTGTGGCTGGGTTGGCGTTGCCCTCCCAGTACGTCGTGACGTTGTCGTCGTTCGCGTTGGTCGCCACGAACGTGTGCACGAACCCGGACGCCGTGATCGGCTTGCGCAGCGCGAGGTTGCTGCCCGGGCCGGAGCTGCCGCCGCGGGTGACGCTGTTGCTGTTCGGCGACTGGTTGCCCGCGGCATCTTTCGCCCGGACGAAGTACGTCACCGACGTCGAGGCCGGCTGAGTGTCGGTGTACGTCGTGACGCCGCCGCCGAGGCTGGTGCGCAGCTGGCCGTTGGCGTACACGTCGTACCCGGTGACGCCGACGTTGTCGGTCGACGCGCTCCAGCTGAGCCGGATCTGGCCGGTGCCGGGCTCGGTGAACGACAGGTTGCCCGGGGCGGTGGGAGCCTGGGTGTCACCGGTGGCCGGTCCGTAGACCTCCAGCTCGGACAGCTGACCGGCGGGCCAGCCGGTGTTCGCGGTGATCCGGATTCGGACGTACCGGACGGTCGCCGCGCCGTAGTCGACGGTCACGGTGTTGCCGGGCGCCGTGAAGGCCCGGGACGCCGAGGCGGACAGGTCGGTGAAGTTCTGGCCGTCGGTGCTGCCCTGGACGGCGAGAGTCTGGTCGCGCGAGCCCCAGCCGGAGCTGGGCAGCTTGAGCACGACCTGGTTGGTGCTGACCGAGGAGCCCAGGTCGACCTGGACCCACTGCGGGAAGGCGTTGTTGGCGCTCTCCCAGTAGGTGGTCTGGTTCCCGTCGGTCACGTTCGACGCGGCGTAGCTCTGGGTGCTGGTACTGGCCGAGGCAGCCTTGCCGGCGGCCAGGTTCGGCCCGGCCAGGACGGCCGCGGCGGCGGTGCTGCCGGCCGGGACGTCCTGCGGGAGTCCGAAGACCGGTCCGGCGGACAACAGCACACTGCTCGCGAGCACGGTGGCGAGCAGGCGCCACCTTCCAGATCTGGTTCTCATGGCATCCGGCCTCTCCTGATGGGCGGTGGTGAGGGGGACAGCCGCTGCCAAGAAAATTGCAGGCTAGTTCTAGAAGTTGCTCGATCTTTGCCAAGTTCTTGCGCAGCGCTGGCTCATTGTTACGGCAGCGCTCCGCGAGCGTCAACGGTTCGTGATCGGTCAGTCCGTTGACGTGTCCGAGCTGAACCACCGGGTCGGCCGGAAGGTGAACAAGACGATCGTGCTCTCCGGATCGCCCAGCTCACCCGCGGCGAAACCGGTCGCGTGCTCCTCCGGCATGTACCGGCGGGCGATCGTCACCAGTTGCTCGGCGGTCGGTCTGCCGATCTCGACCAGCTCCGCCTCGACCGTCACGTACGCCAACGGCTGCTCCTCGCGTTGCGCGACGAGAGTGATCGCGCCGGCCGCCTTGATCCGCTCGATCCGCTTCGGCACCCTCCGCTGCGTCCCGGTGAACATCGTGATCAGCCCGCCCGGCTCGTAGGCGTAGAAGGTCGGCACGCTGGTCGGCGGCTCCCCGTCGGCGCCGTTCACGCTCACCACACCGACGTGCGGGCCGGCCAGAAACTGCTCTCGCTGCTGCTTGCTCATGGTCGCCATGAAGCAAGCTTCATAAAAACAAGTGCACTCTGTCAAGTAGAGTTGTCCTATGACGGCGAAGACGTACGGGCAGTACTGCGGGGTCGCCCGCGCGCTCGAGCTGGTCGGCGAGCGCTGGGCGCTGCTGGTGATCCGCAACCTGCTGGTCGGCCCCAAGCGCTACACCGACCTCAAGAACGGGCTGCCGAAGATCCCCACCAACGTGCTCGCGACGCGCCTGAAGGAGCTCGAGGCGGCCGGTCTCGTCAGCCGCCGGATCGAGCCGAGCCCGTCCCGGGCGATCGTCTACGAGCTCACGCCGTACGGCGCCGCGCTGGACACGGTCGTGCTCGAGCTGGGGCGCTGGGGAGCCCGGTCGCTCGGTGAGCTGCGGCCGGGGGAGATCGCCGACACCGACGTCCTGGTGATGGCGCTGCGGTCGACGTTCCAGCCGGCGGCGAGCACGGCGAAGGCGACGTACGAGGTGCGGTTCGGCGAGGTGGTCGTGCACGCGGTCGTCGAGCGCGACGAGCTCCACGTGCAGGCGGGCGCGGCGGAGAAGCCGACGCTGGTGATCGAAGCGTTCGGCCCGTTGACCCCACTGCTCGACGGCACGGTCACGCCCGCCGAAGCGCTGGCGGACGGCCTGGTGGGGATCAACGGGCCGAAATCCGAGCTGACCCGTTTCAGTCAGCTCTTCCGGATCTGACGGTCAGTGCTTGGTGGCGCCCTCCGCGCCGGCGCCGGTGAGCGAACGGACGGACAGCTCGTTGTAGCGCAGTTCGCTGGAGCGGTCCTTGCCGACGAAGGTGCCGATCACGCCGAGCAGGAAGCCGAGCGGGATCGAGACGATGCCGGGGTTGGACAGCGGGAACCAGGAGAAGTCGGCGCCGGTGATCATCGAGGTCGACGAGCCGGACACCACCGGCGAGAAGATCACCAGCACCACGGCGCTGATCAGGCCGCCGTAGATGCTCCACACGGCGCCGGAGGTGTTGAACCGCTTCCAGAACAGGTTGAACAGCAGCGCCGGCAGGTTCGCCGAGGCCGCGACGGCGAAGGCCAGCGCGACCAGGAACGCGATGTTCAGCTTCTGCGCCGGGATCGCCAGCCCGATCGCGACCGCGCCGATCCCGATCGCGGCGAACCGGGCGACCCGGATCTCGTTCCGCTCGGTCACCTTGCCCTTGGCGATCACGTTCACGTACAGGTCGTGCGCGAACGACGAGGCCGACGTCAGCGTCAGCCCGGCGACCACGGCCAGAATGGTGGCGAAGGCAACGGCCGCGATCAGCGCGAGCAGGATCGCGCCGCCGATCGAGTCGGCGCCACCGCCGACCACCTCGGCCAGCAGCACCGACGCGGTGTTGCCCTTCGAGGTCGCGACCGCACTGTCCTTGCCCGTGTTGAGCAGCGCCGCCGCACCGAACCCGAGGGCCAGCGTCATCAGGTAGAACGCGCCGATCAGGCCGATTGCCCACTGCACCGACCGCCGCGCGGACTTGGAGTCCGGCACGGTGTAGAAGCGGATCAGGATGTGCGGCAGGCCCGCCGTACCGAGGACCAGGGCCAGGCCGAGGGACAGGAAGTCGATCTGGCCGACCAGGTCCTTGCCGTACAGCAGACCGGGCTGCAGGAACGCCTCGCCCTTGCCCGAGTTGGCCGCGGCCGCGCCGAGCAGCTTGGACGGGTTGAAGTCGAACTTCAGCAGCACCAGGAACGTGATCAGCAGCGTGCCGGTCATCAGCAGCACGGCCTTGACGATCTGCACCCAGGTGGTGCCCTTCATGCCGCCGATCGTCACGTAGACGATCATCAGCGCGCCGACCAGCACGATCACGCCGGCCTTGAGGCCCTCGCTCTTCACGCCGAGCAGCAGGCCGACGAGCGACCCCGCACCGACCATCTGGGCCAGCAGGTAGAAGATCGAGACGACGATCGTGGACGACGCGGCCGCCGTCCGGACCGGGCGCTGCTTCATCCGGAACGCCAGCTGGTCGGCCATCGTGAAGCGGCCGGAGTTGCGCAGCAGCTCGGCGACGAGCAGCAGCGCGACCAGCCAGGCCACCAGGAAGCCGATCGAGTACAGGAAGCCGTCGTACCCGTAGAGCGCGATCTGGCCGGAGATGCCGAGGAACGACGCGGCCGACATGTAGTCGCCGGCCACGGCCAGGCCGTTCTGCGAACCGCTGAACGAGCGGCCGCCGGCGTAGTAGTCGGCGGTGGTCTTGTTCTGCCGCGACGCCCACCAGGTGATGTACAGCGTCACGGCAACCACCGCGGTGAACAGCGAGATGGTCAGCGCCTGGTTGCCGGGCTCGGCGTCGGCGAGTGGAATCAGCAGAGTGTTCACCGGCGGCGCTCCCTCTTGTACTTGGCGTTCAGCCCGCTCGCGAGCGGGTCGAGCTTGCGGTTCGCGAACCGGCCGTAGAGGAAGGCGATCACGAAGGTGGAGACGAACTGCAGCAGGCCGAAGATCAGCGCGATGTTGATGTGGCCGACCACGCGCGTACTCATGAAGTCCCGGGCCCAGTTGTTGCAGGCCACGTAGGCCAGGTACCAGACCATGAACGTGATGGTCCAGGGCACCACGAAGTTCTTGTAGCGGCGCTTCAGCTCGGTGAAGTCGGCCGCCTCGTGCACCGCTTCGTAGGCGCGGGCGTCCCGCTCGCGCACTGCGTCGTCTTCCATCTGCACCCCTCAGTCGGGAACGAACAGATGCACGTTAGCCCCCGCGGGCGCGTTTGTGACCCACCGCGACCAAAAAGTTGCCGAGGGCGTCAGAGAGGTGGTGCGACGGGCGCGTCGAGGGTGCGCTGGTAGTTGGCCAGGTCGCTCGGCCAGGTGCGGTAGCAGTTGGTGAAGTACGGCATCCGCAGCGGCTCAGGGGGACGGGCGGTGCCGTCGTAGATCCCGTCGATCTGCTCGAGCACCGACTCGCGACGGGACTCGGTCAGGACCGAGACCCGCGAGTGCGACAGTGCGAGCTGGCGCAGGCCGCCGCGGTCCAGGTCGTGCCAGTGCCGGAACCGGCCGGTCTGCACCTGGGCGAACAGGTCCGACTGCAGCAGGATCGGCATCGGGTCGAACTGGTCGGCACCGGCCAGGAAGTCCTCACCGAGGATGGCCCGGTGCAGCCGCCGTACCCACGGGACGACGGTGTCGTAGTGATTCCAGAGCAGGCCCAGTACGCCGTTCGGCCGCAGCACGCGGGCGATCTCCGGCAGCGCCCGTGAGTGGTCGAACCAGTGGAAGGCCTGCCCGACGATCACCGCGTCGACCGAGCCGTGCGCCAGCGGGATCGACTCGGCGGCGCCGACCATCGTGTCGACCCCTGGCACCTTGCGGCAGACCGTCAGCATCTCCTCCGACGGGTCGACCGCGACCACGTCGTGGCCGAGCGCGGCCGCCACGGCGGTCAGCTTGCCGGTCCCGGCGCCGAGGTCGAGCACCTGCAGACGGCCCGGCCCGAGGATCCACGACAGCGCCTCGGCGGGGAACGTCGGGCGGCCCGCGTCGTACGCGGCCGCCACGGCGCCGAAGGAGCGGGCGCGCTCAGGTCCTGGGTCGTCGGTGGTCATCACCGTAAATCATGCCGTAGCCGCGCCCGGTGACGTCAGGGCGCGCGGTAGGGCGTGTCTGCGAATAGTGACGCGGCAGTTGTTCTACTCTCCGAGTTTCTTCTGCTCGATGTGCTCGTTGATCGCGTGCAGCTCGGGGTGCTTGCCCATGATCGCGACCAGGTCGGCGCAGTTCAGGTCCGCCGCGTCGAACTCCTCGATCAGCGTGGTGAGCAGCTTGCGGTCGTCCGGCGTGTCCAGCGTGAGCCGGTACTGCGAGGCGTCGCCGCCGTCCCACGGCATGTTCAGCAGCCGCATGTCGCCGGTCCGGTTCTGGTGCAGGTACGACGTGACGTGCTCGCGGTCGGCCGGGATCGTCGCGTCGGCGTCGGCCCGCAGCAGCCGCGGCCCGGAGAAGATCTCGTAGTCCATGCCGCGCGGGTAGGTCCGCTCCAGGCAGTTCGAGACGTACAGGTTCTCGGCGGCCTCGGCCTCGAACCGGTCGACCCCCTCGGTGATGACGCCCGGGTCGATCAGCGGGCAGTCCGAGGTGACCCGGACGACGCCGTCCAGCCCGTGCTCGCGGATCGCGCCGGCGAACCGGGACAGCACGTCGAGCTCGCTGCCCCGGAAGACCGGGAAACCGGCCGCGGTGGTCTGCTCGACGATCGGCTCGTCGTCGGAGTTCGTGGTGGTGGCCACGATCACCGGCAGGCCGGTCGCGGCCAGCCGGTCCAGGTGGTGCTGGAGGAACGTCCGGCCGCCGGCCTGCAGCAGCACCTTGGCCGGCAGCCGGGTGCTGGTGGCGCGGGCCTGGGTGATGATCCCGATCTTCATGACAACACCTTCGCAGTTCTGGGTTTGACCAGCAGCGCCGGATCGGTCCAGCGGAACAGGTCACGGATCTCGGCCGGTCCGGCCAGGTGCTCGACGCCCAGTTCGGCGTCGGTGAACGCCTTGGCCAGGTCGAGCGGCACGTACGGCTGGTTCAGTTCCGGCCACAGGCGCCGGATCCGGGCCTGGCCGCCGAACGAGGGGTGTTCGTTCTCCAGCAGCATCGGGTCGCCGTACACGCCCGGTTGCAGTCCGATCGAAGCACCGTACAGCACCGCGGAGCTGAGCCGGTTGGAGGCGACCCTGCGGTGCTTGCGCAGCTCCTTGAGCTGCTTGAGCAGGAAGTCGGCGTCGGTCTTGCGCCAGTGCAGGCCCCGGTACCCGTGCGTGATCACCCGGAAACCGGCGTCGGTGTAGACCTGCTTGATGGCCTCGTTCTCGAACTCGTTCCAGTACAGGCAGACGGTCACCGGACCGGTCTCGTGCTCGTTGATCGAGGCAACGATCTCGGCGTGGTCGCCGAGCACGTTCTGCCCTTCCCAGCCGTGGAACGGGTAGAAGATGGTGCCCGCGGCATCCGGGGCCGGCGCGGCCAGCTCGGGGTGCAGCTCCAGCAGGTACAGCCAGGCCGACCCGATCACCGAGTAGTTGCGCAGGCCCATCGACCAGCCGCGGCGGCGGACCGTGTCGGACCAGACGAACTTCGGCATCCCGGCCACGAACGCGGTGTTGTACGCGAACCCGTCGAGGATGTTCCAGCCGTGCTGCAGGTAGCCCCAGATGGTCGGCGGATCACCGGCCGGCAGCCCGGCGTACTTGGCCATGATGTGCGCGTGGCCGTAGAAGTGGTTGGCGTGATGCATCAGCGCACCACACGGCGGACGCGCTTGACCACGACCCGGGCCGGGTTGAGCACCGCCTGACCGACCCGGTACGGCTTGGAGCGCCGGATCCCCTTCAACTGACCCTCGAACCAGGTGGCCTGCGTGCTCGCGTCGGCCAGCTCCTGGGCCAGCCGGGCGATCGTGGCCAGCTGCTCGGCGCTGCCCTGCGGGCGGATCATCTCGTTGTTGTCGGCAACGGCGGCCCAGAGCTCGTCGGTGACGGAGATGCCTGCCATCGACGCCAGGCGGGCGGTCAGGTCGCGCGGCGCGCTGCCGACGGCCCATGGTTGCCGCGAGCCCGCTTCCAGCGAGCGCCGGGCGAACCGCCCGAGCTGCGCCACCACAAGCGCGTCGCCCGTGCTCTCGAGCGCCGGCGCGGTGCCGAACAGCCGGTACGTCGTACCGTCGCTGATCACGTTGTCGGCCGAGGCGACCGCGGCGGTCGCCGCGTCCTGCCCCCGCAGCCACTCGACGTACGCCGGGATGATGCGCCGCAGCGCCGCGTGGTCGTCGATCCGGAGCGCGGTGAACAGCTCCTCCTCGAGCAGCACTCCCGGTCCGGCCGGGACAGCGCCATCGGGCAGTACGCCGGGAGACTCCGCACCCACGACGAAGAACCAGCCCGGCGCCAACTCCATCCCGAGGCCGGCAGCCACTGCCTCCTGGGTGGTCCGGTACGGGTCGGTCAAGGTCGGCCCGGAGAACCGGGCCGCGACGGACCGGGCCACCACAGCCGCAGCCAGCGCCTGGTCGACGCTGCTCAGCCCGACCGAGGCCTCGACCAGGGTCGGGAAGAGGGCATACGTGCTGGTCACCCGCAGGTCAGCGGTCTGCAGCGCGCTCAGCACCGCCTTCAACCCCGCGGGGGCCGCGGCGTCGCCGCGGACGTCCGCCGGCCAGTCCTCGTCGCGGGGGACGGTGATGGTCGGGTCCGGCTGGACCAGCCGCTCGATGCCGAAGCTGTTCTCGGCACCGAGCAGAAGCCGTCCTCCCGGGGCGAGCCGGGATTTCAGCGCCGCGAGCCCGTCCGCCCACGGCAGTACCAGCGTATCCGGCCCGATCAGCCGAGGCACCCCGTCGAGCGCCACGACCACGTCGTACGACGCTTCGCCGTGCTCCGGGCCGAAGTGGTCCAGCGTGCCGCAGAAGACGCGGACGTCGAGCGCCTGCGCGATCTCCTCGGCGTCGGGCGCCGAGCGCGCCAGGACGTCGACCGAGGCCGCCGTCTTGGCGAGCTGCTCGAGCAGCTCCAGCGAGTGCGGCCCCGCGACGAGCACGGAGTCGGTGGGTCGGACGACGGCGGCCAGCAACTCGGCCGCCACCGGCCCACCGACCGCGGGACGGGCGTCCGACGGGTGCAGGTCGGACCAGTTCAGCAGCTCCCCGGCGATCATCACCGAGCGTGCCGGACTGGTCTCTTCCGAGGACTGATCAGATGTCACAGTGGTCAATTCTCTGACTCTCCGCAAGAAAAGGTGATCAGGAGACCAGTTTCGTCAGCGTCTCGATCACCCGATCGACGTCCGCGTCGGTCAGGTCGGGGTACATCGGCAGCGAGATCTCCTCGCGGTAGAACTGCTCCGCGTTCGGGCACATGCCGCGCTGGTAGCCCGCGTTCGCGAACACCGGGTGCCAGTAGACGGGGATGTAGTTCACCTGGACGAGGATGCCGGCCGCGCGCATCGCCTCGAAAACCTCGCGGCGGCGGCCGCCGAGGACGCGGACCGGGTACAGGTGCCAGGCCGGGTCGACGTAGTCGCGCTGGGCCGGGGTCCGCAGCCCGTCGACGCCCGCGAAGGCCTCGTTGTAGCGCGCGGTGATCTCGGAGCGGCGCTTCTTGAACGCGTCCAGCCGCTTGAGCTGGGACAGCCCGAGCGCGGAGGCGATGTCGGTCAGCCGGTAGTTCAGGCCGTGCTCGTGCACCTCCTGGTGCCACGGGCCCTCGTCGGTGATCTCGAACCGGTCGGCGTCGCGGACCAGCCCGATGAAGTGGAACTCGTGCACCCGCTGGGCCACCGCCGGCTCCTTGGCGACGACCGCGCCGCCCTCACCGGTGGTCAGGTTCTTGGTCGGGAAGAACGACAGCGTCGTGACGTCGGCCAGGTCGCCGACCGGGCGACCCTTGTACGTGCCGCCGACCGAGTGCGCGGCGTCGTCCAGCGTCTTCGCGCCGACCCGGTCCGCGATCGGCTGCAGCGCGTCGTAGTCGGCGGCGTGGCCGGCGTAGTCGACGGCCGCGATCACCTTGGTGCGGTCGGTGACGACCGCCTCGACGGCGGCCGGGTCGAGCAGCGCGGTGTCTTCTTCGACGTCGGCGAACACGATCTTCGCGCCGAGGATCGCCGCGCAGGACGCGGTCGCCACGAACGTCATCGGCGTGGTGACGACCTCGTCACCGGGCCCGACGCCCAGACCGGCGTACGCCATGTGCAGGGCCGCCGTCCCGGAGGTGCAGCTGACGGCGCGGTGGCCGCCGGACAGCTCGCCGATCGCGTTCTCGAACGCGGTGACGGTCGGCCCGGTGGTCAGCCAGTCACCGCGCAGGATCGCGGTGACGGCCTCGATGTCCTCGTCGCTGATCGACTGGCGTCCGTAGGGCAGCATCGGCTCAGACGTCGCTCTCGAGGATCTTGGTGATCTCCTCGATCGTGTACCACTCCTCGTTGTTGTCCGAGGTGTAGTGGAACCCGTCCGCGACCGGTACGCCGTCGGCCGGCGGCTGGTAGCCCCAGGTCGCCAGGTCCGGCTGCAGCACGTAGCGGTCGCCGATCGCCAGGGCGCGGCGGCCTTCCTCCGGGCTGATCATCTCCTCGTGCAGCTTCTCGCCCGGGCGCAGGCCCATGTCGTGCATCTTGGCGCCCGGCGCGATCGCCTGGGCCAGGTCGGTGATCTTCATCGAGGGGATCCGCGGCACGTACAGCTCGCCGCCCTGCATCTGCTCGAACGAGTCGACCACGAACTGGACGGCCTCGGGCAGCGTGATCAGGAACCGGGTGCAGCGCAGGTCGGTGATCGGCAGCGACTGGCCGGCCTCGTGCAGGGCGCGGAACTTCGGGATGATCGAGCCGCGCGAGCCCATCACGTTGCCGTAGCGGACCACGCAGAAGCGGGTCTCGTAGGCGGCGGCGTAGTGGTTGCCGGTGATGAACAGCTTGTCGGCGGTCAGCTTCGTCGCGCCGTACAGGTTGATCGGGCTGGAGGCCTTGTCGGTGGACAGCGCGACGACCTTCTTCACGCCGGAGTCGATGCAGGCCTCGATCACGTTCTGCGAGCCGACCACGTTGGTCTGGACGAACTCCCACGGGTTGTACTCCGCGGTGTCGACCTGCTTCAGGGCGGCCGCGTGGACGACGTAGTCGACCTTGTGCATGGCCCGGTTCAGCCGCTGCCGGTCGCGGATGTCGCCGATGAAGAACCGCAGCCGCGGGTCGTCGCCGAACAGCTGGCGGACCTCCCACTGCTTGAGCTCGTCGCGGCTGAAGATGATGATCCGGCGCGGGTCCAGGTTGTCCAACGCGTAGCGGATGAACGCCTTGCCGAAGGAGCCGGTGCCTCCGGTGACGAGGATGTCGGAGCCGGTGAGGATGGACACGTCGAGTAGGACCCTTCTGAGGGGACAGTTCCGGACAGCCGCCTGAGCAGCAACTCCGTACGATAGCGGGCTGCCCGTCGGATGCCTCAATCACCGGTTGGCCCGCCTGTGGACAGACGCCCCATCCGCCCCAGAAGTTCGCCGCCGTCCCACGTGGTTCAGCTCACCCGGTACGGTCTGGGCGTGAACTCGCGGATCGGTGTCAGGTGTGACGTAGGCCCCAAGCGCGGGATCGGCCACGTGATGCGGAGTCTGGCGCTCGCCGAGGAGCTCGTACGGCGCGGTGCCGAGGTCGTGTTCGTCTGCGACAGCCACACGGTGCCCTGGGCGGACGAGCAGATCCGGAGCCGGGGGATCGCGGTCGAGCCGGCGGTGTGGACCGCTGAGGAGCACCTGACGCTGTTCGGGCGGCTGGAGCTGACCGCGGTGGTCTGGGACTCCTACGACCTGGACCCGGCCGTGTTCGCCGCCGTACGGGCGAGCGGACTCCCGAGCCTGGCGATCGTCGACGGCGGGTACGGCGGGGCGGTGGCCGACATCCTGGTCGACCAGAACCTCGGCTCCGAGCAGGACACCCCCGAGCTGCCCGCCGGTGCCGTCCGGCTGGCCGGGCTCGACTACGTCCTGCTCCGCAACGAGATCCTCGAGCTGCGGCCCAGCGAGCCCCCGACGGTCCGGACGAACGCCGTCCCGAAGGTCTTCGCCTTCTTCGGCGGCACCGACGCGTTCGGAGCCGGCCCGCACGTCGTCCGCGCCCTGGCAGCCACCAATCAGGCGTTCGAGGCGCTCGTCGTAGCTCCCGGTGACGAGCTGGCCGCCGCCATCGCCGCCGTCGACCTGCAAGCCGGCCAGCACGTCGAGGTGATCGGCCCCACGTCCCAGCTCGCCAAGGCCGTCGTAGCCTCCGACCTGGTCATCAGCGCCTCCGGCACCTCCACCTGGGAGCTGCTGTGCCTGGGCGCGACAGCCGGCCTGGTCTGCGTGGTCGACAACCAGGTGATGGGCTACGAACGCACGGTAGCCACCGGCGCGGCCGTAGGCATCGGCGTCCTCTCCGACCTCAAACAAGACCCCACCGCAGCCGCCGCCGTACTGGGCCCGCTGCTGCAGGACCCGACCGAGCGAGCCCGCCTGGCCGCCGCCGGCTACCAGTTGGTCGACGGCCAGGGCCGAGTCCGCGTCGCCGACGCCCTCTTTCACCTGATCTCGTAGATCGTGGCGTCCAGGGTGGCGTGGCGGAGGCGGACGTACTGCTTCAGGTCGGGGGAGACCAGGCCGGCGCGGTGGTCGGCGTACAGCCAGCGGACGCCGTAGCGGCGGAGGCGGTCGATGATCGGGGCGGACGGCGAGGTGAAGGCGGCGTCGTTGGTGGCCAGGAGCTCGCGGTCCCAGAACTCGAGCAGGCTGGGGTTGCCGCCCTCGGTGACGGAGATGCGGTTGGCGCGGTTGGTGTAGGCCCAGCCCTCGACGAGCATCTGGCGTTCGGACAGGGCGGCGATCCAGAAGTGGCGGCTGTCGCAGACGTCACCGCGCTGGACGATGCAGTGGGCGTTCGTGGCGACCAGGTCGTCCTTGCCCGTGTTCGCCTGCAGCCAGCGGGCCGCGTCGGCTTCGGCGGTGGTCGGCCCGCCACCGGCGACCTTGCCGTAGATGACGAGGGTTGCCTGGTCGGAGACGAGCGTCAGCAGGGGGAGTGAGGTCGAGCCGGCCATGCAGGCGGCGACCAGTGAGGCCAGTGCCGCGGTGAAGAGGCCACCACTGCGGCCGCCGAGTCGCCAGGCGATGGCTGCGACCAGTCCGGCCACCAGCAAGGCCAGCAGGGTCAGGAGAAACGGCACCTTCACGCCGGACACGTCGTCCGACGCCACTCTGGCGAAGCCGGCGCCGAACAGCCCGAGACCGGCTGCCGCAGCGACCAGTACGCCGCCCCGCCGGTCGCCGAGCTTGTCGGTCAGCCGGGCCAGGCCGAGGCAGGAAAGCACCGCCAGGAAGGGAAAAGCGGTCCGGTAGAAGTAGACCTGGCTGACTCCGGGCTGCGACGTCAGCACGCTCGCCGCGAAGCCGCCGATCGCGGCACCGGCCAGGAAGACCACACCGGGGTCCCGCCAGAACCTGCGAAGGAACAGCACGCCGACCACGGCCAGACCCCACGCGGCCGTCGTCGTCGCCGCACTGAGCAGCTGCGCGGCCCGGTCCACGCCGGTGCCGTGCCGGAGCGCGGCGTACGGCTGGAGCTGGATGAAGATCTGCGCCGGCTTGATCTGGAGGCCGGACGACTCACCACCGAACACCACGATCGCGGCGGCGACGAAGATCACCAGCACGACCAGCCCGCCGACCAGAGCTCGCCAGGTCGAGCGCCTCGTCGCTAGGCGAGCCAGGAAGACCAGTCCGAACCCGCAGATCGCCAGCGGCAGGATCGTCGCCTTGGCACCGGACGAGGCCAGTGCGACCAGCACGAACAGGATCCACCGGCTACGGACAGGCCTCGCCCGCAGCAGGTCCACAGCCAGTACGGCGAGCAGCAGCGCCAGCATCATGCCCAGGTTCTGCGTCGGGCTCAGGTACTGGCTCGAGGCCATCGAGATGTTGCCCAGCGAGATGTCGTGCAGCGGCTGCAGCGTGCCACCCACTCCGGCCAGCAGTACGGCGAACGGCCCGGCCCAGACAGCTCCCGGATGCGGCTCCTCACCAGGCTTCGCCAGGAAGCGCTGGGTCAACGTGAACACCAGCGCACAGCAGGCCAGTGCGAGCGGCACCCACAGCAGCGCGTACAGCAGGTTCGTCAGGTTGATGCCGGTCGACCAGGAAGTCGCCGCAGCTACCTGGTGGAAGAACGTGTGGTACTTCATCGGCTCGCCGAAGACCCACAGCGGCACGATCGGTACGTCGGTCTTGGCGCTCGCCGCCAGCGCCTGGTGGAACGCCATGTCCGAGAAGGCGACGTTCGGATCCGTGTACGCCGGTGCGTAGCGCCCAGGGCCCTTGGCGTACATCAGCAGCATCACCAGCGCCGTGGACGCCGCCAGCAGCCAGGCGGTCACCGGCCCGAGCGGAGCCTCAACTCGGCGCCACACGCGAGCCCTGACGTCCCCGTCGATCACACCGACGACCAGGACGATCGGAGCCCACACCCAGGACCAGCGCTGCAGCCCCACGGACGAGCCGGCCAGGTAGACGAGCAGCTGAGCCGCCGTACCGACTGCGAAGCCGGCTGCGCAGTCCTCGACCAGGTTGCGGCGGTACGCGCCGATCAGTCGCCACAGGACCAGGCCTGGCAGTCCGACACCGAGCAGGACGAACGCCGTGAACTTCAGCACGTCCAGCACCGGAGCGTGCCGGTCCATCATCACCAGCGCCAGCACGGCGACCGGTACGACGGCAGCAAGACCGGCGATCGAGCCGGTGCCGCGTTCCCTCGGCCCGCGCCGTCTCGCTCTAGCCATGCGGGTCACCCTAATCGGGCTAGACCACGAACAGGTACACCCGTGTCACGAACAGTGGTCAGGGCAGCTCGTAGATCAGCGCGTCCGGCGTCGCGTAGCGCAGCGTCGCCAGCGTGTCGAGGTTCTGCGAGACGGCGGTCTGGGTCGGGTCGGCGTACAGCCAGCGCACGCCGTACTTGGTGCGCAGCAGCCGCAGGTTGTCGCGGGTCGGCGAGGTGAACGCCCGGTCGTTGTCCTCGAGCTTCTGCTCGTCCCAGAACGGCAGGCCGTTGGGGCTCTTGCCGGTGGCGGCGACCAGGTCGTTGATGGTGTTGGTGTAGCCCCAGCCCTCGACCAGCACGTGCCGCTCGGACAGTGCGGAGATCCAGAAGTGCCGGACGTCGCAGCCGGAGGCGTTCTTCATCGCGCAGTGCGCGTTGGTCGCGACCAGGTCGGACGGCGAGGTGTGGTCCCGCAGCCAGTGCGCGGCGTCGGTCTGGGTCTGCGTCGGGCCGAGCGGGTACTTGTCGGTGAGCGGCTGCAGCGTGACCTCGCGGTAGTTCAGCATCGTCTGCACGGGCAGCAGCAGCCCTGCGCCCATCCCGGCCAGGACGAACGACGCCATGGCGATCCGGCTGGGCCTGCCACGCCGCTTGGCCAGCTTCCACAGCCCGGTGACCAGTCCGGCCGCCAGGAGCAGGAAGAGCAGGGTCCAGAGCCAGGGCGCGACCAGACCGTCCAGCGTGCCGTCCGGACGGCGGAACGGCTTACCTTCGCCCGGATTGGCCCGAGTGATCTCCCGGGCCAGGTACGTCGCGCCCGCACCGCCCAGCACCGAAGCCAGTACGGCGATGCCGGACCGCCGGTCGGCGAACCAGAACACCAGCATCCAGGCGCCCGCGGCCGCCAGTGCGGCGATCACCGGTACGGCGGTGCGGTGGAAGTACATCTGGCTGGTGCCCGGCTGGTCGGTCAGCACCATCCCGCCGAAGCCGGCGATCGCGATGCCGACCAGGAAGATCATCCCGGGGTCGCGGAACCAGCGGGCCGTCGTACCGGCCAGGACGAGCAGGCCGGCCGACCCGAGCAGCAGCGACAGGCAGACGATGATGCCGCTGGTCCACATCGCGCCGTGGTCGTACTCGCCCCAGCCGACCTCCTTGGCCGTCAGCGGGTAGGTGCCGATCTTGGCGAACGTGACCCACGGCCGGACCGCGAGGCCCGACGAGTGGTTGCCGAACACCACCACGATCGCGGCCAGGAAGACCGCGCTGAGGATGCCGATCAGGACCAGCGCGTTGACGGCGAACCGGCGGTAGAAGATCCGGATGAACAGCACCAGGCCGAACCCGCAGATGATCAGCGGCAGCACGGTCGCCTTCGAGCCGGACGCGGCCACGCCGATCAGGACGAACAGCACGTAGCTGCCCGGCGAGCTGCGGCCGCGGAGCAGGTCCACGCCCAGCAGGGCCATCAGCGCGATCAGCCCGCCGCCCAGGTTCTGCGTGGGGCTGCCCCAGACGTAGTTCGTCAGGCCCTCGGCCGGCAGCGTCACGTTCGGGTAGGCGTTGACCGTGCCGCCGATGCCGGCCACCGCGATGGCGAGCGGGCCGGCCCAGCGGGAGCCCGGAGCGATCCGGTCGGTCAGCGCGAAGATCAGTGCGCACCCGGCCAGCAGCAGCGGGATCCAGCCGATCGTGTAGACGAGATCGGTCAGGTCCACGCCCGTCGCCCACGCTGTGGCCGCCGTGAACTGGTGCCAGAAGTAGTGGTAGTCCATCTTCTCGCCCTGCAGGTACGGCGCTTGCAGGGGGAAGTCGTACTTCGCGCTGGCGGACAGGGCCTGGTGGAAGGCCATGTCCGGCGAGTTCGAGCGGGCGTCGGCGTACGGCGCGGGCACCAGGTTCCGGTAGCGGCCGGTCGCGTAGATCGGGAGGGCGCAGGCCCCGGCGATCAGCCAGGCGGTCAGCGGGTTGACCGGCCGCTCCACCTTGCTCAGGCACCGCCTGCGCCACGAGGGCACGGAGACGGCCGCCACGAAGACCGGGACGATCCAGAGCCAGGCCCACTCCTGCAGGCCGATCGGTGCGACGGCCATGTAGACCAGGAGCAGGACAGAGACGCCGACCAGCGAGCCGGCGGCGAAGTCCTCGATCAGGTTGTGGCGGAACGGACTGGCCAGCCGCCACAGGATGGTGCCGGGCACGGTGATGCCCAGGACCCAGAACCGCAGCAGCCGGGCGATGCTGTCGCCGGACGAGTGCCCGGCCATCAGCCAGATCAGCAGCCAGGCCAGAGCGACACCGGCGGCCACCTTGATCACGACACCGAGCACAGTGCGCCACCGAACAGCCTTTTGCTCCTGACGCGGCGGGGCACCTGGCAAGCTGGGCGCTCCGAGCGTCATCGTTGGCACGAAGGAAGGTTAGCGGGGCCGAGCGGGCACAAGTAGCCTCGCAGGAGGAGGTGCCGATGCCGACCGCCGTTCCAGTGCTCTCTGTCGTCGTACCCATGTACGACGAGGAGGAGGTGCTGCCGATCTTCTTCGAGCGGATGCACCCGCTGCTGGACGGTCTGGGGATCAGCTACGAGGTGGTCGTGGTCGACGACGGCAGCCGGGACGGGACAGCCGCGTTGCTGAGCGAGGCGGTCAGGACCTGGCCGCAGCTCCGGCTGGTCCGGCTGCTGCGCAACTCCGGGCACCAGGCCGCCCTGTCGGCCGGATTCCGGCGGGCGCGCGGTGAGTACCTGGTCACCATCGACGCCGACCTGCAGGACCCGCCCGAGGTGATCGCCGAGCTGCTGGCCGCCGCTCGGGACCAGGACGTCGACGTCGTGTACGGCGTCCGCTCCGACCGGTCCAGCGACACCTGGGCCAAGCGGACCACCGCCCGGATGTACTACCGCCTGATGTGCCGCCTGGTCGGCCGGGAGATCCCGTTCGACGCCGGTGACTTCCGCCTGGTCTCCCGCCGGGTCGTGGACGCGGTGAACGGCCTGCCCGAGGACGGCAGGGTGTTCCGGCTGGTGATCCCGTGGCTGGGCTTTCCGAGTGCCGAGGTCCGGTACGTCCGGGCCGAGCGGGCGGCCGGCGTCACGAAGTACAACCTGCGCAAGATGCTCGGGCTGGCGTTCGACAGCGTCACGGCCTTCTCGGCGGCACCACTCAGGCTGGCCACCTGGCTCGGTCTGTTCGGCGGCCTGCTGTCGATCGCATTCGTCATCGGCGCGCTGGTGATCAAGCTGACCGGCCAGAGCATCCCCGGCTGGACGTCGACCGTTCTGGCCGTGGCGGTGATCGGCGCGATCCAGCTGCTCTGCCTCGGTCTGCTGGGCGAGTACGTCGCCCGCTTGTTCCTGTCCAGCCAGAAGCGCCCGCAGTTCCTCGTGGGCTACGACAGCCTCGAGGATCCGGGCCATCACACCTACGCCGAGGCACTCGAATCCAGCGATCCCGAGCAGCGGTAGGCTCCGTCACCATGCCCGACCCGATCCCCTTCTCCAAGGCCTACCTGGTGGGCGACGAGCTCGCCTACGTGAACCAGGCCTTCACCTCGGCCGCGGTCGTCGGCGACGGGCCGTTCACGGCCCGCGCGACCGAACTGGTCACCAAGCTGACCGGCGGAGTCGGGTCCCTGCTGACCACCTCGTGCACGCACGCGCTGGAGATGACCGCGCTGCTGCTCGACCTGGCCCCGGGCGACGAGGTGATCATGCCGTCGTTCACGTTCGTCTCGACCGCGAACGCCTACGCGCTGCGCGGCGCCGTACCGGTGTTCGTCGACGTCCGGCCGGACACGCTGAACCTCGACGAGACCCAGGTCGAGGCGGCGATCACCGACCGGACCAAGGCGATCGTCGTCGTGCACTACGCCGGCGTCGCGGTCGCGATGGACGAGATCAACGCCGTCGCCGCCAAGTACGGCGTCGCGGTGATCGAGGACAACGCGCACGGGCTCGGCGGCACGTACAAGGGCCGCCCGCTCGGATCGCTCGGCCTGATGGCCACGCAGTCGTTCCACGGCACCAAGAACGTGCACTGCGGCGAGGGCGGCGCGCTGGTCGTCAACGACGTCGACCTGCTGCACCGGGCCGAGATCATCCGTGAGAAGGGCACCAACCGCAGCGCGTTCTTCCGCGGCCAGGTGGACAAGTACCGCTGGGTCGACATCGGCTCGAGCTACCTGCCGGCCGACCCGCTGGCCGCGTTCCTGACCGCCCAGCTGGAGCGGTTCGACCAGATCCAGGCGCCGCGCTACGCGATCTGGGAGCGGTACGAGCGGGAGTTGGCCGACTGGACCGCCACGCACGGCATCGGCGTACCGACCGTGCCGGACGACTGCGTGCACCCGGCGCACATGTACTACCTGCTGATGCCGACCCACGAGCACCAACTCGGCCTGATCGGGCACCTGCGCGAACGCAACATCACCGCGCCCTTCCACTACGTGCCGCTGCACTCGGCTCCGGCCGGCGAGCGGTACGGCCGGGTCGGCCCGGGCGGCTGCGAGGTCACCGAGCGGATCAGCGGCCAACTGGTCCGGCTCCCTCTGTTCAGCCAGCTGACCGAGGAGGAGCAGACCCGAGTGATCGACGCGCTGCTCTCCTACGCTTTCTGACCCGGGCCAGGACTGACATGGGTTGGTACGACGCGCTGGAGGCCGGTGAGCTGACCAGCAGCCCCTCCGAGTACGAGACGAAGCGCTTCGGCGTCTCCGTCGACCGGGTGTCCGTCTCCGCCTCAGCCGGTACGCCGCTGGAGGAGGTGCTCGCCGCGGTCGACAAGTCCACGGCCGACGTGGTCGTGCTGCGCTACCCGGCGCGGGAGATCTCCTGGTTCGCCGCGCTGGCCGCCGGCCGCCGTACGGCGATCCTGGCGGACTCGCTGGTCTACTGGTCACTCCCCGTAGGCAAAGGCCGCCGCCCGGCGCCGCTGGCCGGGTTCAACGCCGGCCTGGAGTCCTCGATCGACGACGACCTGGTCGACGACCTGGTCGGGGACATCTTCGGCGACTACGGGAACCACTACTGCGCCAACCCGTTGTTCGACCGGGCGCTGGCGCTGGCCGGCTACCAGGAGTGGGCGCGGCGGAGCATCGCCGCCGAGGGCGCCGTCGTACTGCGTGGACCGGACCGCCGCGTGCTCGCCCTGGCGACCGTCGACCAGCAGGAGTCCTGGACCGAGATCGAACTGGCGGGCGTCGTACCGGCCGAGCAGGGCCGTGGCCGCTACGCGCACCTGCTGGCGGCGGTCGAGGACGCCAGTACCGCGCGCCGGCTGGTGATCTCCACGCAGGGGCACAACACGGGGGTCCAAAGAGCGTGGGCCCGTTACGGTTTCGAGCCGGTTCACACCTTGCTCACAGTGCATTTGGTAAACAACACCGAAAGTTTCTGAGAAGATCCGCGCTGCCTCCGTTACCCGCTCGGACGACTACGCAGCGGTGCTAACATGACCGGCGATGGATCACTGGTCGCCGCCCGGACCTTGGTTGCTCCGGCGCCGTGTGCCCAGGCAGCATCGGGTCAGGCGGTAGTGCCGACCAGGATGTCGACCGACCGCCGACTGAGCCGAGGAGATTTGCCGTTGTGACGCCGCGGCTGAGTGTCGTTGTGCCCTTCTACAACGTCCGCGACTACATCGGGGACTGCCTCGACTCGATCGCGCGGCAGACCTGGACCGACTTCGAGGCGATCCTGGTCGACGACGGATCCCCCGACGACAGCGCCGCGATCGCGCAGGACTTCTGCGACCGCGACCCGCGGTTCCGGATCGTCGCGCAGGAGAACCAGGGCCTCGGCCCGGCCCGCAACACCGGGGTCCGGCACGCCGACGGCGAGTACATCACCTTCGTCGACAGCGACGACCTGGTCACCCGGCACGGTTTCGAGAAGCTGATCCGGACCCTGGACAACAGCGGCTCGTCGTTCGCCGGCGGCAACGCGCGCCGGTTCAACAACAGCTCCGGCGTCCGGCCGTCCTGGATCCACCGGCTGCCGTTCGCCAGGGACCGGATCGCCACCCACGTGATCGAGACCCCGGACCTGATCCTGGACCGGATGGCCTGGAACAAGGTCTACCGGCGCTCGTTCTGGGACGACTTCGGCTACGAGTTCCCGGCGATCCGCTACGAGGACTACCCGGTCACGCTGAAGGCGCACCTGGACGCGGTCACCGTCGACGCGCTCGCCGTACCGGTCTACTACTGGCGCGAGCGCGAGTCCGGCGAGTCGATCACCCAGCAGAAGTTCCAGCTGGGCAACATGGAGGACCGGGTCCGGTCGGCCGAGATGGTGATGGACCTGATCGAGACCGGCGACACGCTGCGTGAGGTCCGGCGCCGGGTGCACGCGCACTTCACCCAGATCGACCTGCTGACGCTGATGATGGCGTTCGGGGCCGCGCCGGCCGAGGAGGAGCAGAACCTGCTCAAGCTCGCCCGCCGGCTGATGGACCGCCTGGACGACTCGGTGCTGGCCCGCGCCCACAGCTACGACCGGATCCAGCACTCCGCGCTGGCCGCCGGTGACATCGACCTGCTCCGCCGCCTGGCCCACTTCCGTAACGACGGCGGCCTGCGTGGCGGTGCCCGGGCGCTGTCCCGGCCGGGCCGTCCGTGGCAGTTCGAGCACAACTACCCCGGCGTCCAGGACCAGACCGCCTCGGTGTCGAAGGAGCTCTACCGGCTTCCGATGAAGGACCTGACGCTGGCCACCAGCGTCCGCGAGGTCGGCTGGCTCGACGACGGCTCGCTGTCGGTCAAGGGCACGGCCGAGATCCGGCACCTGGAGACCAAGACGTCGTCCAGCCTGCGGATCGCGCTGGTCATCGGCGGCGCGGAGACCCCGCTGGCCGTCCGGCGGTACGACGCGACCGACACGCACGGCGACCCGGCTCTGGTGGGCTTCGAGGTCCGGCTCGACAAGGCGCTGCTCGGCAAGCTCAAGGGCACCGGCGCCCCGGCGCACTTCATGGTGCGGCTGAAGTCCGGCCGCCTGCGCCGGCACGGCAAGCTCCGTGGCCAGCGGCCCGGTAGCCCGGGCTGGCCGCCGGGCGCCTGGATCGACGGCACCAGCTGGATCCAGCCGGGTCCCGGTGCCGACGGCGCCTTCGTGCTGCGCCGCATGGTCGACCCGACGCGCCTCACGGCCGTCAGCCAGACCGCTGACGCACTGGTCCTGCAGGGCCGCGTACCGGTCGGCCTGGAGGACTCGAAGCTGCAGGTGACCCGGCCGCTGGCCGGCAAGGACCAGGAGCTGCCGCTGACGTTCAGCGGCGACGGCCGCGACTTCACCGTGCGGATCCCGGTCCGGCCGATCATCGAGGACACCAACCCCGACGACCCGTTCACCCAGCGCACCACCTGGGCGTTCCGGCTGGTCGGCACGGACGACGAGAAGCTGCTGCTCTGGACCGCCGCGCCGCAGGCCGTGCACCACCTGGCCGACGGCCGGATGGTCAGCCTGACCCGCTCCACCGGCGGCTACGTCAACCTGCACGAGGCCCCGCTCCGGCTGCCCGCCGAGCACGCCAATGTGGTTGCCGGGAGCAACGGTCTGGAACTGCGGATCGACGGCGCGGTGCTGGCCGGCGACGGGTACACCTTCAGCTGGCGGCGCTACCTGGACGACGCCGACCACCACGCCGACGTCGCCTGCCGGCTGACCGTCGAGGACGGCCGGTGGATCGCCGCCGCCGACCTCGCCGACCTGATCCCGGCCGACGCGGTGGTCAACTCCACCGACCCGCTGGCCAGCCTGGCCGACTGGATCCTCTTCGCGACCGGACCGGACGGCGCCGAGCACGCGGTGCAGTGCGAACCGTTCCTGTCCGCCCGGCTGCCGATCGAGGTCGAGCAGTCCGGTCACACCGCCGCGCTGCGCCCGCACGCCGGCACACTCCACCTCGAGGTCCGCTGATGCATCACCACAACCACTACTACGGCCAGGCCCACATCCTGGCCCGGTACGCCGGACTGGACGACGAGTACCCGCCCCGCCTGCGCGGCTACCTCCAGCACGGCTGGAACATCGCGGACGGCTGGAACCCGGTGCACGAGTTCTACGACGGCGCCTGGCGGTTCACCTGGAGCGACGGACCCCGGCGCCGCGGGCACGCGCTCGGCCGCCGCAACTACGCCAGCATCGGCGCCCCGTTCCTGTACCTGCAGGAGCTGGAGCCCGAGCTCGGCGCCGTACCGGAGGAAGAGCGCGAAGGCACCCTCTGGTTCCTCTTCCACGGCTGGGAGGGCGGCAAGATCCAGGGCGACCACAAGCGCCTGATCGACGAGATCCGGGAGACCGAGCCGGGCCCGGTCACCTTCAGCCTGTACTACACCGAGTACGACCGGCCCGAGGTGCGCAAGTCCTACGAGGACGCCGGGTTCCGGGTGGTCTCGTTCGGCCGCCGCGGGTTCTCCTACGAGGGCACCGACCCGAAGTTCCTCTACAAGCAGCTGGCCGAGCTGCGCAAGCACAAGCGGGTGGCGGCCAACCGGCTGTCGACCGCGATCTTCTACGGGATCGCCGCCGGCTGCGAGGCCGCGGTGTACGGCGACCCGATGGAGATGGAAGGCGAGAACCCGCTCTTCGGCGGGCAGAGCCGGATCGCCCGGCTGTGGCCGGAGATGCTGGGCAAGGAGCTGGACATGGACGCCGCCCGGGCGACCACCGACCTGGAACTGGGCGTGCCGTGGATGATGCCGCCCGCGGAACTGCGGATGCTGTTCGATTGGAGAGAGCGTGTCTGACAACCAGCTGGCCGTCGAGGTCGTCCGCGGTGAGATGCAGCCGTGGAGCGACTACTCCGGCAAGCGGGGGGCTGTCCAGGGGCCGGCGCTGCGCGCGCTGCTCACGGACGTCCTGCCCGACGGGGCACGCACGCTGATCGTGGGCCCGCACGGCGCCGACCTGGTCGAAGCGGTCGTCGCCAAGGCGTCCGAGGCGACCCTGCTGGTCCGTTCGGTCTCTGACGCGGGTGAGCTCGGCGAGACCTTCGGTGAGCGCCTGCAGGTCGTGGCGGGTGCGCTGGACGGTCTGGCCGAGGCCGGGCGTCCGTCGTACGACGTGGTCGTCGCTGCTGACGGTCTGGACCGGGTGATCGGATACGACAGCCCGGACCTGAACTGGTCGCAGCGGCTGGACGCGCTGGCCGCCGTCTGCTCGCCGGACGCCGTGGTCGTGCTGGGCCTGGAGAACGAGTTCTCCCTCACGAACCTGCTGGACCGTCGCCCTGCCGACCAGCGCCACGGCGACGACGAGTGGCGCCCGCTGCACGACGACCCGACCCGTCCGGTCTCCACCGAGCAGCTGCTCGCCGAGCTGGACCGGGTCGGCCTGACCGGTGCGGTCACGTACGCCAGCTTCTCGGTCGCCGAGACCCCGCACGCCCTGCTCGCCACGGACCTCGCCGCGGAAGCCCGTCCCGGCCAGCTCCCCACCCGCCTCGCTGTCGAGGCACTGGAAGCAGCGTCGACGGTCGTCCCGCTGCTCGCCCCCATCGCCGACTCCGCCGAAGCCGCCGCCCGCGCCGGCCTCCTGGCGTCGACGCCCACCGGCTGGCTGGCCCTCCGAGGCGGCACCCCCAGCCACAGCATCTACGCCCAGACCACCGGCCACCCGGCCGTACTGACCGCTGATGCGGATGGTGATGTGTGGAAGGTGGTAGTTGCTGGGGATGAAGTTGAAGCTGAAGGTGCTTTGGCTTTTGATTCCTCGGTTGTTCCGGCGACTGTTCCAGGTGGGGTCACTGCGGAGACCCTGCTCTTCCGTCTGGCGGCTGCTGAGGACGTGCCCGGCTTCCGGGACCTTGCCGGTCGGCTGGGTGACTGGGCTCGTTCGCAGACCAGCAACGTCCTCCCGCGCTGGGACGACGTGGTGGTGAACGGCGACAGCTTCGCCTTCGGCGTGTCCGCCTGGGTGACCGTCGCCGACGAGACCGAGCAGGACCGCCTCGCCGCCGCCTGGGCGCGCTTCCACGACCGCCTGATCGGCACCCACCGCCGGCACCCGTGGCCGCCGTGGATGGTCGGCGACGACCTGGTGTCGGCCTGGCTCGCGATGTCCGGCATCGAGGCCCCGCAGCAGACGCCGGCGACCACGCCCGACACCCCGTCGGCCTCCGTCGCACAGGTTGCCCGGGGCAAGGAGCTGGCCGCCGCGCTGGCCACCGCGCTCGGCGTACCGTCCGACGGTTCGCAGACGCCCGACGTACGGACCGCGCTGGCCGACGTCGACCGCGCCGCGCAGGAGATCCACGAGCTCAAGGGCCAGATCTTCGGCCTGGAGCGCACCCTCGGTTTCCGCGACAAGGCCCTGAAGACCCGCGAGACCCGGTTGCGCGAGATGCGTACCCAGGTCCAGAAGGCCAACGCCGAGCGCACCAAGCTGAAGAACTCCAGGGCGTACTCCGCGGTGAAGCTGATCCGCCAGGCCGCGCAGATCCGCAACCCGCGCAAGTTCGCCGGCAAGGTCAAGCGCCGCGTCAAGCGCCAGCTGCGCAACAAGCTGGGGTAACCAGCACGCTCCCGATCGCCAACAGCGTCCGAAGAACTGGTCTGCGTCCGAAGAACCTAGCGCTATAGGCCACAGTTCTTCGGACGCTGGCGGTTTGTTCGGACGCTACGAGGTGCCCGGCTTGTCGGAGAGCCGCGAGACGAGGAAGTCGACCCGTTCCTCCTGCAGGGCCTGCGGAATCCGCCCGCTGCCCGCGAGCACGGCCATCCCGTGCACCGCGCTCCAGACGACCTCCGCGGACAGTTCGCGCCGGTCGTCGTCCGGCCGGAAGCACGCGACGAACTCGTCGAAGCAGGCCCGCATCGACTTCGGTGTCTCGTCACTCGCGAACTTCAGGTCGGTCGGCAGCACGAACATCGCCTGGTACACCGCGGGTCGCGTGCGTGCGAAGTCCAGGTACGCATGGCAGACCGTGCCCAACGACTTCCCGCCGGCCTGATCAGGGGCCCCCTCCCGCGCGTCCCGCAGCTGAGCGGCGAGCTGCTCGAACCCGTCGAGCGCGACGGCGCTGACGATCCCGTTCTTCCCGTTGAAGTGCGAGTAGAGCACCGGCTGGCTGTACTCGACGCGGTCGGCCAGCCGGCGCGTCGTCACCGCCTCCCAGCCCTCGGCCTCCGCGAGCTCCCGCGCGGCCGTGACGATCAGTCGGTGGCGGTCGGCCCGTTCCCGTTCCCGGCGTTCGCTGACGGCGTTCATGAGCAGATTCTAGCACTGCTAGACATTCTGTCGAGGATAGGGTTATCGTCGCTACATCATCTAGCAGTGCTAGCAAGTTGAGGAGCAAGTCATGATCATCACCGTCGCCACCGTGCTCGCGGGCCTCCTGGGCCTCGGCATCATCTTCATCGGCGTCAACGCCATCCGGGCACCGCGGGTCGTGGCCGGCTTCGGCATTCCGCACACCCCGACCGAGGACCCGACCATGCGCTCGTGGCTGTACGTCAAGGCGGTCCGCGACATCGCCACGGGGCTCTTCCTCTTTCTCCTGATGATCGCGGCGACACCCCAACTGCTCGGCGGCTACCTGCTGGTGGCGGCCCTCATCCCGATCGGCGACGCGCTGATCGTCCTGCACAGCAAGGGCCCGAAGGCCGCCGCGTACGGCGTCCACGGCGCCACCGCCGCGGTGATGGTCGTCGTCGGGGTGCTGCTGCTCGTCGGCTGACTACGAGCGACGCGCGATCAGGAGCTGGTGCGTGTCGGGCCAGTCGACAGGATCGCCGTCGGGGGTGGTGAGCGAAGCGACCGGCGCGATGCGGTTGGTGATCACCCAGTTGTTGCGCCAGGGCTTGGACGACGGGTCCAGCGTGAAGCCGGCCGACTGGGCGATCGTGGTCCAATCGGCGAAGGACAGACCGCAGAACTGCTCGTGGGTCTCGCTGAGCCAGTTGTCGGCGTAGTCCTTGCGGGTCAGGAAGTCCATCGCGTCGGCCAGACGCAGGACCGGGTGGCGACCCTGCAGCGTGTAGGCGAAGGGGACTCGCGCGTTGCGCCGGAAGTCCTGCGCGAACTGGAAGAACCGGGCCCGTGTCGACAGCGTCCGCACGTGCGCCGCCGGATCGGCCAGGGACTCGAGCTCGACCGGCTCGGCGTTCACGCCGTCCGAATCGTCAAGCGCCAGTACGACGGGCCGATCGGGCTCCGCCGGCCCGCAGACGTCGGAGTTGATCCAGACCCCGCCGGGCGCCGTGTGTGCAAACAGCCCGTCGACGAAGCGCTGCACGGTCTCGGCGCGCGAGCCGTCGGCGTACGACCAGATCTCGTGGGTCAGCGCGAGCGTGAGCGTGGTGTCGATCGAGCGCGGCGGGAAGACGGCCGCGCCGAGCATGTTGCGCTGGTAGAAGTAGACGTTCGGGTTGTCGAAGAAGCGCTGCTCCTTCTTGTGCACGCACTCGGCGTACAGGTGCCGGGCGACCTCGACGCCGATCAGGTCGGACTCGTGGAAGCGCGGGTCGCCGTCGACCAGCTGCAGCGTCGCGCCGGTCGCGCAACCGATGTCGAGGATGCGCCCGGGACGGACGAAGTCCTTGATCTGCGCCCATTTGCGGTCCGCCGCCGTCTCGAAGGCGTCGGCGTACGTCTTGTAGTCGCGGGTCGTCGTCAGCCCGCCGTCGTCGCCGACGACCGGGTCGTTCACGCAGCGCCGGACCTGCGCGTCCAGCCGGTACCGGTCGAAGACGTCGACCGTCGCGGGATGCGCCAGCGACCGCCACTCATCGTTGCCTGCAGCAATCATCAGCAGGACGTCCCACGGTCGCGCGACACCTTCGGGCTCGACCCCGATCACCTGGTACCCAAGGCGTTCGTACAGCTTCGCGACCTCCGGCGTCGAGCACGCGACGACCGTGTTCTCCGGCGACAGGCGGACGGCGTCGTCGGTGCCCGCCTCGATCGCCTTCACCGTCACCTCGGCGAAGTCGTCGGTCGGCGGCGTGTCGGTCACGCCCACTACCAGCGACCGCAGCCCGGTCGCCATGCTGAACCGCTCGATCGCGGCCTCGCGCCGGTCGAACGGGATCGGGTTGCGCTTGGTGGTGTGGTGGTTGGACGACGTCACCGCCCAGACGACCGTCGTACCGGCCGGGGCCGCCTCGCGCAGGAAGTCCGCCTGGTACGCCGTCAGCACGTGGTGCCGGCCCGGGAAGAGCAGGTACACGATCAGTCGGTCTCGGTGGTGATGTCCGGGTGCGCGTCCCCGTCGGTGCGTTCGCGGATCACGTACGTCGGCCGGCCCATCGAGCCCGAGTGCAGGCGGCCGACGTACTCGCCGAGGACGCCGAGGGCGAGCATCTGGGCGCCGGAGAACAGCGCCACCATCGACGCGATCGTGGTGAAGCCCGCGACCGTGGTCGCGCCGACGGCGTACTTGTAGATGATCACGCCGAACAGCCCGACGCCGAAGACCGCGCAGATGAAGCCCAGGTAGCCGACCAGGCGCAGCGGTTCGGTGGAGTAGCCCGTGATCAGGGTCAGGGCGTGCTTCATCAGCATCCAGGTCGTGTAGTTCGACCGGCCCTCGGCGCGGTCCTCCATCCGGACCGTGGTCTGCGCGATCCGTGTGGTGGACCACGACAGCGCCACGTCCACCGACGCGTGCGGGCCGTCGAGCCCGTCGAAACCGTCCCGCAGGAAGGTCCGGAAGGCGCGGAACGCGCTGATCGACTTCGCGTTCTGCACCGACAGCGTCGAGGCCATCGCGGCCTTCACCATCCGGGAGGAGAAGGACCGGACGACGCCGTGCTCCTCCTCCTTCGGTACGCCGTACACGAGGTCGACGTCGTCGGTCAGCGCGGCCAGCAGCACCGGGACCTGGTCGGCGGGGTGCTGGAGGTCGTCGTCCATCGTGACGACCACCTCGTACTGCGCGCTGCGGACGCCGGCGATGATCGCGTTGTGCTGCCCGTAGTTGCGGGCCAGGCGCAGGGCGCGGGTCTCCGGGTACTTGTTCGCCAGCTCGCTCGCGACCTGCCAGGTGTCGTCCGGGCTGCCGTCGACGACGAGCACGATCTCGAACCCGGTGGTCGCCTCCGGCAGGACGTGCGACAGGTCCTCGACAAGGCGCGGGAGAGTCTTGGCGGACCGATAACATGGCACGACGACGGAGACGAGCACTGCTTGCCCTTCTGAAGACGAGGCGGCGGGGCATCCGCCGCTGTGATTATCCCACTGCTGAGAGGCACTGCCATTTCCGTCGACCTCGCCGCCGCGACGCGCCTGCCGGCCAAGCTCCTCGGCGACCACCGCGTCCGCTACCTGATCGTCGGCGCCGGCACGAACGTCCTGTACTTCGGCCTGTTCTGGCTCGGCTGGCACCTGTTCGAAGGCACCCTGCCGTACCTGGTCGTCACCGCCCTGGCCAACTTCGCCACCGCGGTCGTCGTGTACCCGGCGTACCGCACCTTCGTCTTCAACTCCACGACAGGCTGGCTCCAGGGCTTCGCCAAGTTCTACACGGTGTACCTGTTCGGCCTCGCCTGCTCCCTGATCGGCATGCCACTCCTGATCGAGCTCCTGCACCTCCCCGTCCTGCTGGCCCAGGCCCTCGTCATCCTGCTGGTCCCCGTGGCGAGCTACCTCCTCCACCGCTTCTGGACCTTCCGCGACGCTTCCCACACCCCAGTTGATGCGTAGGTACGCCCCGAAGTTGTCCTGCACGACGAAGAAGGCCCCGGACCGTGACGGTCGGGGCCCTCTTCGTACGTCGGGTGTTTACAGAACGTCCCAGGTCAGCGGGGTGCCCTTCGGGGTGTCCTGGCGGAACTCGCGGCCTTCGACCGACGCGAAGGCGTCCGGCGGGAGGCCGCCGGCCGGGCGGACCGAGCGGACGTTGTCGGGGGCAACCTTTTCGCCGGCCTTGACGTCGCGGGTGACGTACAGGGAGCGGCGGAAGCGGAGTACGTTCTGCTCGGCCTGCTTGGGGCCGACGATCGGCTCGCCGAGGGCCTGCTGGGCGACCTTGGTGCCTTCGACCAGCGCCTTGACCTCGTCCGGCTCCAGCGAGAACGCGGAGTCGACACCGCCGTCGGCGCGCGACAGCGTGACGTGCTTCTCGATCACCGTGGCGCCGAGCGCGACGGCGGCGATCGAGGCGCCGATGCCCATCGTGTGGTCGGACAGGCCGATCTGGACGCCGAGGGCGTCGCGCAGGACCGGGATCGAGCGCAGGTTCGACTGCTCCGGCGGCGCCGGGTAGCTCGCGGTGCAGGACAGCACGACGATCTGCTCGTTGCCGGTCGAGCGGGCCGCGCGGACCGCCGCGTCGATGTCCATCAGCGTGGCGGAGCCGGTGGAGATGATGATCGGCTTGCCGGTCTCGGCCATCCCGCGGACCAGCGGCAGGTCACCGATCTCGTTCGAGGCGACCTTGTACGCCGGGACGTTCAGCTTCTCCAGGAAGTCGATCGCGGTCGGGTCGAACGGCGACGAGAAGGCCAGCATGCCGAGCGAGTTGGCCAGCTCGAAGATCGGCTCGTGCCACTCCCACGGGGTGTGCGCCTCCTGGTACAGGTCGTACAGCCGCGCGCCGCCCCACAGCTCGTGCTCCGACGGCAGCCGGAAGGCCGGCAGGTCGACGTCGAGGGTGATCGTGTCGGCGGTGTAGGTCTGCAGCTTCAGCGCCTGGACGCCGGTCTCGGCCATCGCCCGGACGATGTCCTTGGCCCGCTCGAGGTCGCCGTTGTGGTTGCCGGACATCTCGGCGATGACGAACGGCTGGTGCTCCGGCCCGACCGGGACGTCACCGAAGTTGATGGTGGAAGAGGCGCTCATGAGTTTCCCTTCGGCTTGCGCCGGTTGTTCTTGTTCAAGCTGATCGGCAGCACGGTGATCTCGCGGCCGTCGGAGTAACGGGTCTCCGGCTCACCCTCGACGAACCGGAACCGCCGGTTCATCTGCCGGACGACGGCGTTGTGCTCCAGCACCTCGCCGTACAGGTCGTCCAGTCCGAGCTCGTCGAAGGCGTAGCCGGTGGCTTCCTTCATGACCTCGATCCAGGCCGGCAGCGTCTCGCCCCGTTCGGCCAGCCCCTCGGCGTCCAGGAAGAACCCCCAGGCGCCGGTCTTCGGCGAGCCGTCCAGCTCGAGGTCGAAGAAGTTGACCACGCCCGCGGCGACGCCGTCGCGTTCGTAGATCAGCACCCGGCGGGTCGGGTCGACGCTCGCCTTGGCCCACCAGCCGAGGTGCTCCTCGGCGGTGATCTCGTGGGAGTTGATGCTGACGTCGCGGTTGGGCTGCTGGTTGCGCAGGTCCCGGATGATGTCGACGTCGCCGTCCGTGGCCGTGCGCAGCACCTGTTCCGCCCTCTCGTGTCCACCGGTGGGATCGGCCACCACGGTACCGGCTGCGGCCCACCGCCAGCGATCCGGTCGCCAGACGCAGATCGTGTGGACCGATCACCGCCGGTTATGGCGTCAGTCGGCGGCCAGCTGCAGGGCGATCACCAGCTCGGCGACGACGGCGGCCAGCCCGGCGTACAGCCAGCCCGGCCGGGGCTTGCCGCGCGAGCGGAGGAAGGTCGCGAGCAGCGCGACCGGCAGGGTCAGCAGCGGCCCGAACAGCGCGAGCTTGAACGGCAGCTGACCGTACGCGCAGGTGCCGGTCGTCGCACCGCCCGTGCACGGGGAGGTCGGGGTCAGGGCCAGGATGCCGAAGAAGACGGTGACGCAGCTGCCCAGCAGGAGCCCGAGCAGGCCGAGCGCCGTGACGATCGATCGCATGGCGCGGACAGTAGCCGTTGAGCGGTTCGACGTCTTCAAAGCCGGCGCCGGGTGTGTAACTATCTTTCGAACCCGTCCCGCAGAGTAGTCGGAGAGTGACATGAGAGCCTGGCGTGTGGTCGGAGTCCTCGGTGTGGCCCTGGGAATGCTGGTCGGCGGTCTGACCGGTACGGCGTCCGCCGCGCCGAGCAGCGGCTGCACAGCCGACCCGAAAACGCCCCTGCGTCAGTTCCGGGCCAGCTGGATCTCGTCGGTGGTCAACATCGACTGGCCGTCGCGGACCGGTCTGACCGCGGAGCAGCAGAAGGCCGAGCTGCTCACCTGGTACGACGACGCCGTCCGGCAGCACCACAACGCCGTCGTACTCCAGGTCCGCCCGACCGCCGACGCGTTCTGGCCGTCGGCCGTCGAGCCCTGGTCGCAGTACCTGACCGGTACACAGGGCGGCGATCCCGGCTACGACCCGCTGGCGTTCGCCGTGGCCGAGGCGCACAAGCGCAACCTCGAGCTGCACGCCTGGTTCAACCCGTACCGGCTCTCGATGGGCACGAACCTCAACGCGCTCGTCCCGACGCACCCCGCGCGCCAGCACCCCGACTGGGTCGTCACGTACGGCGGCAAGCTCTACTACAACCCCGGCATCCCCGCGGCCCGCAAGCTGGTCGAGAGCGCGATCATGGACGCTGTCGGCAAGTACGACATCGACGGCGTGCACTTCGACGACTACTTCTACCCGTACCCGGTGGCCGGCCAGGTCTTCGACGACGCGGCCACCTACGCGCAGTACGGCGGCGGCTTCGCCACCCTCCAGGACTGGCGGCGCAACAACATCGACCTGCTGATCCAGGAGCTGCAGCACCAGATCAAGGCCGCCAAGCCGTGGGTGAAGTTCGGCATCTCGCCGTTCGCCGTCTGGCGCAACAAGGCCACCGACGCCGAAGGATCGGACACGACGGCCGGCGTCCAGACGTACGACGACCTGGCGGCGGATACCCGCAAGTGGGTCCGCGAGGAGTGGATCGACTACATCGTTCCCCAGGTCTACTGGGCCGGCGGCTTCGCGCCCGCGGACTACAACAAGATCGTGCCCTGGTGGGCCGACCAGGTCCGCGGCACCGACGTGCACCTCTACATCGGCCAGGCGACGTACAAGGTCGGTACGTCGACGCAGTCGCCGGACTGGGCCGACCCGGCCGAGCTGAGCGACCACCTGGCGTTCAACAGCACCATTCCCGAGGTGAAGGGCGACATCTACTTCTCCGCCAAGGACGTCCGCGCCGACCGCCTCGGTGCCACGAGCCTGCTGAACAGCACCTGGTACACCCGGCCCGCACTGGTCCCGGCGATGCCGTCGCTCGACGCCCGCCCGCCGCTCCCGGTGCACGCGCTCAAGGCCTCGCGCACCGCCGCCGGTGTGAAGCTGGACTGGCGGGCGACCTCCAACGACACCACGTCGTACGCCGTCTACCGCCGCGACCTGCTGGCCGGTGACTGGTGTGGAGACAACGACGCCCGCAACCTGGTCGCGACGCTACGGGCCACCAGCGGTCAGCAGACGTGGACGGACACGACGGCTGCTGCCGGACGCCACTACATCTACCTGGTCACCGCACTGGACCGCACCTGGAACCAGAGCGTCCCACTGCCCGCGGCGGTTCTTCGGTAGGGAGCAATACTGGAGGACGTGGACGCCGACCTGACCCGCAGCGCCCAGGCTGGAGATGTCGCAGCTCTGGGAACGCTGCTGGCCAGGCACCAGGCCGGCATGCGCGCGGTAGCAGTCAGCCTGCTGGGCAACAGTCCTGACGTCGAGGACGTGCTGCAGGACGCAGCGGTCACAGCACTCCGCCGGATCGGCGACGTCCGGCAGCCGGATGCCGTCGGCGCCTGGCTGCGGATGATCGTCCGCAACGCCTGCCGGACCCGGCTGCGCAGTACGACGTACCCGCTGTCGGTCGACGAGGTGGCACTGGCTTCGCTGGATCTCACCCCTGAGCAGGCGCTCGACCGCCACGCCCTGCGCGACTGGATCTGGTCGGCGATGGACGAGCTGCCGCCGCAGATCCGGCTGGCGATCATGCTTCGCCACTTCAGCACCAGCGTCACGTCGTACCAGCAGATCGCGGACGCCTGTGGCGTGCCGGTCGGTACTGTCAGGAGCCGGCTGAGCCTCGGGCGCGCCCGGCTGGCTGAAGCGCTGCTGGCCACGGCCGACACCGCTCACAGCGACGCCTCACAGCTGATGGCGGCCAGCGAGCGAGAGGCGCGCGAGACGCTGGCGGCCGCGGAGCGTGGCGAGTTCCCGGCGGTGCTGGCCGAGCGCTGGTCACCGGACGTCGCTCTGCTCAGTGGTCCGGAGCCGATCGTCGGACACGACTTCCTCAACCGGGGCATGGACTCCGACCTGACTGCCGGGGTCCGGCAGCGGGTCCGCCACGTGGTGGCGAGCCGGGACCTCGCGGTGTGGGAGATGGACCTGCTCAACGCGCCCGACAATCCCGAGCACTGCCCGCCCGCGGTGACCTGGCTGATGTCCCTGCGGGACGGGCGGGTCCAAGAGCTCCGGTTGTTCCATGCGGACCGTGTGGCCGGCCTCACAGCGCAGCCGGTGAACTAAGGCCGTCGTTCTCCGTCTTGCCGGCATGACAACTCACACCATCGAGGTCGACGGCATCACCCAGCGCTACCACGTGCACGGCAGTGGACCGACCCTCGTCGCCCACTCCGGCGGCCCGGGGATCAACTGGGAGTACCTGCGGATGCCCGTCGTCGAGCAGCACCTGCAGGTCGTGTACGTCGAGCCGGTCGGCACCGGCGACTCCGGCCGGCTCCCGTCCCACCCGCGCGGCTACGTCCGGGACCGGTACGCCGACCGGCTGGCCGCCGTGATCGACGACCTCGGCGTCGGCCCGGTGTACCTCATCGGGCACTCCCACGGCGGGTTCGTGGCCCAGCGCTTCGCGCTGCACCACGCCGACCGGCTGGCCGGCGTCGTCCTGTACGACAGCGCTCCGGTGACCGGACCGGAGTTCGGCGAGGAGGCCGGCCGCAACTTCGGCGCGTTCGCCGCCCGGAAGGCCGGCAACCCGGCGCTGCCCGAGGTGATGGCCGTCGTCCAGGCCATCGGCAGCATCAGCAACGACGAGGAGTTCGCGAAGGTTGCCCGCGGCATCTTTCCGGCGTACCTGGCCGACTACTGGGGCCCGCGCGAGCAGGAGTTCGCGACGCTGAGCGCCGGCGTGGGCGGGACCTACGTCGAGGCGGTCGCCGCGGACGGTACGCCGGAGACGATCGACGACCGGCCGCTGCTCGGCGGGCTCGACCTGCCCGCGCTGGTGATCGGTGGGCGCTTCGACCCCATCTGCGGGCCGAGGTGGAGCGAGGAGCTCGCCAAGCTGATCCCGGGCGCCGAGCTGGTCTTCCTGGAGCACAGCGGCCACTTCGGGCACCTCGAGGAGCCCGAGGCGTTCGCGGCCGCGGTCACCAAGTTCGTGAGCAGGACTAGCTGATCGGGGTGGAACCGGCGCCGACCCGTGGCGGGTAGAGCTGGTAGACGCGCACCGTGCCGGACTGGAAGCGCAGTTCGGCCAGCTTCTCCAGCTCTTCCGGCGCCGGGTTCACCCGGTCGTCGGCGAGCAGCCAGCGCACGCCGTACTGCGTGCGCAGGCGGTCCAGCACCTTGCGGGTCGGAGCGGTGAAGGCCTCGTCGTTGACCTTCAGCTTCTCCTGGTCCCAGAACGGCCCGTACGACGCCTCGGTCGAGCTCTTCACGTCGTTCGCCTTCGCGGTGTACGACCAGCCCTCGACCAGCACCCGGCGTTCGGCGTACCCGGGAATCCAGAAAGAGCCGGTGTGGCAGCGCGGACCGGTCGGGGCGTGGCAGTGGATGTTGGTCGCGATCAGGTCGTCCGGCCCGGACTGGCGGCGGATGAACCGCGCCGCTTCGATCCCACCGGGCGCGATCGAGTCGTACGCCGTCTGCGGCGGGAACGCGAACTGCCGCAGGCCGACCACCGTCGGAGACACGGTCAGCCCGAGCAGCGCGCAGACGGTGATCACTCCCCAGGTCCGCAGTGAACGCTTCCGGAGGCTCACGCCGAGCACGACGATGCCCGCCGCGGTGAGGATCAGAGCGGCGATCAGTGGAGCGGAGAAGATCCGGTCCAGGCAGCTGGTGTCCTGGCAGTCGCGGATCAGCGTCTTGGTCTGGGCCCTGCCCATGTAGATCGCGGCGACGCCGATGGCCAGGGCCGGACCGACCACCAGGTACTGGCGGCGCTCCAGCGAGGCAAGACCCCACGCGGCGAGCAGGACCCCGTAGGCAAAGGCGGTTCGGACGAAGAAGACCTGAGCCTGGCTGTACTGGTAGAGCAGGCTGGTGGCCGCGACGGCTCCGATCAGCCCGGCCAGCAGGAAGACCACCATCGGGTCGCGCGGGAGCCGGCGCTTGATCAGCAGTGCGCCTACCGCCGGCATCAGCCAGCCGATCACCACGGCCGCGGTCACGATGAGCAGCACCGAGCGGCCGACCGGAACCGACGGGTCGATGCCGCGCAGCATGCCGTCCAGCATGGTCCGGTAGGTCCCGGCCGGCTTGTACCGCACGCCTTGGCTCGCACCACGCAGTACGACGAAGAAGTTGAAGGCGTACGTCGCGGCGACGGTCAGGCCGAGGACCAGCGCGCGCAGGTTGAGGCGACGGGCCTTGATGGTCAGGTAGATCCACGCGGCGGCCAGACCGGCGCCGTACACGGGGAGTGCGGTCGCCTTGCTGATCGAGAGGACGCTGATCAGGATGCCGGCCACCAGGAACAGTCCGGCGAGGTGCTTCCTGGTCTGGCCCGGTGGACGCCGCACGAGCTGAGCGGTGACGGCGATCAGCGGCAGCATCAGCACGGTGGAGAAGGCCTGGGTCGTGCTGATCATCTGCCCCATCGACAGCGGGCTGTCGTGGTACAGGGTGTGGGTGACCGTCCAGCCCCACGGTCCGAGGTCGCCGGCGAGCACAGTGAGTCCGGCGGCGATCGGTGCTGCGACTGCGCGACCGGTGAGGACCATGCCGACGGCGGCGGCGCCGAGCGTTGTCAGCAGCAGGAACGCGAAGGGGACCACCCGTTGGGTCAGAACGTCCAGCTCGATGCCGGTGATCCAGTGCGCCGACGCGATGTGGTTGAAGGCCATCCAGTGGTATCGCAGCGGCTCTCCGGCGACGTACGGGACCTGCGGCGGGAAGTGGTGAGTCAGCTCGGCTGCCAGCGACAGCTGGAACGGGGAGTCCGAGTTGGGGCGCAGGGCCGCCGGTCCGTCGAGCGGGATGAGCCGGGAGCCGACCCGGACGAACCAGGCCGCGACCACCCCGGCCACGACCATCACACCGGCCACCGACCACCAGGGGGTCGGTTTGGTGGAGCGCGTCGTACTCGGCACGGCCAGGAAGAGTCCGAGCGCCAGGGCGGGCATCACCAGTGCCGCGAGCGGGATGTCGAGCCAGCGGCCGAGCGGGTAGATCAACACCTCGCAGGCCAGGCCGAACGTCGTACCGAGCACCGCGTCGACGGCGAACCAGCCGGAGCCGCCGGTCAGGCGCCGCCAGAACATCGTCCCCGGTACGGCGAGCACCACGAGGAAGTAGGCCAGGTACGCCGCCGCGACCCACGGCGGATGGGCCTGCAGGCCGACGAACCAGCCCAGCGGCAGCACCGGCAGACTCGCCAGCGCCGCCACCGACATCGCCCGGCCCGGTCGGCTCACCCCGTACTCCCTCCGCTGTTCCTGCACACGGAGAGAGACCCGTGGGCGACCAAAAGTTCTGCCCCAACGGTAGTCGGCCCCAAAACGTCACCGCCGAGCCGTTTACCCCGTCGCAACAGCCGCTTACCCTGAGTGAAGACCCGTGACAGGGAGGCATCATGCTCGCTCAGCACATCGCCGGCTTCCCCGTAGAAGAACTCCTCCTCGCCGCCACCGCCGCAGCCGCTCCCTTGCTGGCCCTCCTCGGATGGGAGATCAGAGACCGGCTCCGCCGTCTCCGATCCCTCGTACGCCGAGAAGACAACGCGCCGGCCGCCCATCTACCCAACAAGTACCGGCCACCCATCGCATGAGCGAGTGGATCGAGGTCGAGCAGCCCAGAGGCTCGCGCAACCCGACCACACGCGCGCAGCAGAAAGTGACATCAACCACCGAGGGGTCCCCGCGAATCGTCGACCCCCAGGATCTCCGGCTAGAGTCTTGGCCTATGAGTGAGTTGACGCGCGCCCAGATCCGGGACCTGATGGGCGAGGTGATGAAGGCGCAGGGCAAGGAGCTGCCGAGCGACGACAGCGCCGACCTGCGGGAGATCGGCTTCCGCTCCCTGGACTTCTCCGAGCTGGCCCTGCGGGTCGAGGACGAGATCGGCGACGAGCTGAACTTCGATGCTCCCGGACTGCGGCAGATCGCCAAGGTCGGCGACGTCCTGGACTTCATCGAGCAGCTCCAGTCGGCGTGACCGCGCAGCGTCGCAGCACCGCCCTGATCGGCGACGACAACTCCGTCGTCGTCGGCGGGAAGAAGCTGACCTGGCGGACCCTGCACAAGCTGCCCCAGCTGCCGTCGCCGGCCGCGGTCCTGGTCGACAATGGCGCGGACGCGCTGGCCGCCGTACGGCACCACGCGGTGCACGGCACCGAGCTGCTGGTGGCGACGTCGTCGCGGGTCGACCTGGCGATGCGCGAGGAGCTCGGCGAGTCCGGCTTCGCGGTCGTGATCGCCAACGGCGACGAGCACTCGGTGACCCCCGCACGGTTGAAGCGGGTCGAGGAGTCCGGCCGCGTCTGGCTGCTCACCTCCGGTTCTACCGGCCGCCCGAAGCGGATCGGTCACACGCTCGAGTCGCTGACCACCGTCCGCGGCAAGCAGCAGCCGCGCACCTGGCTGGTCCCGTACTCGCCGGGCACGTACGCGTGGTGGCAGGTGATCACCATCTCGCTGACCCAGGCCGACCAGGGCCTGGTCGTGATCGAGCCGTCCGAGCTGGAGACCTGGCCGCGGATCGCCGCCGAGCACGGCGTCACCGCCGCGTCCGGTACGCCGACGTTCTGGCGGCAGACGATCTTCCGTGACTCCGAGGCGCTGTCGAAGGTCCCGCTGGAGCAGATCACGCTCGGCGGCGAGCCGGTGGACCAGGCGATCCTGGACCAGCTGGCCGAGCTCTTCCCGGGCGCCCGGATCTCCTGGATCTACGCCTCGTCCGAGGTCGGTGCCTCGATCGTCGTGCACGACGGCAAGGCCGGCTTCCCGAAGGCCTGGCTGGACCGCGACCCCGACCCGGAGTCCGAGCGGCCGGTCCTGTCGGTCGACGGCGACGAGCTGGTGATCGCCTCCCCGCACCACGGCGCGGGTCTCGAGGGCGCGCACCGGACCGGCGACCGGGTCGAGTTCGTCGACGACCGGGTGCTGATCACCGGCCGGCTCGACACCGACGAGATCAACGTCGGCGGGTCCAAGGTGTCGGCGGGCCTGGTCCGCAACGTGCTGATGGCCCACCCGGCCGTCGCCTGGGCCCGGGTGTTCGCCCGCAAGGCCCCGCTGGTCGGCCGGATGGTCGCCGCCGAGGTCGTGCTGAACCCCGACCTCGGTCCGGTCACCGACGCCGACCTGGTGCAGTGGTGCACGAACAGGCTGCCGGACTACGGCGTACCGCGCCGGATCCGCTTCCTGGCCGAGATTCCCCAGAAGGAGACCCTGAAAAGCGATGTCTGATGTCACTCTGGTTCCGCCGTCGACCGTCGTGCTGGTGTCCGGCGGCTCCCGCGGCCTCGGCCTGGCCATCGTCAACGGGCTGATCGACGCGGGCGTGAAGGTCGCGGCGTTCGCCCGGTCGGTGACGCCGGAGATCGCCGCCCTGGCCGAGAAGTACCCCGACCAGGTGCACGCCGGCGCGGTCGACCTCAACGACGAGAAGGCCACCCAGGCGTTCGTCAAGGAGGTCGAGGCCAAGCTCGGCCCGATCGACGGCCTGGTGAACAACGCCGCGATCGGCCAGGACTCGCTGCACGTGCACACCTCGGCGGACCAGATCGCGCAGATCATCCAGACCAACCTGACCGCCCCGCTGGTGCTGACCCGCTACGTGCTGCGCCGGATGATGGCCAAGGGCCTCAAGGGCCGGGTCGTCAACATCACCTCGATCTGCGGCCAGCGCGGCTTCCCCGGCCTGGTCGCCTACTCGGCCACCAAGGGCGGCATGGACTCGGCCACCCGCTCGATGGCCCGTGAGCTCGGCGGCCGCGTGCTGGTGAACTCGGTCGCCCCCGGCTTCTTCGCCTCGGACATGTCCGCGGTGCTCGGCCAGACCCAGCTCGACCAGATCGTCCGGCGGACGCCGACCGGTCACCTGACCGAGCCGGACGAGGTCGTCCCGGTGGTCCGGATGCTGCTGCTGGAGAACACGAACATCAACGGCCAGGCGATCGTCATCGACGGTGCCGCCGGTATCTGACGACTCCGGCGCGCGGGGCCCGGTGTCCGGCCCGCTCCCGCGCGTCCGTCAGTTGCTCGACCAGGCCGAGTCGCACCTGCGCGTCGGCTCGGTCGACGACGTCCTGGACGCGCTCACCCGCTCCCACCTGCCGGACTTCCGCTGCGTCGGCTGGTACGGCGTACCGCCCGCCGGGTGGTCAGTGGTCGTCGACGCCGAGTACGCGGACCAGGCGGTCCCCGCGCCGCTGGCGAAGCGCTTCGGGACCGACCGGTTCTGGGAGCGCTGGACCCGGTCGGAGTGCCTCTGCAAGCTCGCCGACGTACCGATGCTGGCCTGGTGGCCGCAGCACGGCCTCGACGTCCCGGCGGAGTTCGCCGGTGAGTGGCGCACGCTGGAGCTCGGTCCACTGGTCGTCTCGGTGGCCCTTGCGCCCAGCACCGGCTCTGGTCCGAGCCTCGCTCCTTCGGTCAGGCCGGCTTGATGTTGGCGTTGCGGTGGAAGACGTTGGCCGGGTCGTACTCGGTCTTGATCCGGGCCAGCCGGTCGTACTTGTCGCCGTAGACCGCCCGGACCCTGTCATCGGGCAGGTCCTCGCCCAGCGCGTTGACGTAGCCCGCGCCGATCGTGTGCGGCTGCAGGGCGGTCCAGAACGACTTGACCCACTCCCGCTCGGCCGGTAGTTGCTCCGCGGTCAGGCCGAGGCCGACGATGAACGTCGCGTACCGCGGTGACCGCCCGCCGGCGAACGCGGTGGCGTCGTCGGGGACCTCGGAGTACGCCTGGTCCAGCCGGTAGAACAGGTTGACCGACAGCGGCGACTGCTTGCGCGCGAACTGCTCGGCGAACACGGCGATCGCCTCGTCGGTCAGCTCCTCCAGGTAGCAGTTCTTCTCGTAGACGTAGTGGCCCCACGCGTTCGGCTCGTCCAGCGTCTGCTGCAGCGCGACGTACGGCATCGGGGTGGCGAACTCGAACAGCGGCGGCAGCGCCGTCCGCAGCTGCTCGAACAGCTCCGCGTGGCCCTCCTGCGAGCCGAAGCCGATGACCACCAGGGCGTAGCCGGGCTGGAAATGGAACTGCTCCGGCACGAACGGCGCCGGCGGTGCGCTCAGCCCTGCGATCACCACGTTGAACTCGCGGGACAGCGTGGGGATCACCTCTCGCGCCAGTTTCAGTACGTCGGTCGCCTGGTCCAGGCCCCAGAACAGCAGGCCGTACTGCACCATCGGGCCCACGGCGTACAGGGTGAACTCGAACTCGGTGACGACCCCGAAGTTGCCCCCGCCGCCGCGCACCGCCCAGAACAGGTCCGGGTTCTCGTCCTCGGCGGCCCGCAGCACCCGGCCGTCGGCGGTGACGACCTGAACCGAGACGAGGTTGTCGATGCTCATCCCGCCGATCCGCGTCAACCATCCCATGCCGCCGCCGAGCGTGAGCCCGCCGACGCCGGTGTGGCTGATCATCCCCGCCGGTACGGCGAGACCGTGCTGCTGCGTCGCCGCGTCCAGGTCGCCCAGCAACGCGCCGCCGCCCACCCTGGCCCGCCGGGCCTCCGGATCCACCGACACCTGGTTGAGCAGGCTCAGGTCGATCACCAGCCCGTCGTCGACCACCGCGGACCCCGAGGCGTTGTGCGCGCCCCCACGCACCGACACCTCGAGCCCGGTGTCCACCGCGAACGCCAGTGCGGCCCGGACGTCGTCGACGCTCGCGCACCGTACGACGACGCCCGGCCGCCGGTCGATCTCCGCGTTCCACACCCGCCGCGCGTCGTCGTACCCGTCGTCACCCGGCGTGAACACCGGTCCATCGACGGCAGCTCTCAGGTCGCCGATTCCCCGCTCCGCAGTCTGAGTCATCCTGCACCTCCCCGTTTCGGTGCCCGTTACTCTACGTGGCATCCACCGTCTCCACGAGGTCTCGACGAGCAGCCCTTCAGGCATGGACCCGATCCGCGATAGGAACGGACCCATGAGATTCGGGATGATCCTTCCGGGCGGCACCGCGCCCGAGCAGCTCGCGCAGGCCGTTCTCGCGGAGGAATCCGGCTGGGACGGCGTCTTCGTCTGGGAGGCGGCGTACGGCGTCGACGCCTGGAGTTTGCTGAGCGCGATCGCGGCCCGGACCACCCGGATCAAGCTCGGCACGATGCTCACCCCGCTCCCGTGGCGGCGGCCGTGGAAGGTGGCCAGTCAGGTCGCGACGCTCGACCAGCTGTCGAACGGCCGGGCGATCCTGGCGGTCGGCCTCGGTGCGGTCGAGACGGACCTGCCGTCGACCGGCGAGGAGCTCGACCTGCGGACGCGGGCCGCGATGATGGACGAGGGCATCGACCTGATCCGCACGCTCTGGGACGGCGGTCAGGTCTATCAGGGCGAGCACTACACGTACGAGTCCGTCCGGGACGACCTGACGGTGGTCGGGCGACCGGTGCAGGACCGGATCCCGATCTGGGTGGTCGGCGCCTGGCCGCGGCCCAAGTCGATGCGCCGGGTGCTGCGCTGCGACGGCGTGCTCCCGCAGTACGCCGGGGAGGCGGGTCCGGCCGAGCTGACCGCGCTGCGGGCCTGGCTGAACGAGCGCGGGGCCCGGCCGGAGCTCGACGTGGTGGCGGAGGGGGAGACCGACCCCTCCACCGCCGCAGCCGAAGTGAAGCCCTGGGCGGACGCCGGTGCGACCTGGTGGCTGGAGACGCGCTGGGAGATGCCGCACAACGCACCGGAGCGAATGGAGCAGGTCCGTCGGCGGTTGGCTGCCGGTCCTCCCCGGGCCTGAGGTCAGCCGGCGTAGCTGCCGAGCCTTGTGGACGCCTCGCGGTCGAGGGGTGCCTCCATGCGGTCCGCCAGGCCGCGCTGGAACTCCTGGAAGGCGGACAGTTCGGGTAGGCCGTCGCCCGAGACGACGTGGACGAACGTGACGCCGTCGTCCAGCCGGTGGCTGGTGTAGGCGAGCCCGCTCGGCCGGGTCTCGGCCAGCTCGGCGAAGACCTTCTCGATCAGGCGCTGGTTCTCGTCGGCGGCCTCGGGCTTGGTGCGGTAGCGGATCACTGAGCTGCTCATGGGTTCCTCCTGGAGTTGTTCTCTCCTGCTGCAGACCGGCGCGAACGCCGGAACTCATCGCCGCGATGAGTTCCGGGTCCGGGAGCTGTCAGTACCGGTGACAGCGACAGTTCCTGGAGGATGCAGTGAGACAGCAGAAGACGACGGGCGAGCAGCGATGGGTGCTCGGGCTGACCGCGATCGGGTCGATGGTGGTGGCGCTGGACACGCTGGTCGTGGCCGCGGCCCTGACCACGATCCGGCAGGACCTGGGCGCGTCGATCGAGCAGCTCGAGTGGACGGTCAACGCCTACGCGCTGACCTTCGCGGTACTGATGCTCAGCGCGGCCGCCCTCGGCGACCGGTGGGGACGGCGCCGCACCTTCGCCGGGGGCCTGGCCCTGTTCACGTTCGCGTCGATCGCCTGCGCGCTCGCTCCCTCGGTGCCGTGGCTGATCGGCGCCCGGGCCTTGCAGGGCGTCGGGGCCGCGGTGGTGATGCCGTTGTCGATGAGCCTGCTCGGGGCGGCCTTCCCACCCGAGCGCCGCGGCTGGGCGATCGGCGTGTTCAGCAGCCTGACCGGACTGGCCGTGCTCGGCGGTCCGATGATCGGTGGCGCGGTCACCGAGGGGTTGGCCTGGCAGTGGATCTTCTGGATCAACGTACCGATCGGTGTGCTCGCCGTACCGCTGGTCCTGCGCCGCATCCCGGAGAGCAGGGGAGCGGTACGCCGGCTCGACCCGGTGGGCGCCGTACTGGCCACGCTGGCGGTGCTGGGTGTGGTCTGGGGCGTCGTACGGGGTGAGCCTTCCGGCTGGACCAGCGTCGAGGTCGTTGGCAGCTTGGTCGCAGGAGCCCTTCTCCTGGTGGCTTTTCTGGCCTGGGAGAGCCGCAGCGACCAGCCGATGGTTCCGCTGACGTTCTTCCGCAACCACACGTTCTCGGCGGGGAACGCGGCCGGCTTCCTGCTCAGCGCCGCCCTGCTCGGTGCGGTCTTCTTCCTCAACCAGTACCTACAGGTCGAGCTCGGCTCCGGCCCACTGAAGGCCGGTCTGCAGCTCCTGCCCTGGACAGCCACCCTCTTCGTGGTCGCGCCGATCGCCGGGCGCCTCGTCGACCGGTACGGCGAACGGCCGCTCGTCGTCGTCGGCCTGCTGCTGCAGGGCGCCGGCATGCTCTGGATCGCCCTGGCCATCCACGCGGACACGCGGTACGCCGCCCTGGTGGTTCCGTTGATGGTTGCCGGCTGTGGCGTCTCCATGGCGTTGCCCGCCACCCAGAGCGCAGGAGTCGGCTCCGTGCCCCGCGAGTCGGTCGGTACGGCGTCCGGCGTCTATGCCATGCTCCGCCAGCTGGGCGGCGTGGCCGGAGTCGCCGTCGCGGCCGCCGTGTTCGCCGGCGCGGGAGGCTACGCGTCGTTCGGCGCCGGGATCACCCGGGCGATGGTCGTCTGCGGCGTACTGTCGTTGGCCGGGGCATTGACCGGGCTGGGGATCACCGCGCGGCGGAAGGTGGAGGTGCGGGTATGAACCTGGAGGACGAGTTCGCGCAGTACCGCGGAGGACTGGTCGCACACTGCTACCGCATGCTCGGCTCGCTGCACGACGCCGAGGACGCGGTGCAGGAGACGTACCTACGGGCCTGGAAGAGTTTCGACTCCTTCGAGGGGCGCTCGTCGGTGAAGACCTGGCTCTACCGGATCGCCACGAACGTCTGTCTCAACGCGCTGCAGCACAGCAGCCGCCGGATCGTCCCGTCCGCGCTCGGTGCGCCAGGCAACGACCCGAACGACCTGGAGGCGCAGGCGCTGGAGACCAGCTGGTTGGAGCCCTTCCCGGACCTGCTGGACCCGGCGCTGGTCGTCGGCAACCGTCAGACGCTCCGGCTGGCGATGGTGGCGGCCCTGCAGCACCTTCCGCCGCGTCAGCGCGCCGTACTGATCCTGCGGGAGGTCCTGGCCTGGCCGGCGGCAGAGGTGGCCGACCTGCTCGAGACGACGACAGCGGCCGTCAACAGCTCGCTCCAGCGAGCCAGGGCCGAGCTGGCCCGGCTCTCACCGGCGGAGGACCAGTTCAGCGAGCCGGAAGAGCCAGTACGCCGTGCGCTGCTCGACCAGTACGCCACGGCGTTCGAGAAGGGCGATCTGGTCGCGCTGGAAGGGCTGCTGACGGCCGACACCCGCTGGGAGATGCCGCCGGTGCCCACTTGGTTCTCCGGCCGGGCCGATGTCCTGCGGCTGCTCGAAGCCAAGCTGCCGCTGGGAAGTGGTCGGCGCCTGATGGTCGAGACGTCGGCCAACGGCCAGCCCGCCTTCGGTGTCTACCTGCGCGGCCGGGACCAGGCCTGGCACGGCTACGCGATCCAGGTCCTCACCCTCCGCGAGGACGGGATCGCGGCGGTGATGGCGTTCCACCGGCCGGACCTCTTCGCGGCCTTCGGGCTACCTGTCAGCAGGACCTGAGAGACTGGAGAGTGTGAGTGAAGCGGAGATCCTGCAGGTGCTGCAGCAGGCAACAGTCGCGGCGGAGCCTGAAGAGCATCTCGCGGAGCTCGGGCGGTACGACGAGCAGGACCAGCAGCTGGTCGACCAGGTGGTGCGCAACTACCTGACCGACCTGATGCGCCTGACCTGGGAGCGCGGCTGGGCCCCGGCTGACGTCGTACAGCATGCTCGGCGGCAGTTGGAGCCCGGTGTGGAGCCGCTGCTGACGGCGGTGATCGCCGCGGAGCACCAGGCGTACAAGCCGAGCACCATCGACTCCCGGTGGTCCGACCAGCTGGCCGACCTGGGGCTTCAGCACCCGTTCGACGACCTCGACCTGACCGACTGGTCCGCCGCGCAGCGGACCGGGCGGTACCTGTCGCTCGACCTCGCGCTCCAGATCGCCGCCTTCCTGTACCGGTTGCCGGCCCTGGCCCGTCTGTTCCCACTGCCTGGAACGGCCCAGCGGAAGGCCGCCGACCGCACGCAGCAGTCCGGGACCGACCGCAAGATGCTGGCCCGGGTTCGTGCGTTGCTGGCGAAGGCGGAGGCGACCGAGTTCCCCGACGAAGCCGAGGCGTTGTCGGGCAAGGCGCAGGAGCTGATGGCGAAGTTCTCGCTCGACCACGCGTTGCTCGACGCCGGCCCCGATCTCGAGCTGCCCGACGACTCCGGCGCGCGCCGGATCTGGGTCGAAACCCCTTACGTCACAGCGAAAGCGCAGCTCGTCGGAGTGGTTGCCGACGCCAACGGCTGCCGGACCGTGACGATGGACCAGCTCGCCGTCGTCACCATCGTCGGCGCCGAGCTCGACCTGCAGCTGACCGAGCTGCTGGCCACCTCGCTTTTGGTCCAGGCCAACCGCGCGATGCTTGCTGCGGGCAAGCATTACGGGCAGTACGGCGAGTCCCGGACCAGGTCCTTCCGGCAGTCCTTCCTGATGGCCTACGCCCAGCGGATCGGCGAGCGCCTGCAGGCCACCGCCGACCGGGCCCGGTCCGCCGTGGCCGAGGCCGACCAGGACCGGCTCCTCCCGGTGCTCAGCCGCCGCGAGCAGCAGGTCGACGCCCTGTTCACCAAGCTCTTCCCCGAGACCGTCACCCGCCGGACCAGGATCACCAACGGCGCCGGCTGGCACGCCGGTCTCACCGCCGCCGACCTGGCCCAGCTCGACAACCACCGCCCGGTCACGCGTTAACCTGAGTTCGCGGACGATCTACTTCCGGAACACAGGGGATGGGATGGACGAGGACGCGAGCCCGACCGCGAAGGCGCTGCTGGCGCTCGAGCTGATCCAGAACAGCCCGGGCATCACCGGCGAACGGCTCGGCCGGCGGCTCGGGGTGACCGATCGCGCCGCCCGCCGGTACGTGGGGATCCTGCGCGAGGCGGGCATCCCGATCGAGTCCACCTCCGGCCGGTACGGCGGTTACCGGATCGGCCGCGGCTTCCGCGTTCCCCCGTTGATGTTCTCGACGGCCGAGGCGCTCGGCCTGATGATGGCCGCGCTCGGCGGTCACCACAGCGTCTCCGACGTGACCGTCCCGGCCGGCAGCGCGCTGGCCAAGATCATCCGGGTGCTACCGACCGCCGTCGCCGGTCCGGCCGACGCGATCCGGGCGATGATCCCGCCGTCGTCACGGCTGGCGATGCCGGACCCGGAGATCACGGCGGCCGTCGTACGGGGGTGCACCGATCGCCGCCGGCTGCGGTTGGGCTATCAGCGGGGCGAGTGCGATCCCGAGCCGTTCAGCATGGACGTCGACCCGTGGGCGGTCAGCGTGCGGCACGGCCGCTGGTACCTGCTCGGCTGGTCGCACTCGCGCGACGCCCAGCGAGTACTGCGGATCGACCGGATCATGTCGGCCGAACCGCTGCCGGACACCTTCACCCCACCCGAGGGTCTCGACCCGGCCCAGGCCGTCCAGGACCACCTCTCCGCGGGCTGGCGGCACCAGGTGGAGATCGTCTTCGAGACGAGCGCCGAGCAGATCGCCCGCTGCGTCCCCGGCAGCCTCGGCCGGCTCGAGGACCTCGGCCCGGACCGTTCCCGCCTGGTCGGCAGCACCGACGACCCCGAGTGGTACGCCGAACGCCTGGCCTTCGTCCGCGTGCCGTTCACGGTGGTGGAGCCGCCTGAGCTCCGGACCGCCCTCGAAACCCTCGCCTACCGCCTCCTGGAGTCGACGAAGACCCCGTAACGTCCGAAGAGAGCCGCAACGTCCGAAGAATCCGGCAACGTCCGAAGAAAGCAACAGCGTCCGAAGAACCCGAGGCTATTGCCTCGGTTTCTTCGGACGCTGCGAGATTCTTCGGACGCTCCGGGCTCGGAAGCCGGCTCAGACGGACGCGTTGGCCGTCGTCGTGGCGCGGCGCGGACGCCGGCCCAGGGTCTTCAGCCGGGTCTTCAGGATCAGCCGGATCATCTCCAGGCCGAGCGTGACGGTCTTGCCGAAGTCGCCGGTCACCGACGAGACGCCGACCCGCGGGTGGTAGTTCACCGGGATCTGCACCATCCGGGCCCGGGTGACCACCGAGGTCAGCAGCATCTCCAGGCCGAACGCCGAGCCGTTCAGCGTGGCCCGGTCCGAGATCGTCTTGACGTGCTCGCGGGTGATCACCCGGAAGGTGCAGCCGACGTCGCTCATCGAGGCGGTGTTGAACAGCACCTCGAGCATCTTGGCCACCGCCCAGTTGCCGAACTGCAGGAACCAGCCCATGTTGGCGCCGTCCCAGATGAAGTTCGAGACCGTCCGGGAGCCGACCACGACGTCGCACTCGGCCGAGAACGACAGCAGCTTCAACAGGTCCTCGGGGTTGAACGTGCCGTCCGGCTCGCAGACGCAGACCAGGTCGGTGTCGACCTCGCGCAGCCCGCGCCGGATCGCCGCGCCGTAGCCCTGCGTGGTCTCGATGATCTCCCGCGCGTTGGTCGAGGCGACCTCCTCGGAGGTGCCCTCGGCCGCGTTGTTGTTGATCACCAGGATGTCGTCGACCACGCCGAGCTTGTCGAACCGGCGGATGACGTCGGCGATGCTGTCCTTCTCGTTGTAGGTCGGAAGGACCACGGACAGTGTTTTACCGTTGAACACGTTTCTGCACCTATCGGGTTTTCCGTTGTGGGTCAGCGGGACGCGACGACGAGCATCTGCCCGGCCAGCGGCTTGATCGGCGAGCGCAGGTACCACGGCACCACGAAGGTCAGGTTGCCGCCTTTGGACTTCAGCGTCAAAGGCATGAACTTCGCCTTCACCGCGTCGATCGTCCAGCCCTCGGCGACCAGGTAGTCCTGCAGCGACTGGTCGGTGAAGATGGCGACGTGGGTGAAGTCGTCGAAGTACCGGCCCGGGTTCAGCCGGAAGTTCGGCTGCATCAGGATCAGCCGGCCACCGGGCCGCAGCACCCGCTTGGCCTCGGCGAGCAGCCGGTTCGAGGAGTCGCGGTCCAGGTGCTCCAGCAGGTTCGAGGCGAACACGACGTCGAAGGTCGCGTCCTCGAACTTGCCCAGGTCGGTGCAGTCACCGATCACCGGCTCGACGTGGGCGGCGGCGGCGCGGTCCACCGTGCTGTCGAGGTCCATCGCGACGACACGCTTGGCCTGCACGTTGTTCGAGAAGTCGCACCAGCCCGCCCCGAGCTCGAGCACCTCGGCGTCCGTGCTGACCCACTTCTGCAGGTACTTGCACAGGTGCTGCCAGATCTTGGTCCGGTTCGCGTTGTGCGCCAGACGGGTTTCGAAGTAGTTCGACACGTACGTGCCGTCCGGCTCGCCGCTCTGCGGGGTTTGGGCGAGGGGATCGTCGGACAAGATAGCTCTCCTCGGAAGCGTGCGCCGTGCGCGCATCAGCGGGTCACCCTACCAGCGCGGAGGGTTGGATGCCCCCCGACGCCGTCTGGCTGCCCTCGCGACGGGGCTATGCTGCTGCCCGACCCGGCCGCCGCGCCCCGGCCCGTGCACTGTGCGTGATTCCCGTTTGTCAGGAGCTTTGATGTCACAGACCGCCGAGTTGTCGTCCCCTGTCGCGACGACACCTCCGGAGAAGAAGACCGGATCGCGGTTCGGCCGGTGGCCCTCCACCGCGGTCAGTGCACTGGTGCTGCTGGTGGCCGTGGCGTTCTTCCTGACCACCGCCGTACGGGCCGATCTTCCGGCCGGCGCGGCGGTTCTGGGCCTGCTGGGACTGGTGGTGACCCAGTTGCTGCCGGGTGTCCTGGTGTGGCGGTGCGTCCGCCCGAACCGGGGCTGGTGGATCGAGGACGTGATGATGGGCCTCGCCGTCGGCTTCATGCTGGCGATCGGGGCGCAGATCGTCGCCGGTCTGCTGCAGTGGCCGTGGCTCTCGGCCGCGCTGCCGCTGGCTCTCGCGGTCGTCCTGCTGGCGGTCCCGCGGAGCCGGGCCCGGATCCGCCGGGTCCGGACCAGCACGCTTCCGCTGTGGTGGATGCCCGCGGTCCTGGCGACTTCGCTGTTCGGCCTGCAGGACTTGCGGCAGTACTACCACCGTGAGCCGCTCGAGTGGGCCAGCGGTTTCCGGGCGCCGTACATCGACGCGTACCTGCACCTCGCGATGGCCGGTCAGTTGCAGCACCGCGGCCCGATCAGCTTCCCCTGGGTCGAGAACGCCCCGATGGCCTACCACTGGTTCAGCCACGCCTGGATCGCGCAGGTGGCCACGGTCTCCGGCATCGGCCTCGACGAGGTGCTGTTCCGCTTCATGCCGGCCCTGATGCCGCTGGCCATCGTCCTGGTCGTCGCGATCGCCGCCGTCCGGATCACCGGCGTGGCGTGGACCGGGCCGGTCGCCGCACTGCTCTGTATCGCGGGCTCCGAGCTGAACCTGTTCGGCCTGACCACCCTGGGCTACCCGATGGCCCCGCTGTCGCCGAGCCTCGCGCCGTCGGTACCGCTGCTGATCGCGATCGTCATCCTGCTGGTCTTCCGCTGGCGCAACCAGATGGGACGGCTCGGCCTGCTGCTGATCCCGCTGCTGGCGTTGACGGCCTCGGGCACCAAGGGCTCGACGATGCCGCTGGTCGTGGCCGGTGTCGGGGTCGCCTTCGTGGCGATGATCCTGTTCGACCGCTCCCGGCTGAAGGGCCTGTTCCTGGACGGCGTCCTGACCGCGGGTGCGCTGATCGTCGCGCTCGTGGTGGTGTTCCAGGGCTCGGACTCCGGTCTGCACGTCCAGTTCCACGACGCGGCGATGTCGACGCCGGCGATCACCCGGGTCGGCGCGATCACCACGACCTCGATGGCGTTCTCGTCGATCGTCGCCGTACTGGCCATCCTCGCGCGCGGGACCGGCCTGCTCTGGCGGCTCAAGACCGTCGAGGGTCGCCGCGACCCGGCGACCTGGCTGCTGCTGGGCGGCGGCTTCGCCGGTGCGGCAGCGGTCGCGGTCTTCAGCCACCCGGGCGCCAGCCAGTACTACTTCGCCCGTACGGCGGGCCCGCTGCTCGCGATCGGCTCGGCGGTCGGCCTGGTCACCATGGTCCGCGAGCTGCAGAGCCGCTGGTGGCGCGCGGTGCTGATCGGCCTGGCCTTCGGCCCGTTCTTCATCCTGCTGCCGATCTGGACGATCGGGCTGATCCAGCCGAACCATGGTGGCCTGATCCACGCGACCAAGATGATCCTGGTCGGCCTGGCCGTGCTCGTGGTGGCCGGAGCGGTCGCCTGGTTCCTCACCCCGCGGATGCGGTTCACCGCGTTCTTCGCCGCGATCACGGTGGCGATCCTGGCCGGTGGCGTCACGATGGTGACCCGGATCCAGATCGAGGCGATGCCCGTCCCGCCGCTGAAGCCGGTGAAGGCCGAGGCGTACCTCGCAGTCGGCACCGAGCAGATCGCGGCCGCCCGGTGGATCCGCGACCACTCCGACGTCAACGACATCGTGATGACCAACCGGCACTGCACGACGCCGATCGAGCCGAAGAAGTGCGACAGCCGGCGGTTCGTGGTCGGCGCGTTCTCCGAGCGGCAGATGCTGGTCGAGGCGTGGACGCCGACCGTCGAGGCGAACAAGCTCGGCCCCGAGGGCCGGGACTCGATCACCGTCGACTACTGGAAGCCTGAGATCCTGCAGCTGAACGACAGCTTCGTCGCCCAGCCGGACGCGGCCAAGGCCCAGCAGCTGAAGGACCTCGGCGTGCGCTGGATCTACGTCGAGTTCACCCGCCCGCACGCGGCCACGCTCGAGCCGTACGCCAAGGAGCGCTACCGCAACGGCAGTGCCGCCGTCTACGAGTTCACCAAGGCAGGATGATGACCGGACCGACCCTGACCGAGACCAGCATCCCGGGGCTGCTGCACGTCGAGCTGCAGGTCTTCGACGACGGCCGCGGCTGGTTCAAGGAGAGCTTCCAGGCCGAGAAGTTGGAGAAGCTCGGCCTGCCGCACCTGGAGGTCGTGCAGAACAACGTGTCCTTCAACGCCGAGGTCGGCGTGACGCGGGGAATCCACGCCGAGCCGTGGGACAAGTACATCTCGCCGGCGTACGGCAAGGTGTTCACCGCGATCGTCGACCTGCGCGAAGGGCCCGGCTTCGGCCGGATGGAGACCTTCGAGCTGACACCCCGGCAGGGGATCTACGTCCCGCGCGGCTGCGGCAACTCGTTCTGCACGCTGGAGCCGAACACGGTCTACAACTACCTGGTCAACGCGCACTGGTCGCCGGACGCCAAGTACACGCTGGTCAACCTGTTCGACCCGCAGCTGAATGTCCCGTGGCCGCTGCCGAAGGACCAGCTGATCTACAGCGAGAAGGACGCCGGGCACCCGATGCTCGAGAACGTCGCCCCAATCCGCGTCGACTGGGACTTCGCATGACGATCCTGATCACGGGGGCCGGGGGACAGCTCGGCAAGGCGCTGACGCACCAGTTGCCGCAGGCCCGGGCGGTCACGTCGGGCGAGCTGGACATCACCTCGCGCGCGGCGCTGGAGGCCTTCGACTGGGACGGGATCACCGCGATCGTGAACGCCGCGGCCTGGACCGCGGTCGACAAGGCCGAGGACGCCGACAGCACGCTCGCCGCCTGGAACGTGAACGCCAACGGCGTCGCGAACCTCGCGTGGGAGGCGCGCCGGCTGGAGATCCCGCTGGTGCACGTCAGCACGGACTACGTGTTCGGCGACGGCGAAGGGTTCCTGTCCGCGGAGCACCCGATCGACCCGCAGGGTGTCTACGGGATCACCAAGGCGGCCGGGGAGCTGGCCGCGCGGCTCAGTCCGACGTACTACGTGGTGCGGACCAGCTGGGTCTTCGGTGACGGGCCGAACTTCGTCCGCACGATGCTGCGGCTCGGCGCCGACCGCGACGAGCTAACCGTGGTCGACGACCAGTACGGGCGGCCGACGTACACGGTCGACCTGGCGGCGGCGCTGGTCGCGCTGCTGGACAGCGGCGCGCCGTCGGGCACGTACCACGCGACCGGCGCGGGCGACGTGGTGTCGTGGGCCGACTTCGCCGCGGCGATCCTCGAGGGCAGCTCGTGCAAGGTGCGGCCGATCAGCTCCGAGGAGTACGCGCGGGGCAAGACGATCGCGCCGCGGCCGGTGAACAGCGCGCTCGACCTGTCGGCGCTGGAAGCGGCCGGCATCACGATGCGCGACTGGCGTGAGGCGCTCGCGGAGTACCTGAAGACGCTGTAGACCCGAGGATTCTCAGGCCTGGGGCTTGATGCCCGCGAGCACGATGTCGAGCATCCGCTCGGCCTGCTCCGGCTCGATCCCGGGCAGCGACGAGATGCTGCCGATCAGCCGCATCACGTCCATCAGCTCCAGGTCGTCGCGGACCGCGCCGGCCGCCTTGGCGGTGTCGATCAGCAGGCCGCCGGCGTCCTTGACGTTCATCTTGCAGGCCTTGAAGAACTCCGAGTCCTTGCCGAGGGCGGACGTCAGCTCGTGGGCCAGGCTCTTCTTCGACACGTTGTACCCGACGAAGCTGCGCATCCACGAGGCCAGCGCCTCGAACGGGGCGAGCTGCTCGTGGAACCCGTACGCCCGGTCGCAGACGGACTGGATTTCGTCCACGTAGACGGCTTCGAGCAGGGCGCAGCGGTTCGGGAAGCGGCGGTACAGCGTGCCGATCCCGACGCCGGCCCGGCGGGCGATCTCCTCCAGCGAGGTGTCCGTACCGGTCTCGGCGAACGCCTCCCGGGCGGCGGCGACCAGCAGGTCGTAGTTGCGCCGGGCGTCGGCCCGGGTCGGCCGGAGATCGGGCAGGGTCGGCCGCTGCTGGGCGGACGTGCTCATCGAACCTCCTCGGAAACCGGCAGAACAATTCACTTGAAAAAGCGGAGGTACCCTCCGTATCGTATCCGGAGGTGGACTCCACTTCCTCTGATCTCAACTCTAGCCCCTCCGGGGGAAGGAGCAAGTTCTCTCCCATGTCAGCAACTTCCGCTGCTCCCGCCCGACGACCGGGCGTCGTTCTCGCGGTGATCGTGATCACCCAGCTGATGGTGATCCTCGACGGCACCGTGGTGAACATCGCGATGCCCAAGATCCAGACCGCCCTCGACTTCAGCCCGGCCAACCTGTCCTGGGTGCAGAACGCGTACGCCCTGGCCTTCGGTGGGCTGCTGCTGCTCGGCGCCCGCGCCGGCGACCTGCTCGGTCGCCGCCGGGTCTTCATCACCGGCGTCAGCGTCTTCACGCTCGCGTCCGCGCTCGGCGGTCTGGCCCCGACGGCCGAGCTGCTGCTCGCCGCCCGGGTCCTGCAGGGCATCGGTGGCGCGATCGCCGCCCCGGCCGCGCTCACCCTGCTGATGCTGACCTTCAAGGAGGGGCCGGAGCGGATGAAGGCGCTCGGTCTCTACAGCCTGGTCTCCTCCGGCGGCGCCAGCATCGGCCTGGTGCTCGGCGGCATGCTGACCGACTGGGTCTCCTGGCGCTGGGGCCTGTTCATCAACATCCCGATCGGCATCGCGCTGGTGATCGCGGCCCGGCGGGTGCTCACGGAGACGCCGCGCGAGCAGGGCCGCTTCGACGTGGCCGGTGCGCTCACCTCGACGGTCGGCATCACCGCGCTGGTCTTCGGGTTCATCCGCGTGGCGGAGAAGGGCTGGAGCTCGCCCGAGGTGCTCGCGTCGTTCGCGGTGGGCCTCGCGCTGCTGGTCGTCTTCGTGCTGGTCGAGCGCCGGGTCAGCCACCCGATCGTGCCGCTGCGGATGTTCCGGAACGCCGACCGGGTGGCGTCGTACCTGACCATGCTGCTGGTGGTCGGCACGATGTTCGGGATGTTCTTCTTCCTCACCCAGTTCCTGCAGGGCGTGCTGAAGTTCAGCCCGCTCGCCGCCGGTCTGGCCTTCTTGCCGATGACCGGTCTGCTGTTCGCGTCGTCGCGGATCGTGCCGCGGTTGACCGGCCGGCTCGACAACGGGCTGATGATGATCGCGGGCGCGATCTCGGTGACGGCCGGCATGCTCTGGCTGACCCGGATCACGGTCGACAGCAGCTACCTGGGTGGCGTGGTCGGTCCGCTGATCCTGTTCGGTGCCGGAGCCGGCCTGATCTTCATCCCGCTGACCGGGCGCGCGCTGTCCGGCGTACCGGCTGAGGACGCGGGAGCGGCCTCGGGTCTGCTCAACGTCCTGCAGCAAGTCGGTGGCGCACTCGGCCTGGGCATCCTGGTCACCGTCTTCGGTACGGCGAGCCGCAACGCGACCCCGTCCTCGACGAACCCCGCCGAGGCGGCCCGCGAGATTCTCACCGACGGCGTGCACGCCGCATTCATCGGCTCGGCCGTGTACGCCGGACTGACGCTGCTGGTGATCGTGCTCGGCGTCCGCCCGTGGGTCCGCAAGAAGGCCGTCCAGCCGGAGACCGCCACCGAACCCACGGCAGTCGAGCCGGTCCCGGTCGCGGACTCGCACTTCTGATCCACCACTGAAGGGGCGTCCCGGACCCGACGCCCCGCCTCCCCTCCACACCCCTCAAGCAGGAGTGTGGAGGGGAGGGGCAGCGGCGCCCCCAAGCCTTCGCTTCGGTCGGCAGTTCGGTGGCGGGATTTCAGTTGATAGGCAACCGGTGGGTGATCCAGGTGTTCTTGTTCGTGTACCCGAGCCGCTCGTACAGGCCCAGCGCGCCGGTCGGGTTGTCCGCGTCGACGCCGAGTGACGCCCGCTGGAACCCGGCGGCCTGCGCCTCGGCCATCACCTTGGCCAGCGCGAGCGCGGCCAGACCGCGGCCGCGGTGGGAGCGCTTGGTGCCGACCTGGCCGATGTACACCTCGCGGATGCCGGTCGCCTCGGTGTCGGCGACGTACTCGTAGCCGTTGGTGTAGGCCACGATCTCGTCACCGTCGAGCACCAGGTACACGAGCTCGGGCCGGAACGCCCGGGCGCCGGTGAACCAGGTCTTCCAGCTCTCCGGGCTCTTCGGCGACGAACCCCAGTGGTCCAGGAACACCTCGTTGTGCGCGACCCGCAGCGACTCGTCGTACTCCGGGCTGAAGCTGACCAGCCGCAGCCCCTCAGGCACGGGCGGTACGTCGACCGGCGTACGGAGGTCGCGGTGCATGGTGAAGAAGTAGCGGCACCGCTCGAAGCCCAGGCCGGTCAGCAGCTCCAGGGCGCTGGTGTTGGTGTCGATCGCCCCGGTGTTGATCTCGCCCGCGGAACCCGGCTGCCGCTCGTGGTGCAGCTCGGTCGCGCGACGGACCAGCCACGGCACCAGCGCACTGCCGATCCCGCGTCCGCGCCACTCCGGGTGCACCGCGCCCTCGGTGTGGATCCGGTGCACGTCCACCACCACGTCCGGCGCGCGGACGACGCCGTACCCGACCATCTGCTCACCGGACCAGACGCCGATCGTGTCCCGCGCCGCGTCGAGCTTCGGATCGGCCAGCTCCTCGAGCAGGTCGTCGGCGTCGTAGTTCTCCCCCTCGGCGTCCACTTTCTCCTTGGCCGCCAGCAGCTCGGCCCACGCGGCCGCGTCGTCGTTCCCGATCGGCCGCACGTCCAGCCCGGCCGGCCACCCCTCGTCGATACCCATCCTCCGACGGTAGAGCGGACGATGTTGCCGCGGCACCTCAATTACCGGTCAACCTCGTCGTGGCTTTCTTGACCCCCCTATAGCTCCTGAGCAATGCTCGGCGCATGGATCACGGACTGTCGGCGGAGGACCGCAAGAAGCAACTGGTCCGGATCGGTCTGAAGATGCTGCGTGAGCAGCCGATCCACGAACTGTCGATCGACGCGATCGTGAGCGAGGCGGGGATCTCCCGCAGCGTGCTGTTCCAGTACTTCCCGAGCAAGCACGACTACTACCTCGCCGTCGTCGAGGCGGCCGGCCGCCGGTTGCTGCGGCTGACCAAGCCGGACGGGTCCCGGCCGCGCGACGAGCAGCTGCGCGAGCTGCTGCTCGCCTTCGTCGCGTTCATCGCCCGCCGGCGCCGGGCCTACATCTCGTTCGTCCGCGGTGCCGCGGGCGGCGACGACTACGCGGTCGAGGTCTACGCGAAGACCCGCGACACGATGGCCGACCGGGTGCTGGCCCTGCTCGACGTCCCCGAGGAGGACCGCGAGCCGGCTGCCCAGGACCGGATGCGGGTGCACGCGTGGTTCGCGTACGTCGAGGACCTGGCGATCGAGTGGTCCGGCCTGCCCGAGGACGAGCGCCGCATCACCGACCTGGAGCTGGTCGCCCACGCCGTCGAGGCGCTGCAGACCCTCCGCAAGCTCTGACCGTCACATCGCGTCCGGGGCGGTCATGCCCAGCAGGGCCAGGCCGTCGTGCAGTACGCCGCGGGTGGCAGCGCACAGCGCTAGCCGGCTGGTCCGGGTCTCGCCATCGCTGGTGAGGACCGGGCAGGACTCGTAGAACGCCGACAACGCGGTCGCGACGTCGTACAGGTAGGTGCAGAGCCGGTGCGGTTGCAGCGTCTCGGCGACCTGCAGGACGGCGTCGTCGAAGCCGGCCAGCAGGAGGGCCAGCCGCTGCTCGGCGGGCTCCTGGAGCACGGTGACCTTGCCGTCGGCGGTGCCGGCCTTGGTGAGGAGCCGGGTCAGCCGGGCATGGGCGTACTGCAGGTACGGGCCGGTGTTGCCGGTCATCGCGACCATCCGGTCCAGGTCGAAGACGTAGTCGTTGGTCCGGTCGCTGGACAGGTCGGCGTACTTCACCGCGCCGATGCCGACCGCGCGGGCTACGGCGTCCCGGTCGATCCCTTCCAGGTCGGCGAGCAGCGTGGCGGCCCGTTCGACGGCGGCGTCGAGCAGCGAGACCAGGTAGACCGTCCCGCCGTCCCGGGTCTTGAACGGCTTGCCGTCCGGACCGAGCACGGTGCCGAACGCGACGTGCTCGGCTGTTGTTGTCTCAGGCAACCAGTCGGCCGCCCGGGCGAGCGCGAAGATCTGCTGGAAGTGCAGCGACTGCCGGTGGTCGACGACGTAGACGATCCGATCGGCGCGCAGGTCCCGGACCCGGTGCCGTACGGCGGCCAGGTCGGTCGCGCTGTAGCCGAAGCCGCCGTCGGACTTCCGCACGATCACCGGCAACGGCGACCCGTCGCGACCGGTGAACCCGTCGAGGAACGCGCACTGGGCGCCTTCGGACTCGGTCAGCAGGCCGGCCGCCCGCAGGTCGTCCACGATTCCCGGCAGGTCGGCGTTGTACGCACTCTCGCCGACCACGTCGGCCTGCGTCAGCGGCGACCCGAGCAGCGTGTAGACCCGGTCGAACTCGCTCAGCGAGATGTCCACGAGTTGTTGCCAGATGCCCCTGGTCTGCGGATCACCCGACTGCAGCAGGACGACCCGCCGCCGCGACAGGTCGGCGAACGCCGGATCGCTGTCGAAGTGTCTGCGCGACCGCTGGTAGAGCTGCTGCATCGCCTCCAGATCGAGCCCCTCGGCCGGCGTGCCTTCGGCCAGGAGCTGCTCGACCATCATCCCGAACTGGGTGCCCCAGTCGCCGACGTGGTTCTGCCGGACGACCTCGTACCCGGCGTACGCGAGAACGTTGCACAGGGCATCGCCGATCACCGTCGACCGGAGATGGCCGACGTGCATCTGCTTGGCGACGTTGGGCTGCGAGTAGTCGACGACGACGGTCCGCCCGTTCCGAGGCAGGCTCTCGGGCAGCTCGTTGACGCCCGCCGCCAACGTGCTCGGCAACAGGGTCAGGTTGATGAAACCTGGGCCGGCGACGTCGAGCGTGCACATGTCGTCCAGCTGGGCCTGTGCGACCAGCTGCTCGGCGATCTGCCGGGGGGCTCGGCCGAGCTGCTTGGCCAGCCGCAAGGCGACGCTGGTCTGGAAGTGCCCGAACTCGGGCTTGGTCGCGGCCCGCAGCTCGGGGTCGACGGTCAGGCCGAAGGCGGCGGTGGCGGCAGCGGTCAGCCGCGCGGACAGAACAGGGACAGCGGACATGAGAGGTCCTTGGGAAGACGAGGCACTGGAACAGGGGCTGAGGTGTTCAGACAGTGCGTCGTCGTCGCAGGCCGAAGCGACCGCGGGCGGTCACCAGGCTCGTCGACATGCGGACCAGTATGCCCTACGGCCGGTGCGCGGAGGGAGCAGGTTTCCGGTCGCCCATCGGGATGATCGGCGGCAGCTCGGTCTCACCGAGGAACACCCGCCGTACGACGCGCTCGGCGGCCAGGCCGTCGTCGTACTCGCAGAACTTCTCCCGGAACAGCTGCCGGTGCTTGGCCGCCTCGGCCGCCGCGAACCGTCCGGTCTGCAGCGCGGAGAACAGCTCGTCGGCCGACCGCGCGACCAGTCCGGGCGGGAACTCGGTGATGTCGAAGTACGTCCCGCGGGTGTTGTCGTAGAAGTCCAGGTCGTCGACCAGCAGCACGATCGGGCGGTCCAGGTTCGCGTAGTCGAAGCTGATCGAGGAGTAGTCCGAAACCAGGACGTCGGCCGCCAGCATCAGGTCCTCGACCCGCGGGTGCTCGGACACGTCGACCACCCGGTCGGAGTGCGCCTCGGGCGCGCCCTTGGCCAGCGAGTAGTGGGTCCGGACCAGGACCCGCCCGTTGTCCCCGGCCGCTGCCGCCAGCCGGTCGAGGTCGACGTGGATCCCGTCCCCGCCGAGGTCGACCAGGCCGGACGGGGTCCGGACCGCGTCCTTGGCGTCCCGCCAGGTCGGCGCGTACAGGACGACCAGGTTCGAGTCGTCGAAGCCGAACCCGGCCCGGATCGCCCGGACCTCGTCGAGCGTCGCCGTCAGCAGCCGGTCGTTGCGCGGGAACCCGGTCTCGAGCTCCTCGAAGTACGACGGGTAGGTGCGCTCCCAGATCTCCGAGGAGTACCGGTTCGCGGAGATGTTGAAGTCCCACCGGTCGACCTGGCGCATCAGCTCGTCCAGGTCGAGGTCCTGGGCCGCCTGCGGGTACAGCCGCAGGTCGGTGCCCATCGTCTTCAGCGGCGTCCCGTGCTGGGTCTGCACGTGGATCTGGCCGTCCCGCTTCTCCAGCTCCTTCGGCAGGTTCATGTTGCTGACGAAGTACTTGGCCCGGTGCACCAGCTTCTCGTACGCCGGGGAGCCGGCCACCACGTACTCGACCCCTTCCGGGATCGCCCGGACGTGGTCGGCGTCGATCACCCAGACCCCGCGCAGCTGGGGGACCAGCTCGGCGGCCTTCTCGTAGATCGCCCGCGGGCTGCAGGCGTACTGCTTGAACCAGTACGCGCCGTACAGCGCCAGGTTCGGGTCCAGGTCGCCGCGGTGCAGAAGTTTGCCGACCGCCTTGCGCGGACTCGGCACGTGCAGCACCTTCGAGCTCAGCTTCAGCGTCGAGTACGTCGCGTAGTCGTCGTGGATCAGCATCCAGCGCTTGAACCCGCGACTGGTTCGGTCGGCGGCGTACCCCTCGGGCTTCCAGCGCTTGGCGAACCGGTGGGCGGCGTGGAAGAACTCGGCCCGGTCCTCCGGGTCCAGCCGCTCGGGCTTGGCCAGCACGGCCAGGATGTGGTCCAGCGACCGGTCGAACGCGAACTTGCGCCAGCCGGCCAGCTCCGGGTCGGAGGTGATGAACGCGTGCACCCGGTCGTACTGGTCGAAGATGTCGAACTGCCGGCGGGTCCGGGTGGCGTGGATGTTCCCGCCGGTGCGGTGCTGCCGGTAGTGCACGACGACCCGGTCCAGGGTGGCGATCCGCTCGGCGGTCAGCATCGTCGAGTACGTCCAGGGGGCGTCCTCGTAGTACCCGGCGGTGAAGGCGAACCCGTGCAGGGTGAGGAAGTCGCGCCGGCAGGCCTTGTTCCAGACCAGCTCCAGGAAGGTCAGGAAGACCGGGCGCTCGGCGGCGGTGAAGACACCCTCGCCCTCGCGGGCGAACGCGTCGTGGCGCTGGTTGCGGACCACACGGCCGTCCCAGAAGATCCGCTCGTAGTCGAAGATCACCAGGTCCGGCCGGCCGGTCGCGTCGATCCGCTCGGCCAGCGCCTGCAGCGAGCCGGGCGTGTAGAGGTCGTCGGCGTCCAGGAAGAGCACGTAGTCGCCGCGGCACTCCTTCAGCCCGGCGTTGCGGGTCGGGCCGAGCCCGATGTCCTCGGTCAGCGTGATCGCCCGGACCCGCGGGTCGGCGGCGGCGTACTCGGCCAGGATCCGGTCGGTGCCGTCGGAGCTGGCGCCGTCCACCGCGATCACCTCGAAATCGGTGAACGACTGCCCGAGCACCGAGTCCAGGCACGGCCGCAGCCACGGTCGCACGTCGTGGCAGGGAACCACGATGCTGAACCGCGGAGCGGAGTCGGTGCTGCTGGCCATGGGACGCCATCCTAGGGTCTAGGTCATGACTGCTGATGTGTTCGCTCCGCTGGCCGCGCTGGAGGGGGTCGGGTCGGCGGCCCGGGCGGCTCGGGACGCGGTGGACGTCCTGCTCCGCGACCGCGGCCTGCGGCGTGTCGGCTCCGACGCGACGGCCGAGGCGCTGCTCCGCGGGGCGCATGCCTCGGCGGCGCTGGCGGGGAGTCCGTCGACGCTGGAGGAGGTACGACAGGGAGAGGGCGACGCGCTGTCCGCCGGGGCGGTGCGGATGACCGGTGAGTTGATGGGGCTGGCTCCCCAGGCCGACACCGCTCCTGTCCAGGTCTGGACCAGACTGCACCAGTTGGCAGCGGCCGAACTCGGCTCGGCAGACCAGTTGGGTCACCTGCGGACCAGCCGCGAGCCGCTGCCCGACGACATCCCCGGTCTGCCGCCGGCGCCGCCCGCCGACGAGATGTGGGAGCGGCTGAGTGGCCTGGCCAAGGCGCTGACCGCTCCGACCACCGCGCCGGGGCTGGTCGTCGCGGCGATCGTGCACGCCGAGCTGGCGGTGCTGCGGCCGTTCCCGATGGCGAACGGACTGGTCGCGCGGGCCGCCGAGCGCTGCCTGTTGGTTGCCCGAGGCATCGATCAGGTGGCGGTCACGGTGCCGGAGGTCGGGCACCTCGAGCTCGGCGCGTCGTACCCGGGCGGACTGACCGACTACGCCGTACGCGGAGTGACCGGCGTGCAGAGCTGGCTGTTGCGCGAGTGCGAGGTGATCGCGTTGGCCGCGGAACGGTCACCGCTCAACTCCCCAACCCGGTAAGGGTTTCCGGGCCGGACGTGCGAACGGCGCTCTCTCGCGAGAGCGCCGTCGCTGGCACGTCATTCTGGTTACCAGGCGTGCACCTTGTCTGCCGCCACAGGATCGAGCCTGGGTCGAGCTGCCCGGTTGGGATGGGCTGGTCGCCGCGTGGGTACCTGACTGCCGTGCAATTTTCTCTACCGGGACCGAAGTCCCTTTGCTGATTCCTTTGTACTCTCCAAACCCCTGTGGGGGAAGAGTTTGAGGGGTCTTGATCAAGTTGAGAAAGTTGATGTGACGTTCAGTTCTCGCCCCGGCGGGACCGCCGGCGGGCGGCGTACAGGAAGGCTCCGGCGGCCAGTCCGGCCCCGACGGCGGTCGCCGCGACGGCCGGCCGGCGAGCGCGGTGCAGCCGCCTCGTCCGCTCGGCCAGGGCGACCGGTTCGCTGAAGTCGAGCACCGGCCAGTCGCGCTCGAGCGCCAGCCGGCGCAGCGCCTTGTCGGGGTTGACCGCGAACGGGTGCCCGACCGCGGCCAGCATCGGCTCGTCGGTGATCGAGTCGGAGTAGCCGTAGGAAGCCTGCAGGTCATAGCCTTCCGCGGCCGCCAGGGCGGTGATCGCGGTCGCCTTGTGCGGGCCGTAGGCGTACTCCGCGATCTCGCCGGTGTACTTGCCGTCGGCAACTACCATGCGGGTGGCGATCACCCGGTCGGCGCCGAGCAGCTCGCCGATCGGCTCGACCACCTCGGCACCGGACGACGACACGATCACCACGTCCCGGCCGGCGGCGTGGTGCTGCTCGATCAGTGTCACCGCCTCGTCGTACACGATCGGCTCGACGATGTGGTGCAGGGTGTCGGCGACGATCGCCCGGACGGTGTCGACGTCCCAGCCTGTGCACATAGCGGACAGGTACTCCCGCATCCGCTCCATCTGGTCGTGGTCCGCGCCGCCGAGCAGGTAGACGAACTGGGCATAGGCGCTGCGCAGCACGGTCCGCCGGTTGATCAGGCCGCCGGCGTAGAACGGCTTGGAGAAGGCCAGGGTGCTGGAGCGGGCGATGATCGTCTTGTCGAGGTCGAAGAAGGCGGCCGGCCGGTGCTCCATGGAGCGAGTTTAGGGGGCGTTTTCCGGGGTTCGGCGAAACGCCGAGGGGCCCGGCCTTTCGTGTGGCCTACTCTCCCGTTAGACTGTTGAGCAGTGTGACAGTGACACTGGTTCGGGCGCCCTTTCCGAGGGTGTTCGGCACTCGGTGGACACCGTCTCGGTTGCAACAGAACTGAGATGTGTGAAGCCCGGGATCGGGGGGTAGATACTCCTCGACAGTGGCAGACTGTCGCCTCCTGATCGGCCCCCGGCTCCTCCCCCCGAGCCCGTGGCCGAAGACGGCCCCCGGTCACCCCCCCGCCGGGGGCCGTCGCCTTTCCTGACGCAGGTCGCCCCCGACTCTCTGATGCGGGCCCCGGCCGTTTGGTTGCGGATTCTGTAAATTCTTCAGTTTTTGTGAGCGTGAGAGCGTTCCCACTTTATGCAGGGTCTTGACATTGTAGTTGCCCCGTCACATTTTGTGTCTCATGACCCGCTCGCGAAGCCGCCGCCCCCTGGCCGCGATCATCCCCGCCGTCCTGCTCGCCTCCGTCGGTCTGCTGCTGGTGCCCGGCACCGGCTCCGCCGCGACCAACCTCGTCACCAACGGGACCTTCGAGACCGGCTCGCTGGCCGGCTGGTCCTGCTCGGCCGGTACCGGCGCCGCCGTCAGCGGCTCGGCCCGGACCGGCGCCTACGCCCTCCAGGGCACACCGACCTCGAGTGACACCGCCCGCTGCAGCCAGACGATCGCGGTCCGGCCCAACTCGGCCTACACCCTGTCCGCCTGGGTGAAGGGATCGAACGTCTACCTGGGCACCGACGGTGGGCCCAGCACCTGGACCACCAGCTCGACCTGGTCACAGCTGACCGTGAACTTCACGACCAGCGCGAGTGCCACCACCGCGACCATCTACCTGCACGGCTGGTACGGCGTACCGGCGTACCAGGCCGACGACGTGGTGCTCGACGGGCCGGGTGGCACCGGACCGCCGCCGGACACCACCGCGCCGACGACCCCGGGTGGCCTGACGGTCGGTAGCCCGACGTCGAGCTCGCTGCGGCTGAACTGGTCCGCCGCGACGGACGCTTCCGGTATCGACCACTACGAGGTGGCCCGGGGCAGCGCGGCCGGCACGAGCGTCGGCAACGTGACCAGCTGGACCGCGACGGGACTCGCTCCGAGCACCAGCTACAGCTTCAAGGTTCGCGCCTGCGACCCGTCCGGGAACTGCTCGCCGTACGGGGCCTCGGTCTCGGGGACCACGTCGGACGGTCCGACCGTGCCGCCGTCGTCGCTGCCGAAGCACATCCTCACCGGGTACTGGCAGAACTTCAACAACGGTGCCGCGGTCCAGCGGATCTCCGATGTGCCCGCGGCGTACGACCTGATCGCGGTGGCCTTCGCCGACGCGGACGCCTCCCGTCCGGGCGGTATCACGTTCAACCTGGACAGCGCGGGCCTGAACGGGTACACCGTCGCCCAGTTCAAGGCCGACATCGCCGCGAAGAAGGCGGCCGGCAAGCGGGTCATCCTGTCCGTCGGCGGTGAGCGCGGGACCATCTCGGTCGGCAACGCGACCGCAGCGACGAACTTCGCCTCCACCGCGCTGTCGGTGCTGCGCGAGTACGGGTTCGACGGGATCGACATCGACCTGGAGAACGGCGTCAACGCGCAGTACATGGGCCAGGCGCTGCGCAGCCTGCAGAGCCAGTTCGGCGCCGGGCTGATCATCGCGATGGCGCCGCAGACGATCGACATGCAGTCGCCGTCGTTCGAGTACTTCAAGCTGGCGCTGGCGATCAAGGACATCCTGACCGTCGTCAACGTGCAGTACTACAACTCCGGTGCGATGAACGGCTGCAACGGGCAGGTCTACTCGCAAGGCACGGTCGACTTCATCACCGCCCAGGCCTGCATCATGCTGCAGGGCGGCCTGCGGCCCGACCAGGTCGGACTCGGCCTGCCGGCGTCCACCCGTGGGGCCGGCAGCGGGTACGTCTCGCCGACCGTCGTCAACAACGCGCTGGACTGCCTGACCAAGGGCACCAACTGCGGCAGCTTCAAGCCGAGCACCACCTGGCCGACGCTGCGCGGTGCGATGACCTGGTCGACGAACTGGGACGCCACCAACGGCAACCAGTTCTCCAACCAGGTCGGCGCGCACGTCCACTCGCTGCCCTGATGCACAGCTACCGCCCCGCTCCGGTGCTCGAGGCGCTCGGTGTCTGCTCGGAGGACGAGCAGCTCTACCGGGCGCTTCTGGCCCGGCCGGAATCCACCACGTTGGGTTTGGCTGAGGTCACGGGTTGGCCTGCCGCACGGGTCACTCGGCACCTCAGGTCGCTGCTGAGCCTCGGCCTGGCGTCCCGTACGCCGGGCCGCCCGGCCCGGTACACCCCTGCCGTGCCGGAGGCGGCTGTCGAGCTCCTGGCGTTGCGACGGCAGGCCGCGATCGTCGAGGCGCGGCTCGGCGCGTCCGTGCTCACCGCGGAGTTCCGGGCCGCGACGGAGTCCGGGCCGTTCACGGTGATCCGGGGAGCCGAGGCCATCGCGCAGCGGTACCAGCAGGCGCAGCAGGCTGCGCAGAGCGAGGTGGTGGTGCTCGACGCCGTACTGCCTGCGCGGGCTCGTAGTGGTGTGGTCTACCGGATGGTCTACGACATGGCGTTGCTGGTCGACCCGGCGTCGTTGGACGCCGCCCGTGCGGCCGGTACGTCGTGCCGGATGCTGCGCGACGTACCGCTGAAGCTCGTGGTCGTCGACCGGCGTACCGGCCTGCTGCAGACGGGGGCCGACGTACTCGTGGAACTCGGGCCGTCGTCGTTGCTGGACGGTTTGCTGCGACTGTTCGAGCTGTTGTGGCAGCAGGCGACGCCGCTGGCGTTCGAGCCGTCGGACGGGCCGTTGTCGGCCGAGGACCAGCAGCTGCTGGCGCTGGCCGCGGCGGGGCTCACCGATCAGGCGATCGCGCGGCGGCTCGGGGTCGCGCAGCGGACGGTCGAGCGGCGGATGCAGCGGATCCTGAAGGCGCTCGACGCGACGACCCGGTTCCAGGCGGGGCTTCGGGCCGGGCAGCGGGGGCTGCTCACTCCTTGACGTCCGGCTTACTCGGTGACTCCGGCTTACTCCGTGACGTCGGCGACCGTGGCGTTGACCGCCTTGACCAGCGCCTCGGCGTCGACGGTCAGGCCGACGCCGTGGTCGCCGCCGCCGATCGAGATCGTGCCGGTGATCCGCTCGTCGGCGATGACCGGCCAGTCGTGCGTGCTGCCGAGCGGAGTGATCGTGCCGCGGACGTAGCCGGTCACCGCGAGGGCCGTGTCGGCGCTGGGCATCGAGATCCGGTTCACGCCGAGCAGCGTGCGCAGCTTCGGCCAGGCGATCTCGCGGTCGCCCGGCACCAGGACGAACCGGTAGTCGTCGTCGGCCAGCCGGACCACGATCGTCTTGATCAGCTTGGCCGGCTCGATCCCGCGGGCGGCCGCGGCTTCCTCGAGCGAGTTCACCCGGCCGTGCCGGGTCTCCTCGTAGGCCAGGCCGAGGGTGTCCGCCGCTTCTGTCGCTCGCGTCATGCTTCTAGCTTCTCACCCGGCTCGGCACCCGCCGGAGCGCCAGCGCCAGCAGCAGGGTGACGACGAACAGCGCCGTGGCTTCCGCCGCCACGCCCGGCCAGGCCGCGTGGGTCCAGGCGGCTCCGGCGATCCCGCCGAAGACGGACGAGCCCAGGTAGTAGGCGAACAGGTAGAGGCTCGCTGCCTGCCCGGTCCCACCTCCGGCCGCGTGCGCCCGCGCGGCCACCCAGCCGCTGGCCACACCGTGCACCGCGAAGAACCCGGCGGTCATCACGGCCAGACCGAGTACGACCAGTGCGAGCTGGTGTGTCAGCGTGATCGCCACGCCGGCCAGCGTGACCAGACACCCGACCGGCACGACCGCGCGCCGGCCGTAGCTGTCGGCCAACCGTCCCGCCGTCGCCGACGACGCCGAGCCGACCAGGTAGACCACGAACACCAGACTGGCCAGCCCCGGCCCGAGCTCGTACGGCGCTGCCGCCAGCCGGAAGCCGGTCGCGTTGTAGACCGCGACGAACGCGCCCATGGCTGTCGCCGCGATCGCGTAGAGCGCCAGCAAGGCCGGGTCCTTCAGCACCTTGCCGGTCTGTCGCAGGCTCGGTCGAGTGGCTGTGAAGTTGCGGGACTCGGGCAGCAGCAGGATCAGGAGGACTGCGCAGGCGACTCCGAGTACGGCGATGCCGCCCAGCGCCGTCCGCCATCCGCCGAGGTCGGCGAGGCCGCCGGCGACCAGGCGACCGGTCATGCCGCCGACCGCCGTACCGGCGACGTACAGGCCGCTGGCTCTGGCGTGGCTGTCCTCGTGGACCTCCTCTCGGAGGTAGGCCATTGCCACAGCGGGCAGTCCTGCGAGAGCGACCCCCTGGATGCCTCTGAGTGCGAGCAGCGTCTGCCAGTTGGGTGCGAGTGCGCACAGGACGGCGATCGCCGCGGCGGCGATGACCGACCAGCGCATCAGCTTCGTCCGGCCGAGCACCTCCGAAGCCGGGCCGGCGATCAGGAGGGCGACTCCCAGGCCGAGTGTGGCCAAGGACACGCTGATCGCGCTCTGGCTGGGGGAGACGTCGAAGGCCGTGGCCAGCTCGGGGAGCAGCGCTTGGGTGCTGTAGAGCATGGCGAAGGTGGCCAGGCCTGCGGCGAACAGGGCTGTGGAGAGCCTGCGGTACCCCGGGGTGCCTGGGCGATGGCCCATCACCTTGGTCGAGGTCTCCTCCATGCTTTCGACGGTGCCAGATCCAGGTGCATACGTAAAATGTCTTGGTCGACGGCAATCGATACGCTTTCTGCATGCATGTGGACGATCTGCGCTGGTTCGTGGTGCTGGCCGAGGCCGAGCACCTCACCGCTGCGGCCGCTGCTCTGGGCACGAGTCAGCCGAACCTGTCGCGCTCGCTGCGCCGCGTCGAGACGGCCTTCGGCGTGCCCTTGTTCGGGCGCGAGCACCGCGGCCTGCGGCTCAACCCGTACGGGCGGATCGTGCTGGAGGCGGCCCGCGCCGGTACGGCGGCGGTCGACGCGGCGCGGCAGCGGATCGACACGCTGGTCGATCCCGACTCGGGCACCGTTCGGCTCGCGTTCCTGCACTCGGTCGCGACGGGCGTCGTACCGGATCTGCTGAAGGCGTTCCGGGCGGTCGCTCCGACGATCCGCTTCGCGCTGCGCGAGCAGGCGTCGCACGACATCGTGCAGGACCTGTCCGCGGGGGAGTCCGAGCTGGCGATCACCGGCCCTCGGCCGGATCCCGCTGTGTTCGGCTGGCATCTGCTGCAGCGCCAGCGGCTGTGTCTCTACGTGCCGCCGGGGCACGCGCTGGCCGGGCGGCAGCGGGTCGATCTGGCCGAGGCGGCGACCGAGCCGTTCATCGGGCTGCGTCCGGACTTCGGGTTCCGGCGGCTGACCGACGAGCTGTGCCAGGCTGCCGGGTTCACGCCGTCGGTGGCGTTCGAGTCGACCGACCTGACGACCATCGACCGGCTGGTGGGTGCGGGACTGGGCGTCGCCGTACTGCCTGGTGGGGCGGTCCGTGGAACGGACAGCGGAGCGACGCCGGTGCCGCTGGCCGGCGTACGGGCTCGTCGGGACATCGGACTCAGCTGGCGACTGCGCGGGACGCTGTCACCAGCTGCTGAGCGGTTCCGGGCGTTCGTCGAGGCTCAGCCGGCCAGCAACTTCGCCAGCTCGCCCGCGTGAGCCAGGTGCGGGAAGTGGCCGCTGCCGGGGAGCACTGTGATCCGCACGCCCGGCTTGTTGGCCTCCAGCCACTGCCGGTACGGCGCGGGCGGCTCGTTGGCGGTCACGTACTCGTACGGCGCGTCGATCGCGTGCAGATCCGCTTCCCGCTTGGCCTTGAGTACCTCGGCCGGTGACTCCAGCACCTCACGCCAGTACCCGAGCAGCAGCTCCTGGGTCGGCGGGGTCGACGCGTGGATCAGCTCCTGCGCCGCCTGCGGCAACTGCTCGATGCCCATCCCGGCGAGCATCCGGTCCCAGACCTCGCCGTACGCCGGACTGCGCAGCGTCGGCTCCAGCTGCGCGAGCACGTCCTTGAACGGGCCGACCAGCAGCGGCTGGTCCACGTTGACCACGCCGCCCGTCGGGTACTTGCCGGCGTAGATCGTCGCCAGCGCTCCACCGATCGAGTGGCCCACCAGGACCGGCTTGTGCAGCCCGGCCTCGACCACCGCTCCGTGCAGGACGTCGGCCACGTCACCGAGGTCGTACGACGGCTGTGCGGGGGAGTCCAGATGTCCGGGCAGGTCGAAGGCGACCGTCCGCCGGTCCGGGTCGAGCACGGCGAGCTCCTGGAGCATCGGAGCCCACTGGTGGCGGTCGAAACCGAGCCCGTGCAGCAGTACCAGTGGCGGCCGTTCGTCCGTCGTACCAGCGCTGTCGGCGGCCAGGTCGCCGTAGTACCGCAGGTGGATCGTTTGCATGTCAATCAGCGTAGCCACGCACCCCAGAGCTGCAGCTACGTGCAGAACCATTGCCGGGAGCGGCTGCGGGTTGCCAGGCTGCCCGCATGAGACCGAGTCGACGACAGCTGTTCCTGGCGGGTGCCGTGGTGGCGGGCTCGACCGTCGTGTCCGCGGAGACTGCTTTCGCCGGCGGGTACGGGTCGGGCGACCTCGGTGACTGGCAGGGCCTGAACAAGGCCATCGCGACGCCGGAACTCATCAATACAACGCTTCAGCGCAACGGGCTGTTCATGTTCGGCGACAGCATCTCGGTGCAGGACGGCAAGTCGCTGGCCACCCTGATCGCGAGCCGGCTCGGCGTACCGCTGGCCGTGCACAACTGGTCGGGACGGCCGACGACCCCCGCCGTCGACGCCCTGGAGTCGTGGAAGACGACGTACGGGTTGCCGTCGCGGATCCTGATGGCAACAGGTACGAATGACATCTTTACGCCACCTGTCTTCGCCGCCCAGGTGGATCGGACGATGGCCCTGGCGGGACCGACCCGGAAGGTGTTCTGGGTGAACGTGCAGGCGGCCCGGACCTCGGTCGCGGCCGACGTGCGGCTCGCGGACCAGCGCAACAGCGGCTGGATCAACCTGCAGCTGTCCGAGGCCCAGCGCCGGCACCCGAACCTGCGGATCGTGCACTGGGCGGAGTTCCTGGCCGGCAAGATCTCGCGCCTCACGGCGTACCTGGAAGACGGCGTGCACACCACCGTCCCGCTCGGCCAGGACGCCCGCAACGAGCTGATCGTGCAGGGGATCGAAGCGGGCTGACCCAGACCCGGCCGGGTACACGGTCTCCCCAGATTGGAGCCCGGTCGTGACCGCCGCACCGGGGCAGAAGAGTGCCTCTCTCCTGCCCCGGTGCGTACCGGTCAGAACCCGGCGGTGATCCGGGTGAACTCCCAGTCCGGCTGCGCGATGCCGCTGCAGTTCGAGACCACGCCGCCACCGGCACAACCGCGGTCCCGGTTCACCGACCAGAACGCGAGCCGGCCGAGGCCGTTGCTCTTGGCCCAGTTGGTGATGTTCTGCCAGGTCTGCGTGGTGGTCATCTCCTGCTGGTCGGACAGACCGTTCATGCCGGAGATGCCCTGGTGGGCGTAGGCCTGCGCGGTGGTCCAGCCGAAGACGGCCTTCAGCTTGTTGTTCAGGCCCTGCGACGCCCCGACCGTGTCGTTGTAGATGTTCGAGCTGCCGAAGTCGAAGGGCATCAGCGTGAAGATGTCGATGTTCGCGCCGAGCGCCTGCGACCGCTCGATCAGCCGGTTGCCGTAGTAGTTCGGGCCGGTGGTCGAGGTGCCGAAGGTGAGGATCGTCTGGATCCCGGGGTTGTTCTGCTTGACGATCTTCAGCGCGTTCAGGATCCGGTCCTGGACGACCTCGTTCTCGAACTCGTCGCTGTTCTCGATGTCGACGTCGATCGCCTTCAGGTTGTAGGCGTTGATCACCTGCTGGTAGGCGCCGGCCAGCGCTTCCGGCGTACTGCAGTTCGGGCCGAGCTTGTTACCGCTCCAGCCACCGATCGACGGGACGATGTCGCCGCCGGCCGCGCGGATCTGGGCGATCGCCGTGGCATCGGCACTGCCCTGCAGCGGGCGGGCGCCGTCCCAGGCCGGGGTGCAGCCGCCCGACGACAGGATGAAGGCCATCGTGAACCACTTGATGCCGGTGGCGTTCATGACCGTGGCCGGGCTCGGCGGGTTGCCCCAGCCCATGTAGAGGTACGGCGCCGCTCGGCGGGCCGGGTTCTCGTTGCCGCCACCGGTGGTGGTCTTGACGGAGATCGTGCCGCTCTTGGCGCCCTCACCGACGCTGTTGGACGCACTGACCTGGTAGCTGTACGTCGTGTTCGCCGTCAGACCGGAGTCCGTGTACGACGTACCGGACGGGCTGCCGACCTTGGTGCCGTTGCGGTAGACGTTGTAGCTCGTGGCGTTGGCGGCTGCGGACCAGGAGAGGCTGACCGAGGTTGCGGCCGGCGTACCGGTCAGTCCTGACGGCGCGCCGGGCACAGTGCCGCCGCCACCGCCGCTGCACGAGCCGCCGTTGAGTCGGCAGGCTGCCAGGCCCGGGAAGTTGCCCGGGTTGCCGTTGAAGCCGAAGGTGATGCTGGCTCCCGGAGCCAGTGGCCCGGCCCAGCTGGGCGGGGTGAACGTGTGGGTCTGGCCGCTGCTGGACCGCGTGGCGTCCCAGGAGCTGCTGACCGTGTAGCCGGACGGGAAGTCCAGGGCGATCGACCAGGTGCTGAGCGGGCTGCTGGTGCCGTTGGTGACCGTCACCTTGCCCTCGAAGCCGCTGCCCCAGTCGGACACCTTGGTGAAGGCGGCGGTGACCGGTGCGGCCTGGGCCGCCGGAGCGACCAGGAAGGAGACGACGAGTGCTGCCGCGGCGGCCAGTGCCACCGAAAGACGTTTGGGTTTCATGATGCTCCTCAGACCTGTCCCCACAGCGCGGGGACGTTCGGGGGTTCCCAGCCGGCCAGCGCGGTGTGGCCCTGGATGCAGCGGTAGGTGACGCCGTTGTACGAGACCAGCGAGCCGGTCGCGTACGCCGTACCGGGAGCCCACGGGGTCGCCGTCGGAGGCGTCGGGGTCGGGGTCGGCGTGGGAGTCGGTGTCGGCGTCGGGGTGGGGGTAGGAGTGGGCGTCGGGGTGGGAGTCGGCGTCGGGGTCGGCGTGGGCGTCGGGGTCGGGCCGCTGCAACCGGGGGTGGACGCGTTGACCGCGTCGACGACGGCGTTGAAGAGCGTGACCTGCGGGTCGAGCGCCTCCATCGAGTACATCATCGCGCCGGCCAGTCCGTTGCAGTGCTGGTAGTCGGCCTTCGCCTTGATCGACTGGGCGTTGTCACCGGTCCAGAAGGTGCCGTTGCGGTAGAACCAGGACGCCTTCGTGGTGTCGTCGAAGAAGCTGTACGCCGGGTTGTCGACGAAGCCGGTGAGCTCCTTGTAGAAGGACACGCCCGGGACGTTGCCGCTCGCGGCACCGCCGTCGGCCGGGCCGGTCGCGGTCTGGTACTTGCCGTTCGCGGTGGCCGGCACGCCCTTCCATCCCCTGTAGTAGAAGGGATATCCGATCGTCAGTTTGTTCGCCGGGAAGCCGCCCGGGATGCCGTACGCCGGGTCGCCGGTGGTCCACGCCTTGACCGCGCCGTCGATCGAGTACTTCGCCGTACCGGGCGGGATCGGCGTACTGGGGTCGTTCGGTGCCTGGTAGAGCGGGTCCTGGAAGTTCGTCGGCCCGGTGGCGTCCCAGCCGCCGTGCATGTCGTACGTCATCACGTTGTTGTAGTCGAGGTACTGGCCGATCTTGTTCGTCTCGATGGTGGCGATCTTGTCCTGGCCCGCCGGGGTGGCCGCGGTCAGCCACATCTTCCGCCCGACACTGTTGCCGTAGGCATCGATCTGGTTGCGCAGCTCGGCCAGCAGCAGGGTGAAGTTCTGCTTGTCCGCCGCGCTGTAGTGGTTGCCGACGTGGCCGTTCGGCGAGCCCGGGTACTCCCAGTCGATGTCGATCCCGTCGAAGATCCCGGCCGCGCTGCCCGGGCCGCCGAAGCCGTCGACCACCGGCAGGTTGCCCTTCAGGAACATGTCCACGCAGGAGCTGACGAAGGCCTTGCGCTTGGCGTCGGTGGAGGCCGCGTCGGAGAAGTACTTGGAGTAGGTCCAGCCGCCGATCGAGATCAGGATCTTCAGGTTCGGGTGCTTGGCCTTCAGCTTCTTCAACTGGTTGAAGTTGCCCTGGATCGGCTGGTTCCAGACGTCGCCGACCCCGTCGACGCTGATGTCGGCGCCGTAGGACTTGCCGTAGTCGGCGAACGCGTCGCCCGCGCCGTCGCCGGCGTTCGGGTTGTTCTCGTCCTGCGAGGCGGCCTTGTTCGCCATGAAGCAGGTATGACTGGTCGGGTGGATGTTGGCGAACGCGTAGTTGACGAAGTCCAGCTTCGCGGCGGCGCCGGTGGTGGACAGGGTCTTGGGGTAGAAGGCGTTGGCGTAGATGCCCCACTGGGCGAAGTACGCCGTCTTCACGCCACCCGAGGTGGCCTGCGGTGCGGCTGGTGGAGCGGACGAGTCGGCGGGTGGGCCGGCGGTCGCCACCGAGATCCCCGCGGCGGCGATCAGGGCGGTGGCGGCGACCGTCGCCGTGGCGGCGAGCAGAGGCAGTCGAGGCATGGGCGGGTCCTCCGGAGCTGATGCAGTGCACGGTGTCCAGCGCGAAGCGTCGCGGGTGAAACTTAGTTAAAGACGCTTCGAAAGGAACGGTAACTCCTGGTGGCCTGCCGGTCTCCGGCTCGTGCTGGCGGGTTGCCGCTGCTGACGGAAACCCGCCAAACCGCCTTTGTCCACAGGGAATCCGTCACTGTCCGGAGGGGATGCGCTTTCACGGCACCTTGTAGGCATGGAGACCTCACCGCTGCCCCAACCAGTCCTGCTGGCCACTGCCGACGAGCTGCTGCTGGACGACCTGCTCCGCCTGTCCGCCGCCGCGGAAGTGACCCCGCACGTCGAGAAGGACCTCTTGGGCCTACGCCGCCACTGGCAGTCCGCCGCCCTGGTGGTCGTCGGCCACGACCTCGTCGACCCCTTCGCCCGCACCCAACCACCCCGCCGCCCCGGCGTGCTGGTGGCGGCCACGGCTAGCCCGTCCCTTCGGGTCCCCACCGGTGCCGGGCCTGGCTTCCCGTCATCCCGCGCCTCGTCCCACCCGCCCCTCGCCATGCCCGACGACGCCTCGATCTTTCGCCGCGCCCTGGCGATCGGCGCCGAAGGCGTCTACCACCTGCCGGGCGACGAGTCCGCCCTTGGCGACCGTCTGGCCGACACCCTCGACGGGGGAGTGCGTACCGCCACCACCTTCGCGTTCGTCGGCGGCTGCGGCGGCGCCGGCGCAACCACCCTGGCCGCTGCCGTCGCGGTCACCGCCAGCCGCCGCGGCGTACGCACCATGCTTATCGACGGCGACCCCCTGGGCGGTGGCATAGACCTTGCCCTCGGCAGCGAAACAGGCACCGGCGCCCGCTGGCCTGACCTCCTCAACGCCTCTGGCCGCGTGAGCGCCGCCGCCCTGCGAGCAGCCCTGCCCACCGTCGACGACCTGGCCGTCCTCTCGTGGGACCGGTCCGACGTCACCGCCCTCCCGCCCGAGGCAATGCGCTCGGTCCTCGGCGCAGCCCAACGCAGCAGCGACCTGGTCGTCGTCGACCTCCCACGCCGTACCGACCCGGCCGCCGAAGAAGCCTTCGTCCGTTCGACAGCAACGTTCGTCGTCGTCCCCCGGGACGTCCGCTCCTGCGCGGCAGCCGCACGCCTGGTCAGCCCTCTCCGCGAAGTCGCCACCGACCTCCGAGTCGTCGCTCGCGAACCAGGCCTCGGCGGCCTCTCGGCCGTCGACGTGGCCAAGCACCTGTCGTTGCCCTTGGCAGCCAAACTCCGCTTCGACCGCGACCTCCCCGCCCTGATGGACAAAGGCCGCTTCGATCCACGCCCTCGCGGCGCCCTCGGCCGCACCGCCGGCGAACTCCTGGACCTCTTCGGCCTCACCGGAGTACTGGCCGCATGACCGTCTCCATCGAACTCCTCGACCGCGTCCGAGGCACGCTCGCCTCGCAAGGCGCCGACCCGACCCCAGCCCGCGTCGCAGCGGCCCTCCGCGCCGACGGCACGGTCTTCGGCGACTCCACCGTCCTGGAGGTCGTCGAAGCCCTCCGCCGCGAGGCGATCGGCGCCGGCCCACTCGACCGACTCCTCACCGAACCCGGCATCACTGACGTCTTGGTCAACGGCCCCAACGAGGTCTACGTCGACCGCGGCTCGGGTCTCGAACGCATCCCTCTCCGCACCGGCGACGAGCCCTCCGTCCGCCGCCTCGCCACCCGCCTCGCCGCCGCAGCCGGCCGCCGCCTCGACGACTCCAGCCCGTACGTCGACGTCCGCCTGCCCGACGGCACCCGCTTCCACGCCGTCCTGGCGCCGATCGCTTCCCCCGGCACCTGCTTGTCCCTCCGAGTCCCGTCCCGCAAAGTCCTGGCCCTCGAAGACCTGGTCGCTGCGGGATCCCTACCTCCAACAGGCATCGCCGTCCTCCGCGACCTCCTCGACGCCCGACTCGCCTTCCTCATCAGCGGCGGTACGGGTACCGGCAAGACCACCCTGCTCAACTCCCTGCTCTCAGCGGTCCCCACCACCGAACGATTGGTCATCGTCGAGGACGCCAGCGAGCTCCGCCCCGACCACCCGCACGTCGTCCGCCTCGAGTCCCGCCCGCCCAACGGAGAAGGCACCGGCGAGATCACCCTGCGAGACCTGGTCCGCCAGGCCCTCCGCATGCGCCCCGATCGCCTGGTCGTCGGCGAAGTCCGCGGTGCCGAAGTGGTGGACCTCCTCAACGCCCTGAACACCGGCCACGAAGGCGGCTGCGGCACGGTCCATGCCAACTCGGCATCCGACGTACCGGCACGGCTAGAGGCGCTGGGCGGTCTGGCCGGTCTGAGCCCTCAAGCCGTCCAAAGCCAGGTCTCCTCGGCCCTCCACGCCGTCATCCACCTGACCCGAGAGCCCTCCGGCCAACGCCGCATCACCGAGATCCGAGTCATCAACCGGACTCCGTCCGGCACTCTCACCACAGCCCCCGCCGTCCACTTCACCCCCAAAGGAACCCTCGAGCTGGGCACCGCCGCCAACCAGCTCACCCACCTCCTCTCCGGAGCCGCAGCATGACCCCCGCCGTCGCGTCAGCCGCCCTCACCCTCCTGGCCGTCCTCACCCTCATCCCTCGCCGAGGCAGAGCCCTTCACCGCCTGGCGACCCCACCCCGAGCCACCACCAGCGCAACCCACCTGGCCCGCTCAGCCCGCAGAAGATTGATCCCGCTCGCGGCCGCAGCAGTAGTTGCCCTAAGCATCGGCCTGTCGCTCGGCCCTTCAACCCTGGTCACAACCTTGGTGGTCATCACAGCCCTGGCCGCAGCCGTCACCCACCGCACAAAGTCCCGCCACCGCACCCAAGCCACTCACAAACGCACCCAGATCATCGAAGCCTGCGACCTCCTGGCCGCTGACCTCACCGCCGGCCGCCCACCCCGAGAAGCCCTGGAAGGCGCAGCCGAAGCCTGCCCCGACCTCCGCCCCGCCGCAGCCGCCGCCCGCCTAGGCGGCGACGTCCCCGCCGTACTCCACCTAGCCGCCGAAACCCCAGGCGCAGAAGCCCTGAAACCCCTAGCCGCCGCCTGGCGAGTCTCCGACCACTCAGGAGCCGCCTTAGCCACCATCGTCACCCGCCTGGCCACCTCCCTGAGAGCCGACGACTCCCTAACCCGCCAACGAACCACCAACCTGGCCGCCGCCAAATCCACAGCCCGCCTCCTAGCCGTCCTCCCCCTCTTCGCCACCCTCCTCGGCTACGCCCTAGGCGCCAACCCTCTCGCCTTCCTGACCACCACCCTCCCCGGCGCCGCCTGCCTAACCGCAGGCACCGCACTCTCCCTAACAGGCCTCCACTGGACCAACCGCCTAGCCACCAACCCCTGACGGTCGCGACGACCCCCACCCCCTGACGGTCGCGACGACCCCCACCCCGGCCCACCGAGCACCCCGGCCACCCAGCACCCCGGCTCACCGCCACACCCCCGAACACCGGCCGCGCCACACACCCCATCCCTGGCCTCATCCCCTCTTACGTACTTCCGGCCGCCGCAACCTCAACCACCGCCCACCGAGTCCGGCCGCATCGCCACGAACCTCAACCCCCGGAGCCCCATGCCCACCGCCCTCACCCCACACCCCGCCGCAGCCGCCGTCTGCGCCGCCATCGCGGTAGCCCTCCTCACCCGAGGCCGCCCCGGCCCCCGCCGCCTCCGCCGCCCCACGCCAACCACCAACTCGGCCTACCGCCGCCTAATAGACCGCCTCAAACCAGCCCCACTACCGCCCCGAGCCCGCCGCCTCCACCGCCTAACGGCAACCCTCCTCGCAGCCGCCACACTCCTCCTCGCCCCCATCCCGTGGAGCCTCCTCCCAGCCGCCGCCATCTACCTAGCCACCCCAACAATCCTCAGCCGCCTCGAACCAGCCGCCAACCGCAAACGCAACGCCCGCCTGTCCGCCGACCTCCCCCTGGCAGTCGACCTGCTAGCAGCCTGCCTAAGAGCCGGCCGCCCACCCCAAGCAGCCATCGCCACCGTCAGCCAAGCCATCGACGGCCCCCTCGCCACTCTCCTCGCCGAACTGGAACACCGCCTCGACCTAGGCGCCGACCCCATCGACGCCTGGGACACCCTCCGCCAAGAGCCAACCTGCGCACCCTTCGCCCGAGCAGTCCAACGAGCCCTCCGCTCGGGCGCCCCACTCGCCACAACCCTCGAATCCCAGTCCGCCGACCTCCGCCAATCCCAGCGCTGGACAGCAGAAGAACAAGCCCGCGCCGTAGAAACCCGATCCGTCCTCCCGCTGGGCCTCTGCTTCCTCCCCGCCTTCGTCCTCCTCGGCATCGTCCCCACCATCGCCACCACCTTCAGCAACGTCTTCTCCGACCTCGCCCCCTAACCCGAACCAGCCCCCAGCAACCCCTCCGCCACACTCGTCCGCGCGTACAGCACCACCCGCCCCACCCGATGTCCCGTCACCAACCCCGCAGCCCGCAATGCCCCGAGATGCTGCGAAACCCCACCGGCCGTCAACCCGATCCGATCCGCCAACTCCGTCGTCGACCGAGGCACGTCCAACTGCACCAGCACCTCAGCCCGAGACCGCCCGAGCACTCCCACCACCCCAGCCGGCGCCCGCCGTACCGACGTATCCCAAATCCCCGCCACCCCTCGCGCCGGATATGTCACCGATGGCTGCCAGGGCGGAATCGTGCTCGAGTACACCGTCGGCCACACGAACGCCGACGGCATGAGCAACAGCCCCTCCCCAGCCAACTCCCGTACGCCGTGAAACCGCCGATGCCTGATCCGCAGCGCGCCCTGCCTCCACCGCACCGAGTCATCGAGATCCTCGAACAGTCCAGCCGGCCCGCCCTGCCCCAACCGCCGCGCCCGGTACAGCAGATCCCCTTCCAGCAAAGCCCGAATCCGCCCCCAGTACGGCGCAAGCGCCACCTCCCAGTACGCCTGCAACTGCTCGACCAGCACCGCAACCCCAGCATCTGGATCGTCGTACAACGCCACGACATCCGCCGACGGCAGCTCCTCCGCCCGAGCCTTCCGTAACCTTCGCGGCAGCCCGGCCTCGGCCAACGACCCCACCGGATGCGTCCGCGCGTACGCGAGCACGTCGAGATCCGCCCGGATCTGCTCGGCCGGCACCCGCGACAACGCCCCGAGCTCAGCCGCCAGATCCGGTACCGGACCCGCCGGTGACGCCGTGAGGAAGTCCGGCGTGTACCAAGTCCCCGAATCGACCAGGTCGAAGAGCAACCCCAGTTCCAGCTTCTCCCGAGCGATCCGCTGCCCGGTCTCGTCCGCCCAGCGGCGATGAAAGTGCTGCGCGCGCGGGTTCTTCAGCAACCGGACACTCGCGACGATCTCCCACAACGGCGACACAGCCAGCCGCGTCCGTGCCAGGTCCTCGACCGTGAACGTGATCGTCAGCATGCCCGCTCCTCGATTCAGCCTGAGCTAAATCATTTCAGAACCATCATCACGTCCGTCCAGGCTGAGGCGACCACAGCTTGGGAGGACCGCATCCAGATGACCACACCGACCACCCGCATCGGCGACCTCACGATCCACCGACTCGGCTTCGGCGCCATGCGACTCACCGGGTATCGCCCGGCCGCCGACCGCACCGCGGCGATCCGCGTCGCCCGCCGAGCCGTCGAGCTCGGCATCGACTTCATCGACACCGCCGACGCGTACGGCATCGGCGCCAACGAGGAACTCCTCGCCGAAGCGCTGCACCCGTACGCCGGAGGCGTGGTGATCGCGACGAAGATCGGCCACACCCGCCCGTCACCAGGGGAGTGGAAGCCCGTCGGTAGGCCCGAATACCTCCGCCAGGCAGCCGAGCTGTCGCTCCGACGACTCCGCGTCGAACGCCTCGATCTCCTGCAACTGCACCGCATCGATCCGGCCGTGCCGCTCGAGGATCAACTGGGCGCTCTTGCCCAGCTGCAATCCGAAGGCAAGGTCCGCCACGTCGGCCTGTCCGAAGTCACCGTCGACCAGTTGGAGACCGCACGCCGCCAGGTCGACATCGTCAGCGTCCAAAATCGCTACAACTTGACCGACCGGGCTCACGACGACGTCCTCAAGTACTGCGAAGCCGAAGGAATCGCCTTCATTCCTTGGCTTCCCATCGCCGGCGGAAATCACGCAACCTCACAGCTTCTCGCCGAGCTCGCCACCGAAACCGGCGCCACCCAGTCGCAGCTCGCACTGGCCTGGCTCCTTCATCGCTCACCGGTCATGGTCCCGATCCCCGGCACCAGCTCCGAGGCCCACCTGATCGAGAACGTCCAGGCGGCCGATCTGCGGCTGACCACCGCGCAGCTGAACCGTCTCGACGCGGTTCGCTGACGTTGTCCCCAGCCTGAAATCTCCTTCTGTACAAGGGCTCCCGTCACGGCATCTTGTCAGTAAGCCGTCCGGACAGCCCGGCCGCAGATCAGGAGATCCCCATGTCCCACCAGCTCGTCGCCATCCGCCGCCCCTCGGCCGCACGATCCGCGTTCCTCCGCATCCGCCGTCGTACCGAACGCGGCGCCGCAACCGCCGAGTACGCCGTCGCCACGGTCGCCGCCTGCAGCTTCGGCGGCATCCTGATCGCCCTGCTGAAGTCCGACGCGATGATGTCGGTGCTCAAGGCAATCATCAACTGGGCCCTGCAGTCGGCGGGCATCGAAGGCGTCCAGGTCTGAGGGCGCTCACCGGCCCGGACCACGAGGTCCGGGCCGGCTCGCCCGGTCCCATGGAGTCATCCCTTGTGAGCCGCCCTCACCGCGTTGCTGTACGCCGTACCGAACGCGGCACCGTCACTGCCGAACTGGCCATGCTCTTCCCGGTCCTGATGGCCACGATCGTCGCCGGCGTCTGGGCGGTCGGACTGGTGATCACCAACATCCGCTGCATCGACGCCGCCCGCGACGTGGCCCGGGCCGTAGCCCGAGGAGAAACCGAAGAGACCGCGCAAACCATCGGCCGAAGAGCCGCCCCCAAGGACGCCTCCATCGACATCCTCACCACCGACGGCGAGGTCCGGGTCACCGTCGAAGCCACCCGAAGCCTCGACTGGCCCCTGTTCGCCGCCCTGCCCGCCGTCCCCCTGAAGGCCCAAGCCACCCTCCAGTCCGAACCAGGAGAACAATGACCAGAACCCGTGCGGAAGAAGGCGGCGCCACCCTCCTCGTTCTCTGGACCGCCATGCTCCTGTTCGCCGCAGGAACCATCGCCACCCTCTGGTCGGCGATCTCCCTCGCCACCCACCGAGCCACATCCGCCGCGGACCTCACTGCCCTCAGCACCGCCCAAGCCATCCAGGCGGGATCACCCGACCCCTGCGCCGTAGCCCGCGACATCGCCACCACCAACCGCGCAACCCTGACCACCTGCACCCTTACCTCCGACACGGCCACCATCAAGGTCGCCATTGCCTTGGACCTAGGCGTCCTTGGTGCCCCCACGCTCACCAGCACGTCCCGAGCAGGTCCCACCGACAACCCCGCCCCGGAGGCAAACTGACCACGTGACCCGCGATCCCAACACCCCTCGTCCTCTGCTGGTCGTCGACGCGGCCAACGTCATCGGTTCCCGCCCCGACGGCTGGTGGAAGGACCGAGCCGGCGCAGCCCGCCGCCTCCTCACCAACCTCGCCACCTACCAGGAAGGCCCAGGCGCCGACATCGACATCACCGTCATCCTGGAAGGAGCAGCCCGCCCCGCCGCAGACGCCATCACCCCCGACCAACCCCTGCAGGTAGTCCTGGCCCCTCACTCAGGCGACGACACCATCGTCGACGTAGTAGCCAACGCCGCCACGGAAAGCCCAGCCCGCGAAATCACCGTAGTAACCGCGGACCGAGGCCTGAGAGCCCGAGTAGAACCCCTAGGAGCCCAGACCACCGGCCCCAGCACGCTCTACGCCCTCCTCGACCCCCAGTAACCGCAGCCGCTCCCGAAGCCGCCGGGGCGCCCAGACAACCTGAGCCACCACAGCCACCCCACAGAGCACGATCATCACACCGAGCACCACAAACACATCCGAGAACTCAGGCACCATCGCCACACCAGCAAGCACCCCTGGCACGACCACCACCCAAAGCGGAACCAACGGATAAATCGAGTTCCGCCGAGGCACCAAGCTCAACTGGTACTCCGCAATCCTCACCGCCGCCGCAACAACCCCAGCCCCACTCGGCACCGGCCCCCGCCGAGTAGCCCGATAAGCAGCCACCCGCACACCCACCGGCAGCTCACCCACCGCCGCCCGCACCTGCTCCCGCTGCGTCCGAGCGTGATGATCCGCCAACCCACCAGCAAGCGCCCCCACCAACACCCCACAACTCAAAGCCAGCACCCAGGGCCCAACCCCAACCATCCCCACCCCAACCACCAGCCCGACCAACACCCCAACCCCCGGCCCCAACCACCGCCGAGACATGGTCAACCACACGCTCTCCATGGCACATGGTCACCCACAACCACCCCACCTGCCACCCTTTCATCCCACCAACAAACCCTCCGAACCAATGGCCCCCAACAACCCCAGCACAACCCACCAACATCACTAGCGCACCCCACCACGTGATCAGCAGCAGCCCCCAACCCTCCCCGGCAGCGAGCGCAACCAGCCGAACCCCAACGCGCTGCACAAGCTGCACGCCCCCGCCGCGCAGCACGAACACCAGCGTCGCCAACCAGCCCGCCACCGCTCCGCCGAGTTGCCGAGTTGCCGAGTTGCCGAGTTGTCGAGTTGTCGAACAGAGTCACCCCGGCGCGTCCCCAGCACCTCGCGCACCTCGTAGACGTCGACAACCAGCCCACCAGCCGAGCAGCCCACCAGGCCGCCAGCCCACCAGCCGAGCAGCCGACCAGTCCGCCGGGCCGCCAGCCCACCAGCCGACCGGTCCGCTGAGCCGCCCCAGCTCACCAGTCCACCGGCCCCCTGCCCACAGGCCCGCCCTCGCTGACCAGGGCCCAAGCACCGTGCGCCTTCAACGCAGGAGCCGCCTCCAGCGGGCGACGCCGGCTCAGGCCTGCCGTCGGCATCCGCTACCCACTTGGTTGTCAGCCCATCAGCCGTCGGCCAGCCGGCGGGACGCCAGCCCGCCAGCCCGCCAGCCCGCGGACACGCGCCCGGTCGGCCGCCGGCAGCGCGGCCCGCCAGGTCAACCCGGCCCGGCCACCCATCCCCGGGCCTACTCCCGTCCTTCTTCCCGGCCGCCCCAACCTCACCCCAACCAACCGAGTCCGGCCGCATCACCACCCACCCCAGCCCAATGCCGCTCAACCCACTGTCAGCCCGGCAGCCCGCATCTACCCGCCTGCTGGCCGAACCGCCTGTCCGCCACTTTCGCGTCGAACGGCCGTCCACTTGGCGATCAGGACCAGGCCCGGCGATGGCCCGTTCCATTGGCAGCTCCTGCTGGACGGGTGCGGGGTTTCGCTTGGCCGTCGGCGCCTGGCTGGCGCCTGCCAGCCGCGACTGTTGCGCGAGACCCGGACCGCCGATCCCGCCGTACGGACGGCAATCCGGCGAGCGCAGGCCGGGAGCCTGTTCGTTGCCCTGCATGCCTGTTGGCCCGCTTGCGCGCCAGCCCGCCGAGCGAGGCTGCTCCCGCCAGCCCGCCAGCCCGCCAGCCCGCCAGCCCGCCAGCCCGCCAGCCCGCCAGCCCGCCAGCCCACCGGTCCGCCAGCCGCGTGTTCCCGCTTCCCCGAATGGCGTGGGCTTGTACGAAGCTGTGGAGGTTGCAGGCCCTGGGCCGGGCCCGTGCCCGATGCCGGTGGTGCGACGGTGCTAGGCAGCTGATCGTCCGCGAACGCGTGCTGTGGACCACTTGTACGGAAGGTCGTCCACACTGGCGGCCCAGCCCACCGGTTCCTCGAGGCGGACGGTTGTTGTGGGTGGCAAGGGGACGTGCGGGAAGTTCGGGCTCGCGTCGCGCTCGGGCTAGACGGCGGCGTACTCAGCTCCATCGATCGACGACCTCGCGGTGCTGGCAAGGGCGCTGGGGCCGGGCTGCTGAGGGATCAGTCGTAGAGCCAGCCGTTGCGTTCGGCGATGGTGATGGCGTCGGCTCGGGTTCGGGCGCCGGTTTTGCCGATGGCGGACCAGAGGCGGGTGCGGACGACGCGTTCGGAGACGGCGAGTTTTTCGGCCATGGTGGCGACGGTGCCGCCTTCGCGGGCGGCGCGGAGGGTGGTGGTTTCGCCTTCGGTGAGAGGGGTTTGGGTGTAGTGCAGGGTCTCGGCGGCGAGGTTGGCGTCGACCACGCGCAGGCCCAGGTGGACCCGGCGTACGGCGTCGGCCAGTTGGGGGGTGGGGCTGTTCTTGAGGGCAAAGCCTTTGGCGCCGGCTTCGAGGCCTCGGCGGAGATGGCCGGGGCGGCCGTACGTCGTGAGCATGACGACCCGGCACTCGGGCATCGAGGTGCGGAGCTGGGTCGTGACGGTGATGCTGTCGTGGCCGGAACCGGCGGCGTCGAGCAGGGCGATGTTCGCGCGGTGCCGTTTGGCGGCCGCGACGACGTCGTCGGAGCGCTTCAGTTCGGCGACGATCTCGAGGTCGCGTTCGCGTTCCAGACCGCTTCTGAGGACGCCTCGGCTGAGGATCTGGTCGTCGACCAGCAGCAGCCGGATGCGGTCGGGCAAACGAGCCTCCGGGGTTCCGTCCGGGCGCCGGGGAAGTGCGTCCGGGAGGATGAGCAGGACTTCGGTTGAAGATCATGGATCCAGCTGACGGATGCCGTCCACATCAACGCGGTATCTCTACCAGATTGCGACCAGATCGCTATCCACCCACCCCGTCACTTCTCTGATGGTGGTCTGTGCATCCGCTCTTTCTTCCAGCTGGGCAGGCACACGAAGGTTCGTTCGAGGAGCCGCGCGGTACGCCAAGACGCCTTGTGGGCTTGGTGAAGAGGTGCCGGGTGAGACAGACGGCGATGCGGCCGGACTCGGTTGTCTGCAGTGAGGTTGCGGCGGCCGGGAAGAATTATGGGGATGGGCCGGAGATGGGCCGTGGAGTGGGCTGTGGGTTCCGGGGTGGGCGGCGTGTGGCCTGTGGGTTCTGCAAGGTGGGGCGGGGCGTGGCCTGTGGGTTCTGCAAGGTGGGGCGGGGCGTGGCGCAGAGGCCGGGGGGCCGGAACCGGGCGGAGACGGGGCTCGTGGTCTGACTGACTCAAGGCAAGCGGGTAGTGGGTGGCCTGGGCAGCTAGTGCGTGACGGAGATGAACTCGCCGTCGTGGGTGGCTAGTACGTGGCCGCCTGGTTGGTTTGCGGGGAGGGTTTCGGTGGGGGTGCGGATGGGGCGGCGGGTGCCGTCGGGGGCGATGAGGATGGTGTTGGGAGCGTCGAGGACTACGAACTCGTTGGCGTTGCGGAGGACTACCGGGGCGTTGTAGCCGGCGGAGATGGCGGTGCGGCCGGCGGAGAGGGCTTCCAGGGCTGCGGGGACCAGCTCGTCGGGGGTTTCGGCATCCGCGTCTACGGCCAGCCAGGTGGTGGGGGCTCCGGGCAACGAGAGGGAGGACGGGTTGTGCCAGTCGCTGCCGCCGATGGGGGTGGTGGACAGGCTCCACGACTCCCACCAGGCGATGGGGCCGCCCCAGCGGCGGTCCAGCCAGGAGGAGTGCCAGATTTCGGCCAGGGGTGGGTGAGTGCCCCACAGGGGTTGGCGCCAGGAGCAGTCGCCGCTGAGGGGGTGGTTGATCGAGAGGAGGCCGCCGCGGCGGGCGACTTCGGGGACCCACTCGGCGGCTGGGCGGCGGAAGTCGATGACTCCGATGGCGCCGAAGGCGTTGGCGTGGCCGGTGTCGGTGGTGACTTCCTGGCCGGGGATCAGGCCGATGCCGAAGCGGTTGCCTACCGACGGGAGTTCGAGGTGGTGTGCCTCGGTGTTGTGGTCGGTGCAGGCCAGTACGTCGAGGCCGGCGGCGACGCCGAGGGCGGCGAGGTTTGCGATCGGGGTGGAACCGTCGGAGTGCAGCGAGTGGGCGTGGAAGTCGCCCGCGATCCAGCGGAGGCCGTCGGCGGCGGGGAGGGTGCGGCGCGGTGGGCGAGCCGGTACGGCGACGGCTGCCGTTGCTGCGGCGTACTCGTCCAGCCCTGGTACGACGGAGACCGGGCCGGTGACGGCTTCGACGATCAGTTCGGCGCCCTCGACCGGGAGGCGGTGGAGGCCGAGGACGACCCACCAGGTGCCTGGTTCGAGTTCGCCGGCCAGGTAGCCGGGAGTCGCCGCGGTGGGCGTGATGGCGAAGGTCTGGCGAGCGCCGCCCGACCAGCCGCGCCAGCCGCCGGCGCCCTCGCAGCCGAGGTCGATGACTACGCCGTCCACCGAAGGAACCGTCAGCGTGACGAGCAGGCCCTCGCAGCCGGGCGGGATGTCGACCGGCAGCGAGTGCCAGACCGACTCCGCCCGGTCGTCGAGAGTCCAACGGCGCTTGAAGGAAGTGACAGCCATCAGGCGTCCGCCACCTCACCGGGGCCGGAGCGAGTGCCGGACGCGGAGCGAGAGCCGGACTCGGAGCGGGAGCCGGCACCGACCGAGTCGGCGGGGGTGGGCTGGCGGGCGAGGAGCTCACCGGAGTCCTGGTCGTAGAGAAGGACCCGTTGGGCCGGAGCGGTGAGGCTGACCGGAGTACCGGGGGCGGGTTCGTCCTCTTCGGGCACGGTGACGCCGATCAACGTGCCGGAGCAGTCGACGGACACCAGGGACGACGTACCGAGGTTCTCGGCAACGACCACAGTGCCGCGGATCGACGGACCGGTGGCGTCGCCGGTCGAGAGCGTCAGGTACTCCGGCCGGATGCCGACCGTCACCTTCGCGCCGGCCGGGACCGAGCCGGTTGCTGCCGGCAAGCGCCCGCCGGCGACCTCCACCACGCCGTACGCCGAGCCGTCGGCCGGAGCGGTGATGCCGTCGGTGGCGCCGACCTCCCCTTCCAGCAGGTTCATCGGCGTGGACCCGATGAAGTTGGCCACGAAGGTGTTCGCCGGGCGGGCGAACACCTCGCGTGGAGAACCGAGCTGGACCAGCTTGCCGGTCTGCATCACGGCGATCTTGTCCGCCAACGCCAGAGCCTCGGCCTGGTCGTGGGTGACGAAGACCGTGGTGATCCCCAGGTCCCGCTGCAGCTTCTTCAGGAACGTCCGCGCCTCGAGTCGCAGCCGCGCGTCCAGGTTGGACAGCGGCTCGTCGAGCAGCAGCACCTTGCCCTCGGACGCGATCGCCCGCGCCAGCGCGACCCGCTGCTGCTGACCACCGGACAGCTGCCCCGGACGACGCTCGAGCAGCCCTTGCAGCGACAGCTCGGCGGAGGTCTTCTCCGCGACCGAGGCCCGCGTGGTGGCGGCGACCCGCCGGACCTTCAGCGGATAGGTGATGTTCTCCGACACGGTCATGTGCGGGAACAGCGCGTAGTCCTGGAAGACCATCGCCACCCCACGCTTCCCGGGTTCGAGCCGCGTCACGTCCGCGCCGTCGATCCGGACGGTTCCCTCGGAGGCGTTCTCCAGGCCCGCGATGGTCCGCAGCAGGGTCGTCTTGCCGCACCCGGACGGACCGAGCAGGGCGAAGAACTCGCCGTCGGCCACGCTCAGGTCCAGTCCGTCGACGGCGCGGACGCCGTTCGGGTAGACCGTCGCCAGGCCTTCGATGTCGATGCCAGCCATCAGCTCTTGATTCCTCCGTGGAAGCGGAACCCGTACCTCGAGTTCACCAACAGGTACAGCACGACGACCGGGATCGAGAACAGCAACGAGAAGACCGGGATCACCGAGAGGTTGGCGCTGCCGCCCTCGTCGGTGAAGGTCTGCAGCAGCACCGCGCCGGGCTGCTTGTCGATCGACCGGATCAGCAGGAAGGGCACCAGGAAGTTGCCCCACGAGTTCACGAACGCCCAGACCAGGATCGTGGCCAGGCCGGGCCGGGCGACCGGCAGCACCACGTCGCGCAGGATCTGGCCGGTGGAAGCACCGAACACCCGTGCGGACTCCTCGTACGACTTCGGTACGGCATCGACGAAGTCCTTCAGGATGAAGATGGCCGCCGGCAACAACCCGCCGGTCATCACCAGCGCGACGCCGAAGCGGGAGTCGATCAGCCCGAGCTGGAACATCATCACGAAGATCGGCACCATCGCCGCCGTCCCGGTGACCACCGACGACAGCAGCAGAAGCCCGTACAGCAAGGCGTCCCGGCCCGGGATCCGCACCCGCGACAGCGCGTACGACGCCAAAGCGGCAAACGCCGTGACGGCCACGGCGGTCGTCACGCAGATCAGCAGCGAGTTGACCATCGAGTGCAACGCGTACGGGTGGTCGAGCGTCTTGCGGACGTTGTCCAGCGTCCAGTCCGGCCAGCGCACGCCCAGGCCGGGAGAGGCGTCGAAGGGCGCCGACGCGATCCACAGCATCGGGACCGCGAAGAACAGGGTGATCGCGCAGATCAGCACGTAGAAGCCGATCCGCCGTACGACGTACGCCGGGTTCACGAGCACCTCCTCAGGCCGGCGGGCGCAGGCAGCGGGTTCACGAGCGCCTCCTCAGCAGTCGCAGGTACAGCAGCGCGACCAGCAGGTTCGCGATCAGCAGCAGGAACGAGATCGCCGACGAGTAGCCGAGCTCACCGCCCTGCAGCGCGACGTTGTAGATGTAGACCGGCACGGTCTCGGACTCGTGGTTCGGGCCGCCCTTGGTGAGCAGGAACGGGGAGAAGTCGTTCGCGGTCCACAGCGAGATCAGCAGCGTGTTGGTCAGCACGTGGCCCCGGATGTGCGGGAACACGACGTCGCGCAGCGTCTGCCAACCAGATGCCCCGACCATCCGCGCCGACTCCAGCTGCGACGGCGGGACGGCCTGCAGCGCGGACGAGTAGAGCATCATCGAGAACGCCGTACCCCGCCAGGTGTTGAACAGCACCAGGCAGACCATCGGGTACTCGATCAGCCAAGCTGTCCCTTGCTGCCCGAGGATGCTGTTCAGCGTGCCGGTGTCGCGGTCGAAGAACGCGATCCACAGGTACGCGACGACGGTCGACGGCAGGATCCAGGCCAGCAGCACCAGGCCTTCGACCGTACGGCGGACCGCCGGCCGCGCCTTGCGCATCGTCCACGCCAGCGCGAAGCCGAGGATGTTCTGACCGATGATCGCCGAACCCAGCACGAACAGCAGCGTCAGCCACAACGCGTTGTGGAACAGCGCGTCGTTCAGTGCCTTGGTGTAGTTCGACAGCCCGACGATCGACGGCGACACGGCCTCGACCCCGGTGAGCCGGTAGTTGGTGATGCCGATGTAGATCGTCCAGACCGCGGGGAAGACCAGGAACGCGCCGATCAGCAGCAGCGCGGGCGCGACGAAGCCGAGCGCCCGGCCTACGCCGAGCCCCGCGACGTCCTGGGCCGGCCCGCGCACCCGCGCCGGGCGACCCGGCGCGGGTTCGGTGGTGGCCGCCATCAGTTGCTGGTGACCTTGTCCTTGCCGCCGGCGGCGGACTCGACGGCGGTCTGGTACGCCTTGGCCGCGTCGGCGGGGGACTTGCCGCCGATCACGTCGGCGGTCGCCTGCTGCAGCGCGGCCGAGATCTTCGGGTACTCCGCCAGGCCCGGCCGGTACTGCGTCAGCGGCAGCACCTTGGTGGCGACGAAGTTCAGCATCGGGTCACCGGCCAGCACCTTGGCGTTGACGTCGGTGCGTTGGGTGATCTTGGCGGCGCCGTTCAGGCCGGCCTCGACCATCTCGGCGGAGTTCATGAACTGCAGCAGCTCCCAGGCCTGCTGGGGGAACTTGGTGTTCGGGTTGATCGCGACCACGCCACCGCCGGACATCGAGACGAAGTCCTGGCCCTTGACGCCGGCGCCGGGCTTGGAGGCCGGGATCAGCGCGTACCCGACGGCGGTGTCGCGGTCGGCCATCTTGGCGACGCCCTCCTTGGGCTCGACGACGCTGCGCCAGAAGTAGTCGCCCTCGAGCAGGATGCCGATCTTGTTCGCGGCGAACTCGGCGAACGACTTGTCGCGGCCCTTGGCCTCGCGCTGCAGCACCGGGTCGCCCAGGCCGCTGCCGTAGATCTTCTGGTAGAACTCCAGCACCTGGCGGGTCTGGGCCGTGTTGCCCAGCCACTTGCCGTCGGTGTTGATCGCCGCGCCGGTGCCGACCAGCAGCGGCAGCACGCCCTGCATCGAGGTCGCCTCGCCCATCGCGGTGCCGCCGTTGATCTGGATCGGGGTCACCCCGGACAGCGTCTTCAGCTTCTGGCCCGCGGCGAGGATGTCGTCCCACGACTTCGGCTGCCAGTCGGCCGGCAGCCCGGCCTGGGCGAACAGCTTCTTGTTGAAGTACAGCACCCGGCCGTCGGTGCCGGCCGGTACGCCGTACCGCTTGCCCTCGAAGCTGCCGAGCTGCTGCACCGAGTCCGGGATCTGCTTCCAGCCGTCCCAGTCGTCCACCTTGGCGGCGTCGCCGACGGTGTCGGTGAGCGGCTTCACGTAGCCGGCCTGGGCGAACTCGCCGACCCAGATGCCGTCCATGTTCATCAGGTCGGGGCCGGCCTTGTTGGACAGGCTGAGCGCGAGCTTCTGCTTGTAGACCTCGTCGTCGGAGCCGTCGCCCTCGAAGCGGACGGTGACGTCGACGCCCTTGGCCTTCTGCGCCTCGACGAACTTCGGGATCAGGACGTCGGAGGTGAAGGTCGCGCCGGCGCTGTTCTTGCCGCCCTTGACCGAGTTGGCACCGATCACCAGCTCGACCTTCTTGGCGTCGGCGTTGCGGTTGCTGTCCTGGTCGCCGCTGCCGGAGTCCGACGACCCCAGACAGCCGGTCAGCAGCAGCGCGGCGGCCACGCCCAGGGCGGCCGGCGGGATCACACGCGAGATGGGTCGCATCAGGAGGACTCCTTGCAGGGAAGTGCGGGGAGGTACGCCGGAACACTTTTACACCCGTAGGTGACTTTGTGAAGACTTTTACCCGGTTGCCCTGGGCTACTTCGTGCGGCCATCCCAGGTCACGGCCGATCTCGTCAAATCCGGCACCACCGGGACGCATTGCGGAAGAGTTAAAGCTCGCTCGCGGTTGGGTCTCAAAGAGTAGCTGGGTAGATACAGACCGTGATGGCGCGAGGTAGCGTCTGCAGCGTTCGGAACACTGGAAACGGAGGTGAAGGACATGCTCGGAGATCTGCTCTACGGCCTTCTCGGTGGGGGTCACCACTGGCACCACTGGCACCACTGGCACGACTGCTGGTGGTGAGGCGCCGGCGGTGACCGGACTCTCCGCTGACGCGCAAGCAGCGGAACCCTCCCGGTCCACCGGCTCCGGCCTCCAGACCGACCACTCGAACTGAAAGGAAAACGGGCGGCCCCGACATCGTCGGGGCCGCCCTTCTGTGGGGTGCAGCGGTTACTTCTGGGCCAGCTGCATCATCTGCTTCGGCATCACCGACATCTCGGCCGGCACCGGAGTCTTGCCCCGGACCAGTTCGAGCAGGCTGGACGCGGCGTTCGCGATCGGCAGCGGCAGGGCCAGGCCCAGGGACGCCAGCAGCGCGTTCACGAGTGCCAGGACCGCACCCAGGATGTCGAGACCGGGCAGCGGCAGGGCCTTCCAGCCCTGGTTCGCAGCACCCACAGCAGCCGACGTGCCGGTCGGCTGGGCCTGCTTCGCCTTGCCCTGACCCATCAGCGAGCTGAGTGCCAGTCCGCTCGCCGCGTTGACGAACGACCCGGTCGACTCGTCGTAGTTCCACTTCTGCCCGTCGCCGTCACGGCAGGGCAGCACCAGCACCGGTGCGTTCTTGGGCACCGTGACCAGGTCGGCCCCGGTGTCCAGGCAGGCGCCGCTCTTGGCCAGGGCGCCACCGACGCTCTTGCTCATCGCGACCTGCAGCTGGCCCTTGCCGGTGTAGACCCACTCCTGGGTCTTGCCCTCCTTGCCCGGAGCGCAGGCCATCATCACCGCCATCGGGATCTTCTCGGCGGCCACGAAGGTCAGGCAGTACCGGGTGTCGGCGCTGCTGGTGATCTGCTTCACCGCGCCGACCTCGACGATGCCCGGTGGGGCCGCCGTCGGGGCCGGTGCTGCGGCGCGGGCCGGCAGTGCGGTGGCCAGCGCGACGCTGACGGCCAGGACTGCGACACCGGTGCGACTGAGAATGCTACGGACGATCAAGACAACCTCCAGAGGTCGTGCCATCTCGCGGCGTCAGGTCGTCGGGACCCCGAGGCGCGGAGCGGGCCGGTTCCGGGAACCGCGGCAGCACCCCTTGCGCGTGGGGTGGCGCGGCGGGTCGGTCCCCCGTGAGGAGGCGGTGTGACCCGGAAGGCGGCGGTGACTCAACGCGACGTTGACGCCACGACCAGTAAGGCACAGACCGCTGGATCGTGGTTACGGAGATCGGCCGGTACTTGATGCCATTGGCAACTAACTGCCAGTCCGGAATCGTTGCGCAGGGCATCGATATCCCGCTGCGTCCTGGTCGAGCGGCGGCTGTGCGGTGGCCGCGTCACGATCGAGACAAAGCGGCGTTCTCCGGAAGAACCTTCAGTTCCCGGGGTCAGTGCGGCTGCCTGGTTTCGGGGCCCTCGGCAACGGTGTGCCGCTCCTCGGCCAGTCGCTCGTCGGCCGGCGGGACGTCGGCCGGTACGTCGGCCGCGTGCTTGCCGACGGGTGCGGTGTCGTCGCCGTCGACGGTCGTCGCGTAGCCGGAAGTGGTTGAGCTGTCAGGAGCTGTGGCGACCTGCTGGCGCAGCTCGCGCACCTCCTTGTGCCGGCGGTAACCGCGGCTGAGTCCCTTCTTCGTCAGCCACAGGCCGACGATCAGGACGGCGCCGGCCGCGGCGCCGAGGAAGAAGACGGTGGCCACGACGACGCCGAAGTCGACGCCGAAGACCTCCATCGTGGTCGAGGCGCCGGACGAGACCGCCACGCCGAGTCCGAACAGGACCGCGACGACGATCAGGACGATTCCGAGAACGGCCATGGTTTGCTGCCTCTCTTCCAGCAGCACCTGCTGGATCCTTCAGGCCTCACTGCGGAGTAGTGCGGTGAGCAGCGCCACGGCGCCGCCCTTGTCGAGTGGGTTGTTCCCGTTCCCACATTTGGGCGACTGTACGCACGACGGGCATCCTTCCGTGCACTCACAGTGTGCTATCGCCTCCCGTGTCGCGGTCAACCACTCGCGCGCCGCGGCGTACCCGTGCTCGGCGAACCCGGCCCCGCCCGGGTGCCCGTCGTACACGAAGACGGTCAGCTGGCCGGTGTCGGCGTGCTTGGCCGTCGACACCCCACCGATGTCCCAGCGGTCGCAGGTCGCGAACAGGGGAAGCAGCCCGATCGACGCGTGCTCGGCCGCGTGCGCGGCACCCGGTACGTCGTCCAGCCCGAGGGCGGCGACGACGGTGTCCGGCATCGTCCACCAGACCGCCTTGGTCCGCAGCGTCCGCTCCGGCAGGTCAAGCGGCTGCTCGTCCAGTACGTCGCCGGTGGCCAGCTGCTTGCGCTGGAACGACACCACCTGGTTCGTCACCTGGACCCAGCCGCGGGACAGCTCGGCCGATCCCCAGGTCTCGGTCGCCTCGGTGGCCAGGATGCTGATCTCGGTGACGTCCCGGGCGAACGTCGTGTAGTCGGGGGAGGCCTGCTCGACGATCGCCGCGTGGTTCTCCAGGTCGAGGGTGCGGACCAGGTACGACTCGCCGGCGTGCACGTAGACCGCGCCCTCGTGCACCGACGCGTGGGCCGAGCCGCCGTCGACAGTGCCGAGCAGGCGACCGGTCTGGTCCTCGACGATCTGCACGGTCTTGCCGCCGGCCGACCGGATGTCGATCGCGTCGACAGCCCGCTCCCGCCGGGTCCAGAACCAGCCGTGCGGCCGCTCGCGCAGCAGGCCCTGCCGGACGAGCTGTGCGATCACCGACGGCGTCGTGGCGCCGAACACCTCGTAGTCCGCCTCGGTCAGCGGCAGCTCCTGCGCCGCGGCGCACAGCTGCGGGCCGAGCACGTACGGGTTCTCCGGGTTGAACACCGTCGCCTCGACCGGCCGTCCGAAGATCGCCTGCGGGTGCCGGACGAGGTAGGTGTCCAGCGGATCGTCCCGCGCGACCAGCAACGCCAGTGCATCGCCACCTGCGCGACCGGCCCGGCCCGCCTGCTGCCAGAGAGATGCGCGAGTACCAGGCCAGCCGGACAGCAGGACGGCGTCCAGCCCGGCGATGTCGATGCCCAGCTCGAGTGCGTTGGTCGCGGCGACGCCGGTGAGCTCGCCGCTCTGCAGCATGCTCTCCAGCCGGCGCCGTTCCTCCGGCAGGTACCCGGCCCGGTACGCCGACACCTGCTCAGCCAGGGCCGGGTCCACTTCGGCCAGGTTGTCCCGGGCCGTCATCGCCACCTGTTCGGCTCCACGCCGCGAGCGGACGAAGGCGACAGTGCGAACGCCCGACACCACCAGGTCGGTCAACAGCTCCGCCACCTCGGCCGGGGCGGACCGTCGTACCGGTGCTCCGTTCTCTCCGCGCAGCGAGGTCAGCGGCGGCTCCCACAGGCCGAAGGAGATGCCGCCGCGCGGAGAGCCGTCGTCGAGCACCTCGACCATCGGCAGCCCGGTCAGCCGTTCGCCGGACACGGCGGGCTCGGCAACAGTCGCCGAAGCGCAGATGAAGATCGGGTGCGCGCCGTACTGCGCGCAGATCCGCCGCAGCCGCCGCAGCACGCCGGCGACGTGGGCACCGAAGACGCCGCGGTAGTGGTGGCACTCGTCGACCACGACGTACTGCAGGCAGCCGAGGAACCTGGCCCAGCGCTGGTGGTTCGGCAGCACCGAACGGTGCAGCATGTCCGGATTGCTCAGCACGTACGTCGCGTGGTCGCGCGCCCAGTCGCGCTCGGTCCGCTCGGAGTCGCCGTCCAGCGTGGTCGCGCGCAGGCCGTCCACCTTGTACTGCGACAGTGCGCGCAGCTGGTCGTGGGCCAACGCCTTCGTCGGCGACAGGTACAGCACCGAGGCGGCCCGCCGATGCGGTGACGCCGCATGCGCGATGCTCAGCGTCGCGAACGACGGCAGCAGGTAGCCGAGCGACTTGCCGGACGCCGTACCGGTGGCGACGACGACGTGCTTGCCGCTGTACGCCGCTTCGGCGGTGGCGACCTGGTGGATCCACGGACTGTGGACCCCGGCATCGGCCAGCTGGCTCAGCACCTCGGGCGGAACCCACCGGGGCCATTCGCCCGTCCGGCCGATCCTCGGCGGCACCTGCTCGACGTGAGTGAGCCGGTCGATGCGGTCTGGACCGGAGGCGAGTCTTTTCAGCACGACAGCCGCCTCACCACTCATGCCGACGAGCCTAGCCGTCCCGCTCCGGCGCGGAGAAAGGCCGTCAAGCGATGCACGAGCGAACGCCGCCGCCGGATGCACGCGGCTTTTCGCCGGGGTAGGTCGACGCGGCACGCGCCGGGATGAAAGAGTTTTGCAAGCGGCCCTACTCACGGTCCGTACATGGTTGAATGCAACGGTTCACGGGATCGGAGGCCGAAGTGGATCTGTCGCTGACGACGCGTCCGGAGGGCGGGCGCACCGTCGTCGAGGTGGGTGGGGAGATCGACGTCTACACCGCGCCGAAACTGCGCGAGACGATCGTCTCGCTGGTCGACGCGGGGCAGTACGACCTCGTCGTCGACCTGGAAAGAGTGGAGTTCCTGGACTCCACCGGGCTCGGCGTCCTGGTCGGAGGACTGAAACGGGTGCGGACCCACGACGGTTCGCTGTCGCTGGTCTGCACGCAGGAACGACTGCTGAAGATCTTCCGGATCACCGGCCTGACCAAGGTCTTCGAGATCCACCCGGACGTCGCCTCGGCGATCTGAACCGTCCGAAACGGTGTCCCCGTCACTACCGTCGGTGACGTTTCCGCCTGTGGGTACACGGGTTACGTAGACCACCCTGTCGTCAGGTCTGGTCCCGGACCCGTTAGAGTGACCCACCGCGCCAGGTGATTGGCGTTGTTTCGTATTCCCCAACCCTTCGGGTGCGGCAGGACGGGGGCCGTCATGTCCTGAGGGTTGCCTACAAGGAGGACGGATGTCCGCGCTTTCTGTACAAGCGGTGGATCTGTCGTCGAGCAACACCATGTTGGTGGTCGTCGTCGGAGTGATCGCGTTACTTGCGGTCATCATCGCGATGGTGTTCCGCAGCCAGGTGCTTGCCGCGAACGACGGCACCGAGAGCATGAAGACGATCGCCCAGGCAGTGCAGGAAGGAGCGTCAGCGTATCTGAACCGCCAGTTCAAGACGCTGGCCGGGTTCGCCCTGGCGGCCTTCCTGCTGCTGTTCCTGCTGCCGGCGCACAGCGACGGCGACAACGAGACCTGGCTGAAGGTGTGGCGGTCGATCTTCTTCCTGGTGGGTGCGGGCTTCTCCGCCACCATCGGTTACCTGGGCATGTGGCTGGCCACCCGCGCCAACGTGCGGGTCGCCGCGGCCGCCCGGGACGAGGGACGCGAACCTGCCATGCGCGTCGCCTTCCGGACCGGCGGCACGGTCGGTATGGCGACGGTGGGCCTCGGCCTGCTGGGCGCCGCGGTCGTCGTCCTGGTCTTCAAGGGTGACGCCCCGACCGTGCTCGAGGGCTTCGGCTTCGGCGCCGCCATGCTCGCCATGTTCATGCGGGTCGGCGGCGGTATCTTCACCAAGGCCGCCGACGTCGGCGCCGACCTGGTCGGCAAGGTCGAGCAGAACATCCCCGAGGACGACCCCCGCAACGCGGCGACCATCGCCGACAACGTGGGCGACAACGTCGGTGACTGCGCCGGTATGGCCGCGGACCTGTTCGAGTCCTACGCCGTGATGCTGGTCGCCTCGCTGATCCTGGGCAAGGCCGCCTTCGGCGAGCAGGGCCTGATCTTCCCGCTGATCGTGCCGGCCATCGGCGCGGTCACCGCGGTCCTGGGTGTCTTCCTGACCCGCCCGCGGACCGGCGAGAACGGTCTGCGCACGATCAACCGGGCCTTCTACATCTCGGCCCTGGTCTCGGCGGTGCTCTGTGCGATCGCCGCCTTCGTCTACCTGCCGGGCTCGTTCGCGGACCTGACCGGTGCGACCGAGGCGATCGCCGCCAACGACGGTGACCCGCGGGTCATCGCCACCGTCTCGGTGCTGATCGGCATCGTGCTGGCCGCGGTCATCCTGGCCATCACCGGCTACTACACCGGCACCGAGGACAAGCCGGTCAAGGACGTCGGCAAGACGTCGCTGACCGGTGCCGCCACGGTGATCCTGTCCGGCATCTCGGTCGGCTTCGAGTCGGCCGTCTACACCGCCCTGGTGATCGCCGCCGCCGTGTACGGCGCGTTCCTGGTCGGCGGCGGCGGTGTGGTCGCGCTGTTCGCGATCGCGCTGGCCGGTTGTGGTCTGCTCACCACCGTCGGCGTCATCGTCGCGATGGACACCTTCGGCCCGGTCTCGGACAACGCCCAGGGCATCGCCGAGATGTCCGGCGACGTGGACGGCGAGGCCGCCCAGATCCTGACCGAGCTGGACGCCGTCGGCAACACCACCAAGGCGATCACCAAGGGCATCGCGATCGCCACCGCCGTGCTGGCGGCGACCGCGCTGTTCGGTTCGTACACCGACTCGATCTACTCGGTCCTGAACGACGCCGGCGACGCCGCGTTCAACGCCGACGCGCTGGTGTTCGACCCGTCGACGCTGGTCGGTCTGATCATCGGTGCCGCGGTCGTGTTCATGTTCTCCGGGCTCGCGATCAACGCCGTCGGCCGCGCCGCCGGTGCGGTCGTCTACGAGGTCCGTCGCCAGTTCCGCGACATCCCCGGGATCATGGAGGGCACCGGCAAGCCGGAGTACGGCAAGGTCGTCGACATCTGCACCCGCGACTCGCTGCGCGAGCTGGCGACCCCGGGTCTGCTGGCGATCGCGGCCCCGATCGCCGTCGGCTTCGGCCTCGGCGCCTCGGCGCTGGCCGGTTACCTGGCCGGTGCGATCGCGTCCGGCACGCTGATGGCGGTGTTCCTGGCCAACTCCGGTGGCGCCTGGGACAACGCGAAGAAGCTGGTCGAGGACGGCAACCACGGCGGCAAGGGCTCGCCGGCGCACGAGGCCACCATCATCGGTGACACCGTGGGCGACCCGTTCAAGGACACCGCCGGTCCGGCCATCAACCCGCTGATCAAGGTGATGAACCTGGTCTCGGTGCTGATCGCCCCGGCCGTCGTCGGACTGTCCAGCATCGGCGAGGACACCAACACCGCGCTGCGGGTGATCATCGCCCTCGTGGCCGTGGTCGTCATCGCCGTCGCGGTGATCGTCTCCAAGCGCCGGGAGTCGGTCATCTCCGACACCCCGGCCGAGGCGAACGTCGCCGCCTGATCCACCCGCACCACCACAACGGCCCGCCGGAGCTCTCCGGCGGGCCGTTGTGCGTTTTCCTTGCCTGAAAGGGCAGCCGGACTTCCGGCGTACGCCGTCAAGTGGCAGTGACTCCCGGTCTTTCGTCTCCGGCGCGTCGACTTTCGGCTGATGCCCCGCGACCCCGCCGTACGGGATGCTCAGGGGGACGGTCAGGGACTTGCCCGATGGCTGCCGGGCGGGTGGAACGGAAGACTCCATCCCCAGGTGGACACACCGGATCCGTCCCGGGTCCGATGCGACCGGGCAGATCCCGGCTCGATACTGAGATGGACTGCCCGCCCTGACATCCGGCGCGCTACCGAACGAGGAGTACGGCGATGATCGAGGCCCACAGCCTCACCAAGCGATACGGCGCAACCGTTGCCGTTGACAACCTGTCCTTCGAGGTGAAACCCGGCAAGGTGACCGGCTTCCTCGGCCCGAACGGGGCCGGCAAGTCGACCACCATGCGGATGATCCTCGGGCTCGACACCCCGACGTCCGGCGACGTCCGGATCGACGGCAAGCGCTACCGCGACCTGCGGCAGCCGCTGACCGAGATCGGCGCGCTGCTGGACGCCAAGTGGGTGCACCCGAACCGGTCCGCCCGGGCCCACCTGTCGTGGATGGCGGCCTCGAACAAGCTGCCGAAGACCAGCGTCGACCGCGTGCTCGACATGGTCGGCCTGACCGAGGTCGCGAACAAGCGGGCGGGTGCGTACTCGCTCGGGATGTCGCAGCGGCTCGGGATCGCCGGCGCCCTGCTCGGCGACCCGCGGATCCTGCTGTTCGACGAGCCGGTCAACGGCCTCGACCCCGAGGGCATCGTCTGGATCCGGACCTTCATGCAGCGGCTGGCCGCGGAAGGCCGCACGGTGCTGGTCTCCAGCCACCTGCTGTCGGAGATGGCGCTGACCGCCGAGGAACTGATCGTGATCGGCCGCGGCCGGCTGATCGCCCAGAGCTCGACCGCCGAGTTCGTGGACCGCGCCAGCGGCAGCACGATCAAGGTGCGCAGCCCGCAGCTCGACCAGTTCCAGACGCTGCTCCAGCAGCAGCAACTGGTGACCCGGGTCGAGGAGGCGGACCACCACAAGGTCCTGTACGTCGACGGCAACGTCACCACCGATCAGGTCGGCGAGCTCGCGGCGTCGCAGCAGATCGTGCTGCACGAGCTGACCCAGCAGCGCGGTTCGCTCGAGCAGGCGTTCATGCAGATGACCGGTGACTCGGTCCAGTACCACGCGCAGGACGGTGCCCAGGCCGTACCGGGCCACCCGGCGGTGCCGCCGGTCTCCGCCGCCGAGATGGCCGCCGGGCCGCAGGAGGACAACTGACATGTCGCTGATCAACGTCGAGCGGATCAAGCTCTTCTCCACCCGGTCGCCGTGGTGGTGCATGATCATCGCCGCTGCCCTCTCGATCGGGCTGGCCGCGCTGGCCACCGGTCTGGCCAGCGGCGCGGACGAGCTCCAGGTCACCCCCGCGATGTCGCAGTTCGGTGTGAACCTGGGGCAGATGGTGATCATGGTGATGGCCGCGCTGGCCGTCACCACCGAGTACCGGTTCGGCACCATCCGGACCAGCTTCCAGGCCGTTCCGCAGCGGGTCGCCCTGCTGCTCAACAAGACCTTCGTCGTCGCCGGACTGGCCGCGCTGGTCGGCCTGATCGCGTCCTGGGGTTCGTGGGCGGTCGGCTACCTGCTGGCCGGCAACGCCGACATGGCGATCAACACTGCGGCGGAGTGGCGGCTGCTCTTCGGTCAGGCCCTGGTCTACGGCATCGCCGCGATCTTCGCGGTCGCGGTCGGCATCCTGATCCGGCAGAGCGCGGGGGCGATCGCGATCCTGATCCTCTGGCCGCTGCTGGTCGAGAACCTGCTGACGCTGATCCCGAGGATCGGCGACGACCTGCAGAAGTGGTCGCCGTTCACGAACGCGAACCAGTTCATCAACGGCGGCCAGGACATGGGCCTGGCCGGTGGGGACTCGGCCGGTCCGAGCACCGGACTGGACCCGTGGTGGGCGCTCGTCTACTTCGCGGCCTGGGGCGTCGGACTGCTGGTGATCGCACTGTTCACCGCGAGCAAGCGCGACGCGTAACCCCCTGGACGGCCGCCGGATCAGGGGACCCGGCGGCCAACCACCCGGCCAGGCTGAGGGGTCTTGGCCGACAGCCCGTGGAGTGTCCGCGAAACCGGACACCCCACGGGCTGGTTTCTGTCTCGGGTCCGACTGGCGACCGGGGTAGCTGATTCGTTAGGTTCCCTCCCATGACCGACTGGGCGCGGGTGCGTGCTGAGGGTTTCGAGGTTCCGGCCGACCGACCGTTGCCCGAGTTGGTGGCGGAGCTGTCGGGGCTGCTCCGGTCCCCGGACCCGGCGGTGCGCGACGGGCTGGCGTACGCGACCCTGGCGACCTGGATCGCCAAGGGCATGCTCTCCCCGGACCTGCTGCGCGCGCTCGGCGACGAGATGGCCGAGCGGTTCACCGACCCGCAGATCCAGGTCCGGACGTTCGCGCCGTTGATCCTCGACTCGATCGTGTCGGTCGGAATCTTCGAGCCGAGCTGGGTCCCACCGTTCGAGCGCTGGTACGTCGCGGAGGAGGATCTGCGCGGGTACGACCCGGAGCTCGGCTGGCTGCACGCGATCGCCCACGGAGCTGACCTGCTCGGCACGCTCGGGCGGGTCCTCGCGGTGGAGCCGGTGGAGATGCTCCGGCTCGGCATCGGGCGGATTCTGACCCCGACCGACTACGTGCTGCGCGACCTGGAGGACGACCGGCTGGGCCACGCGCTGGCGGTGACGCTGACCCGCGCCGACCTGCTCGAGGCCGACGTGACCGGCTGGCTCGATCCGGCAGGCCGGGCGCTCGGCAGCCCGCCTCCGGACGGCGTCCGCCCGGAGGTCACCAACACCATGCGGACGCTGCGAGCCGTTTACGTGCTGGTCGATCAGGGCGTGCGGATCGGCGACACGGTGCACCAGGTCCCGCACCGCGACCTGGTCCGGGCCAAGCTCGCCGAGGTCCTCCGGACGGCGACTCCCTACTTCCTGTGACAGACATCCGGAGCAACTACGCGCGCATCGCGGCGACGTACGACGGCAAGTGGGCCGACGTGCTCGCCGTTCACGCCAAGGCCGTCGCCGACCGCCTGCCGCTGACCAGCGCGGGCCGCGTAGCCGAGCTGGGCTGCGGACCGGGTCGCCTGCTCGACCACCTGGCCACGCTGGCGCCACAGGCCCGCGTGCTCGGGGCGGACCTCACCGAGGCGATGATCCGGCGTGCACCGGCGCAGTACGGGCGCGTGGTGGCCGACGTACAGGCTCTGCCGTTCGCTGCTGGGTCGCTGGAGGCCGTGGTGATGCCGTTCGTGCTGTTCCACCTGCCTGACCTGCCACGTGGCCTGGCTGCCGTACGGCGGGCGCTGGCGACCGGTGGGTCGTTCGGCGCGGTCACCTGGTCCGGGCACGACCCGCACCCGGCGTACGACGTGTGGGTCCGGGTGATCAACGAGTACGGCGCTCCAGCGGACCCGTCGCCGCAGATGCCCTCCAACGGCGTGACGTCGGACCCGGAGAAGCTGGCGGCCGCGCTGACCACGGCCGGCTTCGGTCAGGTCGACATCACCGTCGAGCGGTTCCGGCACCAGCCGACGGCCGCGGAGTTCCTGGCCCACTCGCGGGTGATCGGGTCGATGGCCCGGCGGCTCGACCTGCTGCCGGCCGAGCGTCGTACGGCGTGCCTGGCGGCTGCTGAGGAAGCCCTGGCCGAGCTGGTGCCGGAGGACTTCGTCGAGTCGGGCACCATCCTCTACAGCACCGCCCGGGCCGCTTGAGCGAGGATGGGTCCATGAGTGACCTGTCGAGCGGTCTGGTGGATCGGCTGCGTGGACTGTTCGAGACGGCGGACTACACCGTCGAAGGCGTCGCCGAGCGGCTGGGCAGCCGGGCCAACGCGGCGCTGGCGCGCAACGAGACCACGCTGGCGTACCGGCAGACCAGTGGTGGCGACACGCTCGACACACTGATCCGGCTGTTCCTCCTGCAGCGGCCGGTGCCAGGATCCCTGCTGGACAAGGAGATCCTTCCGGATTTGCTTGCCCTAGGCATCGTCACGGCCGCCGGTGACGAGGTTCGCGCAGCGATCGACATCCGCCCGTACGCCGAGGACGACCGGGCCTGGTGGGTGGTCGCCGACCCGACGCCCGGACTGGACGGCCGGCGGGCGCCGATGCGGTCCGACTACGTGCTCGGGATCGCTCCGGCGAGCTTGAGCCTGGTGAAGCTGACCGTGCCGCTGAAGGTGGAGAGCGCGCTCGACCTGGGCACCGGCTGCGGCATCCAGGCGCTGCACCTGTCCGACCGGGCGAACCACATCGTCGCCACCGACGTGAACCCGCGTGCGCTGCAGCTGACGCGCTGGACCGCCGCGCTGAACCGGATCGAGCTGGACGTGCGCGACGGGTCGCTGTACGAGCCGGTGGAGGGTCAGCGGTTCGACCTGATCGTCAGCAACCCGCCGTACGTGATCGCCCCGCCGAGCGACGGCAAGCTGACCTACCGGGAGACAGGGTTCGCCGGCGACGCTGTGGTGGAGCAGCTGGTTCGGCAGGCGCCGCAGCACCTCACTGACGGCGGCTGGTGCCAGCTGCTGGCCAACTGGACCTGCGTGCGCGGCCAGGACTGGCAGGAACGCATTGCCGGCTGGACTGGCGATCGGTCCAGCTGGGCCGTGCAGCGCGAGCAGTTGGACCCCGCGGAGTACGTCGAGCTGTGGCTGCGGGACGCGGGTCTGCACGGCCGGCCGGAGTACACGCAGCGGTACGACGAGTGGCTGGCCTGGCTGGACGACCAGCAGGTGGAGGCGATCGGCATGGGCTGGATCAACCTGCACAACGTCGCCGGTACGACGTACGCCGAGCCCTGGCCGTACGAGATCGAGCAGCCGATCGGCCCGCACGTCCTGCACCGCTTCGAGCGCCAGGAAGGCCTGCCCGACGACCTGACCGGCCTGTACCTGAAGGTGGCCGACGACGTGGTCCAGGAGACCGCGGGCCCGCCCGGCGCCGAGGACCCGGCCACCATCGTCCTGCGCCGCCAACGCGGTATGCGCCGCGCCGAACAGGCCGACACCGTCCTGGCCGGCTTCGTGGGCGCCTGCGACGGCGACCTCAGCACCGGCCAGATCCTCGACGCCCTGGCCACCCTCCTCGACCGCGACGACCTGCACGCCGAGTACCTGCCCCAGATCGAGAACCTCGTCGTGGAAGGCTTCCTGGACTACTGACGGCGGCGGTTGCGCTTTTCGGCGTACATGCGGCGGTCGGCCTCGGTGAGGAGCTCGGTGATGGGGACTCCGTCGGTGCTGGAGGCCTGGCCGATGCTGAGGCGGAGCATGGCGAACCAGGGCTCGGCGGCGCTCGCCGCGACGCGTTCGGCGGCGGTGCGGATGCGTTCGACCAGTTCGCGGGCGCCGCGTTCGTCGGGGTTGTCGAGGACGACCACGAACTCGTCGCCGCCGGCACGGACCACGACGTCCTCGGCGCGGGACTGCTCGGTGAGCAGTTGGGCGACGCGGCGCAGCACTTCGTCGCCGGAAGCGTGGCCGTGGCTGTCGTTGACGACCTTGAGGTTGTCGACGTCGATCGCGATCACGGCGATCGAGCGGCCGGAGTCCAGCGCGGCGCTCATCCGCTCGTCCAGGGCGCGCCGGTTGCCCACGCCGGTCAACGGGTCCTCCCGGGCCGCGCGCCACTCGGCGTCGTGCCGGATGGACAGCTCGTGCGTCGCCAGTGCGCTCCGTACGGCGTACAGGCCGCGCAGGCGCTCGGCCCACCAGCCCCTGGTGATCGCTCGCGCGTACTGCAGCCCGGCAGCCGCGCCGGCGTCACCTGAGTCAGCGACGATCTGTACGGCGGTGTGCCGGACCAGCGCCTCGACCGGTGGGTCCGACGTCGGCGGGAGATCGGTGCCGGCCTGGGCGGCCGCCTCGATCGCGTGGTCGAGCTGGCCGAGCGACGCGTACGTCTTGGCGAGGTAGGCCCCGGCGATCGCCGCCAGCTCCAGGTCACCGAGCTTGGCGAGCTGGTCCCGGCAGTCCTTGAGGATCACCGCCGCCTCGGCCGGCTCGGCGTCCCAGTTGCTCGCCGCCAGCCACATCCGCCCGGCCATCGGCCAGTAGCCCAGCAGGTCCGCCCCGACGATCGCCTCGTTGGCTTCGGCCGCCCACCGCCGGGCCTCGGAGCGCCGTACCGCGATCTGCTCGTCGTACGACGGGTCGCCCAGCCGCTCCATCTCGTGGGCCCAGCGCAGGTTGGACTCGGCCAGGTTGAGCCGGTCGATCGCCGGCGCCTCCGGCAGCCCGAGCGGGTCGCTGGCGGTCGCGGCGGCCTCCTCGAAGTGGGGGATGCACAGCTCGAACAGCCGGAGCAGGTCGTAGGCATAGCCGAGTCCGGTATGGGCCCAGCTGGCCAGTCCGGCGTCGTGCGTGCGGGACAGGGCGTTCTCGGCCGCGACCAGGTCGGTGACCGAGTCGCCGCCCTCACCGGTGCGGATCAGCGTGACGATCCGCAGCGCCAGCGCGTTCGCCTCCCAGCCGGGTTCGTCGATGGTGCGGGCGATCCGGATGCAGCCGTCGACCGCGTCCAGCGCCTCTTCCGCGTCGGTGCCGTGGTGGGCCGCGACGGCGCGGACGTACTCGGCCGCGGCGCGCTCCGGCGTCGGCTCCGGCCCGAGCTCGGTCAGCAGCCGCCGGATGTCCTGCATCGCCTCGGCCGGACTGCCCGACTGGGCCCGCGCCATCGCCGCTGCGATCCGCGCGGTCACCCCCGACGTCTCCCGCACCCACCCTCCACTCTCAGTTCGCTCACCGGTGGCGGCGTTTGTCCTCGTACAGCCGGCTGTCGGCCAGGGGGACGAGCCGGTCCACCGGCACCCCTTCGGCGGTCGCCGCGTACCCGATGCTCAGGCCGAGCTCCGCCAGCCACGGCTTGCTCGTTCCGGCGGCGATCCCGGACACCGCCGCCCGGATCCGCTCGGCCAGCTGGTAGCCGCCCTTCGCGTCCGGCTGGTCCAGCACCACGAAGAACTCGTCGCCTCCCGATCGAATCACGGCGTCGGTCGACCGGGCCTGTTCTACCAGGAGGTTTGCAACAACCTGCAGCAATTCGTCCCCGCAGGCGTGCCCGAAGGTGTCGTTGACGATCTTCAGCCGGTCCACGTCGATGGCCAGCAAGGTGACCGCGCGCTGCGAGTCCCGGGCCGCGGTGAGCCGCTCGTCCATCGCCCGGCGGTTGCCGATCCCGGTCAGCGGGTCCTGCCGGGCCGCGTGCCACTCGGCGTCGTGGCGCGCGGACAGGTCGTGCGCCTCCAGTGCGTACAGTACGGCGTTCAGCGCGCGCCGCCGTTCCTTCCACCACGCACGGGCCACCGAGTGCGCGTAGCCCAACCCTGCAAGGGCTCCTGGTTCACCGACGACCGCGGCCAGCTCCGACCTGACCTGCAGGACCAGCATCTGCGTCGCCGGATCGGCCAACGGGATCAGGTCGTCGACCGCCCGGGCAGCAGCGGCCTGGGCCTTGTCCAGCTCGCCCGACTGTTCCAAAGCTCTTGCCAGGTAGGCGCCGGCGATCGCCAGTCGCTCCGTCTCGCCCAGCTTGCAGATCTGGTCGCGGCACTCGGTCAGCTCTTCCACAGCGGCCGCCGGGTCGTCGACGATCTGCGCTGCGGCCAGCCAGATCCGGGCGCTCACCCGCCAGTACTCCTGGTTCTCGTCGTCGACGAGGACCCGCGTGGCATCCCTTGCCCAGTAGGCCGCCGACGCGAGTCGCTCCCAGATCTCCTGCTGGTACGACGGATCGCCGAGCCGCTCCAGCTCGTGCGACCAGCGCAGGTAGGTCTCGGCCAGGTTCAGCCGGTCGATCGCGGCCGACTCGGCCAGCTCGAACACGTCGGCGTCAGTCTGCGTCGCGGCCTCGTAGTGCGGGATGCACAGCTCGAACAGCCGCAGCACGTCGTACGCGTAGCCGAGGCCGGTGTGGGCCCAGGCGGCGAGCCCGGCGTCCGTCGTACGGCTGAGGGCCGCTTCGGCCGCGACCAGGTCGGCCACCGTGTCGCCGCCGCGGCCGCTGCGGGCGAGGTTGATGATCCTGATCGGGAAGGCGTTGGCCTCCCAGCCGGGCTCGTCGATCGCGCGTGCGACCTCCAGGCAGGCGTCGACCGCCGCGAGCGCCTCGTCGGCGTCGCTCGCGTGGTGGGCGGTGACGCCGCGGACGTACTCCGCGGCGGCCAGCGCGTAGCTGGGTTCCGGACCGAGCTCGGTCCGGATCGCCTCGATCTCGACGGCCGCGGCATGGTGACCACCGGACTGGGCCAGCGTCATCGCCGCCGCGATCCGGGCTGTGTACGGACCCCCGTCCATCCCCATCGTGCTGCAGGCCCTCCTGGTCTGGCCCAGCTCGCAGGGTCGAGCCGGACCGCCCATTGTGGTCCTGAGTCACCGCGCTGTCACGGGGTCAGCCGATTACCCGCCCCTGACTTGACGCAGTCTTACGAATCCGTTGCGTCACCAGGGATTGTGAAACGTAGGGCGTGGCGGTCAGTTCCCCGCCTACTGCGCGGCACTCGGCACGGCATCTCGCTGCACGGGAGCCAAGCTCACGATGCTGCGCATCGCAGCGCTCGTCTCCCGCGCACCGAGCTACCGCGCCGAGCACCTGCTCGCTACGGCGGGGAACTGACCGCCACGCCCTAGCCGGCCGCTTGGCGGCTGCCGGCGCTCGCGTGCAGCTGCACCGGCAGCGACTCGACGCCGTACACGATCGAGAAGTCGCGGAACCGCAGCTGCTCCTCGGAAACCGCGAGGGACAGGTCGGGGAAGCGGTGGGCCAGCGCGCTGAACGCGGCGCGCAGCTCCATCCGGGCCAGCTCGGCGCCGACGCAGCGGTGCATGCCGTGCCCGAACGCGAGGTGCGCGGCGGGCGCCCGCTCGGGCCAGAAGTTCTCGGCGTTGGGGCCGAAGATCTCCTTGTCCCGGTCGGCGCCGGACAGCGACACCGCGACCAGGTCGCCCTTCTTCACCTGGTGCCCGAACAGCTCCTGGTCGTGCTTGGCGAACCGCGGGAAGGCCACCTGGACGACGGTCAGGTAGCGCAGCAGCTCCTCGACGATCGCGTCGACGGCGCCCGGCTCGGTGCGGATCCGGGCGAAGTTCTCCGGGTCGCGCAGCAGCACCAGCGTGCCGAGCGCGAGCATGCTGGCCGAGGTCTCGTACCCGCCGAGGAAGACGCCGTCGGCCAGGCCGCCGAGCTCGATGTCGTCGATGGTGTCGCCCTGCTCGCGGATGATCGAGCCGATCAGTCCGTCGCCGGGGTTCTTGCGCTGCTTGCGGACGATCTCGAACAGGAAGTCGCGCGACTCGCTCGCCGAGCCGAACACGCCGATCCCGCCGCCGGACAGGTCGAACCGGGCCGGGCCGAGCGCGCGGAACCGGTCGCGGTCGTCCTCCTCGACGCCGAGCAGGTCGGCGATCAGCAGGAACGGCACGTTGAAGGCGAAGTCCGCGACGATGTCGGCGACCGGGCCCTTGGCCTCCATCAGGTCGAGCTGGTCGTTGACGATCTTCTCGATCGCCGGCTCCAGCCGGGCCAGCCGGCGCTTGGTGAACTCCGGGGTGAGCAGCTTGCGCAGCCGGGTGTGGTCCGGCGGGTCGGTGAAGCCCAGCCCGCCGATGCCCTCGGACGGCTTGTTCGGGTCCGAGCCGACCAGCGGTCGGATGTCGTTGCTGAAGTTCGTGCTGTCGGCCAGCACGGCCTTGGCCTCGGCGTACCCGCTGACCATGAAGACGTTCATGCCGAACAGGTGGGCCAGCTTGTGCACCGGCGCGGTCTCGCGGATCCGCTGCATCTCCGGCACCGGGTCGAGACCTTCGCGGCGCAGCGGCATCGACACCTGGCGGGGGAACATCTTCATCTTCGACAGGTCCAGACCACCCCTGCGACTGGTCCTGCTCAGCAACCGGCTGCCGACCCATTTCTTCAGGTATGTCGCAACCATGACTCCCACGCGCCCTCTCTGAACAGCTGCCCGGCAACGACTCTGACTGCTTCGAAAGTAGCCGTCGCGAGGACCAGAACTGATGGTGTTGGCACCACTTGAATGGTGGCGTTGGCACCACCATGGGAGGGGGCCACGGCCGTGCCAGCACGAAGCGTGTCATGCCGGAGGGCCCCACTGCCACCGGAACCCACCTGTTGTTCCCCCTTAGCGGGGGCAGGTGGGTTCCGGGGGTGGTCTCAGGGAAAGTCCAGCCGAAAGACGGATGCGCGTGGGGTCGTTGCCCCTTCGGTCAGGAGTCCTTGCAGGTCAGCCGCGCGTCGGCCCAGTCGGCGTGGTCGCTGGTGACACCGTCACCGGCATCGGTCACCTGCAGTGTCAGGTTCTGGCCGCCGGTCACGTCCACCGCGACGGGCACGGTGGGAGAGGTTCCGGTGAGCAGATCCGATGTGTACTTCACCACACCGTCGACGGCGACCTTGAAGCTCACCTTGCCCCGGTCCTCCATCTCGTCGTCGATCCCGACCTGAGCGGTGAAGGTGCTGCAGTTGCCGCCGAGCCGGACGCTGATCGAGCTCGGCGCGTGCGTCCCGATGCCCTTTGCATACTGCGTCCCGGCCAGCGTGAGCGGTCCGCCGTCACCGGCGCCGTCCTCACCGTTGCTCTGGTCCCGCTCGGACGGTCCCCAGCCGTTGGTCGAGTCGGTCCACTCCAGGTCGCTCACCCACGGCTGACCGGTCGGTGCCGGGGGCAAAGGCTTGTCCGCCAGGGTGGCCGCGAAGAAGCCGAGACCACCACCGGGCAGCTTGATCGCCCTGACCGTCTTGCCTGGCGTCAGCGGTACGGCGGTGTAGAAGACCCGGTAGTCGGTGGTCGTGTTGGCCAGGCCGCTCGCGGTGTAGCGGCCCTTCACCGACACCGCGACCTTGGCGCCGCCGGTGGTCGGGTCCTGGCAGCACCAGTTCGGCAGCTGCAGCGGCGCCTGGGACTCGGTGCCGTCGGTGTAGATGACGGTGACGTTGCCCTTGGCATTCAAGCTGGCCCCGGCGCCGAGCAGCGCCAGGTGCGAGCCGCTGCCCGAGACGAGGATCGGCGCCGACTGGTTCTTCACCAGGTTCGCCGTACCGGGAGCGCCGGTCGGCCAGGTGAACTCGGCGCCCTGGACGGTGACCTTGGCGCCCGGGGTGTAGCCGGCCGCGGCGAGTGCCTCACCGTTGAAGCTGTTGCCGGAACCGTCGAAGTTGCCCTGGGCATAGGTGTTCGCGTCAGTCACCCCGACCACGGTCGCTGCCTGGGACAGCGACGCGTACGGCAGTTGAGCGGTCGCGACTGTGCTGTTCGTGTACGTCGCGCTTCCCACCTTGTAGGTGGCGTCGAGTCGCAGGGTGAACGCGGCGGGTTTCACCGACGCGGCCGGCGTCACCTGGAGCTTGGTGGTGACGGTCTTTCCCGGGTCGACCGCGGCGAACGTGCTGTTTCCGCTGACGGTCCATCCGGCCGGCAGGCTCGGGACCAGCCGGACGTCGCGCATGGTCGCCGTACCGGCGTTCTTGAACGAGGCCGTGACCTCGGTGGCCTGGCCGGGGGCGTTCCAGAGCGACGGGCTGCTGAGCTCCGGAGTGCCGAAGGTGTCGGTGACGGTCTTGCCACCCCCGACGGAGGTGGTCCCGGACAGCCGGACCGTGGCGGACTTGCTGGTGGAGATCGCCGTGGTCTTGACCAGGACGACGCCGTTCTCGTAGTACCAGCCGGAGGAGGCCGCGAGGTAGGCGTTCTTGCTGACCAGCTTGGTGAGCTTGCGGCTGTTGAGCGTCACGTCGCGCGGCGCCGTCCCGGTGTGGACGGTCAGCTCGTACGGGCGGGCGCTCGGCTTGCCGGCGTACGAGCCGCGGCTCTCACCGATCTTCACCGTCACGTCGCCCTGACCGGTGGTCGGAGCGTCGACCGCCAGCTGCTGGGTCGCGGACTTGTTCTCCTTGTAGTTGCGGGTGACGCGGTCGTCCTCGTACAGGTCGAACGACGACTTGCCCTCCGGGTAGACGTCGACCGTCAGGCGGTCGCCGAAGCCCTGCTCGGCGGCGGTGTTGATGCCGCTCTTCCACATCGGGACGACCGCCCCGGCCTTGACGAACAGTGGCAACGTGTCCAGCGGAGCGTGGTAGCCGTTGACCGTGGTCGGGCCCTGGTAGACCTTGCCGGTCCAGTAGTCGATCCAGCGGCCCTTGGGCAGGTAGATGCCGCTCTTCACCTCGTCGGCGCTCCAGCTCGGCGCGACCAGGAACTCCTTGCCGGCCAGGAACTCGTACTTGGCCGCGTCACCCCAGGTGTTCGGGTCGGTCGGGTACTCCAGCACCAGCGACCGGTTCAGCGGAGCGCCGGTGCGGTGCGCCTCGGCGGCGTAGGAGTAGAAGTAGGGCAGCAGCCGCTCGCGCAGCTTGAGGTACTTGCGGTTGATGGCCGTGTACGGCGCGCCGTACGTCCAGGGCTGCTTGTACGCCGGAGTGGCCCAGCCCGACATCGTCATCAGCGCCGGCGTGAACGCCTTCCACTGCAGGTCGCGCACGTAGCTGGTGGGGGAGCCGCCGAAGATGCCGTCGATGTCCCCGGCGCTGTAGGCGATGCCGGAGTTGCCGGAGCCGGTGATCGCGGGGATCTGCCACTTGATCGCGTCCAGCGAACCGCTGTGGTCGCCGGTCCACTGCACCGCGCAGCGCTGCGCTCCGGCCCAGCCCTCCACCATCCAGGCGAAGCCGCGGGCGTTGCTGTACTGCTCGATGCCGTCGTGCGCGGTGTCGCAGGCGCTCAACGCGTACCGATAGCCCGGGCCGACCCACGCCACGTCCAGCTTGCGCACCCGGACCCCTGCCTCGCCGACCTCGGCGGGCTGGCGGTCCAGCGAGGACTGCGTCCACAGGCCCATCTGGATGCCGCGCTTGTTCAGCTCCTCACCGGTCTGCTTCAGCGGCGGGATCTCCCGCTTGCCCCACCAGGTCCCGTCGACCTGCTCGGAGTCGGTGTCGTCGGAGTAGCCGCAGCCGTAGTCGTCGTTGACCAGCATCCAGCCGCCGGGCATGTCCTCGTCGCGGAACCTCTGGGCCACCTTCACCGCGTCCAGCGTCGTGGTCTTGTCCGGGTGCACCTTCCAGTCGTTGCTGGTGTCCGGGTCGGTCGCGTAGTGGCCGCGGTTGTAGCAGTCGGAGTCGCCGTACTCGAGCCCGTAGACCGGTGGCATGAACGGCCGGCCGGTCAGCTCGGTGTAGCGGTCCAGCGAGGTCTTGAGGTCGCCGACGAAGTAGTACGCGTCGAAACGCTTCTCGTCGTGGCGGGTGACCACCGGCTCGGTGAAGGAGTAGCTGCCGGGGCTGAAGGTGTTGCGCAGTACGCCGTACCCGGCGGTGCTCATGTAGTACGGCGACGCGTTCGGGTTGCCGCCGTCCTCCCAGTTGAAGTCGCGGGAGACGGTGACGGTCTGGTCGCGGTGCGAGAAGCGGCCGTTCTGCATGCCGCCGCCGAAGAACTGCTCGGTGGCGCCGCGGCTGAGCGACTGGCTGGCGGAGCTGTCGGTCCACGACAGGGGAGCGGTCTCGGACCAGACCTGCTGGCCGTTGCTGCGGTAGAGGGAGAAGCGCAGCGGCGACTTGTTCGCGCGGACCTCGATCTTGCCGGTGGTCAGCGAGTAGTAGCTGCCGCGGTCCCGCCAGCTGGTCTGCGGCTTGGCGTAGTCGGTCTTGGCGACGATGTTCGACGCCGGAGCGGTCGGGTCGGTGGGCGGGGTGTTGGCGGGGTCGGTGAACTCGCCGTCGGGCGCGAGCCACAGGCGGAACACGTCGTCCTTGACGAAGACCACGCGGACCTTCGCCGTACCGGCGGTCAGTGTGTACGTCGCGTTGTCGGCGGCGAAGGCGGTCACCGCTCCCAGCGAGGTGCCGGCGGCCTGGGTGGCGGCCGCCGACGTGCTGACCAGGGCACCCGCTACTAACGCCAAACTCGTCGTGGTCAGCAAAGCTGAACGTTTAAGGTTACGAAAGATGCTCAAGACGGCCTCACTTCAAGCAACTATGAACAGTTTCGCCATTGATAACCGATCGCGGGCGCGCTGTCACTAGCTCGGCTGTCATGAAGTTGGGACGGGTCCTCCATCGGACGGTGGATCCGCGGTGACAGTGCGTGAGGCGACGATGTTGCGCATGGCGAACCGTCGAAGGATCAACCAGGCGCTGACCGGCGTCCTGGCCGTCGCTCTGCTCTCCACGCCGCTGACCGCACAGGCCGATCCCGAGCCGCAGGACCCCGACTACACGCCGGTCACCTTCGACCTGCCCGAGCCCAGCGGCCGCTACGACCTGGGCACCACCGAGCTCCACCTGGTCGACCAGGCCCGGGCCGACTCCACCGCACCCAGCGGCAAGCGGGAGTTGATGGTCAGCGTCTGGTACCCGGCCGCCGGGATCGGCCGGGACGCGCCGCTCGCCAAGTACATGCCCCAGAAGACCGCCGAGTACGTCGGACGCCAGTGGTCCGAGGCGTTCTGGCTGCCGGGTACCGTGCTCGACTTCGCCCACACCGACACGCACGCGCGGGTCGGCATACCGGTCCGGACCGGCAAGCACCCGGTTGTCGTGTTCTCGCCGGGGTACCCGTTCAGCCGGTTCCTCAACACCCAGCAGGCCGAGGACCTGGCCAGCCGGGGCTACGTCGTCGTCACCATGGACCACACCGGCGAGACACCGGTCCAGTTCCCCGACGGCCGGTTCGTCCCCGGGCACGACCCGGACCAGACGCCGACCGCCGAGCTGATCCACGACGTGGTCGACACGCGGACCGCCGACACGCGTTTCGTCCTGAACCAGCTCGAGCAGCTGGCCGCCGGCCGGAACCCGGACGCCGAGCAGCGCAAGCTGCCGCACGGGCTGCGCAACGGGCTCGACCTTCGGCGTACGGGCATGTTCGGGTACTCGCTCGGCGGCTACACGGTCGCGAACACGATGCTGCAGGACCGCCGCGTGCAGGCCGGGGCGGACCTGGACGGCACGCTGTCGGACAGCAAGACCGATCAACTGGTCGGTGAGGTCGCCCGCAAGGGGCTGAAGCGGCCGTTCCTGCTCTTCGGCTCCGACACCAGCCAGCGTGTCGACCCGAAGGCTGCGCACTACGACGCGTCGTGGGCGGCGTTCTGGAAGTCCCAGCAGGGCTGGAAGTTGAACCTGCAGCTGAAGGGATCCGAGAACTTCGCGTTCTGCGACTTCCGGTTCGTGTTCGCCCAGCTCTTCCACCACGTGTACGGCGACGACGAGCTGATCCCGATCGCCGTCGGCAAGCTGGTCGGCCAGGGCGACGAGACCCAGGCCGTCACCGCCCAGCGCGACTACCTGGCCGCGTTCTTCGACCAGACCCTGCGCGGCCGCCCGCAGTCGCTGCTGCGCGAGGAGTCGGGCGAGTTCCCCGCGATCGGTTTCGTCCGCTGAACAGTTCCGGTCTCGGCATCCGGGACCGTGCGGGTGCGCGCCTCACGTGCGGGCGGAGTACGAGGTACGGCGCGGTCGCTTTCCCGTGCTTTCCGTGACCCGAATGCGGCTCGTGGCGGCGCGACCGGTTACCGTGCGTTGAGAAATGCGTTGCTGTCGGCCGTACTCTGTCTTCGGGCAGGGTCGGTGCTCGGGGTGGTGCTCACGGGGAATGAGCAGTCCGGCCGCAGACGTTGGTTGGGCGTACGGGCCGTAGAACAGCAAGGAGCGCAGTGGCAGGGGCAGCAGGGACCAAGACATCGTCCGGAACCGCGGCAGCGGGGACCGGGCGCCGGCTGGTGATCGTCGAGTCGCCGAAGAAGGCGCGGATGATCGCCGGTTTCCTGGGCGCCGGGTACGTGGTGGAGTCCAGCTTCGGCCACATCCGGGACCTGCCGAAGGGGGCCGACGAGATCCCCGCGAAGTACAAGGGCCTGCCGTGGGCCCGGCTCGGCGTGAACATCGACGACCACTTCGACCCGCTGTACGTCGTACCGGCCGACAAGAAGGCGCAGATCCGCAAGCTGAAGGACCTGCTGAAGGACGCCGACGAGCTCTACCTCGCGACAGACGAGGACCGCGAGGGCGAGGCCATCGCGTGGCACCTGCTGGACGAGCTGAAGCCGAAGATCCCGGTCAAGCGGATGGTCTTCCACGAGATCACGCCGAAGGCGATCCAGGACGCGGTCGGCAGCGCGCGGCAGATCAACGACGCGCTGGTCGACGCCCAGGAGGCCCGGCGGATCCTCGACCGGCTCTACGGCTACGAGGTCTCGCCGGTGCTGTGGAAGAAGGTCATGCCGAAGCTGTCGGCGGGCCGGGTGCAGTCGGTCGCCGTCCGGATGGTCGTCGACCGCGAGCGGGAGCGGATCGCCTTCCGCAGCGCGTCGTACTGGGACCTGGACGCCACGCTGGACGCCGGCGAGGGCAAGACGCCCCGGCTGTTCCCGTCGCGGCTGGTCTCGGTGAACAGTCAGCGGATCGCGCAGGGCCGGGACTTCGCGCCGACCGGTGAGCTGAAGGGCCAGAACACCGTCCACCTGGACGAGTCGACCGCGACCGCGCTGGCCGCCGCCCTGCAGAGCTCGCAGTTCACGGTCCGCTCGATCGAGTCCAAGCCGTACACCCGCAAGCCGTACGCGCCGTTCCGGACCACCACGCTGCAGCAGGAGGCCGGGCGCAAGCTGAACATGTCCGCCTCGCAGACGATGCAGATCGCGCAGCGGCTGTACGAGAACGGCAACATCACCTACATGCGTACCGACAGCGTCACGCTGTCGGACACCGCGATCACCGCGGCCCGGGCCCAGGTCCGCGAGCTGTACGGCGCGTCGTACCTGCCGGACAAGCCGCGGGTCTACACCTCCAAGGTGAAGAACGCCCAGGAGGCGCACGAGGCGATCCGGCCGGCCGGGGAGCAGTTCCAGACCCCGGCGCAGACCGGGCTGTCCGGTGCGGAGTACCGGCTGTACGAGCTGATCTGGATGCGCACGATCGCGTCGCAGATGAAGGACGCGGCCGGCAACAGCGTCTCGATCAAGATCGACGCCAAGGCCTCGACCGGGGAGAACTGCGAGTTCACCTCGTCCGGCCGGGTGATCACCTTCCACGGCTTCCTGAAGGCGTACGTCGAGGGCGCGGACGACCCGTCGCACGAGACCGACGACCGGGAGACCCAGATCCCCGACGTGGCCGAGGGCGACGTGCTGCCGGCCACCGAGGTGATCGCCTCCGGGCACGAGACCAAGCCGCCGTCGCGCTTCACCGAGGCGACGCTGATCGCCCAGCTGGAAGAGCGCGAGATCGGCCGGCCGTCGACGTACGCGTCGATCCTGGGCACGATCCAGGCCCGTGGTTACGTCTACAAGAAGGGCAACGCGCTGGTTCCGGCGTGGCTGGCCTTCGCCGTGGTCCGGCTGCTGGAGGAGCACTTCACCCGCCTGGTCGACTACGCGTTCACCGCCTCGATGGAGGACGTGCTGGACGACGTCGCCGCCGGGAACCTGCAGCGTGAGGGCGTGCTCGGCCGGTTCTACTTCGGCGACGACGACCTCGAGGGCCTGCAGTCGATGGTCAGCGACCTCGGCGACATCGACGCCCGGGAGATGTCGACCTTCCCGGTCGGCCCGCCGGACAGCGGCATCGTCGTCCGCGTCGGCCGCTACGGCCCGTACGTCGAAGGGCCGGACGAGACCCGCGCGAACGTGCCGGAGGACCTGCCGCCGGACGAGCTCACCGTCGACAAGGCCCGGGAGCTGCTGAGCCAGCCGTCGGGTGTGGAGATCGAGCTGGGCGCCGTACCGGACACCGGGCTGCAGGTGGTCGCGAAGGCGGGCCGCTTCGGTCCGTACGTGACCGAGGTGCTGCCCGAGGACGCGCCGAAGAGCGCCAAGCCGCGGACCGGTTCGCTGCTGAAGTCGATGACGCTGGACACCGTCACGCTGGACGACGCGCTCAAGCTGCTGTCGCTGCCGCGGGTGGTCGGCAAGGACCCGGAGTCCGGTGAGGAGATCACCGCGCAGAACGGCCGCTACGGGCCGTACCTGAAGAAGGGCACCGACTCGCGGTCGCTGCAGACCGAGGACCAGATCTTCGACATCACCCTCGACGAGGCGCTGAAGATCTACGCCGAGCCCAAGCAGCGCGGCCGCCGTGCTGCCGCGCCGCCGCTGAAGGAGCTCGGGGAGGACCCGGAGTCCGGCAAGCCGGTCGTGGTGAAAGAGGGCCGCTTCGGTCCCTACGTCACCGACGGGGAGACCAACGCGACGCTGCGCAAGGACGACGCGGTCGACACCATCTCGCTGCTGCGGGCGGCCGAGCTGCTGGCCGACAAGCGGGCCCGTGGCCCGGTGAAGAAGACGGCCAAGAAGTCGCCGGCGAAGAAGACCGCGGCCAAGAAGACGACCGCGAAGAAGACGGCCGCCAAGAAGACCACGACCAAGAAGGCGGCGGCGAAGAAGACCACCGCGAAGAAGGCCACGGCGAAGAAGTCCTGAGAGACTGGACCATGGCGCCGATCCGGAAAGACACCGTTCCGCAGGGACCGGCCGAGGTCACCGCGCAGCGGCTGCGGGAGCGCGGCGAGCGGGTGACCCCGGCGCGGCTCGCGGTCGTCGAGGTGCTCGCCGGCACCGACGAGCACCTCAGCGCGGAGCAGATCGGCGAGCGCGCCGAGCAGCTCCGCCCGGGCATCCACCGGGCGACGGTCTACCGGGCGCTCGATGCGCTCGGTGAGTTCGGGCTGGTCACGCACGTCCACCTCGGCCGCGCCGGTACGACGTACCACCTGTCCGGCGAGCTGGCCCCGCGCCACCTGCACCTGCGGTGCTCGGAGTGCGGCAAGGTGCTGGACGCCCCGGGCGACACGCTCGACCCGACCCGCCGCAAGCTGCAGCGCGACCTGGGCTTCAAGCTCGCGCCGGAGCAGGTAGCCCTGGTCGGCATCTGCGCGGACTGCGCCGGCTGACAGTCCGCACGTCCACGTGACCACCGACTCCTGCTGGTTCTGCGGCCGGCCGGCCTCGGTCCTGGACTCCAGGCAGGTGCACCTGCACCGCGACGTGGACGAGGCGCTGCTCGGGATGTACGCCGAATGGAAAGCGACGTCGGTCGGCGTACCGCGCTGTCATCGGTGCCGGCTTGGGCACGACGTGCACCGGGTGGTCTGGTGGGTGCTGGTCGTCTCGGCCGCCGTCACCGGGATCCTGCTGGTCGCCTCGGGTGCCAGCCGGCTGAGCGGCGAGGCGTGGGCCGACGAGTGGCAGCTGGTGCTTCCGGTGCTGTGGACCTTGGCCTGGCTCGGGCTCTGGCAGGTGATCCGGCGCCCGCAGGTCAGGTGGCGCTGGGTCGCCCCGCGTCCGGAGCGATGGGCCCGTGAGCATCCGGCGGTCCTTCAGCTCGTCGACGAGGGTTGGCTGCACCGCGGCGGGCCGTTCTGAGGCCTGTGCGATTCTGAGGTGTCCATATCTGTTCATCGGTGTGGATTCGTGAACAGATCAGTCGTAGGCTCGTCGTCTGTGACCTACGACCACAGTTACGTCGAAGACTTCGCCCCCGCCGCCGGAGTGCTGCCCCCGCGGGCCTGGCTGGACGACGACTCCGCCCGGGTCTCGCTGACCGGTGACTGGAGCTTCCGGCTCTCGCCGAGCGTGGCGGAGGCGCCCGGCGACCTGAAGGATCCGGACACCAGCGGCTGGGACACCATCAGCGTGCCGGGCCACTGGCAGTTGCAGGGCTACGGCGCTCCGGCGTACACGAACATCGACTATCCGTTCCCGCTCGAGCCGCCGTACGTGCCGACCGACAACCCGACCGGCGACTACGTCCGGACCGTGCAGGTGCCGGCCGACTTCGCCGGGGCGCGGATCGTGCTGCGGTTCGAGGGGGTGGACTCGCGGTTCGCCCTGTACGTGAACGGTGAGCTCGTGGGCTGGTCGTCCGGCTCGCGGCTGCCGAGCGAGTTCGACCTGACCGACCTGGTCACGCCGGGCCAGGAGGCGCGGATCGCCGTCCGCGTGCACCAGTGGTCGACCGGCAGCTACGTCGAGGACCAGGACATGTGGTGGCTGTCCGGGATCTTCCGTGAGGTCAACCTGCTCGCGCTGAAGCCGACCGCGCCAACCGACGTGTCGGTGCGGGCGGCGTACGACCACACCGACGGGGCGGGCACGCTGGTGGTCGAGTCCGACGTCGCGGGCACGGTCGTCGTACCGGAGCTCGGGCTGGAGCTGCCGACCGGCGAGCACGCCCGGATCGAGAACGTCGAGCCGTGGAGCGCCGAGGTCCCACGCCTGTACGACGCGGTGGTGCGCACCGAGGGCGGCGAGGTCCGGATCCGGATCGGTTTCCGCACCGTCGCGATCGTCGACGGCGTCTTCACCGTGAACGGCAACCGGGTCCTGTTCAACGGCGTCAACCGGCACGAGGTTCACCCCGACCGCGGCCGCGCGCTGACCGAGCAGGACATGCTGGACGACGTCCTGATCATGAAGCGGGCCGGTATCAACGCGGTCCGGACCAGCCACTACCCGCCGCACCCGCACTTCCTCGACCTGTGCGACCTGCACGGCCTGTATGTCGTCGACGAGTGCGACCTGGAGACCCACGGCTTCGGCTACGAGCCGCAGGCGCCCGACCTGCCGAACCCGGTGATGGACGAGCGCTTCAAGCCCGACCTGGTCGAGCGGATGCGCCGGATGGTCGAGCGGGACAAGAATCATCCGAGCATCGTGATCTGGTCGCTCGGCAACGAGTGCGGCATGGGCGACAACCTCAAGGCCATGTACGCCGTGGCCAAGGAGCTCGACCCGTCGCGGCCGGTGCACTACGAGCGCGACACGCACGCGGAGTTCGTCGACATCTACTCGCAGATGTACACCTCGCCCGACGACGTCGCGAAGATCGGCGAGGACCCGACGTCGTACCGGGGACTGCCGTTCATCCTGTGCGAGTACGGCCACGCGATGGGCAACGGTCCGGGCGGGCTGCTGGACTACCGGGAGCTGTTCGAGAAGTACCCGCGCTGCCAGGGCGGTTTCATCTGGGAGTTCATCGACCACGGGCTGCGCAAGAGCGAGGACGGGCAGGAGTTCTACGCGTACGGCGGGGACTTCGGCGAGACCATCCACGACGGCAACTTCGTCTGCGACGGGTTGCTGTTCCCGGACCGGACGCCGTCGCCGGGCATGCTCGAGTACGTCAAGGTGATCGAGCCGCTGCGGATCGTTGCTGAGGGCAATGGTGTGGCGATCGGCAACCGGTACGAGGTGCTGGACACGAGCCACCTGACCTTCCGGTACGTGGTCGAGGTCGAGGGCTCGCGGGTCGCCGGTGGTGACCTGGCGGTGCCGGTCATCGCTGCAGGCGAGACCGCGTCGGTGGAGCTGCCGGCCTCCGTGCGGGAGTTCGCGACGCAGGCCGAGGCCTGGGTGACGGTCACCGCCGAGCTGACCGACGGTACGGCGTGGGCCGAGGCCGGGCACCGGGTCGCCTGGGGGCAGGTGCGGCTGGACGAGCCGGCCGCCGTCGCCCGCCCGGCTGCCGCCACCGGCTCGGCCGCCGCGGCGCGGTCCGAGGGCGTCGGCGGGGCGTGCAAGGCGCCGACCGACGGAGTCGCCGGGGCGCACGGGATCACGGTCGGCGGCATCGCCAACGCGCGGCTCGACGTCTGGCGGGCCCCGACCGACAACGACACGATCCCCGGCGTCGCCGAGGCGTGGCGTGAGGCCGGCGTCCACCGGGTCCAGCACCGGGTCGTCTCGACGAGCACGCACGAGACCGGCTGGAAGGTCGTCACCCGGACGGCGCCGCCTGCGCTGCAGTGGGGTCTGCTGACCACCTGGGTGTGGAGCCGGATGGAGGACGGTCTGCACCTGGATCTCACCGTCAAGCCCGAGGGCCAGTTCCCGGCGACCCTGCCGCGGCTGGGCGTCACCTTCGAGCTGCCGAAGGTGGACAACGTCGAGTGGTTCGGCGCCGGCCCGAACGAGGCGTACGTCGACACCCGGTCGGCCGCCGCGGTCGGCAAGTACTCGGCGACCGTCGAGCAGCTGCAGACGCCGTACGTGCGCCCGCAGGAGAACGGTCACCGCATCGACACCCGCTGGGCCGTCCTGACCGGCGCCCAGGGCACGCTGCGCGTCGAGGCGGCCCCGGACCTGTTCGGCCTGACCGTCCGCGACTGGACCAGCGCCGACCTGGAGAACGCCAAGCACACGATCGACGTGAAGCCCGGCGACACGACGTACGTGACCCTGGACCTCGCCCAGGCCGGCATCGGCTCCAACTCCTGCGGCCCGGCCCTCGCCGACAAGTACAAACTCCACACCGCCCCGGCGTCGTTGTCGGTGAAGTTCAGCTAAGCGCAGTAGCAAACCGCCTCCGTCGAAGTCCAACTATTCGACGGAGGCGGAATGCGTTCGGCGGCGGGAACCCGTGCGTGCCCTGCTCGCGTCCGAGTGGTCGTGTCAACCGGCACAGACCACAAAGACCGTTGCTGGAAAGGGAAACGAGCATGGCGGATTCGCTGGACGACCTCAAGGAGCAGTACCAGAACCTCAAGGAGTTCCAGTCCGAGATGAGGCAGGCCGGAATGTCCGCGAGCAGCCGGCAGATGAAGGACAGCGCCAACCAGCTCGGCAAGCTGAACAAGAAGATCGAGAAGCTCGAGAAGGGCCGCTGACTCGTCTGCCGTGCTCCCGCCGTCGCGCGACGGCGGGAGCGGATCCCTTGGAGTGATCGATGTCCGAGCAGTACACCCCGTACTATCCGCACGTCGCGGCCTTCGTCTCCGAGTTCCTGGTGAAGGCCTACGCACGCAAACTCGGGCACAGCCACGTCTGGTGCCCGGAGTGGTACCGGCACTTCGAGGCGATGTGCCGGCTCGACGCCCTGTGGCGTTCCTGGGAGTACCTGCGCCAGGACGGCGACACCGGGATGTCGGTCTGGTGGCGCGACCACGCCGACCACCACATGACGTTCCTGCTCGACCCGGACGGCCCGTTCGGCGGCTGCCGGCGCGAGCACACCGAGTTCCCGACCCCGTCCCTGCCGCTGATCGACCCACCCGAGGGCCTGTTCGAGGACGAGCGCCAGGCAGTCGCCATACCGGCTTAGACGTCAGTCGATGGCCAGCACCGCCTTGCCTCGGAGCTTTCGGGTGAGCAGGGCGGTGCGGGCTTCGTCGACCTGGTGCCACGAGCCCTGCCAGCCGATCTGGGGCTCGAACTGGCCGGCGACCAGCAAGCCGAGCAGGTGGTCCAGGTCCGGGCCGAACGGCGTGCTGACGGAGAACGCCTCCACCGCGCGTTGGCCGCCGCGGAGGCGGGCGGCCTCGAAGTCAAAGGTGGTGGTGGCGCCGCCGGTGCTGCCGATGGACAGGGCCAGCCCGCCGCGTTTCAGCAGTTCGTACGCCGTGGTGAGCGTTCGGCCGCCGACGATGTCCAGGACGCCGTCGACCGGGCGGACGCCGGCCAGGTCGGTGACGACCTCTGCAGCGCCTAGTGCCGACAGACCGGTGCCGCGCTCCGGCGTACCGACGGCTGCGACGACCTCGGCGCCCGCCAGTGCGGCCAGCTGGGTTGCGGCCCGCCCCACGCCACCTGAGGCGCCGGTGACCAGCACCCGGTGGCCAGCCAGCGGCTGCCCGTGGGCGCCCGAGTCCAGGTGAGTGCTGAGCCGGCGTACGGCCTGCAGGGCGCTCACCGCCGCACCGGGGAGGGCAGCAGCGGCGGCGAGGTCCACGGTGTCCGGTACGACGGCCAGGTCCTCGGTGCCGACGGCGTGGTAGTCCGCCCAGGCGCCGGGCGCCCGGAACCCCACCACCCGGCTCCCCACCGCTGGGCCGGACCCGTCCGCCGCCGCGCGAACCACCGTGCCGGCGGAGTCTCGCCCGACCACGTCACCTGCTTGGTGCACCAGCTCGGTGCGGGCCACCTCGACCCAGTTGAGACTCGAGTACCGGACGGCGACCAGGGCCTCCGTCGGGCCGGGGTCGGGGACGGCGACCTTGGTCATCCGAAGGCCGTGGGGAGGGTCGAAGACGAGCGCGCGCATCGCGGCAGGAACGGTCATGTGTCCAGCCTCCGGCGCGAGCGGCGGCCGGGTCCAAGGCCTGCTGGTACAACCGATGGTTATGGACGCCCACGTACGCGATCTGCGCTACTTCCTGGCGGTGGCCGACGCCGCGAGCTTCACCGCGGCCGCCGAGCGGCTGTACGTCAGCCAGCCGGCGCTGTCCAAGCAGGTCCGGGCGCTGGAGAAGAGCCTCGGGCAGACGCTGCTGTGCAGGGACAACCGCGGCATCTGCCTGACCCCGGCCGGTGCGGTGTTCCTGCCCCACGCGCGTGAGGTGGTGGACCGCTGGGACAAGGCCTGGAACGCGCTGGCCCAGCAGGCGAACTCAGTGGTGGTCGGACTGCAGACCAGCCCGGGCCGGAATCTGCTGCCGAGGATCCGGGCCGAACTGCCCGAGCAGCTCACGCTGGAGCTGCGGCAGGTGTCGTGGGCAGACGCCAGCTGCGGGCTGGCGGACCGGAGTACGGAGGCCGCGTTCTGCTGGTTGCCGCTGCCGGATCCTTCGGCGTACCGGTGGTTGACCCTGGCCCGGGAGCGTCGGGTGCTCGCGGTGGCCGACAAGCATCCCCTGGCCGGGCGGGAGTCGGTGACGTTCGCGGAGATCGCGGGCGAGCCGATGCTGGCCCTGCCCGAGTCCGCCGGCCCGCTGCGCGACCACTTCCTGGCCGTCGATCAGCGGGGCGGGGTGCCGCCGGTGATCGGCGGGGTGGTGACGGACGGCGAGACGACGTACGAGGCGGTGGCGGCCGGGCAGGGCGTCGTACTGCTTGCTGAGGGCAACACTCCGGTGCTGGCCCGGCCCTGTGTGCGGATCGTCGCGGTGGAGGACCTGCCGCCGAGCGAGCTGGTCCTGGCGTGGCGGGCCGACACGGAGTCGGCAGCGGTACGCCGGCTGGTCCAGGCCTGCGTCGACGCGGGCCTGGACCAACTGGGGTGATCAGCTACGGCCGGTGAGCTTCCACAGGCCCGGCAGGACCGCACCGGCGACGGCGGCCTTGATCAGGCCGCCCACGATGAACGGGGTGAAGCCGGCGGCGATCGCCTGGCCCGCATCGAGGTGGGCGGTGACGGCCAGCCACGGCACGCCGACGGCGAAGATGATCGCCTGGCCGGCCACGAACAGCGGCAGCGCCTTCCACAGGGCCCGGTCGAGCTGGTGCTTGGCGGCCAGACCGATCAGGTACGCCGCGGGCAGGAAGCCGACGATGTAGCCGCCGGTCGCACCGCTGATCACCTCGAAGCCGCCGGAGGCCTCGCTGTAGAACGGCAGGCCGATCGCGCCGAGGACCAGGTAGAGCGCCTGCCCGGCCAGGCCGCGGTGCGGCCCGAGCGCGGCAGCGGTCAGTACGACGGCCAGCGTCTGCCCGGTGATCGGCACCGGCGAGCCCGGCACCGGGATCGCGATCTGCGCCAGCGCGGCGGTGAACAGCGCGGCCGTGACGACCAGCGCGACGTCGCGGGTCCGGGACCTGCCCAGGACGTCGGCGAGTACGAGCGGCCGTTGAGCGGGCAGGGGAACGGCGGTGGTCACGAAGCCTCCACATCGGTCGGCCGCCCGGCGTACGGACGGCCCTTCTGGATCAGACCGCCTCAGTTTGCCTCAGGACCCGCCCGGCGAGTGCGTGCTGTGTCAATGACCACTCTGTGGATAGTCCGCGCCGCGGGAGAGCTTCTCGTTCCGGCGGACGTCGGCGAGCGTCTCCTCCAGCGTGCCGACGACGGCGTCGAAGCCGGCGCTGCCGAGCACGAGCCGGTGCGGCGGAGGGTCCTGCTCGAGTGCCTGCAGGACGGCCCGGGCGCCGCGCGCCGGGTCGCCCGGCTGCACGCCGTCCTGGTCGATCATCGTCCGGCGGAGCGCCTCGAGCTGCGGCAGGTACGCGTCGACCGTCTCCTGCGGCGGCTCGTCGGCGAAGCCCGCGTAGGCACGGGTGCGGAAGGCGCCCGGCTCCACGGCAAGGACCTTCACGCCGAACTCGGCGACCTCGTGCCGCAGCACCTCGGTGAGGCCTTCCAGCGCGAACTTCGCCGCCGAGTAGAAGCCGAACCCCGGTACGCCGCGCAGCCCACCGACCGACGACAGGTTCACGATCCAGCCATTGCCCCGGGCGCGCATCCCGGGCAGGACCGCCCGGGTCACCGCGAGCACGGCGAAGAAGTTCAGCTCCAGCACTCGGCGTACGTCGTCCTCGGGCATCCCTTCGACCGACCCGTACCAGCCACGGCCGGCGTTGTTCACCAGCACGTCGATGCCACCGAAGCGCTGCTCGGCCGCATCCACGGCGGTCCGGATCTGGTCCGGGTCGGTCACGTCCAGCGGCAGGACGAGTACGGCGTCGCCGTACGGCTCGGCCCAGGCGGCCAGCTCGGCGGGGCGGCGGGAGGTGATCGCCACCCGGTCGCCGCTGTCCAGAGCCGCCTCGGCGAAGGCCGGGCCGAAGCCGCCCGGGGTGCCGCCGGTGATGAACCAGGTGCGCATGTCGCTCCCTTACTGCTGATTTAGAAGTTAGTGGCTTCGAGATTAGCAGTTACCCCGCCGAGTCGCCGGCGTCGGGTGGTGTCCGTGCGGCCGACTAGGCTCTGTGTCGTGCCGGAGCCGTACGACCCGTTGACCGATCCAGCACCGGCGCACGACGTGCGGGCGGTGCTGCGGATCCGGGCGTTCCGGCGGCTCTGGATCGCTTTCGGGCTGTCCAGCCTCGGCGACTGGATCGGGCTGCTCGCGCTGACCGCGATGGCCAAGAACTTCGCCGGGGACGACTACCAGGCGGCCAACTTCGCGATCGGCGGCGTGCTGTTCCTGCGCGTGCTGCCCGCCTTGGTGATGGGCCCGGTGGCCGGCTGGGTCGCCGACCGGCTCGACCGGCGCTGGACGATGATCCTCGGCGACATGATCCGGGCGGCGTTCTTCGTCAGCATCCCGATCGTCGGCACCCTCACCTGGGTGCTGGTCGCGACCGTGCTGATCGAGATCGTCAGCCTGATCTGGGGCCCGTCGAAGGACGCCAGCGTGCCGAACCTGGTGCCCCGGCACCGGCTCGAGGCGGCCAACCAGCTGAGCCTCGTCACGACGTACGGGACGGCGCTGCCGGCCGCGGCGATCTTCACCGCGATCACGCTGGTCGGCCGTGGTCTGGGCGACGTCGCGATCGACCTGGCCGTCTACGTGAACGCGGTGACCTTCGCGGTCTCCGGCTTCGCGATCATCTCCGTCGCCGAGATCGGCCGGGCGGGGTCGCACGACCACGAGGAGCACCCGACGCTGTGGCGGACCATGGTCGAGGGCTGGTCGTACGTCACCGGTACGCCGGTGGTGCGCGGCCTGGTCGTCGGCATCTCCGGCGCGTTCGCGGCCGGCGCCGTGGTGATCGGTCTCGGACGCACGTACGTCGAGGACCTGGACGCGGGCGATCCCGGGTACGGCGTGCTGTTCGGCGCGGTCTTCGGCGGTCTCGCGCTCGGGATGGGTTTCGCGCCCAGGATCTTCTCCGGGTTGTCGCGGCGTCGGCTGTTCGCGGCCGGGCTGGTCGGGTCCGGGATCGGGCTGGCCGGGCTGGCGCTGATCCAGCAGATCGAGATCGCCACGATGATCGCGATCGTGCTCGGCTTCTGCGCCGGCGCCTCGTGGGTCTCCGGGTACACGCTGCTCGGGCTGGAGGTGCCGGACAACGTGCGCGGCCGGACGTTCGCGTTCGTGCAGTCGGCGGTCCGGACCGTGCTGGCGCTGACACTCGCCGTGGCGCCGTTCATCGCGGGGGCGATCGGGCGGCAGACCTGGAGCGTCGGGGACCGGTCGCTGAGCTACAACGGCGCCGCGCTGACGATGCTGATCGCGGCGGTGCTCGCCGGGGTGATCGGGCTGGTCGCGTGGAAGCAGATGGACGACCGGCCGGGCGTGCCGTTCTGGCGCGACGTACGGAAGAGCTTCGGGAAGACGCCCGGGGTGTATCCGACGACCGGGTTGTTCGTCGCCCTGGAAGGTGGCGAGGGTGCTGGCAAGTCGACGCAGTCCGCGCTGCTGGTGAAGTGGCTGGAGGAGCGCGGGCAGCACGTCCTGCTGACGCGCGAACCGGGCGCGACCGATCTCGGCAAGACGCTGCGGCAGATCGTGCTCGACCCGGCGACCGGCGACATCTCGCACCGGGCCGAGGCGCTGATCTACGCCGCCGACAAGGCCGAGCACGTCGACTCGGTGATCAAGCCGGCGCTCAAGGCGGGCTCGGTGGTGATCACCGACCGGTACGTCGATTCCGCGCTGGCCTACCAGGGATCGGGGCGCGACCTGGACGTGTCGGACGTCGAGCGGGTGAACCGCTGGGCCACGGACGACCTCCGGCCGAACCTGACCATCCTGCTGGACCTGCCGCCGCGCAGCGGGCTGAGCCGTTTCGAGGAGCGGGACCGGATCGAGGCCCAGTCCGCGGACTTCCACGAACGGGTCCGGGCGGCGTTCCTGGAGCTCGCGGCCGCCGAGCCGCAGCACTACCTGGTGCTCGACGCGACCCAGGACCGCGAACAGATCGCCGCGCAGATCCAGGCCCGACTGCTTCCTCTGCTGCCGAAGGTGGGCTGAATGTCTGTTTGGGACGATCTGGTCGGGCAGGAGCCTGCGGTCGACGTACTGCGGCGGGCTGTGTCGGGTGCGGCCGCTCGACTGCGCGGCGAGAGCGGCGCGGCGACGGCCGGCATGACGCACGCCTGGCTGATCACCGGCCCGCCCGGCTCCGGCCGGTCCAACGCCGGCCGCGCGTTCGCGGCGGCGCTGCAGTGTGCGAACGAGGGCTGCGGCGAGTGCAACGACTGCCGTACGGCGCTGAGCGGTGCGCACCCGGACGTGTCGCTGATCCGTACCGAGCTGTTGTCGATCCGGGTCAGTGAGATCCGAGAACTGATCCGCCGGGCGGCGATGAGCCCGACGCAGGGCCACTGGCAGGTGATGGTCGTCGAGGACGCCGACCGGCTCACCGAGCAGGCGGCCGACGCGCTGCTGAAGAGCATCGAGGAGCCGTCACCGCGGACCGTGTGGGTGCTGTGCGCGCCGACGGTCGAGGACGTCGTTCCGACGATCCGTTCGCGCTGCCGGTTGCTGGTGCTGCGGACGCCGCCGGTCGACGCCGTCGCGGAGATGCTGAGCCGGACGCTCGGGGTGGACGCCGCGCAGGCCGGCTTCGCGGCGCGGGCGGCGCAGGGGCACATCGGGCGGGCGCGTGCGCTGGCCCGTGATGAGACGGTGCGCGAACGGCGTACGAAGGTGCTGGAGGTTCCGTTCGCGCTGCGGGACCTCGGGGCGTGCCTGAAGGCGGCGCAGCAGTTGGCGGAGGCGGCCAAGGAAGAGGCCAAGGCGAGCGCCGCGGCCGTCGACGAGAAGGAACGCGCCGCGCTCGAGCAGGCGCTCGGCGTCGGCACGAAGGGCGCCAGGCCGCGTGAGGCCGCCGCTGCGGTCAAGGACCTCGAGGAGCAGCAGAAGGCCCGGGCCAAGCGCTGGGAACGCGACGTCCTCGACCGCTCGCTGGTCGACCTGATGGCGCTCTACCGCGACGTCCTGGTCGTCCAGACCCGCGCCGGCAGCGACCTGATCAACGCCGAGCTGCACAAGTCGATCACCCAGTTCGCCGACCGCACCACCCCCGAGGCCACCATCCGCCGCATCGACGCCCTGGCCGCCTGCCGAGAAGCCATCGAAACCAACGTCGCCCCCCTCCTGGCCCTGGAAGCCATGACCATCAACCTCTTCGAAGGCTGAACACAACAGGCGGAACAGGGCTTCTGAACGTGGGGAGGAGGGGATGGGCGGCACCGCCCGACTCCTCGGCAGGCTCCTCCAACAACTCTTCGCCGGCAGCGGCGGGACGTTCCAGCAACGTGCCCCGGCGACCAAGCGGCGCCCAGCCACAAGACGCTTTCAGACAAAGGTGAGCGACCGCCCACGGACACCGCGTTCAACTACCTGCCCGAGGCGTGAGACACGGGTCTGGCTTGCGGACTCCGTGTAACGAAGCCCGGGACGCGGGCGATGTCCTGGCTGGCTGGGGAATTCAGCCGTGGAACCTCGCCGAAGGAACTGAATGACCCAACCGCCTCAGCCTGTCGAGCCTGTGCGGTCGCTGCCGTCGGCTGAGTCGTGGCTCGCCGGGGTGCCGACGCCGACGCAGCGGCGGCTGGATCGTTTCGCGATCGCCGCGCTGGCCTTCAGCCTGCCCGGGCTGATCCCGGTCGGCATCCCGCTGGCGGCGGTCGCCCTTCGACGGACCAGGAAAGCCGGAACCCGCGGACGGCGGCTGGCGCAGGCGGCACTGGCGATCTCCGCCTGCTGGGTGATCGCGATCGGCGTCGCCGCCGCGCTCGGCCTGTACGGCGAACGGCAGGCCGGCATCGGCCGCTCGATCCCGATCGCCGACGTCCGGGTGATGCAGTGCTTCCACGCCGACCTGGCGACCGAGACCCTACGGACGGTCACGATCGCCGACTGCGCCGCGTCGCACTCCGGTGAGGCGTACGCGAAGGTGAAAGCGGCGATGACCGGCCTCTCGACCGAGCAGAAGGGCACGTCGGCGACCCAGCACTGCGCGACGGCGTTCCAGGATTTCGTCGGGACGCCGTACGAGCGCTCGGACCTGGACATGTACTACGTCGTGCTGGAAGATCAAGCTGTTGCTGATGGCAACGTACTGTGCATGGTGGGCGGGGAGCGCCTGGTGGGCTCCATGCGCGGCGCGCAGCGTTAGGTCCTGGGGGAGACGAAAATGACACAACCGCCGTACCAGCACGACCCGAACCGGCCACAGGACCGGCCGCGGAGCTTCCCCTCGTACGCCGAGCAGCAGCGCCCGCAGGACGACGTTCCGGCGCCGTTCGTCCCGCCGTACTCCGCGCCGCAGCAGCCCCAGCAGCCCTGGTCGGTCCCGCAGCAGCCGTCGCCGTACCAGCAGCCTCAACAGCAGGCGCCGTACCAGCAGTACCCGACCCAGCAGTACCCGCCGGCCTACGGCCAGCCCCCGGTGCCGTACGGCTACGGCTACCCCAGCAGCGTCCGCCGCACCAACGGCCTGGCCACGGCCGCGCTCGTCACCGGGCTGGCGAGCATCATCTTCACCATCGCCGCGCCGGTCGCGGTCGGCCTCGGCATCGCCGCCCTGGTCCAGATCAAGCGCCGCAACGAGGAAGGCACCGCCCAGGCCGTCATCGGCCTGATCGTGGGCACGGTGATCTCGGTGATCGGGGCGGTGGTGATCGCCCTGATCATCATCGGCTCGCAGCTGCCCGACGACGAGTACTCCAGCGGCGGTACGCCGGTCAGCTCGTCGGAGCCCACGGGCGTCTACATCGACGCGCTGGTGGTCGGCGAGTGCTTCAACGACACGTCCGACGAGGACGAGGTCGCGCGGGCCTCCTGCACCGAGGACCACGACGCGGAGCTGTACGGCGTGGTGACGCTGCCGGCCCAGCCCTGGCCGGGGGACAAGAAGGTTGCCGACCTCGGTGAGGCCGCCTGCGACGAGAAGTTCACGGCGTACGTCGGGATCGACCCCGACGACTCCGAGCTCGAGCCGGTCGTCTGGTTCCCGGACCGCGCCGGCTGGAACGGCGGCGACCGCAACGTGTCCTGCTCGGTGTACGGCCCGTACGGCGACGCCCTGGACAAGACCGTAAAGGACAGCAAGCGCTGAGTCACCGCTGGCGAGTCCTCGCCACCCGGTTGGGTCGTTGATTTTTCAAGAGCTAATCTTGAATGAGTCAAACGAATGATCCAACGGGGTGCAGGAGGACGGGAACGTGGCGACCAGAACGACCGTGACGGGATATCTGCTGGACCGCCTGGCCTCGCTCGGCGTCCGCCACCTGTTCGGCGTACCGGGTGACTACAACCTGCAGCTGCTCGACGAGGTGGTCGCCCACCCGGACATCGCGTGGGTCGGTACGGCGAACGAGCTGGGCGCGGCGTACGCCGCCGACGGGTACGCGCGGATGCGGGGGATCGGCGCGCTGCTCACCACCTCGGGCGTCGGCGAGCTGAGCGCGCTCAACGGCGTGGCCGGCAGCTACGCCGAGCTGCTGCCGGTCGTGCACATCACCGGCAGCCCGAAGTCCACGTTCGAGCGCGCCGGCGCCGCGGTTCACCACACGGCGGCTGACGGCGACTACGAGCGCTTCGCCCGTGCGCAGGAGAGTGTCAGTTGCGCACTGGCCACGCTGACGCCGGACAACGCCGCCGCGGAGATCGACCGGGTGCTGCTCGCGGCGCTGCGGCACCGGCGGCCGGTCTACCTGCGGATCCCCGCCGATGTGGCCACCGCGCCGATCGACGCTGCGGTCTCCGAGCTGCCGCTGGACTCCGTGGAACTGCCGGTGGACGAGGAAGCCCTGCAGGGCTTCTTGCGGCACGCGCAGATCGTTCTGGAGAGGGCGCAGACCGCGGTGGTTCTCGCGGACCACCTGGTCGACCGGTATGGCGCGCAGCACGAGCTCGACCTGTTGCTTGCCGAGAGCAACCTCCCGTACGCCGACCTGGCGATGGCCAAGGGCCTCGTCGACGAGTCGGATCCGCGCTTCGCCGGCACGTACTTCGGCGCCTTCAGCCGGCCCGCGACGAAGCAGGCGGTGGAGACCGCGGACGTGCTGATCCAGGCCGGCGTGCGCTTCACCGACACCACCAGCGGCTTCTTCAGCCAGGACCTCGACTCGACGCGCGTGATCGACCTCCAGCCCGGGAGTGCGAAGGTCGGCAGCGCCCTGTACGCCGGCGTACCGCTGAAGGCCGCGCTCGCAGGCCTGGCCAAGCTTTTCGTCGATCTCCCGCCCTTCGAGGCCCGGGAGTTCGAGTCGGAAAGTGCAGCAGCTTCTCCTACTGAACTGCCGTTGACCCAGGACCAGCTCTGGAGCCACCTGACCACGTACCTCCGCGGCGACCACTTCGTCGTCGCCGACCAGGGCACCGCGTTCTTCGGCATGTCCGCCCAGCCCCTCCCCGCCGGCGCAGGCTTCATCGGCCAGCCCCTGTGGGGCTCGATCGGCTACGCCCTCCCCGCCCTGCTCGGCGCGCAGCTCGCCGACGATCGCCGCCGCGGCATCCTGCTCACCGGCGACGGCGCGGCGCAGATGACCGTTCAGGAGCTCGGCAGCATGGTCCGGTACGGCGTCAGCCCGATCGTCGTCCTGATCAACAACCAGGGCTACACGATCGAGCGCGCGATCAACGGCCCGCGGGCGGCGTACAACGACATCGCGCCCTGGAACTGGCAGGCCGTCGCCGCCGCGATGACCGACGACCAGGCGTTGCTCCTGACCGCCCGCACCGCCGACGAGCTCGACGAAGCACTCGCCCGAGCCGACGCGGCTCCCGACCGGCTGGTCTTCCTCGAGGTCCACACCGACCTCGACGACATCCCGCCGCTGCTCGCCCGGATCGCCGCCGCGGCCGGCGGCCGCGACGCCACTGCCGCCTGACCGACGCCCACCACCCACCAACCTCCCGTCACCACCACCTCTCACGCTCAGGCCGACCTGACGACAGAGGGTTGGTGGGTGGTGGGCGTCGCACCGCCCGCCTCACGCTCCCAGTCCTTCACCAGCGATGCCCTAGTCTGGCCGCGTGGGCATGGTGATGGCGGTGTCGTTCGAGCGCTACGGACGGCTGTACTACCTGGACCCCGGTCCGCACCGGCCGCGGGTCGGGGAGAAGGTGCTGGTCCCGACCGACGACGGGCCCGAGGTCGCCGAGTGCGTGTGGGCGCCGCAGTACGTGACCGAGGAGATCGGCGGGCTGCCGCTGTGCGCGGGCGTCGCGACCGAGGCCGACCTGCAGCGCGACGAGCAGAACCGTGACCGTCGCGCCGACGCGCGGCTGACCGCGAAGCGGCTGATCCGCGAGCACGGGTTGCCGATGAAGGTGGTCGGCATCGACTTCGTCGACCGGCGGCCCGACGTCGACCAGTTGGTGATCGTGTACTTCTCCGCACCGCACCGCGTCGACTTCCGGGAGCTGGTCCGCGACCTCGCCCGCGGACTGCGCGCCCGGATCGAGCTGCGCCAGGTCGGCGCTCGCGACGAGGCCCGGCTGCAGGGCGGGATCGGGCCGTGCGGGCGTGACCTGTGCTGCGCGACGTTCCTGAAGGACTTCGAGCCGGTCAGCGTGCGGATGGCGAAGGACCAGGACCTGCCGCTGAACCCACTGAAGATCTCGGGCGCGTGCGGCCGGTTGATGTGCTGCTTGAAGTACGAGCACCCGCTGTACCAGGAGTTCAACGCCAAGGCACCTTCGGTCGGTACGCCGGTGGAGACGCCCGCCGGGGACGGCGTCGTGGTCGGGCACAACGTCCCGAGCGACACCGTCGTCGTACGGCTTGCTGCCTCTGGTCGTCGTTGCGCGTGCAGCCGAGCGGACGTGTGCTCACCTCGCCAGCAGTACGAGGCGAGCAGCACCACCACGCCGGACGCACCGGCTGACCTCCCGACCCCGGTCGCCCGGCAGGCGACCCCGCCGGAGCCAATCCCGGACCAGCAAGCCGGGCAGGCGCTGGACGGGCAACCCCCGGTGGAGCAATCCACGGACCAGCAGTCCACGGACGGCGAGCCCACCGCGCGGAGGCGCAAGCCCCGCCGGCGGCGGCGTTTGAGTGATCCGTCGACGGACACCGGGTCCACCACCGCTGGACCGGACGACAACACGGGAGACGGCTCGTAGTGAAGACGCGCAGGGTGTTTGCAGGGCTGCTGGTCGTGGCGCTGGTCGGTGGGTGCGGGGTCGCCACGCGGGCCCAGGACGCGGACAGCGGCGGTACGACGGGCAGCGGCAACCCGACCAACGCGCCGGCCGGACCGATCCCCGTCGGGCTGGAGAAGTTCTACCAGCAGACCCCTTCCTGGCAGCGCTGCGGCTCGGGCAGCCAGTGCGCGACGATCACCGTCCCGCTCGACTACACCAAGCCCGCCGGCGACACCATCGAGCTGCGCGCGCGGAAGGTCCCCGCCCGCGACCGGACCGGCAAGATCGGCACGCTCTTCCTCAACCCGGGCGGCCCGGGCGCCTCCGGCGTCCAGTTCGCCGCCGCGGCGTCGTTCATCCTCGGCCCGGCGCTGCTGCGCAAGTTCGACGTGGTCGGCTGGGATCCGCGCGGTGTCGGCGACTCGACGCCGGTGCGCTGCCTGGACACTGCCCAGCAGGACAAGTTCCTCGCGACCGACGGCAGCCCGGACGACGAGGCCGAGATCACCGAGCTGAACACCGTCTCGAAGGGCTTCGCCGACGCCTGCGAGCAGCGGTCGGGCAAGCTCCTGCCGCACGTCTCGACCGAGGACGCGGCGCGCGACATCGACGTACTGCGGGCGCTGGTCGGCGACGTCGAGCTGAACTACATCGGCTACTCGTACGGCACCTTCCTCGGCGCGACCTACGCGGAGCTGTTCCCGAAGAACGTCGGCCGGCTGGTGCTGGACGGCGCGGTCGACCCCGCGAAGACGGCCGAGGAGAACAACATCGCCCAGGCCAAGGGCTTCGACACCGCGCTCGACGCGTTCGCCGAGGACTGCGCGAGCCGCAACTGCCAGCTCGGCACCACCAAGGCCGAGGTGCTGGCCGCGGTCGACAAGCTGCTCACCGAGACCGACGCCAAGCCGATCCCGACCGGCGGGGAGCGCGAGGTCACGCAGGCCCTCGCCGTACTCGGCGTGATCTACCCGCTGTACTCGCGGGAGGCCTGGCCGCGGCTCGAAGAGGCCGTCGCCGACGGCCTGGCCGGCAAGGGCTCGCGGCTGCTGGCGATCGTCGACGAGAACACCGACCGCACCCCGCGCGGCTACACGACCAACGCGAACGAGGCGATCTACGCGGTCAACTGCCTGGACCGGCAGGACGTCAAGTCGGTCGCCGAGGCGAAGGCGCTGGCGTCGAAGTACCAGGCCGAGTCGCCGCGGTTCGGCGCGTACCTGCTCTGGGGTTCGCTCAGCTGCGCGAACTGGCCGGTGAAGCCGACCGGCAAGCCGCACGCGATCAAGGCGCCCGGCGCGAAGCCGATCGTCGTGATCGGCACCACCCGCGACCCGGCGACGCCGTACGGATGGGCGGTCGGCCTGGCCGGCGAGCTGGAGAGCGGTGTGCTGATCACCCGCGACGGCGACGGTCACACCGGCTACAAGGCCGGCAACGCGTGCGTCGACACCGCGGTGGAGAGCTACCTGCTGCAGGGCTCACCGCCCTCGGCGGACCTTCGCTGCTGAGGCCGTACGACGTACAGGCCTCAGCTGGGTCGGTCGTCGCCCGAGCCCGGCAGTTGCAGGGTCTCGGTGGCCCGCTCCAGTACGGCGCGCAGCCCGGCCTCGTCCTGCGGGCGGCCGCCGACGGTGATCTCGACCGCCGACCGGTCGCTGTCGCCGGCCGGGATCCAGCGCGACAGGCCCATCCGTGGGCCGCGCGTCGCGTCGGTGTAGGTGTAGACGAGCGTGGAGTTCTCGGTGCTGAGCACCTTGTAGTCCGGCTCGTCGATGCTGCCCTGCCGGGCCGCGAGCAGGGCCGCCGGCGTCTGCTTGCTGCCGCGCGCGTCGAACCGGACCTGCCAGACGCCGGTCGAATCGACGTACCGCGGCCTGGTGCCGCTCTGGCTGCTCTTCCAGCCCGAGGGGACCTCGGCGGTGATCGGCGACCGGTCGCTGCCGAACGTCTGGGCGACGAACTGCAACGCGTCGGGCTGCAACCCGTCCGTCGCGTTCTGGCTCGGCGTCGGCGTCGGGGTCGCGACGACGGTCTGCGCGGAGTCGTTCCCCGTAGCACTGTTGATGGCCAGCACGGTGCCGAAGACGGCGACGCCGACGGTCATCCCGGCCAGTGTCGCCACCAGCGCCTGGTGCCTGGGCGTGAGCATCCGGACCTCCGCATCGCATTGTCGTCGCGCTCTGATTATCGACCACGAAGGGGGCGCGAGCGAAACCGCGGCTACGCTGGCCCGTCGTGGACTTCGACACGGCGCTACGCCGGTACCAGGCAGGTGAAGCCGAGCGGGCCGATCTGAAACTCCTGGTGAAACAACTGCTGAAGCTGCTGGTCGCCAAGGCCCCCGGCCACGCCGTCGAGGTGCGCGTCCCGCCGTACGGCGCGGTCCAGTGCATCGAGGGCCCCCGACACACCCGCGGCACCCCGGGCGCCGTCGTCGAGATGCCCCCCGAACTGTGGATCGACCTCGGCCTCGGCCGCATCACCTGGCCGGAAGCCCGCGACAGCGGCAAACTCCGCGCCAGCGGAGAGCGCACCGATCTCAGCGCACTCCTCCCGCTGGTCGAGGACTAGAGAAGGCAACTGCCTGGCTGACGTTGGTTCTGAACGTTGAGATTGTGTGGGGTGATTACGGCTATGGATTCCGTCGTCCAGTCATGGGACCGCATCACTGGGTGGTTACAGCAGAACCTGCCGGCGGCGCTCGAATGCATCGAGCCGCCTGCTTCGCCCGAAGATCTTCGTGAGGTCTCGGCTGCGGCAGGGAGCGAGTTGCCGCCGGACTTGATCACCTGGCTGCGACTTGTGAACGGAATGGCGGTGCGTGTTCCGTTCGGCAGTCTGCTGCCTACTTTGTACGTGCCGTTCTCCTGCGCTCGGATGCTGGAACGACGAGATCAGCTCACGGCGGCGCTTGGTGGCCCCAGCAATTCCGACCCGGCAGGCACTCGGTCAATCGAATGGCATGAGGACTTTCTGCCGATCGGAGACTCCTGGTCGGACCCGAATCTGGTGGTCGATCTGCGCGCCGGTGAGCAGTTCGGATGTATCGGCGAATTCGACCTCGAGTCCGAGGGATTCGAGGCGCCGTGGTGGTCGAGTACCACTGAGATGCTGTTCGATGTCGCGGAAGCGCTGGTCTCCGGACGGCCGGCCCTCGCGGATTACGCTGCGCGGGCGACGCGACCATGGCGGCAGGTCCCGGCCTACATTCCTCAGCTCGAAGACGGTCGCCTTGTGTGGCAGCCGGCCGCCACGGGCTGAGTCACAAGCTTTTGATGTTTGCGGCGGCGCAGGTGGAAGGCGCGTTGGATGGTACGCGCCTCCCACCATGCTGCGGCTACTTGCCGCCGGTGCCTGTGGACCAGATCGGGGTGCGGCCTGAGTAGATGACCAGGTTGCCGTCGCCCTGCATCTGGAGGATTGAGCCCTTCTTGGTCGTGCGGCTCGACCACAGGGCGGTCTTGCCGACGTAGACGACCAGGTTGCCGTCGGTCTGCATGACGGCGAAGGCGCCCTTCTTGGTGGTGCGGCTGGACCACAGCGGGGTCTTGCCGGCCTTGACCAGGACCAGGTTGCCGTCGCTCTGCATCTGCAGGCGGTACATGCCGTTGCGCGAGTAGAGCAGCTGGCCGGTCTTCAGCGTGCGGCCCGGGTTCAGCGTCTCGATGATCGTCCAGCGCGACCAGTAGGCGTGCTTGGCGGTGTCGTACATGACCAGGTTGCCGTCGTCCTGGACGACCAGGCCGGACGGCTTCTTGCCGTTGGTGTTGCTGTGCCAGATCGCGCGGGTGCTCAGGAAGACGACCAGGTTGCCGTCGCGCTGCAGCGAGATCGACGAGCCCTTGACGTTCGTCGCGGTCGACCACAGGGCCGTCTTGCCCTGGTACAGCACGGCGTTGCCGTCCTTCTGCATGATGAACGTGTACTTGTTGTTCCACGACCGGCGGTACTGGCCCGGCCGCAGGATCTCGCCGGGCTTCAGCGTGAACGGCACCCCGCTCTGCACCTGCATCGGCGCGGCGGCCGTCGTCACGCTCGCGTCGGCGGCGACCGGCGCCAGCAGCGCCGTTCCCACCGCGACCGCGCCTGCGGCGACAAGGGCGAGGGCCCGGGTTCGGACCGTCGTGGTCGAGATCATCTGGTGTCCTGTCTGTGCTCCGGGCGCAGGGCCGTCCCCCGCGCCGTCGTGGTTGACGCTGCCCGCGGCCGTTTGGTTCCGGTCCAGACCACGTCCAGAGCCGACGGTAGGGCCGAAATAGGGTCGTCGCGGCGCGCGGCCGGGTGCCACTATGTGCCAGTGGCAACAAGTTTCCGCGAGCGGCTGGGCCGGCTGAAGGTCGATCTGACCCCGTGGCGGGCGTCCCGCGACTTCCGGATCCTGGTGATCTCCGGCTCGGTGTTCTTCCTCGGCGGCATGGTCGGGTACGTCGCGCTGCCGTTCCAGCTCTACCAGCTGACCGGATCGAACTTCGCGGTCGGCGCGATGGGCCTGGTGACGATCGCCCCGCTGGTCGTCTTCGGCCTGTACGGCGGTGCGCTGGCCGACCACGTCGACCGGCGCAAGATGCTGATCCTGACCGGCATCGCGCAGGTCGCGATCTGCGCGGTCCTGCTGGCGAACACGCTGCTCGCGAGCCCGCAGGTCTGGGTGATCTACGTCTGCGGCGCGCTCAACGCGATCGCGTCGTCGCTGCAGCGGCCGTCGCGCGAGGCGCTGTTCCCGCGCGTCGTCCGGCACGAGGACATGCCGGCCGCGGTCACGCTGAACTCGCTGATCCTGCAGGTCGGCCAGCTCGCCGGGCCCGCGCTCGGCGGCGTACTGGTCGGAACGGCCGGTGTGATGTGGGCGTACGCCGTGGAGCTGGCCGGCCTGGTGATCGCGACGCTGCTCTTCCTCCTGCTGAGGTCGTACAAACCGAGCGAGCACAGCACGCCACCGAGCCTGCGGGCGATCGGCGACGGGATCAAGTACGCGTTCCGGCGGCGCGACCTGCTCGGCACGTACGCCGTGGACATGGTCGGCATGTTCCTCGCGATGCCGATCGTGCTGTTCCCGGCCTTCGCGACCGAAGTACTGAAGGAGCCCAAGTTGCTGGGGCTCCTCTACAGCGCCGAGGCGGTCGGCGCGATGCTCGCGACGCTGACCAGCGGCTGGGCCCGCCGGGTGCACCACCACGGCCGGGCCGTCGTCATCGCGACCATCACCTGGGGCGCGTCGGTCGGCGTCGCCGGGCTCGCGCCGAACATCTGGTTCGCGATCGCCTTCTTCGCCGTCGCCGGCGGCGCCGACATGATCTCCGGCCTGTTCCGCGCGGTCATCTGGAACCAAACCATCCCCGACGAGATGCGCGGCCGCCTGGCCGGCATCGAGATGCTGTCGTACTCGCTCGGCCCGCTGGGCGGCCAGTCCCGCTCCGGCCTCGTCGCCGACCTCACCAGCGTCCGCACCTCGATCGTGAGCGGCGGCATCCTCTGCGTGGCCGGCGTCATCGGCACCGCGGTCTGGCTCAAGGACTTCTGGCGCTACGACGCCCGCACCGACGAGCACGCCGTCCGGGAACGGACCCTCCGCGCGACCGCCGGCGAGGTGTGAGAAGCACCCGAGGGGGAACCGGGCGCTGGTCGCGGCCCACCTTCGAACAGGAGTGCCCAGGTGATCACCGGTACCGAGCGCGCGTTGGAGATTCACGACCCGGCGGACGGATCGCTGGTCGGAACGGTCCCGATCGCAACTGCCGACGAGCTCGACGACGCCGTCGTGACCGCCCGCCGATCGAGCTCCGACTGGGCCCGTACGCCGGCCGCCGAGCGGGGATCGGCCGTGCGGGAGGCTGCGGCGGCACTCCGCGCCGCGGCCGATGAGCTCTCCAGGATCAACTGCTCGGAGACCGGCAAGCCGATCGACGAGAGCCTGGGCGGCATCCTCGCCGGGGCCGGCACGCTCGAGCAGTACGCCGAACTGGGCCCGCTGCGCGGTGGCCGCACACTCCTGGGCGACCCGAACGCCACCGACCTGATGGTCCCCGAGCCGCGCGGCGTGGTGGTCGCCCTGACCCCGTGGAACGACCCGGTCGCCGTCGCCTGCGGCCTGATCGGCGCCGCCCTCGTGACGGGCAACACCGTTGTGCACAAGCCGAGCGAACGCTGCCCGCATCTCGGGGCGCAGCTCGGAAGGGTGCTGGCGGACGTGCTGCCGGCCGGCGTACTGCAGACCGTGCAGGGCGACGGTTCGGTCGGTGCCGCCTTGGCCGCGCGACCCGACGTCGACGTCGTGGCCCACGTCGGCAGTACGGCGGCCGGCCGGTCGATCGCCGCGGCCGTCGCCGCGACCGGTGGCAAGGCGCTGCTGGAGAACGGCGGGAACGACCCGCTGATCGTGGACGAGGGCGTCGACCCGATCTGGGCCGCTGGTCAGGCGGCGCTCGGCGCGTTCGCCAACTCGGGTCAGATCTGTGTCGCCGTCGAGCGGATCTACGTGCACCGCGCGGTGGCCGGCCCGTTCCTGACTGCGCTGACCGCCGAGGCGCAGTCGCGCGCACTGGCTCCGCTGGTCGACCGTCGGCACCGCGAAGGCGTGCACGGGCAGGTCCTGCAGGCCGTCGAGAGTGGCGCCGAGCTGCTGACCGGCGGCGAGCTCCCGGACGGTCCGGGCGCGCACTACCCGGCGACGGTGCTCACCTCCTGTACGCCGGGGATGGACGTGATGCGGACCGAGACGTTCGGCCCGGTGGCTCCGGTGACCGTCGTCGACAACTTCGACGAAGCCCTGCGGCTGGCTGCGGACGACGAGTACGGGCTGGCCGCGACCGTACTCACCGGCTCCCAGGCGAACGCTCAGCGCGCGTGGCGCGAGCTGCCGGTCGGAACGGTCAAGATCAACGCCGTCTTCGGCGGTGCGCCCGGTGGGGCCGCCCAGCCGCGCCGCGCGAGTGGCTCCGGCTTCGGCTACGGGCCTGAGCTGCTGGACGAGATGACGCAGGTCAAGGTCGTCCACTGGGAGCCCGCACCCACCTCCTGAGCCCGCGGACGTCGGTGGCAGCGTCTACAGTCGGAGACCTTGTCACCGAGCAGTCACGAGGAGTCGGAATGCGGAACCGAGCTGCCGTCGCGGTCACGGCTGTCTCCGCCGTACTGGCTCTGGCGGGCTGTGGGGGCGGGAACAACGAGACGGCACCGAACGTGCCGCCGTTGGTCTCGGTCAGTACGCCGCCGACCGAGACGCCTTCGGCCACTCCGTCGGAGACGCCGAGCCTGCCGCCGACGGCGCAGGTCGCGGACACGTTGTGCGTACGGATGGACCAGTCGCTGGTGCAGACCACGCTGGCGGTGCCGTCGGTGACGATCCAGAAGGAGCCCGTGCCGGCCGAGATCGGCCTGCCCAGCTACGACATCTGCCAGCTGGGCCTGAGCACGAATCCGGACGGGCCCGCGCTTCGGCTCGGGGTGTCGGTGCTGCCGGTGACCAAGGCCGACCTGACGGCCGCGCAGAAGGCGTACGCCGCGACGAAGAGCGAGCCGGCGCGGGCGATCGCCGTCGGGCAGGGCGGCTACGGGACGAGCAAGTTCGCGGTGTTCCTGCTGGGGACGCGGCTCTACAAGGTCGAGGGTCCGGCTGCGACGCCGACCAAGTACGTCGTACTGGCGCAGGAGGCGGCGCGTCAGGCCGCCGGGCTCCCGGAAGCGGCGCCGCTGATCACCCGGACGGAGTGCGACCGCGGGACGAACGCGGCCGCCAAGGTGATGGGTACCGTGGCCACGGCCCGCCGCGACAGCCAGACGGCCGCGGGTGACATCGTCTGCGGCTGGATCACCGCGACCTCCGTGCTCTACACGACCGCCCGGCGGGTTCCCGACGCCGCAGCGGCGATGGCCGCGGTCCGCAAGGCCCCCACGTCGCAGTCGGTCCCGCTCGGCGACGAGGGGTACGTCGACACCGCCACCGGGCGCGGCACGATCCGCGTCGGGACCGACAAGATCGCCGACCTCGTTCCGGTGCCCGGCAACGCGGTGAAAACCGACGACATGGTCACGTTCGCGCTGGCGATCTCGCCGCTCTACACGCGCTGACACCGGTCGGGCGAAGGCCGCCGCTGGTGGACCGCGTGCTGCGACTCGGTCGCACCGTGGGTTACCGTGTGGCGGTCGTGGTGTTCGGGAAGCCGGTGGAGTACCGGCGCGGCCCTCGCCACTGTGATCGGGATTGTCCGCGGAGCGTTCACCAGGTGTGAGACCACTGGCCCGGAAGGGCTGGGAAGGTCAGCTCGGCGGATGCGGTCGTCCCGTCAGCCAGGAGACCGGCCACGACGCGTCCCGTCCACGAGGTGTTGGAGGAACGGTCGCCATGGCCGTCGTACCCCAGGCAGTGCTTGCTGCCGTTTTCCTGTCCCTGGTCGCCGCCTGCGGCACCGCCGGCGCCGCCGAAGGCCCGAGCGCGAGCGCGACGACCGTGAAGAACTGCGGGCTCGACGTCACCGTCGACGGCCCGCCGAAGCGGGTGTTCGCGGCGTACCAGCCGGCCATCGAGCTGGCGCACGCGCTCGGCATCTCCGACCGCCTGGTCGGCACCGCGTTCCTCGACTCCGAGCCGCTGCCCGAGTACGCCGGTGCGCAGCAGGGCCGCAAGTACTACAAGAACATGCCGAGCCGCGAGGAGCTGCTCAGCCTGAACCCGGACTTCGTGCTGTCCGGCTTCAACGACATCTTCAGCGCGGCCGGCAGCGACGGCAGCTTCGGCAGCCGCAAGTCGTTGTCGGACCTCGGCGTGCAGACCTGGATCTTCAGTCCGCTCTGCCCAACCGCGGACGGCAAGGGCGACGAGGCGATCGACCCGTCGACGGTCTCGATGGACAACGTGTACGCCGATCTGCGCGACCTCGGGAAGTTGTTCGGCGCAAGCGACCAGGCCGAGCAGGTGATCGCGGACCAGAAGGCGCGGATCGCCGCGGTCGAGGCGAAGGTCAAGGGTGCGGACCGGCCGACGGTCGCCATCGTGCGGCCCGGGCTCGAGGGCGGCGGGATGACCGTGTCCGGTGGTCCGGACTTCGGCACCGTACTGATCAAGCAGGCCGGCGGGGTGAACGCGTTCGCGGGGCTGACCTCGAAGCGGAACGTGAAGATCAGCGTCGAGGAGTTCATCAAGGCTGATCCGGACTACGTCCTGATCAGTGCGTGCTGCGACGCGACGCTGACCGAGACCCAAGGGCAGCCGGATGTCGACAAGCTGCTGAAGAACCCGGCGTTCGCGAACCTGAAAGCCGTCAGGAACAAGCAGGTTGTGCCGTGGTTGTTCGCGCATCACTCGGCGGGTGTCCGTGGTGCGCACTCGACCGAGCTGATCGCGAAGATCATCCATCCCGACCTGGTCAAGTGACCGCCGAGGTCGTGGACGGCCGCTCGGGAGCCGAGGGCCGGGCGGGTGGCAGGTCAGGTGCTGACGATCCGCGGGGAGCCGGTGGTTCGCGGGGTCTCCTGCGGCACGGGCTGACGAAGGGTGGCGGCCTCGTGGTCGCGTTCGGCGTACTGCTGGCGGCCGTGCTGCTGTCGTTGCTCGCCGGGACGGAGTGGTTCGCGCCGCGGGACGTCTATCTCGCGGCGGCCGACTTCACCGGGTCGGACACGGATCGAGTCATCCGGTACCTGCGCCTGCCGCGGACCGCGACCGGCCTGATGGCGGGCGCGGCGCTCGGACTGGCCGGTGCGTTGATGCAGGGCGTGACACGCAACGCACTGGCCGATCCGGGGATTCTCGGCGTCAACGCCGGAGCCGCGGTCGCGGTGGTCGCGGCGATCGGGGTCTTCGGGGTGACGAGCCTGACCGGGTACGTGTGGTTCGCGATGGGCGGCGCGCTGGTGGCGACCGTCGTGGTCTACCTCGTCGGCGCTCTCGGGCGCGGCGGCGCGACGCCCGTCAAGCTGGCGTTGGCCGGCGCGGCGATGTCGGCGATGCTCGGCTCCGTCACGTCGGCGGCGACGTTGCTCGATCTGTCGACGCTGAACGAGTTCCGCTTCTGGGTGGTCGGGTCGCTGACCCTGGCGACCGGGCCGATCGTCGGTCAGGCGCTGCCGTTCGTTGCTATAGGCATCGTGTTGTCGCTCGTGCTGGGGCGATCCCTCAACCAGTTGGCCTTGGGTGAGGAACTGGCGACGACGCTGGGCACGCGCGTCGGGTGGGTGCGAGTGCTCGCCGGGGTCGCGATCATGCTCCTGGCCGGTACGGCGACAGCGATGGCCGGGCCGATCGGCTTCGTCGGCCTCGCCGTACCGCATGTCGCCCGGGCGATCGTCGGCGCGGACTACCGCTGGATCCTCCCGTACTCACTCGTCCTGGCACCGACGCTGCTGCTGGTCGCGGACGTCATCGGCCGCTTGGTGGTTCGGCCGGACGAGTTGCAGGTGGGGATCATCACCGCACTGGTGGGTGCTCCACTGTTCATCGCGCTGGTCCGACGGCAACGGCTGGCTGAGCTGTGAGCCGGGCCGTGCGGATCGGTCCACTGTCGGGCCGGGTGGATCTCGGCGGCGTGGTGGTCCTGGTTGTCGCGCTGTTGGTGGCCGTTGCCGTGGGCGCCTATTCGCTGACCGTCGGAGACTACGAGATCCCGCTCGCGCAGGTGCTCGGCACGCTCGCGGGCGACGGGTCGCTGATCATGACCGACGTGGTGGTGAACAACCGGCTGCCCCGGGTCCTCGTCGGCCTAGGCGTCGGGTTCGCGTTCGCCGTGTCGGGTGCGATCTTCCAGCGGCTCGCGCGCAACCCGCTGGTAAGCCCCGACCTGATCGGCATCAACGCCGGCGCCGCGCTGGCCGCGGTCGTGGTGATCACGCTCCTCGGCGCGAGCCCGTTCTGGCTGCCGGTCGGCGCGCTCGGCGGTTCGTTGCTCACAGCAATCACCATCTACCTGTTCGCCTTCAAGCGGGGGATCGCGGGCTATCGGCTGGTGCTGGTCGGGATCGGCGTCACCGCGATCATCGGCTCGCTCACGGCGTACCTGCTGACCCTGGCCGACATCTACACCGCGAAGAGCGCGCTGATGTGGCTGTCCGGAAGTCTGGCCGGGCGGTCCTGGCCGGAGGTGTGGATGATCGGGCTCACGCTGCTTGTCCTCCTTCCCGCCGCCGTGGTCGCGTCGCGGCAACTGCGCCTGCTCGAGCTCGGCGACGATCTCGCCCGCACGTTGGCCGGACGGGTCGAGCTGTCGCGCGGACTGCTGATCGCGATCGGCGTCGGCCTCGCCGCCCTGGCGACCGCTGCGGCCGGCCCGATCGGCTTCGTGGCGCTGGTCGCTCCGCAGATCGCCCGCCGGCTGCTGGCCGAACGCGCTGCCGGTCTGCTCGCCGCCGGCGCGATCGGCGCGCTGCTGGTCGTCGCCGCCGACCTCGTGGCGCGCGAGCTGTTCGCGCCGATCCCGTTGCCCGTCGGCGTCGTCACGGCGTTCCTGGGCGCGCCCTACCTGTTGCTGCTGATGGCCCGAGCCAACCGCGTCGGCCGAGGAGGATGACCATGCTGCGCTCCGAGAACCTCACCCTCGCGTACGACGGAACGCCGGTCGTGCACGACCTGTCGGTCGACATCCCGCAGGGCAAGCTCACCGTGATCGTCGGCGCCAACGCCTGCGGCAAGTCCACGCTGCTCCGCGGCCTCGCCCGCCTGCTGGTGCCGCGCGGTGGAACCGTCTACCTGGACGACGTCGACGTACGCCGTGTCCCCGGCGGGCAGTTGGCCACGCAGCTCGGCCTCCTCCCGCAGCAGCCGGTCGCCCCCGAAGGCATCACCGTCGCCGATCTCGTCAGCCGCGGGCGCCATCCGCACCAGCGGTGGTTCCGCCAGTGGACCCCCGAGGACGAGAAGGTCGTCACCGAAGCCCTCACCGCCACCGGCACCGCCGACCTGGCCGACCGCTCCCTCGACCAACTCTCCGGCGGCCAACGCCAACGCGTCTGGATCGCACTCGCCCTGGCCCAGAACGCCGACACGATGCTCCTCGACGAGCCCACCACGTTCCTCGACCTGGCCCACCAGCTCGAGATCCTCGACCTGGTCCAGGACCTCAACCACCAGCACCACAAGACGATCGTCCTGGTCCTCCACGACCTCAACCTCGCCGCCCGCTACGCCGACCACCTGATCGCCCTGAAGTCCGGCACCGTTGTAGCCACCGGCTCCCCATCCGAGGTCATCACCCCCGAAACCGTTCAACAGGTCTTCGGCCTCGCCTGTGAAGTCATCCCGGACCCGCTCACCGGCACGCCGCTGGTCCTGCCGCGGCCGCGCCAAGCGGTCGTGCAGAACAGCTGATTCAGGTCAGGACCGGCGTGAGATAGCCGATCAGCGCCTGCTCGAGCTCCTGGATCCACGACTCCCGGTCGTCGGCCGGCGCCGCGAGCACCGTGCCGAGCAGGGCGGCGAAGATCTGCGTGGCGACCGTCGCGGTCTGGGCCAGACGGTCGGCGGGGAGCCCCGGCGCGCGAGCGGCGATGATCTCGGCGATCTTCCCGTGGACCGCGGCCTGCAGGGCGCGAGCGGGCGCGGTCAGATGTTCGGGCAGGTCCGGCCCGGCGAAGAGGGTCTTGAAGCCGGGATTGGCGAGGTTGACCTCGACCATCGGCCGGACCATCCGGTCGACCAGTTCCGGCAACGGCAACCGGGTGGCCGTCGGGTCGAATGCCTGGGCGTGCGCCTCCTGGAGCGCCGTCCGGTAGCGATCGGCCAGGGCCGCGGCCAGCGCCTCCTTGTTCGCGAAGAACTGGTACAGCGTGCCCGGCGAGACTCCGGCCCGCTTGGCGATCGCGTTGGTCGTCGCCTTCGCGTACCCCACCTCGGCGAACACCAGCGCGGCGGCGTCGGTCAGCTGGTCCATCCGTCGTTGCCCACGCGCCTGCCGGCGCGGCTCCTCGGCCACTCGGGTCCTCCGTCCGGACAGCTCCGTTGACAAACACGAGCATTTGCTCGTATTTTCGTTCTGCGCGCTTCATGCGAGCAATCGCTCGTGTTTCGCCATGCTACCCCTGGGGGCTCCGCCATGCCGAAGTCAGACATCGCCGCCGGCCGCCGAGCCGGAGGTGGGTTCGCCGGCTGGGTGGTTCGGAACCGGATCCTCGTCGTCGCCCTGGCCGGTGCGTTGGCCGTTGCGCTCCTGGCGGTCGCCGCCGGCGCGCTCGGCGCACTGTCGCTGTCCCGGATCGCAGCACCCGGGTCCGAGTCCGACCAGGCGCGCCACGTCCTCGCCGACCAGTTCCGGACCGGACCGCCGAATCTCGTCCTGCTGGTTGACGCCGGTGAGGCCGGCGTCGACGATCCCGCCGTACGGCGGGCAGCTGCCGAGCTCGATCGCCGGCTCAGCGCCGAGCCGGGCGTCGCCGAGACCGGCTCGTACTGGTCGCGCGGCGACAGTCCAGCCCTGCGCAGCAAGGACGGAAGCCAGGCGCTGGTCCTTCTCCGCGTTCCCGGCGAGGTGAACGAGGCCCGCGCCCGGGTCGGTGAGCTCGCCGACCAGTACGCCGGCCGGACCGGCCCGCTGACCGTTCGCGCGGGTGGCCAGGACGAGGTGTTCCGCGAGATCGGCACCCAGGCGCGGGCCGACTTCGTGCGCGCCGAGGTGATCGTTCTGCCGATGGTGCTCGTCCTGCTGATGCTGGTCTACCGCCGGGTCGCGCTCGCCCTGATCACGCTCGGCGTCGGCGTCTTCGCCACCGCGGGGGCGCTGGCCGGGCTGCGAGCGATCGCCACGGTCACGGAGGTCTCCACGTTCGCCGCGAACCTGGCGCTGGTGATGGGGCTCGCGCTCGGGGTCGACTACTGCCTGTTCGTGATCGCCAGGTACCGCGAAGAACTTGCCGCAGGCAACGATGTTGGCGGCGCGGTGGTCACCGCCGTGCAAACGGCCGGCCGGACGGTCTTCTTCAGCGGACTCACCGTCGCGACCTCCCTGCTCGCTCTGCTCCTGTTCCCGCTGACCTTCCTCCGGTCGTTCGGCTACGCGGGCATCCTGGTCGTCGGCTCGGCGCTGGTCGGCTCCCTGATCGTTCTTCCCGCAGCCCTGGCGCTGCTCGGCCGTCGCGCCGCCGGACCGGTCCGGACCCGGCCGGTCGAGCAGGGCGGATGGTTCCGGATCGCCCAGGCGGTCATGCGCCGTCCGCTGCTGATCGGCGGAGCCGTCCTGGCGCTCGTCCTGCTGCTCGCCTCGCCCGCGCTCGGCCTGCGCTTCGGGCTGCCCGACGCGCGCATCCTTCCGACCGAAGCCTCGAGCCGGATCACCGCTGACGAGATCCGGAACAACTTCGGCCAGGAGGAGTCCGACGCCCTCTACCTGGTCGCCCGGCAGGCCGAGGGCGCGGCCGGCGCCCGCCTCACCCGGTACGCAGAGCAGTTGTCGCTGGTCGACGGCGTCGCGCAGGTCGACTCGGCCGCCGGCGTCCACGTCGAAGGCCGTCGCGTGATCCCGCCGGGCCCGGACCGCTTCATCGCCTCGGGTGGGACCTACTTGACCGTCACGCCGACGCAGGCCGTCCTGGAAGGCGACGTCGGCGCACTGGTCGACCACGTCCGCGCGGTGCCCGCGCCGTACGACGTGATCATCGGCGGCAGCCCGGCCGAGATGCTCGACTGGCGGTCGGCGCTGACCGAGCGGATTCCGCTGGTGCTCGGCGTGATCCTGCTGCTCAGCTTCGCTGTGCTCCACCTGGCGACCGGGAGCGTGCTGCTTCCGTTGAAGGCGACGCTGCTCAACCTGCTGAGCCTCGGCGTGATGTTCGGCGTGATCGTGTGGGTGTTCCAGCAGGGCAACGTGTCCGGGCTGCTCGGGTTCACGCCGACCGGGACGCTGGAGGCGAGCATGCCGTTGCTGATGTTCTGCATCGTCTACGGGCTGTCGATGGACTACGAGGTGTTCATCGTGTCGCGGATCCGGGAGGAGTACCTGCGCACCGGCGACAACGCGCTGGCGGTCGCGACCGGTCTGCAGCGGAGCGCTCCACTGGTCAGTACGGCGGCCCTGGTGCTCGCGCTGTCGTTCGCGGTCTACGCGACGGGCGGGGTGGTGTACCTGAAGATGATCGGGGTCGGGATGGCGGTCGCTGTCCTGGTCGACGCGACGGTGATCCGTGGGATCCTGCTGCCGGCCTTCATGCGCCTGGCCGGGCGGGCGAACTGGTGGATGCCGACGTTCGGTGCAGCACGGCTGCGATTGTCGCGACAGCCTCGGTGATCGCCGTGGGGGTGCGGGCGGCGTAGCCGAGGACCAGGCCTGGTGGGTGGGGAGTCTGGGTGTGCCAGCTGAGGGGGTGGGTTTTGATGCCTTCGGCGAGGGCCCGGGTGGCCAGGTCGACGTCGTCGACGGAGTCGGTCGGGAACGTGATGGTGAGGTGCAGGCCCGCGGCGGCGCCGTGGGTGGTGGCGGTGGGGAGGTGGTTGCTGATGGCATCGATCATGGCGTCACGGCGACGGCGGTGGCGGCGGCGCGCGTAGCGGAGCTGGCGTTCGAGGTCGCCGGACTCCATCAGGTGGGCGAGGACGAGCTGGGGCAGCGCGGCGTTGCCGAGGTCGGCGAGGCGTTTGGCGGCGATCAGGCGGTCGCGGTACGCCGGAGGCGGGACCATCCAGCCGATGCGCAGCGCGGGGGCGAGCAGCTTGGAGACGCTGCCGGCGTAGATCACGTGGTCGGCGAGCATCGCGCGCAGGGCGGGGACCGGCGGGCGGTCGTAGCGGTGCTCGGCGTCGTAGTCGTCCTCGACGATCAGGCCGCCGGTCTCGGTCGCCCACTGGATCAGTTCGCGGCGGCGTTCGCCGTCCAGGACGACGCCGGTGGGGAACTGGTGCGCCGGCGTCAGCAGGACGGCGCGCGCACCGCTGCGGTGCAGCTCGTCGACGCGTACGCCGTCGGCGTCGACGGGGACGGGCGGGGTGCGCAGGCCGAGATTCTGCAGGTGCTGGCGGGAGCCGAGCGAGCCGGGGTCCTCGACGGCGAGTTCGTGGATGCCGTCGGCGATGAGGAGTTGGGTGATCAGGCTGAGTGCCTGCGCGACACCGGCGACGATGATCACCTCGGCCGGGTCGACCTGGACGCCGCGGTAGCGGGCGAGCCAGCGCGCGACGGCGAGCCGCAGTTCCGGCGTACCGGCGGGATCGCCGTAGCCGAAGGATGAAGCGGACAGCCGGTCGAGGACCGCACGCTCGGCCTTGAGCCAGGCGGCCCGGGGGAACGCGGTGAGGTCGGGGACGCCGGGGGTGAGGTCCATCCGCGAAGGAGCCGATCGGAGGGCGTCGAAGACGTCCACGTCTGGCTGGGGCAGCCTCGCCCGGGTGCCGCCGGCGGCGGGGCGGGAGGGGGCAGCGTCGCCCGAGAAGAGATGAGCGGCGGCGAGGGAGCGGGCTCGGGAAGGCGGAGTGGTGCTGATCGGCACGGCGACGACCGTCGTACCGGCTCGTCCGTTGGCTGTGGTGTGGCCGTCCTCGGTGAGGCGTTGGTAGGCCTCGGTGACGACGCCCCGGGAGACCTGCAGATCGGCGGCCAGCACGCGGCTGGCCGGGAGGCGAGTGCCGAGAGGCAACCGCCCGTCGGCGATCGCGGCGCGGAGCTGGTCGGCCAGCCACGTGGACAGCCCGCCGACCGGCACGCCGGCCGTGCTGAGCTGCAGGAAGTCGGAGCCCGCGGTTATGGACCTGCCAATCTCGCCCGGATTGGATCTACTCACCGGACCACTGTGACCCGCACGGTGGACTCATGGAAACCGACTACGTCCACGGCTACACCGACTCCGAGACCCGCCGCCTCAGCGACCAGGCGGACACGCTGGCCGAGCTCCTGCACGGCGGCACGCAGTACCCACCCGGCAGCCGCGTCCTGGAGGTCGGCTGCGGCGTCGGCGCGCAGACCGTCCAGCTCCTCACCCGCAGCCCGGGCATCGCGCTGACCGCCGTCGACATCTCCGAGGACTCTCTCGCCGAGGCCAAGCGCCGCGTCGCCGCCAGAGCGCCGTACGGGCAGGTGGAGTGGCATCACGGCGACCTGCACGGCCTTCCGTACGGCGAGTTCGACCACCTGTTCGTCTGCTTCGTGCTCGAACACCTGCCCGACCCGGTCGACGCTCTCCGCACCCTGCGCAACCACCTCCGCCCGGGCGGCACGATCACCGTGATCGAGGGCGACCACGGCTCCGCGATCTACCACCCGCGCAGCGACGCGGCCCAGGCCGTCATCGAGTGCCTCAACCGCAGCCAGGCCGACGCCGGCGGCGACGCGCTGATCGGCCGCCGCGTCCAGCCGCTGCTCACCGAGGCCGGCTTCACCGAGGTCGTCACCGAACCGCGCACCGTGTACGCCGACCAGACCGTGCCGCACCTGGTCGACGGTTTCACCCGCAGGACGTTCATCGCGATGGTCGGCTCGGTCCGCGACCGGTCGATCGCCACCGGACTCAGTACGCCGGACGCGTGGGCCCGCGGGATCCGCGATCTCGAGCGCACCGCCGAGCCCGGCGGGACCTTCCACTACACGTTCTTCAAGGGGGTCGGAGTGCGATGATCGCCCTGCTCGTCCTGGTCGCCGCGGTGATCGCCGTGCTCGAGTGGAACCGTCGCCGATCGCTCGGTCCGCCGTACGGTGGCAGGCTTTCCGGCGGCCCGGATCGTGATCGCGACCGCCTGCTGGACGATCTCCGCGCGGCCGCGGCCCGGGCTTGCGCCGACTGGTAGAACTTGGGGATGACGCCGACCGAGCAGCTCGAGATCGAGACCAAGTACGACGTCGACGAGCACGCCATGCTGCCGGCGTTGCACGAGCTGCCCGGGGTCGACCGGGTCGAGCAACCGGTCGAGCTGGCGCTGGAGGCGGTCTACTTCGACACCGCCGACCTCCGCCTCGCGCAGAACAAGGTGACCTTGCGCCGTCGTACCGGCGGTGAGGACGACGGCTGGCACATCAAGCTGCCGGCCGCGCGCGGGCGGATGGAGATCCAGCACCCGCTCGGGCGGGCGGTGCGCAAGGTGCCGATCCAGGTCGTGCGCGCCGTTCGGGTGCACATCCGCGACCACGAGCTCGTGCCGGTGGTGACGCTGGCGACGCGGCGGATCGTGCACCGGCTGCTCGACGCCGAGGGCGAGGTGCTGGCCGAGGTCGCCGACGACCACGTGACCGCGACGGTCGAGGGCGAGGAGCCGCAGACGTGGCGCGAGTGGGAGGTCGAGCTGGTCGGCGGAGCGGCCGAGCTACTCGAAGCGGCCGAGCCGGTACTGCGGGACGCCGGCGCGCGACCAGCGTCGGGTCCGAGCAAGCTGGCGCGCGCGCTCGGCGACCGCGTGCCGCAGCGGGAGACGTGGGAGCTGCCGTCGAAGCCGACGACCGCCGATCTGTTCCGCGCGTACGCGACCGCCCAGGTCGAGGCGATCCACCTGCGCGACCCGGAGGTCCGGCGCGACCTGCCGGACTCGATCCACAAGATGCGGGTCGCGACCCGGCGGCTGCGGTCGGCACTGGCGACGTACCGGCCGGTGGTGGATCGCGAGGTCGGCGACCCGATTCGGGACGAGCTGAAGTGGTTCGCTGGTGAGCTCGGTGGGGCGCGGGACGCGGAGGTGCTGCGTGAGCACTTCCTGGTCGCGGTCTCGGAGCAGCCGCAGGAGCTGGTGATGGGACGCGTCGCGGGGTACATCGACGACCACCTGCGCGGGGTCTACAAGCAGGCGCGGGTGCAGGCGCTCGAGGCGCTGGAGAGCGAGCGGTACTTCCGGCTGCTCGACACGCTGGACGAGCTGGTCGCCTCGCCGCCGCTGCTCGACGCGGAGACGAAGGCGAAGAAGCAGGTGCCGAGCCTGCTGAAGCATGACCTGAAGCGGATGAGCAAGTGCGTGAAGCGCGCCGAGAAGGCCGAGACTCTCGCCGAGCAGGACCACGAGCTGCACGAGACGCGAAAGGCGTCGAAGCGACTGCGGTACGCCGCTGAGTCGGCCGTGCCGGTGCTGGGACAGGCCGCGACCGATCTGGCGAATCGTGCCGAGCAGGTCCAAGAGGTCCTCGGCGACCACCAGGACAGCGTGGTCGCGCGGGACCTCCTGCGTCAGCTCGCCGTCCAGCAGCATCTCGACGGCGGGAATCCGTTCACGCTGGGGCGGCTGCATGCCGCGGAGCAGTACCGCGGGGAGCGTTCGCGCGAGGCGTTCCTGGAGCTGTGGCCGACGATCGACTTCAGCTGATCCACGGCGGGGTGCCGCGGTCGGTGTCCTCGCCTGGAACGCTGACCTTGGCATGCCCGTAGCCGGCGACGATGGCAGTGAATTCTCCTGTTGCCTTCACCTGCCGCTCAACGCCCTTCGGCAGAACCACTGCCACGCCTTCCTTCAACTCCACCTCCGCTCCGTCGACCGTGATCGTCGCGTGCCCGGAGAGTCCGGTCCACACCTGCTCGCTGTCCACCACGTGCACCGGTCCCTGCGCGGTCGCCTTCATCTCCACCCGCCACACGCTCAGGGCCTCGCTGCCCAGCGTCGGCGACGCGTACGTCGTCATCACGGCGTTCGGGGTCTCGGTCACTCGCATCTGTACTCCCTCATCTTCGTCAACCCGGTTGTCGAAAATAGTACACCGGGTTGTCGATCTGTCAAGATGTCCTCCATGGACCGTCACGGTTACGAGCTCCCCCTGCTGCTCGCCGGCGCCTTCCGCCGCATCATCGACGAGCTGCACCGCCGCCTCGCCGAGCAAGGTCACCCCGACCTACGCCCGGCGCACGGCTTCGCCCTGCAGGCCGTCGGCCGCGACGGCACCACCGTCTCCGAGCTCGGCCGCCGCCTCGGCGTCAGCAAACAAGCCGCGACGAAGACCGCCGCCAAACTCACCGACCTCCGCTACGTCACCCGCACCCCCGACCCCGCCGACGCCCGCGCGGTCCTCCTCACCCTCACCCCCCACGGCCGGGCCGCCCTCACCCTCTCCGCCCGCATCTTCGACGACCTCCACACCGAGTGGAAACAGTCCCTGGGCGCCACCCGCCTGAGCGCCCTCGAAGACGACCTCACCAAACTCACCCCGAGCTCCACCCCCACCCCCCTCGCAGACCTCCCAGGCTGGTTCCACTAGTAGTTACCCAAGGCAACGAACAGCCCGGGAACGCAACGAGGGCCCCAGCTGGGTGCTGGGGCCCTCGTGGGCGGTTGGGGCTGTCAGGCAGGTTCGCTTCGGTTCGGCAGGACCTGCCTGACAGGGATAGGGGGCGAGGGCGCCGGGCTGTCACCCGTGATGGGACCGGCACCCCCGCCGGTCAGTGCTGCGTCGCCTTCTCGGCGCCCGCGCCGGTCAGGGAGCGGACCTCCATCTCGGCGAAGCGGTCGACGTCGGTGGCTTCCTTGCTGGTCAGGGTGCCGATGATGCCGAGCAGGAACGCCAGCGGGATCGACACGATGCCGGGGTTGTCCAGCGGGAACCAGTGGAAGTCGATGCCGGTGTCGGTGATCATCGACAGGCTGGCGCCGGTCTTCTTGTCGACCTTGCCGGACACGACCGGGCTGAAGATGATCAGGAAGATCGCCGAGCCCAGACCGCCGTAGATGCTCCAGAGTGCGCCGCGGGTGTTGAAGCGCCGCCAGAACAGCGAGTACAGGATCGTCGGCAGGTTCGCCGAGGCCGCCACCGCGAAGGCCAGTGCCACCAGGAACGCGATGTTCTGGCCGTTGGCGAAGATGCCGCCGATGATCGCGACCGCGCCGATCACCAGCACGGTGATCCGGGCCACCCGGACCTCGCCGTCGCCGCTGACCTGGCCCTTCTTGATCACCTGGCCGTAGATGTCGTGCGCGAACGACGCGCTGGCGGTGATGGTCAGACCCGCGACCACCGCGAGGATCGTCGCGAAGGCGACCGCGGAGATCACGCCCAGCAGGATCTCCCCGCCCAGTTCGTAGGCCAGCAGGGGAGCGGCCGAGTTCGCCTTGCCGGGAGCGGCCCGGATCACGTCCGGACCGACGAGCGCGGCGGCGCCGTACCCGAGCACCAGCGTGAACAGGTAGAAGATGCCGATGATCCAGATCGCCCAGCTGACGCTGCGGCGGGCCTCGCGGGAGTTCGGAACGGTGTAGAAGCGCATCAGCACGTGCGGCAGGCCCGCCGTACCGAGGACGAGCGCGAGGCCGAGCGAGATGAAGTCGAGCTTGCTGATCCCCGTCGCGCCGTACTGAAGGCCCGGGTTGAGCAGCTTCTCGCCGGCCGCCGGGCTCTTGTCGACCGCCGCGCCCAGCAGGGCGGACAGGTTGAAGGTGTACTTCGCCAGCACCCACAGCGTCATGATCCCGGCGCCGATCACCAGCAGCACGGCCTTGACGATCTGGACCCAGGTGGTGCCCTTCATGCCGCCGACCAGCACGTAGGTGATCATGATGATGCCGACGACGGCGATCACCACGCTCTGCCCGGCCTTGCCGTCGATGCCCAGCAGCAGGGCGACCAGGCCGCCCGCGCCGGCCATCTGGGCCAGCAGGTAGAAGAAGCAGACGCCCAGCGTCGAGATGGCCGCGGCCATCCGGACCGGACGCTGCTTGAGCCGGAACGACAGCACGTCGGCCATCGTGAACCGGCCGGTGTTCCGCAGCAGCTCGGCGACCAGCAGCAGCGCCACCAGCCAGGCGACCAGGAAGCCGATCGAGTACAGGAAGCCGTCGTACCCGTTCAGCGCGATCGCGCCGGCGATGCCGAGGAACGACGCGGCCGACAGGTAGTCGCCGGCGATCGCGATGCCGTTCTGCGGGCCGGTGAACGAGCGGCCGCCGGCGTAGAAGTCGGCCGCGCTCTTGTTGTTGCGCGAGGCCCGGATCACGATCGCCAGGGTGGCCACCACGAACAGCGCGAAGATCGCGATGTTCACCTTCGGGTCGCCAACGGTTGCCAGCGGCAACAGCAGTGGTGCGCTCATGAGTGGTCCCCCTCGATCTGGTCACGCAGGTGCTTGGCGTCCGGGTCGAACTTCTTGTCGGCCCAGCGGACGTAGATCAGCGTGATCGCGAAGGTGGAGACGAACTGGCCGAGCCCGAACAGCAGCGCGACGGTGATGTTCCCGCCGACCTTGTGCGACATGAATCCGGGCGCGTAGTCGGCGAGCAGGACGTAGAGGAAGTACCAGGCCAGGAACAGGCCGGTCATCGGGAACACGAAGCGCCGGAAGCGGCGACGCAGCTCGGAGAAGTCCGGTGACAGCTGGACGTCTCGGTACGTCGTGAGCTCCGGATCGCCCGCACGACGCGTTTCACTCATCGCGGGACCTCCAGACGTGATCAGGCCGGGCGGAGTCCGGCGCGCGGGTTGCTGCTCCGTACTGTGGTCCAGCTCACCCGGCCCTGACAGCACCGACCGGCGTCGAGCGCTCAGCGGCGCACACCTCTCGACCGGCGGGAAACGGCACTGCGACGAGCGGTCGCATCCGTACGACGAACGGCGGTCAGGCGCCGGTGAAGCCGCGGTCGACGTCGACGGCTTCCGGCGTGTGCAGGCGAACCATGCTGCGGGCGGTGCCGGCCGGGATGCGGGCCGGCGTCATCCGCGAGACCACGACGACGGTCAGGAAGGCGAGCGGCATCGTCCACGCGGCCGGCTGGGCGATCAGGGCGCCGGACCAGCCGCCCTGGGGTGGTCCGATCACGTTGACCAGCACGGCGGAGATCGCGGCGACCCCGCCGACGAGCAGCCCGGCGGCCGCGCCGACGGTCGACATGCGGCGCCACCAGATCCCCAGCACGAGCAGCGGGCAGAACGTCGAGGCGGCGACGGCGAAGGCGAGTCCGACCGTGTCGGCGAGGCTCAGCGAGCCGGTGAAGTTCCAGGCGAGGTACGGGATGGCGATGGCCAGGACGGCCGCGATCCGGAAGCTGTTCACGGCCAGGTAGTCGCCTCCGGTCAACCGGTGCAGGCGGTTGCGCAGCAGGTCCTGGTCGATCACGCCGGCGATCGCGACGGTCAACCCGGACGATGTGGACAGGAACGCGGCGAAGGCGCCGGCCGCGACGAGCGCGCCGAGCAGATCGCCAACGGTGCCAGGGAAAATTCGGCCGGGCAGCTCGAGCACGACGGTGTCGGCGGCCGTCGCGACCAGGTCGGGCGCGAAGGTGCGGCCGAGTACGGCGTACACGGGCGGGAAGAGGTAGAACACGCCGAGCAGCGCGAGCACGACGACCGTCGTCCGGCGGGCCGCGCGGCCGTCGGGGTTGGTGTAGAAGCGGACCAGCACGTGCGGCAGGCCCATCGTCCCGAAACAAAGGGCCAGGAGCAACGAGTACGTCGCGTACAGCGGGTGGTCGCGGCCGTCGGCCCGGGACAACGGCTGGGCCCACTCGGAGCCGGCGCCCTGCAGCGAGTCGAGCACGCCGACCGGGTGGTCCATCGAGCGCCAGGCGATCAGGATCACGAAGACCGGTGCGGCCAGCGCGGTGAGCTTCAGCCAGTACTGGAACGCCTGCACGAACGTGATCGAGCGCATCCCGCCGGCCGCGACGTTGATCACCACGATGATCGCGACCAGCGCGGCGCCGACCGCGGGCGGTGCGCCGGTGACGGTCTGGACGGTGAGCCCCGCGCCGCGCAGCTGCGGGAGCAGGTAGAGGGTGCCGATCCCGGCGACGAGGAACGAGCAGATCCGCCGTACGACGGCCGACTCGAAGCGGGTCTCGGCGAAGTCGGGCAGCGTGTACGCGCCGGAGCGGCGCAGCGGCGCGGCGATCAGGACGAGCAGCATCAGGTAGCCGACGGTGTAGCCGACCGAGAACCAGAGCATGTCCGCGCCGTTCACCAGGACCAGACCGGCAACACCGAGGAAAGATGCCGCCGACAAGTACTCGCCGCTGATCGCGGACGCGTTCCAGCGCGGCGTGACGGCCCGGCTGGCGACGTAGAAGTCACTGGTGGTCCGGGAGATCCGCAGGCCGAACAGGCCGATCCCGATCGTTGCCGCGATCACCAAACCGATCGCGGTCAGACTCATGGCCGGCGACATCTACTGCCGCCCGACGAACTCGGTGAACTCCGCCTCGATCCGTTCGGCGTTGCGGACGTAGAGCCGGGCGGCGACGTACACGACCGGGTAGACGACGATGCCGAGCAGCACCCAGGGCAGCGGGATCCCGAAGACGCCGAGCGTGCGGGTGGCCGGGACGAGGAAGAACAGCAGCGGCAGGCTGCCGAGGATGACGGCCGTCCCGGCGATGACGAGCAGAGCGAGCCGGAGCTGGGACTGGATCAGCGAGCTCATGTAGACCTCGCCGACGCGGGTCTGCTCGTCGATCTCCCGCGTACCGGTATGTCCGCTCGTACGCCGGGCGGCACTCGTTCGTGGACTGGTGACCCGCACCCGCCGGGGCCCGTCCGGCGTACTCATCTCAACCTCTCAACGACGTCGAGCGGACGAGCAGGTCGCGGAGCTCGCGGGTGTGCCGTCGGCTGACCGGCAACCAGTCGTCACCAACCCGTACGGCGCACCGCCCGCCGTCCACGCGCATCTCGTCGACGTGGGCCAGCGCGACGAGCGTGCTGCGGTGGATCCGGGTGAAGCCCGCGTCGCGCCAGCGTTCCTCGAGGGTGCTCAGCGGGACCCGGACCAGGTGCGAGTTCTGCCCGGTGTGCAGCCGCGCGTAGTCGCCCTGCGCCTCGACGTACCGGACGGTGGATCGCTGGACGAACCGCGTCACGCCCGCCAGCTCGACCGGGATCGTCTCGTCCTCGGTCTCGTCCGGCGACTGCACGACCAGCGGCCCACCCGCGTTGACCACCCGCCGGACCGCCTCGGCCAGGCGCTCGGCGCGGACCGGCTTCATCACGTAGTCGGTCGCGCGCAGCTCGAAGGCCTGCACCGCGTGCTCGTCGTACGCCGTGACGAAGACGATCTGCGGCGGCTTCACGAACTTCGACAGCACCCGGGCCAGGTCGATCCCGTCCAGCCCCGGCATCTTGATGTCGCAGAACACGACGTCGAAGTCGGTGCCCTGCAGGAGCTTCAGCGCGTCCGGCCCGTTCGACGCGGTCTGGATCGGACCGATCCGCTCGTCGCGCTGGAGCAGGTACACCAGCTCGGCGAGTGCCGGCTCCTCGTCGTCGGCGACCAGCGCGCGCAAAGGAGTGTCCGCCATGGCCACACACTAAGCCGACGCATGGACTCCTGAGGAGTATTTGGGGACCCGGAAGCTCACCTTTGTCCCGGCGTCGACCGCGGTCTCCACCACCAGCCCGTACGCGTCGCCGTACACCTGGCGCAGCCGGGCGTCGACGTTGCCGAGGCCGATCGAGTCGCTGCCGGACTGGCCGGAGAGGGCTGCCCGGATCACCTCCGGGTCGCTGCCGGAACCGTCGTCCTCGACGCTGATCTCCGCCTCCGAGCCGCGGTCCATCGCCCGGATGGTGATCTGTCCGACGCCGGTCGTGCCCTCCAGGCCGTGCCGTACGGCGTTCTCGACCAGCGGCTGCACGACCAGGAACGGGATCGCCACCGACAGCACCTCCGGCGCGATCAGCAGCGACACGGTCAGCCGCTCCCCGAACCGCGCCTGCTCGAGCACCAGGTACCGCTCGACGTTGCGCAGCTCGTCGGACAGCGTCGTGAACTCACCGCCCCGCCGCAGCGCGTACCGGGAGAAGTCCGCGAACTCCAGCAACAGCTCCCGCGCCCGCTCCGGATCGGTCCGTACGAACGACGCGATCGCCGCCAGCGCGTTGTAGATGAAGTGCGGGCTGATCTGCGCCCGGAGCGCGCGCAGCTCCGCCTCCATCGCGCGCGTCCGCTCCTTGTTGAGCTCGGCCAGCTCGACCTGGCCCGACACCCAGCGCGCCACCTCCTCGGTCGCTCGCACCAGCGCGGCCGACGACCGCGGGCTGTACGCGACCAGTACGGCGACCACCCGGTCCTCGGTGACGATCGGCGCGACCACCGCCGTCCGGATCGGGCACTGCGGATCCCCGCACGCGACGTCGTGAGCCCCCAGTACGGCGGTCCGCCCACTCCGCAGCGTCATCGCGGCGATGGCCTTGGCGTCGACCCGGTGGTTGCTCTCGTACGGCCCGCCCACCCCGTCCCACGCCAGTACGCCGGAGGAGTCGCAGATCGCGATCGCCGCCGTACCGAGCAGGTCGCGCAGGTGCTTGCTCGCCCGCCCGGCCGCGACCGGTGTCAGGCCCTCGCGCAGGTACGGCGAAGCCAGCGAGGCGGTATGCAGGGTCGCATACGTCGCCTTGTCAGCCGGAGTCCCGAAATGCTTCCGCCGCCGCGCGAACATGGGTTGACGGTAGCCGGTCAGCCCTTCGCGCGGGGGGTGAACGCGGCCAGGGCCTCGGTGTCGGAGTAGTTGGTGCGCACGTACTCGTCGGCCCAGGCGGCCGCGTCGGGGTAGCTGGACTCGGCGGCGACGCGGTCGGCCGCGGCGGTGAGGTCGATGGCGGTGCGGCGCAGCTGGACGTCGGAGCCGGTCAGGAGAGCCCAGCTCGGGAGCGGTGCGCCGTACGGCATGCCGACGCTGCCGGCGTTCACGACGAGCCGCCGGTCGACCTGCCGGGCGAAGGGCATGTGGGTGTGCCCGCAGACGACAGTGCGGACCTCGTCCGGCACGCCGTCGAGCACGGAGGCCCAGCGGTTGACCGGACTGTCGACCAGCACGACCTCCTCGTCGTCGCGGGGAGTGGCGTGGCAGAACAGCGCACCGCCGATGGTCACGCTGGTCGGGAGAGTCGACAGCAGCTCCACCTGGTCGGGCCGGAGCTGTGCAGCGGCCCACGGGCTCACCTGGTCGGGCGGATCGAGCTGCTCGCCCCGAGCCATCGACACCAGCTCCCGGTCGGCGTTGCCGCGCACCCAGACGGCCCGAGAGCCCAAGCCCACCAGGAGATCCAGTGTCTCGACCGGCTGAGGCCCTGCCGCCAGATCACCGGCCAGTACGACGACGTCCGCGCTCCGCACGTCCGGCTCAGCCAGCACGGCCTCCAGCGCCGGGAGCACGCCATGGATATCTGCCAGCACCGCGATGCGTTCCATGCCGACCAGTCTGGCCCGCCGGTACGCCGTACACACCGTGGCTCTGCTAGGAGCAGACTAGTTGCCGAGTCCGATCCGGATCGGCCCGAGCGGGATGGCGGACTCGCAGGCGCCGCTGGTGATCGTGCAGCGCAGGACACCGCGCGGCATCGACTCCCGGTCGTCGATCAGCATCAGCACGTGCTGGTCGTCCTCGGCCAGGCTGCTGACGAAGTTCGCGCCGGACCACTGGCGCAGCAGCGTCCCGTCGCCGGTGTCGAGCGCGGCCACGGACGCCCCGGCCCAGCCGTCGTCGTACGGCGGGGTGGCGATCGCGGTGCGGCCGTCGGGGGTGAAGCTCTGGATCTGGAACTCGCACGTGCGCCACAGGCTCCGGCCGGTGGCCAGCTCGTTCACCGTCGAGCAGGCCCGGTACTCGCCGGGCGCGGTCAGCAGGGCGACCAGTTTCCCGTCGGGGCTGATCGCCGTCGGCGAGCCGGGCGTCGGGATCACCTTCGCGGTGGCCTCTCCGGGCTTCCAGGCGTACAGCTTCCAGCTGACCGCTTCGTCGGTCGGGCTGGCCCGGTAGTACACGACGCCGTCGATGTAGGCGAGCACCCGCACGCTCCACAGGCCACGGACCACGAGCTTGTCCACCGTGCCGCTGGAGTCCTGCGAGTAGACCGTCGAGCCGGCGACGTTCAGCTCGTTCTTGCCGCGCGGCTGCGTCGAGTAGGCCACCGCCGACTGGTCGTCCGTGCCGCGCACACTGACCACGTCCGGCACGTGCTCCCGGTCGCCGGTGATCTTCAGCTTCAGCAGTTCGCTGGTGCCCTGGTTGGTGGACAGTACGGCGAACGCTTCTTCACCCATCCGGGTGAACTCCATGACCGACGCACTGCCCGGTACGACGACCGGTCCGCCCGCGCCGCCGCGGATCTCCCGGCCGACGCTGTACGGCACCTGCGGCTCGCGGCCGGTCTTCAGCGTCGCCAGCGGCACCTTGACCTTGACCGGACCCGTGGACACCGGCTCGCTGGAAGGCGTCCCGGCCGAGCCGGTCTTGACCGCCAGCGGTGAGGCGCTGCCGGGATCGTCGTCAGAGTCCGGGCCCTGGCTGGTCGCAACCACCCCACCGATCGCTACGGCAGCAACAGCAACGGCCGTGACGAGCACGACCAGTCGCGTGTTGCGGCCGGCCATCAGCTACCGAGCCCGAACTGGTCGCCCGGCGTGATCGGGGTCGCGCGCTCGCAGTCGCCGCTGCTGATCGTGCACCGGATGATCGCGCCCTTGGTGTCCGGGCCGTCGTCGACCTCCATCAGCAGGTGCTGGTCGTCCTCGGCGCGCACCTGCCGGAAGGCGACACCGGTCCACTCGCGCAGCAGGGCGCCGCTGTTGTTGTTGTCGAGGAGCCAGGAGCTCAGCGATGCGTAACCGTCCTCGTAGGCAGGTCCGGCGATGGCCATGGACTTGTCCGGCGTGAATCCCTTCACCATGTACTCGCACGTGCGCCAGAGCTTCTTGCCCGTGGCGAGCTCGATCACGTTCGAGCAGCTGCCCGCGCCACCGATGGTCTCCGCTGCCGCGACCAACGTGCCGTCGGCGGACACCGCGGTGGGCGAGCTGATGCCCTTCACTGCGGTGGCCGAGGAACGGCCGGGCACCCAGGTGTAGAGCTTGGGTACGCCGTCTTCCCGCGGGGTGGCCGCGTAGAAGACCTTGCCGGCGGCGACGGCGATCACCTGCATGTTCCAGGAGTCGGGGAGGCTGAGCTTGTACTTGCCCTCGCCGCCGTCCTCGGCGTACAGCGTGCTGCCGGCCAGTTGCTCGCCGGTCGACTTCTGCTTCTGGGTGGCGAACGCCGCGAAGCTGCCGTCGATCGCACCGACCAGCGTGGTCACGTCGCGGACCTCGCTGCTCTCGCCACCGTTGTTCGTCCGGACCAGGACGAGGTCGGGCTCCCGGCTCTCCAGCACGTACGTCGAGCTGCCGGCCTGGGTGGCCGCGATGATCCGGTCCTTGCCGGGCACCGTGAAGGCCTGGTCCGGGCCGCCGCTGACCCGGCGGCCGAGCGTGTGGACCAACTGCGGGGAGCGGCCCGCGGTCAGCTTGGCCAGCGTCACCGCGACGGTCTTCGGACCGGAGACTCCCGGCTTGCTCACCGGCGGTGTCGTCGGCGTCGCGGACGGTGTCCTCGTCGGCGGCTTCGGGGTCGCGCTCGGCGTCTGCGACGGGGTCGGTTGTCCACCCAGTGGACTCGCGCCGGCGGTGCTGGTCTCCGGGCCCTGCCGGTAGGCGAACACGCCGCCACCCGCGACCGCGGCCACCGCGACGGCGGCGACCACGACGGTCAGCCGGGCGTTCAGCTGCCTCATTGCAGGCTCCTTACACAACAGTCGTGGTCCAAGAGCAGTGTGCTGCACCACAGGCCCTGCGGCGAAGCAGGCCCGGGACCGGGGTGATCGATCCCCGGTGTGACGTCACAACTGGGTGTTTTGTTCGCTCCGGCGACGCGGTCGCAGGAGGGATCGAGCATAATGCGGGCATGGACCAGCCGCCCCGGATCGGCCGGTACTCCCTGGTCCGCCGGGTGGGTGCCGGGGGTTTCGCGACCGTCTGGCTGGCGCGTGACGAGCAGCTGGACGCCGAGGTCGCGGTCAAGATCCTGTCCGACAACTGGATCGACGAGGACGACGTCCGGCGCCGGTTCCTGGCCGAGGGACGCTTCCTGCGCCGGGTCGACTCGCCGCACGTGGTCGGCGTGCACGACGTCGGCGAGACCGACGACGGCCGGCCGTACCTGGTCCTGACCTACGCCGACGGCGGTTCGCTGGCCGACCGGATCAAGGCCGGGCCGATGAAGGTCGCCGACGTCGTCGACGTGGTCACCCAGGTCGGCAGCGGCCTCAAGCAGCTGCACGCGCGCGGTGTGCTGCACCGCGACGTGAAGCCCGCGAACGTGCTGTTCCGCAGCGACCCGTCCGGCGACCGCGCGATGCTCGGCGACCTCGGCCTGGGCAAGTCGCTGGAAACCGTGTCCCAGCTGACGATGCCGGGCGGTACGCCGGCGTACGTGGCGCCCGAGCAGGTGATGGGCGACCGGCTCGACCACCGCGCCGACCTGTACTCGCTGGGCGCGGTCGCGTACGCCGCCTTCACCGGCCAGGCGCCGCACGGCGTGGCCAGTCTCGGCGCGGTGATGCGGATCGACGCGCCGCCGCCGTCGATGAGCACGCTGCGCGAGGACGTCCCGGACGCGATCGACGTCGTCGTACGACGCGCGCTCGAGCCGGACCGTGAGAAGCGCTGGCCCGACCTGGACAGCTTCCTGAACGCGTTGGACGAGGCGCACCGGACGGGCAAGGTCCCGGCGGGCCTGATCCCGGCCGACGAGCTGCCGGTGCCCGCGGGGCCGGGTGGAGTCGACCAGGAGACGCAGCTGGCGGCGGTTCCGGCGGATGCCAAGACCGAGGGCGGCCCTGATGCTGAGGCGACGGTCGCGGCCACGCCGGCACCGCGCCGGAACCGGCGGGCCGGCTGGATCGCCGCCGTACTGGCTGTGATCCTGGCCGGTGGTGGTGGGTACGCCGGGTACCAGCTGGTGATGAGCCGGCCGGTCGACGTGGCGGAGAGCCCGGTGTCGGTCGAGGTGCCGCGCAGCTGGGACGAGAAGTCCGCGCAGAAGAGTCCGTCGTTCGCCTTGCTGATCAGCGAGAACACCAGGGACTGGCAAAGTGTTGCGACCACGTCGGGTGTGTTCATCGGCGTGCTTGACCAGTCCGCCCTGCCGACCACCGGCACGGCGCCCAGCGGGTGCAAGCAGTCCGGCACCGACACCCCGACGGCCGAGAACCCGCGGGTGGTCTTCCGCTACGACTGCGAGTCCGGGGTCGAGGTGATGGAGCAGTACCGCAAGGTCCCCGGCGACAAGCTGCTGCGGATCCAGGTCCGCGGGGACGACCCGCAGCAGCTGACCGACGTCCTGAACTCCGTGACGTACAACGGGTCCTAGGGAACCAGCGAGGTCAGCGACGAGACCGCTGCCTTGTGCATCCTCGGGATCACGTTGAGGGTGGCCGAGTCACCGGAGTAGAGGTGGCTGCCGGACTCGTAGACCAGGTACGCCGTGCCGTTGTACTCGGTGATGCCCTCGGTCATGCTCGGCGCCCGGAAGCAGCTCAGTGCCGCCGCGTCCAGGTCCTTCTGGCCGCGCTTCACGACGTACAGGTTGCTGCGGTTCCCGCGCCCGTACGACGTGCTGTAGACGAAGTGGTTCGCGGTGATCATGATGCCCTGGGTCTTGGTCGGGATCTCCCAGGCGCCGGCGACCGTGGTCAGCGTGCCGTCGTCGGCGATCTTGTACTCGTACATCGTTCCGCGCCCGGTCTCGTTGAACGTCCCGGAGAACAGCGAGTCGCCGTAGCTGTTGAGGAACGAGGAGCCGGCCACGTCCCGGGCGGTCCCGACCTGCGTCAGGTACGGCGTACCGGCGGCCTTCAGCGCGTCGCGCAACTCGGTCAGCCGGTACTTGCGGATCGAGCTGCCGGCACCGGAGACGAAGGCCCACCCCTTGCTGGTGGTGATGCCGCCGACGTGCGACTCGGCGATCGCGACCACGCCGACGGTCGATCCGGTGGACGGGTCGATGCCGTAGATCTGGGAGTCGGCGCCACCGCGGTACGACGCGACCAGCAGCAGGTTCCTGCCGCTGCCGTCCCAGTTGTACCAAGTGCCGGCGCCCTGCGGGGTGTGCGTGCTGAGGTTGGGAATGCTGTGGCTGTTGCTGAACCGGGCGTCGTACTTCTTCGACGCCGACGGGCCGTCGTAGAAGGTGCTGCCGCCGGTGGTGGCGGTGTCGCAACTGATCGCGGCGGTCGCGATCGTCGGTGCGGACACCGCCGTCAGCGCGGCCGCGGTGGTGAGCAGACTGGTCAGAAGGGCGAAGGGGCGGGCCATGATCGTTCCTCTCAGGTTTGGGCGATAACCTTCGGGAGCTGCAGGGCTGATAGTAAGTAATTGACGGGCAGTACGGTAGGGCGCATGACCGATCTACCTGCGGCGATCGACCGCGTTCTGCCCTCCGTCCGTGCCGACCTCGAGGACCTCATCCGGATTCCCTCGGTCAGTGCGGACCCGGCCCGTGTGGCCGACGTCCAGCGGTCCGCCGAGGCGACCGCCGCGCTCTTCGAGGCCGAGGGTTTCGAGGTGAGGATCGTCCGCGCCGGAGCGGGCGCGCCGGCGGTGATCGCCAAGAAGCCGGCGCCGGACGGCAAGCCGACCGTGCTGCTGTACGCCCACCACGACGTCCAGCCGACCGGCAACGTCGAGGAGTGGACCTCGGAGCCGTTCGTGCCGACCGAGCGCGGGGACCGGCTGTACGCCCGCGGCGCGGCCGACGACAAGGCCGGCATCGCGGCGCACCTGGCCGCCGTACGGGCCTTTGGCAACGATCTTCCGGTCGGCGTGACGGTCTTCGTGGAGGGCGAGGAGGAGATCGGTTCGCCGACCCTGCTGCAGCTGCTCGACGAGTACGCCGACGAGCTCACCGCCGACGCGATCGTCATCGCGGACTCCGGCAACTGGGCGATCGGCCAGCCGGCGTTGACGGTTTCGCTGCGCGGGCTGGTCGACTGCTACGTCGAGGTCCGCACGTTGAACCACGCGGTCCACTCGGGCCTGTTCGGCGGCGCCGTGCCGGACGCGCTGACCGCGCTGTGCCGACTGCTGTCGACGCTGCACGACGACAAGGGCGACGTCGCCGTGGACGGCCTGCACGCGAGCCGCGCGGCCGAGCTGGACTACCCCGAAGACCGCTTCCGCGCCGAGTCGAGCGTGCTCGACCAGGTGAAGCTGATCGGTTCGGGCTCGCTGGTCGACCGGCTGTGGACCCGGCCGGCGATCGCCGTCCTGGCCATCGACGCGCCGCGCGTCGCCGACGCCAGCAACACCCTCGTCCCGGTCGCCCGCGCGAAGGTCAGCCTGCGGGTCGCTCCCGGTGACGACGCGAACAAGGCGATGCAGGCCCTGCGCAACCATCTGGAGCAGAACGCGCCGTGGGGCGCGCAGGTGACGGTGACCGAGGGCGACATCGGCCAGCCCTGCTCGATCAACGCGCGCGGTGCGGCGTACGACGCGGCCCGCTCGGCGTTCGCCTCCGCGTGGGGTGTCGAGCCGGTCGACACCGGCATGGGTGGGTCGATCCCGTTCATCGCCGAGTTCCAGCAGACCTTCCCGAACGCGGCCGTTCTGGTCACCGGTGTGGAGGATCCGGACACCCGGGCCCACGGCATCGACGAGGGCCTGCACCTGGAGGAGTTCGCCAAGGTGTGTCTCGCTGAGGCAACTCTTCTGCAGAACTTGGGCTCTTAGCCCGGACCGGGCTTTCCGGCGACCCAGAGTTTGGCATAGGTTTCGGCGAGTGAAGATCGCAGTCGTGCGAGAGACCCGTCCGGCCGAGCGCCGGGTGGCTTTGGTGCCGGAACACGTCGTCAAGCTGGTGCAGCTCGGGTACGAGGTCGCGGTCGAACCCGCGGCCGGTGAGCGGGCGCTGTTCTCCGACGACGCCTACCGGGAGGCCGGCGCGGAAGTCGCCTGGGGAGCGGATCACGCCGCGACCGTGGTGGCCTCGGTCCAGCCGCTGGAGCGCGAACGCCTGCAGCGGCTGCACGCCGGAACCGCGCTGATGTCGTTCCTGCCGACCAACCCGCCGGACGTGGTCCGGGCCGCGACCCGGGCCAAGCTGACGGCGTTCGCGATGGAGCTGATCCCGCGGATCTCCCGGGCGCAGGCGATGGACGCGTTGTCCTCGCAGGCGCTGGTCGCCGGGTACCGGGCCGCGATCGTCGCGGCCGAACGGTTGCCCCGGTTCTTCCCGCTGAACATGACCGCCGCCGGCACGGTGCCGCCGGCCCAGGTGCTCGTCCTGGGCGCCGGCGTCGCCGGCCTGCAGGCGATCGCCACCGCGAAGCGCCTCGGTGCGGTCGTGAAGGCGTACGACGTACGGACGGCCGCGGCCGAGGAGATCGCGTCGATGGGCGCGCAGCCGATCGAGCTCGAGCTCGGCACGCTGGACGGCCCGGGCGGCTACGCCCGCGAGATGACGCCCGAACGCGCCCAGCTGCAGCGCGAGCTGCTCGCGCCGTACGTCGCGGGCGCGGACGCGCTGATCACGACCGCCGCCGTACCGGGCCGGACCGCGCCGATGCTGGTCACCCGGGAGATGGTCGAGCAGATGAAGCCTGGGTCGGTCGTCGTCGACCTGGCCTCCGAGCAGGGCGGCAACGTCGAGGGCTCGGTCGCCGGGACCGAGCTGACGATCGGCAACGCGCTGGTCTGGGGCGGATCGAACGTGCCCAGCCAGATGGCCGGACCGGCCAGCCGCCTGTACGGGCAGAACGTGGCCAACCTGATCACGCTGATGACCCGCAACGCCTCCTTCGACCCGGACTTCAGCGACGAGATCGTCGCCGGGTGCTGCGTCACCCACGACGGCACGGTGCTGCACGAGCCGACCCGCGAGCTGCTGGAAGGACAGGTCTGATGACCGAATCCATTGCGCTTCTGACGATTTTCGTGCTCGCGGCGTTCGTCGGGGTCGAGGTGATCAGCAAGGTGTCGGCGACCCTGCACACCCCGCTGATGTCCGGCGCCAACGCGATCCACGGCGTCATCCTGGTCGGGGCGATCATCGTCACCGGGCAGGCCGACTCGGTGCCGGTGGTGATCGTCGGGCTGCTGGCGGTCGTCCTGGCGACGGTGAACATGGTCGGCGGGTTCGTGGTCACCGACCGGATGCTGGAGATGTTCCGCGGTCCGGGCGGTCGCAAGAAGGAGCTGCACAAGTGATCGGCACCTGGGCCCAGATCGGTTACCTGATCGCCGCGGTCTGCTTCATCGTCGCGCTCAAGGCGCTGTCGTCGCCGAAGACCGCGCGGACCGGCAACGCGCTCGGCGCGGCCGGCGCCGTCCTGGCCGTGATCATCACGTTCGCGGCGTACAAGCCGGACCACCTGGTCCCGATCCTGATCGCGCTGGCGATCGGCACCGTCGGCGGGGTGATCGGGTCGCGGCGGGTGCAGATGACGCACATGCCGCAGCTGGTCGCGCTGTTCAACGGCGTCGGCGGTGGTGCGGCGTCGCTGGTCGCGCTGATGGAGCTCGGCGAGGTGCACGACGGCGAGACCGTCGCCGCGATCGCCACGGCGTTCACGATCCTGGTCGGCGCGATCTCGTTCTCCGGCTCGATCGTCACGTTCGCCAAGCTGCAGGAACTGATGACCACGCGCCCGGTCACCTTCCCGGGGCTGCCGGTGCTGTTCATCGCCGGGCTGCTCGGAGGGGTCGCGGTGTCGGCGTGGCTGGTGTCCGAGCCGCGCGTGCTGGTCGGCGTACTGCTGTGCCTGCTGGGTTTGGCCGTCGGCGTGATGCTGGTGCTGCCGGTCGGCGGCGCCGACGTACCGATCGTCATCTCGCTGCTGAACGCGTTCACCGGCCTGACGGTCGCGGCCGGTGGGTACGTGCTCGGCAACACGCTGCTGCTCGTCGCCGGAACGCTGGTCGGTGCCGCCGGTACGTTGCTGACCAAGCTGATGGCCGACGCGATGGGCCGGTCGGTCTTCAACATCCTCTTCGGCGCCGTCCGCGGCGGATCCACGCTCGGCGCCGGCACGGTGTCCGAACGCCCGGTGATCTCCGGCAGCGCCGAGGACGTCGCGATCCTGCTCGGCTACGCCCAGCGCGTCATCATCGTCCCCGGCTACGGCCTGGCCGTCGCGCAGGCCCAGCACACCCTGCGCGACCTGGTCGAGGAACTGCAGGGCCGGGGCGTGAAGGTCGACTACGCGATCCACCCGGTCGCGGGCCGCATGCCCGGCCACATGAACGTACTGCTCGCCGAGGCCCAGGTCCCGTACGAGCAGCTCCGCGAGATGGACGACATCAACGGCGACTTCAAGCAGGCCGACGTGGTCCTGGTCGTCGGCGCCAACGACGTCGTCAACCCGGCCGCCCGGACGACGCCCAGCGCGCCGATCTACGGCATGCCGATCCTCAACGCCGACGAGGCCCAGCGCGTCATCTTCCTGAAGCGCTCCATGCGCCCCGGCTTCGCCGGCATCGAGAACGAGCTCCTCTACGACCCCCGCACGACGCTGCTCTTCGGCGACGCCAGGGAATCCCTCGGCAAGCTGCTCGCGTCGGTCAAGACGGTCTAGCGACTCTCCAGCAGGGCTTTGAGCCGGGCCAGGTCCTTCTGGTTGGCCCGGCGCATCGCCCCCGCCATCATCGGCGCCGCGACCGCGGCGAACCCCGACGGTTCACCACGGTTCCGCAGCGTCATCCGCGTACGGCCCGCGGACTCCGCCGACCACCGGTAACTGGTCTCCATCGGAAACGGCCCCTGCGCCGTACGCATCACCAGCCGCTCGTCCGGCACCAGCTCAACCACCTCGTACGTGTAGGCCAGCCGCCGCCCGAGAAACCGCGCGACGAAGTCCAGCCGCGACCCGACCGCAACCGGCGGGTCGGTCCGCCATTCCACCGAGTCGATGTTCACGTACCACTCGGGCGCGTTAGTCGGGTCCGCCACGTAGCCGGCCACCACCGGCAGCGGCCGGTCGATCACCACCTCGGTCAGGACGTCGACACCCACGGTTCAGTGTCCACCGGGTTCGGGATCGAGTCGAGGAGGAGTTGGGTGTAGGGGTCCTGGGCGTGCTGGATGACGTTGAGGGTCGGGCCTGACTCGACGACCTTGCCCTGGTTGAGGACGAGGACGTTGTCGGCGAGCAGGCGGGCGCTGAGCAGGTCGTGGGTGATGTAGAGCATGGCGATGCCGCGGTCCTTCACGAGCTGGTCGAGCAGGGCCAGGATCTCGGCGCGGATGGAGACGTCGAGCATGGAGATCGGCTCGTCGGCGACCAGGATCTTCGGCTCGGGGGCCAGGGCGCGGGCGATGACGACGCGTTGGCGTTGGCCGCCGGAGAGTTGGTGGGGGAGCTTGTCGAGGAACTGGGCGGCTGGGGAGAGGCCGACGGTTTCGAGGAGCTCGGCGGCTCTCTCGCGGGCGTCTGCGGCGGAGAGCTTGAGGTGGTTGCGGAGGGGGCGGGAGAGGGCGTAGGCGACCGTGCGGGTGGGGTTGAGGGCGGCGAAGGGGTCCTGGAAGACGAGTTGGGTGTGCCGTCGGTACGAACGTAGCTTGCGGCCGCGCAGCTTGCCGACATCCACTGAGTTCTCGAAGGTGATGGTTCCGTCGGTCGGGCGCTCTACGCCGGTGACCAGGCGGGCGATGGTGGTCTTGCCGGAGCCGCTCTGGCCGACCAACGCGGTGACTCGGCCGGGCTTCAGGTCGAAGGAGACGTCGTCGACCGCTCGGTTCGTCTTGTAGGTCTTCACCGCGTTCCGGACCGTGAGGACCGGCTCGATCTCCGTGTCGTTGGTGCGGTCGGCGACGAACGTGCGGGCTCGCCGGGCGTCGACCGGTTGGCCTTCTTCGACCAGGAGGCAGCGGGCGGTGCCCGCGCCGGCCGGGAGCAGGTCCGGATGCGTGGTCGAGCAGGCGTCGACGGCGACCGGGCAGCGTGGGGTGAAGCGGCAGCCTTCCTGGCGCAGCGCGAGGTTCGGCGGGCGGCCGGGGATGAAGTCGACGGAGATCTGCGAGGCCCGCGGATCGGCGTACGAGCCGAGCAGGCCTTGCGTGTACGGGTGGAGCTGGTGCCGCATCATCGCCGCGGCCGGCTGGTCCTCGACCAGCTCCCCGGCGTACATGACCATCACGCGGTCGGCCATCTCCATCACCGTGCCGAGGTCGTGGCTGATGAACAGTACGGCGAAGCCCAGCTCGGTCTGCAGCTGGCGAAGCCGGTCGAGGATGTTGCGCTGGACAACGACATCGAGGCCGGTGGTCGGCTCGTCGAGCAGGACGAAGCGCGGCTCCAGCGCCAAAGCCAACGCCAGGGCGACGCGCTGCTTCATGCCGCCGGACAGCTCGTGCGGGTAGCGCTGGAGCACAGATGCATCCAGCGACACCAGCTCCAGCAGGTGCTTCGCATCACCTTCCCGCCCGTGCGCCGCGAACGTGTCCGCGAACTGCGCGCCGACCGTGATCACCGGGTTCAGCGAGTTCATGCTGCTCTGGAAGACCGTCGATATCTTGGCCCAGCGCAACGGCCTCAGCTCGTCCTCCGACGCCGACGTCACCGTCGTACCGTCGAAGACGACCGACCCGCCGCTGACCGCGGCGGGTCGGTCGAGCAGCGCCAGGATCGCGTTGCCGAGTGTCGACTTGCCGCTGCCGGACTCGCCGAGCAACCCGACGAACTCGCCGTCGGCGACGTCGAACGAGACGCCGTCGACGGCACGGACCGGCGCGCTGTCGCGCGGGCTGTAGGTGACCGACAGGTCGCGGACCTCGAGCAGGGCCATCTCAGTCCTCCCTCAGATGCGGGTTGCTCAGGGCATCGACCCCGAAGTTGATCAGCGTCAGCGCGGTCATCAGCCCGGCGAACGCCAGGCCGGGCGCGATCAGCCACGCCCACTGCCCGGTCAGCATCGCGCCGCCGGTGTTGGCCTGGTTGAGCATCGTGCCCCAGCTGGTGGTGGTCGGGTCGCCGAGCCCGAGGAACGCCAGGCCGGCCTCGCCACCGATCGCACCGAGACAGGCGCCCATGAAGCCGACGACGACCAGCGAGGTCATGTTCGGCAGGATCTCCCGGACGATGATCCGCGCGGTCGAGTCGCCGGCGAACTTGGCCGCGGTGATGTAGTCGCGGGTCCGCAGCGTGATGATCTGCGACCGCTTCAGCCGCGCGCCGTACGCCCAGCCGGTGATGCTGATGACGAAGATGATCAGCCACAACCCCTTGACGGGTGCGTAGGCGGCCAGCGTGATCATCAGCGGCAGCACCGGTACGACGAGCGCCAGGTTGATGAAGAACGACAGCACCTCGTCGACCGTCCCCCGCAGGTAGCCGGCGGTGAGGCCGACGGCCAGACCGATTGCCGTCGACAACGTTCCGGCCGCCAGCCCGACGACGAGCGACGTGCGCGCGCCGTACACGAGCTGGCTGAACACGTCCTCGCCCTGCGCCGTCGTGCCGAGCCAGTTGCTGCCCGAGGGCCCGATCGACGGGGTGAACGTGTTCGCCCGCGGTCCGTACGGCGCGATCAGGGGTGCGAAGACCGCGATCAGGACGAAGGCGGCGAGCATCAGCAACCCGATCCGGCACTTGCGGTTGCGCCACAGGATGACGAACCAGCCGGGCAGGCGCGATCCGCGCGAGACCTCGACCGCTTGGGCTTCCAGCGTCATACCGCCTCCTCCCGTCGTACCCGCGGATCCAGTACGCCGTACAGCAGGTCGGCCAGGAAGTTCGCGATCAGCACCCCGACGGTGATGAACAGGAACAGCGCCTGCATCAGCGGGTAGTCGCGGTTGGAGACGGCCTCCAGCATCATCCGGCCGAGGCCGGGATAGTTGAAGATCGACTCGACCAGCACGGTCCCGCCGAGAATGCCGCCGAGCGCGATCGCGAAGCCGGTCACGTTCGGCAGCACCGCGATCCGGGCGCCGTACGTGAGCGCGATCCGTCGCCGCGGCAGGCCTTTGGCGCGGGCCAGCCGGGCGTAGTCCTCGCCGAGGGTCTGGACCATGTTGTTGCGCATGCCGATGATCCAGCCGATCGGGCCGACGATCAGCAGCGACACGGCCGGCAGCACACTGTGCTGGAAGGCGTCGGAGAAGAACAGCCAGGTCCAGCCCGGGTTGCTGCCCCCGCCGTACCCGCCGCCGCTGGGGAACCAGTTGAGCGTGATCGCGAAGACGTAGATCAGCACCAGCGCGAGCCAGAAGAACGGCAGCGTGCCGACGAACGTCGAGCCGAGCGTGATGACGGAGTCGACCCGGCTGTTGCGCCGGTACGCCGCCCACGCGCCGAGCAGCGTGCCGACGACGAACGACACCACCTGGGTGACGCCGACCAGGATCAGCGTCCACGGCAGGCCCTGGCCGATCATGTGCGTCACCGTGTAGGGGAAGTACGTGTACGAGATGCCGAAATCGCCGCGCAGGACGGCGGACAGGTAGTCGCCGTACTGCGTGAGCAGGTTGCCGCCGGGCGTGCCCAGCATCTTGCGGACGGCCTCCACCTGGGCCGGATCGATCGCCTGGCTCTGCCCGCCCAGCCGGGACACGATCGCCTCGGCGGGGTCACCAGGTTGCAGCCGGGGGATCAGGAAGTTGAGCGTGATCGCGGCCCAGAGGGTAGCCAGGAAGAAGCCGGCCCTGCGCAGGAAGTAGCGCATGTCAGCTTCCGGCGGGCTTGAGATTGGTCAGCACCAGGACGTTGTCACCCGGTGCGGCGTACGGGTTCTTCTCGTCCGGCCAGCCGACGGCCTTGTCGGTCTGGTACTGGAACCACTTGGCGCCGTACCAGAGCGGGATCATCGGGACCTGATCGGTCATCACCTTCGCGAGTCCGGCGACGGCCTCCTTCTGCTTGGCCTCGTCCGTGGCCAGCCGGAGCTCTTCGAGCAGCTTGTCGGTCGCCGGGTCGTTCCAGCGGACGAAGTTGCTCGCGGCCTTCTGCCCGATCGGCGCGGACTGGTCGCTGCCCAGCGGCTCGGAGAAGTTGCGGAACATGTTGCAGGACCCGCCGTGGACGCCGAACAGCATGTCGTACCGGCCGACCGCGCGGTCGCTCTCGTACGTCGGCGGGTTGGGCGTCTCCAGCGCGACGTCGAAGCCGAGCGCCTTCAGGTTCTGCACGATGATCTGCGCGGCCGAGACCCAGTCGGTGTAGCTGCCGGGCACCTTGAAGGTGAACTTGACCGGCTTGCCGTCCTTGCCCAGACGCTTGCCCTGGGCATCCTTCGGGTAGCCGGCCGCGGTCAGCGCGCTGTCGGTCTTGGCGGGATCGAAGGCGATCCGGCCTTCATCGGCGAGACCCTGTGGCAGCCACTTCTCCTGCCCGGGCACGACCAGCCCGGTCTGGCTGGCCGCCTTCACGTAGCCCAGCTGGGCCTTGGTGATGATCTGGTCCCGGTCGAACGCCGTCGTCAGCGCCTTGCGGAACGCCAGGTCGTTGAACGGAGCCTCGGTCAGATTCATGTACGCCGAGATCGAGCCGCCCGGCGGGTACCAGTAGTGGTTGGTGTCCGGGTCACGGTCGACGAACGCCTTCTTGATGTCCGGTACGAACATCGCGTTGGTGTCGTACTCGCCGCGGCTCAGCTTCAGCTGCTCGACCGCGCCGCCGGCGTCGGCCTTGTGGAAGCGGATCTCCTGCACCTTGACCTTGTCGGCCTGCCAGTAGTCGGGGTTCCGCTCGATCGTGAGCTGCTGGGGGTTGAACGACTTGACCTTCATCGGTCCGGTGCCGACCGGGTTCTGCGCGTTGACGAACTTCACCGGGTCGGACTGCTGCGACCAGACGTGCTCGGGCACGATGTAGATCTCGGTCAGCAGCGTGAAGGTGGACGCGCCGGGGTCCTTGAACTTGATCGTCACGGTCTTGGCGTCGGGCGTCTCGACCGCGGCCAGGTAGCGCCAGATGCCCTTGACGTCGAGCGCCTGGTGCTTCTTCAGCAGGTCGAAGGTGAACGCCACATCCTTGCTGCTGAAGGGCTTTCCGTCGTTCCACTTCACGCCGTCGCGCAGCGTGAAGGTCAGCGTCTTCGGATCGTTCCACTGGAAACCTGTGGCCAGCCAGGGCTTCGGCGTGCAGGAGAAGCTGTCGTAGACCATCAGCTTCTCGAAGACGTAGTCGACCGCACCGAGTCTGGTCGCCTCGAGGTACGGGTTGTAGTTGGCCTGCGGGGCGGTGCCGCCGCCGAAGTCGCCGTAGTCGAGGAAGTCGACCAGGCCGTTCGCGGCCGTTCCACCTCCTCCGCTGCCGTTGGTGCCACTGGTTCCGGTGCAGCCGACCAGTGCGAGCGTGGTCGCGACGGCGACTGCCGCCGTACGGAGGAATGTCGGGCGGTTCATCTGCCTGCTCCTGTCGATCGGGGCGGCCTCTTGGGCGGAGGGGTTACGGGCAGCCGCAGCTGCCGCGCAGGACGAGTTCGGTGGTGAGGACGGTGTCCATCACCGCGCCCGGACCGCCGACGCCGGCGATCAGCAGGCGTGCGGTGACGGCGCCGAGCTCACGGACGGGCTGCCGGATGGTGGTCAGCCCGGGCCGGACCAGCGAGGACATCGCGACGTCGTCGAACCCGGTGATGGCGACGTCCTCCGGGACCTTGAGGCCACGGCCGAGGGCGCCGATCAGGACGCCGAGCGCGGTCTCGTCGTTGGCGCAGACGATCGCGCCGGGGTGGCGACGGCCGGACAGCAGCTCCCCGGCCGCGATCACGCCGTCGGACTGCTGCATCCCGACCTTGAGGGGGCCTTTCGGGGCCGGGACGCGGGCCTCACGATGCCCTAGCTTGAAGGCTTCCCAGCGTTCGGTGACGTCGGGGGAGCCGTCGGGAGTACCGACGAACGCGAGCCGCCGGTACCCGTGGTCGAGCAGCAGATGCCTGGTCAGCTCCGCCACCCTGCTGTTGTCGGCCCGTACGGCGGGGATGCCGTCGAGCGGTCGCCCGGCCAGGACGACGACCGGTACTTCGGCGGCGAGCCGGCGGAGGGTCTGCTCCTGGATCGTGCCGCCGTGCACGGCGATGCCGTCGACCCGGCCGGAGATCGCGAGCACGTCGTCGTCGGCGGCCGCACGGTGATGCGTACCGACGATGTGGACGCTCGCGCCGGCCTCCATCGCCTCGTACTCGAAGCCCTGGATCAGCTCCGAGAAGTACGGTCCGGACAGGCCGGGAAAGACCATCGCGACCGCACCGTGCTTGCGCTCGGCAAGGGCTTTGCCGAGCTGGCTCGGTCGGTAGCCGTGCTCCTCGATCACCTGCAGGACACGCTCGCGGGTCTCCGGGCTGACCTGGCCGATTCCGCGCGAGACGCGGGACACGGTGGCGATCGAGACGCCGGCGATCTCGGCGATCTCGCGCACCGTCAGCCGCTGGTTGCCCATCCGCGACCTCCCGCCGTAACGTTGCAGTAACCGGTTTCAGCGACCATAGGTGAGGAATCGGACCGGCGGCAAGAGGTGGCGCGTCGCGCAGTTTCCTTCGCCGCGGTCCGGTGGAGAGGTCACGATGAGGACTGTCCAGCTGAGCAGGCGTCGGTTGGTGATCGACGGGAAGCCGTCCCTGATGCTGTCCGGGGAGGTGCACTACTTCCGGCTCTCTCGTGCCGATTGGGCGTCGCGACTGGATGCTCTGGTGGCCGCCGGTTGTGACGCCGTGGCGACGTACATCCCTTGGCTGGTGCACGAACTGCCGGACGGGTCCATCGACCTGGAGGGGCGGACTTCGCCGTACCGGGATCTGGTCGGGTTCCTGGAGGTGGCTGCATCGCGAGGGTTGTCGGTGATCGCCCGGCCGGGGCCCTTCGTGATGGCGGAGTTGAAGAACGAGGGGCTGCCGTTCAGCGTCTACACGCCTGGGGTCGCTTCGGTGGGGTGGGACGGCGTGCCGGCGCCGACTCGGGACGTGGACTACTTGTCGGCTGACTACCTGGAGTCGGTGAAGCGGTGGTACGGCGCGGTGATGCCCTTGCTGGCTTCACGATTGGCGCCTGCCGGTGGTCCGGTGGTTGCCGTGCAGCTCGACAACGAGGTGGGGATGTTGTCGTGGGTGACCAACACGCCGGACCTGAGCGACGCCGCGGTCGAGGATTTCGCTGCGTGGTCCGGGCGTCGATGGTCAGTGGACGCCGTACGGTCTCCCTCGCCGGGGGCCTTGGAACTGCACCACGAACTGTCGGTGTTCCAGCGGGAGCGGTACGCGCGGTACTTCGCGTTCCTGCGGGCCGAGGCCGAGTCGCACGGGGTGACCGGGGTGCCGTTCCTGATCAACCTGCACGGGACGGGGGAGGGCCGGGGCCGGACGTACCCGATCGGAATCAGCCAGCTCTTCCAGAGCTACTCCGGTCAGCCGGGAATGACCTCCGGATCCGATCACTACCTCGGCGACCTCACCGTCGAGAACGTCGCGGATCTCTACGTGATGAACGCGTTCATGGCCGCGGTCCACTCCGACGACCAGCCGCTGACCTCGCTGGAGTTCGAGGCCGGGCTCGGTGACTACGGCGAGGACCTGAGTCGTCAGGTGCCGCCGTCGGCCCTCGAGCTGAAGACCCGCCTGTGTGTTGCCCAGGGCAACCGTCTGCTGAACTACTACCTGTTCGCCGGCGGCCACAATCCTCCGCTCGACGTTCCGGTCGGTGACGGCAACGACCGGATCGCCTTCACCGGCGAGCGCCACGGCTTCACCGCGCCCGTCGGTCCCGAGGGGCAGCTCAACCCGTCGTACCCGGTCCTGGCCTCGACCCTCGCGGAGCTGCGCTCCTTCGGCGACGTGCTGGCCGACAGCGACGAGGAGTACGACGACGTCGTGCTCGGCTTCGTGCCCGACCACTACCTCACGGAGTACTGCCATCCCGGCGACGACGTACGCCGTGAGCAGGTTGCAGACCTGGAACGCTTCCGCGGGATGGGCCTGCGAGACGTCCTCGCCCGGTCGCTCCTGCTGGCCGGCTTCTCCTTCCCCGCGATGAACCTCCAGTCGGACTTCTCCACCTCGCGAGTCCTCTGCCTGGCCTCCGCCCCCACGCTTGCCGCCGACGTCCAGCGCCGCCTGGCCGACTTCGTGCATGACGGCGGCCGCCTGCTCCTGACCGGCGCCCTCCCGACCCAAGCCCCCGACGGCACGCCCTGCACTGTGCTCGCCGACGCCTTGTCGCTCTCACCGGGTGCCTTGGCCAACGGCAGTCCCCACTACTTCCCCTCGGTCCGGGCCGAGCCGTGGACCACCGCGACCGCCGAGGTCCGCGTAGGCGTCCTCCAACCGCTGAACCCCAGGGGAGCGGTGGAGGTTTTCGCCAGTGACGTCTCCACCAAGTCCCCGGTGGGTGTCGAAGTTCACGCCGGCGACGGCCGCGCTCTGGTCCTCACCTGCGACTATCCCGCCCACCTGCCGTTCTGGACCACCCTCCTCGCCCGCCTGGGCGCCGCTCCTCGCCACACCCACACCGCGACCAGTCCCGGCATCGTCCTCACTTCGACCACGACTCCGGCCGGCACCCGACTGCTCCACGCCCTCAACGTCAGCCCGATCGACCAGTCGGTGGTCATCTCCCAGCACGGCACGCCGCTCTTCGAGGGCGCCGCGGTGGACCTCCCGGCACGCTCGGGTCGCATCCTGCCGCTGTAGCCGTCGAGCGCTGGTAATTCGCTCTGGGGAGGCACCCGGAGCGCCCACTCCGCCGCCTCGATTTGCCGCGCAAAACGAGCGTTGAGCCTATTGCCGCTTAGTCATGGCCAAAAGCAGCCATCGACCATGACTCTCCGGTTCGATTGGCGACTTCTCGCCACCAGTGCTATATCCGAACCGGTCCAGTCCACAAATACCTACCGGCCCAATTCTTATCACGCCTGCCGGACCGCCGACCTCCGCCCTGACCTGCATCCACGGGCACGGCTGCCTCTGTCATCCGCAGGGTCCTCGGCGAAACCCACCGCGGCTCGGAAAATCCCCTGAATTGCCAAGCCGCTGTTTTCGTGACGGGGTGAATTTTCGCCGGTGAATCCTCCGCCGCCGGGCCGGGCGATTTCCTGCAGGCGCTTCTGCGGAATTCCTCCGGCTAAACCCAGCCGCGCTTCGCGGCGGCCACTCCCAGCTCGAAGCGAGAAGTGGCATCCAAACGATCCGAAAGGTTTGCGGTGATGCGTCGCGCCGTACGCAGTGAAATGCCCAGAAGGCGCGCGACCTGCTCGTCCTTGGCGCCGCCCGCGAGCAGGCGGAGGACCTCGGCCTCGTGCGGGGTGAGCGGGGACTCGTTGTCGCGGTCCTCGGGAGCGAAGAGGTCGGTGGCCCGGGACCAGTACGCGTCGAACAGCGCCAGCGCGACCGCCAGTACGGCGGGGCTGCGGTGGATGACCGCGCCGGCGCTCTCCGTGGCGGGGTCCAGCGGCATGATCGCGATCTCCTGGTCGATGATCAGCAGCCGCAGCGGCAGCGTGGGCGTCGCGCGGACCTCGTTCCCGCGCTTGTGCATGTACGCGGCGTACTCGAGACCGGGCTTGGACACCGTCATGCTCTGCAGGTAGACGCTGCGCATCCTGATCCCGCGCTCGAGCAGCGGCAGGTCCGGCGACTCCTCCGGCGGGGCGACGATGTCGTCGACGTGCGCGGGGATCAGGCCCCAGAAGGACTCCCGAGCTTTCGCGCCCAGCTCCTCGATCCGGCGGGAGGCGTTGGCGCGGCCCTTCAAGACCTCGACGTCGCCGCTGGTCCGGGAGGTGAGCAGCTCGTTGTACTGCTCGGCCATCACCTCGGCGGCCGCCGACGCCTCGGCCAGGTCGCCGAGCATCCGGTTCAGCTCGCTGCGGCGGCGCTCGACCAGGCCGGCCAGGCCGACCCGGGGGTGCACGGCGTGCTCGACGTCGGGGTTGGTCCAGGTCGGGACCAGGAGGTCGAGTTTGCGCAGCTCGTCCATTAGCTGGTGAACCTCGGTCAATGACCTATTCACTAGCGCGGCAATCTGCTCCGGCGTACTCTCTGGGGCGCGGAGGAGGGCGTGGTAGACCGCGGAGGTCGCCTCGTCCAGACCCAGCGGTTCCAGCACTTTCCACACCCTTCCAACGCTCGTTTGGAACCGACCATATACAGGGTGCGTCGATTAAGCGCGTTCAGTAGATGGTTTCGGATTATTTCGGAGGGGACTGGCAGTGATCAAGAGGTTTCTTGCCGTGCTCGCGGCGAGCATGCTGGTGGTCGTTCTGGGGGCAGGCGGCGCGACGGTGACAGCGGGTGAGGATCCGGGCGTATCGGACGACCCGACGAGCAGTTGTGCGGCCGGCAACTGCTGGTAGAGCACCTGATCGGGTCATCCCCGGCCGTCCCGTAGACTGCTGCCGTGGCTCGTGGCGATGGTCGGCTCACTCATGATCTCGACCCGCAGGATCTGGGTCCGCAGGACGCCTGTGGCGTCTTCGGAGTCTGGGCTCCTGGGGAAGAGGTCGCCAAACTCACCTATTTCGGGCTCTACGCCCTGCAGCACCGAGGGCAGGAGTCGGCCGGGATCGCGGTCGGCAACGGGAGCCAGATCCTGGTCTACAAGGACATGGGCCTGGTCAGCCAGGTCTTCGACGAAGCGACCCTGGCGTCCCTGCGGGGGCACATCGCCGTCGGGCACTGCCGGTACTCGACGACCGGTTCCAGCGTCTGGGCGAACGCGCAGCCGACCTTCCGGTCCACCGCGACTGGGTCGGTGGCGCTCGCGCACAACGGCAACCTGACCAACACCGGTGACCTCGCGGCCACCCTGGACGGCAGCGACGACCTGGATCTCGGGCTGGACCTGGAGGTCGAGCACGCGAAGGCGAACGCCAAGCACGGCGCGTCCTCCGACACCGACATCCTGACGTCGATGCTCGCGGCGTACCCGGACCTGACCATCGAGCAGGCCGCCGCGCGTGTCCTGCCGAAGGTCAAGGGCGCGTTCAGCCTGGTCTTCATGGACGAGTCCACCCTGTACGCCGCCCGCGACCCGCAGGGCATCCGCCCGCTGGTCCTCGGCCGGCTCGAGCGGGGCTGGGTCGTCGCGAGCGAGACCGCCGCCCTGGACATCGTCGGCGCCAGCTTCGTCCGCGAGATCGAGCCGGGCGAGATCGTCGCGATCGACGAGAACGGCCTACGCACCACGACGTTCGCCGAGCAGGACCCCAAGGGCTGCCTGTTCGAGTTCGTCTACCTGGCCCGCCCGGACACCCAGATCTCCGGCCAGCGGATCCACTCGACCCGCGTCGAGATCGGCCGCCGGCTGGCCCGCGAGCACCCGGCCGACGCCGACCTGGTGATCGCCACGCCGGAGTCCGGCGTACCGGGCGCGATCGGGTACGCCGAGGAGTCCGGCATCCCGTACGGCGCCGGCCTGGTCAAGAACGCCTACGTCGGCCGGACCTTCATCCAGCCCAGCCAGACCATCCGCCAGCTCGGCATCCGGCTCAAGCTGAACCCGCTGCGCGAGGTGATCGAGGGCAAGCGGCTGGTCGTCGTCGACGACACCATCGTCCGCGGCAACACCCAGCGCGCGGTGATCAAGATGCTGCGCGAGGCCGGCGCGAAGGAGATCCACGTCCGGATCACCGCGCCGCCGGTGAAGTGGCCGTGCTTCTACGGCATCGACTTCGCCAGCCGGGCCGAGCTGATCGCCAACGGCCTGAACACCGAGGAGATCTGCCGCTCGCTCGGTGCCGACTCGCTCGGGTACATCGACCTGGACACGCTGGTCGAGGCGACCACGCTGCCGAAGGACAAGCTCTGCCGGGCCTGCTTCGACGGGGTCTACCCGGTCGAGCTGCCGGACCCGGAGCGGATCGGCAAGCACCTGCTCGAGCTTCCGGTCACCGACGTGGACGGCCTGGCCTCGGTCGCCGGTGGCGCCGGCGCCGCGGACGCCCTGTCCCGCCCGTAACGGCAGCCCGATGACCCAGCCCCCGACCGACGCTCCCCACGGGACCGGCCGGGCGCTGGGCGTTGCCGTACGACGTACTTCCGGGACGCCGTCCCGCCGACGAAGGAGAACACCGTGAGCCAGGGCGCGAGCTACGCCGCCGCCGGAGTCGACATCGAGGCCGGGGACCGGGCCGTCGAGCTGATGAAGGAGTGGGTGTCCAAGGCGACCCGTCCCGAGGTGGTCGGAGGGCTCGGCGGGTTCGCCGGGCTGTTCGACGCGTCCGCGCTGACGGCGTACCGGCGGCCGCTGCTGGCGACGTCGACCGACGGCGTCGGGACCAAGGTCGCGATCGCGCAGAAGCTGGACCGGCACGACACGATCGGGTTCGACCTGGTCGGCATGGTCGTCGACGACCTGGTGGTCTGCGGCGCCGAGCCGCTGTTCATGACCGACTACATCTGCACCGGCAAGGTGGTCCCGGAGACGATCGCGCAGATCGTCAAGGGCATCGCCGAGGCGTGCGTCGAGGCCGGTACGGCGCTGGTCGGCGGCGAGACCGCCGAGCACCCGGGCCTGCTCGAGGCCGACGAGTACGACGTCGCGGGCGCGTCCACCGGGGTGGTCGAGGCCGACGAGCTGCTCGGCGCGGAGCGGGTCAAGGCCGGCGACGTGATCGTCGCGATGGCCTCGTCCGGCCTGCACTCGAACGGGTACTCCCTGGTCCGGCACGTCTTCTTCGACCGGGCCGGCTGGCAGCTCGACCGCGAGGTCCCGGAGCTCGGCGGCACCCTCGGCGAGACGCTGATCACCCCGACCCGGGTCTACGCCAAGCACTGCCTGGAGCTGATCCGGGCGCTGAACACCGACGGCGACCGCCCGCTGCACGCGATGTCGCACATCACCGGCGGCGGTTTCGCGGCGAACCTGGCCCGGGTGATCCCGGACGAGCTGGCGGTCCGGATCGACCGGTCGACCTGGACGCCGGCGCCGGTCTTCGGCCTGGTGGGTCAGCTCGGCGGCGTACCGCAGCTGGAGCTGGAGAAGACGCTGAACATGGGCGTCGGCATGGTCGCTGTCCTGGACCCGAGGGCCGCGGACCGCGCGATCGCCGTCCTGGCCGAGCGGGACATCCCCGCGTGGGTCTGCGGTGAGGTCAGCACCGGCACCACCGGCGTCGAGCTGCAGGGCGACTACGCGAGCTGACGCCGGAAGGCGGCGAGGACGACAGCGCCTGGGGACGACGAAGTGCCTCGTGGTCCAGGCGTGTGACTGCTCAGGTGGCGTTCACCGCGGGTGAGCGCCACCGTCGCAACGGCCGCACCGGGGAACCGAAAAACGGCAGGCTGACATGACCTGCGGTACCGGTGTGGCGAAATCCGTCGTCGAGCACAGCCGACTGGCCCAGGCGCCTAGGCGCTTGGACCAGTCACTGAAGCTGCTGTTGCTTTACCGACGGGGGTGGTAGTCGTCGGCGTCATCGCCGGCGTCTGTGTCGGCGTCACCGTTTGCAGAACGGGTACCGCCACCGTCGTCCCCGCCGGCCAGCTCTCGTTTGAGCTGGTCCAGATCGGTGTCCCAGGTGCGGTACTTCAGGTCGCGAGCGACCTTCGTCTGCTTGGCCTTTGCACGGCCGCGCCCCATAGCGTCGACCCCCTCGCACAAGTCAACCGGGTACGCAGCGTGGCGCCCACGGATCAGTCGTCAGTAATCGTGGTTCTAGGTTACCCGGAGCCGGGGATCGACACACGCACCGCCCCCTGGTCGGACGCCCCCGGACCTCCGATGACAGTCCGGTGGGCCTGCCCGGTCCCCTCAAACCGGTCAGGCCCACCGCGTCTTTTGCGCTCGGGAGCGCTGTCTACTTCACCTCACGACGTGAGCTTGACCACAGTCCGACCACGGTCGGCAGGACGACCCAGACCGCGACCGCGGTGAGCGTCTCGGGCAGCATCCCGTGCAGGTCACGCTCCGCGATCCGGCCGAAGGCGCCGAACACGTCCAGCCAGTTCGCGTTGTCCTTGAACAGTGCCGGGCCGGCCAGCGCCCAGGCGGTCGGGGCGACGAAGAAGACCAGCACGGCGGCCGCGGTCTGGGCGATGACGGCACCGAAGGCGGCGCCCATCACGACGTTCAGCGCGGTGCTCAGGTAGGCCCCGGCCAGCGCTCCGCCGATCCCGGCGTACGTCGTACCGTCGCCGCCGACGGCGCCACCGATCGCGGTAGCGGCCAGGGCCATCAGCGCCGTGACAGTCAGTACGACGACGCTCAGCAGCACCGCCGAGACGAACTTGGCCAGCTGCACCCGGACCCGCCGCGGCGACAGCGTGAACGTGGTCAGCGCGGTCCGCTGGGTCCACTCACTCGTCATCGCCATCACGCCGATGACCGGCAGGATCAGCAGCACCCCGGTCGACGCGGCCCCGAGGAACCCGTCGAAGCGGGCCGGCCCGTCGCCCAGGTGGGTGAGCTCCCAGACCAGCGCCGCGACGGCGAGGGCCAGGATGGCCAGGATCAGGACCCGGCCGCTGCGGGTGTTCACGGACTTGCGCAGCTCGATGCCGACGAGCTTGGCGAAGGACTGGCCGCGCGCGGGCGGCAGGCTGGTGGAGACCGCGGCGGCCCGGTGCTTGCCGGCCGCGGCCGGTGCCGGGGTGGTCATTTCGGTGACAGTCATGTCAGAAGCTCCTGGTGGAAGAAGTGGTCAGGCCGCGACGGCGGTCGGGGTGGTCAGCTGGAAGAACAGCTCCTCCAGGCCGGCGCTGTCGCTCTCGCGCAGCTCGAGCAGGATCTGGCCCGCCGCGGCGGCCGCCCGGCCGACCTGCTCGGCGGTGGCGTCGACGCGCAGGGCGCCGTCCTGCAGCGGCTCCAGGCTCAGCCCGGCCGCGGTCAGCGCCTGGTTCAGCGCGATCGGGTCCAGGCCGCGGACCAGCGTGCCGCTGCCGGCCAGGAGCTCGTCCAGCGAGCCGTTGGCGACGATCCGGCCGCCTCCGATCACGACCAGCCGGTCGACGGTCGCCTGCACCTCGCCCAGCAGGTGGCTGGACAGGATCACGGTGCCGCCGCGGGCGGCGAAGTCCTGCAGCAGGCCGCGCATCCAGCGGATGCCTTCGGGGTCCATGCCGTTGGCCGGCTCGTCCAGGATCAGCGCGGCCGGGTCACCGAGCAGCGCGCTGGCGATGCCGAGCCGCTGCCGCATGCCGAGCGAGTACTGCCCGACCCGGCGCTTCGCGGCGCCGGAGAGACCGACGGCCTCGAGCATCTCGTCCGCGCGGGACTTCGGTACGCCGAGCACGCTCGCGTTCAGCGCCAGCGTCTCCCGGCCGGTGCGGCCCGGGTGCTGCGCCGCGGCGTCGAGCATGACGCCCACGACCCGCCCCGGGTTCGGCAGGTCGGCGTACCGCTTGCCGCTGATGGTGGCGGTGCCGGAGGTGGGCGGGGTCAGCCCGGTCAGCATCCGCAGCGTGGTCGACTTGCCCGCACCGTTGGGCCCGAGGAAGCCGGTGATGCTGCCGGGCTGGACGGTGAAGGAGACATCGCTGACAGCCGTGGTGCTGCCGTACCGCTTGCTCAGGTTCTCGACGGTGATCATGTCCACCACTCTGGCCCGCCGGACCCCCTCGCCACATCGACCGACCGTCTCGACCGGCCCCCTACGAAAGTCGCCCGCGGCGCGACTCCAGGACCCCCGTGAGGGGGACGAAAGGTATGACGCAGCGCGACTACGCTGACCGAATGCGATGGTTGCGCCGGTGGTTCACCAGGTTCGGCCGGTGGTACGCCTGGTTCCTCCGGCACGCGCCGCGTTTCCGCGACCTGATCTACATCGGCTTCAGCCTGCTCACGATCGTCGCCCAGGCCGCCGGCGCCGGCGGCCGGGAAGGCTGGATCACCAAGAGCTGGATCGTGCTCGGCATCGGGGTGCTGGCCTCGCTGGTGCTGTGGTGGCGCCGGCGGTACCCGATCGCCGTGACCGTGATCGGCATCCTGGCGATGGCGTCGGCGCAGATCTTCGTCCCGATGGGCCTGGCCCTGCTGACGCTGTCGATCCGTCGCCGGGACGTCTGGCTCGCCGTCCTCAGCCTGGCCGGCTACGCGGCGTACGTCGGGTCCTCCTGGCAGCAGAACACCGATCCGTACGTGCTCCTGTTCACCGGCCCGTTCCTGGTCGGCAGCTGGGTCGCGGTCGGCGCGTACGTCGGTGCGCGGCGCGACCTGATGGTGTCGCTGCGGGACCGGGCCGAGCGGGCCGAGGCGGAGCGCGAGCTGCGGGCCGAGCAGGCCAAGCTGGGCGAGCGGGCCCGAATCGCCCAGGAGATGCACGACGTACTCGCCCACAAGGTGTCGCTGATCGCGCTGCACGCCGGTGGCCTGGAGGTGAACCCCGCGGTCGGCCCGGAGAAGGTGGAGAGCTCCGCCGGGCTGATCCGGCAGACCGCCCGCCAGGCGATGGAGGACCTGCGGGAGGTCCTCGGAGTGCTCCGGGCCGACGTGAGCGAGGACGGCGCCGACCTGGCGCCGGTCCCGAAGGCGTCCGACCTCGCCCGCCTGGTCGACGACTCGCGGGCGGCCGGTGTGAACGTCCGGAGCGAGCTGGACCTGCCGGACGGCGTACCGGCGCTGGTCGGCAGGACCGTCTACCGGCTCGTCCAGGAGTCGCTGACCAACGTCCACAAGCACGCGCGCGGCGCGACCACCGAGGTCGTCGTACGGGGTGCGGAGGGGGACGGCGTCACCGTGCGGGTGACGAACGTGCGGCCGGTCGCTGCCGGGTCACTACTTCCGGGCTCGGGCGCCGGACTGGTCGGGCTGCGCGAACGAGTCACCCTGTCCGGTGGTCAGCTGACCACCGGACCCACGCCCGACGGCGGCTGGCAGGTCGAGGCCTGGCTGCCCTGGTCGGACGGCCGAGAAGGAGAAGCATGACAAGGCTGCTGATCGTCGACGACGAGGCGCTGGTCCGGGCCGGGCTGAAGATGATCCTGGAGTCCGACGAGGACCTCGAGGTGGTCGCCGAGGCCGAGGACGGCGCCGACGCGGCCGCGATGGTCCGCGAGCACCGGCCGGACGTCGTCCTGATGGACATCCGGATGCCCCGGCTGGACGGGCTGGCCGCGACGCGGGAGATCCAGGCGCTGCCGGACCCGCCGAAGGTCGTCGTGCTGACGACGTTCGACCTGGACGACTACGTGTTTCGCGCGCTGCAGGCCGGGGCGAGCGGGTTCCTGCTGAAGGACACTCCGCCGCGCGAGCTGGTGCAGGCGGTCCGGGTGGTCGCGGCCGGCGAGGCGATGCTGTCGCCGGCGGTGACCCGGCGACTGATCGGGCACTTCGCGGCGGATCCGCGGACGGACCGGCAGCGGGACGCGCGGGCGCGGCTGACCGCGCTCACCGACCGGGAGCGTGAGGTGCTCGCGGCGGTCGCGAAGGGGCTGTCGAACGCCGACATCGGCAGGACGCTGTTCATGAGCGAGGCGACGGTGAAGGCGCACGTCTCCCGGGTGCTGGTGAAGCTGAACGCCACCAACCGGGTGCAGGTCGCGATCCTGGCCCACGACGCGGGGCTCCTGGACGAGTAAAGAGGCGGTGTCGGACAAAGGAAACCGACCGTGCGCCGCCGGAGGGGTGGGGCGGCGACGCACGGCCGGTTTCAGGTCAGCGACCGGAGGGGGGATCCGGTCTCGCTGACGGCATGGACCGGGTCACCCCGGCCCGGAGCCTCACTTGCGGCCGAAGGCCACGTTCGAGCTCCAGATCTTCGCCTTCGCGACCGGCTTGCCCGGCTTCGAGGCGTGCCACAACGTGTTGCCACCGGCGTAGATGCCGACGTGGTACACGCTGCCACCGCCGCTCTTGAAGAACACCAGGTCGCCCGGCTTGGCCGCCTTGCGGCTGATGTGCTTGGTCGCGCTGTACTGCTGACGCGAGGTGCGGGGCAGCTTCTTGCCGGCCTTCTTGTAGACGTAGCCGGTGTAGCCCGAGCAGTCGAAGCCCTTGGTCGTCGTGCCGCCGTAGCGGTACGGCGTGCCCTTGAGCTTCGCGGCTTCCTTCAGCACCTTGGCCTGGAAGGTCGTCGCCTTGCCGGAGCCGCCGTGCAGCAGACCGTGGCTGGCCGCGTAGAACAGCGAGCGCCAGGTGTTCACGGTCATCGAGCCGCTGCGGGGCAGGCCCACGCGACGCTGGAAGTTCGCCACCGCGGTGCGGGTGGCCGAGCCGTACCAGCCGCCGGCCGGGACGTCGAGGGAGCGCTGGACGTAGCGAACGGCCGAACCGGCGTCGCCGTAGCGCAGCAGCGGCTTGGTGCTGATCGCCTTGTTGCCCCGGGCCCAGGCGGCCGAGGAGGTCTTCGAGGTTCCCGCGTGGGCGGTGTCGGCCGGGGCGACGACGCTGAGCGCCGCTCCACCGGAGACGGCCAGGCCGACCGAGAGGACGGCGGCCGCGGCCCGGGGAGCCGAGGACTTGCTGGTCTTGCGGTGCTTGGCCAGCGTCCGTCCGGTCGGCCGGGTACTGGATTCGCTCGTGGTGACGGCGCGCAGAAGCGCTGTCCGTCGGGCAGTGACGGGCATGGTTGTCTCCCGACGCCTGCGGAGTTAGCTGTCGGGTTCGGGCTGGAAGTCGATCGCCCGGTCCGCTCCCGCGGACTTCACCCCAGGGACCCGGCCACTCACGGCCGGGACCCAACATCCTGGGTCCCCCACCTCTGCCATGGTTGTTCGAGGGGAACATGTGTGCCTGGCAGAGCTCGGCGTTGACACACATGCAGTTCGTCTAATTTGTCGAACCGCCGACGACTGTATAACAGAACGGTCACGACGCAAACCCTCAGATCCACAGGGACCCTCCCAAAAGGCCCTGAGCGCCTCTCTGACGGGTCAACGACTGTGGCTGAACATCTGGTGTCCTGAGCGTGTCTGAGCGGCGTTCAGGCGGCCGCACAGCCAGTTTTCGTGACCTGGGTCACAGTCGAAAGTCGCGCTGTGTGACAACGGGCACAGTCAGTGCTCAGGCTGCCCTTCGCCGAGCAGCTCGCGGAACCTCTCCAGGCCCACGTTCCCGCCTGAAAGCACCACTCCGACCCGCTCCGGGAGGTCCTGCACCCGGCCCGCCAGCAGCGCGGCCAACGCACTCGCGCCGCTCGGCTCGAGGACGACCTTCAGCCGCTCGAACGCGAACGCCATCGCGGCCCGGATCTCGTCGTCGGTGACCAGCGCGAACGCCTCGACCAGCCGCTGGTTCACCACGAAGGTCAGCTCGCCCGGCATCGAGACCGCCTGGCCGTCGGCGATCGTCCGCGGCACCTCGATTTCGATCCGGTGCCCGGCCGCCAGCGACCGGGCGTGGTCGTCGCCGGCGGCCGGCTCGACACCGATCACCCGGATTCCGGGGGACATGACCGTCGCCGCGGTCGCGCAGCCGGCGATCAGCCCGCCGCCTCCGACCGGGACGAGCAGGGCGCCGAGCGGCCCGGTCTCCTCGATCAGCTCGAGCGCGACCGTGCCCTGCCCGGCCATCACGTCGTAGTGGTCGTACGGCGGAATCAGCGTCAGCCCGCGATCCTCCGACAGCTTCGTCGCCAGGGCCGCCCGGTCCTCGGTGTAGCGGTCGTAGGTGACGACCTCCGCGCCGTACCCGCGAGTGGCCGCGACCTTCGTCGGCGGCGCGTCGGCCGGCATCAGGATCACCGCGCGGGTCCCGGCCAGCCGCGCCGCCAGCGCGACCGCCTGGGCGTGGTTGCCCGACGAGTACGCCGCGACGCCGCGGGCGCGTTCCTCCGCGGTCAGCCGGCTGACCGCGTTGAAGGCGCCCCGGAACTTGAACGCCCCGATCCGCTGGAAGTTCTCGGCCTTGAGGAACACCTCCGCACCGACCCGCTCGTTCAGCGTGCGCGACGTCAGGACCGGCGTACGGTGTGCCGCTCCCGCGATCCGATCGGCGGCGGCCTGGACGTCCTCGAAGGTCAGCATGAGGCTGAAACTACCTTGTTCAGCAGGGAAATCAGCGTGTCCTCGATGGCCGGAGAGAAGTCCTTGCCCGGCCCGCCGTCCGGCAAGCTCACCGGGTGGCCGCCGGAGTTCGTAGCATCGCGATGTCAAGACGGGCAGGACGGCTCCGTACTGATGTCGAGCGGTTCCCACTCCGGGAGCCGGAACCGGAGGAGACACTCGTGAAGTACCTGGTAGTCCTGAACATCAACCCCGACGTCCTGAGCGCGCTGACCGAGGCCGAGCAGCAGGCGGTCTTCAGTGGGCACGAGAAGTTCCTGACCACGGTGCAGGAGTCGGGGGAGTTCCACAGCACGGTCGCGCTGGCCGAGCCGGCCAAGTCGTCGGTGGTCAAGGTGCGCGACGGCGTCCCGGCGGTGACGGACGGGCCGTTCGTGGAGGCGAAGGAGTTCCTGGCCGGCTACTACCTGCTGGACTGCGCGTCGCGCGAGCGGGCCGAGGAGCTGGCCGCGATGATCCCGGACGCCGGGATCGAAGGCCTGGGGGTCGAGGTCCGCGAGGTCGTCCACGAGGTTGGTCTCTGACCCGGGGCAGAACGCGCCGACGGCAGGGCCCCTCGCGGGTGCCCTGCCGTCGGCTGCGACCGGCTGCGGTCAGGACGTCTGGTCGTCGACGTCCGCGCCCGGGGCGTTGCTCTTGATCGACTCGATCCCGTTCAGGGCGCCGGCCTTGGTCTTGTAGCTCTCGCTGCTGGCGATCACCTCGCCGTTGCCGGCCTTCAGCCGGAACCGGAAGCCACCCGACTTGTCCTCGTACAGCTCGAACTTGCCCGCCATAAGGAACCTCCGTGTAGTGGTCTGACGACTCTTCGGAGCGTAGGCCCCCGGCCCACTCGGTGTCGCCCGACCGGCCGGGGACTCGTCAAGCCGTACACTGTACGGTACGGTGTGCGACATGAGTGTCCGGACGATTCCGCTCCTGCCCTGCCGCGACCTCGACGACGTGCTGCCGTTCTACGAGGCACTCGACTTCCGGCTGACCTACCGCCAGGACCGCCCGTACCCGTGCCTGGGCGTGACCCGCGACGACGGCTTCGACCTGCAGTTCTTCGGCCTGCCCGGGTACGACGTGGAGAACTCTCTGTTCAGCGTGATCGTCGCCGTCCCCGACACCCAGGCCCTGTACGACGAGTTCGCGGCCGGCCTGCGTACGGCGTACGGGAAGCTGCCGATCGCCGGGCTGCCGCGGATCACCCGGCCACGCCGCAAGCAGGGCGCGGGTGCGGGCTTCTCCGTCATCGACCCGGCCGGGAACTGGTTGCGGATCAGCGCGGTCACCGAGGAGGCCGAGACCGGCGACCGGTTCGAGCGCGCGCTGCTGAACGCCGCACGCCAGGCCGACACGCGCGGCGAGGAGGCGGCGGGGATCCGCATCCTCGAGACGGCGCTTCACCGGCATGCCGACGCCACGGACGAGGAGCGCCTGCCGGTGCTGCTCTACCTGGCCGAGCTGCTGATCCGCACCGGCGGCCCGGCGGCCGCCGTACTCGAACAGCTTGAGGCAGCCGGGTTCGCCGACCAGACGGCGGAGCTCAAAGAGCAGCTGAGCGATTAGCCCCGGGCCAAGGCCCGGGCGGCGGCCCATCGGCGTCCGGGCGCTCTTCCTGCTCTGTCTTATAGGGGCGCAGGCCGCGGGCTTTGTAGTTGGCGAGTGCGTGGGGGCCGTCGAGCGTGTTGGTGTGCAGCCAGACGCGGGTGACCTCGCTGAGCTCCGGGTGCCGCTCCGGAAAGGTCCACGCCTGCTGCAGCCCCACGGTGAGCAGGTGCCCGCCGATGCCCCGGCCGATGAAGCTGGGGAGGAGCCCGAAGTTCTCCACCTCGACCTCGGTGCCCTCGCCCTTCAGGGCGATGTAGCCGGCCGGTACGCCGCCGGCGTACGCGACCCAGGTCTCGAAGGCCGGTCTGGTCAGGTGCCCGATCCAGCGGGCCCAGTCCCACTTGAGCTTCTCGGTCCAGTGCCAGTCGCCGCCGACCGAGCTGTAGAAGTAGCGGGCGAACTCGGGGGAGACCTCTTCCACACGACGGATCTCGGCCGTGCTGTCCTTGGCCGGGCGGACGTCGTACGGGCTGGTCTGCTCGAGGTACGTCAGGATGCTGGTGGTCATGCGTCGCGGACGCCTCGGATGCCGGCGACGACCAGGTCGACGCCGAGGGCGTAGTACTGGTCGGTGGAGGTCGGGCAGATCAGCGTGTCCGCGGCGCTGGTGATCAGCGGGTAGCGCTTCGGGTCGAGAGCGCCGAGGGCGGCGCGCTTGAGCCGCAGGCCCTGCTCGCGGGCGGCCGGCTCGGGGTTCTCGCCGGCGCCGGGCTCGGTGGTGACCAGGGTGATCAGCGAGCAGATCGACTGCCGGCCGACCTCGGCGGCGTAGTCGGTGTCGAAGCCACCCTCGACCAGCAGCTCCATCGTCCGCTCGGCCATCTCCAGACCGGGCTCGGCGACCAGGATCCGCGTCAGCGTCAGCCCGGCCACCCGCGGGTGCGGCCGCAGTGCGTCGACGAACGCGGTCAGCATCTGGTGCAACCGTCGGTCCCACGGCTGGTCCGACGGCGCCGGCAGTTCGATGTCGGCCAGCAGCCGGTCGCCGAGCGCGTTGAGCAGGTCGTTCTTGTCGGCGAAGTGCCGGTAGAGCGCCATCGGCGTCACCTCGTGCAGCTGCGCGAGCCGCCGCAGGGTGACCGCGTCCAGGCCCTCGGTGTCGGCGAGCTCCAGCGCGCTGTCGACGACCTGAGTGGGGTCGAGGCGCTTCGTGAGGGTGGGCATGTTGACAAGTTTACACCGTAGACCTAGCGTGTACGACGTCAGCTTACAGCGTATACCTACGACGTAGACCTTGCGAGGTAGTTGTGAAGCAACGCAGTCCCTGGGCCACCCTGGCGGTGCTGGCCCTGGCGCAGTTCATCGTGGTGCTGGACGTGACGATCGTGAATGTCGCGCTGCCCGACATCCAGGCCGACCTCGGCTTCTCGGCCGAGACGCTGCAGTGGGTGATCAGCGCGTACACCCTGCTCTTCGGTGGCTTCCTGCTGCTCGGCGGCCGGATGGCCGACCTGCTCGGTCCCCGACGGGTTTTCATCGCCGGGCTGCTGCTGTTCGGCGTCACCTCGCTGATCGGTGGGCTGGCCACGACGCCGGAGTTCCTGATCGGGGCCCGCGCGATCCAAGGACTCGGCGGCGCGCTGCTCTCGCCGGCCGCGCTGGCGATCCTCACCATGACCTTCGCGCACGGTCGCGAACGCAACATCGCGATGGGCGTCTGGGGCGGCCTGGCCGGACTCGGCGGGACGCTCGGCGTCGTGGCCGGCGGCGTACTGGTCGACTCGCTCAGCTGGCAGTGGGTGTTCTTCGTCAACGTGCCGATCGTGCTGGCGCTGGTCGCGCTGATCCCGATCTTCGTGCCGGACATGCGTCACAACGAGGACCGGCCGCGCGGCTTCGACACCGCGGGCGCCGTACTGGGCACGGGTGGTCTGCTGGCGATCGTGTACGCCGTGGTCCGGGCCGAGCCCCGCGGTTGGGGATCCTTCGAGGTCCTCGGATTCCTCATCGGCGGGGTGCTGCTCCTGGGCGCCTTCGTCCTGGTCGAGTCCCGCTCGAAGGCGCCGCTGGTGCCGCTGCGGTTGTTCCGGTCGCGGGCGCTGAGCGTCTCCAGCGTTTCGCTGGCGCTGAACGGCGCGGGCTTCCTGTCGATGTTCTTCCTGACGGCGATCTACCTGCAGCAGGTCCTCGGCGACTCTGCTTTGCAGGCGGGCGTGCACTTCCTCCCGATGGGCTTCGCCGCCGTACTCGGAGCGGTCGCCGCGTCGCAGCTGGTCCAGAAGGTCGGCACCCGGACCGTCCAGCTCGGTGGTTCGGTACTTAGCCTGGCCGCGCTGGTCCTGCTGTCCCGTGCGGACGCCGGCGGCTCGTACGCCGCTGAGCTGCTGCCCGGCTTCATCCTCTTCGGGCTCGGCATCATCGGCGTCGGAGTACCGGCGCAGATCGCGGCGGTCTCCGAGGTCGAGCACCACGAAGCCGGCGCGGCCTCCGGTGCGGTCACCACGATGTACCAGGTGGGTGGCGCGCTCGGGCTGGCCATCGTCACCACGCTGTCCATCACCCGTACGACGGACGCTCTGGCCACCGGTGTCGCCCAGCAGCAGGCGCTCGTCGAGGGTTTCCAGCGCGGGATGCTGATCGCCGCCTTCTTCGCGGTCGCGAACGTGCTCGTCACGATGGTCACCCCGCAGATCCAGCCCACCGCCGAGCAACTGACGGAGGCCGCGGCCGCCGCATAGGTTGTGCGGGTGATTCCCGCCGCTTTCGCCGAGCAGACCATCGCCCGAGAGGGTGCTCCCGGCCGGACCTGGATCGAACAGCTCCCCGGCCTCACCGAGCACCACCTCGGGCGATGGCGCTGTACGCCGACCGGCCCGGCGGTGCACGGTCAGGTGGCGCTGATCGTGCCCGCCGTACGGGACGGTGAGGCTGTCGTCCTGAAGCTCTCGTTCCCGCATCCGGGCAACCGCTTCGAATCGACAGCCCTGTGCGTCTGGTCAGGTGTTGGGGCGGTTCGTTTGCTCGAGCGGGACGATGCGGACTTCGCCCTGCTGCTGGAACGGGTCTCCGGCCAGACGTTGTCCTCGGCAACCGAAGATCCGTGGACGGTCGCGGGTGGGTTGGCGCGGCGGCTCGCCGTACCGGCTCCTGCCGGGATCCCGCGCCTGACCTCCACGCTGCCTGGTTGGTCGCGGCAACTGCTTGCCTAGAGCAAGCACCTGGGCCATCCGCTGCCGGCTCGCCTGATCGACGCCGCGCTGGAGACGATTGTGGCCTTTGGGGATGACACGACCGACACGATGCTGCACGGCGACCTGCACTTCGCCAACATTCTGCGCGCCGAGCGTGAACCCTGGCTCGTCATCGACCCCAAGGGCCTGGCCGGCAGCGCCGCCTTCGACGCGGCGACGATCGTTCGCGACCGGATCGACGAGATCGCCGACGATCTGTCCGGCGGCGTGCTCCGCCGCCTCGCGACGTACAGCGAAGCCGCCGAGGTCGACCTCGACCTGTCCCGCCGCGCGACCCAGGCCCGAGCCGTCAGCTCGGCTTTGTGGGAACGCCTCCACCGCCAGCCGCGTTTGGGCATCGACCTGGCCGATCAGCTGGCCGAGCTGCTCGTGTGACCCTCGCCGATCAGCTGGCGGAGCTGCTGGTGTGACCCTTGACGATCAGCGCCCGCCCCGCGGTCCGCGTCGGCGGCTGCCAGGTCTTGCTCACGACGTCCTCGAACCCTCGTGCCGCGACTTCATCGGCGAGTCCTTCCGGCGCCCACCGCTCGTGCACCGAGATCAGCACCCGCCCACCCGGCTTCAGGATCCTCTTGATCTCGGCCAGCCCCGCCGCCCGATCCGGCCACAGCTGCACGTTGTTCACCGACAGCACCACACTCGCCGACCGATCCGGCCGATGCGTGTCCGCCGCCTCCCCGTGGATCAGCTCGACCTTCCCGCTCTCCACCAGCTCCCGCAACCGCCGCTTCGCCACCAGCAGCATCTCCTTCGAGGGATCCACCCCCACCACCACCCCGGCGTACCGAGCAGCCGCCCGCAACCCGATCCCAGGCCCCGGCCCCAGCACGACCACCTGCTCCTTCCCATGCAGCCCCGCCATCTCCACGAGATACTTCTCGGTCGCCCCGTTGGCCCGAGCCATCACCCACCCACCAGCCCGCCCGACCGCCCCCTCCGGCCGAGCAAACGCCTTCATCAGCACCTCGTCCAAGACACCCATGCCCCCAATAACACCACGCACTGTCATCGGGAACAGCTCATCCCACCCATGTCACGTCGAAGATCCGGAGCAGCTCCCGATCGTCGTCGAGATAGAACGAAAGCAACCCAAAGGCCTCCGTCGGGAGTCCGTGGAGCTGAGCAAGTGCGGTCGCGTGGAACTCCACGCGATAGGTCACGGCCGGTCAGGCCAACCCGGTAGGACTTGGTCGGCCGGGACGAACTCCTCGTCGCGGCTCTCTCGGGCAGCGGCTGCCGCCTCGTCGAAGGCTGGGTTGCTGTAGGCGACCGCCCTCAGCTGCCACGCGTGCAGTACGTCGCGCAGCTGGCGAAACCGCCAGACCTCGTGTGCCGCGTCCAGCGCCTGGTGGTACTCGGTCAGGAACTGCTCGTGCCACCGCTGCGGCAGCACACGTAGGATCTCCGCGGGGTCGTCCCCGGGGCCCTGAACCGGCTGCGCAGTCATGTCCTCAGATTAACCGCTCGCCGATCCCCCGCGCTGCAGCTCGTCCACAGGCCCTGCCGCGCGCACGAAGCTGTAGGCGGGTTTGCCGTTCAGCTCCATCTCGCCGGTACGCAGGAAACCGACCCGGGCCAGGACCTTCTGAGACGCCACGTTGTCCGCGGTCGTGCGCGCGGTGATCTGCCTCAGCCCGTACGGCGTACCGAGCACCTCGCGCACCCCCCACGTCGCCAGCCCGCGCCCGGCGGCCGACTCCGCGATCCGGTAGCCGAGCTCGGCGGTGCCGTCGACGATCTTCACCAGGTTCACCCGGCCGACGATCCGGCCGTCGTCGACCAGGACGTGGAAGTGGTCGGTCCCGGCCTCCTGGTACGCCAGCAGCTCCGCGTGCCGCTGGGGGAACTCGGCGAAGTACGCGTCGCCCCGATCAGGGATCACCCGCGCGAAGTACTCCCGGTTCTCCAGCTCGAACCGCAGCAACGCGTCCGCGTGCTCGGCCGTCACCCGCTCCACCGTCACCATGCGGCGAACCTACAACTCGGCGTACGCCGTCCGCGAAGGAGTTATCGGACCGGGTACGCGACGTACGCGAAGGACCTGCTGTCCGGCGACCAGCTCGGCACGTTCATCGTGCCCTGCCCACCGAACACCGTCGCGATCTCCCGGATCTCCCCGCCCTCGAGCAACCGCACCCGCACGTCATCGACGTCGGCTGGATGCCCGACCGTCCCCGGCGGGAAACTCACGTACGCGACCGCCGATCCGTCCGGCGCCGGGTGCGGAAACCAGTTCACCCGCTCGTCGTGCGTCAACTGCTCGATCACGCCGCCGGCCGTTCGGAACAGCTGCGCATTCGCCGAAGCCCGCTCGGAGTTGAAGTAGATCCATTCCCCGTCCGGCCCGAACTCCGCGCCGTCGTCCGCGAACTCGTCGTTGGTCACCGGTACGTCGTCCCCGCCGGCCGCCGGAATCGTCCACACGTTGGTGTTCCGCGCGCTGTCCATCCCGATGTAGGCCAGCTGCGAACCGTCCGGCGAAATCCCGTGCAGGTAATACCGAAACCCCTCGCCCCGATCGTTGCTCACCCGCCGGGCCACTCCCGCGGTCACGGCGTACAAATGCCCGTCCTCCGCCGAAACGTAAACCGTCGCCCCGTCCGGACTCACCACGTGGTCGTTGTTGATCGCCGGCACACCCCCGAGCGGAATCTCCTCCAACTCCCCACCCGCGACCGGCAGCCGGAACAACACCCCGTCCCCGTTGAGAATCAGCCATTTCCCGTCCGGCGACCAGTTCGGCGCCTCCACCAGCACCTCCTCGGAGGCAAAGACGAGCCGACTCACCCCCGTCCGCACATCCACCACGTGAACCTCAGCCGTCTGCCCCGCTCCAAGTCGCCGCGCCATACCCAAAACCTACCTGCCACTCCCGCAGCGCTTAGGCTCGATCCCGTGAAGGACCGCACGCAGATCTGGCACCTCAAGCGCGGCGACGAACTGGTCGCCGACCTGGTCGTCGTCGGCGCCGACTACCCCTGGCTCCAGGCGCACGTCGAACCCACTCCAGCCTTCGACGAGGTCAAACAGCTCTTCGAAGAACTGGAAACCACCGAGGAAGCCTGGGCCGCCGCCTCCGCCCAGATCCGCGCCACCCTCACCCTGGAGTCACCCGACGGCACCCCCGTCACCGAGTACCTCCTCTACATCGACGGCGAATCCGCCTGGTGGCGCTGGACCGAACCCCTCAGCCCCTGATCACCGGCGCGATCTCCTCGCACACCAGCCGCCGATAGGTCTCCACCTCAAGCACTCGCCCCCGTACGCCGTGCCGCAGCCGCCGCTCCCGTACCAGCTTCGGCCCACCCGCGAAGAACCGCAGCGCCGCCTCCCGGTCCCGCCGCAGCGCCGGCATCATGAACGCCGGCCGGCCGCTCGCACCCAGCAACAACTCGTCGACCAGCTTGCCCCGGGCCCCACTCAGAAACCCGTGCAACGCCGGCCGAATCCCCTCGTCGATCACCACCGAGAACTGCTCCGGCGCCGACCGTGTAATTGCCCCCGGCATCAACTGGCCAACCCCACCGCTTGCCCACAGCAACCGAAGCAACGCCGTGTACCCATCGCTGCAAGCGATCCCCAGCGACGACGCCACTCCCTTCCCCAGATGCGGAAAGCACCCATAAGCCCGTCCGTCCGACGGAACCGCAGTCTCCAACCCGAACCGCAGCACCCCCGCGGCCCCCTCCCGCACCACCACGTAAGGAATCCGAGCATCCTGCCCCACCGCCGCGACCCCACGCACCCCGGTGTTCGCGTTGTACGGCGGCCGCAGCGCGAAGATCAACTCCGACTCCCGCCAGGCCGCCGCCTCCTCGGAAGCAGCGACCTCCCAGACCACCCGCCGTACCAGGTCATACCTCTTCGCCAACCCCACCCGAGGCCCCTTCGCCGCCGCGTGCTGCGCCAACCGCTGCCGAAGGTTCCCCGCCTTCCCCACGTAGAGAACCTCACCCGAAGCACCCAAGAACAGATAGACCCCCGCTCCACCAGGCGCCTCGGCCGCAGCCTCCCGCAGCACGCCAGGCACAGCTAGATCCATCCCGCCTTGGTCAATGCCTCGACTGCGATCTCCGCCAGCGGCCGCCCACTCGTCTCCACCACGAAGTCCGCAGGCCCCGACACCTCGAGACTCTCCGCCAACTCGAGAGACCGCCGTACCAGCACGTCGTACGACGACCCGACCTCCCGCCGCCGTACCCGCTCCGTCAGCACCCCCGCCGACGCCACCAACCGGCACACCTGGATCTCGGCCCCCGGAATCGCTTCCCGGTACGCCGCCAGGTCCGCCTCCGCCTCGACCACCCGCGCGATGACCGCCCGATCGACCCCGCTCGCGGCGTAGTTGGCCCACACCGACGCGAGGTTCCGCAGCGCCATCCGCTCGTTGTACGGATCACCTTCGCCGTACGGCCAACTGATGCCGAAGGCATCGAGATCGATCACCGCGTGCGCGATGTCGCGGTCGATCAACTGGTCGAACATCTCGTGCGCGACGGAGCTCTTCCCGACGCCCACCGGGCCGCTCACGATCAGCACCGGCACACTCATCCCGATCTCCGTCCTCCGTCGACGCCGCGACCCTACCGAGCCACGCCGACACCCGCATGCTGTTTGACGCCCCCGCCCGGCCTCGGTCAAGATGGAGGTCCGGCGCGGCCCGCGCCTCACCTTCGTCGACCGGCCCCAGCCCGGTCCTCCTCAGAAGGCAAAGGGATCCACGATCTCGGGCCGCTCGTCCTGGTCATCCGCCTCGGACGGGATCGCTGGGGGATCGCGGACGAGTGCGTGGAAGGCCAGATGACAGCGCACAGGAACTTCAAGCGACGGGTCCGCGCCCGCGCCGCCAAAACGGGCGAGTCCTACACGGCTGCCCTCCGGCACTTCCGTCCAGCTCCCTCAGGAGAAGACATGCCGGAAGACCCTACGTTGCGGATCGCCGTCGCCCAGTCGACCGTCCGCCAAGACCCCACTGACGCCGAGGCTCTCCGCGAGAGCGGGGCCGAAGTGCGCACCTTCATGCGCCAGGCCGCCAAGGCCGGCGCCCGCCTGGTCCACTTCGCCGAAGGCGCCCTCTGCTTCCCCAGCAAGTACGTCATGTCCGAACTCGGCCCCGACACCGTCGGCAACTCCGACTGGACCAAGGCCCAGTGGCAAGTCCTCGACGAGCAGCTCGCAAGCATCGCCGCCCTCAGCGCAGAGCTCGGCCTGTGGACCGCGATCGCCTCCCTCCACCAGCAACCCGATGCCCGCCCCCACAACTCCCTCTACGTCTTCGACGACCACGGCAAGCAAGTCACCCGGTACGACGAACGCACCCTCTCCACCACGAAGCTCAACCACATGTACACCGCAGGCACGAAGCCCGTCACCTTCGACCTCGACGGCTACCGCTTCGGCCTCGCGGTCGGCATGGACGCCCACATCCCCGAGATCTTCATCGACTACGTCCGCCAGGACGTCGACGCGGTCCTCCTCTCCTACGCCACCACCGGCCTCACCGCCGGCCAGGACGCCGTAGCCGCAGTAGCCCCCGCCACCGCCGCCATCAACCACTTCTGGCTCAGCCTCGCCGTCTCCACCAACCCCGACCTCCCCGACACAGCAGCCGGCATCCTCAATTCCTCCGGCCAATGGGCCACCCAATGCCCCCTCGACGCCACCCCGGCCCTCACCACCTACGACCTCCACAAAAACAACGCCCTCAACGAGTCAGCCCGAGCCTGGCGCCAAGCCGCCCGCTCCCGTGTGACGTCCTGACCCCGTACGCCGGCCCGAGGTCCACCCCGGGCCGGTCGTCCGGCGTAGGAGTCACTACCTTTACCAACTACGACCGCGTCCGGTACGGCGTACAGAAAGAACTTGTCGTCAACGAGCCCACCCGCGGCAGGAATCGGCCCAACCCCACACCACCTTGAACGACGTCCCACGCACCTAGTCGCGGGGGATCCAATCCGTCAGGTGCAGTGCGTCCATGGCCTCGGCCTCGCTGAGGGCGGTGTCCGGCCGGGGGATGATCCGCTGCCAGCTTTCGTCGTCGATGCGCCATTGCTGAATGAATTCGGCGCAGACCTTCGGCGAGATCGACGCCAGTTGCTCACCGGCTCTGAGCAGCGAGGCCTGGACCGATGACCAACCGCCGCCACGCCGCGCGGAAAGACGTTCGGACGTGGCCTGGATCATCGCTCGCCGGTCCTCGATGAAGAGTCGCCAGTGATCGTCGCTGGTCGCGACATCCAGCTGATCCTTCAGGTCCAACCCCGGCCTACCGCTGAACAGCGCGTAGAGACCTTCACCGAGCAGATCGCCGAACTCCTGGCACGCGGCCCGCTCAGGATCAGCGAACGGGTCGTACTCGTCCTGCCGAACTTCGCCGATCTTCGGCAGCGACCGTTCCGCGGCATGCTGGGCGAAGAAGAACCAGTCCTCGTTGTAGATATCGGGAAAGAACGAGACCGCTGTGTGCTGCGTGTTGACGCCGAGTGCGGCGCCCCCGACGAACACGTCCTGCCCGAATCCTGCAAGCCGGCGTGCGTGACAAACCACCGAGTTGTCCGGGAAATGCGTGCTCGCCATCGCCGCCACCGGATGGCGGTCGAGCAGGTTCGAGAAACGTGCGACATCGCCGAGGCTGATCTGATCGATGTCGTCGTCGACGAACAGGATCTTCTCCCAGCCCTGCAAACGGGCCAGGACCAAACCGATGTTGCGCTTCATGCTCAGATCGCTGGACCGCCCGGCACTGGCTGTTCGAAAGGCCTTCGCGGACGTCCGCGGACGAAACTCGAGCAGCTGATACCGATCGGGTACGTCGACAACGAGCGCCCGTGCATCCGGGGTGGCCTTGACCTGCTCGGCCACTTTCTGGATTCGCGCCCGCCGGCTGCACAACACCACCAACGGAACCGACAGCACCGCGGACAACTTGATGAGACGCTGCAGGTTCGGACGGGACGCCGGTACGACGATCGCGTCGAGGTGAGCGGTCGACGGCTCCGGCGAAACGGCTGACACGTCACGCAACAACGAGGCGTGCGACGCCACATGCTTGAGCGAAGCGCTCATTCTGCCGCTGCTTCAACGCTCGGCGACCACTCGTAAAGTCGGTTCGAGTCGATCTCGAGATCGGGAGAGAGTGCCTCACTGTTCAGCACCGGCACTCTCAACAGCAACGCGAACTCTCCACCAGGGAATCGGCTGGCGAGGAAAGCCTCGTTGCGTTCCCGCACGGCGTTATCGGTGAGCGCTCGGACCGCCCCCACGACACCGCGGCTGTGGATGCCGTTGCAGATCGTGAGAGTCTGACTGTGGTTGTACGGATTCCGCACCCTTGCGAGGAGCGCGACATCCTCCAGCAGTCCGCGACCTCCGTCTGCGGCGTCATCCCACACCGGCCAGTACTCGCGACCGTCAGCCCCACTGGTTCGAAAGATGTCGCCTGTTTTGAGTGCGTCGACCTCGACCTGGGACACCGGCATCTCTCGCAGCGCCTTCAGCATGCGCTTCATGACTCGGTTCCAGCCGACGCCGCCGAGAACGACAACATGGCTGGACAAATCATCGGGCACCACCTCTGAAGGCAGCCGATGTACGACGTTCGCGGTGGGGTTACACGCACGAATGTGCCCCCACAGCTCGATCAGGGCATCCAGGTCGGCGTACCGGAACATCCGGGTGTAGTTCGGATTCTTTTCGTTCGCCATTGGAGGCCGCTCGGCCAACGGCGCCTCGGGACAGATGATCGTGATCGGATCGCTGTCGAAGGTCCAGGTCGACAATCCGCTGGTCGATGATCCGCGATTCGGGGCGTAGGCCGACGTACGGAGTGCGACAAGTTCTTCGTGCAGATCCTCGAATCGGCTTCGTTCGTGCGACGTCAGCTGGTCCTCGGGGACGAGGTACCCAGGTTCGGTGCGCGATCGGTCTGAGCAGAAGAAGAGCGCGTAGGAGTGGAGTCGTTCCGCCGGCGGCGGTTTGGGGTTGGTCCGCGACTCCCATGAACTGATGGTCGCGACGGCCACCGGAGACGCTTGGCTCAGCGCGCGCGCCAGGTCCGCTTGCGTCAGTTTCGGCTCGTGTGAAGTGCGGAGGCGGCGAAGCCTCGTCGCCAGTCGCGCGGCCTCAGGTGATGGAGCCAAGATCACTCCTCGCCGTCAACGACATCGAGTGCGACGAGTCCCGAACCCAGTGGCGCAGCAGCCATTGGTCTACCCCCGAGAGATGTCGTCAAGGCGCGCTGTACTGAGCGCCGCAAGGACGGTGACGAGCGCTCGGCCACCTGGAATTATGCACCAGTTCACCGAAGCCTGAAAGGGCTGCTGCCGGAGATGAGGTGCTTCGTACTGAACCGCTTCTGCCCGGGACGGGAGTTCACCTACAGATGCTTTGCGTACTCCTCTTCGCACATGATGCGCCCGTTTGCCTTGATGGGTTGTTTGTACGGCGTTTCCTGGTAACTGAGCTTCAGGTAGAACGCTCGGGCTGCGTCGTTCTCAGTGAAAATCCAGAGTTTCAGTTGCCTGACCCCTCTCGCCACTGCGACATCCTCGACCGCGGACATCAACTGACGGCCGACCCCGCGCCGGCGTCGGCCCGGGGCGACCCACAACGCCTCGACATGCACGCCGTCGTCCGCGGCGCAGTTGAGCTTTGCCAGTCCGATTCCTGTCCCGTTGTACGTCGCCACCAGCCAGACGTTTCGGGACAGTTCCTGGTGCCAGTACTTCTCGCCGTAATCCTTCTCTGCCGCGGCGTCACCAAGAAACGCGTCGGGGGAGTCGACCAGCGCCTGCACGCGCAAGTCCTTGAGGATCTGCCAATCGCCTGATTCCAGGCGGTGGACAGATGGCCGGGATTCGTGGAACCCGTGAAGCTCTTGCACCGGGGGCCTTTCGTACGAAGCCGGGAAGCGGTGAGTCGAGGCTTCGTCCGGCGATCGCGCTATGGATGGAGGTTGGGAACAGGTCGGGTCGAGCCGGGCCGGCGGCTCAGGGGGTGGGGTCCTCGTTCGGCGACCACTCGTAGAGGCGGTTCTCGCGGATGTCCAGGTCGGGCGCGCCCGCCTTACCGTTCACGACCGGGACCCGCATCAGCATTGCGAATGATCCCTTGGGAAAACGGCTGGCGATGTATGCCGCGTTACGTTCGCGGACATCGTCATCAGTCAGCGCGAGGACCGCGCCCAGCACACCTCGGCTGTAGACGCCACTGCAGATGGTAAGAGTGCCGTGGGGTGAGTACGGATTGCGCAATCGAGCCAGGAACGCGACGTCCTCTACCAGGCGACGAGGCTTGCCGCCCCGCCACGCGTCTTCGGTCTGGTCTGCCGCGATCTGCTTCGTCCCGACGGCTGCCAGATCAGCGTTCGCCCGTTCCTTCCACACCGGACGGAACTCAGGACCACCGGGCTCGCTCGATCGGAAGATCTCGCCGTTCTTCAGGTCTGAGACCTCGACCTGCTGGATCGGGAGATCTCTCAGTTCTCGTTGCAACCGGTCGGCGACCAGGTTCCAGCCGATGCCGCCGAGTACCACGAGATGGCCCTTCATCTCGCTCGGGACGACCTCTGCTGCCAGCCAGCGCGTCACCTTCAGTTCGGGGTTGGAGGCACGGATCTGGCCCCACAGCTCGATCAGTGCGTCGAGGTCCGCGTAGCGGTAGGCCTCGGTGTAGTTGGGGTTCTCTTCCCTGGCCAGCGACGACCGGTTGGCGGCCGGAACCTCCGGGCAGATGATCGTGATCGGACCATCCTTGAAGGAAAGGATGGAACCGTCGGACGGTGAATCCGCGACGCCGCGCACCGCGTCGCGGAGGTTCAGAAGCTCCTGGTGCAGCGTCTGGAAACGCTCGCGTTCCCCCGCCGTCAGCTCCTGCTCGCCAGGGAGGTGCGGAGTGCCGTTGGCTGGCGGAGTCCGGGCAAAGAAGCGCGCGTAAGCGTGCAAACGGTCTTTCGGTGGCAGCTTGGGGTCGGTCTTCGACTCCCACGAGCTGATCGTGGCGACAGCCACCCGGGTCTCCTTGCTGAGAGCGCGCGCCAGCTCCGCCTGGGTCAGCTTCGACCCGTGCGAGGTTCGAAGGCCGCGAAGCCGCGTCGCTAGTCGTGCGGCCTCTGATGAAGGGGCCAAGATCACTCCCGAGTTGTATCGATCTTCAGGCCCGCGTCGGTAACCGTATACCTGTCTACACCCGAAGACACCTGTAACACCAGAACATCGCAGCGTGGCGCTGAAACCAGTGATGAACGGGTTCGGAACTCACGGTCCGTCGCGCGCATCCTGCGTACCGTAGCGGCAGATAACGGTTGGGTTCAAGCAAGCGCACCATATTGCAGGTGACTACACCCAGATCTACTGTAGTTACATAGAATCTACTGGCTCCGAGGTGGGGTCAGTGATTCAGTAGAGATGGCGTCACCGTCCAAGGCCGTACCGACGCTGATCCACCGGCGTTCGATGGTCCTCTGCCTGTCTCCCTCGAAGTTCGGAGGTGGTGACAAATGCTGCAACGCAGGCCCCACCGCAGTGCCTCTTACTCCGCCGTCAGCATGTGGACCCTGATGGCAGCCGACCTGATGGCTGTCATCTGGATGTACACCTTCGGGCCCTGGCTCGACCAATCGTCGCGACTCACCGCCACAGCAACCCTCGGTGGCCATCACTGGATCGTGTTGGCGTTCGCCGCCACCGGCTTCCTGATGCTCGCCGGTCTGGCGCTCCTGACCGAAGGCTTCACGAAGACCACGACCAAGCTGACCCTGGCCACCAACGCCGCCCGCGTTGTCTCGGTGGTCGCCCTGGCCGGGCTCATCGCGTTTGTGCTGGTCGCGCTGCTGGCCCGAGTCGTCTTCGGGAAGCTCCGTCCGTGACACAAGGCCCGCCCACGAAGCGTGGGCGGGCCCGACGGCATCAGCGAGCCACGACGCGCTCCCTGTGCGGCGTACTGGACTGATCGGCAGTCCGCCGCCCGAACCGCGCAGGCAGCCACCAGTTCGCATCCCCCAGCAGCTTCATCAGCGCCGGCACCAGCACCAACCGCACCACCGTCGCATCGATCAGCACAGCCGTAGCCAACCCCAGCCCAAACATCTTGGCCGTCGGATCGTCAGCCAGCGAGAAGCTCGCGAACACCGCGATCATGATCAGCGCCGCCGACGTGATCACCCGCCCGGTGGTCGCGATCCCATGGATGGTCGACGCCGTGTTGTCGCCCGTCCGCACGTACTCCTCCCGGATCCGCGAGAGCAGGAACACCTCGTAGTCCATCGACAACCCGAACACCACCGCGAACATGAACATCGGGATGAACGGCAGAATCGGCAGCGTCGTCTCCAGCCCGATCAAGTCCGCGCCCCAACCCCACTGGAACACCATCACCATCACGCCGAACGACGCGCCGATGCTGAGCAAGTTCATCAGCGCCGCCTTCAGCGGTACGACGATCGACCGGAAAACCACGGTCAGCAGTACGACGGACAGCAGGATCACCGCGCCGATGAACCACGGCAGCCGATCGTTGACCTTGGCACCGACATCCGCGAGCGTCGCCGTCTGGCCGCCGACGTGTGCCTTCGCCGGACTGCCCCGCAGCACCGACGGGAACACCTCGCCACGCAACCGTTCGACGGTCGTCATCGTGGCGCCGTCCTGCGGTCCGGTCGTCGGTACGGCGATCAGCGTCGCGACACCCGCCGCCGTGTTCACCTCCGGTGGCGCGACCGACGCGATCCCGCGATCAGCCCGTACGGCGTCGTACAGCGGCTGCACGACGCCCGCATCGCGCGACACGTCGATCGCGATCACCAGCGGACCGTTGCTCCCGGCACCGAATCCCGCGGCGACCAGGTCGTACGCCCGTCGCTCGGTCCGCTGCACGGGGAGTGCGCCGTCGTCCGGCGTACCGACGCGCAGTGCGAGCACCGGCGCGGCCAGCGCGAGCAGCAGGACGGTGGCACCCACGGCGTACGCGACGGCGTGCCTGGACACGTGCCCACCCCATCGCTGCCAACCCAACCCGGGGGCGCTGCGGACTCGTCGGACCCGCAAGCGGTTGATCCAGTGCCCGGCCAGCCCCAGGAACGCCGGCAGCAGCGTGAGCGACGCGAGCACCATCGTCAGCACGATCAGCGAGATCGCGATCCCGCCTGCGGTCATGAACGGTACGCCGGCCACGACCAGCCCGAGAATCGCGATCACCACGGTCCCACCGGCGAAGAGCACGGCCCGTCCCGCCGTCGCGACCGCCTGCCCGACCGACTCCTCGACATCCATTCCGCGAGCGAGGAACTCGCGATGCCGGGTGACGATGATCAGCGCGTAGTCGATGCCGACGCCGAGCCCGATCATGCTGCCGAGGATCGGCGCCCAGCTGGGCAGGTCGACGAGATAGGTGACCAGGGACAGCGAACTGATCGACAGCGCGAGCCCGAACACCGCCATCCCGATCGGCAGCCCCATCGCGATGATCGACCCGAACGCGAGCAGCAGCACGATCATCGCGGCGAACAGCCCGATCGCCTCGCTGAGGCCGGTCGGCCCCTCCTCGAACGCGTAGAACAGGTCGCCGCCGAGCTCGATCCGGAGCGGGGAATCCACCGCGGTCAGGGTCTTGAGCTGCTCGAGATCGCTCGGCTCGAGCTGGTCGAGCACCGGGTACTGCAGCCGGACGAGCCCCACCCGGCCGTCCGGTGAGATCACGGGGTCGCTGGCTGACAACACGTGCGGCAAGGAGGCCGCGGTCGCACGGAGCTTCGTCAACGCGGCCTGCAGCTCGGGGTCGGCGAGCGTTGCCTGTTCGTCGTACGGCGTGACGACGACCTGCGCGGTGAGCCCGGCCTGGTCCGCGCCCGCGGCCGACAGCAGATCGGTCGCGTACTGCGAGTCGACGCCCGGCGCGCCGAACGACTCCTCGAGCTTCTTGCCGAAGGCACCGGAGGCCGCGACCACGAGCGCGGCGATCACCAGCCAGGCCCCGATCACCACCCAGGGCCGGCGGGCGGCGTACCGGCCCAGCCTGTACAGGTTCGACCTCATCATGGATCCCTTCAGCCAGAGTTGGTCTCAGCCTGTGGCCGGCGGGCCGGCCACACCTCGGGCGATGAGCCGGACTTCCGTCGGCCGATCGGCCGGGTCGCGTCCCGTACTTTGAGCCGATCCGCGCGGCGTCCGGAGTCCCTACTCTGTGGACATGTCGAGAACCGCTTTCCGGTCGCTGCTGGCCGAGCCGCGAGCGCCTGACCCGCCGCAGCGGGTGTGGCGCGACTGGGTGCTCGTCGCCGGTCTGCTGATCGCGGCGGTTCTCGAGGGCGTACTTCGAACGGACGTCGTGTGGCGGCCGTTCGCGCTGGTGTTCGCACTGGCCACCGCCGGCGCGTTGCTGTGGCGTCGTACGCATCCCTTGGCGGTGGTCTCCGGCGTGTTCGGCGCGATCATCGTGGTCGACATCGTGGCTCTGTTCAGCGATCGTGCGCCGTTCGGTCTCTACGCGATGATCTGCGTGGTCCTGTTGCCGTACGCACTCGTCCGGTGGGGATCCGGCCGCGAGATCGTGGTCGGGTTCGTGTTCATCCTGGTGGCGATGGTGCTGGGAATCGTCAGCGACTTCACCGGGTACGCCGAAGCGGTCGGCGGTAGCATCTTCCTGCTGTTCCCGGCGACGCTCGCCGCCGCGGTCCGTTACCGGTGGACCGCCCGGGTCCGCGAGCGGGACCAGGTTCGACTCCGGGAGCGCGAACAGCTCGCCCGCGAACTGCACGACACCGTCGCCCATCACGTCTCGGCCATCGTCATCCGCGCGCAGGCAGGCCAGGCCGTCGCGACCGCCCGTCCCGAGGCTGCCGTCGAAGCGCTCGCCGTGATCGAGTCCGAGGGCGCCCGAACGCTCGCCGAGCTGCGCACCATGGTCGGCGTACTGCGCGACGACGGCACCGCCGCGCTCGCGCCTCAACCGGGCATCGCCGACCTGCAACGTCTCGCCGACGCTCAGCCGCGCGTCGAGCTCACGATGTCGGGCGACCTGGACGACCTCGGCCCGGCGGTCGGCGCCGCGATCTACCGCATCGCGCAGGAGTCGATCACCAACGCAACCCGGCACGCGCGCCAGGCCACGCGCATCGAGGTCGACCTTGCGTCGTACGACGAGAATGTGCGCCTCACCATCCACGACGACGGCGAGCCCACCACGATGAACCCCACCGGCTACGGCCTCCCCGGCATGACCGAACGAGCCCTGCTCCTGGGCGGCACGTTGGCCGCCGGCCCCGATCCGCACCGCGGTTGGACTGTCACCGCAGTGCTACCCCGTACGGCGGCCCGCCGATGAGCCGCGCCTGTACGGCGGACGCCCTCGCTCCCTGCGCGGCGCCTGTCCTCGCACCTCGTGCGGCGGCCCGCCGATGACCATCCGAGTCCTCGTCGCCGACGACCAGGACCTGGTCCGAACCGGCCTCGCGATGATCCTCGACGCCCAACCCGGCATCGAAGTGATCGCCCAAGCCGCCGACGGCCTCGAAGCGGTCGAGTTCGCCCGCCGCCTCCGCCCCGACGTCTGCCTCCTAGACATCAGAATGCCCGGCCTAGACGGCATCGCCGTCACCCGCGAACTAGCCGGCCCCGGCGTCCCCAACCCGATCCCCATCGTCGTGATCACCACGTTCGACCTGGACGAGTACGTCTACGGCGCCCTGAAAGCAGGAGCCCGAGGCTTCCTCCTCAAAGACGCCGGCCCTGACCTCTTAGTTCAAGCCCTCCAAGCGGCAGCCAACGGCGACGCCCTGATCGCCCCCAAAATCACCGCCCGCCTACTCACGGCCTTCGCCGCCCCCGCAACCCCGCCCCAACCCGTCGACCCCCTGACCACCCGCGAAGAAGAGGTCCTCCTAGCCGCCGCCACCGGCCGAACCAACGCGGAAATCGCCACCGACCTCCACATCAGCCTCAGCACCGTCAAAACCCACCTGACCAGCCTGATGCTCAAAATCGGCGCCCGAAACCGAGTAGAACTAGCCATCTGGACCTACGAAACCAACCGCATTCCCCGCTGACCTGGTCCTCGTCCCCCACGCGGTCTCCGCAGCCGCCTTCCGTCGCTACGCTCCTCCAGGCGTCAGCTACGCCCGCTCCCGCCCACCCTCCGGCTTTTCGCCGGCGGAAGTTGCCGGCTGGCGCCGGCATGCGGCCTGCTTGCGTAAGCGTTTCCGGCTTGCGCCGGAGCTTCCGGCTGGCGCCGTGCTCACGGGCTTATCGCCCGCGCTCTGCGCTTATCGCGCGATCGACCACCTAGTGGCGACGGCGCATAGCCTGCCTGCCTACGGGCGCGCGAATGACCAGACAGGTCGCACCACGGTCTCCACAGAGGATACCGCCCGCGCATCTGCGGCACCCTTCTCGCAACTATTCGAAGCCCAGATTCCCGCGCATCTCGGCGAGCATCTCATCGCCAGTGGCTCCAGCTTCCTCCACCACATCCAGCGCCTCCTTCAAGATCGTCGTGGTGGAGTCGCCGGAGCCACAGCCGTTGCGAGAGTGCTCGGTCTGGCTATGGCCGCCGTGATTGGGTTGTGCTTTTCGGGGATTTGACGACGTGGGTCAGCGATTTTCATCAGCACGTTGCGTCGGCGCATTATGAAATAGGTCTGCGCATTCAACGATCGCTTGAGTCAATACCACTGGAATTGCGCGACCTCTGGACCTGGCCGGGTGATCACCGTACCGTCGCTCCGGTTGGGGGGAAACACCATGAAGGACTGTCATTCCTGTGGCGCGGCCAATCGGGCCGGGGCCATCTACTGCGGCACATGCGGAGTTCCGCTGCCGCCAACTGAACACGATATGGCAACGATGCCATCATCCGATGCCACCCGTTATCTGTGCGCGGCGGTCCAGCTGAACAGCGGTTTGGCCCGCCAGGTCGTCCGCGAAATCCTGGACGAGGAGTTCAAGGCACCGCCGTCGTCGCCCGACGTCGACCTGGTCCCGGTGATCCTGCACGCGATCGCGGCGCAGAAACGGCACTTCGTCCGCGACCTCCTGTTGACGCTTCTCCTGTTCGGCGGGATGTGGAGCCTCTACACCGCGCGACCACTCGTCTTCGTCGTGGCAGTCGCACTCTGCTGGGTGGTCGTCGTCGGGGAGACTGTGGTGGCGACGTACGGCGTGGTCGCGCACGACCTGCACCCGGCGCGTTTCCGGCCAGACGCGTTGCCGCGGCCAAGCGATCCTGAGGCGCGCAAGCGACTGGAGCAGGTCGCGGCGGCCGCCCGCGGGAACGTTGGTGTCTACAGCGCGTACAAGCCCTTCGTCGGCAGCGGTGCGACCGTGGACGCCTGGACCATGGTGCTCGACACCCACCGGGCGGCAGCGGGTGAGGAGGCCAAGTCCTTCACCGCGCTGGAGATTCACGACTACGTCCGCGACCAGTTGCGCGACCTGCGGACCGGCGAAGTCACGATCACGGATCGCGTGTTCGTCGACGGTCGCGACATCCGGGACGACGGCCGGTTCCTGCCCGATCAACTGGCCGCGCCGGTGGCTGCGGTCGATCGAGCGCTACTGCGCAGCCTGACGATCGAGCCGGAGGATCGGGCACGCCCGTACTTGTGCATCCGGATCAGCGGCTGGCAGGGCCAGTTGGTCCTGTCGACTTTCCTGCGCTTCGTCGTGACACCACGCGAGCTGTTCGTCGAGGCCAGCCATTGCCTGCTCACTCCGGTGCGCGACGAGTTCCAGGAGGTCGACCGGCTCCTACCGCAACCCACAGTGGGGCAGGCGTTGCGGATCGGCTGGCGAGCTCTACGTCGTACGCCGGGCCATCTGTTCCGTGCGCCGATCGCGACCGGCGCTCACCTGATGGGTGGCGCGACGGCCGAACTCCAGCGGGTCAGGCAACAGCGGGAGATCCTCACCGCGCTCCGGTTCGACTACGGCGCTCCGACCAGCCCACGGGAGACGGTCAGCGACCGGCGATTCCAGCGGTACTTCCAGAAGCTCGACCACGCCTGGTACACCGAGGTGATCAACAAGCGGCTGCTCCAGTCCCTCAACGGTTTCCTCGAGTCCAAGGGGATCGACACCGCCGAGCTGAGCCAACGCCAGACGACCATCCTGAACAACGGCGTGTACGTGGCCGGCGGCGGCAGCGTCACGGCGGGGAGCATCGCCGCCGGGAGCGGTGCCCGGGCGACCTCCGTGATCTCGAGAGTCGCCAACGCAGCCCGGCAGGGCGTCAACGAAGCAGTCGGAAAGAGCTGAAACCGTGGAAAAGAACGATGGAATCCGGATCAGCGGAGGTCAGGTCTCAGCCGGGGCGATGGCAGCCGGCAAACACGCGAAGGCGATGAACATCTCAGCGGTGTCGACCGCCTCCCTCGCCGACGCACGGGCCGAGATGGCCCACCTTCTCGACCTGCTCCGCGCCGAGCCGGAGCCGCCGGGCCAAGCCGTCCAGCTGGCTGAGCTCGCCGATCACGAACTGGGGAAGGAAGAGCCGGACAAAGGATCAGTACTCCGCCTGCTGGAACTGATCGCGTCCGGAGCCAAGTCGATCGCCTCGATCGGCGGCGCAGTGACCGCGGTCCAGCAGGCGGTCGGCGCGATCCTGTAATTGTCCGGGGGGACGAACTGATGTCTGCATTCTGCACTGTCTGCGGCAATCGCCGTACGGAAACAACCAACTACTGCGCTCACTGCGAGGCCGGTTTCGAGGAATCGCGACCTACCCGAAAGACCGAGGCCCCAGCCGGTCACGAAGCGGCTTGGTTCGTCGGAGCGACCGTAGCCCTGGCCGTCTTCGTTGTCGTAGGGATCCTCGGCGCCAACGCCGTAATCACCGACGCCCTGACGAACGCCAGTTCCATCGGGACCGGCAACTCCCACGACGACGAGTCGAGCGGTGACACGAACTCGAGCGGGGAGGGCAACTCGGGCGGCGACGTCTCCTTCATCGGCCCCGACGGCTTCGTCACCCCTGGCTACGCACCAAGCTCCGAAGAGCCCCCGACCTGGTCCCCAGCCCCAACGGAGGACGAAACCTCCGAACCATCCCCTGAACCCACCCTCGGCAATGAGCTGGTCTCAGTGGCCCCTGAAGCCTCTCAACATCCCGCTGCTGCCGTCGTTGTGGATCTGATGACCACGTATTTCACAGCAATCAACAACCACGACTACCTCACCTACCAATCGCAACAGACTCCCGCAGCACAAAAGCTTCTGACCCGCCCCAACTTCGCCGTCGGCTTCCGGTCCACCGTCAACTCCGACGTCAACCTTGTGTCCGTCACCCGTACCACCGACGGCCGTCTCCTGGCTAAGCTCACGTTCACCAGCAACCAGGACGCCGCCGACGGACCCCAGGGCCAGACCTGCACCCGCTGGACGGTCGCCAAGTACTTGAAGGGCGAACCGCCAACCCTCCTGATAGACAAGGCACCGAAGAGCTACAAGAGCACCCATACGGCCTGTTGATCAGCCAGGGACGCGACTGCTCAATTCAGATCGGCAGCGACGGAGCATCCGTGGTTTTCGGTCCGCTTGATCGAGGCTCGGGCCGGCCGCGGCCTGCTTGCGCCGACGAGGTGAGCACCATCACGCCGACGGGGGAGTTCGATGCTCGGGATCTGACGCGCGCGATAAGCGGGCAGAAGCGCGGGCGATAAGCCCGCAGGCCCCGGCGGTAGCCGGCCACTCCCCGCGCCAGCCGGGCAACGCCTGCGATCAGCAGGCATCGTCCGCCGGCGATAAGCCGGAGGGTGGGCGGGAGCGCGCGTAGCCGCCGTCTGGAGGAGCGCAGCGACGGAAGGCGGCTGCGGAGCTCGCGTGGGAAAGAAAAATCCCTCCCCGGACATCGGAGAGGGCTGATGTGGTCAGGGGCGGTCTCGAACCGCCGACCTTCCGCTTTTCAGTTCGGCAGGGAGGTGTGGGCCAGCTCATGGGACCGTTACCTAGCGTGCTTGGTGGTCGCATAGGGACAGTCGGCGGTAGCTGTTGCGGTCTCAGTTGCGGTCTGCAGCACGCTTCCGCGAGCCGAGTGGCCGGTCCCCGTACTGTCCGGGGTGGACAGGTGCAGCTCGTCATGAGATGTTGTGATCTCTTCAAGAGATGGGAAGCGAAGTGTACGATCTAGAGGTTACTCGTCACGGGGACTTCGCGGGGGAGTGTCGGATCCGAGACCACTATGCCGGTCGGCTTAGCGAGTTCCGTCCGAGTGAGCGGTTGCTCAAGACCGAGTACACCTACAGCGGCAGCCGGGTAAGAGCCGACATGCGGACAGTCGATCGGCATGATGTTCTTCGACTCTGGGAGTTCAAGATCCACGGCAACTACGCCGGTTTAGGGCAGGCCCTCACGTATCTCGCACTCGCGCGAGAGGAACTCGGTTTTGATCGAGTGGTGCGTGGCGTGCTTGCGGCCTTCGACATCCAACCTGAGGTTCGGCGGGCGGTCGAGATCCTCAACCTGGGCATCGAGCTCGTGATCATTCCGGAGAAACTGCGCCTGGCCGGCGGCGTGCCTGGCATCGCCGCGCCGGTCGCGGTGCCGCAGATCCCGCAACTTCCCAACTTCTTCCAGTCCGATGCCGAGGAGATCTGATGTCCCTTCCACTCATCCCGCAGACGAAACTGGTGCCTGACGACAAGATCCCGGCCGACCCCGCGTTCGGCGGCCTGAAGATCGTGCGCTACCAGAGCGATGCGTCCGCTCGCAGCCAGTACGACCAGAACCAGTACGAGTTCCAGCACGAACTCTCCAAGCGCCACATGATCCCGGGAACAACGCTGAGCCTGAAGGGTGCCCACCCTCACTACAGGATCGCAGCGATGTCTCACCCAAATCTGCGATTGTTCACGGACATCGTCAAATACGACCCTTCTGCCCCGCCACTCGAGGACTACGAAGCCCTTGGCATGAAGGAAGCGCACGATCAGACGCAGCAAGACTTCAAGGGAGCAAAGAAAGAGAATCTGGCAAATTTCAAGCAGTACCTGGTCGAAGCCATCCGCGGTGATCGCGTCGCCTTCTTGCCCCCAGTGAGCGGCTGGCAGTCGAGCGAGGTGTTCAACGACACCATTTTCGTCGCGCTCGATGAGAGCAATCCGATGGCGTTGTACGGGATCTTGTTCCTCCCGAAGAAGCCGGTGATGCAGTCTGATGGACAGACGCAGACCGCCGCGTTGTTCCAGGCCGCTGCAACGGGAATCGCGATAAAGGCCGGCGCACTCGACAACTTCGGAACGACCCTTGAGATCGAACTGAACGTTGCTCCCGACACTGCGGGACAAAGCTTCGCCGATCGAAACGGAAGAGGGTCGAAGAAGAACAAAAACCTCGTGGCGCAAATGGACAGCTCGTCAGCACTCGCTCAGTTGCGCTCGAAGTCCATCGCCGGAACAATCTTCGCGGGTCGCCTTGCAGACGGCCGATCGGTCGGCGCAACCGAGACCGCCACGACGAACATCGCCGACTTGTCCACGATGGATCAGATGCTTCTGAACGTGATCTCGCGTGGGACACGGAAGCCTGAGCAGATTAAGCACTATCACGTCGACCTGCTACTTCCCTTCTGCCGCGAGTTCATACAACTCCTGGAGGAGATGTTCGGCGATCGTTGGCTCGATCCGACCCCGAAGGACTCGGAGCCGTACCGGCGCCTGTACGTCCACGGGTGGGCCTTTGCACTGAAGGCCCTCGCCATTGCGTTCCACGACTGTCACCGCGACCAGATCACCCCCCTCGCAGCTCCCATCGGTACGACGACCAAGGACGAACACACAACTGCAGACGAGGCCAAGGCCGCCTACCTCGCGGCGACAAAAGAAGTTGAAGCACCAGCGCCGGTATTGGGTATCGACGAGTTCAAGGATCGACTCAGCCAGATCGACTGGCTCCGCTACCGCAAGCACTGGATCGCCATCACCGGTTACAAGGTCGACAAGGAAGGCAATAAAAAGACGCGGGTCATCAAGGACGGGACGCCGACTGGCAAGAAGATCGTCGACGGCAAGGCGGAGAACACGGCGGCCACGATCTCCAATGTAGTGAACAAGATCCTCTCCGACAGTTGGACGGACCTCACTAAGAACACAGACGCCTAACTTCACCTCAAGAAAGCAGGCAGCGACTATCAGGCGTCGAGGCCCGATGACGATCGAGCTTCCTCTGACCTTGGCGGCTGCGGTCATTCCTGAAACGGAAGGCTGCCAGGGCAGTCGAAGCTGAGCTTGCTTGCCGTTTTGGAAGTCGCTGCGTGGGGCCAATGTAGTCGCCGAATCTTCGCGTCCCACCGTAACGTGCGGTTGACAGTGCATGGTTCGGTTGTTGCTGGTTGAGCGGGTCTGTCGTGGTCGGCGGCCGGCGGCTCACGTGGCCAAGGAGCGGTGTCGCGGCAGTATGCGCACCGGTGGGTGGGCGGTCTCGCGACATGGAACCGGACGTCAGGGGCGGTTTCGACCGCCGGCCTCCGCTTTTCAGTTCGACAGTTGTTCTCGTGCTACCTGACAGAGCCGTTGTCGAGCACGTGTCGTCGACGGCCCTCGGCGGTGGATGATCCTTGCTGTTGCGGTCTCGGTTGCGGTACCACGGGCACCATCACCGCAGCGGAGTGGGGCCCCTGCGCGAACGAGATACCCACTGCTTGGATTGGTATGTCGTCGCCTAGTGGTTCTCAGCCCGCAAGATCCTTTATGCGCGCATAGCAGACGTTGCTGCCGGCGACTGCCTTCATGTCTTTGCTCAGGTACCAATTCCTTGCGGTTTCATTCAGTGCGTCCGCGAAAAGGAAACGCGCGCCGATGATCTCTCTCACTGCGACTGCGATGCGACAGGCATGCCCCAGTAGATGACTTCCGAGGCCTCTATGGTCCATGTCTACGGCTAGTTTTCCGAGCAATACTGCAGGAAGGGTTGTTGGGAGTCCATGGCGCGCCCGCGAGGTCAGCGCGGTGGATTCGATACTGGACGCAACGAGGGCGCTGTACGCGACAACGACGCCGTTCTCATCGGCGATGACGTACGTCTTCGCGAGGTCACGCTCATTCGAGATTCTGGCGGTTTTCCGAAGCCACTCGTCAAGTTGTGGAATACCACAATCCAGCTTTGTGACGTCGTGGTGATCGCTCAATAACTCGATGTTTGGGTTCACATCAACTCGCGCAGTTTGCTCGGCCGTGCTGGCGTGTCAAGGTCGTCAAGCAATTCATTGAATGCTGCTTCCGGAATCGCCAGACGCGCCTCTATCGGTGGAGGCGCGAGGTTGGCTGGCCTCATTTCTACAGGACTCGAGTTGCCATGAGCCCGTAAGCGCAGTACCACTCCTCTGTCCTCTACCGCTACGTCCTTCACAATCGCATCGCTAAACTGCTGTTGTATCTCGCCCAGCGGAATTACTACATCGCCGATTTTAAGGAACATCTCGGCGACTTGCAAAAATTCATGGCGACTCGACTTCTCAAGCGCCTCTTTTAGCGGCTCCAGAGTTGCGCTGTCCAGTTTGATTTCAGCTGTATCCCAGCGCCTTCTCACGGGCTGGCCGCTTAGGAGTTGCTGAGCAGTAAGCAGGGCCCTGATTAGTTCTGCGTTTGTCTCGCTCGGTACTGGGACATCCACATTAGCCAGTCGCCCTACATCAGCGATGAGCCGCAGCAGACGTACCAGTTTTTCGTCTACTTTCAAGTTAGGCGAGACCGGTATACGTTCTGGCCCCAGGGTTCCGTCAGGAAGGCGAAGTGCAAATTGTGCGCCGTCAATGCTGGCTATCCGCAGAAACTCGGCGGCCTCGGACGCTCGAGCGGCAGAAATGCCGACTGGGTTGAATGTGAGGCTAATACTCAGGCGCATTTGTGCTGGATCGATGGTTACCGCGGCACTTATTGCATCGTGGCGGTCATGCCAAAGATGAACGATGTCGTCGATGCGAAGCCGCACCTCTAGAAGTAGATGACGCTCGGCGACCAACTGATTACCTTGCAGCACTGCCAGGCCGAGTGAGACATCGGTAGCCTCAGCCTCGATCGACCCTAGGGGTACTGCAAACGGGGGCATCTCGGCTACGCGCAGGTCGGCACCGAGGTAGGCGTCCACCGGCGCGTCTTCAACTTCGTACGGCACGGGCATATCTCAATGCTCTCATTCGTCGGCGGGGTGCGCAGGGAGTACGAGGGGTCGACTCGTGTAATCGAACGGTTGCTCGATCACGTGGCGCCACTGCGCGACGCTTCAAGCGTTGCGCCGCTAAGCAGGCCGATCAGTACGCGCCAGCCTCAACTATCCGGCATCTATGCATCCACGCTGCTTGGTCCGTCCATGGTTGGAGCTAGGCGTTGCGGTCAAGCCGGTGCGCAGGTCGACCTCTATCGGAGACTCGACACCCGACTGCGGGTCACGCTTCGTGGGCGACAGGGCGATGATAGTTACTCAGTGGTGATCGTCCCTCTCTTCAGCGGTTCGTTAATTGATGGCAACATGTGCCAGCAGTTGGGGGGATCTGGCAAGGGGAAGTCTTGGAGTGGCCTGACAACGGTGACGAGTTCCCACCGCCCGGACGTAGGCGGCTGGGAGGGCTCGCTGAAGCCCGGCAGTTGCTTGTAGAGGCCGACATGTTCAGCGAGTCAAGCACCCGGGCGACGCTGTGGGACGGCTTCGAACGCTACCTAGCTCGCTTCGCTGAGCTGGAGAGTCGATACGAGGCGTTGCTCGATGGGCGAAGGATCGTTGAGTTCGTGTGGTTGGGCGGGAGCTTCGTTAGTACGAGATTGCATCCGCGAAACATCGATCTGACGGTGGCGATCAACAGCGATGCCCCGTCGAAGCTCTTCGAGAAACCGGGTAGCGCATGGATGAGCAGGGCATTCGATCGTCTGAAGTGTCAGAACGAGTTCGGAGTTGCGCCGATCCAATTGAACTATCGTCGAGTGAAGAGTGTCTTTCAGTCATGGGAACTCCCCAGTGAAGATGTGGCCTACCTGCGGGAGCGTGGAGCGTGGGACGATTGGTGGCAGCGGTGCCGGCTGGATGGAGAGACGGGGCCGAGCACTGAGAGCGCCGAGGCGAAGCGTGGTTACCTGGAGGTGACCTTGTGACAACCGACCGGGAGCGACTGCTCGCGCGCCACCGCGCCGAGCTCGATGACTGGTGGGCTGACGAGTCCCAGAGCCCAGGTCTAGGCGAGGAGCAACTTGAGACCGCGCGTCGTCGCAACTGGCTGAGCGCCGCTCGTGAGTACGACGAATCAGCTTCATTGGCTGAGGAACTGTTGCTCCGCCTGACTGGAGGCTCGACTGCAACTGGCGCGCTATCTTTCGCCGTTGGTGACGCACTTCTGAAGCCGTTGCAGGAGACGCTGGCTTCGGTAGCTAATGATGATCTCCAGCTAGAAATAACCGGGATCTCGCAGGGGAGTACGGTTCTCCACGTGCGTCCTGCAGGTTATTCCGACGTTCACTCTGCGAATATGCGTGTGGATTCTTCCCCGGCAGATCAAGCCATGCGGGAACTTCTGCGCCTTGTCTCTGCGGTAGAGGATGAAGCGGATGTGCGCCCGTGGATGAGGGCATTGGATAGTATGGATCGACTCGTTAAGGCTCTCGACCGATTCGAACTCGGCGTATCGATGACTTGGTATGCGCGGGATGGAGAGACGCGAGTTTCGAAACTCACAGACCGAGGTCGCAATTACTATCTCGGTCTTCAAGAGACGACTGCGGCTGAGCGTCAGACGGTCGTCAGTGGGATTGTTACTGAGTTGCGTGCTTCCGGTGTTGTGAAAGTTAAGGCTAGTAATAAGAAGAATGCGACGGCATGGGAAGTTCGGATGGCAGCGGAGGATCTGATTGCCATGCGACTCCAGTTGGGTCAGCCGGTGCATTTCTTGGTCCGTGAGGATGAAACAACGGATAAAGTCGGTCGGCCCCACAGTAGAACCTGGACGTACCTGCGGAGTCTATCGAGGACGGACGGGCTCCCGTGGGATGACGGCGACGGGTCTTTACCTAGCTAATCTCCGGGCGCCCAGAGTTGTACTACTCAGAAATGGGTTGGATAGAAACGTATTTGCATCGAAGACGATGATCATGACTATTCTCTGAATCCCGAGTCATCGATTTTTCGCTGGAACAGCGCGCCGCTCATGCGACCCGGAACGTCCACAGTCCGGACATGCTCGAATCCGTGGGTGATATAGTATGCATGCAATTTCTTGTTCGTGCTCCAGCAATTGAGACGGACCCACTTCTTCCCATCTTTTCGTGCTTGCTCTACTACTGCCTCTAAGAGGGCGGATCCGTAGCCCTTTCCATCCTCTACAACGAAAAATCGGCTGATATATGTTTGCGATTCTGCAAGCTCTTCAGGAGTCCAAAAGTCTGCCTCGGGCTCGATCAATGCCAATCGCGACTATGTGGCCGTTGACCTCCCAGCCGATGAATGGATACCTGTCGAAGTCGTGGTCGATGTTGGCATGGACCTGGGCCATGTCGAGGCCGCCCCGGTACTGGTCGGTGCCTTTGGTGGCTAGCCATTCGCCTGCTTCGTCGCGGACCTGGTGGACGAGTTTGCGGTGGGATTCGTCGAGCGTGATGAGCATCAGTCGTCCGTGTTCAGGTCGTAGGAGACTTCGACACGGTCGGCTTCCATGCGGCTGACCATGTAGCGGACGGGGCGTCCTTCGGCGTCGTAGCCGACGCGGGTGTGGATGAGCAGGGGAGTGCCGGGGGCCATCATCAGGCGTTGAGCTTCGTCAGCGCTGGGCATGCGAGCTGTGAGTGTGTCGTGCCAGCGGACTTGCTTGTGGCCGGTTGCGGCGAGGAGGCCGCCTGGGACTCCGAGGTCGCTGGGGTTCCAGAAGAGGTCGTTCCCGTCGGTGACGAAGGGCGGGAAGTACGAGTCGCTGAGCTGGTGGGGTTCGTCGTTGACCCAGCGGAGGCGGTTGCGAGCCTGAATCGCTGTGCCTACGGGGATCTGGAGTGCTTTGGCTACGTCGGCCGGCGCTTGGATTGAAAGGATTTGCAGGTCGTTCCGCGGAATGCCGCCCTGGGCCTTGATCGTGTTCGCCCAAGCGTCGCCGCGAACAGCGACGCCCCGGCGGTGGCACCCGCCGAGGCGTCAGGGCTGCGCCCGTCCCTTCACGAAGAGAGAGCAACCCGTGAGCATCATCTCCCTTCCGCTGGCGAACAGCGAAGACCCGAGCACCGCAGAGCTGGCCGAGATCGAGCGTGAGTGGCCGCTGATCGCCGCCGAGCTGGACCTGTTGGACGCCGAGATTGCTTGCCTGAACGCCGGTCCGGCGCCGTCGGTGCTGGGCCGCCGTCGGGTTCGGCGCGCTGAGCGCCGCGTCCTGGCCGCTCGGCACGAGCTCGCCGACAACGCTACGACGGAGGTCGTGGCATGAGTACCCCGCTTCGCTCCACCTACCCGATCCCGGTCGAGGACCTGATCCCGGCCGCACGCAAGCTCGCCGCCGACCTGGGCGCGACGCCGTCTCGCAACCGGGTCATGAAGGAATTCCGGATCGGTGCCGAGAAGGCCCGCACGATCCTGGACGCCCTGGCCGAGCCGACCCCAGCGCCGGACCCGGTGGAGCAGCGCCTGCATGCGGTCCCGGATCCGGTTGAGCCCGAGCACAGCGACGCTGACGAGGAGATGCCTCCCGCGCCGGGGGAGGGGGCATCTTTGCAGGTCACGCCGCACACAGACCCGGCTCCGGCCGCCCAGATCGCGGCGTCCGAGGTGGTTCCCGCGGCTGCCCTGGACGGCGGTAAGCCGGTCCGGTCGTGGCCGGTGCTGTTGCTGGCGCTGCCTGCGTTCGTCGCGGTCTGGTCTGGCTGGGTTGGTCTGGGCGAGCTGACCGGGTTCGGGGTGGTTCACCCGCTGCCCGGTATCGCGGACGGCTTCACGATCAACTCCGCGATCACGCTGCCGATTGGTGTCGAGACGTACGCGGCGTTCGCGCTGCGGGTCTGGCTGTCCGGCCGGGTTCCGGCCAAGGCGCGCAAGTTCGCCAAGGTGTCCGCCCTGTCCGCGCTGGTTCTGGGTGCGCTCGGTCAGGTCGCCTATCACCTCCTCGAGGCGGCCGGGGTCACTCAAGCGCCCTGGCAGATCACCACCGTCGTCGCCTGCCTGCCCGTGGCCGTGCTCGGCATGGGCGCCGCCCTGGCTCACCTGATCCATGCACCCGAGTCCGCCCGCCCTTCCGAGAACCGGGAGTCGTGACCATGACCGAAGCTGTCGAGCACGTTGCTGACCCGATCGACCTGGATGCCCACCGCACCCGCCGCGACGACACCGCGACTGATTTGGCCGGCGCAGCTGCGAGCACCGAGCTGGTGTCGCGAGACACCGCCTACGAAGTCGTCCTGGACGACGACGAGACCACCGATGCCGAGCTGGGCAAGGTCCTGGTCCCGGTGGACTCCCCGGCCCTGCCAGTCGCGGTGGCTGAGGCCGCGCGGGTGCCGATCGTGCCGGTGCACCTGCGGCCGGAGAACTTGCGGGTCACGGTCCGCCGCGCGCTGGACCGGGCCGGGCACACGGCCTTGTTCCACACGGTCCGTGCGCCCTGGTACGGCGCGAAGCTGTCCTGGTTCGCCGGTCGCGGGCTCACGCGGCTGGTGCGCAGTCAGCTCCGCTGGTGGTGGGTCCCGAACTCGTTCGCCCTGGAGCAGAAAGCCGCCGACGCCGGAGAGCTGAAGGAGTGGGAGAAGATCCACCGCCAGCTCAAGGCCACCCGCCTGTGGCGGGGCGCGGTTCTGACGGCCCAGAACATCGGGCTGCTGATCGGTGCGCCGATCGCCTGGAACGCCGCCCCTGCGGCCGGTCTGGCCGCTGCGGGTGCTGCTGCGGTCGCCGGTCTGGCCCACTACGGCCGCCCGGCCGGTCAGACCCTGGTGGGCACGGCGGTCGTCGCGCCCCGGTTCCGCAAGCTCAACTCAGACATCGTCCTGCGTGCCTATTACGCGGCCGGTCTGGGCAACCCCAACCGCGCCGATCAGGAGGTCCGGTTCGGGTCCGCCATGTCGCGCGATGCCCGCAACACTGGGTCTCAGGTGCTGGTGGATCTCCCGTACGGCAAGGGCTGGTCCGACGTCGCCAACGCCCGCGAGAAGATCGCCTCGGGCCTGGATGTGCACGTGAACCAGGTGTTTCTGACGCCGGACAAGTCCAGCTCGCGCCGCCACATGCTGTTCGTCGCCGACCGCGACCCCCTCGCGGTCGCGGTCGGCCGGGCGGACCTGCTCGACTGCAAGCCGCGCTCGATCTGGCAGGCCGTGAAGCTCGGCAATGACGAGCGCGACGCGGTGGTCACGCTGAACCTGATGTGGAACTCGCTGCTGGTCGGCGCGCAGCCGCGCAAGGGCAAGACCTACTTTGCCCGGCTCGTGGCCCTGCATGCCGCACTTGACCCGTGGGTCAAGTTGATCGTTGTCGACGGCAAGAACTCCCCGGACTGGCTGGCGTTCAAGAAGGTTGCCCATCGCACCGTGTTCGGGACGCACCCGAACCCCAACGATGACGACCCGATCGAGCACCTGCGCGCGATCCTGGACGAGATCCTCGCCCACATCGACAAGGTGAACTCGATCCTCACATCACTGCCGGTGGACATGTGCCCCGAAGGCAAGCTGACCGAGGCACTGGCCCGCGACCCGCGTTACCCGGACCTGCGGGTTCTGCTGCTGGTGATGGAGGAGTTCCAGGTCTACTTCGAGACCGAGGATCAGGCCGTCAACAAGGAGATTGCGGCCAAGTTGTCGCGGATTCAGGCGGTTGGTCCGAGTGCCGGCGTGATCATCGAGTCCAGCTTGCAGAAGCCCTCCGGGGTCGGTGCGGGTGACGTGGGCCGGTTGTTCAACCGGTACCGCGACAACCACTCCACGAGGTTCGCCCTCAAGTGCGGCAACCGCATCGTGTCCGAAGCCGTGCTCGGTGGTGACGCCTACGCCGAAGGGTTCGACGCGTCCTCGCTCCCGGTCGGCGACGAGTACCGAGGCGTCGGCTACCTGTACGGCGCGAGCGACCACACGCCCACGGTGCGGAGCAAGCTCGCGGACGGCGGCGACGCGGACAAGATCCTGACCGCCGCCAGGCAGCACCGCGAACGCCTCGGCACCCTCACTGGCCAGGCGGCCGGGGAGGAGCTGGAGCGCGGCAGCCGCGACGTCCTGGCCGACGTCCTGGTGGTGATGGGGCCGGACAGCGCCGCGCACTGGGACACCATCGCCGGACGGCTGGCCGACCAGATGCCGGAGCAGTACGACGGAACAACGCCGGAAGCGATCTCGGCTCAGGCCCGCGCGCTGCACGTCCCGAGCGTGAACGTGAAGCGCGACGGCGCGGTCCGCAAGGGCGTCAAGGCCGACGACCTGCGCGCGGCCATGGCCCGCCGCGACGGAACCGCGGGCAACACAGAGTAACCATCGCAGAGACGGTGGCGGGGCGCTGAAGTAGCGGCCCCACGGCTACCGGTAGCGGCCACGCTACCCGCCCCGCTACCCCGTAACCCAGACCTGACCAGGCCGTTCGCTCACGCGTAGCGAGTAGCGGCCCCGGCTCCTCACGCCCAAAAACAGCTCGTTGGAGGCCTCTCGTGTCCAACCACCCCGCTACCGCTATCCCCAACGCCGCTACCCACGGTAGCGACCTCGTCGCCACCGCTCAGACGGCGGGCCAGGTCGCCGTCGTTGTACTGATCGTCACCATCGCCGTCGCGCTGTACCTGCTCGGCTGCCTGATCTGGCCGTTCGGCAAGTGCCGCCGCTGCAAAGGCGTCGGCAAGTTCAAGTCGCCCTTCGGCAACGCCTACCGCCACTGCGGACGCTGCGACGGCTCCGGCCTGCGCGTCCGGGTCGGTCGCCACGTCATCAACCACATCCGCGCCACCCACGGCGCGGGCACCAACTCCACCAGCAAGGGCGACCGGAAGTGACCGGCCAGTTGATGGACCGCGCCAGCCTGCACCCGGCCGCCTCGCGCTGGATCACCCTGTGGAACGGCAAACAGGCCCTCGGCTGGGACCTGCACGGGACCCCGGTGTTCAAGTTCCGCTGGGCACCCGCAGGACTCGCCACCCGCCGCCAGCTCCGCGCCATGCGCATGTGTCCCGGAGGCCAGGAGCCCTACGCGCTGCTGGTCTGGCGGGGCGGGAAGCGCTGGGCCTGGCTCTACCGGCTCGACCTCGCCCGGCCATCACGGGTGCCATCGCCCGCCCAGCTCAACGCCCTGGACAAAGCCATGACCGCCCGCAAGACCTGTGGGCAGTGCCGCCAGGTCGTCGACTACTGCATCCCCACCTCTGACGGCCGCTGCCACCTGTGCATGACCGGCGACAGCTACGCCACCGCCGCCTAACCCCAACACCTGAAGGAGGAACCACGATGACCACAACGCCGATCCTCACTGCCGCTCTCGACGCGGCCGGTCGTGGCTGGCCGGTGTTCATGCTCGGACGCTCCAAGCGGCCGGTAGCCAACTGCCGCGCCTGCCGTCCGACCAAGGAACCGGCCCGGCCGGGCGACGCGGTGGTGACCGGTGGCGACCACGATCCCGCGAGCTGCGGGCACCTGACCTGCCACGGGTTCTACGCCGCCACTACCGACCCGGCCCGCGTCGCAGCCATCGTCGCCGCCGTGCCGGGCGGGCAGCTCGCCGTCCGAACCGGCGCCGTGTCTGGGCTCCTGGTGGTCGATGTTGACCCTGACCACGGCGGCACCCCGAACCTGATTGACCTTGCAGTGAAGGGGATCGCGCCCCGGACGCTGCAGGTCCTCACGGGCTCATGGGGAACCCACCTGTACTACCGCCACCCCGGACGGCTGATGCCGTCTCGTCCGATGCCGTCGCGGCCGGGCATCGATGTGAAGGCCGACGGCGGGTACGTCGTCCTGCCGCCGTCGATCCACCACCGCACCGGGCGGGCGTATCAGTGGCGGCAGGGCTCGGGTGACCCGGTCGAGATGCCCCCGCCCTCATCGCCGCCTGTCTTCCGCCGCCGCCTGTGACTGGCGCGCCTCCCAATGCCGGCCGAATCACCAGGACGCCGGGGCGGGGCATCTCCCACCCCGACAAGCTGCTCAGCGCTCACCTGGACGCTGTGCGGCAAGCACCCGAGGGCAAGCGCCGTACGACGCTCTATGGGGCCGCTAGAGGCGTCGCGCGGATGGTCGCGGCCGGAGCACTCGACCACACCACCGCCGTCGCCGCGCTGACCGCTGTGGGGGAGCAGGCCGACCAGACCGCCCGAGAGATCAGGGCCGCAGTCGCAGGCGGTTTCCGTGACGAAGGGATCGCCGCATGACCACCACCCCCGACCACGACCAGGCCGACGCCGCCGAACTGGTCGACGGTGCCGAGTTGCTCGACGACGTGACCCGCACGATCAGCCGTTACGTGATCCTGCCCAGCACGTCCGCGCTCGTCGCCGTGGTGCTGTGGATCGCCGCGACGCATGCGGTTCAGGCGTGGAATTGTGCTCCGCGGCTTGTCATCCGAGCGCCCGAGAAGCGGTGCGGAAAATCTCGGTTGCTCGACATGGTGGAAGCGATGTGCAACCGGCCGCTGATGACCACAAACGCAAGCCCGTCAGCGGTTTACCGGTCGATCGGCATCAACCCGAGCGACCCGCCCACGCTGCTGATCGATGAGGCAGACACGATCTTTGGCCCCAAGGCAGGCGACAACGAAGACCTTCGCGGACTGCTCAACGCCGGGCACCAGCGCGGCCGGACAACCCTGCGGTACAACGCCGGACGCGACAAGGTCGAGAAGCACGCGACGTTCGCTATGGCCGCTCTCGCCGGTATCGGAGCGATGCCGGACACGATCGAGGACCGCGCCGCCGTAATCCGGATGCGTCGCCGCGCGCCGGGCGAGAGCGTCCAGCCGTACCGGGTCCGCCGCGACGGTCCCGAGCTGGACGAGCTGCGCCAGCAGCTCAACGAGTGGCTCGCCCCGCACGTTGCCGACCTCACGACGGCCGCGCCAGACATGCCCCTCGAAGACCGCGCCGCCGACACCTGGGAACCGATGATCGCCGTTGCCGACCTGGCAGGCGGACACTGGCCCCGCGCGGCCCGCAAAGCCGCTGTAGCGCTCACCAGCGACCGCGACGCGGGCGACGAGGCATCACTTCACACTCGGCTGCTAGCCGACTGCCGGATCGCGTTTCAGGACGCCGACGCTCTGCCCACCGCCGAGCTGCTCAACCGGCTCAAGGCCGACCCCGAAGCGCCGTGGGCGACGCACGGACCCAACGGTCTGACCCCGATGAAGCTCGGCAACCTGCTGCGGGACTTCGAGATCCGCAGCGGCAACATCCGCTTCACCACCGGCCAGGCCAAGGGCTACAGCCGCAGCGATTTCACCGACGCATGGAACCGCTACTGCCCCGAGCCAAAACCCGTCGAAGGGGAAAGCGTCCCAGCCGTCCCAGCCGTCCCACCGCAGGTCACGCCGGGGACGGCTTCACCCCCTGGGACGGCTCAAGCCGTCCCACCCGACCAAGCCGTCCCGGGCCTGACCTGGGAAGGGACGGCTGGGACGGCTGGGACGGCTTGGGGTCCCAGGGCTGTACCAGCACCAATCACTGACGACGACACCTCCACTCGCCCCAGTTCGGCTAGCGCATGACCACGCCTGGACAGAACGGAGTCACGCCTTCCATGACAACGATCCGGATTGCCGCTGAGGACCGCTTGTTGATCACCACCGAAGACGCCGCCGCGAGGCTCGGCATCCATCGCTCGACGCTTTACGACCTGATCCGTAGCAGGAAGCTGAAGACCGTCAAGATCGGCTCTCGTCGTCTTGTCCGGGTCTCGGCACTGGAGGAAGCGATTCAGCTTCTGGAAGAGGAGACCGCAGCATGAGGGCCGCAAACGGTGACGGATCGATCTACTGGCGCGAGAGCAAGAAGCGCTGGTACGGCGCGGCGTACGTGCTGCAATCCGATGGCACGTACGCCCGGCGAGAGGTGTCGAGCAAGGACCGAGACGAGACGGTGCGCAAGCTCCGGATCTGCAGTCGAAGTCCGACAAGGGGATCCCGGCCGAGGCGAACAACTGGCTGGTGTCGACGTTCTTGGAGTACTGGCTTGAGCACATCGTGAAGCCTGCGCGGAAGCCGAAGACTCATCAGGGCTACGAGCTGGTGGCGAGGGTGCATCTCATTCCCGAGCTGGGACGGAAGAAGCTGCACAAGCTGACCGGTGCTGATGTCCGGCTGTTCAAGAAGCGGATTCGGAACATGTGCCTGTGCTGCCGGCATGGGTACGACGAGCGGCGCGGCGACCAGGCGAGGTGCTGCGCAGTCGGCAGGTGCTGCGAACGGGGTCCGTCGGATCGGCTCGTTCAGCAGATCCACGCGGTGCTGCGGAATGCTCTGCAGGCGGCTGTCCGCGAAGAGGTTCTACAGCGCAATGTGGCCAAGCTGGTCCAGGTGGAAGGTGCGCAGTACGACACCAACCGGGGAGCAACCGAGGAACAAGCTCGGCTGTTGCTGAAGGCAGCCAAAGAGACGCGGCTGTACGCGCTGTTCGTGCTGGCGCTGTTCATGGGATTGCGGCGCGGCGAGCTGCTCGGGCTGAAGTGGGATGACATCGATTGGGTCGAAAAGACCGTCGAGATCCGGCGCACGCTGCAGCGGGTTGATGGTGCGCTTCAGGCCGTCACTCCGAAGACGCGGAAGTCCCGCCGAACGGTGCCGTTGATCGAGCTGTGCTTGGACGTGCTGATGGTCCACAAACGGCAGCAGGCCAAGGAACGACTGTTGGCCGGTGAGAAGTGGGTTGATACCGGCTACGTGTTCACGACCGAGATCGGTACGCCGATCGAGCCGGACAACCTGCGGCGGACTTGGTACCCGTTGCGGGTCGAGGCTGGCCTAGGGGAGATGCGCTTCCACGATCTCCGGTACAGCTGTGTGACCTTGCTCCCACGGCTCAAGGTGCCGCCGCACATCGTGCAGGCGATCGTCGGGCACGCGGACGTGCAGGTGACGATGGCGATCTACGCGCATGCCTCGCTGGAGGATCAGCGGAAGGCGCTCGACCAGCTCGCGGAACTCGTCGCCGGGTAGGCGTTGCGGTACACGTTGCGGTCTTTTGCGGGAGGTTGGCGGTTCTCAGATTGAGAAACCGCAGGTGAGAAGTGTGGTCAGGGGCGGTCTCGAACCGCCGACCTTCCGCTTTTCAGGCGGACGCTCTACCAGCTGAGCTACCTGACCGGGGAGAAAAGGCGGCGGCGGATGTTTGGACATCCGCCGCCTTCTCCTGGCGACCCAGACGGGACTCGAACCCGCGACCTCCGCCGTGACAGGGCGGCACGCTAACCAACTGCGCTACTGGGCCAGGATGCTCGACGATGGTACACCATCTTCAAGCTGTTCAATTAATCGGCCTTTCGACCGTATCCCCAACGGGATTCGAACCCGCGTTACCGCCTTGAAAGGGCAGCGTCCTAGGCCACTAGACGATGGGGACTCGGACCCGCGGGAGCCGAAGCTCCAGGGACAGCCGTAAGCATAGAGGAGTCTGGGCGAAGGTCCAAAACGAGTTGTTGCCAAGGGGTTCGGCCCGCCGGGGAGGAGCCCGGGTGACGGGGGAAAGGGGCCGGGCGGGGTCGCCGGCGGGCCGAACCGTAGGTCCGGCCGGGGCACTGGCCGGAGGGGGTGGCTGCCTGGACTCTGCCCCCAGAGTCCAGGCAGCCGATCGGGGAAACAGAAGGGGAGAAGAGTGGGCTGAGGCGGGCGGTCAGGTGACCGAGGCTGCCACCTGAGATCAGCTGACCGTGGCTGCCGCCTGCCGGGCGGCTGCCAGCACAGCCGAGTCCGAGGGAGCATCGGGCGCCACCAGCAGCGGCAGTTGCTTCTCGAACAGCCAGGCGAACACCCGCGACGGCAGCACCAGCGAACGCGGCCACATCGCCTGAGAGACCCCGTAGCCCCACAGGGCCGCCCTCACGCGCTGGTTAGGCGTCCCGTGGTGCCCGGGAGCGTCGAAGCCGCAGTCGCCGATCTGGGCGAACATCGCGGTGAACAGCTGGACGCGCTTGAAGTTCATCCGCTCGCCGCGCACGTGGGTCAGGAAGTACGCGCTGAACGAGTCCGCCATCAGTTCCGTACGACGGGTCGCCTCCGGCGCCGGCAGCGTCGAGTCGAACAGCCCGTCCTCGTACTGGATATGGTGCCCGAACTCGTGCGCCAGGATCGCCTGCGGGGTGACGTCACCGAGCCCGACCAGCCCGAACCCGTCGAGGACGCCGTCGCCCATCACGATCTTGTCCGGCACGTTCCCGATCCCCGGCACCGGTTCGCCCTCGGTGGAGAACGCGTACGCGTTGAACGTGTACGCCGGGAAGTCGCCGTTCTTCAGCAGCGGGGTGCTGGTGACCTGCGCCTTGATGAAGTTCGCGGTGTTCTCCGACAGGTCGAGCGGCTGCCCGTACAGCGTCGTGAACACCCGGGTCACCCGCGCCGTGTCGAGCAGCATCCGGCCGTGCGCGGGCACGAGCTGGATGTCGTTCGACTTGATGTCCCAGAACTTGCGCAGCCCGGCGAACGTGTCGGTCGCCTGCTTCGTGTACGTCCCCTGCGCGCCGTACGTGGACTTGCCGGCCGGCTGCGGGAAGTAGACCGCGTCCTTCATCACCAGGTCGAACAGCAGCACGTACGCCGACGCCAGCTTCTGGTCCAGCGTCAGGCTCGCGAAGTCGGCGGTGATCGCGGCGACGACCGGCGGGGTGGCCGTGGAGCACTCGTAGTCGGTCGGGTCGATCACGTCCAGGATGCGCTCCCGTACCGGGTCCTCCTCGAGGCCGAGCCGGGCCTGGACGTCCGCGGCGACCTTGCGCATCTCGGGCAGCTTCGCGGCGAGCTCCACCGCGATCGGCGAGGCGAGCCCGGTGAAGGCAGGGGCCGGGGCGGCGGCCGTGGGTGCGGCCAGCGCGGGCACGGCGGTGAAGCCGGCCAGGACGGCGGCGGTCGCCACCGTCGAGGTCAGGAAACGCATTCTCATACGGGATCTCCAGGGGACGGTTCGGCCGCCAGGACGCGACCGGATGGCCGTCAGTATCCGCAGGTCGTAACGCCGGTTACGAGGTATCGGGCTGGCGGAATCCGGCATGGCAGGAACCTGTCGCCCGGAGCGCGACGGAAGTACGGCGTGTGGTGCGCCTCACTACGCTGGGCTCGTGATCGAGATGAGCCGGGCGGATTTCGAGGTGCTGGTGTCCGAGGCGCTGGACGAGGTGCCGCCCGAGCTGGCCGGCCTGATCGACAACGTCGCGGTCTTCGTCGAGGACGACGCGCCGCCGAGCGACCCGGAGCTGCTCGGAATCTACGAGGGCATCCCGCTGACCGAGCGGGGCAACTGGTACGGCGGGGTGCTGCCGGACCGGATCACGATCTACCGCAACCCGACGCTGGCGATCTGCGAGACCGTCGAGGACGTGGTCGACGAGGTGAACATCACGGTCGTGCACGAGATCGCGCACCACTTCGGCATCGACGACGCCCGGCTGCACGAGCTCGGGTACGGATAACGGGCAGCACGAAAGCCGGTACGCCGTACGACGTACCGGCAGTCAACCGCCGCAGGTCAGGAGCGCTTGAACAGCAGCTTCCACGGCATCAGCGCCGACTCGAGCTGGACCTTGAGGCTCATCTTCGACGCGCCGTGGGTGCGCTCCTCGAAGCGGATCGGCACCTCGGCGATCCGGAAGCCGCGACGGACCGCGCGGGTGTTCATCTCGACCTGGAACGAGTACCCGTTGCTCTGGATCGAGCTGACGTCGATCGCGCGCAGCGTGTCGGCCTTCCACGCCTTGAACCCGGCGGTGGCGTCCTTGACGTGCAGCCGCAGGATCGCGTTCACGTAGAAGTTCGCCCACGCCGACAGCAGCCGCCGGTGCCAGGCCCACTCGGCCGCGGCCGAACCGCCGGGCACGTACCGCGACCCGATCACCAGGCCCGCGTCCGTGGTCCGCAGCGTCTCCACCATCGTCGGCAGCACCGACGCCGGGTGGGACAGGTCCGCGTCCATCTGGATCACGATCTCGGCGTTCTCCTCGAGCGCCCGGGTGATGCCGGCGATGTACGCGCGGCCCAGCCCGTCCTTGGCGGTCCGGTGCAGCACGCCGACCTGCTCCGGCGTGGCCTTGGCCAGCTCGTCGGCGACGTCGCCGGTGCCGTCGGGGGAGTTGTCGTCGACGACCAGCATCTGCAACCCGGGCAGGTCGAGGTCGGCCAGCAGCTTGGCCAGCTCCGGCAGGTTCTCCCGCTCGTTGTAGGTCGGGACGACGACGATGATCTTGGAGGAGCTCTCGCCCATGGACACTTTCCTAGCTTCGGGGATCAGGACGCTATCGCATCAACCGGTCTAGGGTCCTGAAGGTGACGTTCCTGGGAGTGGATGTCGGAACCACCAACACCAAAGTCTGCCTGATCCCTCAAGGCCGCTCGCTCGGGGTCCCGACTCCGCGCGATCCGGCGGTGCTCACGGCGGAGGTGAGCCGGCTGATCGAGCAGGTCTCGGACGGTCAGCGGATCGACGGCGTCGGCATCGCTGGGATGGCCGAGACGGGCGTTCCGCTCGGCGCCGATCTCCAGCCGCTGACGGGCCTGATCAGCTGGCGGGACCAGCCGGGTATCGACCAGGCTCAACTTCTGAGCCGGGAGCTCGGCCCGCAGAGGTTCTACGCGCGGACGGGACTTCGCGTCAGTCCCAAGCTCCCGCTCACCACCTGGCGCTGGCTCGCCGACACGTCCGACGTACTGGATCACACCCGGATCTGGGCTGGGGCGCCTGACCTGATTCTCGCCGCGCTGACCGGCCGGTACGCGACGCATCTCACTCATGCGCAGCGGTACGGCGTACTGGATCTTCGCCGCCGGACCTGGGACGACGAGTTGGTCGGCTGGGGCGGTCTCGATCGGCTCCCCGAGATCGCTGAGCCGATGACGGTCACGGCGCACACCATCGACGGTCCGCTCCCCGCGGGCATCCCGGTGGTCCTGTGTGGTCATGACCACCTCGTCGGCGCGTGGGCGGCCGGGGTGCGCGAACCCGGGCAAGTTGCCGACTCGCTCGGCACGTCGGAGGCGATCATCACGCCGAGCGCGGGGCTCGTGATCGACGATGAGCTGCGCCGGCAGGGGATCAGCGTCGGCTGGTACGCCGACGGGCGGCTCGCCACTGCCGTTTCCGGTCATGGTGCCGCGGGCGGTCTGATCGACGAGCGGCTTGCGTTTCTCGGGCGTGACTATGCGTGGCTCGGCGAAGCCTTGCGAGAGGTCGGACCGCCGAGCGAGCGGGTGATCGCGCCGTACCCGAACGGGCGGCAGGCTCCTCGTCCGGATTCGACGCCGACGTACGACGTGCGCTCGGTCGTTGATGACCCGGGGGAGGAGCTGCGGGCGTTGGTGGACGGGCTGAGTTTCCACGCCCGGTGGATGGCGGAGGCGCAGACGCGGTTGCTCGGGATCGAGTGGCGGGACACGATCGCATTCGGTGGGCCGACGCGGTTGGAGGGTTGGATGCGGCGCAAGGCGCTGGCCGGTGGTGGACGCGGATTCGCTGTGGTGGCAGGGGAAGCGGTCGCGGCCGAGGGCGCGGCGTTGATGGCCGCGGAGGTGGTCAGTGGGCGTCGATCGGAGGCCCTGAAGGGGAACTCAGTCGGCATTCTTGATGCACTCTCCAGGACTTGGGATGGTTTCTACTGGGATCGATTCCATAAGGTGGTCACAGCGGTCGGATGATCGCGGTGGAGGGAGACCGATGAACACGACGCTGCGGGATTTGGCCTACCAGGACGGGACTTTCGCGATGGTCGCCATGGATCAACGCGAGAGCCTGCGCACGATGCTCGCCGAACACGGGCGGCCGGACGACGCGGCGGCGATCACGGCGTTCAAGGCGGCGGTGGCCGAGCAGCTGGCGCCGTTGGCGTCCGGGTTCCTGATCGACACCGGGTACGACGCGCCGGCCGAGCCTGGGTTGATCCTGGCGGTCGACGCGTTGGTGCAAGAGCGTGGCGGGCCGGTCACGGACACGTTCCTCGACCGGGACGTGCTCGCGAACCTCGCCGCGGAGAAGGCGCGCGGAGTCGTCGCGCTGAAGCTGCTGGTGATCTGGAAGCGCGACGGCGAGGAGGCGCGACGGCTCGAGCTGGCGCGGGAGTTCGTCGACGTGAGCCGTACGGCGGGACTGCTGTCGGTGCTCGAACCGGTCGTGCAGCCTGCGCCGGGGGAGGACGACTTCGACCTGGACGAGGCAATCGTCGCCGCAGCCGAGGCGCTCGGCCCACTCAGACCCAATCTCTACAAGGCGCAGGTGCCAAGCCGAGGCGTTGGTGATCCGGCGGCGATCGTGAAGACCTGCGAACGGATCACCGACATCCTGCCGGTCCCGTGGGTGGTCCTCTCCAACGGCGTAGCACGCGACGACTTCCCCCGAGCGGTCGAACTAGCCTGCAGCGGCGGCGCCTCCGGCTGCCTAGCCGGCCGAGCCCTGTGGACCCCAGCCCTCGAGGTCGAGGACTACATCCCCGTCCTCGCCGATCGCTGCCGCACCCGCCTCGCCGAGATCGCCGAAATAGTCCACCGCACTGCGCGCCCGTGGAGGGCCGCCATGGCGTGAGCAACAGGACGCCCCGCCGCTGACGCGCACGGCCCTGCTGTGTCGCCCGCTGGGCCAGAGGCAGGCGGTGAGCAGCCACACGCCTGCGGACGAGGAGCCGCCCGCCAAGGGCGTCTGGTGTCGCTTGGCGGGTTCGTCGGCTGTTGCTCCGCGGGTTGTGCCGGCGGGTTGGTGGACCGTGCGTGGCAGCGGGTGCTCGGCGGATGTACCTCACGCCGCGGGTGGATCCGTGGGCTGTTGCTTGGTGGAGCGCATCTGCGGGTGCTGCAGGTGGTGGATGCTGCCCGGCAGTGCCCCGCACGGTGGATGAGACCGGGCGGGGCGTGCCGGGTGGTTCAGCGGATGACGCCCGGTGGGGGCTTCGTCGGGTCCCACTCGAGGAGGTCGACCTCGGTGGCTGGGGTGTCGGCGGTGGGGCCTAGGACGAGGGTTTTGATTTCGCCGGGGCGGAAGGTGGTTTGGACCGTGCGGTTGAGGAAGGGGAGGTTGATGGTGACCTCGGCCTCGTGGCCGGTGGTTTCGTAGGCGCGGAGTACGACGGCGCCGTTGTCGTCCTCGTCTTTCTTGAGGACGGACAGGACGACCTGGTCGGCGCCAGGGCCGTCCACGTTGACGAAGGACTGCTGCTCTGGAAGGGGGCCACGGTGGAAGCACTCGATGAGCGGGGTGACCGGCTGGTTCAGTACTGCGGCCTGGCGTACGACGCCGGCTGCACGCCAGTCGCCTGCGTGCGGCTGCAGGCGGTACCGGAACTTCTGAATGCCCTGGTCGAGGTACTCGTAGACCCCGTCGTCGTCCAGCTGCCGGGGGTCGTGCCACGCGTAGACCGGCGAGCGCACGCAGGTCATCGCCAGCACCGGTCGGCCGTCGACCGAGCCGTCCACGGCGAACGAGTACTTGCCGTCGTTGAGCAGCGCCACACCACCGCCCGGCCCGGAGACGTCGACCCACGCGTGCGACGGCACCTCTTCACGGTTCGGTTCGCGCACCAGGTGCCCGTACGGGATCTCGTGCGTCGCCTCGGCGGCGTCGATCGCGAACGGGAAGCACAGCTTGAGCGTCTTGAGCTGCTCGCGCCAGTCGATCGTGACCCGCACCTCGACGGCGTCCGCGCCCGCGTCCAGCACGTACTCCTCGATCAGCGTCGAGCGCTCGTACGCCGACTCGACGCGGACGATCTGCCGGACCGGCCCGTCCGCCAGCCGCCGGACCCGCGTCACCTCGAACGCGCCCGTCGTCTTCCACAGCGAGCGGACGCCGTGGCTCCAGGTGTCGGTGTCGTCGTCGATGACCTGCGCGTGCGGGACCTGCTTCTTGCGGCCGGGCACCAGGTTCGCGCCGTCGTCGACCGCCAGCGACTTCAGCCAGCCCGTCTTCGGGTCGATCTCTGCCCGGACGACGCCGTTGTCCAGGACGAAGTCGTCGCGGACCGGCGTACCCACGTGGTACGACGAGTCGCCGGGGCGCATCGTGTAGAGCTGGTAGCCCAACGCCGGCAGCTCGGCGACGAACGCGACCCGTCGCCGGCCGTTCGCGGTGGCCGCCGAGCGAATCTCCTGCATCGGCAGCGAACGACCGGCCAGGCCCTCGCTCACCAAGATCGCGCCGCGCAACGGCGCCGGGTACCCGAGCTCGAGCTCGACCGTCGCGGTCACCGGCCACGGGTGCGGGTTGAACACCGCGACCGGCACCATCATCGGCTCGGCCGGTACGTCGATCTGCCGGGCGATCGACTGGATCGACCGGTTCGCCAGCCGGGCCGCGATCGACTTGGCCTCGCCGAGCTGGTCGCGGGCGTCGTCGTACGCCGGTTCGATCGCCGTACCGGCCGCGATGTCGTGGAACTGGTTGAACAGCACCTGCTTCCAGGCGTGCCCGAGCTCGGTGGTGGCATCCGGTGTGCCGCTGAGGACGCCGGCGACGGTGGTCCACTTCTCGGCGGCGAGCAGCAGCTGCTCGGCCAGCCGGTTCTGCCGCTTCACCTCCGAGTGCGCCGCGTAGCAGCCGATCGCGTGCGGCTGCAGCTCGGTTCCGTGGACGGGGATGTCGTCGAACCGCCGGGCCTCGTCGAAGAACCGCCGCATCGTGGACGGGAACATCGTCGGGAACAGGTCACGCTCGGCCAGCTGCTTGATCGACTCGATGTTCTCGATCGTCGGGCCGCCGCCGTGGTTGCCGACGCCGTAGAACACCATCAGCGGCTCGGTGGTGACCGGGAGCTGCTGCAGCGCCTTGGTCACGTGGCCGGAGATCTCGCCGCCGGGCGAGCAGTACTCGTGCGGGATCCGGTAGGCCAGCACGCGGGAGCCGTCCATCGACTCCCACCAGAACTTCTGGCCGGGCAGTTCGCGCTCGTGGGCCTGCGGCCGGAGGAACGCGTACGAGTCGAGGCGGGACTTGCTCAGCAGCTGCGGCAGCGTCGCGTTGTGCCCGAACGGGTCGACGTTGCAGCCGACGGTTGCGATCACGCCGAGGTGCTCGGCCAGCCAGCGCTGCGAGTAGAGCGCGTGCCGGACGAAGGCCTCGCCGCCGGGCAGGTTGCAGTCCGGCTCGACCCACCAGCCGCCGACGATCTCGAACCGGCCCTCGGCGACCCGCTTGCGGATCCGGTCGAACAGGCCGGGGTCGTGCTCGGCGATCCAGCTGAAGTAGGCGACCGAGTCGGCGGTGAAGACGTAGTCGGGGTACTCGTCCATCCGGTCCAGGGCGGAGCGGAAGGTCGCGCGGACCTCCTGGTACCCCTCCTGCCACTGCCAGAGCCACACCGCGTCGATGTGGGCGTTGCCGATCATGTGCAGGGGGCCACGGGTCATGGACACTCCACGGTTGGGGCACCGGTCACGCTGCTGGGCCGGGCCTGGAACAGATTCTGGGGTACGCCGGTGTGGACAACGTTGTCCACGAAGGTCAGGGGTAAGGGCAGCAGACTGCCTCGCCTGCTGCCCTTCCGGTGTGTTGGTGTGGTGAGGTCAGTCGGCCGGGTCCGGATCGGTGCCGACTGCCCAACGGTCGACCAGCTCACTGATCAGGTGCAGGGCGAGCACGTGCATCTCCTGGATCCTGGCCGTCTCCTCGGCCGGTACGACGACCGCCAGGTCGGCGGACGCCGCCAGCTCGCCGCCGCGGCTCGAGGTGAACGCCACCGAGCAGGCACCCTTCGCCCGCGCGGCAGCCAGACCCTTTACTACCGTAGGGGAAGTGCCCGACGTGCTGAAACCCACCACCATGTCGAGCGGCCGGGCCAGTGCCTCGATCTGGCGGGAGAAGACGTCGTCGTACGAGTAGTCGTTCGCGACGCAGCTGGTGACGGCCGCGTCGCCGACGAGGGCCACCGCGGGGAGCGGGCGTCGTTCGCGCAGGTACCGGCCGATCAGCTCGCCGACCAGGTGCTGGGCGTCGGCCGCGGAGCCGCCGTTGCCGTACGTGTACAGCACACCGCCGGCCGCGAGCCGGCGGATGAGTTCGTCGGCGACGGCCTGCACCTGCGGCAGGCAGTCGCGCATCGCGGTGGTCACCTCGGCGTGCCGGTCCAGCTGCGTATGCAGCAGCCGTTCGACCTGAAGCTCGGTCATGCGTCGCCTTCCTGGGTGTTGTCGGTCGAGATGCGGTGGAACGCAATAGCCGCCGCCCCGAGCACGCCGGACCGGTCGCCATGACGACTCAGTACGACGTCGCAAGCCTTCGCCGCCGGCGGCATCGCCTGCCGGAGCGCGGCCTCACGCACAGGAACCAGCAGCTGATCGCCGGCGCGGGTCACCCCACCCCCCAGCACCACCAGGTCCGGCTCGCAGACGTTGATGATCACCGCCACCATCCGCCCGAGCATCGCGGTCGTCTCATCCCAGACAGCCACCGCCAGCTCATCCCCAGCCCGAGCATGCTCGGCGACGTCCCGCGCCGTCAGCTCCGTCACGGAGGTCAAAGAAGAAGTTCTTTGGCCAAGAGCTTCTTGGGCTCGGCGGGCTATGGAGGTGCCGGAGACGTACGCCTCGGCGCAGCCTTGGGCGCCGCAGCCGCAGGGGCGGCCTTGCCAGTCGACTACTACGTGGCCGAGTTCGCCGCCTTGGCCGGCGGCGCCTTGGAAGAGTTCGCCGTTGATGACGACGCCGCCGCCGAAGCCGGTGGAGACGGTGAGGTAGACCAGGCTGCGGACGCCCCAGCCGCCCCAGCGGTGCTCGGCCAGTGCCGCCGCGCTCGCGTCGTTCTCGACGTACGCCGGGAGGCCGAGGCGCTCGGTCACCAGCCTGCCCAGGGGGACCTCGTCCCAGCCGGGGAGGCCGGGTGGGCCGAGGATCACACCGGTCGCCGGATCCAGAGGCCCGCCGCAGCCGATGCCTACGGCAACGACCTCGGGGTGCCCCGCTTCGGCCATGGCCTTCTCGCCGAGATCCAGCAGCCGGCTGACGGCCGCGTCGGGACCCTCGTGCACGGCGGTCTCGATGGTGCGGAACGACTGCACGGTGCCGTCGGCCCGGACCACCCCGGCGGCGAGCTTGGTCCCGCCCACGTCCAGCGCGAGCACGGAAGGAGCGGCTGCCGAAGAGGTGTGCACGAAAGGATCGGACATGGCGCGCGGTCAGCCCTTCTGCGCGGTGGTGGCCACGCCGTCGAGGATGTAGCGCTGGCCGAAGGCGAACAGCACGATCATCGGGACCACCGCGATCACGCTGGCCGCGATCGCGATCTCCCACTCGTAGTGCCCGGACAGCGCGAACGCGTCGATGATCGACTTCAGGCCGCGCGGCATCGTGAAGTAGTCCGGTGTCTGCAGGTAGATCAGCGGTTTCATCAGGTCCGACCAGCTGGCCTTGAACTCGAAGACGAAGACGATCACCAGCGCGGGTTTGCACAGCGGGAACGCGATCCGGCGGAACATCCCGAGGTACCCGCACCCGTCCACCCGAGCGGCCTCGAACAGTTCCCGCGGGATGCCGAGGAAGAACTGCCGCAGCAGGAACACGTAGAACGCCGAGCCGAACAGGTTCTGCGCCCACAGCGGGATCTGGGTGTCGATCATGCCGAGCTTGTTCCAGATCAGGTAGACCGGGATCATCGTCACCGCGCCGGGCAGCATCATCGTCGACAGCAGGATGCCGAACAGCACGTTGCGGCCGCGGAAGCGGAAGTAGGCGAACCCGAACGCGACCAGCGCGCTCGACAAGGTGACGGCCGCGGCCGCCATGAAGCCGACCGTCAGCGAGTTCACCAGCCAGCGCATCACCGGTGCGGTGTCGAAGACCCGCGCGTAGTTGTCCGGCTGGAAGACCTCCGGGATCAGCCGGTTGTCGAAGACCTGCGACCGTGGCTTCAGTGACGCGCTGACCAGCCAGACCAGCGGGTACACGAACGCGAACGTGGCCAGCACCAGGAAGACCAGGAACGGCAGCCGCTTCCAGGGGAATCTCGCGAGCACGCCCGGGGCGGGCGCTGTCGTCGTCGCCATCACCGCTCCCCGTGGTAGTAGACGTAGCGGTTGCCGATCCGGAACTGCAGGAAGGTGATCAGCAGGATGATCACGAACAGCAGCCAGGCCATCGCCGAGGCGAAGCCCATCTTGAAGAACTGGAAGGCGTTCTGGAACAGGTAGACCATGTAGACCAGCGACTCCTCCGAGGCCGACGCCTTCTGCTGCGGCCCGTAGAACATCGTGTAGGCCTGGTCGAACATCTGCATCGCCGCGATCGTGTTGGTGATCACGGTGAAGAACAGCGCCCCGGAGATCATCGGCACGGTGATCCGGAAGAACTTCGTCAGCGGTCCGGCGCCGTCCAGGTCGGCCGCTTCGTACAGCTGCTTCGGTACGCCGTTGAGCGCGGCCAGGTAGATCACGACCGTGCCGCCGAGCGTCCACAGGCTGACGACGGCCAACGACGGTTTCAGCCAGTTCGGGTCGGTGGTCCAGTTCGGTCCGTTGATCCCGACCCAGCCGAGCACCTTGTTCACCAGGCCCTGCTGGCCGTTCAGCAGCAGCAGGAACATCGCGCCGGCGGCGACCGCGGGCGTCATCTCGGGCAGGTAGAACGCGGTCCGGAAGAAGCCGCCGGCCTTGCCGACGCGCATCAGCATCATCGCCAGCACCAGCGCGAAGACCGTCCCGAGCGGGACGAACAGCGCGGCGTACACGAACGTGTTGCTCAGCGACTTCAGCACCCGTGGGTCGTCGAACAGCTCGCGGTAGTTCTCCAGGCCGACCGCCTTCGGGGCCTGGATCATCTGGTAGTCGGTGAACGACAGCACCAGGCTGGCGATCATCGGACCGGCGGTGAAGATCAGGAACCCGATCACCCAGGGCGAGACGAAGGCCCAGCCCGCCCGGTCCTCCTGGCGGGCCAGCGGGCTGCGTCGCGGACGACGGCCGCGCCGGACGGGCTCGGCCGCCCCGTCCGTCGCGACCTGCTCGATCGTCGCCGTCATCGGATCAGCCCTGGCTCGCCTTGTCGAAGGCGGCCTTCGCCTCGGTCTGGGCCTGGTCGAGCGCCGCCTGCGGAGTCGCCGTTCCGCCGAGGGCCTTGCCGACCGCGTTCTTCCAGGCCGCGTCGATCTCGGCGCCGGCCGGGGACGGGTTCAGCGACTTGGCCTTGTCCAGGACGGAGTAGTAGTTGTTGATCGCCTGGTCGAAGCCGGCGTCGCCGGACGGCTTGAGGTACTTGGCCTTGATCTCCTCGTCGGCCACCTTGTTGCCGGTGAACAGCCCGGTGAAGAAGCTCTTGTCCTTGGTCACGGTCTGCATCCGCGCCTCGGCCGCCTTGTTCCAGGTCTCCACCGACGTCATCGTCTTGGCCCACTTGCAGGCGGCGTCGAAGTTCTTCGCGCCCTTCGGGATCGCCCAGGCCGAACCGCCGAGGGTGCTGATCGGCTGACCCTGCCGGTCGGTGAACGGGGTGGAGGCCAGCTCCAGGCCGTTCTTGCGGGCGTCCAGCAGCACGTTGACGTACCAGTTCTCGATCGGCATCACGCCGAGCTGGTCTTGAGTGAACTGGTTCTTCTCGCCGAAGATGTCGAAGGTGTCGCGGAAGGTCTTGAAGTTCGACCAGCCGCCCTGGTCCTGGACCAGCTTGATCGCGTAGGTGAGGGCCTCGACGGCCTTCGGGTCGTTCAGGTTCGGTTCGCCGCCGGGCTTGACCAGCTCGGCGCCGTTGTTCATCGCCCAGAGCGGGAAGAAGTCCGGCATCCGCGGGTCGAAGCCGATCCGGGCCGGGCGGCCGCCCTTGGCCTTGTAGAGCTTCTTCGTGGTCTGCTCCAGCTTGTCCCAGTCGGTGGTCTGGATGTCGGCGGTCTGGACGCCGGCCGACTTCAGGGCCTTGCCGTTGATCAGGTTCGCGGTGACCGTGTAGAACTCCGGGATGCCGTAGGTCTTGTCCTTGAGCTTGACCTCGTTCAGCGCGGCCTCGCGGTACTGGCTGGTATCGATTTCATTGCTCGCGATGCAGTCGTCCAGCGGTTGGACGGCGCCCTTGGCGGCGTAGGTGCCGATCAGGTTGCGGGCCATGTAGACGAGGTCCGGCGGGTTCCCGCTCGACACCGCGGTGAGGAACTGCTGGGCGTCGAAGTCGCCCTTGTTGTTCTTCACCGTGACGCCCGGATAGGCCGCCTTGTACGCCGCGATGCGGGACTGGGCGACCTCGTCCTCGCCGCTGAAGCCCATCACGTTCAGCGTGCCGGACGGCGTGGTCTCGGCGGACCCGGTGTCACTGCCCCCGGAGTCGTCCTTGTTCCCGACGCCCGCGCAGGACGTCAGCGCCAGTGCGCTCGCTGCCAGCACCACGGGCAGGCGGAGATGCTTCATTGCGGGCTCCTTACCTCACAGGGGAACGACTCCGTGGGGAAATGTGGCATCGATGCCACACTCGATGCCAGGCACCGTATGCGTGCGGCGGAGAAACCGTCAAGGCGTCGTGCGCTCTGTTCTTGACAACGAGGCGCCGGTACCCACCGCGGTCGCGGTTATGCGCCTCCGCGAGGGCGCGGGTGAACGCTCCGGAGCAGGTGGCGGAACCGGGCCCTCGAGAGCCCGGCGCGGCTCAGCCCTTCGGGACCGGTCCGGTCGAACCGCGAACGATCAGCTGCGGCGCGACCCGCACGATCCGGCGCCGCGGGGGCAGCTCGCCGCGGATCCTGGCCAGCAGCAGGCGGGCGCAGTTCCGGCCGAGGTCGACGGTGTGCTGGTCGACCGTGGTCAGCGCCGGCTGGACCAGCGACATCCACGGCACGTCGTCGTACGCCGCCAGGCTCAGCTCGCGGGGAACCTTGGTCCGGCGTTCCTTGAGCTCGGCCAGCGCGCCCTGGGCGAGCACGTTGTTCGCCGAGATGATCGCCGTGACGTGCTGCTCGTTGAGCAGCCGCCGGGTGGTCTCCTGCGCGGCGCCGGCGTCGAAGCTGGTGAACGCGATCAGGTTCTCGTCGACCTCGAGGTCGTGGTCGGCGTGCGCGGCCCGGAAGCCGGCCAGCCGTCCGGCGCCGGTGGACCACTTGGTCTCGTCGATCAGCAGGCCGATCCGGGTGTGGCCGAGGCCGATCAGGTGCTCGGTCAGCTCCCGGGCACCGGCCTTGTTGTCACTCAGGACGACGTCGCTGCCGGACCGGCCCAGCTCGCGGTCCGCGCACACCACGTGCACCCCGTTGTCCTGCAGGATCCGCGGGCACGCGGCGGTCACCGGCGTGACGATCACGCCGGGGACCCGCATCGCCAGCAGCGTCTCCGCGGCCCGCATCTCCTCGGCCGGATCGCCGTTGTCGTTGACCAGCACCATCTGGTACTCCGCCGCCCGCAGTTCCTCCTCGATCCCGGCCGCGAGGTCGGCGTAGAAGGGGTTGCGCAGGTCGGAGATCAGCACGCCGATCGACGTCGACGACCGGCTCCGCAGGTTGCGCGCGTTGTGGTCGAGCACGTAGCCGATCTTGGCCGCCGCGGCCCGGACCCGGTCGCGCACGTCCGGAGACGCGTAACCACGAGTGTGCAGTGCGCGGGAAACGGTTGACGGCGAAACCCCGGCCTCGCGGGCCACGTCCTGGACGGTCGGGCGCCGGACCGCCTCCCCTGGACGCGGACTCCGTGCCTGCTGCCCCCGCGGGTTCATGGGGCGCAGTCTAGGGCGTGTCGCCCGATTCCCGCCCAGGCGTGCCCGGCCGCGGCGCCTGGGCTACCCGCGCGCCGCCGTGCCGAAGGTCCGCCAGCTGTCCTGGATGGCGGCGAAGTCGTCGGGCCCGAAATCGTGCCGGTCGACGTCGGTGCCGTCGACGTAGTACAGCGCCGGAACGCCCAGGCCGTGCTGGATCTTCAGGTACTCACGCCACTCCGCGTGGCTCGGCATCATCCAGCCGTCGGTGTCGATGCCGAGCTCCGGGCAGGCGGCCTTGACCACTCCGGCCCGGTACGTCATGTGCCGTCCGACGTAGCCCAGCTCGGCGTACTCCGAGGCCCGCAGTACGTCGTTCAGCCGGATCATGTCGGTCACGTCGACGAATGCCGGGTTCGGGGTGTGGGTGACCACGAGCGCGTCCGGCTTGATCCGCTTGGCGGTGTCGTAGACCAGCCGGAGCTGCTCGTGCAGCAGTGCGGTGCCCCAGCGGGAGCCGCTGTGCCGCAAGGACGCACCGGACGGCGTCCTGGCGGTGAAGTCGATCTTGAAGCCGTCGGCGTCCAGCCCGTCCGGCGACAGCATGTACTCCACGGCCTGGGTGATCAGGTCTCGCCCGGCCGGCGCTTCCGGATCGAGTCCGACCGGCAGGCCGGCGGCGTCGGTGATGCAGGCCTCGGCCGGTGCGCCCTCCTCGTCCCAGGCCTTCCACCACAGCAGGACGCGCTGCCCGGCCGCGTGCCGCTTGTCGATCCAGCCCCGGAGGTCCGGCCACTTGACCGGGTCCGGACGGCAGGTCGCGTACTCCTGCTGCCACTTGTCGTCGATCACCACGGTCTGCGGCACGATGCCCTGGCCCGCCAGGGTCTCCAGGAACCTGTCGTAGTTGAGCTGCGTGGCCAGCGGCTGCGGCGCCTGGTCGGTCCGTGCGGCGATCGCGCACTGCGCGCCCCACCCGCAGAAGATCGTCCCCTGCCACCAGTCCTGCTGGTCCGCCGTACGACGCGGTACGACGCCGTACTCGTCCAGGAGGGCCCGGTGGCGGGCGACCACGTCCTCCGGATCGGTGCCGCCGAGGTGCAGCACCAGCAGCGGCGTACGGAACGAGCCCTCGACGGCGGTGTGGCCCTCGTAGTCGAGGCGAAGTGAGAAGCCGCCGGTGACCGGGGCGTAGTGATAGTTGGTGAAGGTCTGCTCGCCGATGGGCGCGACCACACTCAGCCCGAACCACTGGGCGGAGTCCGGAGTCACCGCGAAGCACCACGGCGCCGGCGAGAAGAGCCAGCGTTCGATACCCGGCTCGCTGCCTTCCCCGCACGGGCCGATGGTGGCCGGCTCCAGCGCGTCGCGGATCACGCGGGTCGGGTGGTCAGGGTTCGGCGACCAGGCCTGGGTGAGGTGCGATCCGCTGGGCAGGAAACCGCGCGGTGTCCGGCGGCCGCCGAGCAGGTGCAGGTCGGTGATCCGGCCGGTGCCGGTGACGGTGGTGGACGACTCGATCCGGTCCGGCAGGAAGCGGGTCGTGGTGACTCTGGTGTCCCACACCGTGCTCCGGCTGGTGGCCGTCAGCACCAGTTCACCGGGGCGCCGGGTCTCCGAGACCACGATCTCGCCGTAGGTCTCGTCCACGCCCGCGACGGTGTCCACCGAGCTGTGCAGCCGCAGCGCGAACCAGGGACGGCCGTCGAGCCCGTGCACGGCCGCGTAGGCCTTGGCGACGTTGACCTCGACCACGTAGGTGCCGATGTTCACAGGATTCCTTTCGCCGTTCGGGGCGGTGAAGTTCAGGGCAGGCGGACGTCGACGAGAGCTTCGGCCTGCTGGCCGAGGTACCGGCCGTCGCGGGTGACCGCCGCGGCGATCCGGGCCCGGCGGACCGGCGCGGCCACTTCGGCAACCACCAGAAAACGCTGGTCGTCGAGCTGTTTACAGGTCCAGCCGGTGGGTACCACCAACTGCGTGGAGTCTGCCGATTCCACGGTCAGCTCAAAAGGCTCACCGGCGACCGCATCCACTCGGTACGGCGTGATGCGCGTCCGTCCGCCGAAGACCGGGTCCTCCGGCTGGAGTGCCGCGCGGTGGGTCCGGGCGACTTCGGCTCCGACCCGGGCGAGTTCGTCCAGGTACTCCTGGTCGACCTGCCGCGGGTGCCAGTGGCCGGCGATCATCAGGTCCGGTTTTAGCCGCTGGTACAGCGCGGCGGACGCGGCGTAGTCGTCCGGCCGGAACAAGTTGGCGTACTGGAAGTTGGGGATCTCCGAGATCACGCCCGGCTCCCACAGACCGGTCTGCTGGTCGCCGGTGGCCAGCACGCGGTGTCCGTCGGCGGTGAAGCCGATGGCCGAGGCGTAGAGCGTGTGCCCGGGCAGCGCATGGAAGTCCAGCTCGTACTCGCGCCACCGAACCGTCGTACCGTCCGGAACGTGCTTCTCGCACGGGATCGGGTCGTACCAGAGGCAGGGCAGGTCCTGGTCCGCCGGGTTCTCCAGTACGCCGGCCACCGCCGTGGACGCCCAGACCTCGGTGCCCTCCACCTCACGCAGCAGGTTGAAGGAGGCCACGTGGTCGTCGTGGTAGTGCGTCGGCACCGCCACCTCGACCTTCTCGATGCCGTAGTCGCGCCGCAGGGCTCGCAGGCTCGGCAGCCACGGCCGCACGGTGTACCGCGCACCGCCTGGCGGCGTACCGGTGGTCAGGTCGTAGCCGTAGTCGATGACCAGTGCGGTGCCGGCATCGCTGAGCAGGACGTAGCTGCGGGACTCGCTCGTCCGGTTCATCAGCAGGTGCGGACTGAGCTGCTCGAAGGGATGGTCCAGCTTGCTGAGCAGATCGGAGGAAGCGCCGGTTCGGACCCTGTAGAGCTCGGCCAGCGTGTGGCAGGTCTCCTCCACCGCGTACGGCGGGTCGTACATCGGATCGCCGTGGCTGGGGAGCAGAACCGTCGGCTGGTGATCGAGCAGCAGGACGAGTGAGGCCCTGGTGAGTGCCGCGCCTTCCATGCCGACGTACGACCACTGGAGTGCGGCGGCCGACCAGACCTTGCCCGGGCTGTGCAGCAGGTCGCCGACGAAGGCCTGTCCGTCGATCAGGTACGTCACGCTGCCGGGGGTGTGGCCGGGAGTCGGGACCGTGGTGACCTCGGCGTGGCCGATCTGCCGCGTGCTGTAGTCCTTCATCACTCCGGTGATCGGCACGGACTCCAGCAGAGAGAAGCGGTCCAGGCGCAGGTCGTAGTTGTTGACCACGGTCCGGCGCTGCCAGTGGGCGTCCACGTCGTCGATCAGCCCCGCCTCGTTCTCCGGGACCCAGATCCGCGCACCTGCCGCGGCCAGCGCCGGCAGCCCCTCCACCTGGTCGCGGTGGTGGTGGGTGACGATCACGTCGGTGACCCGGTCGACGCCGAACCGGTCCAGGTGCTCCAGCCAGCGGCCGGAGCCGGCGTCGACGGCGACCGCCGTCCGGCGGTGCGGGTCGATCAGCAGGTACACCACGCAGGTGTCCTCGACGGCTAGCACGTCCGGGCCGACGGTCCGACTGGCGAAAGTCATCTCCCAAGCCTAAACACCGCTGGTAGGTGGTTGACCAGCGGGTGTGAGATCGATTCCACATCGAGACGAAGCGCTGCTCTCAGTAGCGCTTCCGGGGGGGAGCGGAAAAAGAGGCGCTACTCCCTGCGTACGAGTGCCGAACCGGGGTACCGCAGACGCGGTCCACGTCTCAGGAGGTGCAGGATGCGGGTTCTCGGTGTCAACGCCGTCTTCCACGATCCTTCCGCGGCACTCGTCGTCGACGGACGGATCGTCGCGGCGGCGGAGGAGGAACGGTTCAGCCGGCGCAAGCACGGGAAACGACCGGTGCCGTGGTCGACGTGGGAGCTTCCCGAGCAGTCGATTCGCTGGTGCCTGGACGATGCCGGGCTGAAACCTGAGGACATCGACGTGGTTGGGTACTCCTTCGACCCCGGCCTGTGCGTGGATCTGGACGGTCTGGGCCTCACGGACCCCGGCGACGCCGTACGGACCGACTACGCCCGGCGTGCGCCACGCTTCCTCGCCGCCGCGCTGCCGGGACTCGACCCCGACAAGGTGCAGTTCGTGCAGCACCACGTCGCGCATGCCGCGTCGGCCGGCCTGGCGGCGCCGTACGAGCAGAGTGCTTGCCTGGTGCTCGACGGACGCGGCGAACGCGCCTCGCACCTGGCCGGCCGGTACGACGGGCCGAAGCTGGAGGTACTGGCCGCGCAGGACCTGCCGCACTCGCTGGGACTGCTGTACGAGGACCTGACCGAGCACCTCGGCTTCCTGCGCTCCAGCGACGAGTACAAGGTGATGGCGCTGGCGTCGTACGGCAAGCCGCGTCATCTCGCGGACTTCCGCGAGCTGGTCCGGGCGACGGACGGCGGCGGTTTTGTCACCGAGAAGATCGACTGGGCCGCCTACGCGCCGAAGGTCGCGCCGGGCGACTCCCTGGGCGACGCGCATGCCGACCTGGCCTGCAGCGTGCAGCGCCGGCTCGAGGAGGTGCTGCTCGACCTGGCCCGCTGGCTGCACGAGCAGACCGGCGCCAAGGCGCTGACGATGGCCGGTGGGACAGCGCTGAACTGCGTCGCGAACTCCGTACTGTCGCGCAGCGGTCCGTACGAGCACGTCTGGGTGCAGCCCGCCGCCGGAGACGCCGGTACGTCGCTGGGCGCCGCCCTGCACCTGAGTGCGTCGGAGGGGCGGCCGGAACCGATGGCCACTCCTGCTCTGGGCCGTGGGTTCAGCGACGAGGAGCTGGCCGCGCGGCTCCGGCAGGCGGCACTGCCGTTCGAGACGCCGCGTGACCTGGCGGCCGTGGTCGCACAGGCGCTGGCCGACGACCAGATCATCGCGTGGTTCCAGGGCCGGGCCGAGTACGGGCCGCGGGCGCTCGGGCACCGCTCGCTGCTGGCCCACCCGGGGCGCAAGGAGAACCTCGAGCGGCTCAACGACATCAAGGGTCGTGAGCAGTTCCGGCCGGTCGCTCCACTGGTGCTGGCCGACCGGGCCGCGGACATCTTCGACGGGCCGCTGCCGAGTCCATACATGCTGTTCGTGCACGACGTCGCGCCGGCCTGGCAGGACCGGATCCCTGCTGTCGTGCACGTCGACGGCACAGCGCGGATCCAGACGGTGGACCGGGCCGACGAGCCGCTGGTGGCCCAGCTGCTGGAGGAGTTCGAGCAGCGCACCGGTCTGCCCGTGTTGGTCAACACCAGCCTGAACATCGCCGGCCGTCCGATGGTGGACAGCCCGCACGACGCGCTCGAGCTGTTCGGCGCGGCCCCGGTCGACATGCTGGTGCTCGGCCCGCACGTCGTACGGCGCGCAGGGTCGTTCCGGTGACCAGCTGGTCAGTGGTCGTTCCGACCGTCGGCCGGCCGTGCCTCACCGACCTGCTGGCTGACCTGGCTCGCCAGCAGGTCCAGCCGGACGCGGTGTACGTCGTCGACGACCGGCCGAGTCCGGAGACTCCACTCGACGTCGGTACGGCAGACGTGGTCGTACTGCGCGGTGGCGGGCACGGTCCGGCAGCGGCGCGCAACACCGGCTGGCGGACTGCCTCGACGGAGTGGATCGCCTTCCTGGACGACGATGTGCGACTGCCTGCCGACTGGTCCGAGCTGCTGGTCGAGGACCTTCGGCAGCAGCCCGACCTTGTGGCCGCCGTCCAGGGGCGGATCGTCGTACCGCGAGCGGCCGGGCGCCGGCCGACGGACTGGGAGCGCAGTACGGCCGGGCTGGAGAACGCCAAGTGGGCAACGGCCGACATGGCCTACCGGCGGGCTGCGCTGGAGGAGGTCAGCGGGTTCGACGAACGGTACCCGCGGGCCTACCGCGAGGACGCAGAGCTGGCCTTGCGCGTACGGCGGCACGGCTGGCGCCTGGTCCGAGGTCGGCGGCACGTGAATCATCCGGTCCGCCAGGAGAACTTCTGGGTCAGTGTGCGGGTGCAACGCGGGAACGCCGACGACGCGCTGCTTCGCGCGGTCTACGGCAGGCACTGGCGCGAACTGGCCGAGTGCCCGCCCGGCCGCTTCAAGTGGCACCTGGCAACGGTTGCGACAGCTGGAGTCGCCCTCGTCGGAGCCCTACTCGGTCGGCGCCGTACGGCGGCCGCCGGGCTGGCCGGGTGGCTCGCCCTGACGGCCGACTTCGCCTGGCGGCGGATCGCTCCCGGCCCCAGGACCGGCGACGAGCTGCGACGGATGACTGTGACGTCGGCGGTCGTGCCCTTCGCAGCCGTCCGGCACCGGCTGCGTGGATGGCGTCAGCACCGAGGCAGCGTCGAGTGGCCCGGCCCGGCGCGGGCGGTGCTGTTCGACCGGGACGGGACGCTCGTCGACGACGTGCCCTACAACGGCGACCCGACGAAGGTCGTGCCCGTACCTGGGGCGGAAGCCGCTGTCGCGCGGCTCCGGAAGGCCGGACTGCGAATCGGCGTTGTGACGAACCAGTCCGGCATCGGACGCGGACTGATCAGCGCGGCGGACGCCGACGCGGTGAACCGGCGCATCGACGAACTGCTGGGCCCGTTCGACACCTGGCAGCTCTGCCCGCACGTCGCGAGTGACGGCTGCGACTGCCGCAAGCCCGCCGCGGGGCTGGTGGTCGCCGCGGCCGAGCAGCTCGGCGTACCGCCTGAGCAGGTGGTGGTGGTCGGAGACATCGGCTCCGACATCGCCGCGGCGCGGGCCGCGGGTGCGCGGTCGGTGCTGGTGCCGAACGGGAGGACGCGGCTCGAGGAGATCGAGCAGGCCGACATCGTCGCGCCGGATCTCGGTGCGGCAGTGGACCACGTGCTCGGCGGGCAGCGATGAGAACGGTCCTTATCTGCCGGCTCGACAACGACGGCGACGTCCTGCTGGCGGGCCCGGCGATCCGTGCGGTGGCTGCCACGGATCGCGTGGTGCTGCTGGTCTCGCCGTCGGGCGAGCAGGCGGCGCGGCTGCTGCCGGGCGTTCACGACGTCTTCGTCTGGCCTTGCCCGTGGACCGGTTTCGACCCGCCCGCCGTCGATCCCGTCAGCGTCGGCACGCTCGTCGACGCGCTGCGGCTGGCCAGGATCCACCGGGCACTGATCCTCACGTCGTTCCACCAGAGCCCGTTGCCGATGGCCTTGCTGCTGCGGATGGCCGGGATCGGGTGGATCGGCGCGGCGAGCGTGGACTATCCCGGTTCGCTGCTGGACCTGCGGCACCATCCCGAGCCGGGCCACGAGGTCGAGCGGGCGCTGTCGCTGGCCCGTGCGGCCGGGTACGACCTGCCGCAGGACGATCCCGGCCACTTGGCCGTACGACGCCCGCTGCCTAGCCAGTCGTTGCTGGAGGCCCCTTTCGTCGTGGTTCACCCGGGCGCGTCGGTCCCGGCGCGCGCTCCGGGCGTCGAGGCCGCGCGCGCGACGGTGCAGGCCTTGGTTGCCGACGGCCACCAAGTCGTGGTGACCGGATCGGCGCAGGAACAAGAGTTGACCGCCGAGGTGGCCGCAGGTGGTGGCATCGACCTCGGCGGACGGACCGGCTACCGAGAGCTGGCCGCTGTACTGGACGCCGCGGCGTGCGTCGTGGTCGGCAACACCGGCCCGGCTCACCTCGCCGCGGCGGTCGGTACGCCGGTGGTCTCGCTGTTCGCCCCGGTGGTCTCCGCTGACTCCTGGGCGCCGTGGGGCGTGCCCAGCGTGCTGCTGGGTGACCAGCAGTCGCCGTGCGCCGGCACCCGCGCCCGCGTCTGCCCGGTGCCCGGGCACCCCTGTCTTGACGGCATCCCGGCCGACGAGGTCGTGGTCGCCGTACGCAAGCTGATCGAGGAGGTGGCCGGATGAGAGTCCTGGCCTGGCACGTTCACGCCGCCTGGATGACGTCGTTCGTCCAGGGGCCGCACGACTACTTCGTACCGGTACTGCCGGACCGTGGCCCCGACGGTCTGGGCCGCGCGCAGACCTACGACTGGCCCGACTCGGTGCGGGAGGTCACGCCCGAGCAGGTACGCACCGACGAGTACGACGTCGTACTGCTGCAGCGGCCGAGCGAGGTGGAGCTGTTCGAGCGGTGGTCCGGCCGGTCGGTGGGGGAGCACGGGGTCCCGGCCGTGTACGTCGAGCACAACACCCCCCGCGGCGACGTGAACGACTGGATCCACCCGCTGGCCAAGCGCTCCGACATCCCGGTGGTCCACGTGACCGAGTTCAACCGGTCCATGTGGGACAACGGCGTCGCACCGACCGTCGTGGTCGAGCACGGCGTACCGGACTACGGCTATCGCTACACCGGTGAGCTGGACACCCTGGTGGTCTCCGTCAACGAGCCGGTACGCCGGTGGCGGGTGGCCGGCACCGATCTGGTCGCCAGGATCGCCGAGCAGGTGCCGGTGAGCGTCTACGGGATGAAGACCGACGAGCTGACGGGCCGGATCACCAGCGGTCTGGCCGGAGTCGACAACCTGTCGCAGGACGAGCTGCACGACCAGATGGCGAAGCACTTCGGCTACCTGCATCCCTACCGCTGGACGAGTCTCGGCCTGTCGCTGATCGAGGCGATGACGCTCGGCCTGCCGGTGCTCGTGCTGGCGGCGACGGCTGCTCCGGAGGCGGTGCCGGCCGAAGCCGGGGTGGTCAGCTCCGACGTGGAGCTGCTGGGCCGGACCGCACTGAGATGGCTGGCCGATCCGGACGAGGCGCGGGAGACCGGGCAACGGGCTCGGGAGCATGCGCTCCAGCACTTCGGTCTCGGCCGGTTCCTGGACGACTGGGAGCGACTGCTGAAGGAGGTGGCCCGATGAGGATCGCGATGGTGTCGGAACATGCCAGCCCGCTGGCCGTCCTGGGGACGGCCGACGCGGGCGGGCAGAACGTCCACGTTGCCGCGCTGGCCTCCGCGTTGGCGGCGCGAGGACACTCGGTGGAGGTCTACACGCGGCGCGACGGGACTGAGCTGCCGGAGCGCGTACCGCTCGACGACGGCGTCGAGGTGGTTCACGTGCCGGCCGGTCCACCGGAGCAGCTGCCCAAGGACGAGTTGCTGCCGTACATGGCCGAGTTCGGCGACTGGATGGCCGAGCGGTGGGCGGCCGGGCCGCCTGATGTGGTGCACGCGCACTTCTGGATGTCCGGTGTGGCCTGCACCCGCGCCCGGCGTACTGTGCCGGTCCCGTTCGCACAGACCTTCCATGCGCTGGGTGTGGTCAAGCGACGTCACCAAGGCGCGCAGGACACCAGCCCGGCCGAGCGGCTGGAGCTGGAGGCCGGCTTGGCCCGGCAGGCCGACGCCGTCATCGCCACTGCGACCGACGAGGTCCGGGAGCTGCTGGCACTCGGCGCACCGGCGCAGACCATGCACGTGGTGCCCTGCGGTGTCGACCCGGCGCTGTTCGCCGACGACTCCGTCGAGGACGGCTGGTGGCAGGGCCGAGGCGGACGCATCCTCTCGCTCAGCCGACTGGTCGAGCGCAAGGGCGTCGACACGGTGATCGCCGCGCTGGTGGAGCTGCCGGACGCCGAGCTGGTGATCGCCGGTGGGCCCGCGGGCGCCGCGTTCGACTCCGACGACGAGGTACGCCGGTTGCGCGCCAAGGCTGAGCTCTACGGGGTGGCCGACCGGGTTCGCCTGGTCGGTTCCGTTCCGCGCGACCAGGTGCCGGGGCTGCTGCGCTCCGCGGACGTCGTGGCGTGCACACCGTGGTACGAGCCGTTCGGCATCGTGCCGCTGGAGGCGATGGCGTGTGGACGACCGGTGGTCGGGTCGGCCGTGGGTGGGCTGCTGGACACGGTGGTCGACGGGGTCACCGGTGTGCTCGTCCCGCCGCGCGATCCGGAACGGCTGGCCGTCGTACTGGGTGAGCTGCTGGCTGATCCGCAGCGTCGTACCGAGCTCGGACAGGCCGGTGCGCGGCGGGTGGCCGAGCGCTACACCTGGGCGAAGGTTGCCGAGGACACCGAACGGGTCTACGAGCGGCTGACTGCTCCGCTGACCGCTGGACGGGGGCGTTGATGGCCCGCCACGCAACTCCGAGCAGGGAGGTGAAGGCATGAACGTCCGAGTCGTGGTGATCGGTGACGTCCTGCTGGACCGGGACATCGACGGGGACGTGGACCGTGTCTGTCCGGACGCTCCGGTGCCGGTGCTGGAGATCGGCACTGTCAACGAGCGTGCCGGCGGGGCCGGTCTGGCCGCGCACCTGCTGGCCCGGCCCGGCATCGAGGTGCGACTGCTGACCGCGCTGGCCGACGACGAGCCGGCCAAGAGGCTGACCGCGTTGCTGACCGAGCGGGTTGCGGTGACGTCGATCCTGACCGCGTCCGGCACCCGCTGCAAGACACGGGTTCGCAGTGCCGGGCAGTCCCTGCTGCGCCTCGACGTGGAGCCGGGCGCCGACCCGTCGGACGTGCAGGAGCCGTGTGACGTCCAGGCGTTGGAGGAGGCGCTGGAGGAGGCCGATGCCGTGCTCGTGTCCGACTACGCCGGCGGTGTGGTCAGCCACCCGGACGTTTACCGCGTACTGCGGCGCTGGGCCTCGCAGCGCGCCTTCGTCTGGGACCCGCACCCACGTGGAGCGGTGCCGGTTCCCGGCGTCACGCTGGCCACGCCCAACCGGTCCGAGGCGCGGCACTTCTGCGACGTACCGGGCGAGCCGGACCAGATGGTGGTGCGCCTGCGCGAGCAGTGGCAGGCCTGGGGCGTTGCCGTGACCGACGGCGGCAAGGGCGTCTTCACGGCGTCCGGCGGCGGACCGGCGGTGTTCACTCCCACGCCTTTCGAGCACCACGGTGACAGCTGCGGAGCCGGCGACCGCTTCGCGGGCACGGTCGCGGCCGAGCTCGGCAGTGGCGCAACGGCCAGGGACGCGGTCGAGCGCGCGGTCGACGACACAGCCGCCTGGCTGGTCGCCGGTGGAGTGTCCGCCACTCCGGACTCCGGCACGCGAGCCTCCTGGACCAGCTCGTACGACGACGCCGCCGGTGTCATCCGGCGAGTGCATGCCGAAGGCGGTCTGGTCGTCGCGACCGGTGGCTGCTTCGACGTCCTGCACGCCGGGCACATCGCCAGCCTGGAGGCGGCCCGGAAGCTGGGCGACGCGCTGGTCGTGCTGGTCAACTCCGACAACAGCATCCGCCGGTTGAAAGGCCCCGGCCGACCGGTCAACTCGCTGGACGACCGTTGTCAGGTTCTGCGGTCGCTGCGCTGCGTGGACGCTGTCGCGGTCTTCGACGGGGACGACCCGTGCGAGCTGCTGGACGAGCTGCGCCCGGACATCTGGACCAAGGGCGGTGACTACACCGCCGACATGTTGCCGGAGACCCCTGTGGTGGACAGCTGGGGCGGCCGCGTCGTACTCGTGCCCTACCTGGCCGGCCGGTCCACCACCTCCATCCTGAACCGCTCACTCGAGGAGAGGACCCTGTGATGACCGAGCCGATGACCAACGCGCTGTCCTGCGTCGCGGTGACCGGAGGCTCCAGCGGCCTGGGCGCCGCTGTGGTCCGGGCCGTGCGCAAGAGCGGCGGGACAGCGGTCGTACTGGACCGGCGGAAGCCTGAGGAGGAAGGGCCGTTCGTCGAAGTGGACCTGTCCGACCCGGCCGCCGCGGAGCCTGCACTGGCTGCCGCGGAGGAACAGGTCGGCCCCCTGACCGGTGTGGTCACCGCGGCCGGGACCGACGCTTGCGGTCAGATCACCGACGTGTCGTTGGAGGACTGGGTCCGGGTGATCTCGGTCAACCTGATCGGTACGGCGGCGATCGCGCGGGCCGCGGTCCCGCGGCTCGAGCGGACCCACGGCCGGATCGTCACGATCGGGTCCACGCTGGGACTGCGGGCGCTCAGCGACGCGACGGCGTACTGCGCGTCGAAGTTCGGCGTCGTCGGCTTCACCCGGGCGCTCGCGGTGGAGACCGCGGGACGGGTGGGCGTGACCCTGCTGGTCCCGGGTGGCATGCGGACCGCCTTCTTCGACGGCCGCCCGGAGCAGTACAAGCCCGGTCCGGACGCGATGCTCAACGATCCGGACGTCGTCGCCCAGACCATCGTCTACGCGCTCTCGCAGCCGCCCGGGGTGGAGATCCGGGAGCTGGTGGTGACGCCGTCGGTCGAGCCGTCCTGGCCGTGACCGTCCTCGCCCTGCGCGCCCTCGGTCTGGGCGACGCACTGACCGGCGTACCGGCTCTGCGTGGTCTCAAACGGCTCTACCCAGACCGGCCGCTGGTGCTCGCCGGACCGGAGACGGTGTCGAGTTGGCTCCAGCGGCAGGGAGTGGTCGACGCGGTGATCCCCACCGCTGGACTGACCGGCCCGCCACCTGGCCGGGCCCTCGGTTCGCACCTGGCCGTCAACCTGCACGGGCGAGGGCCTGAGAGCCACCGGCTGCTGCTGGACGGCGGACCCGAGGAGCTGATCGGCTTCGACTGCCCGGACCTCGGATTCCGCCGTACGACGGTGTGGCGGGCCGACGAGCACGAGGTGGACCGCTGGTGCCGACTGGTCCGCGACGCCGGGGGCTCATGCTCACCGGAGGACCTGCGGCTCGACGTACGGGTTGAGGCCTCGGGTGCTGTCCTCGTTCACCCAGGTGCGGCCAGCGTGGCGCGGCAGTGGCCTCCCGACCGGTGGGTTGCTGTCGTCACTGCTCTGCAGGACGCCGGCCGACCCGTGGTCGTGACGGGCGGTCCGGCCGAGCAGGAACTCTGCCGCCTGGTCAGCAAGCCGACCGGCTGCGAGGATCTCAGCGGCCTTCTCGACCTCGACTCGCTGGCCGAGACCGTTGCCGGCGCGGAACTGCTGATCAGCGGCGACACCGGGGTCGCCCATCTGGCCACAGCCGTCGGTACGCCGACCGTGACGTTGTTCGGGCCGACTCCACCGACGCTGTGGGGACCGGCGATCGACCCGGACCTGCACACCGTCCTTTACCGCGGCACCGCGCCGGGCGATCCGCACGCGGACCGCCCGGACCCGGCGCTGCTGGCCATCACGGTTCAGGAAGTTCTGGCTCCGTGCGGAACCACGCAACCGTGTCGCTGAGCCCTTCCCGCCAGTCGATCGCGGGCTTCCAGCTGAGCAGCTTCTCGGCCAGCGTCGTGTCCGGCCGCCGGACGCCGGGGTCGTCGACCGGACGGTCCACGAACTCGATGGTCGAGCGGGAACCGGTCGCGGCGATCACGTCCTGGGCGATCCGCAGCACCGACCGTTCGTCGGGGTTGCCGATGTTGACCGGGCCCGGGTGCGGGCTCGCCGCCAGCCGCAGGATGCCGTCGACGGTGTCGCTGACGTGGCAGACCGACCGCGTCTGGCTGCCGTCGCCGGCCACGGTCAGCGGTTCGCCGGCCAGGCCCTGCCGGATGAACGTCGGGATCGCGCGGCCGTCGTTCGGGCGCATCCGCGGGCCGTAGGTGTTGAAGATCCGGACGATCGCGGTGTCCACGCCCTCGGCGTCGCGGTACGCCGTCGTCAGGGCTTCGGCGTACCGCTTCGACTCGTCGTACACGCCGCGTGGTCCGATCGGGTTCACGTGACCCCAGTAGTCCTCGGGCTGCGGGTGCACCTGCGGGTCGCCGTACACCTCCGAGGTGCTGGCCAGCAGGAACCGGGCGCCCTTCTCCTTGGCCAGGCCGAGCGCGTGCCAGGTCCCGATCGCACCGACCTTGAGGGTCTGGATCGGCAGCCGCAGGTAGTCGATCGGCGAGGCCGGACTGGCGAAGTGCAGGACCAGGTCGACCGGGCCGGGCACGTGCACGAACTCCGTCAGGTCGCACCGGGTCAAGGTGAAATCGGGATGCTCGAGCAGGTGCGCGACGTTCTCCGGCTTTCCGGTGAGGAAGTTGTCCAGACAGGTCACCCGGTGCCCGTCATCGAGAAGTCGTTCGCACAGGTGACTGCCGAGGAACCCGGCGCCACCGGTCACCACCGCGTGGATCTGCATGCGTTCGGGTACCCCGGGCAAGGTGCCGCAAACGCAACCAGGGCAGGGTTTTCAGTCGACGGTCTCCATCACCAGCAGGACCCCTCGCTGACCGCCGTCCGGGCGTAGCAGAGCGCTGCAGAGCAGCCGGACGGTGATCGACCGGCCACGCCGGTTGACCGCGTCGATGCGGGCCTCGGGTGGTGCGCCCGGGGTTTCGAGCGCCGATCGCAGCAGCGGCCGCAGCACCTCCGACGGCAGGCCGACGTCCAGGTTGAGCAGGTGCCGGCCCTCGGCCTCGTCCCGGCGTACGCCCCACAGCTCCTGGGCCGCCGCGTTCCAGGCCAGCACCAGGAGGTCGGTGTCGACGACGATCACCCCGGCCGTGAACGCGGTCATCACCGCCTCGAGGAAGTCGTTCACCTCGTTCAGCTCGGTACTGCGTTCGCGGACCGCTTCGTTGATGATCTGCAGCTCGTCGTTGGTCGACTGCAGCTCCTCGTTCATCGTCTCGAGCTCTTCGTTGGTGGACTGGAGCTCCTCGTTGGTGGTCTCCAGCTCCTCCACCGTGGACTGCAGTTCCTCGTTGGTGGTCTCGAGCTCCTCGTTCGTCGACTGCAGCTCGGCGTTCGTGGTCTCCAGCTGGCGGTTGACCCGGTCGACCTCCAGCCGCAGCGCGCGGGTGGCGCTGACGTCGTGGAACACCACCGAGACCCCGAGCAGATCGTTGCCATCGGCCACCGGATTGAGGTGCACCTCGAACCAGTGCACGACCCCGCCCGGCCGGTTGTACTCGACCTCGGAGACGCGGATCGGCTTGCGTTCGGCCAGCACCTGGTCGAGATGGCTGCGCAACGACAGCGGCTGGTACGACACCTCCAGCTCGCGGATCGGGCGGCCGAGGTCACGCCGGGACAGGCCGAACAAGGTCGCGGCCTGGTCGCTCAACAGCGCCAGGTTGTCGTCGGCACCGACCACCAGCTGGGCGATCGGGCTGGCCGCGAAGGCCTGCTCGTGCAGCCGCTCGGCCAGGCCACCCGATTCGGCCGGTTCGGAACCGTTGCGTCCGATCGGTGCTGCCCGGTGGGCGAGCCGGCGGAAGATCCGCTGCTTCAGGTCGACCGGCTCGAACAGGCGGCTCCGGCCGAGCAGCATCTCGGCCCGGCCCAGGAACAGCACGCCGCGGGGGACCAGCGCGAAGTGGAACCGGGTCAGCACCCGTTGCTGGGTCTCGCTGTTGAAGTACATCAGCGTGTTGCGGCACAGCAGCAGGTCGACGCGCGAGATCGGCGCGTCCTGGACCAGGTCGTTGCGGCCGAAGATCACCGTCCGGCGCAGGTCGGGATGGAAGACGAACCGGTCGCCGCGCTGCTCGAAGTACGCCGCCCGCTGCTCGGCCGGGACCCCGGTCAGGTCGTTCTCGCCGTACGCCGCCTGCCGGGCCTGGGCGAGCGCCTCGTCATCGACGTCGGTGGCGTAGATCTTCACGCGCTTCAGGTAGTCGTCGATGCCGAGCTCGTCGGCCAGCAGCATGGCCAGCGAGTACGGCTCCTGGCCCGTCGAGCAACCGGTGCTCCAGATCCGTAGCGGGTCACCGGGACTGCGCTCGGCGAGCAGGGCCGGGATCACCTCGGTCCGCAGCTTGTCCCAGGCCTCGGTGTCACGGAAGAAGCTGGTGACGTTGATCAGAATCGTGTTGAACAGCGCGGTGAACTCCTGCGGGTCGACCTGCAGGAGATCGAGGTAGGCCTGGTGGCTCGCGATGCCGACCTGGCTCATCCGGTGCTCGATCCGGCGGAGCAGGCTGCTGCGTTTGTAGCCGCCGAAGTCGAAACCGCGGGACTCGCGCAGGTAGGCGAGCAGGTCCTCGATGCCGTCGTCGGGCCCGGCCGGCTGGTTCGTCACCCCGTCACGCTACTGCCCGTTGCGCCAGCGGTTGTTGATCGCCGCTCTCGCGTCCGGTCCGCGCAGCTTCAACGTCGCCCAGACGACCTTGCCGCCGGTGGAGGTCGGGTTCGCGCCCCACGCGGTGGCCAGCGCGGTGATGATGCCCAGACCGAGTCCGTTCTCCCGGGTGGTGCTCGGTGGCCGCGGGACCGGGAACAGCGGACTGCGGTCGGTGACCGCGACGGTCAGCAGCTGGCGCCGCAGCTCGAGCCGCAGATCGGCGTCGGTGCCGGCGTGCCGGATCACGTTGCCGACCAGCTCGGACACGATCATGACCGCGTCCTCGACCACCTCCTCGCAGTGCCACAGCTCGCAGGTCGCGGCGACGAACCGGCGGGCGACGCCACCGCTGTGCGGGTCGTTGGCCAGCCGCAACCTGGTCAGTTGCCGGACCGGTGGCCGGCTGACCGAGGCGAGCGCGGCGGCCAGGTCGCCGTACACGGGAAGGAAGCGGGCGATCGTCCGCGCGTGCTGCTGGAGCTCGCGGGTGTGGTCGTCGCCGACGACCAGGATCAGCGGCGTGCCCGACCAGTCGGCCGCCTGCCGGGCGACCGCGGCGAACAGGCTGAGCGTGAAGGTCCGGGCCGGGACGAGCGCCTCCAGCAGGACGACGACCGCGGACGGCTGGTCGGCCACGGCCTTCAGCAGGTACGTCCGCAGCTGCGGCCCGGTCGCCACATCCAGAACGCCCGCCGGCCGGACCACCACCGCCTCTCCGACGGTACGTGTTCCGATCTGCAAGGCGCTCGGCCTGCTCATCCGGGGTCACCGTCCTTCGTCGTCTCGGCAGGATCAGTAGTCAGTCGGGCCCGGATCAACCGGGCGGCCGCGTCGGTCTCCTGCCCCGACGCCACGTAGCGCTGCGCCCGGTCCTCGTTGCCGTGGCCGCGAGCCGTGTCCTCCAGCTGCCGGGCCAGCGCCGTCTTCTCGTCCAGGCTCCGTAGGGCGGTCCACAGGGCAGCCTGCATCCGGTGGTCCGCCGTGGCCAGGAGAGCGTCCGCACTCCAGGCATGGCCGGCTTGGCAGCGGAACCCCTCCAGGTCTCCCGCCGGTGCGGACAACGCCCGGCCGCAGTCCGGACAGACCAGACCAGCCGCCTGAGTCACCGACTCCGGCAACGACCCGAGTGCCTCCTGGTACCGCAGCATCGCCCCAGGCCCGTCCGACGCCGGCAGCTCAACCGGTACGGCGAGCAGGCGGGCCAGCTGCTCGCCGATCGCGGCAGCGGGCAGGACGTGGTCGGCGCCTGCTGTGGCCAAGGCGCTGTCCGGCATACCCCGGTACGCCGCGTCGTCGGGGTCCTGCACGATCGCCAGTCCGCCGGACGACCTGATGGCGGCCAGACCGGCAGCGCCGTCGTCCAGTACGCCGGACAGCACCACCCCGACGACCAACGGGCCACGGGCCAGTGCGGCGGACCGGAACAGCGTGTTGACCGCCGGGCGGTGACCGCTCTCGGTCGGGCCGTCCGACAGGACGGTGCAGTCGCCTTCGACCAGCAGGTGGTGATCGGGCGGTGCGACGTACAGGTGTCCGGAGGTGATCGGCGTCCCGTGCTCGGCAGCCGCGGACGGAAGCGGACCGGCGTCGTCCAGGATCGAGCCGAGCACGCTGCTGCCACCCGCCGGCAGGTGAAGTACGACGAGAACCGCGGCGGGCAGGTCGGCGGGCAGACCGGCGACCAGGCTGCGCAACGCCTCGACGCCGCCGGCCGAAGCGCCGATGACCACGAGATCCCGGTACGTGCCCGGCGAGGGGTTCATCGCGGGAAGCCGGCCGCCCTGTTCGTCCCCAGGCGGCTCGTGCACCCCAGCGAGATCATTGCCCGCCGCCACCTTGGCGTTCGGCGTCCTCGACGGAGGCGAAGATCCGGAACTCCTGCCCCAGACCGGTGATCGTCAGCGGCCGGTCGACCGGGCGGCCGACCCCGACCAGGGCCAGCTCGATGCCGTACTGCGTGGCCAGCCGGCGGGCCTCGACGAGGTTGCCGAGGCCGGCCGAGCTGCAGAACGTCACCGCCGAGACGTCGATCAGCACGCTGCGGGCCGGCGGGGCGATCGCCGCCCGGATCGACTCCGAGGCGAAGTCGGTGGTGGCGATGTCGATCTCACCGGACAGCTTGACCAGCACGACCCCAGGGCGAAGCTCCTCGGTCACTGCGTCGAACGTGGTCCTGATCATCTCGCCGTCCTGGGAATCGGGCTGGCTCACGGCGGTCTCTCCCCCGGGCAGCCCCGCGAAACGCCGGTCGGTCCTGGCGTGGTGGGTGACAGCCCTGGGTGTCACCGTATGCCGGATTGCTCCGGGGTCACAATGGCTGTACGGCCAGTGACCCCGGAGCGTGATCTCGGCGCTCAGGCAACGACTGCCTCGAATCAGCGCCGGAAGGCCGGCTGGGTCTGGACGTTCAGCTCCTTCAGCTTGACCCGTTCGGCGGGGTCGGTCCGTCGGTCCTTGATCGTGAACACGTCGAACGCGGTCACCGACTCGGTGCCGTAGATGGCGCCGTTGTAGTAGTAGACCGACCAGTAGCCGCCGAACGAGGCCGGCTCCCGCGGCGGGCGGTCGAAGTACCCGATCTCGTGGGGGTTGGCGGAGTCGGTGAAGTCCCAGACCGAGAAGCCGCCCTGGTACCAGGCCTGGACCATGATGTCGCGGCCCTTGACCGGGATCAGCGAGCCGTTGTGGGACACGCAGTTCTCGTTCTCGGCCTGGTGCCGGTCGATCTTGTAGTAGCTGCGGAACCGCAGCTTGCGGTGCTTGACGTCGAAGATCGCGGTGGCGCCCTTGTCCGGCCCGACCTCGGGGTTGCACTCCGCGCCGCCACCGCCGCCGAGCTCGTCCATGAACACGACCTTGCTGCCGTCGCCGTTGAAGGTGGCGCCGTGCCAGAAGGAGAAGTTCTCCGCGTCCTGCACGACGTCGAGCACCTTCGGCTGCTCCGGCCGGGAGATGTCGAGCAGCACGCCGTCACCCATGCAGGCCGCGGCGGCGATGTTCTTGGCCGGGAACGCGGTGATGTCGTGGCAGCCGCTGGTGGCGTAGCCGGTCTCGCTGCCCGGGAACCCGCCGTCCGGGAACAGCACCGGCGAGGCCACCACGGCGGCCTGCTCGGGGTGCCGCAACGGGACCTTGACGATGTCGATCCGGTCGTTGGGCGGCTGGCAGTCCGGGTACGTCGCGTTCGGGAAGTACGACGAGTTGTAGACGTACACCGAGCGCTTCAGCTTGTCCGGGACCAGCGTGTGGGTGTGCGAACCGCACTTGGTCTCCACGGCCGCGACGTAGCGCGGGTTGCGCGGATCCTTGACGTCGAAGATCTTGATCCCTTCCCACGACTCCTTGATCGTCGGCGACTGCGCGACGCTCTGGCAGGAGTTGTCGCTGCGCGAGGAGTCGGTGCTCAGGAACAGCAGGCCGTCGTAGATGCTGATGTCGTTCTGGCTGCCCGGGCAGGCGACCTGACTGACCAGCTGCGGCTTGGCCGGGTTGGCGATGTCGTAGATCGCGAAGCCGGAGTAGTTGCCGACGTACGCCGTCTTGCCGGCGAACGCGATGTCGGTGTTCACCCCGCCGGCCAGGGGACCGGTCATCGGCACGCTGGCCAGGTGGGTGATGTTGTCGCTCTTGGTCGCGCCGGTGTCCGGGGGAGCGGGGACCTCCGCGGACGCGGCGGCGGACAGGCCGGTCAGGCCGGCGATCAGGGCTACGGAAAGACTGAGACGGGCGAGCGTGCGTGGGCGGCGCATGCCGGGGTCCCTTCTGTTCAGTTGAATCGATCGATTGCCTCAGGGTAGGCGTGATAGACACTGTGGGGAAGCGATTTGCCACGAAGAGTGAGGTGCTGTGAGGAACTTCGCCCTGCCACTGGTCGCGGTCCTGGGGTTCGCCCTGGTGGGCTGCAGTTCGGACCCGCCCGCGGCCGCTCCGGCGCCGACCTCGACACTGCCCGTCATCGTTCCCGGGACGCCGGGCGGATCGAACCGAACGCTAGCCGCGGTTCCGTCGTCGCCCGCCACCGCAGACCCCGACGACCTGACGTTCCTGAGCGACATGATGATCCACCACAGCCAGGCCCTGGTGATGGCCGAACGGGCCCGCACGGCCGCGGCGAACCCGCGGGTCAAGGCGTTGGCGGACCGGATCCGGGTCGGCCAGAAGCCGGAGATCGAGTCGATGCGGCAGCTGCTCACCGAGCGCGGCGGGAAGGCGCCGTCGCTGGAGCACGTCGAACACACCGATCACGCGGGCATGCCGGGAATGGCCACACCGGCCGAGCTGGCCAAGCTGCTGAACTCCACCGGCAAGGCGTTCGACTCCCTGTTCCTGACCTTGATGATCAAGCATCATGAGGGCGCGGTGACGATGAGCGGTACGGCGATCGAGCAGGGCGCCGACCTGCGAATCGGGGAGCTGGCGCAGGAAGTCAGCATCACGCAGACCAAGGAGATCTCCACGATGCGGCGGCTGCAGAAGGAGCTGTGATGGGAGTCCTGACCGTCGCGGGGCTGCTGGCCGAGATCGACGCGGCGGGCGACGCCGCGACGGCGGCGATCCTGTCGCGGTACTTCCAGGTCAAGCCCGGCGGGTACGGCGATGGCGACCTGATGATCGGCGTCAAGCTCTCCACCCTGCGCGGCATCATCAAGCCGTACCAGCGCGCTTCTTTGGAACTGCCCGATCTCGAAGAAGCTCTGCAGAGCCCGGTCCACGAGCACCGCCTCGCCGTCCTCTGCCTGCTCGCCGACCGCGCCGAGCGCGCGCTCAAACCCCTGACCGCCGACCCCGCGGACCTCGCCGCGATCTTCGACCTCTACCTGCGCAACACCGAGCACATCAACAACTGGGACCTGGTCGACTGCAGCGCCGCCGAGATCGTCGGCGGCCACCTGCTCGACCGCCCCGGCGACATCCTGCACACGCTGATCCGCTCGCCCCTGATCTGGGACCGCAGGATCGCCCTGGTCGCCACCCACCGCTTCATCCGCGCCGGCGACAGCACCGACATCTACGCCCTCGCCCCACAGGTCCTCAACGACCCCGAAGACCTGATCCACAAGGCTTCCGGCTGGATGCTCCGCGAAGCCGGCAAACGCGTCTCCCCCGACGAGCTCCTGGCCTTCCTCGACCAGTACGCCGCGAAGATGCCCCGCACGATGCTCAGCTACGCCCTCGAGCACTTCCCCCAGGAAACCCGCAAGCACTACCGGAGCCTGTAATTCATTGCTGGTAGCAACGGTTTGTGATTTGTCGACATGTCGCCTGGTTCTGGGGCGCGGTTCAGCGTGTCCTGGCTGGGCTGTTCGACAGTGGGGGTGACTCCAGGGCGCAGTAGCGGTGGGTCGTTGCCGGTTCCGGGGTCGTACGGCGGGAGGTGCGGTCGCCGAGGGTGAGCCAGGCCAGGGCGGCGCCCGCGACGGCGAGGACGGCTGAGATGACCATGGCCATCATGAAGCTTTCCTTGAACGACATCGGGTCTCGGTAGGAGTCGCCGGTGATCCCCGCGGCCAGTGGGATCGCCGCGACCGCCATCAGTTGCGCGGATCGCGCGACGGCGTTGTTGACGCCCGACGCGATGCCCGCGTGGTGGTCCTCGACCGAGTTGAGCACGGTTGCGGTCAGCGGAGCGACCGTGCAGACCAGGCCGATCCCCAGTACGACGACGCCCGGCAGTACGGCGGTGAAGTAGCCGACGCCGGGCTCGATGCGGCGCATCAGCAGGAAGCCGACGGCCATGAAGATCGGGCCGACGGTCATCGGGATGCGCGCGCCGATCCGTTCGGACAGGGCGCCGGCGTAGCCGGAGAGTGTCAGCATCAGCAACGTCATCGGGAGCAGGGCGGCGCCGGCCGTCAGGGCGTCGTACTCGAGGACGGTCTGCAGGTAGACGACCAGCAGGAACGTGGCCGTGCCGAGTGCGCCGTACACGACGACGGTGACCAGGTTGGCGCCGGTGAAGCGGACGTTGGCGAAGATGCCGGGCGGGAGCATCGGGTGCGAGCTGCGGCGTTCGACCTCGACGAAGGCTGCCAGGCTGACCACGCCGATGGCCAGCGCGGTCAGGACCATCGCGTCGCCGAAGCCTCGATCGCCCGCGCTGATCAAGCCGTAGGTGAGTCCGGCGAGGCCGAGCGTGGCGAGCAGACCGCCGGCGCCGTCGAGCTTGCCGGCCATGGTCTCGTCGCGGCTCTCGGGGATGTGCCGCATCGTGACCAGCACCGTCAACGCGGCGATCGGGAGGTTGAGCAGGAAGATCAGCCGCCACGAGCCGCTGTCGACCAGGCCGCCGCCGACGAACGGACCGATCGCCGCCGCGACCGACGTCAGGCCCGACCATGCACCGACCGCTTTGCCACGGTCGGACGGCTGGAAGCTGGTCTGCAGGATCGCAAGGCTGCCAGGAGTCAGCAGCGCGCCGCCGATGCCTTGCAGGACGCGGCCGGCGATCATCACCTCGAGGTTCGGCGCGGCCGCGCAGATCGCCGAGGCCAAGGCGAACCAGATCACTCCGACCACGAACAGCCGGCGCCGTCCGAGCCGGTCCCCGAGCGAACCGCTCAGCAGGATCAGCGAGGCCAGCATCAGCATGTAGCCGTTGACGATCCACTGCAGGCCGGAGATGCCGGCGTCCAGGTCCTCGCCCATGGCCGGCAGCGCGACGTTGACGACCGTGCCGTCGAGGAAGGCCATGCCGGAGCCGAGCGCCGTGGCCGCCAGCACCCAGCGGGCGCGCGCCGTACCGAAGGCGATTCGATCGGGTGAAGCAGCCTGCGCGTCGACCATACGGACAGAGTAGGGCTGACGGGTCAGGGCTGCATCGGCAGATCCAGCTGCAGTACGGCGAGCGCCCGGTCGGCCGGCAGGCCCTGCTGGATCCCGAGCCCGGGCGGCTCACCGACCGCGCACCGCGTCTCGGGCATCAGCGGGCAGACGGCGTTCAGCAGGCCACCACCCGACACCGCGAGGTTGGTGGGCAGCGTGCCGTCGGTGGCAGCGGTGAGTGGGCTGATGGCGGCCAGTGCTCGCCCGGTCGGCGACGGCAGGCTGCGCGCGGACGAACCGCTGAGCCGGTACGTCAGCTTCAGCTCGGTCGCCGGGGTGTCGAGCGGGAGGTCCCGCGCCGCCTTCACGTCGGTGTCCGGGAGCAGGACCGGGTCGCCGTCCGCGACGATCTGCAGACTGGTCGCCTGGGGCTTGGTGCGCGTCATCAGGCCCGGCAGCCGATCGCCCGACTGGGGCAGACGCAACCGCACCGTGTCGGTCGAGCCGCGCAGTCTGACGTCCTCGGTCACGTCGAAGCTGCCGTCACCCCGCGGTACGGCGGTGAGCCGGATCCCCGGCGCGGTCAGTCCGGGTCCTTCCGCGGTCGGGGGTGGTTGCACCTGCTCGGGCTCGGCGCCGGCCGACACCAGGCCGGGGCTGGGTGGAGTCGGTCCCGCCAGCTCGTTCGAGCAGGCGGTCGTTGCCATCAGCCCCACGATCAGGGCGGCGGTGAGCGTGCGGCGTGCGGACATGCTGAATCGCCCCCAAAGACCCGGCCACTTCCTCTGGTGGCCGGATCGACTTCCGCATACGATACGCCGGAATTAGCTTTGTCAGGCATTTTCAGGGGTGGTTTTTCGAGGGGGCAAAAATGCGGAAGCGGAAAGTGTTCAGGCAATTTCGAACAGTTGTCAGGACGTCTGAGAAAGCGGCTGGGGGTATTTCGAGAATTCCGGGTCCGCATTATCGCAGGGTGATTTCACTGGCGCTCGCGGTGATCGTCGCCGCGGTCCCGGCGGTGCTCGCGACCCAGGCCGAGGCCGCCTCCGGCGGCGTGCTGTACGTCGTCCAGGGCCTGCCGGGCCAGTCCGTCGACGTGCAGGTGGACGGCAAGGTCGTGGCGCGTGGAGTCGCCGCGACCAAGGTGATCGGGCCGTTCTCCGTCCCGGCCGGGCAACGCCGGATCACCGCTGTGGCGGGTGGGAAGACGCTGGTCGACCGCCGGGTCGCGGTCGGGGCCGGGAGCAACCAGGACGTGGTGATCCACCGGCCGGCCGCGCCGACCGCCGCGCCGGTGATCACCACCTACCCGAACAAGCTCGGCGCCGTACCGAAGGACAAGGCCGCGGTGCGGGTCGCGCACACGGCCGCGGTCGGCCCGGCCGACATCCGGGTGAACGGAAAGGTACTTTTCGCCAACGTGGCGAACGGGGAATCACTCGACGTGGTCGTTCCCGCTGGAACTTACACTGTCGAGATCGTGCCCGCGGGTGCGTCCGGACCGGTGGTTCTCGGGCCGGCGTCACTGCCGCTGAAGGCCGGATATCTGACCCGGGTCTTCGCGATCGGAGAACCGAACTCGAAAACGATGAACGTCGCGGTCGGGACGATTCGCCTGCCGGGCAGCGGGACGGGCAAGCCGGACATGGTCGACACCGGAACCGGTGGTCAGGCGGTGGCGCTGATGCAGGAGCGGCCGTCGCCGCTGCCGTTGGTCGCGCTGGCGCTGCTCGCCGGATGCGCGGTGCTGGTGACGGTCCGGAAGGTGGTCCGTCGCTGAGGAGGTTCTTGCTCGGACTGTTGCTGGTCCTCTGCGTGGCCCTGGAGGGGTGCGCCGCGCAGTCGGACGGAGCGGTCCCGAGTCCTGGTGCGGGCGGCGGTACGGTCACGGGGCCGCCGCCCGCCGCGAGCGAACCGGTGCCTCCGGCAAGGATCGGTACGCCGGCCGCGAGTCAGCGGATCCGGTTCGTCCCGGCCGAGGTCGTGCTGCCGGGCGGTGCCAAGGCCGGCGTCCTGGCGGCCAGTACGGTCGACGGGCGCCTCATGGTGCCGGACGCCGTCCGCCAGGTCGGGTGGTGGGACGGCGGGGCCGAGGCCGGTGACCCGTTCGGCGCCGTCGTACTGGCCGGGCATGTCGACTCGGCGACCGAGGGGATCGGGTACTTCGCGCGGTTGCTGCGGATCAAGGTCGGCGAGACCGTGGTGCTGCGCGGCGACGGGCACACTGCGTCGTACCGGGTGAGCTCGGTGGTCTCCGTGCCGAAGGACGCGCTGGCGACGCGCAGCGGAGCCTTCGACCAGGTGGGCGACCATCGGTTGTCGCTGATCACCTGCACCGGCGCGTACGACGCGGCGCGCGGCGGCTACGAGTCGAACCTGCTGGTGACGGCTGTTCCGGTGGGGATGGCCAAGTAGTCAGGTTGTTCACCGACCCCGCCCCGGAGTGGCCCCTGAAGTCGGGGAGCCGGTGTTCAACTCCACCGCGGCACGGTGGATGATGTTGACATGACAAGTCCGACCGCACCCCCGGCTCCCGGAGACGAGCGCAGCGCTCGCCGGGCCCGCTGGCTGCTGGTCTTCGTCCTGGCCTGCCTGGCGCTGGCGATCTCCGTGATCACCTCGAACCTGTAGGGCGCGTCACTCGAACGGCGTGGGGTCCCCGGCGCCGATCCGGACGATCTCGGGGAAGTCCTCGGAGAAGTCGATCACCGTGGTCGGCTCGGTCCCGGCCTCGCCGGAGTCGATGACCGCGTCGACCTGGTTGTCGAGCTCTTCCTTGATCTCCCAGCCCTGGGTCATCGGCTCCTCGTGGTCGGGCAGGAGCAACGTGCTGGACAGCAGCGGCTCGCCGAGCTCGGCGACCAGCGCCTGGGCGACGACGTGGTCGGGGATCCGGACGCCGACGGTCTTCTTCTTCGGGTGCAGCAGCCGGCGCGGGACTTCCTTCGTCGCCGGCAGGATGAACGTGTAGCTGCCCGGCGTCGCCGCCTTGATCGAGCGGAACACCGCGTTGCTGATGTGGACGAACTGGCCGAGCTGCGAGAAGTCCTGGCAGACCAGCGTGAAGTGGTGCCGGTCGTCCAGGTGCCGGATCGCCTTGATCCGGTCGATCCCGTCCTTGTTGCCCAGCGCGCAGCCGAGCGCGAAGCAGGAGTCCGTCGGGTACGCGATCAGCCCGCCGCCGCGCACCAGGTCGACCACCTGCCCGATGGCCCGCTTCTGCGGATTCTCCGGATGCACATCGAAATACCTCGCCATACGCCGACCCTAGCGGTCCGGGCGGCCGAGCCTCGCCGTCGGGAAGTGTCCGACTGACAAACTGGGCCACGTGACCACACTCGACCTGACTCCCGACGAACTCCTCACCACGACCAGGACTGTGCGGAAGCGGTTGGATCTGGACAAGCCGGTACCGATGGAGCTGATCCGCGAGTGCATCGAGATCGCGTTGCAGGCGCCCTCGGGCAGCAATCGGCAGACGTGGCACTGGCTGGTGGTCACGGACGCCGGCAAGCGGGCGCAGATCGGCGAGTACTACCGGCTTGCCGTCGCGGAGTACTTGGAGTCTTCCGGTGCGGCCGGACGCCTGTACGCCGATGACCCGGACCGTGCGCCGGTGCAAAAGCGCGTTGGCTCGAGCGTCGCGTACCTGGGTGAGCGGATGGGGCAGGTGCCGGCCCTGGTGATCCCGTGCCTGACGGCGAAGAACCTGCCGGCGGGAAACCAGGCGGGGCTGTGGGGCTCGATCCTGCCGTCGGCGTGGAGCTACATGCTGGCGGCTCGGGCGCGCGGGTTGGGGACGGCGTGGACGACGCTGCACCTGAAGTACGAGCGTGAGGTGTCGCAGCTGCTCGGGCTTCCCGACGAGGTCCGGCAGACGGTGCTGATTCCGACGGCGTACTCGATCGGGACGGACTTCCGGCGGGCGGCGCGGCAGCCGCTCGATGAGGTGTTGCACGTCGACAGCTGGTGACTAACGAGCAAAAGGCGTATAGCTTGTTAGGATGAGCTACGAACCGGAGCTGGTCGGCGGGCATGTGCTGCTCGATCTGGTCAACACGGTCTCCTGGCGGCTCGATCCAGCGCGTCGGGTGGATCGAATCGCCGATCCGGCCGCGCGCGACGTGTGGTTGCGGGCGGTGGGGTTGCCGACCGGTGGTGACGGGCTTGAAGAGGTCCGGGAGACGGCGTACGGCGTACTGCAGCCTCTGGCGGTGGGTACGGAGCCGGAGAACGTCGAAGGGCTGCGCGAGCTGATGGTGACTGCCGTTGCTCGCGCTCGGATCGTGCAGTTGAGTCCGTTGAGGTGGCAGGCCGACGACGCGGCGGGCGAGTTGGCGCTGGCCGCGTGGCGGCTGCTCGAGGGCGAGGACTTGAGTCGGCTCCGGCAGTGTCAGGACGACGGCTGCGGCTGGCTGTTCCTGGATCGCAGCAAGAACGGGTCGCGCCGTTGGTGCAGTTCGGCCGATTGCGGGAACAGGGCCCGGGCGAAACGCCACTACGCGAGGACGCACGCCCGATGAGCGCCCGGAGGCGGATGGACCGGGCGGCGTTCGTCGACGGGATGCGGCTCGGCGTCGGCCCGGGAGCGGCCGCCTTCGTGCTGGCGTTGAGTTTCGGGGCCGAGGCGGAGGCTCGCGGCTGGGGACTCGGGCTGCCGGTGGTGTTCTCGGCGTTGGCGTTCTCCGGGTCGGCGCAGTTCACCTTGCTGACGGCGCTGGCCGGTGGATCGGCACTGGCCGCGATCACCTCGGCGGTGCTCATCAACGCGCGCTACCTGGTGATGAGTGTCGCGCTGAACGAGAGCCTCGAAGGCGGGCGCATCCGCAGAAGCCTTCACGCCTTGGCCCTGGCCGACGCCTCGTTCGTCGCGGCACACCGCGACGACGGCCGGTACGACGCCGCGCGGCTGGTGGGCGCCAGCGTTCCGCAGTGGATCTTCTGGGTCGGTGGTACGGCGATCGGCGCGCTCACGTCGCCGTCGCCCGAGCTCATGCACACCCTCGGCCTGGACGTCGCGTTCCCGGCGTTCTTCCTGATCCTGGCGATCGACGAGCTGCGGAGATCGCGCCGGGCGTTCGTGGCGGCACTGCTCGGCGCGACCATCGCGGGACTGCTGCTTCTGGTCACCAGCCCGGGCTACGCGTTGCTCGGAGCGACCGCCGCCGCGCTCATCGGCGTACTGCCGGAGAAGGAGGAGACCGCATGATCAGGATCTGGCTGTCGGTCGTGGCGGTGACCGTGCTGAGCTGGTTGATGAAGGCCAGCGCGCCACTGATCATTGCCCAGCGCAAGCTTCCGCGGTCGGTGATCAGGATGACCGCGCTCACCGCGCCGGTGCTGCTCGCCGGGCTGATCGTCACCGAGCTCGGCGGCAAGCAGCTGGACTGGACGCAGCTGGCCGGCGTCGGGACGTCCGGCGTACTGGCGTTGGCGAAGGTGCCGATGCTGGTCGCGGTCGCGGGTGGGATCGTCGCGACCGCGGCGATCAGGTTGCTGTAGCGGCCATCTCGTCGATGGTGAGACCGCTGAGCACCGAGCGCGGCTCGGTGGCGGTCAGGTCGAGCAAGGGGTCGGCCGACTCGTCGCGGACCTTGACCATCAGCCAGTCCCGATCGGTGCGCGTGAAGGCCCACGTCCCGTCCAGCTTCACGCCCCGCAGCCGGAACTTCAGGTGCCCGCGCTCGATCGCGTCGGCCGGCTCGACCAGCCGGCGCTGCTTGTCACGGGTGAGGTTGGTGTAGACGCCTGCGTCCCAGACGATCACCGCGCCGCTGCCGTACTTGGCCTCGGCGTGCACGCCCTCGTACGTCGCGTACTCGAGCGCGTGGTCGGTGGTGAAGACCGCCAGCCGCTTCACGACTGGGTCGAGCGACGGCCCGAGCGGCACCGCCCACGACTTCAGGACGCCGTCGACCTCGAGCCGTACGTCGTAGTGACGGCGCCGGGCATCGTGCAGCTGCACCACGAATATCGGTGCCTCAGGCAACGATGACATCAGGGTTCCTCCGCGGGTGGCCCGCCGCGACCAAGTCTACGGCGGACCACAGCGGGGAGGGATCAGGCGGCCGTGATGCTCGGCGGCTCGATCTGGGCGCGCAGCTTGTCGAGAATGCCGCGCAGCAGGCGGGAGACCTGCATCTGGCTGACGCCGATCTCGGCGCCGATGTCGGCCTGGGTGTGCCCTTCGATGAAGCGCAGCTCGAGGATCTTGCGTTCCCGCGGGGTGAGCTCGTTCAGCACCGGTTCGAGGACGGCGACCGCCTCGGTGCGTTCGAACGAGGTGTCCTCGTCGTCGGCGATGGTGTCGGCCAGGTTCGCGGTCGACTCGCCGTCGACCGGACGGTCCAGCGACAGCACCGAGAAGCAGCCGTCGGCCGCGATCGCGGCCTCGATCTCGGCCACGTCGGTGCCGACCGCCTCGGCCAGCTCCTCCAGGGTCGGGTCGCGCTGCAGGTCCTGGACGAGTTGCGGGCGGACGCTCGCGATCGACCCCTGCAGCTCCTGCAGCCGGCGCGGGATCCGCACCGTCCACGAGCAGTCGCGGAAGTAGCGCTTCACCTCACCACGAATGGTCGGTACGGCGTACGCCAGGAACGGTGTGCCCGTGTCCGGACGGTAGCTCCGGGCCGCTTTCAGCAGACCCAGGTAGGCGACCTGGTCCAGGTCGTCGGCCTCGACACCGCGGCCGCGGAACCGGCTCGCGATGCTGTGGGCGATTCCCAGGTTCAGCTCGATGGCTTCCTCCAGCAAGGACTGCTGGAGAGTCTCGTCGGTCGTTGCGGCCCGGCGGGCCAGGAGTTCCCTGGTGGCCAGGTCCCGGCGCTGCTTCGGATCGGTGCTGGGCAGCTCTTCGACGGTGGTGCGTGCAAGTACGGTAACCATGATTCTTGACCTCGCGACGTTGAGTCACGGCGCGGCACATGTCTGGACCGCGGTCAATATCTGTGTGGGTCATTCCTACCCCATGAATCCCGAAGTTATGCATCCGACCTCGAACTTCCACGAACCCGTTGCATCGTGACCGGTGTGAAACACGGTCCCCACCAGGGGAAAGTCGCGGTGCGTGACCGGGTTGGAGGAGTCTTCACCTGGTGCCTGACCGCTCAGTCGAGCGACCGCAGGACCCCGAGAGCGGCCGTCGGCGGGTGCGCCGAGTCACGCCAGCGCAGGGTCCACGTGTACGGCGGTACGCCGGCCGCGAGCGGCTTCACCACGACACCGGCCGGCGCCGGGGTCGAGAGAAGTCCGAGCGCCACGCACTCGCCGGCCTTGACGAGCTCGAGCGCCGAGCTGGTGCCGTCGGTACTGGCCGGGTGCCGGCGCGGCTGGAAGCCCGCCGTACGGAAGCAGCCGAGGACGAAGTCGTTCCACTCCGGCGCGAAGTCGTCGCGTGGCAGGTAGTGCACCTCGTCGGCCAGCTCGCGGACGGCGACCGCGTCGGCGTTGCTGAGCGGGTGGTCGGTGGGCAGCGCGATGCCGAGCGCCTCGCGGCGCATGACGCGCTGGACCAGGCCGTCGGCGAGATGGGCCGTCGATCCGCAGAGGGCGAGATCCAGGTCGCCGCTGAGCAAGCGCTGCTCCTGCTCGCGGCTGCCGCGGCTGCTGACCTCGAGCCGCAATGACGGGAGGCGTTCGCGCAGGCGGGCCAGGACCGCGCGCGGCGTGACCAGATCGGTCTGTAGCACGTCGATCCGCAGGACCTGATCGCGGCCCGCGGCGGCGGTCGCCTCCGCGATCCCCGAGCGGATCGCGGCGAGCGCGCTCTGCGCGTGCGGCAGGAACGCGCTGCCGGCGGCGGTCAGGGTCACCCCGCGTGGGGAGCGCTGGAACAGCTGCGTCCCCAGCTGGTTCTCGAGCCGGCGGATCTGATTGCTGAGCGCCGGCTGGGACACGTACAGCCGGCGGGCCGCGGCGGTGAAGTGCAACTCCTCGGCCATCACCAGGAAGTACCGCACCAACCGTAGATCGACGTCCATGAACTTCCTCACCTGCAGCGATAACCAGAGGCTGTGACGTTAGTGCTCTTGCGACTTGGACGTCGAGGCCCTGGAGGGCAGAACGTGGTGCTCATGACAACACAGCGTGAGGAACTGCGAAGCAGCTGGGAACGCCAGCAGGCCGGGCACGAGCCGGACCGCGAACTCCGGTTCCAGTTGATCCTGGACTACGTCGAAGCGCTGGCCGGCCCGCCACGGCGCGTGCTCGACCTTTGCTGCGGCCCGGGTTCGCTGACCCGGCGGGTGCTGGACCGCTTCCCGGACAGCGAGGTGGTCGCCGTCGACATCGATCCGCTGCTGCTCGATCTCGCCCGCGACGACTTCGCCGACGACGACCGCGTGACGGTGGTCGAACGGCAGTTGGCCGCACCGGACTGGGACCGCGGACTGCCGACCGGGTTCGACGCGGTGGTGACCGCGACGGCAATGCACTGGTTCCCGGCGGACGCGCTCGCGGGGGTGTACGGCGGGGTCGCGCGGGTGCTGCGGTCGGGCGGCGTGTTCGCCAACGCGGACCACGTGCCGATTGCCGAGCCCGTGCTGCGGGCGGCGGCGGACCGGTTGCACGCCGAGCACCTGCGGATCACATTCGCGGAGGCGGAGGACTGCGACGGGTGGTACGAACGCGCGTACGGCGATCCGTCGTACGCCGGGCTCCGGGCCGAGCGGGAGAAGGTGTTCGCCCACTGGGACGGCGACCTGCTCCAACGGGAGGGCTGGCACGTCGATCTCCTGCGGCGGAACGGCTTCGAGCGGGCCGGTGCGATGTGGCGCCGGGGAAACGACGCGCTGGTCGTCGCGATTCGTGCATGACGTCGGCCGTGGGCGGGTACCGAGACCCGTCCAACAGGAAAGGGGGACGCGATGACGGAGCGTCCGGAAGAACTGGTCGACGACCTGATCGACGAGACCAGGGGGCCGGAAGCGGATCCGCCGGCCGACTCGACCACCGACGACGCGGCGGTGGACATCAAGTCGCAGGACACCGGTCAGTCCGAGGACACCGGCGACGACGGCGTACCGGTCACTCCTGAGCCGCCCGACTGAGTGCCGGCTGGTGGCGGCCCCGGCGCTGTCTGCTCAACGCCGAGGCCTTGGGCAACCAGTACTTGCATCCTTCTGGTGCCCAGGAAGCCTTGATCCATTCATCTTTCGGAGGTAAGTGTCGATGAAACTGGGGTTCAAGCTGATCGCCGAGGCGTACGCGCCGACCGAGATCGTCGACCAGGCGGTCCGCGCGGAGCAGGCCGGATTCGACTTCGTCGAGGTTAGCGACCACTTCCATCCGTGGGTGTCGGAGCACCAGCACTCGGGGTTCGCGTTCTCGATGCTCGCGGCGGCCGCGGCCCGGACGTCGGCGATCGAGCTGGCGACCGGTGTGACGTGTCCGTTCATCCGGTACCACCCCGCGGTGGTCGCCCAGATGGCCGCGACCACCGCGTTGCTGTCCGGCGGGCGGTTCACGCTCGGCCTCGGCGCCGGTGAGCGGCTCAACGAGCACGTCGTCGGCCGCGGCTGGCCGGCGGTCGCGCAGCGGCACGAGATGCTGCGCGAGTCGCTGGAGATCATCCGGCTGCTCTGGAGCGGCGGGTACCAGTCGTACGACGGGAAGCACCTGAAGCTGGAGGACGCGCGGGTCTTCGACCTGCCGGACGAGCTGCCGCGGATCGCGGTGGCGGCGGGCGGGCCCGAGGCGGCGGAGCTGGCGGGCGAGCTGGGCGACGCGCTGTTCACGACCGAGCCGAAGGAGGAGCTGGTGACGGCCTACCGGAAGGCCGGAGGCGACGGTCCGGCGTACGCCGAGGTGCCGCTGGCCTGGGCGCCGGACGAGGACGACGCGGCGGAGTCGGCGCGCAAGCTGTTCCGGTTCGGGGTGACCGGGTGGAAGGTCCAGTCCGAGCTGCCGAACCCGGTGAACTTCGACGCCGCGACAGCCCTGGTGACGGCCGACCACATGAAGGAGCAGTTCGGGTGCGGGCCGGACGTCGCGCGGCACGTCGAGGTGGCGAAGCCGTTCGCGGAGGCCGGGTACGACCACCTGGCGCTGATCAACGCGGGACCGGACGTGGACGGGTTCTTCGACTTCTTCACCAAGGAGCTCGGGCCGGCGCTGCGCGAGCTGTGAGAGACGACTGTGGCCCCTGACTCGCATCCGAGTCGGGGGCCACAGTCGGTTCGTGGGGGCGGATCAGTCGCCGGGCCATTCGCCGGTCCAGCGCTCGAAGGCCTTGGCGCCGCCGCGGTCGACGGCTGCCTTGACCACGGCGTAGACGGCGCCCTGGAGTGCGGCGGCGAGGAGGAGCTGGCGCCACGGGTACTCCGACTGCAGAGCGTCGGGCGCGTCCTCCTCGTCGGCCACGCGCTTCCAGACCTGCTTGAAGATGGCGCCGGCGACGAGACCGCCGGCGATCCCGGAGAGCAGTCCGAACGGGCGGTAGGCCAGCTTGACGGCCTTCGTGCTCACCGGTTCCGTCCCGCGATCCACGCGGCCGCGCCGACTCCGAGGGCCACGGCTCCGCCGACGGCGGCCGTCGCCTTCGGGTGCTTGCGGCCCAGCTCCGGGGCCTGCTTCGCCTTGGCCGGAAGGTTCTTCGCGTGCTCGGGCAGGTGCTTGGCCCGCTCGGTCACGCCGCCGGCGGTCGCCTTGGCGCGTTCGCCCATCCCGCCGGCGGTCGCCTTGGCGCGCTGGCCGGCCCGCTGCTTGACGCTGCCGGCGGCCTGTACGGCGCGGTGGCCGGCACTGGTCGCGGAGTCCTTGATCCGGCGCGGGACGTTCAGCTGGCGGCTCAGCTCCTGAACGGTGTCGGCCAGGTGCTGACGGGTCATCTCCAGGTCGGCCCGGAGCGCTTGGACCTCACTCATCTCGTCGGGCCGGGCAGCGGCGGTCTTCCGCGGCTTCGTCTGGCGCGTCGTGGTGGTCATGCGTTCTTTCCTTCCGGCTGGTGGCCCTTGAGTGCTTCGAGGTCGTCGTGCACGCCGTGGACGGCGCGCTCCGGCACCGGCGGAGTCGCCTGGCTGACGTGCCGCTTGCCCAGCAGGGCGGCGACACCGGCGATCGCGAACAGCAGCAGCGTCACGATCAGCGCCGCGAGCCAGGCCGGTACGGCGTACGAAAGCCCGATGATCGCGGTCGCGATCAGCGCGCCCAGCCCGTAGAAGGCGAAGGCGCCCGCGCCGCCGAACAGTCCGACGCCGAGGCCGGCCTCCTTGCCCTTGTCCTTCAGCTCGGCCTTGGCCAGCTGCAGCTCGTCGCGGACCAGGCGGCTGACGTCGTTGGTCAGCTGTGCGACCAGCGCGCCCACGGGCTCGTCCGGTGCGGTCCGCTGACCGTCCTTGGGGACGGCCGGGGTCTGCGTCGTCATGGTTGCCCTCCGTGTTCTCGGGTCGACGACCAAGTACCCACGGCCCTGATCGGCAACCGGCTGCACAGGTTCTGACCGTTTCCGCCGGTAGGTTGCCGAATGAGGGACCGCGAGCGAGGGGAACGGATCAATGGACTGGAAACTCGAGCTGGTGCAGGTGCCGGTCAGCGACGTCGACCGGGCCAAGGCGTTCTACACCGATCAGGTCGGCTTCGTCGCCGACCACGACCACCAGGTCAGCGACGAGCTGCGCTTCGTCCAGCTGACCCCGCCGGGGTCGGCCTGTTCGATTGCCTTGGGCACCGGAATGCCGCAGGCCGAGCCGGGGTCGGTACGCGGGCTGCAGATCGTGGTCGCCGACGTGGCGGCGGCCCGCGAGGAGCTGTCCGGGCGAGGGGTCGAGGTCAGCGAAGTACAGGACTTTCCCTGGGGAAAGTTTGTTTTCTTCGCCGACCCCGACGGCAACAGCTGGGCGCTGCAGCAGCTGCCCGAATGGAAATAGTTGCTGGTTAAAGCGGCGGATCGTCCGGAATCGGCACGCTGAGCGGGTCGTTCTCGCCGGGCGGAGTGGTGACGTCAGGGTCGTCCAGGCCCGGATCCACCAGGTCGGGGTTCTCGTCCGGGTCGCTGCCCGGACCGGTCGGGGTGATCGGATCGGTCGTCATGGGAGACCTCCTTGGTCACGTCCCTGGTGCCCACTCCGCGCCGCGCAATTCCTACAGGTCTTTGTTTTAAAGACCAATTCGAGATACCGCTAGGGATGGTTCATGCGGCGGTTGTAGGGTGGCCTTTGGTTGAGCAGCCAGCCGGTGCGACATCGCGCCGACGACTGCGGTCCCTCCCGAGGACGAACATGCCCGACCTGCAGCGCCACACCCGTTCCACCAGACGTCGCCTACCCGTCTCCGCCCCTGTCCAGAAGTCAGGTCCCATGCCTGTTGCCACTCCCACCCGGCCCGAGTCGGTGCACGTCCGGATCGGCGGCCGCTGGATCGCCGGCGAGGCCCTGTCCCGCCGTACGGCGGTCACCGGTGCCTCCGAGATCCTGATCAGCCACCACGGCCACCTCGTCTGGGTCGACCAGGACCAGGTCCGTACGCCGTAAGGCCTCAACCCTCCGGCCAGGCCGCCACCAGGTTGCCCAGGCCGGTCGCGGCGTCCGCCTGCCGCGGGTCGAACCTGTTCTTGGTGACCGCGAACGCAACGCCCGTGCGGTGGTCGGCCCAGGCCGCGCTGCCGCCCATGCCCGGCATCCCGAACGTCGTCGCCGCCTGCTCGGCGGTCGCGCCGAGCCGCCCGTACGCGTAGCCGAGCGCCCAGACCGCCGGGTTCCCGTACACCTCGTCGACCCCGCGGAACGCCGGGCCGATGATCTCCCGCAGCTGCTCCTCAGGGATCAACCGGACGCCGTCCACCGGCCCGAGCAGTGCGGCGTACACCTTGGCGATGCCGCGCGCCGACGCCGTGGCTGCCGACGGCACGTCGGCGCTCAGCACGTCGGGCCGATTCATCGTCGAGGCGCACGGGATCACCGCCGCCGGCGCCAGCCGCTCGTCCGTCGACTCAGGGATCTCGGGACCGTCGAGCCGGGCCACGCGGTCGAGCGCCTCCGGCGGGACCCCGAAGTACACCTCGTCCTCGATGCCGAGCGGCCCGGTCAGCTCGTCCCGTAGGACGTCGCCGAGCGACCGACCGGTCGCCCGGCGGACCAGCTCGCCGACCAGGAAGCCGAACGTCTGCGCGTGGTACGCCGTCCTCGTCCCCGGCTCCCACCACGGTTCGCTCGCCGCGATCGTCGCCGTCATCGCCTCCCAGTCGGTGAGGTCCGCCGGCGTGGTCGTCGCCGGGATCGCCGGTACGCCGGCCGAGTGGGTCAGCACGTGCCGCAACGTCGCCCGGCCCTTCCCGTGCACCGCGAACTCCGGCCACAGCTCCGCGACCGGCTCGTCGTACCGGAGTACTCCGCGCGCGACGAGGACGTTCGCGAGCGTCGAGGTGACGCCCTTGCCGGTGGATCCGCTGTAGATCGGGGTGTCCGCGCGCATTGGCCGACCGGCCTTCGCGACGCCGGCGACGGCGTCGACCATCAGTTCGCCGTACCGGTAGACCGCGACCTGCACGCCGGTCTCCGCGCCTGAGGCGACGAGCCCGTCGATCGTGCGCTGAACGGTCTGCTGCAGAGAGCTGCTCATACCAGTCCCGTCGGAGTCGTCCCGGCCTTCTCGACACGGATGCTGCCAGACTCTGGACGTGGAACTTCGGCAGCTGGAGTACTTCGTCGCGGTGGCGCACGAGCGGAGTTTCACGCTCGCGGCGCGGCGGTTGCACGTCGTGCAGAGCGCGGTGAGCGCGGCGATCGCCGCGCTCGAGCGCGATCTGAAGGTGACGTTGTTCGAGCGGTCGGCGCAACGCGTCGTCCTGACCGAGGCCGGTACGGCGCTGCTGCCGGAGGCGCTGGCGGTGATGGACGCGGTCCAGGGCGCGCGGGACGTCGTCGACGAGCTCGGGGCGGGGATGCGTGGCACGGTCCGGGTCGGGCTGTTGCCGGGGCTCGGGCTGATCGATCTACCGGCCGCGGCGGGCGAGTTCCGGCGCCGCCACCAGAACGTCGAGCTGCAGCTGCGCGTGGAGCCCGAAGGGTCGGCCGGAGTCATCGCCGGGCTGCGCAACGGCGACATCGAGGTCGGCTTCCTCGGCGTCGGCCCGGGCAGCGTGCCGCGCGAGCTGACCGCGTGGGAGCTGCTGCGGGTGCCGCAGGTGCTCGCCGTACCGACCGGGCACCGGCTGGCCCGGCGGCGGTCGGTGGAGCTGGCGGACCTGGCCGACGAGGCGTTCGTGGACTTCCCGCCCGGCTTCGGCACCCGGACGCTGATCGACCAGACCTTCGACGCGGCCGGGATCGGCCGGCAGGTCGTGGTCGAGGCGCTCGGCATCGACAACGGCGTGCAGTTCGTCCGGCACGGTGTCGGGCTCGGCATCCTGCCCGGCTACGCGATCGCCGACGAGGACACGATCCGCGCGGTGCCGATCAGGGACCAGGACTTCCGGTGGTCGCTCTACATGGCGACGCTGCGCAAGCGGAAGCCGTCGGTCGCGCTGCGCGCCCTGCTCGGGCTGGTCGTCGCCCACCTGAAGCACCCGCCCGGTACGACGCCCGGCAAGGATCTGATGGATCACCAGAATTGATCCACCTATCGAGTTGAGTCGTTGGACTTGATCCATCCGCCGCGCGAAGCTTTTGGTGTCAGCACGAAACACCGAGAACTTCGAAGGAGCAGGACGATGACCGACAACACCAACCGGGTGGCGATCGTGACCGGCGGATCGCGCGGGATCGGCCGCGAGACCGCGGCCCGCCTGGGCAAGGACCACTTCGACGTCGTGGTCGCGTACGGCGGCGGCCGGGCCGAGGCCGAGGAGGCCGTCAAGGAGGTCGAGCAGGCCGGGGGCCGGGCGATCGCCGTCCAGGCCGACGTCGCCGACGAGCAGGCGGTCAGCGCGCTGTTCGACGCCGCGGAGAAGGAGTTCGGCGGGGTCGACGTGGTGGTGCACGCGGCCGGGATCATGAAGCTCGCGCCGCTGGCCGACCTGGACCTGGCGGTGCTCGACGAGCACCTGAAAGTCAACGTCCGCGGCACCTTCGTCGTCGACCAGCAGGCCGCCCGCCGGGTCCGCAACGGTGGCGCGATCATCAACTTCTCCAGCTCGCTGACCCTGCTGGCCCGCCCGGGCTACTCGGCGTACGCCGCGTCGAAGGGCGCGGTCAACACGATCAGCCTGATCCTGGCCCGTGAGCTGCGCGGCCGTGACATCACCGTCAACGCGGTGGCCCCCGGCCCGACCGAGACCGCCCTGTTCATGGAGGGCAAGTCCCAGGAGCTGATCGACCGGATCACCGCCGAGCCGCCGCTCGAGCGCCTCGGCCAGCCCGAGGACCTCGCGGAACTGGTCGCCTTCCTGGCCGGCCCCGGTCGCTGGGTCAACGGTCAGACCATCTACGCCAACGGCGGTTCCGCGGCCTGATCCGCCGCGGGCGCCCGCACTCTTTCTCACCCTCCAGGACCACGCGGGCGCCGAGCCTGCTGATCCGCCTGCCCGAAAGGTCGTCCCGTCATGTCCAAGACCATCCTGATCAGCGGTGCCTCGAGCGGCTTCGGTGCCCTCACCGCCCGCGCTCTGGCCGACGCCGGCCACACCGTGTACGCCGGAATGCGCGACGTCGCCGGCCGCAACGCGACGGCCGCGGCCGACGCCGCCCAGTACTCCAAGGACAACACCGTCGACCTCCGCGCGGTCGAGCTGGACGTCAGCTCCGACGAGTCGGCTCAGCAGGCCGTTCGGACCGTGCTTGCCGAGCGGGGCAAGCTCGACGTACTGATCCACAACGCGGGGCACATGGTCACCGGACCGGCCGAGGCCTTCACGCCCGAGCAGGTCGCCAACCTGTACGACACCAACGTGGTCGGCACCCAGCGGCTCAACCGGGCGGCCCTGCCGCACCTGCGGGAGCAGCAGGACGGCCTGGTGGTTTGGGTCGGCAGCTCCAGCAGCCGCGGCGGCACGCCGCCGTACCTGGCGCCGTACTTCGCCGCCAAGGCCGGGATGGACGCGATGGCCACCAGCTACGCACTCGAGCTGTCCCGCTTCGGGATCGAGACGACGATCGTCGTACCGGGCTCGTTCACCCATGGCACGAACCACTTCGCGCACAGCGGGACGCCGGCCGACACCGACGTCGTCGCCGCCTACGAGACCCGGTACGCCGGGCTGATGGACCAGGTCAGCCAGAAGTTGCGCGAGCTCGAGCCGGAGTGGGCCGACGTCGCGGAGGTCGCCCAGGCGATCGTCACGGTGGTCGGGACCGAGAAGGGCCACAGGCCGTTCCGGGTCCACATCGACCCTTCCGACGACGGCGCCGCCGTGGTCAACGCGGTCGCCGACCGGGTCCGCTCGGAGTTCCTGCGCCGCGTCGGCCTGGACGACCTGCTGCACCCGACGACCGCGTGACCCGCACCCCGCGACGGAGGTGAGACCGATGAGTGGCCTGATCGATGTGCACGCGCACTTCCTGCTCAAGGAGTACGTCGCCGCCGCCGAGCGGGCCGGGCACCTCCGTCCGGACGGGATGCCGGGCTGGCCGGTGTGGAGTGCGGCCAAGCACCTGGAGCTGATGGACCGGACCGGGATCGCCAAGGCGCTGCTGTCGGTGTCGTCGCCCGGTGTGCACTTCGGCGACGACTTCCGCGCCCAGGTGCTGGCCCGCCGGATGAACGAGGCCGCTGCCGAGGTGGCCAAGGACCACCCGGGCCGGTTCGGGTTCTTCGCCAGTCTGCCGTTGCCGGACGTCGCGGGTTCGCTGGTCGAGCTGGAGCACGCGTACGACGTACTGGGTGCGGACGGCGTCGTCCTGAACAGCAATGCTGGTGGGCAGTACCCCGGTGACCCGTCATGGGAGCAGCTCTGGCGGGCACTGGACGAGCGGGCCGCTGTGGTGTTCCTGCACCCGACGTCGCCGCCGCAGTGGCGACAGGTCTCGCTGGACCGGCCGCGGCCGATGATCGAGTTCCTGTTCGACAGCGCCCGCGCGGTGACCGACCTGCTGCTCACAGGGATCTTCACCCGCTACCCGCGGATCCGCTTCGTCGTCACCCACGCCGGCGGGGTCATCCCGCTGCTGGGCGACCGGCTCGACCTGTTCCAGGACACCTTCGCTCCCACGAGCGATCTGCCCAGCGTGACCGACCAGCTCAAGGACCTCTGGTACGACGTCGCCGGTACGCCGGTGCCGAACCAGCTGCCGGCTCTGCAGGCGGTAGCGGGTGCGGACCACCTGCTGTACGGCAGTGACCACTGCTTCACGCCGGACGAGGCTGTCGCCGGTCAGATCGCCGCACTGGACCAGGCGGCCGTGGCCGAGGGCTGGCGGCCCAGGACCACCGCCAACGCCGTACGGCTGCTGAGTCGCGCGGCCTGACGCGTGCATGGGACGTGAAGCGAGGGGTACCGGCCCGGTAATCGAGCTGGTGTTCGAAGAACGCCGTGGAGGAGGACCGATGAGTCAGGACGTGCAGCCGGTGCCGGACAAGGATCCGGAGGAGTGGACGACCGGGGACGAGCCGATGACCGGGCCGCAGGAGTCCTACCTGCACACGCTCGCGCAGGAGGCCGGTGAACAGGTCCCGGACGGCCTGAGCAAGGCGGACGCCTCGAAGCTGATCGACGAGCTGCAGGCGCGCACCGGTCGCGGCGCCGGGAGCTGACCGGAGTGGGGAGAGCTTCGGCGGGCCCTGACAGCACCGCCGAAGCCTCCCGCTGTTGATCGCTCAGCAGGCAGTGGACGTTACGCGCGTCCCGCCGTTCGGAACAGACCGAACAGCCGGTGGGCTGACCCGGCCTGCACTGTCACGCTGAGCTGCCTTACAGTTTCCTACTGCAACCAAATAGGCCTGGGTGAGGACCTGGAGGCCGTACTCCGCCCCGGAGCAGCCCGACCGGCTGCTCCGGCCGAACGACTGCGTGAGGACGGATCCACCCGATGTCTGTCACCGAGGCCGCGCCGGCCGACCCTGTGGCGGCGAAGCCCGCCGATCCCGAGCTGACGCACCGGGAGATCCTCGAGATCCTGGTCGGGCTGCTGGCGGCGCTGTTCACCGCGATGCTCAGCTCGACGATCGTCAGCAACGCGCTGCCGACGATCATCGCGGACCTCAAGGGCAGCCAGACCCAGTACACCTGGGTGATCACCGCGAGCCTGCTGGCGACCACCGTCTCCACGCCGGTCTGGGGCAAGCTGTCCGACCTGATCAGCAAGAAGCTGCTCGTCCAGCTCGCGATCGTGCTGTTCGTGGTCGGCTCGGCGCTGGCCGGGATGGCGCACACCGTGCCGTTCCTGATCGGCGCGCGGGTCCCGCAGGGCCTGGCGATGGGCGGCCTGATGGCGCTGGCCCAGGCGATCATCGGCGCCGCGATCCCGCCGCGCGACCGCGGCCGGTACTCCGGCTACATGGGTGCCGTCGTCGCCGTCGCCACGGTCAGCGGCCCGCTGCTCGGCGGCGTGATCGTCGACACCAGCTGGCTCGGTTGGCGCTGGTGCTTCTACGTCTGCGTGCCGCTCGCGGTGATCAGCCTGATCATGCTGCAGCGGTACCTGCACCTGCCGCTGATCAGGCGCAAGGTGCGGATGGACTACCTCGGCGCGATCCTGATCAGCGGCGCGGCGAGCCTGCCGCTGGTGTGGGTCTCGTTCGCCGGCACGCACTTCCCGTGGTGGTCGCGCGAGACGGCGTACTACCTCGGCGGTACGGCGGTGCTCGCGCTCCTCGCGGTGATCGTCGAGACCCGCGCGAAGGAGCCGCTCGTCCCGCTGACCGTCGTCCGCGAGCGGACCACGGCGCTCGCGATCGTGGCCAGCCTGGCGGTCGGGCTCGCGATGTTCGGCAGCGCGGTGTTCCTCGGCCAGTACTTCCAGATCGCCCGCGGCTACAGCGCGACCGAGTCCGGCCTGCTGACGATCCCGATGATGCTCGGCTCGTTCTTCGGTTCGGTGGGCGCCGGGCAAATGATCACCCGGTACGGGAAGTGGAAGCGTTACCTCGTGCTCGGCGGGCTGCTGCTGATCGGCGGGCTCGGCGTCCTCGGCACGATCGATCACACCACGCCGTACTGGTACCTGGCGGTCGGCATGGGCGCGATGGGCATCGGCATGGGCATGCTGATGCAGAACCTGGTGCTCGCGGTGCAGAACACTGTCGACGTCAGCCAGGTGGGGGCTGCGAGTGCGTCGGTCACGTTCTTCCGCAGCCTTGGGGGTGCGGTGGGTGTCTCGGTGCTGGGGGCGGTGCTTGCCAATCGGGTGACCGAGCTGATCACGAGCAACCTGCGGGCGCTCGGGCCGGACGGAGCTGCTGCGGGGCGGGCTCTGCAGGACGGGTCGGGGACGAGTGTGCTGGACGTGGGGTCGCTGCCACCGCAGCTGGCGGAGGTCGTGCGGCACGCGTACGGGGATGCGACCGGGCGGATCTTTTTGATTGCTGCCGCGGCTGGGGTGGTGAGTCTGCTGGCGGTGCTGCTCATCCGGGAGGTGCCGCTGCGGCGGACGGTGGCGATGAGCGGGGATGGGGTCGGCGCGGAGGCGGGTGCCGTGGGCGGTTCCCGGGCGGGTGCCGGTGCGAGCGCCGGCGCGGGTGGGGGTGCGCCAGTTGACCTGGCGGCTGCTGCGGCGCCGGGTGCGGCGTCGACCGGTGCGGTGGCGGAGCCGGCGGACGACGCGGAGCGGGACGCGCTGGTGGCGCTGGGGGTGATCACGTCCGCCGAGCGGACCGCGCTCGAGCGCGAGCGGGAGGCCGACGAGCGGGTCGCCGCGGCGGCAACCGTGATCCGGCAGATGCGGACCGACGTGGCCGACCTGTTCACGCGGGTGGACCAGCAGATCGCGGACCTCGAGCGGACGCTGCCGACGGTCGACAGCGAGCACCCGATGGCGCCGGTGCTGGCGGCACAGCCGCAGGACGGCGCGTGGGTGGACGAACTGCGGCGGTACGAGCTGAGCGTGCTGAGCGCGAGCCAGCGGACTGCCGACCACCTGAGCGAGACGGCGAAGGCCGAGGCCGACGAGATCGTGGCGGCCGCTCGGACCGAGGAGGAGGCAATCCGCCGGCGCATCGCAGGCCTGCAGGCAGTCGAGCAGCAGTTGCTTGGCGCCGTACGGGATGGTCTGTCGGAAACCCCGACCCCGCCGCCCACTCCGCCGCCGGCGCAGCCGGTCGGGTCGGGGGAGGCCCGGCCCACCACCCCGTCGCCCATCAACGGCCAGCCGGTCGGCAACGGTTATCCCAGCCACTACGAGTCCGAGCAGCAGGCCTTCGGCTGAGCTGTCCGTCGTGGATGGCATGCTCTCGTCTAGGTGCAGGCGAGAGCGGGGAGCGTTGTGGGGCCGTGGGATGTGGAGCAGGTGCTCGCGCTGGCGCCTGATCCTGCCTCCGCCAAGGCCGGGCAGGCGCAGGCTCGGGTGGCCAAGTGGTCCGAGGCCGGTAGCTCGGAGGGTGCGCTGTGGGGGTACTGCCAGGGCAGCGGCAAGTCGCCGTACCAGACCTCGGTCGACCTGAGCGGTCCGGCGTTCAAGTGCAGCTGTCCGAGCCGGAAGTTCCCGTGCAAGCACTCGCTCGGGCTGATGCTGCTCTGGGCCGCTGGTGCGCTGCCGGTGGCGGAGGAGCCCGAGTGGGTCGACATGTGGCTGGCCGAGCGGAGCACTCGCGCGGAGAAGGCGGCCGAGCGGGCCGAAAAGAAGCCGGGTGAGGTCGCTGACCCGCTGTCGGCTCAGGCGCGGGCGTCGCGGCGGGCTGACCGGGTGTCGGCGGGCATGGCCGAGCTGGAGAGCTGGTTGGACGACCAGGTACGGCGCGGGCTCAGCGGGTTCGAGCAGCGCGGGTACGAGGAGCTGAGTCGGCTGGCTGCCCGGATGGTCGACGCGCAGGCGCCGGGCGTTGCGGGCGCCGTACGGCGTGCTGCCGGCGTGGTCGGGCGAGGGCACGGGTGGCCGGGCGAGCTGCTGGAGGAGCTGGCGCTGATCCACCTGACGGTGTCGGCGCACGGCCGGCTGGCCGAGCTGCCCCCGTCGATGGCTGAGACCGTGCAGACACGGATCGGGTGGACGGTCGAGACGGCGCGGGTGCAGGCCGAGGGGGAGAAGGTCGAGGACGACTGGCTGGTGCTCGGCCGGGTGGTCGAACCGGACGACCGGCTGACCGTCCGGCGCCTATGGTTGCGTGGGGCAACAACTGGTCGCCTGGCCCTGATTCTTGCTTTCGCGCCCGCGGGACGCCGGCTGGACCCGCTTCCTGCCCGCCCTGGTGAGGTCGTGCCTGCCGTTCTTTCCTTCTACCCGGGTGCGCTTCCGCTTCGCGCTCTGCTCACCCAGACCGCCCCGCGTCTCCCCGGCACCAGACCTTCCGGCCTGTCGACTCACCAGGCGCTCGTCGCGTACGTGGAGTCGTTGACCGCGGACCCGTGGAACGAGCGCTGGCCGTTGGTGCTGCAGGACGTCCGGCCGGCGCGCAACGGTTCGGCGTGGGCGCTGGTGGATGGCGAGGGCGCGCTGGAAGTCCTGCCGACCTTCGACCCGTGGAAGCTCCTGGCCGTCTCCGCGGGTGCTCCGATCACCGTCGCGGGCGAGTGGAACCGCGCCGGCTTCCGCCCGATGACCGTGTGGGACGGGGAGAGAGCGGTGATGGTGTGAGGGGCTGGGACGGTCTCGTGTCCTCCGCTCTGCTGGGGACCGATCGGCGGCCGCCGGTGTACGACGAGCTGCCGCCGGCGGTGCGGGAGCAGCTGACCGACGATGCCGGGCTACTGGACGCGGCCGCGTTGGCGACGCTCTACAAGCGGGCGGGACGCCTTCCCCTGCAGGGGATCGAGCCGTTGCCCGAGGCGGAGGGTGAGGACCGGCCGTTGCCGCGGTCGAACGCGATTCGACGGTTGGCGGCGATGCTGACGGGATTCCAGTCGGCGGCGTTGGGTGAGTGGTTGCGGATCGCGGAGGCCAAGGGCTGGGGGATCCCGCCGGAGCACCTGCCGGCGTTGGCGGACTACGCGAAGGGGCGGGCGGAGTACCGGCCGTTGGTCATTGCTGCTGCGGGGAGGCGGGCGGCCTGGCTGGCGGACCTGAATCCGGAGTGGCGGTTCCTGCACGAGGCGGTCAACGACGATCCGCAGTTGTGGACCCATGGGAACTCGTTGCAGCGACGGGCGTGGTTCAGGAGATTGAGGGAGAGTGACCCACTGGCTGCGCTGGAGGCCCTGCGCGAGGTCTGGCCGACGGAGACCGCCGCCACGCGGCTGGAGTTCCTCGGCTCGCTCAGAACCAAGATCAGCAAGGCCGACGAGGAGTTCCTGGAGCAGGCCCTCGACGACAGGTCGAAAGACGTCAGGCGATTGGCAGCGGAGCTGTTGGCGCGGGTCGCGGGGTCGCAGTACAGCGTGCGGATGTCCGAGCGGGTCGGAGCGCACCTGATGGAGTCGCAGGACGTCCTGGTGGTGACCTTGCCCGAGCGCGTCACCAAGGCGATGGAGCGCGACGGCATCGACCCGCAAGCACACCCCGGCCTGGGCCGCCGGGCCGGCTGGCTCAAGCAGCTGGTCGCCGCGGCCCCGCTGCCGTCACCGGACCTGCTCCAGCTGCCAGTGGAGGGCGTAGCGGCCGAGGTGCTCCAAGCCGCCTGGGCCGAAGCCACAGTCCGCGACCAGAACGTCGACTGGGCCCGCGCCCTCCTGCTGAGCAACGCGGCTACCGACGGCCGCACGAGCGAGCTGCTGCGGGTGCTGCCGGAGGCCGAGCTGCCCAAGGCGATCGACCACCTGCGGACGACCATCGACCTGTCCGAGCTGGTCGGCGGCCTCCCGGTCCCGTGGCCGGAGCCGGTCGCCGTACTGGTGCTCGACCTGCTCGCCAAGGCCGGCACCCACCGCAGCTGGGCCCGCCTGGCCAGCACCGCGGCGCGCGCCGTACCGCCTGAGGTCCTGAACCACCCGATCACCCGTGAGCCCACCGGTGAGGAAGACACCTGGCGCCTGCGGCTCGTCGAGACCCTGATCTTCCGTCGTGAGATGTACGAGGAGCTGTCATGAGCACCACAGCAGTGATGCGGCCGCACGCCGAGGCCGAGTACGCCGAGGAGCTGGCCGCGCTGGTGGCGACGGACGATCGGGTGCGTCCGCCGGCCTGGCGGCTGTCGCCGGCGGCGGTGGTCACGTACCTGCTCGGCGGACAGGCCGGCGACACCGAGATCACACCCAAGTACGTCGGCCCGCGGCGGCTGATCGAGGTGGCCGTCGCCACGCTCGCGACGGACCGGGCGCTGCTGCTGCTCGGCGTACCGGGTACGGCGAAGACGTGGGTCAGCGAGCACCTGGCCGCGGCGATCTGTGGTGACTCGACGCTGCTCGTCCAGGGCACGGCCGGTACGGCGGAGGAGGCGATCCGCTACGGCTGGAACTACGCGCAGCTGATCGCGCAGGGCCCGAGCGAGGCCGCGCTGGTCCCGAGCCCGGTGCAGCGCGCGATGGCCGAGGCGAAGATCGCCCGGATCGAGGAGCTGACCCGGATGCCGTCCGACGTCCAGGACGCGCTGATCACGATCCTGTCGGAGAAGTCGCTGCCGATCCCGGAGCTGGCCGGGGAGATCCAGGCCCGCAAGGGCTTCAACGTGATCGCGACCGCGAACGACCGGGACAAGGGCGTGAACGAGTTGTCGAGCGCGCTGCGGCGGCGGTTCAACACCGTCGTCCTGCCGCTGCCCGACTCCGCCGACGACGAGGTCGAGATCGTCTCCCGCCGGGTCGCGCAGCTGGGCGCCTCGCTCGAGCTGCCGCCGCAGGACAGCGCGCTGGACGAGATCCGCCGCGTCGTCACGGTGTTCCGCGAGCTGCGGTCGGGCCGGACCGAGGACGGCCGGACCGCGGTCAAGTCGCCGTCCGGCACGCTGTCCACCGCCGAGGCGATCAGCGTGGTCACCGGCGGTCTCGCCTTGGCCGCCCACTTCGGCGACGGCGTCCTGCGCTCGTACGACGTGGCCGGCGGCATCCTCGGCGCGGTCGTGAAGGACCCGTCGGCCGATCGCGTGGTCTGGTCGGAGTACCTGGAGACCGTCGTCCGCGAGCGCGACGGCTGGTCGGACTTCTACCGGGCGTGCCGGGACCTGAGCTGATGTCCGTCCACCTGTTCGGCATCAGGCACCACGGACCGGGCTCGGCCCGGGCGCTGGTGGCCGCCCTGGCGGAGCTGCAGCCGGACATCGTGCTGATCGAGGGACCGCCCGAGGCCGACAAGGTGGTCGAGCTGGCCGCCGACCCGGAGATGGTGCCGCCGGTCGCGTTGCTGGCGTACGCCGTCGACGACTCGACGCGGGCCGCGTTCTGGCCGTTCGCGGTGTTCAGTCCGGAGTGGCAGGCGATCCGGTTCGCGCTGGCGGGCGGCGTACCGGTGCGGTTCTGCGACCTTCCGGCCGCGCTGATGTTCGGGTCGTCGGAGCGGGAGCGCGGGTCGTCGATCGATCCGCTCGCGACGCTGGCCGCCGCCGGTGGGTACGACGATCCGGAGCGCTGGTGGGACGACGTGATCGAGCACCGGCGGGACGGCGCCGAGCCGTTCACGGTGATCGCGGAGGCGATGAGCGAGCTGCGCCGTGACGAGCAGGCCACCGGCCGCGAGGCGCAGCGCGAGGCGTACATGCGGCAGACGCTGCGCAAGGCGATCAAGGAGGGCTACGAGCGGATCGCCGTGGTCTGTGGTGCCTGGCACGTACCGGCGTTGTCGCTACCGTTGCCTCCGGCAACTCATGACGCGCGGATCCTGAAAGGTCTCGCGAAACGCAAGGTGGCCTGCACCTGGGTGCCGTGGACGCACAGCCGGCTGGCCAACGCGAGCGGGTACGGCGCCGGCGTGACCTCGCCGGGCTGGTACCACCACCTGTTCACCGCGCCCGACCAGATCACCACGCGCTGGCTGACCAAGGTCGCGCGGGTGCTGCGCGACGAGGACCTGCCGGTGTCGAGCGCGCACGTGATCGAGGCGGTCCGGCTCGCGGAAACCCTGGCCGCGTTGAGAGAACGGCCGCTCGCCGGGCTGAGCGAGATGACCGAGGCGACGCGCGCCGTACTGTGTGGCGGGAACGACGTACTGCTGGATCTGGTGACCCGGGAAGCGGTCGTCGGAGAGCTGCTCGGGACCGTACCGGGCGACACGCCGCAGGCGCCGGTCGCTGCGGACCTGGCGGCGCAGGCCCGGCGGCTGCGGCTCAAGCGGGACCCGGCCGAGCGCGTGATCGACCTCGATCTGCGCAAGGAGAACGACCGGGAGAAGTCGCATCTGCTGCACCGGTTGAGGATTCTCGGGATCTCCTGGGGGCTGCCGACGTCGGACGACCGCCGGGCCCAGGGGACGTTCCGCGAGATGTGGAAGCTGGCGTGGGATCCCGAGCTCGAGGTGGATCTGGTCGCGGCGGGAGCCCACGGTACGACGGTGGCCGGGGCGGCGACGACGGTGATGCTCGCGGCCGCGGCGGAGTCGTCGACGCTCGCCGAGGTGACGTCTGCGCTGGAGCGGTCCTTGTTGGCGGATCTCGGCGAGGCGTTGCCGGCGTTGCTGGCGGGAGTCGACACGCGGGCGGCGAAGGACGCGGACGTCGGGCATCTGATGGCCGCGCTGCCCGCGTTGGCGAGGTCCGCGCGGTACGGCGACGTACGGGGAAGTGACACGGCAGGGCTGGGTGCTGTCGCCGAGCGGATGGTGGCTCGGGTGTGTGCTGGGCTCGGGCGGACGGTGCACGGGTTGGATCCGGATGCGGCGGCATCGGTGCTGGAGCTGATCGACGGCGTGCAGGATGCGACGGCGTTGCTGTCGTCGGACTCCCGGGAACTCTGGCTGGCCACGCTTGAAGGACTTAGCGACCGTACGTCGGTGCCGCCGCTGATCGGCGGGCGGTTGACGCGGCTGATGCTCGACACCTCGCGGGTGGAGTCGGGCGAGGTGGCGCTGCGGCTGGGGCGAGCGTTGTCGCCGGGGACGCCGACCGGCGAGGCGGCCGGATACGTCGAAGGGTTCTTGGCCGGTGGTGGACTGCTGCTCGTGCACGACGAGCGGTTGCTGGGGCTGGTCGACGGGTGGCTCTCCGGGATTCCGGACGAGGCGTTCCTGGAGGTGCTGCCCTTGCTGCGCAGGACTTTCGGGACCTTCGCGAAGCCGGAACGGCGCTCGATCGGCGAGCGGGCGCAGGCGCTGGGCGGCGCTGTGCGGGTAGTTGCCGTTGACGACGATCTCGACGCCGAGCTGGCGGCTTCGGTGCTCCCGACCGTCGCGCGGCTGCTGGGTCGGGCACCATTGGTGGAGGTCTGATGTCCGACGACGAACGGCTGCGGCGCTGGCGGATGGTCCTGGGCAGCGAGGCGGACCCGGAGACCGGCACCACGTTGTCCAAGGCTGACCAGTCCGTGGATGCGGCACTGGCTGCCCTGTACGACGCCGAGCGAGGCGAGCCGGGGACCAAGCGATCGGCCGGGCTCGGGTCCTCGGCGCCACGGGTGGCGCGGTGGCTGGGCGACATCCGCGGGTACTTCCCGAGCTCGGTGGTCCAGGTGATGCAGCGCGACGCCGTCGAGCGGCTCGGGATCACCCGGATGCTGATGGAACCCGAGCTGCTGAACGCGGTCGAGCCCGACGTCCATCTGGTCAGCACGCTGCTCGCGCTGAACGAGGTGATGCCCGAGGAGACCAAGCAGACCGCGCGCGACGTCGTCGGCCGGGTCGTCGCGGATCTGGAGAAGCGCCTTGCCGAGCGGACCCGGGCGGCCGTCACGGGAGCGCTCGACCGGGCCGGGCGGACCGGCCGGCCGCGGCACGCCGACATCGACTGGGACCGGACGATCCGGATCAACCTGAAGCACTTCTCGCCGGCGCTGGGCACGATCGTCCCGGACCGGCTGGTCGGGTACGCCCGGCGCAACCACAGCGTCCAGCGCGACATCGTGCTCGCGATCGACCAGTCCGGCTCGATGGCCGAGTCGGTGGTCTACGCGAGCGTGTTCGGCGCCGTACTGGGGTCGCTGCGCTCGCTGCGGACCAGCCTGGTCGTGTTCGACACGGCGGTCGTGGATCTGACCGATCAGCTGGAGGACCCGGTCGACGTGCTGTTCGGGACGCAGCTCGGTGGCGGCACCGACATCAACCGGGCGCTGGCGTACTGCGAGACGCTCGTCGCGCGACCGGCCGAGACCGTGCTGGTCCTGATCAGCGATCTGTACGAGGGCGGGAACCGGGAGGAGCTGCTGCGTCGTACGCGGTCGTTGGTCGAGTCCGGAGTGCAGGTGGTCGCGCTGCTCGCGTTGGCCGACTCCGGCGCGCCGTCGTACGACGCGGACAATGCCGCTGCCTTCGCCGACCTGGGTGTTCCGACGTTCGCCTGCACTCCGGATCTGTTCCCGGATCTGATGGCCACCGCCATCCGTCGCGACGACATCAACCAGTGGGCGGCCACCAACCTGATATAGTCATCGATAATTACTATCAAGGATGGTGACTATGACTGCCGTGGAACTGACCCGCTTCAGGGCGTCCCGGACCGAGGACCTGCTGGCCGCCCGCCCGGCGATGCTCGCCGACTTCGCGGCGGACCGGAAGGGCTTCCGGTCCGCGCGCCTGGTCCAGCTGGCGAACGACGAGTGGCTCGATGTCGTCGAGTGGGAGACCAGCGAGGACTACGCCGCCAGCAGCGCGAAGGGCCCGAACCTGCCCGGCATCGTCGCGTTCTTCGCCGCCATCGACTCGCTGGTCGTTGCCGAGGAAGGTGTCCTCGCCTCCTTCGCCTGAGCTCAGTCGGCGAGCCGGAGGATGTCGATCTCGGTGCCGGGGTCGACCTCGGCGAAGCGCAGCGCCCACTGGATCGCCTCGTCGCGGGAGGCGACGCGGATGATCGAGAGACCGGCGACGAGTTCCTTCGTCTCGGCGAAGGGGCCGTCGAGGACCCTGGGCGGGCCGTCGGGGAAGGTGATGCGGGCGCCGTGCTTGCTGGGGAGCAGGCCTTCTGCGGTGAGCAGGACGCCGGCCTGGCGCATCTCCTCCAGGACCGCGTCGGCGCGGACGAGGACCTCCGGGTCCGGGGCCTGGCCGGCCTCCAGCGCGGGGTTGGTCTTGTGCATCAGCGCGAATCGCATGACACCTCCTCAGGCCGACCGTAGCGGGATCGGGCCTGCTTGTCCCAGGCGCTTCAGATGCCTACCGCGGGACGTCGCCTCGCCAGGCTCCGGTTTCGGAGCCCCGGGACTCGATGAAGGACTTGAAGCGCTGGAGGTCGCCCTTGACGCGGCCCTCGACGACGCCGAGCTTGTCGCCGACGGTCTCCAGGAAGCCCTCGGGGTCGATCTCCATCTGGGCGGTGACGCGGGTCTTGGTGGGTTCGAGCTGGTGGAAGGTGATGACGCCGGCGTGGTTCGGGCCGGAGTCGGACTTCCAGGCGACGCGCTCGTCGGGGTGCTGCTCGGTGATCGTGGCGTCGAACTCGCGGGTCGCGCCGCCCACCTTGGTCACCCAGTGGGTGTGCGTCGCGTCGAGCTGGCGGATCTCCTCGACCCCTTCCATGAACTGCGGGAAGGACTCGAACTGGGTCCACTGGTTGTACGCGGTCGTGACCGGGACGTCGACGTCCACCGACTGCGTGATGCCACTCATCGTTGACCTCCTCGTCGGGTGCGGGCTTTCCTGGTACCCAGCGTGCCGCGGCTCAGACGGTTCAGTTTCGGTCGATCGGATGGCAGGGTGGCCCGATGGCAGACATCGGGGAGCGGTACCGGCGGCGCGCGACAGCCTTCGAGGCCAAGGTCGCGGCGGTGAAACCGGGGGACTGGGGCAACCAGTCGCCGTGCGTGAAGTGGTCGGCGCGGGACGTGGTCGACCACGTCGTCGCGATGCACGGGTACATGCTCGGCCCGGTCGGTCGTTCGTTCGCGGGCGACGATCCGCTCACGACGTTCCGGCAGGCCAGGGCGGCGGTCGAGGAGGTCCTCGACAACCCCGAGCTCGCCGCGCAGGAGGTCGACACCCCGGCCGGCCGGATGACCGCCGAGGCGCAGATCGACCAGGTGGTCAGTGACGACCTGGTGCTGCACGGCTGGGACCTCGCGCGGGCGACCGGTCAGGACGAGGCGATGGATCCCGAGGACGTCGAGCGGCTCTGGCGCAGTACGACGTCGATCCCGGCCGAGATGATCACGCTCTACCGCACGCCCGGCGCCTTCGGCCCCGACGTGGAGGTGTTCGGCCCGGAGATCCCGGTCCCCGAGGACGCGCCGCTCCAGGACCGCCTGCTCGGCTTCATCGGGAGGGATCCTTCAGTACGGCGCTGAGCCGGTCCGCCGCGTAGTACACCGAACTGTCCGCACACACCGGCGCCTCGTCGAGCCGCGCAGCCAGCGTCCCCGCGTCCGGCACCAGCAACGCGTCGCCGCGGTCCACCACAGGCTGCAGGTACTCGTGCCCCGGCAACTCGGCCACGGCGGTCTTGCAGCCGAGGGCCATCCCCTCGAACAAGGCCGTCGTCGAGACGCCGACCTGGTACGCCGCGGTCCGCTGCAGCTCGACCGTCGACTCGGCCGATCCCGCGGAGACCCGCAGACGGCTGTCCACCGGCAGCAGGTAGTCGCCGAGGTGCTCGCTCGGGTGCAGCCGGTAGACCACGTCCAGCTCCGGCCGCGACCCCGCGAAGGTGACCGCGAAGTCGAACAGCTCCCGCCCGATCGTCCCCTGCGACAGGAACAGCACCTGGTCGTCGACCTTCAGCGAAGCGTCGGCGGCAGGCAGGAAGGGCGCGCCGATCACGGCCGTCGACATCCCCGCGGGCAGCTCGGCGACGGTCTCCCAGTACGAGCCGAAGCACCACAGCTCGTCCGGCTGGTCCGCGACCACCGGGCTGCCCGGGTAGCTGTAGCCGAGGTGGTACGGGCTGATCGCGCCGTGCTGCAGCTCGATCACCGGTACGCCGAGGTCGCGGGCCGCGCCGGTGATGTGCTGGTGGAAGTACGACACCACGGAGTACACGGTCTTGATCCGGTGCCGCCGCAGCAGCGCGCGGTACAGCGTGCGCAGCCGCAGGTGCTTCGGGATCTCCCGCGCGACCAGCGCGCCGATCGGGACCTTGACGCCGGTCAGCGCCTCGAGCGCGTTCGCGATCGTCGTGGTCCGCGCGTCGATCGAGCGGCTGCGGACCGCGCCCGCGGCCGAGGTGAAGAAGTCGAGGTTTCGGCTGCCGGCCAGCGGCGTCCCGTTGATCCCGGAGTCCAGCACCAGCGCCGACGCGCCGAGCTCGGCGCGCAGCTTGTCGGTGTAGATCTCGATCCCGGCCGGCTTGCGCGGGTGCGGCACCACCAGGGCGTCGTACGCGCCGGAGGCCAGGAACGGGTTCTTCCCGACCACGCCGGCGACGTGCTTGCCGACCAACCGGGCCTTGTCCGAGCGGGTCCGGCGGACCGGGTGCGGCTCGCCGTGGATGCCGCCGCGCTTGGTCAGCTCATGGAAGACGCGCATCCGGATGATCGGCCACGGGTGGGCGCCCTGGATCCGCCAGCTCAGCAGATCCAGCTCCCGCTCCAGCTGCCAGATCGCGTGGCACAGCGTCGCCACCGTCGGTGTGGTGCCGTTCCCGGTACTCGTCATGGTTGATCCCTACTATGCCCGCGAGGCTGCCGATGCCCGAGAAGAACCGGCGGACGGCCTTCAGCAGATAGGTCTTGCGTACGAGCACCAGACCGGCCAGGCCGTAGACGAAGGCCGATCCGATCCGCGCCAGAGCATAGGCCAGCGCCTTGACCATGCTGGCCAGGCCCGGCCGGATCAGGACCCGGGAGATGCTGTCGCCGCTGCCGGACCGGAACGCGCGCCGGACCAGCCAGCGCAGCGTCGTCCGGGACGCGGGCACGTCCTCGGTGATCCGGGCCTCCTCGCACCAGACGATCCGGAACCCGGCCTGGTGCACGCGCAGGAAGAAGTGCAGGTCGCTCGACCCGGTGAACCGGAACGCCGGGTGGAAGGCCGGCGTGACCTGGTGGTACACCTTCTGCGCGACCAGCGTGTTGTTCGTGTACGCCTTGTTCAGCACGTCACCGGTCTTGTGCTTGCCGGTCGAGTCGTGCACGTCGCTGTACCGGTTCCAGGCCGGCGCGTCCGGCGGCAGGATGCCCTGGATCGGCCCGGTCACGACGTCCGCGCCGGTGCTCTCCCACGCGCCGAGCAGCGTCGCCAGCCAGCCTTCCGGCGCGACCTCGTCGTCGTCGACGAAGATCAGCGCGTCGTCGTCCCAGCACAGCTGCACCGACTTCTCCCGCGCGAACGGGATCCCCGGCTCCGGCTCGATCGCCGACTCGACCTGGTACGGGCCCGTTGACGCGGCAATCACTTCCGCGGCCGAGCCGGCCGCGTCGTTGTCCACCACGACGATCCGTACGGCGAAGTCGCTGTCCGCGGGCAGCTCCTGGGCCTGCAGGCTGTCCAGCAGGGCCTTCAGCAGCTCGGGTCGCCGGAAGGTGATCACGGCGATCGCGACGGAGGTGCTCATGGCGACCGAGACTATCGGTCGCCGTACGGGGACACCATTCGATGCTGTACCTCTGGGTACAGTGAACAGGGTGGAGACAGTCGAACGGTTGATCCGGAGCACGCAGCAGCTGCTCTGGGAGCGGGGCTACGTCGGGACCAGCCCGAAGGCGATCCAGGCGGCGGCCGACGCCGGCCAGGGCAGCATGTACCACCACTTCTCCGGCAAGGCCGAGCTGGCGAAGGCGGCGATCGAGCGGTCGGCGACCGAGCTGAGCGCGGCCGCCGAGGAGCAGCTGTCCGCGCCCGGTACGGCGGTCGAGCGGATCGCGCGGTACCTGGAGCGCGACCGGCAAGTGCTCAAGGGCTGCCGGATCGGCCGGCTCACCGCCGACCCGGACGTGATGGCCGACCCCGCGCTGCGGGCGCCGGTCGAGGCCACCTTCCGGCGGATCCGGGAACGGCTCGCCGAGATCCTTGCCGAGGGCAACCAAGCTGGTGAGTTCCCGGAGACCCTGGATCCGGTGGCCACGGCGGCGACGGTGGCCGCCGTACTGCAAGGTGGGTACGTGCTGGCGCGCGCGGCGAACGACGACGAGCCGTTCGACCAGGCGGTGCGAGGGATGGTCCAACTACTGCAAGGAGTCGCTTCGTGAGGATCGGTGCCGTCTTCCCCCAGCTCGAGATCGGCAGTGACCCGGCGGTGGTCCGGTCCTGGGCCGAGACCGTCGAGCAGGCCGGCTACACGCACGCGCTGGCCTACGACCACGTGCTCGGCGCGGATCCGGCGAATCGTCCGGGCTGGTCGGGGTACACCGACAAGTCCTTGTTCCACGAGGTTCTCGTGCTCTTCGGGTTTCTCGCGGCCGTCACCACCCGGTTGGAGCTGGTGACCGGGGTCGTGATCCTGCCGCAGCGTCAGACCGCGCTGGTCGCGAAGCAGGCCGCCGAGGTCGACGTCCTCAGCGGCGGCCGGCTCCGGCTCGGCGTCGGCATCGGCTGGAACCAGGTCGAGTACGACGCGCTCGGCGTCCCCTTCACGCAACGCGGCGCCAAGCTCGAGGAGCAGGTCGACCTGCTGCGCAAGCTCTGGGCCGACCCGGTCATCTCGTACGACGGCAAGTACCACCAGGTCGTGGAGGTCGGGCTCAACCCGCTGCCGGCGCGCCGGATCCCGATCTGGTTCGGCGGCACCGCCGAGGCCGTTCTGCGTCGTACGGGGCGGATCGGGGACGGCTGGATGCCGCAGAGCGACCCGGACGAGGAGGCGCGTGCTGCCGTCGAGCGGGTCCGCCAGTACGCCGTGGAGGCCGGCCGCGATCCAGCAGACGTCGGCTTCGAGGCCCGCCTCACGCTCGGTCGCGTCCCGGAGTCCGAGTGGGCTGCCTTCGCCCAGGCCTGGAAGGACATCGGTGCGACCCACCTGAGCGTGAACACGATGGGGATGGGCCTGAAGAACCCGACCGACCATGCGAAGGTCCTGCAGGACGTGCTGCCGCTGCTCGGTCCCTGAATGAGGGGAGGGGAGGGGGCCGCGCCAGGCCCCTAGCCTCCGGCTGGGGCAGATCCAGCTGCGGCTGGGGTGTTCGCTGTCGAGCCCCTGACCACCAGTGGGCACGGCAGTGTGACGATCTCCGTCGGGCTCTCCGGGTCGGCGATGCGGCGGCGCAGCAGGTCGATGCCGGTCTCCACGATGGCGTGGATGGGCTGGGCGACCGTCGTGAGGTCGAAGGACTCCCAGGCGGCCAGGTCGGTGTTGTCGTAGCCGATCAGCCAGACGTCGTCGGGCACGCGCACGCCCAGCGCGCGGGCGCCGTCGAGGATGCCGAAGGCGAGCAGGTCGGTCATCGTGTAGATCGCGGTCGGCGGCTTCTTCTGCGACAGCAGCTTCTGCGCGGCCGCGTGGCCGTCGGCGTGCTGTACGCCGACGGTGACGGTGTTGCGCGCCTTGATCTTCACACCGGCCTCGTCGAGCGCGGCGCGGAAGCCGAGCTCGCGGTCGCGTGAGGTGTTCCCGGTGTGCTCCAGCCGGACCAGCCCGATCTCGGTGTGGCCGGCTTCGGCGAGGTACCGGCCGGCGTCGTACGCGCCCTGCCAGTTGTCGCCGACCACCTGGTCGCAGTCCAGTCCGTCGATGCCGCGGTGCAGCAGGACGGTCGGCGTACCGGACTCGACGGCCATCGTGTGCAGCGTCGAGTCGTACGTCGCCGAGGTCAGCAGGAAGCCGTCGACCAGCCGCTGCTGCAGGACCTTGCTGACCGACTCCTCCGGGTCGTGCTCGATGTTCCACAGGATCATGTGCAGTCCGACCGAGCTCAGCACGCGGCCGATCTCGTCCAGCAGTTCGGCGTGGAACGGGCTGGTCACGCGGGTCATGAAGACCCCGATCGTGTCGGTACGCCCGGTCTTCATCGCGCGGGCCAGCGCGTTCGGCGTGTAGTTGGCCTCCTTGAGCACCTGGAGCACGCGCGCCCTGGTCTCCGGGTTGACCTTCGGATTGTTGGTCAGCACCCGGGACACGGTCGCCTGGGACACTCCGGCCAGGCGCGCCAGGTCCCTGCTCGTCGGCGGTCGACTCACCGCGGCCTCCCCTCGTGGTCGGACCCGAACCCTACTGAAGAGTGTGGTCCTTCGCCGTTGACCGGCCGTAGATCGCTGTGTATACGTATTCATTGTATACGTATTCACTTACGTGGACGGGAGATTCCGGTGCAGACAATCCCCTCCAACCTCAGCCGCCGCAGGTTCCTGGCGGGGCTGGGCGGACTCGCGGCCGGCGGTGTGCTCGCCGGCTGTGGCGGTGGCGGCAACGACGCGGGCGGTGGCGGCAAGAGCCTCACCTTCCTCAACTGGCAGACGGTCAAGGGCACGCCGCTGGAACAGGCGATCCAGGCCCACGAGAAAGCCTCGGGCGCGACCGTCACGGTGCAGCCCGCGGTCACCCAGGAGTACGACACCAAGATGCGCACGCTGCTGGCCGGTGGGGCACCGCCGGACGTGATGCGGATCAACGACGACTTCGTCCGCGGGTTCTCCGAGCAGGGCGCGCTGCTGGACCTGCGCCCGTACATCGAGAAGGACGGGCTCGACACCTCGCAGTTCGCCAAGGAGGTGTACGAGTTCCCGAAGCAACCGGACGGCTCGCACACCGCGTGGGTGATCGGGTACGAGCCCCGCCTGGTCTTCTACAACGTCGACCTGTTCAAGCAGGCCGGCGTACCGCTGCCGCCGACGACGTGGAGTCCGGAGGGCTGGCACTGGGACGACTTCGTCGACCGGGCCAAGAAGCTCACCGTGCCTGGTCAGCGGTACGGCGCGCTGGTGTACCTGGACACCGGGTACGAGCAGACGTTCACCGTCAACCACGGCAGCGAGACCGGGATCTTCTCCACCGACGGCACGAAGTTCACGCTGTCCGGGGACAAGGAGATCGAGGCTCTTCAGTGGGCGACCGACCTGACCTGCAAGGAGAAGGTGCAGCCGCCCTGGTCGTCGCTGCAGCAGGACAACGCCGAGACGCAGATGTTCGCGCAGGGCAAGCTGGCGATGCTCTACGCGACCTTCGGCACGGTGCCGTACCTGCGCAGCACGATCAAGGACTTCACCTGGGACGTCGCGCCGCCGCCGGCCGACCTGGAGCAGAAGACCGAGTCGAGCGTGATCGTGTTCTGCATCCCCAAGGCGGCGAAGAATCCCGACCAGGCCTGGGCGCTGCTGAAGTACCTGGCCGGCGAGGACGGCGGCCGGATCCTCCTGCAGGGCGGCGCGTTCACGCCGATCAACAACAAGGCCGCCGCCGAGCTCGCGCCGAACGGCACGATGCCCGAGCACATCGGCCTGTTCGGCGAGGCGTCCAAGCACCTCACCGCGACCAACCAGACCAAGAACACGCTCGGCGCCCGGGAGCTGTACCGGCCGGCGCTCGACCAGGCCTACAACTGCGAGAAGCCGGTCGCCGAGGTGCTGCGACAGATCACGCCGCAGGTGGAGACCGCACTGAAGGGCTGATTGCCAATGGCAACGTTATCCCTGACCCGTAGCCGGCCGGTCGCCGTCGCCGGGGCCCGCCGCGAACGCCGTCGGCAGAACCTGGTCGGCTGGTTGTTCATCAGTCCGGTCGTGGTCGGCGTCGTGGTGTTCCAGTTCTTCCCGATCCTGGTCTCGATGGGCGCGTCGCTGACCAGCTGGAACGGCATCTCGGCGCCGAAGTTCGTCGGGCTGCGGAACTTCCGGGACCTGTTCGGCAACGACCCGTTGTTCGTGCAGACGTTCAAGAACACGATCTACTTCACGCTGGCCAGCATCCCGCTGACGATCGGCGTCGGGCTGGTGCTGGCCCTGCTCTGCTCCCGGCCGATCAAGGGCGTCGCGTTCTTCCGGACGGCGTACTTCGCGCCGTACGTGACGAACGTGGTCGCGATCGGGTTCGTCTGGTTCTGGTTCTTTCAGCCCGACAACGGGGTGATCAACGGGCTGCTCGGCCAGGTCGGGATCTCCGGGCCGCAGTGGCTGTCGAGCTCGACCTGGGCGATGCCGGCGGTGATCCTGGTGAGCGTCTGGCAGGGCATCGGGTACCCGATGATCATCCTGCTGGCCGGGCTGCAGGGCCTGCCCGAGGAGTACTTCGAGTCGGCCCGGATCGACGGCGCCGGGGCCTGGGCGCGGTTGCGGTTCATCACGCTGCCGCTGCTCACGCCACACTTCCTGTTCCTGCTGATCACCCAGTTCATCACGTCGTTCCAGGTGTTCGGGCTGATCTACGTGATGACCAAGGGCGGGCCGGGACACGCCACCAGCGTCTACATCTTCAACATCTACCAGAACGCGTTCGGCTTCGGGAAGGTCGGTTACGCGTCGGCGATGGCCTGGATCCTGTTCGCGGTGATCGCCGCCGTCACGTTCCTGCAGTGGCGGCTGCAGAAGAGGTGGGTGTTCTACACATGAGAATCGCCACCAAGACCTCGCAGTACGTCGTGATGACGCTGTTCGCGGTGGCCTTCCTGGCGCCGCTGGTGTGGATGATCAGCGCGTCGCTGCGGCCGGAGGCGCAGGTGCTGTCGGTGCCTCCGCAGTTCCTGCCCAAGGACGCGCAGTGGGACAACTACCGGCAGATCTTCGAGCTGATCCCGGTCTTCCTGTGGAACAGCGTGAAGCTCGCCGGGCTGAACGTGATCGGCATCCTGATCGTCGCGTCGATGGCGGGCTACGCCTTCGCCCGCTTGCGATTCGCCGGGCGGGACATCGCTTTCATGGTGCTGCTGGCCACCTCGATCATCCCGGGGATCGCGTACCTGATCCCGCAGTACATCGTGTTCCGGCACATCGGGTGGGTGGACACCCAGTACCCGCTGTGGGTGCCGAAGGTGCTCACGCCGGTCTTCGCGACCTTCCTGATGCGGCAGTCCTTCCTGACCGTGCCGAAGGAGCTGGAGGACGCCGGCAAGATCGACGGCGCCTCCACCTACGGCATCTACTGGCGGATCATGCTGCCGCAGACCAAACCGGCCCTGGCCGCGATCGGGGTGTTCACCTTCCTCGAGTCGTGGAACGACCTGTTCGGGCCGTTGATCTACGTCAACTCCGAGAACCTGCAGACGCTGCCGGTGGCGCTGGCCCAGTTCCAGGGCGAGTACTTCACCCAGATCAGTCTGCTGATGTGCGGTGCGACGGTCTCCGTCGTACCGGTGATCGCCGTCTTCCTTTTCGCGCAGCGCTATTTCATCCAAGGCATCACGATGACAGGAATGAAGGGGTGAGCGACGTGCCGGACCGGCTCGTAGCCATGCAGATCGGAGCGGTTTCGTTCGTCGACGAAGGCGTCGACCAGACACTGGACATCCTGGCCGAGCGGGGCGCGGTGAACGCGCTCTTCCTGGCCACGCCGACCTGGACCCGGGGCACCGGCGGGCGGCAGATTCCCGGGCACCCGATTCCCGACCACGGCGGCCAGGAGTACGACCTGGGCTGGGTCGGCGGCAACTACGCGACCACGCACCCGCAGTACTACGGCAACACCGTGCTCGGCGCGGCCGGCCAGGCGCCGGAGCACCCGGACCTGGACCTGCTGGAGACCGTGATCCCGAAGGCGAAGGAACGCGGGATGAAGTCGTTCGCCTGGATGGAGGAGAGCGGCGGGGCCCGGCAGCTGCGGACCTACCCGAACTTCGCCAAGGTGCTCGAGGTCGACCCGTGGTCGCGGCCCGGGCGACGGCCCTGTTTCAACAACCCGGACTACCGCAACTGGCATCTGGGGTTCGTCGAGGACTACCTGCAGAGCTACGACCTGGACGGTCTGGCCTGGTGCTCGGAGCGTCCGGGGCCGCTGAACATGCTGATGCAGGGCACGGTCGACGTGCCCGAGATCGGCTGCTTCTGCCCACACTGCAAGCAACTCGGCAAGGACCGCGGGATCGACGTCGACCGGGCGCAGCGCGGCTACCGCGAGCTGATCGAGTGGAACCAGCGGGTCGGCGCCGGTGAGCGTCCGGCCGACGGCGCCTTCGTCACGTTCTGGCGGATCCTGCTGAACTTCCCGGAGGTGCTGGCCTGGCAGACGGTCTGGACCGAGAGCCAGCGGCAGCTCTACCGCGACATCTACGGCGTCGCCAAGGCGATCAAGCCGGAGACCCAGGTCGGCTGGCACGTCTACCACAACATCTCGTTCAGCCCGTTCTACCGGGCCGACCAGGACTACGCCGAGATGGCGAAGTTCTCCGACTTCATCAAGGTGGTGATCTACAACAACTGCGCCGGGCCGCGCTTCTTCACCTGGGTGAAGAGCATCTGCGGCGCGCTGTTCGCGGACGCGGAGCCGGAAGACGTGTACCCGTTGATGATGAAGCTGCTGCAGCTCGACGAGGGCTCGTACGACAAGCTGCCGCAGACCGGTTTCACCGCGGACTACGTCCGGCGCGAGACCGAGCGAGCCGTCGCCGGCGTCGGTGGGCAGAGCGCGATCTACCCGGGGATCGACATCGACATCCCGGTCGGGGTGGCCAAGCAGCGCGGACTGGAGTCGCCGCGTGACCTCGGTACCAAGATCAACTGGGACGACAACGAGGGCGAGCTGACCCAGTGCACGCGCGACAGCGTGCGTGACGCCGTACTGGCTGCTTTCGAAGGCGGTGCCGAAGGTGTCGTGCTGAGCCGGAAGTACTCCGAGATGATGCTGGACAACCTGTCCGGGTCCGGCGACGCGCTGAAGAGCCTGGCCGGATGACCGGCGCACCCTGGTACCGGCGCACGCTGCGCTGGGCACAGACCAACCTGACCGAGAAGGACCCGGCCCGGTACGACGCGGACTGGTGGCGCGGCCAGTGGCGCCGGACCAGGGTGCAGGGTGTGATCGTCAACGCCGGCGGCATCGTCGCGTACTACCCGAGCAAGTTTCCGTTGCATCACCGGGCCGAGTTCCTCGGCGACCGCGACCTGTACGGCGAGATCGTGGCCGCGGCGCGGGAGGACGGGCTGACCGTGCTGGCCCGGATGGACTCCAACCGGGCCCACCAGCCCTTGTACGACGCGCATCCGGACTGGTTCGCTGTGGATGCCTCGGGTGAGCCCTATCGGGCGGGCGAGCTGTACGTCGCCTGCGTGACCGGGCCTTACTACCGGGACTTCCTGACCGGGGTGCTCGAGGAGATCATCGAGCGGACCGCGCCGGACGGGATCACGGACAACAGCTGGAGCGGGCTGGATCGGGAGCACATCTGCTACTGCGTCAACTGCTCCGGTTCGTTCAAGGAGCTCGTGGGGCTGGACCTCCCGCGGGCTGTCGACTGGGAGGACACGGCGTACCGGCGGTGGATCCGGTGGAGCTACGACCGGCGGCTGGCCGTGTGGGACCTGAACAACGAGGTGACACGGCGCGCGGGCGGGCCGGACTGCCTGTGGGTCGGGATGAACGGTGGCGACGTCGTTGCCCAGAGCAAACGACTGCGGGACGACGTCGCGATCTGCTCGCGGGCGCCGATCTTCTTCCTGGACTCGCAGTGGCGGCACGACGAGTCGGGCTTCCAGGCCAACGCCGACACGGGCAAGCGGCTGCACGGACTGCTGGGCTGGGACACGCTGATCCCGGAGAGCACGGCGATGTACGACGCGGGGACGCCGACGTTCCGGCTCGGGAGCAAGCCCGCGCCGGAGGCCCGGATGTGGGCGGTGGAGGGTTTCGCCGGCGGGATCCAGCCGTGGTGGCACCACATCGGGTCGGTGCACGAGGATCGGCGGCAGTACGCGACGGCGGAGTCGCTGTTCGCGTGGCACGCTTCGAACGAGCAGTACTTGGTGAGCCGGGAGCCAGTGGCAACTGTGGGTTTGCTGTGGAGTCAGCGCAGTGTGGACTTCCACGGGAAGGACGATCCGGAGACGGTGAGTCAGTTGCCGTACCGGGGGTGGGTGGATGCGTTGGTGCGCGCCCGCATCCCTTACATGCCGACCTCTGAAATCACTGGCTCTTTCGCAGTTCTGATCGTCCCCAATCTGGGCGTTCTGACCGATCGGCAATGTGCTGAGTTGACGACCTACGTCGAGGCCGGTGGTGCGTTGATCGTGACCGGCGAGTCGAGCCTGTACGACGAGTGGGGAGACCGCCGCTCCGACTTCGCGCTGGGCGAGCTGCTCGGCGTACGGCACACCGGGGAGCGGCGCGTCGGCGGGTCGTCGGGGAGCTGGGAGACGTACGACAGCCACAGCTACCTGCGGATCGAGGACCGTTCGGTGACCGACGGGTTCGACGGGACCGACCTGCTGCCGTTCGGTGGTGCGCTGGAAGTGGTTCAAGGGGCCGCCGCCTTGACGTTGGTGCCGCCGTTCCCGATCTACCCCCCGGAGAAGTCGTGGATGGCGGAGCCGCGCACCGACGTACCGGCGCTGGTGCTGGGTGAGCGGACGGCGTACCTGGCGGCTGATCTGGACCGGCTCTACGCCCGTTACCACCACCCGGACCACGGGCGGTTGCTGGCGAACCTGGTGCGGCGGTTCGCCGGGGAGCTTCCGCTGAAGGTGGACGGCGCGGGCGTGCTGGACTGCCAGGTCTACCGGCAGGGCGAGCGGACCGTGGTGCACCTGGTCAACCTCGACCAGGGTGGCGCGTGGCGCGGGCGGCTGGAGGAGTTCACACCGGCCGGGCCGTTCACGGTGTCGGTCCGGGCGAGCGGGAGCCGGGCGGCGCTGCTGGTCGACGGCGGGGAGGCCGCGGTGACGCCGGAGGACGGCTGGATTACGGTCGAGGTGGAACGCATCACGGATCACGAAGTGTTGGTCGTCGAGTAGAGGAGAACTGGTGGCAGTCGAGGTCACGGGACCGATGCACGAGCGGTACGACGAGATCCTGAGCGAGCGGGCGCTCGCGCTGGTCGAGCAGCTGCACCGCGCGCTGAACCCGCGCCGCCTGGAGCTGCTGGAGCGGCGCCGGGCCCGGGTCGAGGAGATCGCGGCGGGCGGGTCGCTCGGCTTCCTGGCCGAGACCGCCGCCGTCCGGGAGGACCCGGACTGGCGGGTCGCCGAGCCGGCGCCGGGGCTGGTCGACCGACGGGTGGAGATCACCGGGCCGACCGACCAGAAGATGACGATCAACGCGCTGAACTCCGGCGCGAAGGTCTGGCTGGCCGACCACGAGGACGCGAACACGCCGCTGTGGGAGAACGTGATCGGCGGGCAGCTCAACCTGCTCGACGCGGTCACGCGGAAGATCGACTTCACCAGCGACGCCGGCAAGTCGTACGCGCTGAAGCCGGACGACGAGCTGGCCACCATCGTGGTCCGGCCGCGCGGCTGGCACCTGCCGGAGAAGCACCTGCTGGTCGACGGCGAGCGGACGTCGGGCGCGCTGGTCGACTTCGCGCTCTACCTGACCGCCTGCGGCCAGCTGCAGCTCGACCGCGGCCAGGGCCCGTACTTCTACCTGCCGAAGATGGAGTCGCACCTCGAGGCGCGGCTGTGGAACGACGCGTTCGTACTGGCGCAGGAGTTCCTCGGCATGCCGCGCGGCACGATCCGGGCCACGGTCCTGATCGAGACGTACCCGGCGGCGTTCGAGATGGAGGAGATCCTGTACGAGCTGCGCGAGCACTCGGCCGGGCTGAACGCGGGGCGCTGGGACTTCATGTTCAGCGTGATCAAGACCTACCGGACCCGCGGCGCCGACTTCCAGCTGCCGGACCGCAACAGCGTGACGATGACGGTTCCGTTCATGCGGGCCTACACCGAGCTCCTGGTCCGGACCTGCCACAAGCGCGGCGCGCACGCGATCGGCGGAATGGCGGCGTTCATCCCGAGCAAGGACCCGGCGGTCAACGAGCAGGCCTTCGCCAAGGTCGAGGCCGACAAGACGCGCGAGGCCGGCGACGGCTTCGACGGCTCCTGGGTCGCGCACCCCGGCATGGTCGAGACCTGCCGCGCGGTCTTCGACAAGGTCCTCGGCTCCTCGCCGAACCAGCTGGACAAGCTCCGCGAGGACGTCGAGGTCACCGCCGACCAGCTCCTCGACGTCGCCGCCACCCCCGGCGAGGTCACCGAGGCCGGCCTGCGCAACAACATCAGCGTCGCCATCCAGTACCTCGCGGCCTGGCTGAAGGGCACCGGCGCCGTCGGCATCTTCAACCTGATGGAGGACGCCGCCACCGCCGAGATCTCCCGCTCGCAGATCTGGCAGTGGCGGCGCAACGCGGTCGTGCTCGACACCGGCGCCGTCGTCACCGCCGAGCTGGTGACGACGATCGCCGACGAGGAGATCGCCAAGCTCGGCGACGACCCCACGGCGTACGCAGACGCCCGCGAAACCTTCCTCGAGGTCGCGATCGCCGACGACTACGCCGACTTCCTCACCCTCCCGGCCTACGAGCGCATGCCGTAGGCGGCGTCCACCTCCACTTCGACCAGCCAGCCGGCGACCGGGAGGTTCTCGATCTCGAGGGCGAAGCGGGACGGTCGCGCCTTGTTGACCACGAACGGTTTGGCGGGCGCGGCCGTGCCGAGCGGGACGGGGACGAACTCGCCGGTGGTCAGGTCGGTGTTCGCGAAGTACTGGCGGTAGGCGCGGTTCCAGCCGGCGAAGTCGGCCGTGGCCGCGCCGGACGGGTTCTGCAGGAAGACGCGCATCGTGTAGACGTCGTCGTAGGAGAGCCCGGCGGCCTTCAGGTTCTCGCCGATCCGGCGCAGGGCGTTGATGCCCTGCGCCTCGGTGATCGTCACCCCGGCCGGCAGCACGCCGCCGGGGAAGACCGCGGTGTCGACGTACGACGCCTCGCTGCCCGCGGGGGCGCCGGTGTTGAGGGCCGCCGGACCGAGGCCGGAGGTCTTGTAGACGGCGGTGTTCGCCCCGATGCCGACGCCGGTGGCGATCATCGGGTTGGCCTGGCCGGCCGGCAGAGCCGGTACGACGGTGCCCGGGCGCGGTGGCTTCGGCCGGTCCCACCAGCCGTTCGCCGTACCGGCTCCGGCGGTGAAGGTGACGCCCAGGACGGCGACGCCGGCGAGCAGTTTGCGTTTCATCGGCTGGTCACTCTCGTGTGGAGGGCGGTCACGGTGGCGCGGGCGGAGACCATCGCGCCGTGCTGCCAGGCGATCGCGTGGCTGAGGTGGTCGCCGGCGAAGTAGATGTTGCCGGTGGCCTCGAGCAGGGCGGCGTACGTGCTGTCGGTCTGGGACGGCCAGCCGACCCACGAGCCGCGGGAGTACTCGGTGCCGGCCCAGTCGACCGAGAACGACGCCTTGATGTCCCGGCCGTACACGTCGCCGTGAATCTTGGTGCCCTGGGCAACGGCTCGGTCGAGCCGGGCGGCCGGGCTGAGTGCGCCGTACGCCGTCGCGTTGGCGCCGGTGTTGTAGTAGCCGATCACCGTGCCCTTGTCACCGTGGAAGCCGCTGGAGGGGTACCAGGTGTTGACGATGTCGAGGTTGCTGTTCGTGATCCCGCCGTAGATCCGGTGGTCCTGCTCCCACCAGCGGCGCGAGTACTCGATGCCGATCTTGCCCGCGTTGGTCGGCCGGGCGTAGCGCAGCGACGCCAGGACGTTGTCCGGCAGGTTGGACGGGACGGTCGCGGCGATGTGCGGCGGCAGGGCGCAGATCGCGAAGTCGGCCTTGAGCTCGCGCGGCCGCGCGCCGGTGCTGTAGACGACGGTGACGCCCTCGGAGGTGTTGCGCAGGCCGAGCACCTTCGCGCCGTACACGAACTTGTCCCGGCCGATCGCCTGCTCGAACGCGTACGGGATCCGGTCCATCCCGCCGACCGGCTGGAACATCATCATCGCCTGGTCCCAGCCGAACTCGAACGAGAAGTAGTTCCCGACCCCGCTGGCCAGCACGTCGCTCAGCCCGTACGGCGTCGCGGTGGTGCCGCCCTCGAGACCGGCGCCCGGCTCCACGACGTACCCGCGCCGGCCGTCGGTGCCGGTGTAGGCGAAGCCGTCGGCCTTCGCGCCGATCGCGCCGAAGCTGCGCAGGAAGCTGATCAGCGCGTCCTTGTCGGTCGCGGTCAACGCCGCGTCGAGGGCGCCCTGGTCGGTGGCCTTGGCGAGCAGCTCGGAGACGTAGCCGTAGACGTCCGCCTTGGCGGTGCGGTGCCGGATCGGCTTGTTGGACAGGGCTGTGGCGCCCTCGCGGTACAGGTAGGCGTCGGCGTTCTGGTTGACGAACGGCTCGATCGCGACGCCGAGCTCGCGGCAGTAGTCGAGCGTGACGTGGTGCTGCGGGATCCGGCCGGGACCGGCGTTCATGTACTGGCCGGACGAGAACCTGGCCGTCTGGGTGTTGCCGTGCAGGTCCTTCTCGACGGTCCCGTTGCGGACCGTCCAGTTCCGCCCGCCGGGGCGCTTGCGGGCTTCCAGCAACGTCACCTGGTAGCCGGCCTTGCGCAGCTCGTACGCCGAGGTCAGGCCGGCGATGCCCGCGCCGAGGATCACGACGTGCTTGCGGCCGCGACCGTTGAGCTCGATCCGCGTCGGGGCGGCGTACGCGGGGGTTTCGGCGGCACCGGTCAGGCCGAGTGCGCCCATCGCGGAGTACATCACACCGGCGCCACCGGTGATGCCGACTTGCTGGAGGAACTGCCTTCTCGACTGCGCCATGCCATCTCCTCACTGAGCAGCTCTGGGGGTAGCTGCTCAGGAAGGTAATGACAAAGCGTTTCCGCCCGATATCGGATCAGTGACCGACTGACGCCGGACTCGTCGGTATTGTTACCGGTTGACGAAGCTGTCCGGGATCACTTGCCGAACTGGGCCTGGAGGGTCTTCACCGCGGGCGCGATCTCGGCGTAGACGCCGGGGTAGCCCTTCTCCGCGCAGCCCTTGCCCCAGGAGACGGTGCCGAGCAGGCGGCCGTTGAGGACCAGCGGCCCGCCGGAGTCGCCCTGGCAGGCGTCCTTGCCGCCTTCCGGGTAGCCGGCGCAGATGTTGTTGGCGGCGGCGTAGCCGTTGTCGACGTACTCGGGGTTGCCCAGGCAGGTCGCGTCCCCGAGGTCCGGGACAGCGAGTTTGTGGAAGGTGTCGGCGGGGCCGGTGTCCCTGGTGTCGCCCCAGCCGAAGACGGTCGGGACGACGCCCTTGCGGTCGGCCTTCGGGTTGGTCTCCAGGGCGATCAGCGGGACACCGGTGATCGGCGTGCTCAGGGTCAGTACGGCGAAGTCGTTGCGGTTGAGCTTGTCGTCGTACCCGGGATGGATCCAGACCTTGCTGACCTGGGACGTCCGCCCGCCGCGGGTGTCGAGCAGCTCGGCGCGGCCCTGGACGACGGTGTAGGTCCCGATCGGCTTGGTCATGCAGTGCGCGGCGGTCAGCACCTTGTTCGGCCGGACCAGCGCGCCGCCGCACCAGCGGCCGCTGTCGTTGGAGGACCGCGAGTTGGTCAGCGCGATCGCCCACGGCGCCTCCGACAGCGCCGCGAGCGTGCCACCGACGATCAGACTTCGGTCCGTCCGGTCCTGTCCGGGCTGGTGCGTCGCGGCCGTCGCGACCCCCGAGACAGTCAGAACCAGAACACCGGCGATCGCCATGGCACGCTTCATCATGCGCACGAACCTACTCTCAGTGCGCGCCTGATTGCGGTAGGCGACCGGGTCAGCTGGCGACTTGTCCTTCCTGCCCGGCGTTCCACGCGGTCAGCAGGTGCTCGGCGACCAGGTTGTCGAGCGCCAGGCAGCAGGCGGCGCCGAACAGGATGTCGGGGACGGCGTCCGGGTTCTCCTCGGCGTACTGGCCGCAGAGGTCGTGCGCGGCGATCTGCTCGTGGACGGCGTCCGCCTCGACGTGCTCGGTGAAGTAGCGGGCCTGCTCCTCGGTCGCGCCGAGCCGGGCCGCGCCGCTGGCGTAGCGGCGGTTGGGCAGGGTCGACGTCATCTCGAGCGCCGCCAGGTGGCCGAGCAGCGCGCCGGTCCAGCGGCTGTGCAGGGCGAACAGCGACATCGCGTTGGACAGCGCGAGGGTGACGCCGGGGACGTCCGGGACGTAGCGGCCGTAGGTGTCGTCGAGGTCGAGCCAGCGCATCGTCGTACGGAAGAGCTCGGCGTGCATGCGTTCGGCCCGGCCGCCGCCGTACTCGTCGGCCTGGATCTCCACCAGGGCGGCCTTCACGGCGCCGTCGAGGCGGGGGATGCCGTAGCTGTGCGGATCGGCCTCCTTGAGCTGGTAGACCGAGCGGTTCAGGAGGAACTCGCGGAACTGCTCGCGGGTGGCGTGCCGGTGCAGGTACGCCGCCAGCGACGGGCCGTCGTCGGCGTCGATCAGCCGGCGGAGCTGGACGGCGACCGGCTCGGTGGCCGAGGGCTCGGGCTTGACGAGCGTCGACAGCCACTCGGTGAAAGGCCGCTCGAGCTCGGCCCGGAACGCGAGCAGGACCGGGTCCCACTCGGCGTCCGCGGCGACGTCGTCGAAACCGCGGTAGTGCAGCTCGTAGCAGCACCACAGCGCGAGCTGGAAGTCGTCGTCGAGCACCTGACCGGGGGCAGGGTGCGCGCTCGGCGTACCGGTGCCGCGCAGGTGGTCGATCACCCAGGCGCTGAGGGGACCGCGAGGGGGTGGCAATTGCATCAAGTGCTCCTTTGAACCCGTTGAGTACTCCAGTACCCCGATTCATGCCGCCGGGTACCGGACGGTCATGAGCGACTCCGTGATCCGCGCCTACCCCGACGGCCCCCTGATCGTCCGCGGCGACTTCACCCTGCAGGACGAGAACGGCGAAGAGATCACCCCTGAGCGGGGCACGATCGCCCTGTGCCGCTGCGGCCGGTCGGCGCTGAAGCCGTTGTGCGACGGGACCCATGCCCTGACCCGCCGGGGGCCTCGCGCGGGGAAGTGACCGCCGCCTTCCTGGGGAGAGTGAGGCACACTGGCGGGGAGATCGTTGGGGAGGATGCATGGTGATGGAATCGGTGGAGGCCGAGACACCGCTGGACCTGGGGCAGCTGGCGGGGGCGATGGCCGAGGTGGCGGCTGCGATGCGGGCGCCGATGGACCTCGACCAGACGCTGCGGATGATCACGCAGAGTGCCGCCGACACGGTGCCGGGCGTGGTCGAGGCGAGCATTTCGCTGACCCGCAAGGACGGCCGGATCGAGACGCTCGCGCCGACCGGTCCGCTGGCGGTCCAGGGCGACCAGTTGCAGTACGACCTGCACGAAGGCCCCTGCCTGGACGCCGCGCTCGGCGAGCCGGTCGTGACGGTCGGCGACCTGGCGACCGACCCGCGCTGGCCGTCCTTCGGCCCGAAGGCCGCCGCGCTCGGCCTGGGCGGCCACCTCGCCTTCCAGTTTCGCGCCGACCCGCACGCCCGCGGCGCGCTCAACCTGTACTCCACCGAGCCCTACGGCATCGACGACGACTCCGTGCACCTCGGCAGCCTGTTCGCCGGTCAGCTCGCGCTGGCGATGGGCTGGGCCAAGCAGGACGCGACGATGTCCGACGCGCTCGCCACCCGCAACGTGATCGGCCAGGCCGTCGGCATCGTGATGGAGCGGTACACGCTGGACGCCGACCGCGCGTTCGCCTTCCTGACCCGGCTGTCGCAGACCAGCAACACCAAGCTCCGCCGCGTCGCGGTCACCCTGGTCGACGCCGCCAACAAGAACTCACAGCGGCACCAGCACGATCATCACCAGGGGGCGGGCAAGGCCTAGCACCCGACGGGGGACAAGCCACACGTGTGGCGGCGGGCCTGGCCGGGCACGGGGACGTATGACTGTCTACGGCTTTCACGCCTCGCACGAACAGGTCCCGCCCGCCGACCTGCTGCAAGCGGTGGTGCGGGCGGAGCAGGCCGGCTTCACCGCGGCGATGTGCTCGGACCACTTCAGCCCCTGGAGCATCCGCCAGAACGAGTCCGGGTTCGCCTGGTCCTGGCTCGGTGCGGCGCTGCAGGCGACCGAGCTCACCTTCGGAGTGGTCAACGCACCCGGCCAGCGCTACCACCCGGCGATCATCGCCCAGGCAATCAGCACCCTGGCCTCCATGTACCCCGGGCGGTTCTGGGCCGCGCTGGGCACCGGTGAGGCCAGCAACGAGCACATCACCGGCGAGGGCTGGCCCCGCAAGGAGCAGCGGACCGAGCGGCTCGAGCAGGCGGTCGACGTGATGCGCCGGCTGCTGCGAGGCGACGAGGTCAGCCACGACGGCCTGGTCACGGTCGACCGGGCCCGGCTCTGGACCCTCCCCACCGAGGTCCCCGCACTGCTCGGCGCGGCCGTCTCGGAACGTACGGCGAAGTGGTGCGCCGGCTGGGCCGACGGCCTGATCACCGTCAACGCCGAACCCGACACCCTGCGCCGCCTGATCGCGGCGTACAAGGACGCCGGTGGGCGCGGAAAGGTGTGCCTGCAGGTGCACCTGAGCTACGCGGCCACCGACGAGGAGGCGCTGGCGATCGCCCACGACCAGTGGCGCAGCAACGTGTTCCCGCCGCCGTTCTGCTGGGACACCGACACCGCCGAGGCCTTCGACCTGGCCGCCGAGCACGTGCCGCCGGAGGCGATGCACAAGACCGTGCACGTCTCCTCCGACCCGGGCCGCCACGCCGACTGGCTCAACGAGTACGCCGAACTGGGCTTCGACGCGATCTACCTGCACCACGTCGGCCAGGAGCAGTCGGAGTTCGTCGACACCTTCGGTGCGAAGGTGCTGCCGCAGCTGGAGGTGACCCGCCCGTGAGGCTGACCGAGACCGCCGACGTCTGGTGGAAGAACGCCGTCGTCTACTGCCTGGACATCGAGACCTTCTTCGACACCGACGGCGACGGCCGCGGAGACATCCGCGGGCTGTCGCAGCGGATCGACCACCTGGCCGAGCTGGGCGTCACCTGTCTGTGGCTGATGCCGTTCTACCCGACGCCGGACCGCGACGACGGCTACGACATCACCGACTTCTACGGCGTCGACCCGCGCCTGGGGACGCACGGCGACCTGGTCGAGCTGATCACGCTGGCCAAGGACCGGGGCATCCGGGTGATCGCCGACCTGGTGGTCAACCACACGTCGGACCAGCACCCCTGGTTCCAGAGCGCCCGGGCGTCGCGCCAGTCGCCGTACCGGGACTGGTACGTCTGGCGGGACCAGCCGCCGGAGAACGCGTCGGAGGGGATCGTCTTCCCCGACCAGGAGACCAGCCTCTGGCAGTACGACGAGCAGGCGGGCCAGTACTACCTGCACCGGTTCTACAAGCACCAGCCCGACCTGGACATCACCAACCCGGAGGTGCGCGACGAGATCATCCGGGTGATCGGCTTCTGGCTGCAGCTGGGGATCTCCGGCTTCCGGGTGGACGCCGTACCGTTCCTGCTCGACACCGACGGCGCGCTGGACCCGGAGCACCTGCCGGACCCGCACGACTACCTGCGCGACCTGCGGGCGTTCCTGAGCCGGCGGAGCGGTCAGGCGGTGCTGCTGGGCGAGGTCAACCTGCCGTACAAGGAGACCCGGCAGTTCTTCGGGGACGAGGACGGCGACGAGCTGACCATGTGCTTCGACTTCATCGGGATGCAGAAGATGTACCTGTCACTGGCCCAGCAGGACCCGGCCGAGCTGGTCAAGGCGATCCGCGAGCGGCCTGCTCCGCCGGAAGAGGCGCAGTGGGGCACGTTCGTGCGCAACCACGACGAGCTGACGCTGGACAAGCTCACCGAGGACGAGAAGCAGGAGGTGTTCGCCGCCTTCGGTCCGGACGAGTCGATGCAGCTGTACGGCCGGGGACTGCGCCGGCGGCTGCCTCCGATGCTCGGCAACGACCAGGCGCGGCTCCGGATGGTCTACAGCCTGCTGTTCTCGCTGCCGGGCACTCCGGTGCTGTTCTACGGCGAGGAGATCGGTATGGGTGAGAACCTGGCCGCCGAGGGGCGCAACGCCGTACGGTCGCCGATGCAGTGGACCAACTCGGTCAACGGCGGCTTCTCCACCGCCGACGCCGCTGAGCTGGCCGCTCCGGTCGTCACTGGCGACCTGTCGCCCGAGCATGTCAACGTCGCCGCTCAGCGCCGCGATCCGGACTCCCTGCTCAACTGGATCAAGTTGCTGATCCAGCGCTACCGGGAGACGCCTGAACTGTCCTGGGGCGACTGCACGGTGCTGGAGCACGAGTCGCCGTCGGTCTTCGCGCACCTGACCGAGTGCGAAGGCGGGACCGTCGTCACCGCGCACAACTTCTCCGACCAGCCCGCGACCGTCACCCTCGCGGTGGCGGGTGCGGGCGTCGGCGTACGGGCTGTGGACCTGCTGCAACCGCTGGAGGCCGACGTCACCGAGGACGGAACTCTCCAGCTCGAGCTGGAGCCCTACGGATGCCGCTGGCTGCGCATCCTGCACCCGGGCGACCGCTACATCCTCTGAGCACGGCACCGGCCTCGCACACGTCGTGCGAGGCCGGGCCGGTGGTGGTCAGGCGCGGTACGCCGTCCACATGCTGCTGATCCTGCTGCTCTGGTTCGGGGTGAACTGGTTGTAGCAGGAGTCGTAGGAGTAGTCCATGTAGTTGTGGATCGGGTCCAGGCCGGGCAGCGAGCAGGAGTCGCGGCCGGTCGGGCACCCGTTGGTCGGGCTGCTCTGGGCCGGGGTGTCGGCGACCTCGTCGTTCGTCGTCGTACAACCGCCCTGGAAGGTGTGGTAGAGCCCGAACCAGTGACCGGCCTCGTGCGTGGCGGTCTCGCCGAGGTTGTAGTTCGCCTCCGAACCGCCCGGCAGCGAGGTGTACTGCACCCGGATGCCGTCGATGCCCGGCTGCTTCTTGTAGTCCCACGGGAACGTCGCGATGCCCAGGTAGCCGAAGTCGACCAGCCAGATGTTCAGCGCGTTGGCGCCACCCTTGCGGGTCTGCTTGCGGTAGGACGCGCTCTGCTTGTCGCGGTGCCATTGGTCGTTGTTGTACCGGAACGTCCCGGCCAGGCTGAACGTGAAGCCGGTGTTGGCGGCGGCCGAGGACTCCTCCCCGCCGAACGTCTTGTTCAGTACGGCGATCTGGCGGGAGATCTGGGCGTTGGTGACGTCACCGGCGCCGGTGCTGCTGCGCATCACGTGCACGTAGACCGGCACGTTCGCGGCCGCCAGCGCACCGGCCGGTACGCCGGTGCCGCGAGCCGCCTTCGCCTTGAGCAGGCCGGCCGTCCGGACCTCGATCGCCTTCTGCTCGGCAGCGCTGATCTCCCGGGTGTCGGCTCCGTGGCCGCCCTTGGCGGCTGCCCCTGGCGGGGTGAAGCATGGGTTGGCCAGCTGGTCGGCCGGAATCTGCGCGGTCGCCTGGCCGCCGAGCGGTGTGGCGACGAGCGCGGCACCGGCCAGCAGGACGGTCAGCGCGCGGGGCCGGCTGATGAGAACTCGCATGATGCGCTCCTCAGGGGTGAGCGGGCCGCGGGACAGGCGACCGGGTGCGGGAATCGTGCGCCCGGCACGGGCGCTCGCGGAAGCAGTCGCGGCACCGCTGGGACCGGTCGAGGGAAATCCTTCGCCCTGTGGAGTTTTCGCAGCAAGTAGCAATACTCAGGCGCCCGGAGCCGTTGCTCTGAAATACTCCTCGCGGCCGCCTGCCATGTGAGGAGAATTACCAGTGAGGTTGTGGAAACTTGCGGTACCCGTTGCGGTTCTTGCGTCCGGGGTCGTCCCAGCGCAAGCCGCCGGTGAACAGACCGTGACGTACCGCGGTTACCAGGTGACGGTGCCGGCCAGCTGGCCGGTCGTCGACCTGGCGAAAGACCCGACAGCCTGCGTGCGCTTCGACCGTCCGGCGGTGTACCTGGGCAAGAGCACCGCTCAGCCTGACTGCCCGGCGGACGCTGTCGGCCGGACCGTAGGACTGGTGCTGGAGCCGCTCAGCCGGCAGCCGCGCTCGAGTGACGGCCAGCTCGCCCAGGCCGTCGAAGCCGCGGGCGTGCTGGCAACGGCGTACTACGCGCCAGGTCGTGTCGACGAGGCACGGCAGGTCCTGAGCACCGGCCGGACGACCTCCAAGGCCACTCGGCTGGCGCAGCCGCGTGCCGCGGCCGCGACGCCGTCGGTGGTTGCCACCGGCAACCTGCTCGGTGGGTTCGCGTTCGACACCTGCGACGCCCCGAGCCAGAGCGCGATGGATGCCTGGCTGTCCCCGAAGTCGGGGTACAAGGCGGTCGGCATCTACGTCAGCGGTGGGCTGCGGCGATGCGCCGCCCAGCCGAACCTCACGCCGGAGTGGGTCGGCACGAACGCCGCCAAGGGCTGGCAGTTCCTGCTGATCGACGTCGGTCTGCAGGCTCCCTGCAGCAATCTGTCCAGCCGGATGTCGACCGACCCGGCCACCGCCCGCGCCCAGGGCCGGACGGCTGCCGCCAACGCGGTCGCCTCCGCGCAGGCGCTCGGGTTCGCCCAGCGCAGCGCGATCTACAGCGACATCGAGGCCTACACCTCGACGGCCGCCTGCAAGGCGGCCGTGCTGTCCTACCTGAGCGGCTGGACCCTCGAACTGAACACTCGTGGCTACGTCGGCGGCGCGTACGTCGGTGCGGCTTCCGGCGGGGTCGATCTGGCCAGTGCCTACAACAACACGGCGTACACCCGGCCGGACAACCTGTGGTTCGCTCGCTGGAACCAGGTCACCAACACCACCGACGACAAGTACATCCCGGCGTCCATGTGGACCAACCGTCAGCGCGTCCACCAGTACCAGGGTGACCACCTCGAGACGCACGGTGGCGTGGAGATCAAGATCGACAGCAACGCCGTGAACCTGACTGCTCCGCCCGCGGCGCTCACCGGGTTCGACGCGACCGGTGCCTACTCCACGGCGGCGCTCAAGTGGACTGTCCCCGCCGGCAACCAGGTCATCGTCCGCCGCAACGCGGGCGGCACCACGCCGCCTCCGCTGCCGAACGTCGGTACGGCGGTCTACACCGGCACAGCCGCCTCCACGACGGCGACCGGCCTGGCCAACGCCACCAGCTACGCGTTCCGCGCGTGGGCCAAGGACAGCACCGGCAAGATCGGTCCGGGTGTCGACACCGTGCTGATCGGCACCGGAGCGACCGTGGCCGCCAGCGCCCCGGCGATCAGCTACGGCGGCGCCGTCACGCTCTACACCCGCGCCACTCGCAAGGACTCCGGCGCCTCGCTGGTCGGCGTACCGCTGTCGCTCTACGCGCGGGCCAAGAACAGCTCCACCTGGCGGGAGGTCGCCCGGGTCACCTCCGACGGCACCGGCCAGGCGTCGTCGGTGCAGAAGCCGACCGTCTCCACGGTGTACGCGTGGGGCTACAACGGCTCGCCGGACCTGCTCGGCTCACGCAGCGGCAACGCCACGATCGAGGTCAAGCCGACGATCACGATCAACCTGGCCGCCGCGATCAAGCTCGGCACCACCACGTCGGTCTACGGCTACCTGCGCCCCCAGCACCCCGGGACGACGGCGTACCTGCAGCGCCTGACCGGTACGAGCTGGCCGACGGTCGCCACGACCAAGCTGAACACCACGGGCAACTACGGCTTCAGCATCAAGCCGACCGCCCGCGGTACGTCGTACTACCGAGTGGTCTGGCTGGCCGACGCGGACCATGCGACTACCGTGAGTAGTACCAAGGCGGTCATCGTCAGCTGAGGTGAATTCGCGGTGGTGAAACACACCGCCGTTCTTCGAAAGGGGGTAGGGATGGGTACCGTCGTCGCGTGCAGAAATGGCCTGGTCGTCCCTATCCCCTCGGAGCCACGTACGACGGCTCCGGTACGAACTTCGCGCTGTTCTCGGAGGTTGCCGAACAAGTTGACCTGGCACTGATCGGTGACGACGGCTCGGAGCAGCTGGTCCAGCTGACCGAGGTGGACGGGTTCGTGTGGCACGCGTACCTGCCGTCGGTGCAGCCGGGTCAGCGTTACGGCTACCGCGTGCACGGCCCGTACGACCCGCCCGCCGGGCACCGGTGCAACCCGTCGAAGCTGCTGCTGGACCCCTACGCGAAGGCCATCGACGGGCAGGTCGACGCCGACGAGTCGCTGTTCAGCTACCGGTTCGCCAAGCCCGACGAGCTGAACACGATGGACAACCGGGAGCACACGATGCTGTCGGTCGTCACCAACCCGTTCTTCGACTGGGGCAACGACCGGCCGCCGGGCCACGCCTACCACGAGACGGTGATCTACGAGGCGCACGTCAAGGGCCTGACCAAGACGCACCCGGCGCTGCCGGAGGAGATCCGCGGCACGTACGCCGGGATGGCGCACCCGGCGATCATCGAGCACCTCAAGGGGCTCGGGATCACCGCGGTCGAGCTGATGCCGGTGCACCAGTTCGCCCAGGACGGGCACCTGCAGGAACGTGGGCTGTCCAACTACTGGGGCTACAACACGATCGGCTTCTTCGCCCCGCACAACGCCTACTCGTCCAACGGGACCCGCGGTCAGCAGGTGACCGAGTTCAAGACGATGGTCCAGGCCCTGCACGAGGCCGACATCGAGGTCATCCTCGACGTGGTCTACAACCACACCGCCGAGGGCAACGAGATGGGCCCGACGCTGTCGTTCAAGGGCATCGACAACGCGGCGTACTACCGGCTCGTGGACCAGGACAAGTCGCACTACTACGACACGACCGGGACAGGCAACAGCCTGCTGATGCGGCACCCGCACGTGCTGCAGCTGATCATGGACTCGCTGCGCTACTGGGTGACCGAGATGCACGTCGACGGCTTCCGCTTCGACCTGGCGGCCACGCTGGCCCGTCAGTTCCACGAGGTGGACCGGCTGTCGGCGTTCTTCGACCTGGTCCAGCAGGACCCGGTGGTCAGCCAGGTGAAGCTGATCGCCGAGCCCTGGGACGTCGGCGACGGCGGCTACCAGGTGGGCAACTTCCCGCCGCTGTGGACGGAGTGGAACGGCAAGTACCGCGACACCGTGCGCGACTTCTGGCGCGGCGAGCGGTACACGCTGGCCGAGTTCGCCTCTCGGCTGACCGGCTCGTCGGACCTGTACCAGGACGACAGCCGCCGCCCGATCGCGAGCATCAACTTCGTCACCGCGCACGACGGGTTCACGTTGCGCGACCTGGTCTCGTACAACGGCAAGCACAACGACGCCAACGGCGAGGGCGGCAACGACGGCGAGAGCCACAACCGGTCCTGGAACTGCGGCGCCGAGGGCGAGACCGACGACCCGGGCGTGCGCAGCCTGCGGGCCAAGCAGCAGCGCAACTTCCTGACCACGCTGCTGATCTCCCAGGGCGTCCCGATGCTCGCGCACGGCGACGAGCTGGGCCGGACCCAGAGCGGCAACAACAACGTCTACTGCCAGGACAACGAGCTGGCCTGGGTGAACTGGGACCTCGACGAGGAGCAGCAGGACCTGCTGGAGTTCACCCGCGGCCTGGTCCAGCTGCGCAACGAGCACCCGGTGCTGCGGCGCCGGCGCTTCTTCCACGGCGACCAGGGCATCGACGGGCTCGGCGACCTGGTCTGGTTCACGCCGGAGGGCAAGGAGATGCAGGACGGCGACTGGAGCCGGGACGACGCCCGTGCGGTGGCCGTGTTCCTCAACGGGGACGCCATCTCCGAGCCGGACCCGCGCGGCGAGCCGGTGGTCGACGACTCGTTCCTGATCCTGCTGAACAGCGACCACCAGGCGCAGGACTTCCTGCTGCCGCCCAAGGAGTTCGGTGAGGTCTGGTCGGTCGTGGTCGACACGATCCGGCCGACCGGTCGCGCCGAGGAGGGCGAGCACCCGGCCGGCAGCACGATCCGGATCGAGGCGCACGGCACAATCGTGCTGACCCGGCCCCGGCAGGCCGCCGGATGACGGCGGTCCCGCAGTCGACGTACCGGTTGCAGATCAACGCCGCCTTCGGGTTCGACGACGCCGCGCGCGTGGTGGAGTACCTGCACGACCTCGGGGTCTCGCACGCCTACTTGTCGCCGATCCTGCAGGCCGCGCCGGGTTCGACGCACGGGTACGACGTGGTGGACCACAGCAGGTTGTCGGAGCCGGCCGGCGGGCGGCCGGCGTTCGACCGGCTGACGGACAAGCTGGCCGACCACCGGATGGGTGCGATCGCCGACGTCGTACCGAACCATGTCGCCGTGCCGACGCCGGCCCGGCTCAACACCGCGCTCTGGTCGGTGCTGCGCGACGGGCCGGGTTCGCCGTACGCGGAGTGGTTCGACGTCGACTGGGGCTCGGGCAACCAGCCGCTCCTGATGGCGGTGCTCGGCAACCGGATCGGCAAGGTGCTGGCCGACGACGAGCTGTCGGTCGACCGCAGCGGCGACGAGCCGGTCCTGCGGTACTACGAGCACGAGTACCCGCTGCGCCCCGGGACCGAGGACCTGCCGATCGACGAGCTGGTGACCGCGCAGTGGTACCGGCTGGCGCACTGGCGGGTCGCCGACGAGGAGCTGAACTACCGGCGCTTCTTCGACGTCGACACCCTGGCCGCGGTCCGGGTGGAGACGCAGGAGGTCTTCGAGGCGACCCACGAGCTGCTGTTCGCTCTGCTGCACGAGGGCAAGCTGCACGGCTTCCGGATCGACCACCCGGACGGCCTGGCCGACCCCCGCGGGTACCTGCGCCGCCTGGCCGAGCGGACCGGCGGTGCGTGGGTCGTGGTCGAGAAGATCCTCGAGGGCGACGAGGAGCTGCCGCGTGACTGGCCCTGTGCCGGTACGACGGGCTACGACGCCCTGCTGCGGGTCGGCGGCCTGTTCGTCGACCCGGCGGGCGCCGCACCGCTGGCGGCGTACCACGCCGACCTGACCGGCGAGCCGGCCGACTTCGCGCCCGTGGTCGAGGAGGCCAAGCGGGAGATCGTGGAGCACGGCCAGTACGCCGAGGTGCACCGGCTGGTCGAGCTGCTGGCCCGGATCTGCCAGGACGACGTCCGGCTGCGCGACCACACGCGGCGGGCGTTCCACGAGGTCGTCGTCGAGCTGCTGGTGAACTTCGACCGGTACCGGGCGTACGTCGTACCGGGTGAGCCGGCTCCGACGGAGGCAGTCGCGGTGCTGGAGCACGTGGCCGAGCTCGCCCGGCGCAACCTGGACGAGGAGCAGCAGGAGACGCTCGACCTGGTCCGCGACCTGCTGCTCGGCCGGGAGGCCGGGACGGCGAGCCGGATCGACGAGGACGCGCGGCACGAGCTGATCGTGCGGTTCCAGCAGACCTGCGGGCCGGTGATGGCCAAGGGGGTCGAGGACACCGCGTTCTACCGCTGGTTCCGGCTCAGCTCGCTGAACGAGGTCGGTGGCGACCCGGAGCACTTCGGCGTCTCGCCGGAGGAGTTCCACGCCTATGCCGCCCGGCTGAACGACCACTGGCCGCGTACGATGACCACCCTGTCGACGCACGACACCAAACGGTCCGAGGACGTCCGGGCGCGGCTCGGCGTGCTGTCCGAGCAGCCTGCTGCGTGGGTCGAGGCGGTCCGGTCGTGGCGGACGCAGTCGGAGGACTACCGCGGGCCCCTGCTCGACGGCAGCACGGAGTACCTGGTCTGGCAGACCCTGCTCGGGACGTGGGACGACGGCCCGCTGGCCGAGGACCGGCTGCAGGCCTACCTGCAGAAGGCGATCCGCGAGGGCAAGCGGCACACCAGTTGGACCTCACCGGACAGCGAGTACGAGGAGGCCGTGGCCGCCTTCGCCACGGCCGTGCTGGGCGACTCCGAGCTGCTGGAGTCCGTACGGCGGTTCGCCGACGCGCAGGCGCCGTACGTGCGGGCGGCGACGCTCGGGCAGAAGCTGGTGCAGCTGACCATGCCCGGCGTACCCGACGTGTACCAGGGGACCGAGCTGGTCGACCTGTCGCTCGTGGACCCGGACAACCGGCGCCCGGTCGACTACGAGGAGCGCATCCGGCGGCTGGCCCGGCTGGACGGCGGCGGGTCGCCGCAGGACCTGGCGGACGAGAAGCTGCTGGTCACGTCGCGCGCGCTCCGGCTGCGCAGGCAGAACGCCGACGCCTTTGCGGGCAGCTACCGGCCGCTGCCGACGTCCAACGGGCACGCGGTCGCGTTCGCCCGCGGGGACGCGGTGATCACGCTGGCGACCCGGCTGCCGGTCGCCCTGCACCGGCTGGGCGGCTGGGGCGACTCGACCGTCGTACTGCCGTCGGGGGACTGGAAGGACGTGTTGACCGGACGGTCCGTGGGTAGTGGAGCGACTCGGATCGACGAGCTGCTGGCTGAGCTTCCGGTGGCGCTGCTCGCGAGAGGCTGACCGCATGCACACCTTCTCTGTCTGGGCCCCTGACGCCTCGGCTGTTTCGCTGGTCCTTGGTGAGTCCCTGGAGATGACCAAGGCCGACGACGGCTGGTGGTCGCTGGAGGTCGCTGACGCCGGGCACGGGACGGACTACGCGTTCTCCGTCGACGGCAGCGACCCGATGCCCGACCCGCGCAGCCCCTGGCAGCCCGAAGGTGTGCACGGGCCCAGCCGGGTGTTCGACGCGTCCCGCTTCGGCTGGAGCGACTCGGACTGGGCCGGCCGGGATGTGCGCGGCGCGGTGTTCTACGAGCTGCACCTGGGGACCTTCACGCCCGAGGGCACGCTGGAGGCCGCCGCGGGCCACCTGGACTACCTGGTCGCGCTCGGCGTCCAGGTGGTGTCGCTGCTCCCGGTGGCCGCCTTCCCGGGCCAGCACGGCTGGGGGTACGACGGCGTCGACCTGTACGCCGTCCACGCGCCGTACGGCGGACCGGAGGCGCTGCAGCAGTTCGTCGACCGGTGCCACGCGGTCGGCCTGGCGGTCTGCCTCGACGTCGTCTACAACCACCTCGGCCCGTCCGGGAACTACCTGGACTCGTTCGGGCCGTACTTCACCGACAAGCACACGACGCCGTGGGGCCCGGCGGTCAACCTGGACGACCGGGGCTCGCACGAAGTGCGCCGCTGGATCTGCGACAACGCGCTGCGGTGGTTCCGGGACTTCCACCTGGACGCGCTGCGGCTGGACGCCGTCCACGCTCTGCAGGACGACAGCCCGCGGCACCTGCTCGCGCAGCTCTCGGAGGAGACGGCCGCGCTCTCGGCCGAGCTGGGCCGGCCGCTGGGGCTCGTCGCCGAGTCGGATCTGAACGACCCGGCCATGGTGACGCCGGTGGCCGACGGCGGGCTGGGGATGACCGCGCAGTGGAGCGACGACTTCCACCACGCGCTGCACACGCTGCTGACCGGTGAGCGGGCCGGGTACTACGAGGACTTCGCGCAGCCCGGGGTGTTCGAGAAGACGCTGACCCAGGTGTTCCTGCACGACGGCTCGTACTCGTCGTTCCGCGGCAAGGACTGGGGCCGGCCCGTGGATCCGGCGAAGCACCGGGGTTCGGAGTTCCTGGCGTACACCTCGAACCACGACCAGGTGGGCAACCGCGCGCTCGGTGACCGGCCGGGGCTGACGCCGGGCCAGCTGGCGATCGGTGCGGCGCTGGTGATCACGTCGCCGTACACGCCGATGCTGTTCATGGGCGAGGAGTGGGGCGCGTCGACGCCGTGGCGGTTCTTCACCGACCACGACGAGCCGGAGCTGGCCGACGCCGTCCGGAACGGGCGGCGCAGCGAGTTCGCGGCGTTCGGCTGGGACGCGGAAGAGATCCCGGACCCGCAGGACCCGGAGACCTGGCGGGCGTCGGTGCTGGACTGGACCGAGGTGGACCGGTCGCCGCACCACGAGCTGCTCGCTTGGTACCGCGACCTGCTCGCGCTGCGGGCGCGCAGCGAGGACCTGCGGGACGACCGGCTCGGCTCGGTCGCGGTGACGTCGGACGAGAACGGCGAGTGGCTGGTGGTCAGCCGCGGCAAGCTGCGCGTGGTGGTCAACCTCGGTGCGGAAGAGCGCGTGGTGCCGGTGGACGGCGTTCCGTCGTACGAGGTGATGACGTTCGGTACGAGCGACCTGGTCACCGACGGGGTAACGCTTTCCGGTCGTTCCGTGGCCATCTGGGCGGTTTGATCAGGACCAACACAGTTTCGTCAATCCCTTGTGCTGCAAGGGTCTGGTGACGGACTGTGGGTGGGTACCAGCCTGTTGGGCAGTCAGCAGGAGGGGGGTCACCGGGGGGTGACAGGGAGGACGGCTGTGAGCGTTGGAGGGACCGACACCTACTACGACTACGACGAGAAGCAGTGGAAAAGCAGGCGGCTGGGCGGCGGACCGATCCGCCGCGGCCCGGTCTGCCCGGCACCACGCACCGAGCACCAGCCGGTCGAGCGCCGCGCCGCGAGCCACGACCACAGGCCTCGGGACGAGAAGAAGGTCCTGAGCTAGCTCCGTCGGGGTGGAGCGCACCGGGTCGACGGTGCGCTCCACCCAGGAGCTGCCCTTCGTCCCCAAAAAGCTGACGAAGGGACTTGTCATCCTTCCGATGACGCGGTAGAAAAGTAGTGCGTGTTGACACCGAACTGGTCGACAACAGGAGGTGGAAACGATGTTGATGCGCACCGATCCCTTCCGTGAACTGGACCGGATCACCCAGCAGCTGCTCGGCCCGGCCACCGGCACCTGGTCCCGGCCCGCGAGCCTGCCGATGGACACCTACCGCTCCGGCGACGACTACTTCGTCGTGCTCGATCTTCCGGGCGTCTCGCCCGACGCGATCGACCTGAGCGTCGAGCGCAACGTCCTCACGGTCAAGGCCGAACGCCGTCCCGTGGGCCTGCCCGGCGGCGTCGAGCAGCAGATCGCCGAACGCCCGCTGGGCGTCTTCTCCCGGCAGCTGTTCCTCGGCGACTCCCTCGACACCGAGAACATCCAGGCGGCGTACGCCGACGGCGTGCTGACGCTGAAGATCCCGGTCGTCGATCACGCCAAACCGCGCAAGATCGCGATCGGCTCCGCCGAGCCGCAGCACCAGCTCGACGGCTGAGCCCCCTCCGGCTCGCTCACCGGAAGGTGGTGATGCCCTGCAGGGAGAACCGGTCGAGTTCCCAGGACGGCTGCCCGGCGGCATCACGGCGGTGCACGACGGCACCGCAGCCGCACCCGGGCGCACGGGCCGCCGCCGGCAGCCGTCCGCCCTCCGTCCCTGACCCCGTACGAGTTCCCAGAAAGGATGTCTTGCACCCCCAGGTAGTCGCCCCGCCGTCCCGGACCACCGTCCTGACGCGGGCCTTCCACCCGATGTTCGCCCTGTACGCCGGTGTGCTGGCCGGCGTCGCCGTGGTCTTCGACCTCCTCTACCTGATGGTCGGCGGCGGCGTCCTGATGGCCGCGCTCTACACCCTGCCGATCACCGCCGGCCTCGTCGCCTGCCTCGTGGCAGCCGCGGACGAGCTGGACCTGGACCGGCCGGCTGTCCGAGCGACCGCCGCCCTGGCCGCGGCTGCCGGTCTGACCAACGCGCTGTACCTCGCCGCGATCAACACCATGCGAGCGACCACCCCCACGACCTGGACCACCGGAGGCATGGCGGTCCTCCTGAGCGGCGCAGCGGTCCTCGCAGCAGCTGTCACCCTCCGCCGGTTCCTTCAGCTGACCGCCTGACCCCCTGCCCGGTGGCGTGCGACCAGTACTCGCCACCACCGAAGAGGCAGTGATCTGCTGCACTGCCTGGCGGCCCGGGCACTACCCCCTGACCCCTCGCCCGGTGCCCGGGCCGCCACCTACTCCGGCGTCAGCTGATCCCAGTCCGTCACGATCGGCGCCAGCTCACCGCGCAGCCACAACGGGAGCTGGTCGTGGTGGTGCTCGTCGCCCAGTACGCCGGACGCACCGAGCGGCACGCTCCACCCGCTCTTCGTGCGGTCACCGAGATCCCAGGCGTACCGCGCGACCGAGGCTCGTACGGTCAGGTCGGTCGTCCCCGGGACACTCGACGTGGACCAAACACAGTGGTGGTCGCCGGACAGCCCCAGGTCGATCGGCTCCTCGTCGCGGGTGAACAGCGGGCCTCGGATCAGCTGCACCGGCGACAACTGGTGGGTCTCACCCCACGATCCACGCGGCTTCCTCGCGGCGACCTCCTCCAGCGACTCCCGGAGCAGCGCGGCGAAGTCGATGTCCAGGTCACTGGTTAACAGGTTCTCCAGCGCGAACGAGACGTGGGTCAGCAGGTCGAGGTACGGCAGGAACATCTCCGTGCTGTCGATGTCGTCCAGCGCCGCGATCGCCGGGTGGGCGGTGATCCGGCGGCTCAGCGCCTTCCGGATCGCGGCGTAGCTGGAGGCCGTCGTACTGGTCGCGTCCATCCGGCGGTCCCACCGCTGCAGGCGGCCGCGCAGCTCCGCAGCGTCGGGCGAGAGGTCGGCGAGGTCGCGCATCGGGTCGACGATGCTGCCGGCCGATCCCAGCCAGGTGTCGGTGTGGATGGTCGGCATGTCCTCGACCGTCCAGCCGTCCCGCGCGGTCAGCAGCTCATGGATCCGCCGGAACCGGTGCGGCGCGGCGAACTCGACCCCGAGCGGCGCGGCCAGGTCCCGGGCGTTCGCCATCACCGCCACGCCGTCGACCGTTGCCCTTGGCATCGGGTCGATCCAGCTCTCCCACTGGTGCTTGGACTCCCAGGCCGGTACGACGCGCAACTGGTTCTCCGGATCCCGTCGCGGAACGAGCCCGGCCGTCCGGTGCAGCAGGCCACCCGAGGTGTCCGCCGCGAGCACGACGTTGACCGGCTCGACCCACTTCTCCAGGGCCGCGTCGACCGCCGCGACGTCCGTTGCCTGAAGCAACCTGGGAAGCACCTCGAAGCCCAGCCGCCCGGTGACCCGCGGCGGATACCGCAGGCTGACCGCGCGATCGGCATCCGGACCGCCGATCACCACCGGCCCGCGTGCCGTCTCGATCACCTCGACCGCGACGGCGTCCCGTCCCGCGATCTCCACCGACTCGGTGTGCACGGTGGCGGCTTCCCAGCCGTCGGGCCCGAGCGCTTCCACGCCGTCCGCCGTACGGCGGAGCTGCTCCTCGTACAGGTCCTGGTAGTCGGCCGAGGCGTTGGTGATCGCCCAGGCGACGTCGCCGGCGTGGCCGAAGTGGGCGATACCGGGGATGCCCGGAACGGCCAGGCCCAGGACGTCGTACGCCGGGCAGGCCAGCCGGAGCTGCTGGTAGACGCCGGGGCTCTCGACGTACCGGTGTGGATCGCCCGCGATCAGCGCCGTACCGGTCGCCGTCAGAGCGCCCGGGATCATCCAGCCGTTGCTGCCCGACGTACGGGGTCCTTCGGAGGTGAACACGTCCATCGCGTCGTCGCCGAGGTGCAGCGCGACCTGCTCACGCCACAGCTTGGACGGGAATCCCGCGAACAGGATGTGCACAGCCATCCAGATCCCGAGCGGCGCCCACGGCTCCCACTCCTGCAGGGTCAGGCCGGTCTTCGCGAACTCCGGAGCCTGGGCGGCGCCGGCCGGAAGGCCCTCGTTGACGCCGGCGACGTACGCCTCGACCCACGCGCGGGTGTCGCCGTCGAGCGCCCGGAAGCAGCGCTCGGCGGTGTCGGCCAGGCGAGCCTGCCGGGCGAAGGTGTCCCAGGCAACGCCGACCGCCCCGAGGAAAGCGGCGGTCGTGCCAAGATACTTGCGCCGCTGCGTCTCGATCTGCCAGGCCCGATCTCCGGCGACGTTCCGCCCCTGCAGCCGAACCAGCGACAGTGGGTCATCGGCCCGAAGGTGTGGCACTCCCCAGCTGTCCCGGTAGACCTTCACACGTATCCCTTCGAGCGGACCAGCCACGGCTTCGGCGGCGCGCCTGACACGCTATCGGGTTAGCGTGGACTGGTGATCCGTCCGATCGACCCGGCCGACCCCGGGATAGCGCCACGCCTGCTCGAGGTCCAGCACCGCGCGTACGCCGTCGAGGCCGCCCTGATCGGCTTCGACGGGATCCCGCCGCTGCAGGAGGACCTGGCCGGCCTGATGGCGTCGACCGAGCACTGGCTCGGCTGTTTCACCGACGACCTCCTGGTCGCCGCCGTCGCCTACGAGTTCCCCGACCCCGAGACCGTCGACATCACCCGCCTGGTCGTCGACCCGGCGCACGCCCGCAAGGGCCACGCGACCGCCCTGCTCGACGCCCTCGACGACCTGGAACCCCGCGGCCTGTCCCTGGTCTCCACCGGCACGGCGAACGCCCCGGCGATCAAGCTGTACCTGGGCCGCGGCTACCACGAGTTCGAGCAGGTGGAGGTTGGTCCGGGGATCAGCATCACCCGGTTCCGCCGGGAACGGGTGCTCTGACCGCACCGGCGTACCGGTCGAGCCAGTCAGGCCAGGGGCGGAGCTCGCCAGCCATGGTGGCCAGTGCGATGAGGGCCTCTTCAGGTGTGCCGCGGTCCGCCGGCTCTGGTGAGAGCAACTGCTGGATGATCGGCTCCTCGCCGGTCAGGCACTCGGCGAGCGTGACACCCAGGCTGTACAGATCCATCGACGCAGTGACCGGCTGACAGGACTCCTGCTCGGGTGACGCATAGCCAAGAGTCCCGACCGGGTGGCCTGCTGGTTGGAGGGAGCCGAGCCGGCGGGCTGAGCCGAAGTCGATCAGCACCGGGCGGCTGTCGCGGAGTACGACGTTCTCGGGTTTGAGGTCCAGGTGCGCGATCCCCCGGCGGTGTAGGGAGAGAACAGCGGGGAGAAGTTGCGCGCCGAGTAGGGCGGTCTCGGTGGGACTGAGCGGACCCTGCTCGTCCAGCTCGTCCGCGAGCGACGGCCCGTCGACGTACTCGAGCAGGACATGCGGTACGGCGTCCCTGGTCCCGTCGGCGAGGAGACGAGGCAGCGCGGGGTGCTGATTGCCTGCCAGGGCTGCGGTCTCACGCTGCAGGGTCTTCACAGCGCGGGGGTGTCTGATCTGGTGCGGCCTGGCCAGCTTGAGTACGGCGGGCGCCCACAGCACCGGCGACCAGACCAGCCAGGTCTCGCACCGGTGTCCCACTCCGAGCCGTTCGACGGCCAGAGTCCCGCCGGGCAGCTCGCAGCCTTCGGCGGACTGCCAGACCGGCTGCTGGTCTTCGGCGTCGACTGCTTGCGTCATCGGGGCTCTCCTGTCGAAGGGCCGGCCCGCCGACCGCCCATCGGCGATCGGCGGGCCTGGTGATCAGCTGCGCGAGCGGCTGCGGGACCGGCTGCGGCTGCGCGAGCGGCTGCGGGACCGGCTACGGCCGTGGTGCATGGTCGGCTTGATCCGGAGCATGGTGCTCACCTCCTTCCAGTGACTTGGAGAACGCGGGTGGGCAGGGTGACGACCCGGTCGGCGATCGCCGCGAGGTCGTGGTCGTGGGTGACGAGCAGGACCGTGCGGTCGGCCGTCGTGGTCCGGATCGCCTCGATCACGGTGTGGGCCGAAGCCGGGTCGAGCGACGCGGTCGGTTCGTCCAGCAGTACGACTGGGGCCGTCGAGACCGCGGCCCGGGCCAGGGCGACCCGGCGACGCTGACCGCCGGAGAGCCGGACGCCGCCCTCGCCGAGGGGAGTGTCGTAGCCGTCGGGAAGCCGGCCGGCGAACTCGTCCACCAGCGCCGCCCGGCCGGCCAGCAGGACGCCGGCCCGGGTCGCCTCTGCGTTGCCGAAGGCAATGTTTTCGGCGACGGTCGCGTCCAGCAGCCACGGGTCCTGCGGGACGAACGCGAACCGCTCGCGCAGACTCCGCTGGGTGCAGTCGCGCAGGTCCACGCCGTCGATCAGGATACGGCCGGCGTCCACGTCGTACAGGCGGAGCAGGAGGTGCAGCAGCGTGCTCTTGCCGATGCCGCTCGGCCCGAGCAGACAGACGGTCTCACCGGCGGCAACTGTCAGGTCGAAGTCACGCAGTACCGGATGAGCCGCTTCGTAGCCGAAGCCGACCCGCTCGAATCGAACGCCTTGCCTGATCGCGGGCGCCGGCCGAGCGTCTGGCCTGTCGGTGACAGCCTCGTCGCACTCCAGGACGTCCCGCACCCTGGTCGCACTGGCACCCGCCTTGGCCAGTACGGCGGACAGCCGGGTCAGCCCACGGACAGGCGAGTACAGGTCTCGCAGGTAGGCGAGTACGACCAGCAGCTGACCCGTCGTGAGCAGTCCAGCCAGGACGTGCCGCCCTCCGACGACCAGCACCAACGCCGTACCGACCGCAAGCACGATGTCCGCGACAGGAGTCCACCGGGCATCCACGTCGATCGCCCGCAGCTCCACACCCAGTACGGCGCGGTTGCGTGTGCCGAACACCGCAGCTGCTCGATCCGCTCGCCCGAAAGCCTGGACGGCGCGCACGTTGCGCAGCAGGTCGGTGGTGGTCCCAGCGAGCCGACCGGACTCCGTCCTGGCGTCCTGCTGAGCCGCTCTGATCAGCCGGCGCTGCCGCACCGCCAGCACGGCAAGCACCGGTACGACGGCCAGACCGATCAGGGCCAGTCCAGGGTCGAAGGCGAACAGCAGCCCCAGTACGGCGACCAGCATCACCGCGTCCGGCAGGAACGAGGTGGAGACCGCGACCACGCCGTCCAGCACGCGGCCGACGTCCGTGGTCAGCCGCGAGACCAGTTCACCGCTGCGCATCCGGTCGTGCCAGCGCAGGGACCTGGTCATGGTCTGCTGGAACATCGTTGCCCGCAGCCCCGCCCCGATCCGCTCGGCCGCTCCTTCGACGATGCGCAGGCCGGCCATGTCGAGCAGGCCGATCGCCGCGCTGAGGACGACGGTCGCCAGAGCGGCGAAGACCAGCACGGCCGGCGGGTTGTCCGGCGTACCGGACAGGGCGTGGTCGACGGCCAGGGCGAGCGGCCACGGGCGGAGCAGGACGACACCGACTCGCAGCACGACCAGGCCGGCCGCTGCCGCGAGTGCAGGGAGCTGCACCCGGGCGGCGGGCCCGGCGACGGTGAGCGAGAGCGGTAGCTTCATGCCGACAACACTCACCGGGCCGAGGTCGGCACGGGTAGTGGACCTTGGTACTAGGACGGTTGTCGGGCTGCCCGGCGGCGGCGATCCGCCTCTACGATCCCCGCATGGTGAAACTGCGACGTCCGCGTGCGGACCGTGAACCGCTGTCCACGGTCGGACTGCTCGTCCGGTTCACCGCGGCCGGCCTGATCGTGCTGCTGTCGCTGGCGGCGCTGATCGCGTTCGTCGCGCGCCAGGCCGGGACCGAGCAGGCAGCGGAGTCGGCCCGGCAGGTCACCTACGTCACCGCGCGCGGAGTGGTCGAGCCGCGCCTGACCGCCGGAGTGATCGCAGGTCAGCCCGAGGCGCTGCGGGCCTTCGACACCGCGATGCGGCAGTACGTGCTGCAGGCGTCGCTGGTCCGGGTGAAGCTGTGGGACGCCGACGGGCGCGTCGTCTACTCCGACGAGCCGCGGCTGATCGGCACCCGCTTCCCGCTCGGCCCGGACGAGGCCGAGGCACTGCGGGTGCGCGGCAGCGTCGAGTCCGAGGTGAGCGACCTGAGCCGGCCGGAGAACAGGTTCGAGATCCCGTACCGCAAGCTGCTCGAGGTGTACGTCGGAGTGCGCGGCCCGAACGGCGAGCCGATGCTGTTCGAGGCGTACTTCCGGTACCAGGCGGTGACCGAGGCGGGGCAGGCCGCCTGGCAGCGGTTCGCCCCGCCGTCCCTGGGAGCGCTGTTGCTGCTGGAGCTGGTCCAGATCCCCTTCGCCTGGTCGCTGGCCCGCCGCGTTCAGCGGCAGCAACGGGACCGCGAGCGGCTGCTCCGGCACGCGGTCGAGGCGTCCGACGCCGAGCGGCGGCGAATCGCTGGTGAACTGCACGACGGTGTGGTCCAGGAACTCACCGGGCTCAACTACGCCCTCGACGCGATGCGGCTGGGAAACCCCACCGAAGGTCAGCGCGCAGAGCTGATCGCCGACAGTGCGTCGCGGCTCCGCGGCAGCATCGGGTCGCTGCGCTCGCTGCTCGTCGACATCTACCCGCCCAACCTGGTCGAGGAGGGTCTGGCCTCGGCGCTGGCCGAGCTGGCGGCCGGACTGGAACGCGCGGGCATCGACGTACGGCTGGAGACGGAGGAGGCAGAGCACCTGCCGCCGGCCGTAGCGGCTCTGTTGTTCCGGGCTGCTCAGGAGGTGGTCCGCAACGTCGCCTCGCACAGTGGAGCGCGGGAGGTCCTGATCAGCGCCGGGCGGAGCGACGGAGTCGCCACACTAGTGATCGACGACGACGGGCGAGGCTTCGACGAGTCGCGGCTGGAAGAGCGTAGTACCGGCGGGCACCTGGGTCTCCGCTCGATCGGTGACCTGCTGGCGGAGTCAGGTGGCATGCTGACAGTCCGGGCCGCTCCTGGCCAGGGAACGCGGGTGGAGGTCGAGGTGCCAGTCGGATGATCCGGGTGCTGATTGCCGACGACCACGCGATCGTCCGGACCGGGCTGGCGCAGCTGCTGGGGACGGCCGACGACCTGGAGCTGGTCGGTGAGGCCGCTGACGGCGCGCAGGCGGTGGCGATGGCCGCCGAGTTGCGGCCGGACGTCGTACTGATGGATCTGTCGATGCCTGGCACCGACGGGATCGCCGCGACCGGGCAGATCGTCGCGGCCGACCCGGAGGCGCATGTGCTGGTGCTGACGTCGTTCAGCGATCAGGCGCGGATCCTGGACGCGCTGCAGGCCGGTGCCGAGGGCTACCTGCTCAAGCACAGTGAGCCGGAGGTGATCCTGGCCGGCATCCGCGAGGTGGTGGCGGGCGGGTCGCCGTTGGACCCGAAGGCTGCCCGGGTGCTGCTCACCAACCGGCGTGCTCCCGGCCCGGAGACCAAGCTGACCGGCCGGGAGCAGGAGGTGCTCCAGATGATCAGCGACGGGCTGCCGAACAAGTCGATCGCCCGCCGGATGGGCATCAGCGAGCGGACAGTCAAGGCGCACCTCACCAACATCTACCAGCGCCTGGGCGTCACCGACCGGACGCAGGCGGCGCTGTGGGCCCAGCGGAACGCTCAGCGCGGGGAGTACTAGTACCAAGGTCCGATGGCCCTCGGCGGCCGTGATGGGTCACCATCGAGTCATGGAGCAGAGCCCGGACACCCGACGCCGGCCCGTCGTCCTGCAGACGGGCGGCACGGGCACGGAAGCCGGCCGCCGGAGCCTGGGCCGGTACGCCGCCTGGGCGGGCACCGGCCTGCTCGGGCTGGTGGCGGCCGCCGGTCTGGTGGCCGGCGGAACAGCGGTCTGGTCGGCCTTCGACCCCGGCACTCCTGGTGAGTCCCCGGCGCCGCTCTGGTTCCCGCCGACGCTGGAGCCCAAGGCGGTCACCACCACACCGAACCCGACCGTCGGACCCGGCGACGACAAGGGAGGCCTCCGCACCCCGACCACCGGGCCCAGCACTGAGCCCGGTGACGACAAGGGAGGCCTCCGCAAGAAGGACGACGACGACAAGTCAGGTCATTCAGGCAAGGGCTAGCGCCGTCCAGGAGATCGGGGGCAGGCTGATTGTGAGCTTGCCGTTCTCCAGGCGCACGCCCTCGGTCTCCCGCGGTACGACGCGGTCAGGCTGGGTCGCCGAGTTCACGGCCAGGCGGTCGTCGTCGGCCATCGTGAGCGCCTCCTGGACGGTGGTGACGCCGGTGCGGCTGACGTCGACCGAGACCTCGATGGTCTGGTCGAGCGAGCGGTTGACCAGGAAGACCGCGAGCTTGCCGTCGTCGTACGTCGCGACCGCGTCGACCGCTTCGACCTCGCCGAACTTCTCGGTGGAGATCGTCGGGGACGTGGTCTGCACCCGCAGCACCTGACCCGCGGCCAGGCGCGAGGTGATCGCGAACGGGTGGAACGTCGGCTGCCGCCAGGCCGGGCCGTTCGGCTCGGTCATGATCGGGGCGATCACGTTCGCCAGTTGTGCCAGGCAAGCAACCGCGACCCGGTCGCTGTGCCGCAGCAACGAGATCAGCAGGTTGCCGACGACAACGGCGTCGGTGAGGTTGTACTCGTCCTCGATCCGCCGCGGCGCCACCTCCCACGCGTCCGGGTCGCCGTCGGTCCGCCGCGAGCGGTCGCCGTACCAGACGTTCCACTCGTCGAAGGAGATGTCGATCCGGCGGCTGCTCTTCAGCTCGGCGCCGACCGCGTCGGCACTCGCGACGACCGCGTCGATGAAGCGGTCCATGTCGACCGCCGAGGCCAGGAACGACGCCGGGTCGTCCTTGTCGTCGCCGTAGTACGCGTGGCACGAGATGTGGTCGACCACGTCGTAGCACTCGCGCAGCACCTCGCGCTCCCAGGTTCCGAACGTCGGCATGCCCGATCCCGAGGATCCACAGGCCACGAGTTCCAGGTCGGGCTCGACCATCCGCATCGCCCGCGCGGTCTCGGCCGCGATCCGCCCGTACTCGCTCGCAGTCTTGTGCCCGATCTGCCACGGCCCGTCGAGCTCGTTGCCCAGGCACCACAGTTTGATTCCGTACGGCGACGCCGCGCCGTGCTCGGCGCGCAGGTCCGACAGCGCCGTACCGCTCGGGTGGTTGGCGTACTCCTGCAGGTCGAGCGCTTCCTGAACGCCCCGCGTGCCCAGGTTGATCGCCATCATCGGCTCGACGCCGGCCTTCGCGCACCAGCGGACGAACTCGTCCAGGCCGAACTGGTTGGTCTCGATGCTGTGCCAGGCCAGCTCCAGCCGGCGCGGCCGGTCGGCCCGCGGGCCGACGCCGTCCTCCCAGCGGTAGCCGGAGACGAAGTTGCCGCCCGGGTAGCGGACCAGGGAGACGCCGAGCTCCCGGGTCAGCTCCAGGACGTCCTTGCGGAAGCCGTCCTCGTCGGCGGTCGCGTGGCCGGGCTCGTAGATGCCGGTGTAGACGCAGCGGCCCATGTGCTCGACGAACGTGCCGAACGTGCGGCGGTTGACCGGGGCGACGGTGAAGGAGGGATCGAGGATCAGTGAGGCAGAAGGCACGAGGGAATGCTCCTTGGTGGTGGTGGGAAGTACTCAGCCTTTGATGCCGGCGTCGCCGACACCGCGGACCACGTGCCGCTGGAAGAGTCCGTAGACGATCAGCAGCGGCAGTCCGCCGAGCAGGGCCGAGGCCATGATCTGGGCGTAGCGCAGGCCGTACGAGCCCTGCACGTTGGCGAGTCCGACCGGGATCGTCATCATCGACGGGTCGGTGGTCACGATGAACGGCCAGAGGAAGTTGTTCCAGGCCCCGATGAAGGTGAAGATGCCGACGGCAACGAGAATCGGCCGCGACATCGGCACCATCACGGCCCAGACGATCCGCCAGCGGTTCGCGCCGTCGACCCGGGCGGCGTCCTCGTAGTCGCGGGAGATGCCGTCGAAGAACTTCTTCAGCACGAACACCATCACCGGCGCGACCACCTGCGGCAGCACCATGCCCCAGTAGGTGTCGACCAGCCGGAGCGCGGTCATCTCCTGGAACAGCGGCACGATCAGCACCTGCGGCGGGACCAGGATGCCGGCGATCAGCAGCCCGAACATCACCTTCCGCCCCGGGAACGTCGTCCGTGAGAACCCGTACGCCGCCAGCACCGACACCAGCAGCGTCAGCCCGGTCACGAGCACCGCGACGATCGTGCTGTTCAGGAACCAGCGCAGCAGCGAGCCCTGCTCGATCACGCTGCGGTACGCGTCGAAGGTGGGATCGCCCGGCAGCCAGGTGATCGGCGTCCTGGTGGTCTCCGGCTCGGGCTTCAATGACGTGTCTAGGGCCCAGAGCAACGGAACCAGCCAGACCAGTGCGAGCAGTGCCCCGCCGACTGCGATCGCGACCTTGGGGTAGCTGAGCCGGTTCACCGCTCCGCCTCCTTCCGGCCGGCGAACAGCTTGAACTGGGCCACCGAGACGATCACCACGATCAGGAAGAACAGGTACGACACCGCCGAGGCGTAACCGATCCGGTAGCTGGTGAAGCCGCTCTCGTAGATGTACTGGATGATCGGCCGGGTCGCGTAGTTCGGTCCGCCGTCGGTCATCAGGTAGATCTGGTCGAAGATCGTCAGCGACGCGACCAGCTGCAGTACGACGATCAGCCCGGTGGTGCGGCTGAGCATCGGCAGCGTGATCCGGAACAGCTGCTGCCGGCCGTTCGCGCCGTCGATCGAAGCGGCCTCGTAGAGCTGCGCCGGGATGCCCTGCAACGCGGCCAGGTACAGGAGGAAGTTGAACCCGACGGTCCACCAGACCGTCGTGATCACCACCGCGAGCATCGCCCGGTTCTCGGTGTTCAGCCAGTCGATCTCGGCGAACCCGCCCGACGTCAGCAGCCCGTTCACCAGGCCGAAGCCGGGCTGGTAGATCCACACCCAGATCAGCGTCACGACGGTGGCCGGCAGCACGAACGGCGCGAAGTACGCGAACCGCAGGAACCAGCCGAAGACGCCACGCCGGTTGGCCAGCAGCGCCATCACCAGGGCGGTCAGGACCAGCGGCGGCGTACTCATCGCGGTGAAGACCAGCGTGTTCTTCAGCGAGTCCCAGACCGCGGGGTCGCCGAACAGCTCACGCCAGTTCGCCAGGCCGAGGAACTCCTGCTTGACCCCGGCCAGACTCGTGTTGAAGAAGGAGTTCCACAGCCCGGCCAGCGTCGGCCAGAGCAGGAAGAACAGAAAGAACAACCCGAACGGCGCGACGAAGAACAGTCCGCCCCACCGCTCGGTCCAGGGCGGACCAGAGCGTGGTGGCGACGCGGTGGCGTCCGGCGTACGGGGGCGGGCGGGTGTCTGCACGGCCATCGGGTCAGCTCCTGTCAGACCGGGGACGGGGTGTCGAGCAGCTTCCGGGTGGCGGCCTTGAACTGGTCGAGCGCCTGCCGCGGCGTCGACGCGCCCGAGTACACCCCCGAGAACGCGGCTCCCGCTTCGTTCTGCAGTTGCGCGCCCGAACCGCTGAACCACGCGTCCGGGTCGTACAGCACGTCCGGCGCGACCGAGCGGTACTCGGCCTGCGGCTTCAGCGCCAGGTACTCCTGGCTCGCGATCACCGGCTGGTACGCCGGGATGTGGCCGCCGGCGGCCCAGTCGGCGCTGTTCTTCAGCATCCAGGCGATGTACTCGACCGTCGCCGCGGTGTCGGCGTCGCGGCGGTTCGCCTGGTGCGGCAGCACGAACGTGTGCGAGTCACCGGCGAACTTCGGGACGTCGTACACGACCGGGAAGGGCGCCATGCTGAACGGCATCTTCGCGGCCTGGTACGTCGTGACCTCCCACTCGCCGTTGAAGCTCAGCCCGGCGTCGCCGTTGCTGAACTGCGCGACCAGCGCGGGGTAGTCGGCCGACTTCGGGGTCAGCCCGTCGGTGGCCAGTTTCGCCATCAGTTGCAGGGCTTCCAGCGCCTTGGCGTCGTCCAGCACCAGCTGTTGGCCGGACTCGTCGAAGAACTCACCGCCGAGCTGGCCGTACAGGGTCCACCACAGCCGCCACGGGTTGGTCGTCTCGACCGACGCGGCGAACTTGCCGGTGACGTCCTTGACGGCCTTCAGCATCTCGAAGAACGCGTCGACACCCTTGACCGGCTTGATCCGGCCGTCGGGGCCGAGCAGCCCGGCCTTCTGGCAGATCTCGGTGTTGTAGTAGAGGACGAACGGGTGCTGATCGAGCGGTACGGCGTACAACTGACCGTCGACCTGGCACCGCTGCCAGGTCTCGGGCAGGAAGTCCTGCTCGGTGATCCCGGCCTTGGCCAGCAGGTCGAGCGGGATCGGGTCGAGCATCGTGCCCGGGCTGAAACCCTTCAGGCGGGACAGGTGAAGGGTCGCGACCTCGGGCGCTCGGCCGCCGGCGGCGGACATGGCGAGCTTGGTGTAGAACGGCGGGCCCCAGGCCAGCGTGTGCGCCTCGAACACGATGTCCTGGTGCTCGGCGACGAACTTGTCGTGGATCTGGAGCAGCCGGGCGCCGTCACCTCCGCCGAACAGGTTCCACTCGCGGACCCGGGCCTCGGGACCTCCGACGGAGCCGCAGCCGTTCAGGGCGGCGGCGCCGGCCAGCCCGAGGGCGCCGGCCAGCAGCGTACGGCGGGAAGGGTGGGGAACGGTCATCTCGTGTCCTCCCGAGGGGGCGGTGGGGCCACGTTCTACATCGGTGTTCTACATCGGTGTAGAAGGATGATGCCGTCGCCCGCGGAGGGCGTCAAGGGTTCAGCCCGATCAGTGTCCGGTGGTGGACTCGCGGACGTGCAGTTCGTACTGCGCGACGATCTCGCGGTGGTCGGTGTCGTCGCCGTTCATCCGGGCGACCAGGATGTCCACGGCGGTGGCGGCGATCTGCCCGCGGCCGGGATCGACGCTGGTCAGGCTCGGCGTGCCGTACCGGGCCTCGTCGATGTCGTCGAACCCGGCGACGGCCACGTCGTCAGGAATCCGCACGCCGTGCTTGATCAGCGTGTGCAGTGCCCCGACGGCGAGCGTGTCGTTGAGCGCGAGCACCGCGTCGAACTTGGCGCCGGAGGCGAGCAGCGCCTCCATCGCGGCGGCGCCGGTCCGGCGCTGCCAGGGGTCGGCCGGCATGGCGAGCCGGTCGATCGGCTCGACGCCGGCGTCGGCGAGGGCGGCGGCGTAGGCGTCGTACCGGATCGCGGCCGTGCCGACGAGCTCGCCGGGGTGGGTGCCGATGACGGCGATGCGGCGGCGGCCGAGTGCGAGCAGGTGCTCGGTGACCGCGCGGGTGCCGGCGACGTTGTCGATCATCACGTGGTCGACCGGGCCGTGGAACATCCGCTCGCCGAGCAGGACCATGGGGGTCCCGGTCCGGAGGTGCCCGACGTCGTCGGGTCCCAGCGCGAGCGGGCTGAACAGCAGTCCGTCGACGAGCGGGCCGCGCGGACGGGCGAGGGTCGCGAGCTCACGCTCGCGGACGGCGCCGGTCTGCTCGATCATCACGGTCAGGCCGTGGCCTTCCGCGGCGGTGATCACGGCGTCGGCGAGCTCGGCGAAGTACGGCTGGCTGAGCTCCGGTACGGCGAGGCCGATGATGCCGGTGCGGCCGGACTTGAGGTTGCGGGCGGAGATGTTGAGTTGGTAGCCGAGCGCATCGATCGAGGCGAGCACCCGTTGCCGGGTTTCCTCACGGATGAAGGGATATCCGCTCATCACGTTCGACACGGTCTTCGGCGACACCCCCGCGTGCTGCGCCACATCGCGCATGGTCACTGCCACAGGTCATCCCCTCCGCGCCGGCCGATGCTGCTCCGAACACGGTAGTCCACGGAGAACTCGACCTCCGTGCTCCCTCTTGGGTGCGCAGGCGGCCGCCGTGCCGCGAGATCGTCCCGTTCGCCGTCGCGAAGGTCAGCTCGGCTCGTCCTCGGCGGGTGGCTTGGTGGCGTGACGAGGGGTGTACGGCTGGGGGCCGGCGGACGGGCCGCCGGGGTGGTCGCGACCGTCGAGGCGGCCGTCGCTGACGTCGACGCCTTCCTCCTCGAGGATCTCCTCGGTCTCCGCCTCGTTGGCCGGGTTCCCGGGGTGGGGCACTCCTGGTCGGTCGAAGCTCATCGGTCGTCCTCCCCTTCAGGCCCTCGCCCGGCCGCCGGCCGGACGCCGTACGGCGGGCGGTTCAGTGGGGTCAGCTTAACGCCGGCCCGCAGCGCCTGGTCGACGATCGCGTCCTCGGGGCGGCCGAGCCGCAGGCCGATCACGCAGGGTGGGAAGTTGTCGGCCGCCAGTTCCTCGAGCTCGTGCAGGTCCTGGGTGGTCCAGGGCTCCCCGGCGTTGCGGATCGACTGCGGCAGTGCCATCGGACTCAGCTTCTTCTCTCGATTGTCCTTCGTTGTCTTCTGACCGGTGCCCCGGTGGCGGCGAAATAAAAGCACCGGATCGAAGAAATACGTGGCGTAGCAGCCGATGACGCCGCTGTCAGTAGGACTGGAGCTCCAGCAGGGTGCCGTCGGGTGCGCGGAGATGGGCGGTGCGCAGGTTCGGTCCCCACTGCGGGCGGTCCTGCGCGGCCGCGACGGGGGTCGCGCCGTGCTTCTCGACGATCCGCGCGGCGGTGTCGACGTCGCCGACCTTGAACACCAGCATCATGCTCGTGGAAGAGGCAGCCGCCGTCGTCGCGGACGCGGCCGCGTTGCTCGCCGACGACGCAGCGGGCCCTTCCGCTTCCAGACCCAGTGCGGCGTTCAGGCCCGCGCGGCCGAACAGCACCAGCGCGGTCTCGCCGCCGAGGTCCCAGTTCGCGTACGCCGCCTCCGGAATCACCTTCACTGGTTGAATTCCGAACAGTTCGTCCAGGACGCCGCGGTAGAACTCGACCGTCGCCGGGAAGTCGTCGACGAGCAGTCGCGGGTAGAGCGCGTCCATGCAGATCCTCCGAATTAGTGGGGAATTACCAACGATTGGTTCGACCCTACAATGGACTGCCATGGAGACGCTGCTGGGGATGACCACGTTCGTGCTGCACAAGGTGGGTGTGGCCGGCCGGCGGGAGATCGCGGAGCGTCTCGCCGTACGACCTGGCATCACGCTGTGGCAGTTCGCGGCCCTCGCGGAGCTGGCCGACCAAGGTCCGTCCGCGCAGAGCACGCTGGCCGGCGGTCTGGGGCTCGACCCGAGCGACATGGTCCGGCTGATGGACGAGCTGCTCCACGACGAGCTGGTGTCGCGGGAGCGCGACCCGGACGACCGCCGGCGCTACCGGATCGCGCTCACCGGCCTGGGCCGGCGCACCTTCACGACCGCGCGCACCGTCGTACAGAAGGTGGAGAACTCGACGCTCTCCCCGCTGACCGCGACCGAGCGGGCCCAGCTGCTCAAGCTGGCGGCCAAGGTCCACGCCGGCCTCAGTCAGTAAGCGGGCTCAGCCGGCTGAGCGTTCCGCGACGGGACGCCGGCGTCGGGTGGGGTCGGTGAGCGACACCGGCCGCCAGGCTCCATCGGCAGGGTAGAGGTCGGTGCCAGGCGGGACGATCTCGTCGATCCGGTCCAGGGTCTTGTCGTCCAGGGTCAGGTCGGCGGCCTTCAGCGTGCTGTCGAGGTGCTCCATCGTGCGCGGACCGGTGATGACCGAGGTGACCGCGGGGTGAGTGACGGCGAACGCGAGCGCCAGTTCCGGGAGGGTGCGGCCGAGCCCTTCGGCGACCTCGATCAACTGCTCCAGCGCGTCGAACTTCGCCGCGTTGCTGGGGATGGTGGGGTCGAACCGGAACGGCGTCAGGGCGGCTCGGCCGACCGACAGGTCGACGGGCTGGTTCTTGCGGATCTTGCCGGACAGGAAGCCGGAGGCGAGTGGGCTCCAGGTCAGGACGCCCATGGTGAGGCGTTGGGTGGTCGGAAGCAGGGACCGCTCGATCCCGCGGGCGAGCAGCGAGTACGGCGGTTGCTCGGTGCGGAACTTGCCGAGCCCGCGGCGTTCGGCCACGTGGTACGCCTCGACGATGTCCTCGGCGGGGAACGTCGAGCAGCCGAAGGCGCGGATCTTGCCGGCCCGGACCAGGTCGGTCAGCACCGACAAGGTCTCCTCGACGTCCGTGCGGTGGTCCGGCCGGTGCACCTGGTACAGGTCGATCCAGTCGGTGCCGAGCCGGCGCAGGCTCTGCTCGACCTCGTGGGTGATCCAGCGGCGCGAGTTGCCGCCGCGGTTCGGGCCCTCGCCCATCGGGAAGTGCACCTTCGTGGCCAGCACGACGTCGTCGCGCCGGCCCTTCAGCGCCTTGCCGACGATCTCCTCGGACTCGCCGGAGGAGTACATGTCGGCGGTGTCGACGAAGTTGATGCCCTGGTCCAGCGCGGCGTGGATGATCCGGGCGCTGTCCTCGTGGTCGGGATTGCCGACCGCGCCGAACATCATCGTGCCCAGGCAGTGCACGCTGACCTCGATGCCGGTCGCGCCAAGAGTGCGGTATCGCATACGGCGAACTCCTCGGTAGTGGTGTGTCCAGAACCTAGGATCTAGACCGCGCTCTAGGTCAACCCACACCTCGAGCCACCGTCCGGACCGAGGAGCACGCATGACCGCTGTCGCCGACTTCGCTCACCTCTGGGAGCCGCAGCCGGGCTGGCTGAACACAGCCTCGTACGGGCTGCCGCCGCGCCCCGCCTGGGAGGCCTTGCAGGCGGCCCTGGCGGACTGGCACGTCGGGGCGACCAGTTGGGAGCCGTGGGACGGATCGACGACGCGGGCGCGCGAGTCGTTCGCCCGGCTGATCGGCGCGCCCGCGGCGGACGTGTTCGTCGGTAGTACGGTCTCGGCCGCGGTCTCGCCGATCGCGAGCGCGTTGCCGGACGGCGCCAAGGTGCTGACCGACTCGGTCGAGTTCACCTCGAACGTGTTCCCCTGGCAGGTGCACGCCGATCGCGGGGTCGAGGTGGTCGGGGCGTCGACCGGGGAACTGGTCGCGGCGATCGTACCCGGGGTCGACGTCGTTGCCGTCAGCCTTGTCCAGTCCTCGACCGGGACCGTCCTCGATCTTCCGGCGGTGATTGCCGCAAGCAAGGAGATCGGCGCACTGGTGGTGCTCGATGCGAGCCAGGCCGTCGGTTGGTTGCCGGTCGACGTCACCGGCGTGGACGCGCTGGTTGCCCACAGCTACAAGTGGATGATGTCGCCGCGGGGTGCGACGTTCGGGTACCTCTCGCCCGAGCTTCAGGAGCGCTGCCGGCCGCTGCACGCCAACTGGTACGCCGCTGACGACGTCCACGGTTCGTACTACGGGACGACGATGCGTCTCGCTGCTGATGCCCGTCGCTTCGACCAGTCACCGGCGTGGTTCAGCTTCGTCGGCGCGGCGCCGGCGTTGGAGCTGCTGGAGGAGATCGGCGTCGAGAAGATCCACGCGCACAATCTCGCGCTGGCCAACGAGTTTCGCGCGGGGCTCGGGCTGCCGCCGGGGGACTCGGCGATCGTGAGCGCGGACGTGCCGGGCGCTGCTGAGGCGTTCAAGGCCGCGGGCGTGCGGGCCGCCGTACGGGACGGTCGGCTGCGGGCGTCGTTCCACGTGTACTCGACGAGCGCCGACGTCCGGCTGGCGCTCGACGCGCTCAGCTGACCGCCGACTCGGCGGAGTTGTCGACGGGGACGGTCCACAGGCAGTCGGCGGTGCCCTGGGAGAGGTGCTGCTCGTAGATCTCGACCTTGTGGGTGATCACCTCGTGGCACGCCGTGAGAGCCGCCAACTGCTCCTCGACGTGCTTCTGGTGGCTCTGCAGGAGGGCGAGACGCTCGGACTCGTTGCCGGGCCCCTGGCGGACCAGGTCGGTGTAGCGGCGGATGGTGTCCAGCGGCATGCCCGACGAGCGGAACCGGATGCACATCTCCAGCCAGTCGACGTCGTCCTCGCTGTAGATCCGGCGGCCGTTGGACTCCCGCCGTACGGGCTCGGCGAGGATGCCTTCGCGCTCGTAGAAGCGCAGCGCGTGCACGCTCAACCCGGTCCGCTCCGCCACCTGCCCGATGCTCAGCCCCTCGTTCATCCCGCCAGCGTAACCGGGGCGGGGGAGCGTCGACCGGGCGAAATGTCGAGACCCGTCCGGCGCCGCCGACGTCGCGGGCATGAACGACTACGGAGTCACCGGAGCAAGTGTCGAGGTCGAGGTACCGGTCGGGCTGCCCGTCGGTGAGGTCTGGCGGATGATCACCGCCGTCGACCGGTACGGCGAGTGGAGCCCCGAATGCGTCTACGGACGCTGGCTGGACGAGCCTGTGCGGGTCGGGTCGCGGTTCGCGGCCGGGAACAGGTTCCCGGACGGGTTCGAGACGCACGTGACGTGTGTCGTCACCGCGGCGGAGCCGGAAGGGCGGTTCGGCTGGGACGTGTACGGCGACGAGGTGGTGCCGTTCGCGCACTGGGAGTACTGGCTGCGTCCTGATGGGGACGGGACCGTGATCAGGCAGGCGTTCACGCATGGGCCGGGGGACAGCGGGATGCGCAAAGGCGTGCTCGCCGACCCGAGCCGCGCCGACGAGAACTGCCGACGGCGCCTCGACGAACTGGGCCGGAACATGCGCACCACCATCGCCGCGATGGTCGCTGCCCGACGGTGATCGTGCTGGTCAGAACGTCCAGGGGGAAGCGCCCGGGTCGAGGGACAGCAGGCGGGCGGTGATGGCGGTGGTTGGGCCGGGCTCGATGATCGCGAGTGCGTCGGCGGCAGCCGCGCCGCGGAGCATGGCGGAGCCGGCGTGACCAACCGGTACGGCGCCTTGCGGCGTGACGCGGACGGGGACCAGGCGGGTGCTGGTCGGGTGTCCGGCGAGACCGCCGGGGACAGGTGCCACGGGCAACGTCGGGAGCGGGAGGCCGCGCATCCGGTGCAGCGCGGCGACGCCGAGGGTGAGGAACGCGGTCAAGGCAGCGAACGGGTTGCCCGGCAGGCCGATCACCAGCCGCCCGTCGTCGAAGCGGGCCAGCGCTTGCGGGTGCCCCGGCCGGCAGGCGACGCCGTCGATCACCAGCTCGGCGCCCAGCATGGTCAGTCCGGCGCGGAGATGATCCGCGGGCCCGGAGGCCGACGAGCCGGAGACCAGGATCAGGTCAGCGTCGGTCTTGGCCAAGGCGTCGACCAGCGCCGACCGCGAGTCCGGAAGCTGCGTGACCGCCGTACAGGTCGCGCCCGCACGCTCGATCAACCCGGGCAGCATCGGCCCGATCGCATCCCGCACCCGGCCGGGCCCGGAGGGACCGCGCTGCACGAGCTCGTCCCCGGTGACGAACGCAGCCACCCGAGGCCGAGGAATCACCATCAGCCGATCAAGCCCCACCGCGGCAGCCAACCCCAGCACCGAGGGATCGATCCGAACGCCGGCGGGCAGCAGGACCTCGCCCGCGACGCACTCCTCACCAGCGCGGCGAATGTGCTGTCCGGGAACTACATCTCCCACAACTTCAGAACCAGTACGAAGAGCAAGTTCGTCCTGCAGCACAGCAGTCGTCCCGTCCGGGGCAGTCGCACCGGTGACGATCGCGTACGCCTGGCCTTCACTCAGTTCCGGCAGGTCCGGCGAGCCCGCCAGGATCGTGCCGACGACCTGCCAAGGCCCGGCGCCGGCGACCGCGTAGCCGTCCATGGCTGAGCGGTCCACCGGCGGAACAGCGGCGGGCGCAACCAAACGCGTCGCCAGCGTCGTACCGTCGGCTGCCGACAGCGGCAGTGATCGCGGCGCCAGCGTGGCAGCAGCCGCGTGGGCGAGCTCGCGGGCGACGTCCCACGCAAGGGACGCCGCCGCGTGCCGGTGGCCGGGTCTCGGCACTACTGGGCCTTCAGTTGCTGAGCCGCCAGCGCCGCGACCGGGTCCAGGTCCTCACCGCCGGCCTCCACGTGCGTGACCAGCGCGGCCTTCATCCGCGGGTCCCACACCGCCTTGATGTGGTTGGCGATCGTGGTCGCCGCGACGTCGGCCGGCTTGTGCGCGAACTGCCGCGCGATCTCGTTGGCCAGCCGGACGTGCGGCGGCAGTGTGGTCGCGCTCATCAGTGGCCCGCCGCGACCGTCTCGCGCTGAGCCGTCGAGGGCTCGACGACCAGGTCGACCTGGACCGCGGTCACCTTGTACTCCGGGCAGTTCGTCGCCCAGTCGGAGTTGTCGGTGGTGATCACGTTCGCGCCGGTCACCGGGTGGTGGAACGTGGTGTAGCAGACCCCGACCGGGATCCGCTCCGACAGCTTCGCGTGCAGCGTGGTCCGCCCGACCCGGCTGGCCAGCGACACCGTGTCGCCGTCGGAGATGCCCCGGACCTCGGCGTCGTGCGGGTGCAGCTCGAGGATGTCCTCCGGGTGCCACGCGACGTTCGCCGTACGACGGGTCTGCGCGCCGACGTTGTACTGCGACAGAATCCGCCCCGTGGTCAGGATCAGCGGGTACTTGCGGGTCGACCGCTCGGTGGTGGGCACGTACACAGTCTCCATGAACCGCCCCTTGCCGCGCGTGAACTCGTCGGCGTGCATCACCGGCGTACCGTCCGGGTGCTCGAGGTTGCACGGCCACTGGATCGACCCGGCCTCGTCGAGCCGGGCGAACGAGACGCCCATGAAGGTCGGGGTGGTGAGCGCGATCTCGTCCATGATCTGGCTGGACGAGTCGTAGTGCATCGGGTAGCCCATCGCCTGCGACAGCTCGCAGATGATCTCCCACTCCTGCTTGCCGGTCTGCGGCGCCATCACCGGGCGGACCCGGTTGATCCGGCGCTCGGCGTTGGTGAACGTGCCGTCCTTCTCCAGGAACGACGTACCCGGCAGCAGCACGTGCGCGAACTTCGCCGTCTCGTTGACGAACAGGTCCTGGACGACGAGCAGGTCGAGCGCGCCCAGCGCGGCGAACACGTGCGCGGTGTTCGGGTCCGACTGCGCGATGTCCTCGCCCTGCACGAACAGCGCCCTGAACGAGCCGTCGATCGCGGCGTCGAACATGTTCGGGATCCGCAGGCCCGGCTCGTTCAGCAGCGGCGTACCCCAGAGCTGCTCGTAGACGTCGCGGGCGCCGTCGTCGGAGACGTGCCGGTAGCCCGGCAGCTCGTGCGGGAACGAGCCCATGTCGCAGGAGCCCTGCACGTTGTTCTGGCCGCGCAGCGGGTTCACGCCGACGCCGGAGCGGCCGATGTTGCCGGTCGCCATCGCCAGGTTCGCCATCGCCATCACGGTGGTCGAGCCCTGGCTGTGCTCGGTGACGCCGAGGCCGTAGTAGATCGCGCCGTTGCCGCCGGTCGCGTACAACCGTGCGGCCGCGCGTACCTCCGCAGCCGGTACGCCGGTGATCTCCTCGACCGCCTCCGGGCTGTGCTCCGGGCCGGCAATAAACGTTTCCCACTCCTCGAAGCCCTCGCAGCGGGCGTCGACGAACGCGCGGTCGACCAGGCCCTCGGTGACGACCACGTGCCCGATCGCGTTCACGATCGCGACGTTGGTGCCCGGGGCGAGCGCGAGGTGGTGGGCGGCCTCGATGTGCGGCGAGCGGACCAGGTCGGTCCTGCGCGGGTCGACCACGATCAGCTGCGCGCCCTGGCGCAGCCGCTTCTTCATCCGGGAGCCGAACACCGGGTGGGCGTCGGTCGGGTTCGCGCCGATCACCAGGATCACGTCGGCGTCGTCCACGGACTTGAAGTCCTGCGTACCGGCCGACTCGCCGAACGTCTGCTTCAGTCCGTACCCGGTGGGCGAGTGGCAGACCCGCGCGCAGGTGTCGACGTTGTTGTTGCCGAAGACCGCGCGAACCATCTTCTGGACGACGTACACCTCTTCGTTCGTGGTCCGCGACGAGGTGATGCCACCGATCGAGCCCGGTCCGTACTCGGCCTGGATCTCGCGCAGCCGGCGCGCGGTGAAGCCGATCGCCTCCTCCCAGGAGACCTTGCGCCACTCGTCCTCGATCGAGTCGCGGACCATCGGCTCCATCACCCGGTCGGGGTGGTTGGCGTAACCGAAGGCGAACCGGCCCTTCACGCAGGAGTGGCCCTCGTTGGCGCCGCCGTCCTTGTACGGGACCATCCGGACCAGCTCGTCGCCGCGCAGCTCGGCCTTGAACGAGCAGCCGACCCCGCAGTACGCACAGGTGGTGATCACCGAGCGGGTCGGCATGCCGAGCTCGATCACCGACTTCTCCTGCAGCGTGGCGGTCGGGCAGGCCTGCACGCAGGCACCGCAGGAGACGCAGTCGGACTCCATGAACGAGACGCCGGCGCCGGCCGCGACCTTGGAGCCGAAGCCGCGGCCCTCGATGGTCAGCGCGATCGTGCCCTGCACCTCGTCACAGGCGCGGACGCAGCGCGAGCAGGCGATGCACTTGGACGCCTCGAAGTCGAAGTACGGGTTGGACGTGTCGGTCGGCAGGTCCATGTGGTTCGCTCCGGCGTCCACGCCCGACCCGTACCGGACCTCACGCAGGCCGGTCACACCGGCCATGTCCTGCAGCTCGCAGTCGCCGTTGGCCGAGCAGGTCAGGCAGTCCAGCGGGTGGTCGGAGATGTAGAGCTCCATCACGCCGCGGCGCAGCTTGCCCAGCTTCTCGTTCTGCGTCCGGACCACCATGCCCGGGCCGACCGGTGTCGTGCAGGAGGCCGGCGTACCGCGGGCGCCGTCGATCTCGACGACGCACAGCCGGCACGAGCCGAAGGCCTCCAGGTTGTCGGTCGCGCAGAGCTTGGGGATGTCGACGCCGGCCTGCTTGGCGGCGCGCATCACCGACGTACCGGGTGGGACGGTGACGGCGATCCCGTCGACGGTCAGCTCGACGGTCGCCTCGCCCTTGCGGGCCGGCGTACCGAAATCGGGTTCCTTGAGCAGCGTCATACGTTGAAGTCCTCTCCGAAGTGGCGGACAGCACTGCGCACCGGCAGTGGGGTGAGTCCGCCCATCGCGCAGAGCGAACCGTCGGTCATCAGGTCACACAGGTCGTCCAGTACGACGAGGTTCTTGCGCCGGTCGTCACCGGCGACGATCCGGTCGATCGTCTCCACGCCGCGGACCGCGCCGACCCGGCAGGGCGTGCACTTGCCGCACGACTCCTCCGCGCAGAACGCGAACGCGAACCGGGCCATCGCGGCCATGTCCACCGACTCGTCGAACACGACGATGCCGCCGTGGCCGACCATCGCACCGGCGGCGGCGAACGCCTCGTAGTCCATCGGCAGGTCGAACTGGCCGACCGGGAGGTAGGCCCCCAGCGGCCCACCGACCTGGACGGCGCGGACCGGCCGGCCGGAGGCGCTGCCGCCGCCGAGGTCGTTGACCAACTCGCCGAGAGTGATCCCGAACGCCGTCTCGACGACACCGCCGCGGGCCACGTTCCCGCCGAGCTGGAAGACGCTGGTGCCGAGCGACCGGCCGACCCCGTACGCCGCGTAGGCCGCTGCGCCGTTGGCCAGGATCGTCGGGATCGTTGCCAGCGACAACACGTTGTTCACCACGGTCGGCTTGCCGAAAAGCCCTTCCAGGGCAGGAATCGGGGGCTTGGCGCGAACCATCCCGCGCTTGCCCTCGAGGCTCTCCAGCATGCTCGTCTCTTCGCCGCAGATGTACGCGCCGGCGCCGACCCGGACCTGCAGGTCGAAGCTCAGGCCCGAGCCGAGGATGTCCTCACCGAGCCAGCCGTTGTCGCGGCACGTCACGATCGCGGCGTTCAGCGCCTCGACCGCGTCGGGGTACTCCGAGCGCAGGTAGACGTAGCCCTCGGTCGCGCCCACGGCGTACGCGGCGATCGTCATGCCCTCGATCAGCACGAACGGGTCGCCCTCGATCAGCATCCGGTCGGCGAACGTCCCGGAGTCGCCCTCGTCGGCGTTGCAGCAGACGAACTTGAGGTCGGACTCGGCGCCGAGCACCGTGCGCCACTTGATCCCGGTCGGGAACCCGGCGCCGCCGCGGCCGCGCAGGCCCGAGTCGACGACCTCCTCGACCACCTCGGCCGGTGTCATGGTCAGGGCCTTCTTCAAGCCGGCGAAGCCTTCGGCGGCGGTGTAGTCGTCGATCGAGCGTGGGTCGACGACGCCGACGCGCGCGAAGGTGAGGCGCTGCTGCCGCTTCATCCAGGGCAGTTCCTCCACGAGACCGAGGTACGGGCCTTCGCTGTGGGCTCCACCGGTCAGCATCCCGGCGGCGACCAGGCCGTCGACGTCCTCGGGGGCGACCGGGCCGTAGCCGGCGCGGCCTTCGGGGGTCTCCACCTCGATCATCGGCTCGAGCCAGAGCATGCCGCGCGACCCGTTGCGGACGAGCTCGACCTCGGCGCCCGCCGTACGCGCCGCCGCGGCGATCCGCTCGGCGACCTCGTCGGCGCCGACCGACTTCGCCGCCATGTCACGCGGAACGAAAACCTTCGTCATCGTGCCTCCCCCAGGATCGCGTCGAGGCGGGCCGGCGTGGCCCGGCCGTGGACCTTGTCGCCGACCTGGACGGCGGGGCCGAGTGCGCAGTTGCCGAGGCAGAACACCTCGTCGACGGTCAGGCGGCCGTCGTACGTCGTCTCGCCGAAGCCGAGGCCGGTGGTGCGTCGGGCGTGGTCGGCCAGCTCGACACCGCCGACGGACCGGCAGGCCTCGGCCTGGCAGATCCGCACGGTGGTGCGGCCGCCCGGCTCGCGCCGGAAGTCGCGGTAGAAGGTGACGACGCCGTGCACCTCGGCGACCGACAGGTTGAGCACGTCGGCGATCACCGGCACGTCGGTCTGGCTGATCCAGCCGAATTCCTCCTGCACGGCATGGAGAATCGGCATCAGCGCGCCGCGGAGCCCGCGGCGCTCGGTCGCGAGCTCGCGGACGCGGTACGGACGCCCGGGATCGGGGGCGGGGACGGAATCCGTGACTGGCATCGTCATGCGTCCACGGTCCCGGGCGCCGGTCCCGCGGTCAAAGCAAAAGTGCCTATCACGTGATAGGCGGCTGCTATCAATATCCAGTATGCAGACGGCTGTATTTAGAGCATAGATCGGTGCGCTTATTTTCCTCAACCGGCCCGTAGATCGCGTGCGTCCGCTGCTCGGCGAAGGCCCAGTAGCGGTCGCCGAAAGACCAGTGCCACCACTCGGTCGGGTAGTTCACCAGCCCGGCAGCAGTCAGTACGTCGGCCAGCAGCGCGCGGTTGGTGCGGGCTTCGCGGCAGATGTTCGGCGCGTCGAAGAAGCACGCGCCGTTGGACTGCTCGGGCGTCGCGTCGATCGGCGTCCCGAGGTCGAACGGGCCGTGCTCGCCGACGAGCGTCAGGTCGACCGCCGCCCCGGCGACGTGCGGCGCCACCTCGACCGGCGAGACGAACCGGCTGGCCAGCACGTGCGCCTCGGCGTCGGAGATGCCGGGGTTGAGCTCCGCGAGCTCGGCGCGGTAGCCGTCGTAGATCTCCTGCTGGATCTTCAGCTCCCGCAGGCCTTCGACGACGTACAGGCGGACGCCGGTCGGCAGGAAGCTGTCCGCGATCGCGAGCCGGTCCGCGAGTCCTTCCCGGACGAGCACGCGGTCGCGCGCGGACACGCCCCGGCTGTAGAGGTCGACCAGCGGTTCACCGCTCTCGATCGCGGGGATCCGGGTGATCCGGTCGTCACTCAGCAGCACGGGCATGCGCGGTCTCCAGCAGGTTCTGCACGACGTCGGCGTAGGTCATCCCCGCGGCCGCCCACATCCGCGGGAACTGCGACGCGGGCGTGAAGCCGGGGAAGGTGTTGATCTCGTTGACCACCGGGCCGCCGCCGGCCGGGACGAAGAAGTCGACGCGAGCCAGGCCCTCGCAGCCGAGGGTCTCGAACACCTCGATCGCCGTACGGCGCAAGGTCGCGGCCAGTTCGGCGTCCAGCGGCGCCGGTACGACGAACTGCTCGCCGGCGCCCTTCGAGTACTTGGCGGTGGTGTTGAAGAACGGCTGGTTCGGGTCGCTGTGGATCTCCAGCGCCGGCCCGGCGTCGACGCGGCCGTCGGGGAACTGCATCACGGCCAGGTCGATCTCCCGGCCGCGCATCTCCTGCTCGATCAGCACTCGGGCACCGTCGACGGAGGCCGCGCTCGCGATCGCGTCGGTCAACGCGGCCGCGTCGGTGACGCGGGTGACGCCGTAGCTCGAACCGCCGTTGTTCGGCTTCACGAAGACCGGGAACTCGATCCCGGCCGCCTTCAGCTGCTGGTGCGCGGCCTCCGGGTCGCGCAGATCCGCGCCGCCGAGCGTGATGCCGGGCGTCACCGGGAGGCCGTGGGCGTGCAGGATCGTCTTGGTGAGGTGCTTGTCGAGACCGACCGCACTCGCCGCGACGCCGCTGCCGACGTACGGGACCTTCAGCTGCTGGAGGAAGCCCTGGATGACACCGTCCTCGCCGCCTTCGCCGTGCAGAGCCGGTACGGCGACGTCCGCGTCCTGCAGCAGCTCGATCGCCTCGTGCTGCCCGTCGCGCCAACTGCCGTCGCGCTCGATCACGAGCTCGATGACCGTGTGCCCGAGCCCGGCGGCCGCCTCGGCGATCCCCGCGCCGCTGGCCAGCGACACCTCGTGCTCGGGGCTCGCGCCGCCCATGATCACTGCGACCTTCACCGGGTTGCCTCCTCGTAACGACGCGGCACCCGGGACCCGAGGCCGGTGTAGATCTCGTGCGGAATCGTGCCGGCCCAGCGGGCCCAGTCGGCAGCGGTCGGTTCACCGTGGTCACCGGGCCCGAAGACGACGACGGGTTCGCCGGGCTCGACCGGGATGTCGCTGGTGTCGACCAGGAACTGGTCCATCGCGATCCGGCCACGGACGGGCATCCGCACGCCACGGATCAGCACGGAGGCGTTGGTTGCCGAACGGGGGATTCCGTCGGCATAACCCAACGGAACAAGAGCAATGGTGGTGTCGGTCGGCGTGACGTAGTCGTGGTTGTACGAAACGCCTTCTCCTGCGCGGATCCGGCGGACTTGCGCCACCTTGGTGTTGAGCCGCATGGCCGGCCGCAGACCGTTGTTCAGCTCGTCGATCCCGTACAGCCCGGCGCCGATCCGGACCAGGTTGCAGTCCGGTGCGTCCAGCGTGAGAGCACCCGCTGAGTTCGCCAGGTGGACGACGGACGGCTCGAGCCCCGCGCGCCGGGCCAGGGTGACCCCGGCGCGCAGGAGCTCGAGCTGGCGACGACTGTGCGTCGCGTCGAGCTCGTCCCCGTGCGACAGGTGCGACCACAGGCCGCGGACCTTGACCGCGCCGAGCGCCTCGTAGTGCGCGGCCGCGCGGGTCAGCTCGATCCACTGGTCCGGCGTACTGCCTCCTCGGTGCAGGCCGGTGTCCAGCTTGAGGTGTACGTGGTGCACGCCCGGCGCGGACACCACCTGCTGCAGCTCGGCGACGGTCGCCACGCTCACGTCGACGTCGGACAACCACATCAGCTCGGTCGCGTCGTACAGCCAGGCCAGGATCGGTACGGTCAGCCCGGCGGCGCGCAGCTCCAGCGCCTCGTCGGCGCGCGCGACACCGAGCCAGGTCGCGCCGGCCTCGACGGCGGCCCTGGCGATCTGCACCGCACCGTGGCCGAAGCCGTTGGCCTTCACGACGGCCATGATCTCCGTGCCGGACCGGACCTGTCGCCGGTAGTGGCGGACATTCGCCTTCACTGCGGCGAGATCGATCGTCGCCTCCGCCAGGCCGAAACAGGCGCGGGCCGGGCTCTGGACCAGGTTCATGACGATCATTGTTGTGTGCGGCAACGAGGTGCACATCGGATCGAAGTCGGATGTTGGCGACTTCGCGCCTACGACCCTGGTAGCACACGGCACCTGGCCGAGCCATCCCAAAGGACGAGCGGGTTGCCTGATCGGGCGCTGTCATCGGTCATTGGGCCGATAGGGTTGCCGGGTGGAGGCGACCGATCATCTGCGCGACTCGCTCAGCGCCGCCGTCGCGCTGGCGAACGTCTTCGGTGGCGAGTTCTCGCAAGGGCGCGTGCGTTCAGCGGGTGACGCCGCCGGAGTGGAGGCTTCGCTTCGGCTGGCCACGTGGCGGATCCCGGAGATCGACCTGCCGACGTTCGCGGCCGGCGGGCGGGAGCTGTACGGCGTACTGCGGTTGCTCGTGGACGGTCGGGTGGACGCGGCCGCCGACGGGGTCAACGCGCTGCTCGAATCGACGCGCGCGATGCCGCGGTTGGTGCGTGACGGCGACGAACCGTGGCATCTGCACTTCGTGAGCCCGGGGGTGTCCGCTGCTACGGGGTGGCTCGCCGAGTTCGCGACGGCCGTGGCGATGGTGGTGGGCAGTGACTGGTCGCGGTTGCGCCAGTGCGGGGCGGAGCGGTGCGACAACCTGTTCCTCGACACGACCCGCAGCCGGACCCAGCGGTTCTGCTCGACGTCGTGCCAGAACCGCACGAAGGTCGCTGCCCACCGGGCTAGGCGGCCTTAGCGGTCAACATGGTTGCCTGAGGCACCCACCCGAGCTTGCGGTAGAGGGCGGCGCCTTCGACGGTCGCCATCAGGAGGCCGGTGGTCGCGCCACGTTCGAGCGCTCGGCGGGCGAGCGTGCCCATCACGACGCTGCCCAGGCCTTGGCGACGGTACGCCGGATTGGTGTGGATGTCGTGCATAACGGCGTCGCCGCCGACGACCGCCATCATCCCGCGCGCAGCCTCGCCTTCGTCGTCTTTTCGCCAGGCGGCAATGCGCGTTCGCTCCAACGCACCCTCTGTTGTCGTCAGCACCTGGTGTCGCGTGCTCGGCTGCGGATGCGTTCGCAGATCGATCGTCATCAACAGCTTCTGCTCCGGGAAGAGCTGCAGGCCGGCTGACTGCAACTCGGCAACGGCCTGCTCCGGCTCATGCGTGGTGACGGTGAGCCACGTCGGCCGTGCTGCGTGCAGGACCTCGCCGATCAGCGCCGCGGGCGTCGTACCGGGAACGGCGAACAGTTCACGGTCACGATGCGGCAGGCCGAGCGTGACGTCGAGAGCGGTGGGGCGGTCGAGCGCCGGCGGGAGGCCGCGGCACAGCCCCCAGCCGAACTGCCAGCGGCGGAGCAGATCATCCATGGGTAACTGTCTATCATTTCCTAGACAGTTACCGCCAGGCGATTCAGCTGCCGAGCACGAAGGTCTGGATGGCGATCACGGCCGCGCCCCGGGCCCACTCGCTGAAGTTGGCGTCGAGCAGCACGATCGGTGGATCGGTCGATTCCGGGTGGCGGTCGAAGTGCAGGCCTTCCGTCATCGCCTCGTGGGCGACCTCGACCAGGCGGACGCCCTCGCCGCCGATCACGACCCGATCGGGAAGAGTGAAGTTGGCGGCCGTCGCCACCAACCGGCCGAGCGCGTACCCGGCGCGGTCGATGACGTGGCGGGCCGCGGGTTCGCCCTTGATCGCGAGATCCAGGCACTCGTCGTACGTGACCTCGCGGTCGAGTGCCTCGCTGACCTGGCTGACGATGGCGTCGGTGGTGAGCAGGGTGCTCGCGCAGCCGATGTGGCCGCGTTCGCAGCGAGGGCCGTCGGTGAGCAGCGGGTGATGACCGATCAGGCCCAGGCTGGAGTCCGGGCTGTCGACGGCTTGGTCGTGCACGACCAGCCCGTACCCGATGCCGGCGCCGATGGTGATCAAGCAGAACCGCTCCGCACCACGCCCCGCGCCGAACCAGTGCGTTGCCTCGGTCAACGCGGTCAAGTCGTTCGCGACGACCACCGGGACGTCGGTGTGCGCGCTCATCAGCTGACCGAGCGGTACGTCGTACCAGTCGAGGAAGGAACCGGATCGCACCTCGCTCTTGCCGACGACCTGCCCACCGAGCGAGATCCCGAGCCCACTCAGCTCACCGTCCGGCCGATGCGCCGCCAGAGTCTTGGTCAACTCGGCCACCGTTGCCGCAACGGCCGTCGGACTGTGATCAGGCAACGGCAGCTCGGCCGCGGCGATCACCTCGGCCCGCAGCGTCGTCAGTACGCCGACCGCCTGATCGCCCGTCAGCTTGATCCCCACGAAGTGATGCGCCGTCGGCACCACGTCCAGCGGCTGCGACGGCCGCCCCACCCGCGGATCACTGGGCCCACCCGACACCTCGACCAGCAGCCCCGACTCCAGCATCGGCTTGGTGATCCGGGTCAAACTCCCCGGGGACAACCCCACCCGCCGCGACAGCTCAGCCCGCGACAACGGCCCGTCCAGCAAGATCTCCAGCGCGACCCGGTGCGCGGGCCCCGCCAACGGCTGCCACCCACCCGCCACCAGACTCCCCGTCCGCCGATTTCCACTTGCGACGCAGAATACGCAATCCCCCGCGAGGTACCCCGGCGTCGTCCACCCAGCGCGGCGAGCACGTGACGCATGCGTCGACGGGAACCGATCGCGTTGAGCCCCGACCGCCCTGCGGCCGTGCCGGTCCCGGCATGATGGCGGGGTGGAGCTGATCGAGCGGATCGAACGGGCTGAGACGGAGCTGGTCTGGAGTTTCGGCGACATCCCCGGACCCGGCCCGTCGCTGCTGGGGCTGACCCGCCGCCGGTTCGGCTCGGTCGTGGCTCTGGCCGCACCGCGGGACACCTTGTCGTTCTGGTCCCAGGCGTCCGGGTTCGGCCTGGACCGGGCGGTGACCTCGGCGGTGATCGGCGAGGTCCTGGACTATCTGAAGACGGTCGGCTGTGCGACGGCCAACCTGAGCATCGTCCCGAGTGCGCTTCCGTCCGACTGGGACGCCATCGCCACGTCGTACGGAATCACTCCGGGCCAGACCACCGTCCAGGTCACACGCACGGCCGGGCCCGTCGAGCAGGCACCGTCCGACTTCCGCGTCGAGCCGATCGGCCCGCAGCACGCCGATGCCTGGGCGCAGTTGCAAGTGGACGCCTACGAGATGCGCGACGACGGCTTCCGCGCCATGCTCGCGGCGTACACCGACTGGCCTAACGCCACGGCGTACGCCGCCTGGGACGGCGACACGATGGTTGCCACCGGCTCCTTGCACGTCATCGACGGCGTTGGCCGGCTGCGCAGCGGCGCGACCCACCCGGCGTACCGGGGCAGAGGCGCGCAGTCCGCGCTGCTCACCCGCCGGATGACCGACGCCTTCGCTCAAGGCTGCGACGTGGTCACCACGGGCTCGTGGAAGCCCGAGCCAGGCAGGCACAACCCGTCCCTGGCCAACATGCTGCGACTGGGTTTCGAGGCCTTGGCCGATCGCACCCCGCAGATCTGGCGCCTTTCCTGAGACGAGCCGCGCTAGTCGAGTGCGTGCAGCACCAGCATCATGGCGCGGTCGCCGCCCGCGGGGTGGACGTACGCCGCGTGAGCGGCGGCAACGATCGCAGCCAGGTCTCCGCCGTCGAGGTCGGGACGGACGGTCCCCGCGTCGCGGGCGCGGGACAGGAGCAGGCTCATCGCGCGGTCGAGATCGGCGACCGGCCCGGACGTTGCGGCTTCGGCGTTGCCTGCGTCCACCTGCAGCCCCGCGGCCAGGTCGTGGGCCGCCGCTCCTTCGGTGACCAGCCGCACCAGGAAGTCCCGCAGTGCCGCGCCTGGGTCGTCGGACGAGGCGTAAGAGTTCGCCGCGACCACGAGATCCTCGACAGCCGCGGCGAGCACCGCGTCGACGAGCTCGGCTTTGGTCCTGAAATGCCGGTGAACCGTGCCCGCGCCGACGCCGGCCCGCCGCGCGATCTCGTCCAGAGACACGGTGAGCCCCTCGGCCACGAACGCTTCACGGGCGGCAGCCACCACCTTGGCCCGATTGGCGACAGCGTCAGCGCGTTGCGGCCGCCTTGAAGCGGGGCGCTCGCCCCGTTTAGTGTTGGTCATCGTCCACATCCTTCCTCACCGATCTCTCAGGAGCGCCGATGCCACTGACGACCGCGGACCGGCTGGCCATTCACGAGCTGGTTTCGCTGCACGGCCATCTCGCGGACGACCGGCGATCCGACGACCTCGAGCTACTGCTGACCCCGGACGCGTCCTACGACGTGACGGCCTACGGTCTGGGGATTGTCCGGGGCCTGGAGGCGCTCACCGAACTGTTCAGCTCGGCCCCCGGCGACCAGCCTGTCGGACACCACGTCACCAACGTGGTGGTCACCGCCGATCCTGACCTCGACAACCGTGCCCGGGTGCGTTCGAAGGGGCTCTCAGTGATGGCGGACGGACGAGCAGGCAGCGTGGTGTACGAAGACGAGGTGGTGCGAACGACGAACGGTTGGCGAGTCAGCACCCGCGTGGTCGTCCCGTCGCGGCCCGCCTGACCTGTCGCCTCCCCGGCGTACTGGTCAGTGGGGGAGTTTGCGGGTGTCGATGAGGTGCTGGGCTACGTCGCGGAGTTTGGTGTTGGTGTCCTGGGAGTAGCGCTTGAGGATGGCGAAGGCCCGGTCGCCGTCGACGTCGAAGCGTTCCATCAGGATGCCCATCGCCTGGCCGACGAGCTTTCGGGCGTCGACGGCCTGGGCCATCGTCTCCTCGTGGCGGGCGGTGGCGACCGCGACGGAGGCGTGCCGGGCGAGGATGTGGGCGATGGCCTCGTCGTCGGGGCCGAAGGCGTCCGGCTGGGGGCTGTAGAGGCCGAGTACGCCGACCGACGCCGTACTGCCGGTGCCGGTGGTGAGCGGGACGTCCAGGACCGAGCGGACGCCGAGCGCGGCGACCTTGGCGGCCCACCTGGGCCAGCGGAGGTCGCTGGACGTGTCGCGGATGAGCACGTTGGTGCGTTCTCGCAACGCGGTGACCAGCGGGCCGTCCTCGTCGTCGATCTGAAGGTCGTACACCTCCGCGACCACCGGATCGGTGACCGCAGCGACCTCCGGACGGGATCCGCGCCGGTGCAGCGCGACGCCGGCGTACGTGCAGCTCAGCGCCTGCAAAGCGAACTGGACGACCGCGTCGATCGTCTCCTCGACCCCCGGAGCGTCGTGCAGCTCGATCGCCAGTTGGGCGAACGCGTCGGCAGACGTCGGGACAGGGTCGAACTCAGCCATCCGGGCTCCAGACATGAGTCATCGTCAGGGCACCCCGAGGCTGGAGTGTTCCTCAGTGCACATCATGCAGGCTCAAGCCGTGGAACCGTTAGCCGGTTCCACGTCAAATATCCGCCTGGATTCCCGCGCTCCGGCCAGCCGGCCCGCCCGATGCTCCCGGTACGGCGAGCCTGGTGACTGTGTGACACACCGCAGGTCCAGTCGAGTCACTTCCGGGTGGTGGTGCAGGCAATAGCCGGAAGATCGGCGACAAGCCACAGTGCGGGAAGGACTACAGACCCAGCTCCGTCAGGCCCGGGTGGTCCTCAGGCCGCGGGCCCGGGGCGTCCCAGTGGAAGAGGCGGTCGGCTTCGGTGATCGGTTGGTCGTTGATGCTGGCCTTGCGGACGCGCATCAGGCCGTGCTCGTCGAACTCCCAGTTCTCGTTGCCGTGCGAGCGGTACCACTGGCCGGCGGCGTCGCGGCACTCGTACACGAACCGTACGGCGATCCGGTTCTCGGTGTAGGCCCAGAGTTCCTTGATCAGGCGGTAGTCCAGTTCCCGCTCCCACTTCTGGGTCAGGAACGCGACCACCTCGGCGCGGCCGGTGACGAAGGTATCGCGGTTCCGCCAGGAGGTGTCCTCGGTGTAGGCCAGCGAGACGGCCTCCGGGTTGCGGCTGTTCCAGCCGTTCTCGGCGGCGCGCACCTTCTGGATCGCGGTGGCCTCGGTGAACGGCGGCAGCGGCGGACGATCGGTCATCGCGAAACTCTCCTCGGATCGAAGGACAACCCCCGGAGTACTGTATACAGACTAATTCGTCCTTCAATCACCTGGTGGTGCAGTTCTCACCGAGGCTCAGGAGAAAGAATCAGGCCGGTCGGCGCTCGACCCGGCACTGCGGCCCAGCAGTCCCGGTCTCACACACCAGTACGGCGTCGCCCGACTCCTCCGGGTGCCGCCACGGCATCACGGCCTCCCCGGCGAGCAGCGCGTCCAGCGTCTGCAGCTCCGGATCCCGAGTCTCCGAGTGGTGCTCGTACCCAGCCGCACCCAGCGCCAGCGCCACCGCCATGCCGAGCAGGTTCACCTCGGTCGGCTGGTCCGGGGCAACTGATCCCTCGGCCGGCTCCAGCCGGAGCCCGCTGCCCGGCACCTCCACGATCCGCGCGACATACGTCATGCGCTGAGCGTAAACCCGAAGTTTTGGGTTGTGCATCCCAATCGGCGGCGTAGGCTTCCCGGCATGAGGCTCACCAGGAAAGGCCAGGCCACCAAGCAGCGGATCGTCCGTACGGCGGCCGGCCTGATCGCCGAGCGTGGCGTGGCCGGCACGAGCATCGAGAACGTCCGCACCGCGGCCGGGGTGAGCGGCTCGCAGATGACGCACTACTTCCGCGACAAGCGCAGCCTGGTCCAAGCGGTCGTCGGCCTCCAGGCGGACGCGGTCGTCCACTCGACCGAGCTCGACAGCTTCGACGCGCTCCGCGAGTGGGCCAAGACCCAGGTCCAGCGCCAGGTCGACAACGGCTGTGCCGGCGGCTGCCGGTTCGGATCCCTCGCGAGTGAGCTCGCCGAGAGCGACCCGGCGACGCGGCGAGCACTGGCCGGCGGATTCGACCGCTGGGAGGTCGCCCTGCGCGACGGTCTGCAGGCGATGCGCGACCGCGGCGAGCTCAGGCCCGACGCGGAACCCGACCGCCTGGCGACCTCGCTGCTCGGCGCGCTGCAGGGCGGCGTACTGCTCACTCAGACCCATCGCGATCCCCGGCCGCTCGAGGTGACGCTGGATGCGATGCTGACCCACGTGGAGTCCTACGCCGTACGACGCGGGCAGGGGAACTGAAGTGTCCGACCAGACGCGGCTGAGCGGCCGCTCGTTGTGGACCCGCGGGATCGCGACGCCGATGCGGGCGTTCCTGCGGACCGAGGCGGGCAGTTCCGGCGTGCTCGTGGCGGCGATCGTGCTCGCGCTGCTCTGGGCCAACCTGATGCCGGACACGTACACGAGTTTCTGGCACACCGACTTCGCGCTGAAGCTCGGCCAGGAGGAGCTGAGCCTCGACCTGCGGGACTGGATCAACAGCGGGCTGATGACGCTGTTCTTCCTGGTCGTCGGGCTGGAGGCGCGGCGCGAGTTCGACCTGGGCGACCTGCGCGAGCGAAGCCGGTTCGTGCTGCCGGTGGTGGCCGGCGTAGCGGGGATGATCCTGCCGATCCTGATCTTCGTCGCGTTCAACGCCGGCGGCGAGGGCAGGCACGGCTGGGGCGTCGCGATGTCCACCGACACCGCGCTCGCGCTCGGCCTGCTGGCGCTCGTCGGCCGCGGGGTGCCGGACCGGGTCCGGGTGTTCCTGCTGACCGTGTTCGTGGTCGACGACCTGATCGCCCTGCTGGTGATCGCGGTCGTCTACAGCGAGGACATCTCGATGATGCCGTTGCTCGCGGCAATCATTGCGTTCGGCATCATCTTCGCGCTCTCGCTGGCCGGGGTCCGCAACCCCTTCTACTACGTGTTTCTTGGCATTCTCACCTGGGCCGCGCTGCTGACCTCGGGCGTCGACCCTGTGGTCGCCGGTCTCGCGATCGGGCTGATGGCGCCGGCGTACTCGCCGGGCCGTGACGACCTGGAGCAGGCGAGCGGCCTGTTCCGGCTGTTCCGCGAGCAGCCGACGCCGGAGCTGGCGCGCAGCGCGACGCTCGGGCTGACCCAGACGCTGTCGCCGAACGACCGGCTCCAGCACTTCTACCACCCGTGGACCAGCTACCTGATCGTCCCGCTGTTCGGCCTGGCCAACGCCGGGATCCAGATCGACCTGGACTTCCTGGGCCGGGCCTTCACGTCGCCGATCACGCTCGGCATCATCTTCGGCTACACGCTCGGCAAGCCGATCGCGGTCACGGTCAGCTCGTGGGCGCTGGCCCGGTTCACCAAGGGCAAGGTCAAGCCGCTGGTCGGCTGGGTCGGCGTGCTCGGCAGCGGCACGATCGCCGGCATCGGGTTCACCGTGTCGTTGCTGATCGCAACGTTGGCGTTCGAGGGTGACGCGCTGGCCGAGGCGAAGGTCGGCCTGCTGTCCACGCTGGTGATCGCGTCGGCGGTGACCTGGACGGTCTTCCGGCTGGCGAAGCTGCTCTCCCCGCCGAAGAAGGCGGCCGCGATGCTCGGTGACGCCGAGCAGCTGGTCGACCTCGTCGACGCCGTCGACCAGTTCGCCGACCACGTCCGCGGCCCGGAGAACGCGTCGGTGACGCTGGTCGAGTACGGCGACTTCGAGTGCCCGTACTGCGGACTGGCGGAGACCGTCGTCCGCGACCTGCTCAAGGACGACGACCTGCGCTACGTGTGGCGGCACCTGCCGCTGACCGACGTGCACCCGCGGGCACAGATCGCGGCCGAGGTGTCCGAGGCCGCGGCGGCGCAGGGCAAGTTCTGGGAGATGCACGACCTGCTGCTCGCGAACCAGGACAAGCTCCAGCCCGCCGACCTGATGCGGTACGCCAAGGAGCTCGGTCTGGACAACGACCGCGTTCACGACGAGGTCAAGCGGCACGTCGCGGCCGGTCGGGTCGCGCGCGATGTCGAGACCGCCGACCTGAGCGGCGTCTCCGGCACCCCGACGTTCTTCATCAACGGCCAGCGGCACTACGGCGCGTACGACATCGAGACGCTGACCAAGGCGATCAAGACCGCTCGCGCCCGGGCGATGGTCGTCGCGCGCAATGGCAGTAATTCGTAGTACGACGGCTTTCCTGCCACTTTCCTCGCCGTACGCCGGTCCGCGACGCTGAGGGCTCCCTCTCGTGAAGGAGCCACCATGTCAGCAGTTCTCCAGGTCCCACCGGCCCCGTCGCAGGCCGCTGTCGAGCACTTCGCCGCCCGGCTCGCCTTCGAGACCGACTGCTCCGACGTGGCCGCCGACATTGGCGCCGGGGTCAAAGGCTGGATGCTGATCGACACCCGCAGTCAGGAGAGCTGGGACCAGGGCCACGTGCCCGGCGCGATCCACCTGCCCACACGGGAGATCCAGGCGCGCGCGGCGACCGTCGTACCGGCCGGCACTCCCGTCGTCACCTACTGCTGGGGTCCTGGCTGCAACGGCGCGACCAGGGCGGCGCTGGAGTTCGCCAAGCTCGGGCACCCGGTGAAGGAGATGCTCGGCGGCTTCGAGTACTGGACCCGCGAAGGCCTTCCGGTGGAGACCGCCGAGGGGACCAACCGCCAGGCGGTGGACCCCCTGGTCGCACCGCGCGGCGTCGCCTGCGCCTGTTGATGGCTCAGTGTGAGGCGAGGTAGTCCGCGTTGCCGCGGATCGCGGCCTCGTAGCGCTTGAGCTCGGCGGTGTCGACGCGATCGGCGATCACCAGCAGGAGCGAGGCGAGCGCCTTGTCCTTGCGGCCGGCGGCGTTCAGCGTGAGGGCCTTGAAGACGCGCAGCGAGTCCGACTCCGGGAACTCCTGGCAGGCCTTGGTGAACACCTCGAGCGACTCGTCGAACCGACCGAGGTTGCGCAGGGTGCTGCCGTACTGGAGCAGGCAGCGGCGTTTGGTGTCGCCGTTCAGGCCGGGCAGCGCGCGTTCGTAGTACACGAGCGCGCGCTCCTCCTGGCCGTCGGTGTCGTAGGAGCCGCCGACCTCGTACAGCACGTACGGGTTGTCCGGGTGCTCGCGCAGCAGGTCCTCGAAGAACGCGATCGTCGGCGCCATGTTCGCCCGGTTCCGTCGTGCGAACGCTTCCTCGATGGTCGCCGCCAGCTCCGGCGTCAGCTCTTCACTCACGGCAACCATCATGCCCCTACAGGTCGATCACCACGTCGTCGGCCGGTCGCGCGCAGCACGGGAGCACCTGGCCGAGCGGCGCCGGCTCGAGCGGGTCGGGAGAGTAGGCGACGTCGCCCGCGACCAGATCGGTCACGCAGGTGTGGCAGACGCCCGTCCGGCAGGACCAGCGCGCCGGTACGTCGCACGCCTCGGCCAGCTCCAGGAGCGACCCGTACTGCTCGGACCAGGGCACCGACAGCCCGCTCCGGGCGAACGTGACCAGCGGACCGGTGCCGGGATCGCCCGCAGGAGCGTGCGGAGGTACGACGGTCTGCCCGACAAGTCCCGGGTTGATCGGCGGCAGCGTGCCGAACAGCTCGGTGTGGATGTGATCGGCCGCGATACCCGACTCCGCGAGAAGCCCGCGCAGGTCGTCCATGAACGCGGTCGGGCCGCAGATGTACGCCGTCGCGTCCTTCGGTACGCCGAGCGCCCGCAGCTCGTCGGGCGTCGGGCGCCCGTGCGTCCAGACGTAGCGGTGCATGTCCGGCAGCGCGTCGAGCAGCTCGTCGACCTCGGAGGAGAACGCGGGATCGCGGGTCACGTGGATCCACCAGACCGGCCGGGTCTTCTCGGCGGTCGCGAGGGTGTGCAGCATCGCCAGTACCGGCGTGATCCCGATGCCGCCGGAGACGAGCAGGACCGGCCCGTCGCCCTCCTCCAGTACGAAGTCGCCCCGCGGCGCCGCCACGTCGAGCGTCATCCCCGCGGTCAGCTGCTCGTGGATGTACCTGCTGGCCAGCCCGTCGCGCTTGACGCTGATCCGGTAGGCCGCACCTCCCGGTGCTGACGAGAGGGAGTAGCTGCGGACGGCCGGGCCTGGGACCCGGACGGTCAGGTACTGTCCCGGCCGGTACGACGGCAGTTCGTCGCCGCCGAGCAGGACGGAGACGACCGACGGACTTTCGCGCACGACTTGTTGCACCTCGAGCGGTTTGAACCCAGTCCAGGCAGCTTTGACCGGCTCCTTCTCGTCGGCCTTGTCCACCAGTTCGCGGAAGGACTGCTGCCAGCCCGGACTCAGCGCCGGGATCCGCAGCGTCGCGCGCAGCTTCTCCTCGTCGCGGTGCGGCAGGTAGAGCAGGCCGTCGACGTCCGCGACCGACAGCGCCTCCGGGCCGACCCTGGTCCGGACGATCTCGTCGCCCGCTTCGACCATGCCCTCGGTGATCACGCGCAGGTAGAACCCCGGCCGGCGATGCGCGACCAGCAACGACGGCAGCTCGGGCTCTCCCATTCGCATCCCCACGCGGTAGCACGTGACCCGCGGCTGGGTGACCTCGAACTCCGCCGTACCGATCCGGTACCGGTCGCCGACGCAGACCTCGTGGTCGGGCAGCCCGTCGACGGTGAAATTCTCCCCGAAGGCGCCGTACTCGAAGTCGTAGCGGCCGAAGTGCTCCTGCCAGTGCCGGTACGAGTCGAGCTGGTAGACCAGGACGGCGCGGATCTCGCCGCCGTGGCCTCCGAGATCACCCTGGCCGTCGCCGTCGACGTTCAGCCGGCGGACCATCCGCGGTCCCTCGACCGCCGACTTCCACACCCCGGTGTGGACGGTCCGGCCCTGCCACTCGACGTTCTTCGGCATCCCGACGTTGAGCGAGACGAGCGTTGCCATCACGTTCCTCCAGCGGTCAGACGGAGCCGGTCAGCACCGACCGGTCCGTGGTGAAGCGGACGGCGCGACCCGTTTCGGTGGGAACGTCCCAGTCGATGGTCGCCTTCCCGGACAGCTGAAGCGAGGCTCCGGACGAAAAGTCGACGAACAGCAAGGAAGCCGTCGGGTCGACCGCGAGGTTGCCGAGGCTGTTGAACATGTTGTTGCCCGGCTGGTCGGCCCACCACAGCTCGTCACCGTCCAGGTGCACCGTGCCGCCCTTGTGCGAGCTGTCCGCGCCCCGCTCGGCGTGCGTCGTGCCGAGGAAGAACGTGTCGGACCGCTCGATCAGCTCCCGCCCGAGCAGGCCGTCGGCGACCTGGGTCGCCGGTCCTTCGGTTGCCGGAGGCAACGGTCTGGGGTGGATGTACTGCGGGCAGTTGCCGTACGCCTGGTCGGCGGTCAGCTCCAGCGTGTCCGCCGTACTGACCGTGAGCGTGCCGTTCACGCGGAAGCGGCGGCGGATCGCGAACTCGATCACGATCAGCCCGGCGGACTGGTCGGCCGGCATCAAGTGCAGCGGATCGCCGGCCGGCGGCGCCGCGTGCACGGTCAGCGTCGTACCGCTCGCGTCGAGGAAGCCGGCCGGTCCGTGCAGGGGCGAGGTCCACAGCCGTCCGTCGGTGTCGCGCGCCGTGATCACGGCGAACTCGCGCTGGGCCAAAAACTTCGCCGCGCCGCCGTCGAGCAGGGGCGGACGCAGCATGCCTTCCAGCCGGGAGGCGTCGTACGCGACACCGGCCTTGCGCTGGACGGCCAGCTCACCCGCGTGGAAGCCGACGGCCGGTACACGATCGGTAAGCCCACGATGGTCGAGAGCGGTCATGAGTGCTTCCTCGTCTTCTCGTAGTGGCGGGCGACGCGGGTGCGGTTGCCGCAGATCGATCCGACGCACCACTGGCGGCGCTTGTGCTCCGCCAGGAACACCATCGAGCACTCCGGGTTCGCGCAGCGCCGCAGGAGTGCGAGCTGCTCCGCGTCGGCGAGCAGCTCGATCGTCTCGCGGGCGATCGCCGCGAGCTTGGCGTTCCCGCCGTACTCCGGGTGGTAGCGGACCTCGAGCTGTCCGTCCGCGCTGAGCCGAACACTCTGCGGCGCCGAGGCGGAGGCCGCGTTCAGGTCCTCGATCGCGGTCGGCTGCGGCTTGCGGGCGGCGAGGTGGGCGTCGAGCACCTCGCGCACCGCCGCGCGGATCCGCCGGGTCGCCGCCGCATCCGGGATCGGGCCCTCAGGAAGGCGGCCGGCCTGCAGTGCCCACCACTTGTCGAACTGCCCGTCCGGCGCCAACAGGTCGATCGTCGGGTCCGGGACCAGCATCTCCGTGTCGACCAGGTCCAGAGCGGCGAGTCGCTCGCCACCCATGCCGAAACCTGCTTCCAGCAGCTCGTTGACATTAGGCCTTGTGCTCATGTCACCATCGTACTAATACTTACTCCATCATTTCAACATTAGGAGGAAAGTCTCATGGGACTGTTCTGGCAACAAGGCCCCCTCGGCGGCACCGCGGTCGGCCGCTTCCTCACCCCTGCCCCCCTCCCGGAACGACTCCTGTACGCCGAACGCCTGCGTCGCCGGATGCGCGTCCGGTACGCCGGTGAGTGGATCGCCGACAGCGAGGACGTGATCCTGCTGCACGAGCCCGGCCGCTACCCGGTCGCCTACTTCCCGCTCGCCGACGTCGACGCCGAGGTCCTGACCGAGGCGCCACGCCAGACCCAGCACCGCGATCTCGGGACGACCACCTGGTACACGGTCGGCACCACCGACCGCGCCGCCTGGCAGCACGTCGACCTTCCGAAGTACGCCGACGAGCTGGCCGGCCGGGTCGCGTTCGCGTGGCGGGCGATGGACGCGTTCTACGAGGAGGACGAGCGGATCCTCGGGCACGCGGCGGACCAGTACCACCGGATCGACATCCGGAACACGTCGCGGCGGCTGGAGGTGCGCGTCGGAGACCGCGTCGTCGCGGCGACCGACCGTCCGGTCGTCCTGTACGAGTCGGGCTTCGCGCCGCGCTGGTACGTACCGCGCGAAGACATCGCCGACGGCGAGCTGACACCGGTCGAAGGGCAGACGTTCTGCCCGTACAAGGGAATGGCCGACTACTACGACATCGGCGACGCCGGGCGCGCGGCCTGGTCGTACCGGGACGCGTACGACGAGGTCGGGCGGGTCCGCGACCTGGTCTCGTTCGAGGCCGACAAGGTCGAGGTCTTCCTGGACGGTGTCCGGCAGCACCTCGAGCCCGGCCAACAGGTCCGCCCCCACGGCATCGACCGCGACATCACCGACGGGAAGCACTGAGATGAGTCTGAAGAACCGCACTGTTCTGGTCGTCGGCCGCCCGAGCGGCATCGCTCTCGCGACCGTCGAAGCCTTGGTAGCAGAAGGCGCTGAGGTGGTCCTCGCGGGCCGCACACTCGACGGCAGCTCTCATCCCTTCACTCGAGCCCAAGTCGACCTGACTGACGAATCCTCGATCGCCGCGCTGGCTGCCTCCCTCGGCGAAGTCGATCATGTGGTTTCCACCGCGTCGGCCCGCGCCCGCGGCGTACTGGCCGACCTGCGGCCGGAGACGATCGCACTCTCGTTCGCCACGAAGGTGACCGGCCCGATCCTGCTCGCGAAGCACTTCGCGCCGCTGATGCCGGCCGACGGCTCGTTCGTCTTCTTCTCCGGCCAGTCGGCCCGCAAGCCGATGCCCGGGATGCTCGCCGTCGGCGCGACGAACGGCGCGGTCGACGTGGTCGTCCGGTCGCTCGCCGTCGAGCTCGCGCCGATCCGCGTCAACGCGATCTCGCCCGGCACGATCGACACCGGCGCGTACGACGGCCTCGGCCCCGAGAAGAAGGCCGCCCTGTTCGCCGACCGCGTCGCGACCAGCCCGGCCGCCCGGATCGGCACCGCCGACGACATCGCCGCCGCGGTGATGTTCGCCCTCACCAACACCTTCGTCACCGGCCACACCCTCCCGGTCGACGGCGGCGAAGCCCTCGTCTGACCGCCCTCGACTTCACTTCAAGGAGTTCCCGCGATGCCCACCGATCCGCCGGTCACCCCCGGCCATCTCCAGTTCGAGCTCGTCCCAGTCCCGGTCCGCGACATCGACCGCGCGAAGGCCTTCTACGCCGACCAGGTCGGCTTCACCCTCGACGTCGACGTCGAGCCGGCCCCCGGCGTACGGGTCGTCCAGTTCACCCCACCCGGCTCGTCGGTCTCCATCAAGCTCTCCACCGGCTTCCCCCAGCTCGACATGGAGCCAGGCACGCTCCGAGGTCTGCACCTCGTCGTCGCGGACATCGAGGCCGAACGCAACCGCTTGATTGCCAACGGCATCGATGTGCGGCCTGTCGAAGACGTCCGAGGCGTCCAGTTCGCGTACTTCGCCGACCCCGACGGCAACACCTGGACGCTGCAACACCTCCCGTGGCGTCCTATCCGGTGACGCAGTCGGTGGCTCCGTTGCGCCACTGGTGGTTGTAGCGGGTCGGGACCTTGGTGGCGAAGGCTTCCACCTTGGCCTGGTCGAAGGTGTCCAGGAGTTGGAGGCGTTGCCAGCCGGTGAGGGCGATGCCGCGGCCGATGGCGGGGTACGGGGCGACGACCACGTCGCGCGGGTAGCGGCGGCCGATGGACTCCAGGCGTTCGACGTCGGCGGGTGAGACGTCGTCGGCGTACTGGAGCAGGACGTGGCCGTGCTCGAGAATGTGCACCTGGAGCTCGGGGTCGATCGGAGCGCGGTAGATGCCGGGGATGACGACGCGCGGCGAGTGCGGGCCGGACGTCGGGGGCATCGTCTTGTACGGCTCGTGGGGAGCGCCCTGGTAGGCGACGTGGCGGTTGCCCTCGAAGGGTTGCGGCGTACCGGGAACCTCGTTGCAGGGCAGGGCCTGCTTGTCGCCGAACTGGCCGAGCAGTACGCCGAACGCGAAGCTCGACATCGTCAGCACCGACAACGTGGTGACGAGAATGCCGACCAGTACGCCGTACTTGCGCTTCCTGGTCGTCTTCATCGCGCGGCCTGCCGGCGGTTGCGCACGACGACCCACAGCGGGAGGAGCACGTTGAACGACGTGAACAGCAGCAGCACGACACCCTCCCACCAGTACAGGCTCGCGAACGGCGCACCGAGCAGTACGCCGAACGCCCAGCCGAGCGTGACCTTTGCGCTCGGCAACAAGAAGTGCCACGCGAACCACAGCATCCAGGTGAAACCGGTCAGGTAGAGCAGCCGGTACCAGCGGGCGACCCGCAGATCCTTCGGGCTCGCGTCGCGGAGGATCACCTGCTCGTCGGGCTTGAGCCGCCGGATCAGCTTCTTCAGTGACAGCCGCGTGACCTGGTGCAGGTTCCCGCAGCCGGTCGCCGTCGCCATCACCAGGTACATGTCGGTCCGCAGGTACGCGAGCGTCTGGAACGCGAGCTTGGCGATCTGGCTGAGCACGACCATCGCGAGCAGCCGGATCAACCCGGGCGGCAGGTCGATCCACCCGCGTGACCAGGCGTACCGCGGAGCGACCGCGGCGAACAGGATCACGCTGTCGATCGCCATCCCGGCCAGGAACGGCCCGTACCGCTTCGCCGGCGGCAACGCCCACAGCCCGGTCAGGTCGGTCTCGAGCACGGGGAAGATCCCGCGGCGTTCGACCCGCAGCCGCGAAGGGATCCCGACGGCCGCACCGGCGAACGCGTGCCACATCTCGTGCACGATCGTCAGCACGACAACGACCACGTTGGTCACCAGCAGGCTGAGCACGATGTCGGGGAAGATGAAGGTGTCCTCGTACGTCGGCCGCAGCGACGGCTCGACGGCGAACATCACCAGCGCGGTGACCAGGCACCCGGCGTACAGGACCCACGCCAACGGCGTGAACAGCGGGCGGACGAACCGGGCCGGGATGTGCGAGATCGACCAGTGCTTGCGCGCCGGCTCCGTCGCGGCCCCGGTCGCGATGAGCCCGGCGTCCAGCAGGACCTCGGCGAAGTCGAGGGCGTCGATCGCCTCCCCGGTCTCCCGCTCGACCTCGGCGCCGGCCTCGGCGACGGTCCGCCCCTGGGCGAACAGTTCGACGAGCCGCGCGCCGATCTCCGGTACGACGACGAACGTGCCGGTGGCCGGGTCGCCGACGACGTACTCGTCCTCGTCCTCGCGCCGGACGACCAGGTGGTCGACGGCGAGCCGGCTGTCGGTCGCGATTGCGCCGGGCCGCGTGGTCAGGTCCTCGCTCACTGGCCGACCCAGCCGCAGGTCCCGCACTTCTCGCCCGGCGTCGGCCGTACGGCGTAGTGGTACGTCAGGTCGGTCAGGCTGAGGTGGAACATCCGGCCCAGCGTGCTCGGCGGGATACCGCCGAGGTGGTAGATCGCGTCGAGGGCGGCGAGGTGGCCGGTGAGGTTCGCGGTCGGGGCGATCACGGCGTGGCCCTGGAAGGGGAACAGCTCCTGAGGGTCGAAGCCGTGCTGGTCGACCAGCCGGTCTTTGACGCTCGGGAGGCACGCCTGGCAGCAGGTCTGGCCGGGGACGAAGAGGCCGACGACGGCCATCGGACCGGCGTACTGGGCAATCATCCAGGGGGTGTTCGTGCGAAGCGCGGCCTCGTTGGTCCAGTCGCGGATCTTGTCCATCGGCTGGTCGGCGCAGAGCACCAGCAGGTCGCGGTCGCGCATCAGCCGGGCGACGTCGTCGGTGCTCTCGACGCGGGTCTCCTCGCCGGTGACCTTCACGTGCGAGTTGATCGCGCCGAGGCGGGTGACGGCGGTCTGCACCTTCGGCCGGCCGAGATCGTCCTCGGTGTAGAGCAGTTGGCGGGTGAGGTTCCCGGCCTCGACGACGTCGAAGTCGACGCAGTGCACGGATCCGACACCGGCCGCTGTGAGCGACGAGGCGACAGCGGACCCGGTACCACCGAGGCCGAGGACGACGACGCGGCTGCGCTTGAGCTGAGCCTGGACGTCGTACCGGGAAGGACGCGGGGTCAGGTCGACCCAGGCGTAGTAGTTGAAGGCGCGGTCGTAGCGGTCCAGCTCGTCCGGACCGAGCTCCGGCGGCGGTGGCGCGGCCGCGTCCTCGACGTACCCGGCGGCGATGATCGTCTCCAGCATGTCGGCCGCCTCGTCGGCGGTCAGCGTCGTGCGCTCGACCAGCTCGGCGACGATCCCGGTGCGGTCACGGGTCCCGTCCATCAGCCCGAGCAGCGTCCACAGGGCGCCGTCCTCGTCGTCGATCTCGGCGCCGATGCCGACCTGCCGGCCCCCGATGTTCACCAGCGTCGGCGTCAGCCGGACCGGCTTGTGGATCCCCTTGATCTTCGGTCGTTCCACGCGTCTCCCCCTCCCCAGGACCGGGCGCGGCGGGGCGCGGGTGATGAGCCCGCGCCCCGCCGCCGGCGAACTAGCCGCAGAGCTCGTTGCGGCAGCCCGGGTCCGCGATGATCATCACGGTGGTCTCGAGCTTCTCCAGCTTCCGGACCATGATCTTGCGCGGCTCGGGCTTCTCGGTCTTCTTCTCCATGATCTTTCCTCCCATTGGCAGTGGCGGATTGCCGACGTCATCAGAGCACCGCTTTTCGGCCGCGCACAAGACCCGGATTTCACCGAGCGTTGTCAAGCGAACGCATCATTGTCACCGTTCAAATGCCTGCTTGCGGGTAATCCTTTGCTGGGCAGGGATCGAGGGCTCTTCGCGCACCGCCCGTCCCGTTCGCGGTGTGGTTTCCCCGGTCATTGCCGCACGCAAAGGTCCCGGGTCGGCAATTTCCTCGTCAGTCGCCTCGTCAGGGTCCAGAATCGGGGAATGAACGCCAACGTGCTGCAACTGCGACTGGTCGTCACGGCGCCCGACTACGCCGAGACGGTCGCCTTCTACCGCGACGTCCTCGGCCTGGAGGTCGAGGAGGCCTACACCTCCGAGGAAGGCAGCGTCACGATCCTCGGCGCCGGCCGCGCCACCCTGGAGATCACCGACCCCAACCACGCCGACTACATCGACCGCGTCGAGGTCGGCCGCCGCGTCGCCGGCCAGTTCCGCGTCGCCTTGGAGGTCACCGACGCCACCGGCACCACGCATCGGTTGACCGAGGCCGGCGCCTCCTTGATCGCCGAACCGACCCGCACCCCGTGGAACTCCCTCAACGCCCGCCTCGAAACCCCCGGCGGAATTCAGCTCACCCTCTTCGAGGAACTCGGCGACTGAGGCCGGTACAGATCGCGCAGGAGCGCGATCTCGGGGGAGCCGACGTCGCCTGTCCGTATTTTGACGGATGCCTGCGGGGAGAGGCGGGTGCTGGACTCGGACAGCATCAGCCCCTCGTGGAGCAGGAGAGTCAGATGACTGGGTACGACGTGCCGGATGCCGCGACGGATCTGCGGATCGAGCGGCGGGTTCGGGAGTTCCTGGCGGAGGTGAACAAGAACTCGGACCCGTACTGGTTGTTGCCGGGCGACCAGGTGCGGGGGACCCTGGCGGGGTTGCAGGCGAGTGTGGCGGTGGATCTCGGCGGCGTGAGCGTCGAGGAGCGGGATGTCGAGGTCGACGGGGTGGGGGTGAAGCTCTACATCCAGCGGCCGGAAGGCACTACCGAGACGTTGCCGGTGGTGCTGTTCCTGCACGGTGGGGTGTGGATCGCGGGGGACTTCGACAACCATCAGCGGCTGACGCGGGACCTGGTGGTGGAGACCGGGTACGCCGTGGTGTTCGTGGAGTACACGCCGATTCCGGACGCGGTGTTCCCGCGGCAGCTCGAGGAGTGCTACGCCGCGTTGCAGTGGATCGCGCGGGAGGGCGCGCAGGCCGGGCTCGACGCGTCGAAGGTCGCCGTGGCGGGGAACAGCGTTGGCGGAAACCTGAGTGCCGCGCTGACGCTCTACACCCGGGATCACGACGGGCCCCAGATCAAGGTGCAGCTGCTGCTCTACCCCGCGACCGACGCGCGGCTCGACACCGCGTCGTACCAGGAGTTCGCCGAGGGGCGGTTCCTGCCGCAGGCGTTCATGAAGTATGGCTGGGACACCTACGCACCCGACGAGGCGACCCGGAACAACCCGTACGCCGCGCCGCTGCAGGCGCGGCCCGACCAGCTGCGCGGGCTGCCGCCGGCGATCATCCACACCTCGGGCAACGACATCCTCCGCGACGAGGGTCAGGCGTACGGCCACAAGCTCGACGAAGCCGGCGTCGACGTCGTGTCGGTGATGTACGTCGGCCAGATCCACGACATGGCGCTGCTCAACCCGATCCGCGACCTGCCGTCGACGCGGGCCGAGTTCCGGCACGCCGCGGCGGACCTGAAGTACTACCTGGAGGTGTAGCACCGGCGACGGGGTCGCTCGATCGCTGTAGCGGCCCCGTCAGGATTGGCCTATCTTCACCCTGAAGCCTTCCTCCTGCGGTAGAGGTGGTCGATGGGTACGTTGCCGGCCGAGTTGACCAGCTTCGTCGGGCGCCGACGCGAGCTCACCGACGCCCGCGCCCTGCTCGCCACCGGGCGGCTGCTGACGCTGACCGGGGTCGGCGGGGTCGGCAAGACGCGCCTGGCGCTCCGGCTGGCGGCGCAAGTACGCCGTACGTTCCCCGACGGCGTCTGGTTCGTCGAGCTGGCCTCCGTCGAGGAGCCGCAACTGGTCCCGAGGGTCGTGAACGCGTCGTTCGGACTGCGCGACACCGACGACCCGGCTGCCGAGCTGGCGCGGTTCCTCCAGGACCGCTCGCTCCTGCTCGTCCTCGACAACTGCGAGCACCTGGTCACGGCGTGTGCGCAGCTCGTCGGCCTGCTCCTGCGGGCCGCGCCCGGGATCCGCGTGCTGGCGACCAGCCGACAGGTGCTCGGCGTCGAGGGCGAGCACCTGTACGCCGTACCGCCGATGCCCGTGGACGACCAGGCCGAGGACGTCGTCAGGCTCTTCGCCGATCGGGCCGTTGCCGTCGCACCCGATTTCCGCGTTGACGACGGCAACGGCCCGCAGATCGTCGAGATCTGCCGGCGGCTGGACGGCATTCCGCTCGCTGTCGAGCTGGCCGCGGCCTGGCTGCGGGTCCTCACGCTCGACGGTCTGCTGTCCAGGCTCGACGACCGGTTCGTGCTGCTCAACCGGGGCCGGACCACGAAGGCGTCCCGTCAGCAGACGCTCGAGGCAACTGTTGCCTGGAGCTACGAACTCTGCAGCCCGGAGGAGCAGGAGCTCTGGGCAAGGTTGTCGGTCTTTGCCGGCGGCTTCGATCTCGCGGCCGCGGAGGCCGTCTCCGACCGGCCGGACGACGTACTGGAACTCCTCGCCGGGCTGGTCGACAAGTCGGTCGTGCAGTCCGAGGGTGGGACGCGCTTCCACCTGCTGGAGACCCTTCGCCAGTACGGATCGAGCAAGCTCGAGAGCGATGCGGTCCGGCGGTTGCATCGCGACCACTACCTCGGCCGCGCCGAGCAGTGGAGCAGTGACTGGAGGCACGGTACCGATCAGGTCGAGGCCTACCTGCGGACCAAGGCCGAGCACGCCAATCTCCGGTCAGCTCTGGAGTTCAGCCTCAGCACTCCGGGCGAGTACCGGGCCGGACTCCGCCTCGCCGTGGCGCTGCACTACTACTGGCTGTTCTGCGGTCACGCCGCCGAAGGGCGCCGGTGGCTCGAACAGGCCCTGGAGCTGAACCCCGAGCCGAGCCGGGACCGCGCCAAGGCGCTCGGCATCACGTCGTACGCGCTCAGTCTCCTCGGCTACGCCTCGACCACCTACTCCTACGCGCGCGAGGCCGAGGCCTGGGCCCGCGAGAACGACGACCGGGACATCCTCGCGCACACGGTCTTCCTGCTCGGCTCGTACTACTTCCTGACCGGCGAGGTCGAGAAGTCCGTGCCGATGTTCCGCGCGGCGCTCGCCGACCTGACCTCCGTCATCGGCCCGTCGAGCAGCTTCGTCCGGCAACTGCACTCCGCGCTCGCCCAGGCGGAGATCTGGCGCGGCCGCCCGGAGGAGGGTCTCGCCATCGCGGCCCGCGGGCTGGAGCTGTGCGACGAGTCCGGCGAGAAGTTCGCCCGCAGCGCACTGCTCTTCGCGACCGCTCTCAGCGAGTGGATGCTGGGCCGGTACGACGCGGCCGCCGCGCACCTGACCGAGGGCATCCGACTGGCGCAGTGCTTCAACGACATCGCCGGCGCGGTGACCTGGATGGAGCTGTTGTGCTGGACGACAGCCGCGAGCGGACGGTTCGAGCGCGCCGCCGAGCTGCTCGGTGTGACCCAGAAGCTGTGGCCGGCCGTCGGTGGGAGGTCGATGCTCGGCTCGCTCCTGATGACCGACGCGCACGAGACCTGCGAGCGCGACGTACTGGTTGCCCTCGGCCCCGACCGGTACGCCGCCGCTCGCGCGCGTGGTGCTGCCGCGTCGAGCGAGTTCGATCACGCGATCACCTACGCTCTCGGCCGGGTCGCGTCGCCCCAGCCGGCCGCCGTACCCGATCGTGGTCCGCTCAGTGCCCGCGAGTACCAGGTCGCCGAGCTGGTTGCGGAAGGCCTGTCCAACAAGGACATCGCGCTGCGCCTGGTGATCAGCCGCCGGACGGCGGAGTCGCACGTCGTCCACATTCTCGACAAGCTCGGCTTCAAGTCCCGCAGCCAGATCGCCAGTTGGCTGACCGCGCTCAGAGGAGTCTGAGCGCGGTCGCGAGGATTGGTCAGACCAGCTTGGTCAAGGACGAGAGCGATGCCTTGTGCAAGTTGCTGATCACGTTCTTCGTCTTCGGGTCGCCGCGGTAGGCGTAGGAGCCGGACTCGAAGACCAGGTACGCGCGGCCGCCGAACTCGGTCAGGCCCTCGCTCATGCTCGGGGCGCGGAAGCACTTGAGCTTGGCCTTGTCGAGGTCCGCGGTGCCGCGGCGTACGACGTACAGGTTGCTGAGCTTGTCGCGCCCGTACGACGTGCTGTAGATGTAGTGCGTCTTGGTGACGAGCAGGCCCTGGGTCTTGGTGGGGATCTCCCACGGACCGCGGGTGGTGACCAGGCTGCCGTCGGACTTGATCTTGTACTCGTACATCTTGTCGCGGCCCTTGTCGTTGAACCGGCCGGCCCACAGCGAGTCGCCGTAGCTGGTCAGGAACGAGGCGCCGTACACCTTGCGCTCGGAGCCGGTCGCCTTCACGTACGGCGCGCCGGGCTTCTTCATCGCCGCGGCCAGCGTGGACAGCTTGTACTTGCGGATGCCGTTGGTGCTGCCCTGCACGAACGCCCAGCCGTGCGCGGTGGTGATGCCGCCGACGTGGCTCTCGGCGATCTTCACCGAACCGACGACCTTGTTGGTGGCCGGGTCGATACCGACGATGATCGACTGCCAGCCCTTGTGGTACATGCCCACCAGCAGCAGGTTCTTGCGGCCGGACCAGTTCCACCAGGTACCGATGCCCTGCGGGATGTACTTGTCCAGGTACGGCTTCAGTGACGCGCTCTTGCTGAACGCGCCGTCGTAGATCTTCGACGCGGACGGCTTGTCGTAGAACGGGTTGCTGCCCGGGGTGTCGTTGCAGGTGATCGTCCGGGTCGCCGAGACGGCACCCGCGGTCGCGGCCTGCGACGCGCCGGATCCGTTGACCGCGACAACGGTCGTGGTCCCGGCAGCGAGGAGGCCTGCCAGTCCCAGAGCAAGAGCGGCCCGGCGGCGGGTGATTGCGAACTGCACGATGGTTCCTTCCCCGAGTGGTCGTTTCGTCACGACCCAACCACCTGAAAGGGGCACGCGTCGAATCGCCGTCGCCAGGGTGACGAAGCTCAACCGGGCGATAAATGGGGCGCGGCCGAGCGGTCCGCTCGGCTACCGTTTCCGTCATGCACTACTACTTCTTCGTCTGATTCCTTCGGGGAGTCGCGGGCTGTCGGCTGTCGTGCCGCGTCCGGGCGTCGGTGGTGCCTTCTTTCGTGCGCTGAAGCACGCCACGTCGCGACTCCTCTCTCGGTGTTCATCCGTCGTTGCGACCGAGAAGTGAGATCTGATGAGGGAATCAAGCAACTTTCAAGCCGTGCTCGCCGACATCGTGCGGGCTCCGGGCGGCCGGACCGTGCTCGACGGGATCAGTCAGTCCGTCGCACTGGGCGAGCGGATCGGCGTGATCGGCGAGAACGGCTCGGGCAAGTCGACCTTGTTGCGGGTGCTGGCCGGCGTCGACCTGCCGGACAGCGGGCAGGTTCGGATGCAGGTGCCCGGCGGGATCGGTTATCTGCCGCAGACCCCGGACCTGCCTCCGGACGACACGGTTCAGGACGCGGTCGACCACGCCCTGGCCGAACTGCGCGAGCTGGAGGCTCGCATGCGCACGGTCGAGGAGGAGCTCGCCGCTGCGCCGTCGAACCTGGAGGCGGTGCTCGACCGGTACGGCGAGCTGATGGAGGCCTTCGAGGCCCGCGACGGCTACGCCGCCGACGCGCGGGTCGAGTCGGCCATGCACGGCCTGGGCCTCGCTGCCATCAAACGCGACCGCTTGCTCGGATCGCTGTCGGGCGGCGAGCAGTGCCGACTCGGCCTGGCCTGCATCCTGGCCGCGTCGCCGCAGCTGCTCCTGCTCGACGAGCCGACCAACCATCTCGATTCCTCCGCGCTCGAATGGCTCGAGGAGCGGCTGCGCAACCATCCCGGCAGCCTCGTGGTCGTCTCTCATGACCGGGTCTTCCTGGAGCGGGTGACGACCGCGCTCTGGGAGGTCGACGCCGAGCAGCACACCGTCGTACGGCATGGGAACGGTTACAACGGCTACCTGCAGGCGCGTCAGACCGCGCGGCTGCGGTGGGAGCAGGATTATGACGAGTGGCAGCAGGAGCTGGCGCGGCAGAAGGACCTCGCCCGGAAGGCCTCCACCACGCTGGCCTCGGGGCCGCGGCCCGACGCCGAGCCGGCCGGGCGTCATCAACGCAACGTGGAGAAGCAGATCTCGGCCCGCGTCCGGCAGGCCAAGGAGCGCGTACGACGGCTCGAGGACAACCCGGTCCCGAGACCGCCGGCGCCGATGCGCTTCACCGCGAAACCACAAGGCGGCACGGTCAAGGGCACGCTTGCCGACCTCCACCAGGTCAAGGTCGACGGCCGCCTCGACGTCCGCAGCCTGGAGATCCGGACCGGCGATCGCCTGCACATCATCGGCCCGAACGGCGCCGGCAAGACCACGCTGCTCCGCGTCCTGGCCGGAGATCTCGCGCCCGACCAGGGCGACGTACGACGGCCGGCGCGGATCGGGTGGCTCCCGCAACAAACGGTCGTCGCCAAACCCGACGAGTCGCTGCTCAGGGCCTACGCCCGAGGCCTGCCCGGTACGCCGGACGAACACCGCGGCGCGCTCCTCGGCCTCGGCCTGTTCCGCCAGCACGACCTCCACACCCCGGTCGGCAAACTGTCGACCGGCCAGCTGCGGCGCCTGGATCTCGCCCGTTTGCTGCACCGCCCGGTCGACCTGATGCTGCTCGACGAACCGACCAACCACCTCTCGCCGGCCCTGGTCGAGGACCTGGAGAACGCGCTGTCCGCCTACCGTGGCGCGCTGATCGTCGTCTCGCACGACCGGATGCTGGCCCGCCGGTTCCAGGGCCGGACGCTGGAACTGCGAGACGGCCGGCTCGCGGCGTGAACCTATTGACTTTCGATCGATAGTGAGCGATCTTCAATGCATGGAGAAGCTGCCTCGGAGATTGACGACCCTTGTGACGCGGCCCGCGGTCGCCGTACTGGCTGTGGCTGTGGTGATGGCCGGAGCTGGTACGGCGGCCGCCAAGGACTGGCTGCCGATCTTCCAGACCGAGAAGGTCGCGCCGGTGAGCTTGAGTGCGGCGGACCTGGTCGCGCTGCCCGACCTGCGCGCGTACGGCGACGTCAAGGTGACGGGCGCGGACGGCGTCCGCGAGGTGAAGGACGCGGCTGCCGCGGGGGAGCAGTCGGGTCTGGATGTGCCGCGGGTAAGCAAGCTGCCGAGCGGGGTCACCGGCGAGCCGTCGTACCAGGTGGGTGGGAAGGTGAGCGTGACGTTCACCTACTCGGCAGCGAAGGCCTCCAAGCCGCTCGGCAAGCAGGTGCCTCAGGCACCTACCGGGCTCGACGGTCAGCCGATCCGACTCGACGCGGGCCCGGGAGTCGCGCAGGTGTGGAAGTCGACGAGCGGCATGCCCGCCCTGCTTGTCGGTCGCGCGGTCGCGCCGACGGCCCACTCGTCGGGGATCGACTTCGCGACGGCGCGGGACTACCTGTTGTCCCTGCCGGGGATTCCGGCCGACGTCGCGACGAAGCTCAGGACCTTCAGCGCGGACGGGTCGACCCTGCCGCTGCCGATCCCGGCCGACCAGGTCAGCAGCTCGTCGGCGAAAGTGAACGGGCGTCAGGCAACGGTTCTGACCACGCGCGACAAGGCGCTCGCGGCGGTCGTGTGGGTGTCCGACGGCGAGGTCACCGCGGTGGCCGGCTCGCTGTCCAAGGCTGAGGTCCTCGACGTCGCGCGGAGCCTGCGCTGAGCGCCGCGGTCGCCGATCTCGCGGCGCAGTGCTCCGGATTGCGCAAGCGGTACGGCAAGCGCACGGCCGTCGGCGACGTGTCGCTGGAGGTCGCCCGGGGTGAGATCGTCGGGCTGCTCGGCCCGAACGGCGCCGGCAAGACCACCGTGATCAAGATGCTGCTCGGTCTGGTGCAACCGGATGCGGGTGAGGTGCGACTGCTCGGTCACGCCGCGCACGATCCGGCGGCCCGCGCCCGCGTCGGCTATCTGCCGGAGCTCTTCCGCTACCAGCCCTGGCTGAGTGCCGCGGAGGTCCTGACCCTGCACGTCAAGCTCGCCCGGGCCGACGTCTCCAAGGCCGAGCAGCAGACCTGTCTGGAACTCGTGGGCCTGGGGCAACGATCTCGGGACCGCGTCGGCGGGTTCTCCAAAGGCATGCAGCAACGACTCGGCCTCGCGGTCGCGCTGGTGGCCCGACCGGAGTTCGTGATCCTCGACGAACCGACCAGCGCGCTCGACCCGCTCGGCCGGGCCGACGTCCGCGACATCGTTCTCGAGCTGAAGTCGCGCGACGTCGCCGTACTGCTCAACTCGCACCTGATCGGCGAGGTCGAGCGGGTCTGCGACCGGGTCGTCATCCTCGACCACGGCGTTGTCGCCGCCGCGGGCTCTCTCGCCGAACTGCTCGGCCAACGCGAGGTGCGCCTTCACCTGACCGACGTCACGCCGCCGGCCTCGCAGAGGCTGGCCGAAACGACCGTGCTCGACCGTTCCGGCGACTGGATCACCGTGGCGCTCCCGGCCGACGACGACGCGACCGTGCCCACGCTGGTGAGCGATCTGGCCGGTCTCGGCGTCAAGATCCACGCCGTCGAACCGGGCCGCATCACGCTGGAAGAACGTCTCCTCGGCATCCTGCGCAAGGCGGACCAATGACCACAGTCCTGACGATCACCGCCCTGACCCTGCGCGAGGCCTCGCGCCGTCGGGTACTGCTTGCCCTGGGCATCCTTACCGTCTTGCTGCTCGCCTTGTCGGGTTGGGGATTCTCCCGCCTGGCCGCGGAGTCCGGCGGCAACCTCACCTCGGGCGAGGCGCGACTGACGGCGTCGATCCTGCTCAACCTGGTGATGTTCGGCTTCAGCCTGATCGCCGCGCTGGGCACCGCGTTCCTCACCGGTCCCACGCTTGCCGGCGAGACCGAGTCCGGCATCGCTCTGACCGTGCTGGCGAGACCCGTACGCCGACCCGCCTTCCTGCTCGGCAAGTGGCTCGGGCTGGTTGCCTTCGGCAGCGGCTTCGTCGTACTGGCCGGTCTGGCACAGTGCCTGGTCGTCCTGGCCACGACCGGCTACTGGCCGCCCAACCCCGCCGGCGCGCTGGCGCTCCTCGCCGCTCAGACGACAGTCCTGCTGACGCTGGCGATGCTCCTGTCCACGGTCGTCTCCCCGATGGCGTCCGGAGTAGTTGCCGTAGGCCTCTTCGGTACGACGTGGGTCGCCGGGGTCGTGGGCGGCATCGGCGCCTCGCTCGGCAACGACGCGATCGCCCGGATCGGCACGCTGTCGCGCATCTTCCTGCCGACCGACGGCCTCTGGCGCGGCGCGATGCACGCCTTCCAGGACCCGTCGGCCCTCGGCCAGTTCGCCAACGACGAGGGCGCCAACGCCTTCCCCTTCCTCGGCGCGGCCTCACTGAGCCCCGCCTATCTCGCCTGGGTGGTGCTCTGGGTCGCGATGCTCTGGGGCCTCGCCGCCCTGTCCTTCAGCCGCAAGGACCTCTGACGGCGGTTCAGGACCACCTGACCTCGCGGTCGTCCAGCTCGGCGGCCGCGAAGGCCAGCAGTTGGTGAGCCTCGACCTCGACCTCGTCCCGCACCTGGCGGGACAGCCGTTCGAGCGGTGTGACGGTGAGCGTCGCGGAATCCCTGCCCAGCAACAGCTTCCACGTCCCGCGCACAGTGCCGAGGTGACGCTCGAGCAGCAGCTGCCGCCCGAGCGTCACCCGGTTCAGCGTGCGGTTATCGGTACGCACCGAAGAACCCACGCAGGTCGCCGGCCAGCAGTTCGGGGACCTCCAGCGCCGGGAAGTGACCGCCGCGGTCGAATTCCGACCAGTGCGCGGCCATCCCGGTCGGGTCGGCGAGCGAGCGGATGGTGTGATCGGTCGCGAAGACCGCGACGCCCACCGGCGCACCGCCCGCGGCGAGCGTCCCGCCGGTCGCCGTACCGGCTTGTTCGACGAACGCGCGGAACGCCTGCATGCCTTCGTACGTGAAGTGCGCCGCCGACGCGCCGGACCGCGTGAACCAGTACAGGCTCACGATGGTCAGCAGCTCGTCGACCGGTACGGCGTCGTCGCTCCATTCGGCGAACTTCTCTGCGATCCACGTCAGCTGTCCGACGGGGGAGTCGGTGATTCCGTACGCCAGCGTCGACGGCCTGGTCGACTGGAGGTGCAGGTAGCCGAGCCCGTCCCGCTGGAACTCGTTGAACCTTTGCCCGCGGGCCTTGTCCTCGTCCGACAGCCCGTCGGTGTCGACGGGCGGACCGAACGGGAACGGTCCCGGCCCGTTGATGTGCGTCGCGACGACGCGGCCGGGCGCCACCATCGGCAGCATGCCCGTGATCCCGGCGCCGACATCACCGCCGTGGGCCGCGAACCGCTCGTACCCGAGCCGAGTCATCAGCTCGGCGAAGGCCGACGCGACGCGGAACAGGTTGCCCCAGCCGGTCTCCTTCACCGGCGTCGAGAAGTCGAAGCCCGGCAGGGACGGGATCACGACGTCGAAGCCGTCCTCGACGAGCGGCCCGACCAGGCTGAGCAATTCGGTGAAGGCGCTCGGCCAGCCGTGCAGGAGCAGGACCGGGAGCGCGTTCGCTTTGTTGGACCGCACATGGACGAAGTGGAAGGTCTGCCCGTCGATCTCGGTCGTGTACTGCGGGAAGGCGTTGAGGCGCTCCTCCTGCGCGCGCCAGTCGAAGCTGCTGCGCCAGTACTCGACCAGCTCACGGACGTCAGCGAGCGGAAGCCCTCGTGTGGAGCCGATGCCCGCCGGCTCATCGGGCCAGCGAGTACCGGTCAACCGGTTCATGAGGTCGTCGAGGTCGGCCTGCGGAATGTCGATGCGGAACGGCTTGATCTCGGTCATGAAACCAGCCTAGAAACGAACGCGGAAAGGTTCGTTCCGCAATTGGCGGGCAAACTGAGCACATGCTCGACACCTCGGCACGGCTGCTGCGCCTGCTCTCCCTGCTCCAGGCCCGCCGCGACTGGACCGGCCCGGCGCTGGCCGAACGGCTGGAGGTCACCACCCGAACCATCCGCAACGACATCGACCGCCTCCGCACCCTCGGCTACCCGGTCGACGCCACCCCCGGCGTCGCCGGCGGCTACCGCCTGGGCGCAGGCGCAGCCCTCCCGCCGCTCCTGCTGGACGACGAAGAAGCCGTGGCGGTCGCCATCGGCCTCCGTACGGCGAACGCCGTGACCGGCATCGAGGAAACCGCCGTACGAGCCCTCGTCAAACTCGAACAGGTCCTCCCCACCCGGCTCCGCCACCGCGTCAACGCGCTGCACAACGCAACCGTCCAGGTCCCCGGCCGGCAATCCCGCGTCGACGCCGAGATCCTCACCACCCTCGCCGCCGTCTGCCGCGACCACGAGCGCCTCCGCTTCGACTACGCCAACCACCACGGCGGCGAGTCCCGCCGCACCGTCGAACCCCACCGCCTCGCCCACGCCGGCGGCCGCTGGTACCTGGTCGCCTACGACGTGGACAAGCAGGACTGGCGAACTTTCCGAGTAGACCGCCTCACCCCCAAGATCCCCACCGGCCCCCGCTTCACGCCACGCGAACCTCCACCCGACACCGCCAACTTCGTAGCCCAAGGCCTGGCCACCGCCACCTGGCGCTACCGAGCAACGGTCCTGGTCCACGCCCCAGCCGACGAACTGTCGCAGCGCCTACCGCCCGGCATAGAAATCCTCGAGTCCACCGAGACGACGTGCGTCCTGGCCGTCGGCTCGGACAACGCTTACATGCTGGCCCTCCACCTAGGCATGCTCAACGCCGACTTCGAGGTCACCGACCCACCCGAACTGATCCAAGAACTGGCCACCCTGGCCGCCCGCTACACGCGCGCCATCACACCGCATGCGGACCGAGCGCCGTAGCGGACTGCAACTTCGTGCAACGGCATGGCGACGAGGCGGGCCGTTGGACACACTCGATCGTGCCCGCCCCACTCTCAGAGCGAGAAAGTGAGTAGCCATGAGCACTCTTCGGAGAACGATCGCCGCCGCTGCAGCAGGGATCTCGGTAGCCGCTCTCGGCCAGTCCTCCGCGGTGGCGAGTGTCCAGTGGGCCAACGACACCTTCGTCATCTGCGCTCCAAGCCCGTACAACTATCACGAGGCTCCGGGATGGCCGTGCGTGAACAGGTCCTCTGGCGGCATCGTCTGGAACAACCGGACCGCGCAGATCCAAGGTGCGGTGTACGACGACTCGCACCTGCAGTCGACCACCGTTGTCTACTTCGAGGCTCTCGCCGGAAACACCCTGGTGGAGAGCACGAATCGCAGGTCGGAGCGAGGTCCGGTGTCGTTCAACTTCCCCATCGGAGACACCAACCTCGTCGGCGGCATCGACCTCGTCCGAATCAAGGTCTGCCACTACCGTCCCACAGACACGCTCGGCAAGTGCACCCTGCAGTACAACCTCCGACGAAACTGATCCTGTACTACCTCAGTCGGACACCACTCGCACCTGGACGTCGTGATGATCGGCGTTGGCCGCCGCGAACGCGAGCAGGTCGGTGCCTTCGGCAACGAGCTGCGTGGTGAGCTCGGTGGATGGCCGGCGATAGGTGCGCACCTGGAGAGTCGCGGTCGCCCCGGTGCGCTCGATGGTCCAGTCGCCGCCGGTCACACCGTCGATGAGTACGACGGACGGCACGGGACCGTGGGGACGGAACGAGTAGCGCTGGAAGTCGTCGGTGATGACCCGCGTGCGGTCGGCGTGGGAGAGCAACAGGTTGTCGAAGTCGTAGAGGTATCGCGGTGGAGCGGGCGTATCGGCATCGGGGCGCGGAGCCTCGGGCAGATCGAACAGTTCGCGGCCGTCCTCGTCGCGTCGTACGAGCAACTCCCCGCTGATCGAGTCGACGACTTCACTCAGGCGGGTCAGACCGGACCAGGTCTGCATGTCGCGCACGGTCGCAGGGCCGAAAGCGCCGAGGTATCGGCGTACCAGGCCGGCGAGGTCCAGGCCGCTGTCGGTTAGGTCCCCGAGCCAGGCCGCAGCGGTGGTGTGTGCGATCGGTCCGCTCCGGCCCCAGAGCCCGCGCGGCGGCACCTGGACGAGCGGCACCAAGTTGCGTACGGCGTACGCGAGGCCGGCCGGAGGACGGTCGGGCCAGCGCTGGTGCAGGAGCTCGCCGAGTTCGCGTTGTGTGCGTGGACGTTCAGCGAGCAACTCGCGTCCAGCCGCGATGACAGCGTCCACGTCGAGATCGCGGACTGCCGCCTTGTGCGTGTGGTTGGTGAACAGGTCGCGATCCAGAGCCGGCTGGACGAGCGGCCGCAGGGCGCCGGCGTCGCGCGCCGTGATCAGGTGGATGGTCGACCGCATCACGGCCATCCGGACCAAGGTGCGATCGACCAGCCCGTCGGCCGCGACCTCGGGGCGGAAGCCCGCGATGCGGGTCCACAGACCGGCGTACCAGGTGTGGGGCGTCTGTGCCTGCAGCCCGACAAGATGCTCGATCACGTCGGGCACCGAGCGATCGGTGCGGGAGAGCAGGAACTGGCGGGCGAGGGTGGCCCGGTTCAACTCGCGTCGGCTCATCGGGGTGGTCATCGCGGCTGTCTCACACTTCTGTGTTGTCGGGTGGGTCGGCGGCCTGTACGACGCTCAGCTGGCCCGGGAGGCCTGCCCGTAGCGCTCGGCGAGTTGGCGCAGGTGCGCGTGCAGTTCAGCCGGCCCGGTCTGGATCTCGAAGTCCGCGTCGAGCAGGCCGAGGTGTACGGCGAGCCCCTTGACCGAGTCGGAGCCGGTGCTGAACAGGCAGGTGTGCTCGTCGATCGGTTCGATGGTGCCCGCGGCTGGGGGCAGTTGCGCTGCCATGCTGTCTGCAGGCGCGTGGATGACGACCTTCGCGTAGTACCGCCAGGCGGCCGCGGACACCCGCCGGGACACGTAGCTTGCGAGGTCGCCGTCCCCGGGCAGTTGGCGAGGGGTGAAGCGTGGACCGGTAGGAATGCGCGGCGAGATCCGGTCGACCCGGAACGTCCGCCAGTCCTGGCGATCGAGGTCGAACCCGACCAGGTACCAGCGGCGTCCCCAGTTGACCACGCGATAGGGCTCGACCTGGCGCCTGCTGGGCTCCGCGCGGTGTGACCGGTAGTCGAATCTCAGTTGCTCGCGATCGCGGCAGAGTCCGGTGAGCTGGGTGAGTAGTTCGGGGTCGACCAGGGGTGCGGGTTCGTCTTGCGGGACCTGCACAGTGAACGTGGCGATCGAGCTGACCCGGCGGCGCAGCCGCGAGGGCAGGACTTGCTCGAGTTTCGTGAGGGCCTGCAGAGAGCTCTCCTCCAGTCCGGTGAGCTCGGCCGCCTTCCGCAGGCCGATCACCACGGCCACGGCCTCGTCGTCGTCCAGCAGCAAGGGCGGCAGCGATCCGCCGGCTCCGAGCCGGTAACCACCGACGGAACCACGGGTCGCGTCGACCGGATATCCCAGCCCACGCAGCCGTTCGATGTCCGCGCGGACGGTACGCGGACTGACCTGGAGCTTCCCGGCCAGCTCGGCGCCGGTCCAGTCCCGCGGCGATTGGAGCAGCGTCAGGAGCTTCAGCAGTCGTGCCGAGGTCTCGATCATGGGGAAAGTCTGGCAGCTCATTAGGAAGCTGGCTCGCCTAATGAGGGAATAGCGTTCTGGACATGACGACAAACACCGAGATTCGCCACTTCCGGATCGACATCCCGCAAGCCGACCTCGACGACCTGCAGCGCCGCCTGGCCCAGACCCGCTGGGCGAACGAGCTGCCCCTGAAGACCGAAGCAGCCGTCCAGACCGGGCCGGTACCGCCGGGCTGGGAGTACGGCGTACCGGTCGGCTACGTCCAGCGACTCGTCGAGACCTGGCGGACGACCTACAACTGGCGCGAGTGGGAAGCGCGGCTGAACGCCTACCCGCAGTTCGTCACCGAGATCGACGGCCAGCAGATCCACTTCCTCCACGTGCGATCGGCCGACCCGAACGCCGTTCCGCTGCTGCTGACCCACGGCTGGCCGAACAGCGTGATCGAGTTCCTCGACCTGATCGAACCCCTGACCGCTCCCGCCGACGGCCAGGCCTTCCACGTGGTGATCCCGTCCCTGCCCGGCTTCGGTTTCTCCGGTCCGACCACGGAGCAAGGCTGGAACAGGTACCGCACAGCCCGCGCCTGGGCCGAACTGATGCGCCGCCTCGGCTACGACAAGTACGGTGCCCACGGCAACGATGCCGGCGCCTACGTCGCCCCCGAACTCGGCCGCATCGACCCCGACCACGTCATCGGCGTCCACGTAACCCAATTGTTCTCGTTCCCGTCCGGCGGCCCAGCCGAACTGGAAGGCCTGTCAGAGCAAGAACTCGGCTACCTGACCTTCCTGCAGACCTTCCAGGACAACATCCGGCGTACGCAAAACTCCAGCAAACCCAGCCCCAAACCCTCGCCCACGCCCTGGCCGACTCCCCCTCAGGCCAGTTGGCCTGGATCGCCCAACTCCTAGGCGGCACCAGCGACGACCACGTCCTCACCAACGCCACCATCTACTGGCTCACCAACACCGCAGCGTCCTCAGCCCGCTTCTACTACGAGGACCACCACGCCACCCACCCCACCGAACCAACCACCACCCCCACCGCCCTCTCCAGCTTCGCCCACGACTTCCGCCCCCTCCGCCGCTTCGCCACCCGAGACCACGCCAACATCGTCACCTGGACCGAACACAACCGAGGCAGCCACTGGGCCACCCAGGACGCCCCCGACCTGCTGCTCAAGGACCTCCAAACCTTCTTCGGGGACCTCATCTCGCACTAGAAGCCGAGTGCCGAGACTGCCAGCGTCCTTACGACAAGAGGTCCCCACCCCACGCCCTGCCAGCCAAGCTCAATAACAGGCAGCGGCCAGGTGCAGAATGAGGAATGCCCTTATGGCTCGGGCCAAACCGCAGAGGAGCGAACCAGTAACGCTTAACAGCACGTCCGATGCTGCGGACGGATCCCTCGAGACTTCGGTACGACCACCCGCACGCCGCCAGCGGCGCTCGTCGGACCCGCGATAGGCACCCGCGGGCCACGGCACGTCTGCGTCGCGAGGGACCGCAACAGTTGCTTGCAATCTGGCGGTCGTGGTGCCAAGTGGCGTCATTGCTTGGGATTTGGTTGGGGCGCGTACATGCACGAGGGTGAAGTTGCGGACTGACACATAGAAAGTCAAAACAGTCAACGCAATCGCACTCGCGGCCTGAACCACGGCCTGCCAGCCAACGGACAAAGGCGTCAGCAACCTGCGACGGCAGACCGTGCCTCAGGCGTGCAGCTATTGCGAACGTCCGTGGCCGCGGATCAGTCCCGGAAGCCAGCATACGAAGGGTAGCTAGCGGCGGCGTGGACTGTTGTCGAAGGCGTTGTCGAGATCGTATCGAGCGGCAGCGATGAATGCTGCCTCCGCGTCCTGACAGGCCTCCACAGCTTTCTCTGCGCCTGCGCTATCCTCCGAGTTAGCGATGGCGTCTGAGAGAGTCCGCAGCGCGTTGTCCCACCGCCAGGCCTCGTCGATCGCTGGCTGTCCGCCGACCAGCCGAACTTCGGTCAAGGCCCGGATACTCTCGGCATAGGCAAGGCCGGCGTCGGCGTACTTACGGTTTCCGTAAACCGCCGGTCCTCTGATATTGACCTCGGGATTCAATACTGTTGCCTGCCAACTGCGGGCGGCCGCGACGAACCGCAGGTACGCCTCGCGCTTCTCGGCCCGGATCCGCAGGCTGGTCTCTCCGGCGAATGCTGACGACTGGGTGCGTAGCGCGATGGCCCCACCGATCAACACACCTACTAGAGGCCCGAGGAAATTCAGTACGAGGCTGATGATGTCGGTCATACGCCCCCTGTTCGCTGACGCTCAGGCCTAAGCCATGATGGCGGAGACATCGACGCTACGGAAGCCCAATAATGGTCTGGTGCCGCCGCGAGGCTCTTCTGTTCGATCAGCGTCGTCCGAAATGCGGCATCCGGCAGACCTTCCATCGTGTCGGCAGCAGCAGGTGCAACCACCCAGCCGGGAGGCCGCGCGCCGATCCATGCTCCCCGCCGACTTATCGAGTTCGCATCCGCTTGCTGACGGCACGACGCCACGACGGCGGTCGATCGCTGCCTAAGCGCTCCATGCAGAGTCTCAGGAAGCACCTACTCTGGCGCGCGGCCGCCAACGTTGTTGCACCGGCTAGGACGGCCTGCGCCAGGTTACGGCGCGAGACGCCCGACGATTTGGTCGTCACCCGAGTGCCGAGAGCCCGCTCTAGCCAGGTTTCAGATGCCGAGGCAAGCGACAGGGGCGCCAGCTAAGCCGACGCCCCCATCCATCAAAGCGCTGAGACTGCGCGGGTTCTGACGAACCCCATTATGTGTCCACTGACTGACATTCCCAACATGATATGCCTTTCTCGGATCCACCGCTACTCCTACCGGCCGATCCGCTGCTAGCGTTCGAGCTAAGGGGATGTGAACCTGCGACGTTGCCCGTCCAGGTACTTGCGCTGCACGTAGGGGGACGGATGTCAACAGCACACCAGAGCGACTACTTCACGCTCTTTCGTACCGCGCTCGATGAGAATGACCGTCGAAGCAAGGTGATTGTTTTCGCGGACATCGTAGGGTCAACCGATATGAAGGCGAAAGGTGAGGTGACCTGGCTGCCAACAGTCGGCAAGTTCTATGACGTCGTGGGAGAAGCGGTCAGCCAGACTGGTGGACGGGTAGTAAAGTACTTAGGCGACGGTGCCGTGCTTGCGTTTGACGACGATAAGGCAGCCGAGGCCATCAACGCTGCCATCCTCATCCAAGAGAGTCTCGAGGAGCTCAGGCACGACAACAAATTGCAGTGCCAATGTTCGATCGGGGTCACTACGGGACGCCCCGTGAGTTTCGAGATTGCCGGCGCCACGGATTTCGTCGGAGAGTCAGTTGACCTGGCCGCCAGATTATGCGGCGCGGCAAATCCCAACGCGGTATGGGCCGATGCCAATACTGTCTCGGCAGCCAATATGGCGCGGGTGCGAAGCCGTGTCGGAGCGGCCATGCGCCGAGGGGTCGCTGAGTACCGCACGGGGGAGGAGTCTGTTCGGCTTAAGGGATTTTCAGATCCGGTCAAATATCACGAAATCATTTGGTCAACGACACCTTTCGGCGTGAGAAACAGCGTGGTCACTCAGATTGTTAATCGTGAGAGTGACAAAGTGGTAGCAGAAGCCGCCAACACTTCTCGGGACCGCTCCCGGGAATGGCAGCTCGGAACAGTGGTGAGTTGGAGTGGTGATCGAGGCATGGGCTTCGTTCGTGCGGACGGCGAAAAGGAGGACCGCTTCGTCCTCAAGCACTGGCTCGTCGGTGTTGACGAGCTGCCACGAGGCCAGAGAGTCGCATTCCTCGGCAACACAGCTGCGCCAGGGAAAAAGAATGCGACGGCCGTGCGCGTGATGATCTTCGATCAGCCAACTCAAGGTCAGATTGCCGTATGTCCGGACGGCCGGGATTACGTGTTTGTCGAGGTGCGCGACTCAAATCGTACTCCCAATCGAGGGCTTATCTTCTGCCCGCGCCCCGCGACCGAATCCAAGATCGGAGACTGGGTGTCAGTCGTTCCTATCGTCGACGCATCGGGTCGTCCGGCGATGCGGCTGGGGTAACGGACTTATGAAAGACGAGCTTGCGTCCTTCATTGGGCGCCAAGGGCTTCAGTCGACCATCATTGATGCCCCAGAACCGGGTCTAGCAGCGGTGATGACTGAGGATGATCGAGACCTTATCAACTGTCTATTGGTCCTTCAGGATCTATCAATGCCGGTTGATGAACTGGCAGGGTTCGCTAAGTCCCTACCGCGATACGAGGCCATCCGAACGGCCTTGATCCTCCCGGACGGCTATGCCGAATCTGATCGCACAAGATGGGTGCGAGATGGCGCGGACCTGTTCAATCAGACACTGCCTTTCACCGAGTATCTGGACAGTCATATGCGTCCCGAACGAGTGTGTACCTACCTCACTGAGGCTGGCGCCGATGCGCCGAATCAGGAAGCAGGTCTTCTGTTCGAGGACGATTTCATACCCCCGATAGCCATAAGCCAGTACGCAGGTAAAGTGAACGCGATTGCCCATCTGGCAAAGGAATGGGCTACCGGGGTCTCGCCGAGAATGAGCATGATTCTGGCGCCCGCCGGGTTTGGAAAGAGTAAACTAACCCACATACTTGCCAAGCGTCTCGCTAAAATTTATGCGCAGGGCGGAGTTCGGAAGCCTCCCTTGCCGTTCTTGATTCCCTTCGGAAAATTTCGGAGATCGACGTCCTTTGAAGGACTCATCTTGTCGGCTCTGGCGCGACATGGACGACCTTTGCTGACCCTTCCGGCATTCCAATACTTAGTCGGTCGAGGTCGGATCCTCTTTATTCTCGATGGCTATGACGAGATGCTGGAGGCGATGCCTGAGACGGCAAAGTCAAATATCGCCGAATTTATTAGCATGGCGGGACCATTGAGCAGAATAATTCTTACATCGCGAACGCTCTTCTATCGAAGTTCAGGTGATGTCGTATCAATGGTTGGGGATCCGAACCTAGTAGAGAGTGATGTAGAACTTCTCGAACTCCAAGCCTTTGATAAGACGCAGGCAAAGCAATTCATCAAAAAGAAGCTAGACCGAGTTGGAGACCGTTCGCAACGCGTGGAGCGTGCACAGAAACTGATTGAGCGAGACGCCGGTGGATTCGGCATCTATGGAAGCCCATTCTTCCTTTCTGAGTTTGTTGAACTTATCCGCGGCGACAAGTTTTCAATCGCAAAATTGGGAGCGAGGGAATTTGTTGACTTTCTCGTTCAGGTGGCCTATAAGCGCGAACGAGAGCGCCAGGGTCATGGCTTCAGCGATGATGAGCAGCAGCGCTTTTTGGAGGCAATCGCGCTTGATATGCTTCAAAGCGGCGCCGCATACTATGCTCTAGAAGATCTAGAGGTGTTTGCGCTTGAGGCTATAGCTTCAAGTCAAGAAACCATAAATGTCCCCGACCCAGAGGGGCGTAGGCGAGTCTCGAAGTTATTTAGCCATCATTTCCTGAGCGCCGAAGAGGGACAGGTCGGGTCGTCTCAAGCGGCAACGATTAGGCATCAAGTCTGGCGTGACTATTATCAGGGGACGTCGCTGGCGCGAGCCCTCGTTCCGGCGCTTCCGGAGGCTCTCCTCGTCTTGAACCGCAGGGACCTCTCCGACGGGGTGGCGCGCAGTGTTGTTGCGGCAATCGGCGCAGAGCTGACTGTCCCGCAACAGTTTGTCGTCAAATTCAATGATGTAGGTCTACGCAATGTCCTGCGACTGCTTTCTGCGGCTGTTCCAGTCGGTGATGACGGGCAGTTGAACGCGGTGCCGAGCGATCTGAGCGAGCGCTTGAGCGGTAGAGATTTTCGTGATGTAACGATCTCTGGTCTAGATCTACGGGGGAAAGATCTTAGGCACACCAATCTCTCCGGTGCCCTGTTCAGCAACTGCGACCTGAGGGACGTTGCTTGGGACGGAGCGCTACTGAGTGGAACGGCGTTCGTGGGCTGCTCGGTCGACTCGCGTCTGAGTACCGCGACGAATGCGAGCTCTACGATCGACGATATTGAATATTTCGGTCCTCAGCTTTCTGATAGGTGGGCGGAACCCATCTTGACGGACATAACAAATCCGGCCGAAATGCGGGAGTCGCAGGAGGACTACGTACTTCGAATCATTGCAGGCAGACTCGCGAAATTCTATAGGGGCGGTCGCCTTGATTCGGCCATTAGCTGGCCCGCCTTTATGGGCGGCCTTCCGCCGATTGACCGAGATTTTGTCATACGGAGAGTTGTAAGGGCACTTAAGACAGAGGGCTTCGTAGCAGAGGATCGGGGTGCGCATGGGAGTCGGCCGCCATTCATTCTCACGGGAGATGTTGGTCGCCGTCAGGACGTCCTGCTGCTAATCCATGATGGCGTGGCTGGCGAGACCATACAGGCGGTCTGTGACCGTTTGGTCCGAAAGGCCTAATGAGGGGTGCGGAAGTGTATTCATATGCCTGAAAATTTTCGAGGTTGGCGCCTAGAGGTTGGAGCGCCCTTTCCCGCGCCCTTCTTCGTGGAGAACAATGGTCGATCGAAGGTGCTTATTGGTCCGAATGGGTGTGGAAAGTCAAAGTTCATCGACGCCATGGCTGCGCCGGGGACATCGCGCGTATATGCGAAACTTCCGGATGTATTGAAGCGCGCTTGGGTGGGCGCTAGTTCTGAGAACAACCGCCTGGCGTCGCCTCTGCCACAAGAGGTGGCTGCGGTAGTTGACTTCATTCCCTACGTCGATGATGACCCCAACCGTTTCTGGTCTGTTTCGTCGGAGGTGGATGAGGCCGTCGTTTGTCTGTCAGATGAGAGGGGGGAGGACCTGGAGAGGGGTTCCTGGACTATTCCGGTTGGTGGTGCGGCATCTCTGTGCGAGGAGTGGATCCGGCCAGATGTTGGGATCGCAGTTGACCTCCAGTTGCATGCGCAAGCAACATTTGCCGATTGGCTTTCGGAGTGTCTGCTATGCCTCGATGCGCGAATTGTGCGCTCAGGCAATCCTCTGGTAGGGCGTCTCGCGGACGGTACGGGAGTTTCATTCCTGTCGATTGCAGAGTCCTTCTGCGCGTCAGTAGCCACGAGGACTCAGACCAGACTCAGTGCCTTTGTTGGATTTGACCTGGACATGCTCATTGCTCCTGAAGAGAGCTTCCAGTTCAGACTTCGAATGTCCGGCGAATGGTTTCCCTACGATCGCGCGAGTACTGCCATTCGCCGGTGGGTAAGCCTGGCCGCCACGGAAACTCTGCGAGAATACTATCTACTCGCATGTGGAGTTTCTAAATTTCACGAGGGTCGATTGCCGGCGGCGGAATTTCTTGACGGGACCATCCTTGACCAACTGATCCCTCGCGGGCCGGTTTCTGGCTTTGCGACGAAGAGCGCGTGGGTAATGCTCGATGAACCGGAGGTTCATCTGTTTGGAAGTGAGGCGCAGAAGCTTGGCGAGTCGTTGGCGGAGGTTAGCGTCGGCGGTCGTTTGATAGTGGCTACGCATAGCCTTGAGCTCGCGGCAGGCCTGGTGGGCAAATGTGACTTCTTCACCTTTACTGCCCCCGGGTCTTTTGAGTACTCGCCGCCTGATGAGTGGGCTAGCACTCAGCTAGCAAGGTTGGCCGTCGAGGGTCCGGGCGCACTTGCTGGTCTTAAGGTATTATATGTTGAGGGTATCTGGGATGCTAATATTTTAGACTTTTTTTATCGCGATAAACTCCGCGATGCACGTGTTGTTGTTTGCCCCACGCACGGAACTCTCGCCGCGAGTGGAGTGGTCACCTCAGTCTGGCAGCGCCTCATCGGTTCCCCGTTTGGGGTGATGTTCGATTCCTTGACCGCTGGTGACACAGAAGAGCGATGGCGTTTGCTTCAGTCGCGCGCCCTTGTCGATCGTCGAGGAACTGTTCGGGAACTGCGTGCCAGGGCGGACAGACCGGATCGGCTCTCGAATGAAGATCTCGGCCTATTGCGGGTTCAGGCCAACATTTTGGAGGCGAGCATGGAGACGAGGGTCAGCTTCATGATGCATGGCCTCTCGGACATCTTTCAGGTTGTTAGTCCAAAAGCGTTCGGTGCGGAAACGGACTCGTGGCGTGAGCTCGGACTCAAGCCAGGAGAGAGTTTCAAGGGATTTATCCGAACCCGATTTGGATATGGTCTGGATAGTGGTGATGGCGCTCGCACCCTCTTCCGACGGCTCCAGTCGCGAGAAGTTGGCGTAGACCCGGAAGCAAAGCAGGCGGTTGACGGAGTGGTCGAGCCCTTCCTCAATTGGCATGGAGTATGAGCCATAGGAGCGACCGGCGTTTCGGCGGTCGAGGAGGTCCGCCTCGCCAGCGCCAACCTGGACTGGTGATCAACGGCGCGATGTAGTGCTTCATGTAGTTCCGGGGAAGTCCGCACCGTAGTCTCTTCCAGGGCGATTAGGTCAAGTTGTCGGTGTCACAAGGTGGCTGACGGGTTGCACATCTGCGCCGCGGACGACCTCGTCGATGTGTGTCCGGAGCCGGCGCATCGCCGTTCTCTGCCTCGGTTCGCTTTGTGACTGGCCGCCGGGATCGTCTCGCGAAAGCCTCGCCATCGCTTGAAGACCTGACGATCTCCTGCGCGCCAAGATCCTCAGCGTTCCACTCGGGAAGGTTATCTGCCGCGCTCGGGTACCCGGGTGGACGAAGCAGACAGTGGTTGGGGTGCTGGAGTCAGGTCCTGATGAGCCGTCAGCTTGCTCACCGCACGCCGCCGGCGGTGCTCGCCGAAAACCACGGTAGGCGCCCGCGCCGCAGGCGCCGGAAGATACTGCCGCCGCCGCAGGCGGTGTCCTTTTAACCTGGTAGGCCCCGTCGGACTCGAACCGACAACCCGCGGATTAAAAGTCCGCTGCTCTGCCAATTGAGCTAGAGGCCCGGGTGTGGGGACCAGTGTGACAGGTGTTGGGGGTGGGGGGCCAACTGGAAAGGGGATGAGACCAGTGGTGACGGTGGTCTCGGACGGTGAGCAGTGGATCACTGTGGGTTGAACCGGATGGACGGGTGGGTCGTTTGACGGGGTGAAGGAGCACCCTCGTCAGCGTGAGGCGGGTGGGGGTGTGGAGCCGTCCATTCACCTTTGAGGAGTAAAAGATGCTGGAGCGCTGGCAGGGACAAGTGGTTGCTGTGTTCAGGATTGTGGTGGGGTTCTTGTTCGCGACGCACGGGGCTGCTGCCTTGTTCGGGGTGTTGGGGGTGAAGCAGGTCGAGGCGCTGGCGTGGCCTTCCTGGTGGGCTTCGGTGATTCAGGCGGTGGGTGGGGCACTGGTGATGGTGGGGTTCGGGACGCGGTGGGCTGCCTTGCTGTGTTCGGGGTCGATGGCTTACGCGTACTTCACGGTGCATCAGGTTGACGGGTTGCTGCCGGTGGAGAACGGTGGGGAGAAGGCGGCGTTGTTCGCGTTCGCGTTCCTGCTGATCGCGGTGCTCGGGAACGGTGGGTGGGCGCTGGAAAGTAGCCTTCCGGGCAGGAAGCGGGAGTCCGTGGCGGCCGGCGAGTAGCGGGGTGCCGGGCCGTGCCGATCCACGACGACAGAGCGGGAGTGCCGATGGCCGACGACCGGGCGGCGCTGCTGCGTGAGCTGCACGACGTGCACGCGCCTGCGTTGTGGCGGTTCGTGGTCCGGCTGACCGGGGACGACCGGTTCGCCGAGGACGTCGTGCAGGAGACGTTGCTGCGGGCGTGGCGGCGGCCGCAGATCCTGACCGAGGACGAGGCGGGGGCCCGGGCCTGGCTGTTCACGGTGGCGCGCAATCTCGTCATCGACGACCGGCGCAGTGCCCGGGTCAACCGGGAGGTGGCCAGCGACGACCTGCCGGAACGGCCGAGCGCCGACCACGCGAACGCCGTACTGGACGCGTGGCTGGTGTCGGACTCGCTGGCGCAGCTGTCGGAGGACCATCGGCAGGTGATCGTCCGGGCGTACTACGGCCGGCGGACCGTCACCGACATCGCCAAGGAGCTCGACATCCCGCCGGGCACGGTGAAGTCGCGGTTGCACTACGGGATGCGGGCGCTGAAGCTCGCGCTGCAGGAGAGGGGGGTGACGCAGGAATGAGCGATCCGTACCGGGACTGGGACGCGGCCTACCTGCTGGGCGCGTTGTCCACGCAGGATCGGCGCGCGTACGAGGAGCACCTGCGTACGTGCGCGGACTGCTCGGCGGAGGTGGCGTCGCTGGCGGGCGTCCCCGGGACCCTGGCGATGCTGCCGGGGGACCGGGCGCTCGCCACCCTCGACCCCACCCCGCCGAACCTGTTGCCCGGCCTGGTCCGGGCCGTCACCCGGGACCGTCGCAAGCGGCGGTTCCGGGTCGCGGGGCTGGTCGCCGCGACCGCCGCCACCGCTGCCGCGATCGGCGCGGTGGTCGCGGTCCCGCTGGCTCGCGAGGAACCCGAGGGGGACTACGTCGTCCTGGCGCAGACCGTCGCCAGCAAGCTGACCGCCGATGCCCGCCTGGTGGAGGAGCGGTGGGGGACGACGATCGAGATCAGTTGCCGGTACGACGAACTGGCGACCCCGAGCGAACGCGCCCGCGGCTACGACCTGTTCGTCACCGACCAAGCCGGCAAGACGACGATGATCGCGAGCTGGACGGCCTCACCCGGTACGACGGTGCGCCCGGCCGCGACGACGAAGCTGCACCGCGCCGAGATCCGCGCGCTGGACATCCGCAGCTCCGACACCGGCCGGATCCTGCTCGCCGTGCACTTCTGAGAACGCTTGCATCAGTTCTGACGGTCACATCCGGCACGGCGCATGACAGGTGCCGGATGGGGCACCTGAGTGCAAGGAAGGGCGGGTCGCTCGAGAGGCAAGTCGTTCCAGGCCCCGGTGTTCAGACCCGACGCACCGGGGTCGCCTCGCGTCCGGGGGAGGACGCGGAACGGCCGGGTGGTCGGTGTTAAAGTTCATCCCGGTTGGGAAGTCAGCCGGTGGCGCAGCATGCCGCCCGCAGTGATTTCGACCCGTTGAGGACACACCCCGGTGAGAGCACCCTCCCAACCGTCGGGCGCAGGAGCCCGGTGAGCGACGAGTTCGCTCAGGAGCTGGCCCGGATGGCCCAGGTCTTGCACGAGCAGCCCGATGTGGAACAAACCGCCGAACGGTTCCTGGAGTTCGTGATGCCCAGGATCGGGACCACGCACGCCAGCCTGCTGCTGGTACTGCGCGGCGGCCGGCTGGAGTCGGCGACCGCGACCGACGCGCTGGTCGAGGAGGCCGACCGGGTCCAGATCGAGACCGGCGAGGGGCCGAGCTTCAGCGTGGTCCAGGACGAGAAGAGCGTGGTCAGCGGAGACGTACCGCGGGACCTGCGCTGGCCACGGTGGTCCGGGGGCGTCACCGGCGTCGGTCTGCGGAGCGTGCTCAGCGTCCGGCTCCGGACCCCGACCACGACGGTCGGCGTCCTGAACCTGTACGACCCCGTGGCCGAGCGGTTCGGCCCGAACGACGACGTGATCGCGCAGGTGCTCGCCGACCACGCGGCGGTCGCGGTGGCCAACGCGCGGAGCGAGTCGACGTTGTGGCAGGCGATCGACGCGCGGAAGCTGATCGGTCAGGCGCAGGGGATCCTGATGGAACGCTTCGACCTGACCGACGAGCAGGCGTTCGCCGTACTGCGCCGGTACTCCCAGGACCGCAACGTGAAGCTGCGGGACGTCGCCCAGCGGCTGATCGAGACCCGCAAGCTGTCCTGACGCAGAAAAAGTCGCTGACGCGTGTAACACCGGCCGTGTCGTCACCGATACAGAGGGTGTAACGCTGGATCTCGCCCCAGGTCAACCGCCCGAAGGGCCTGGGGCGGGATCCGCTTTCGCACGAGGCGCCCGAAGTACCCGTTACACAGCGAGGCCCCCGAGGAGATCTCCTCGGGGGCCTCGCTGTGGTCGTTCCTCCTACGACGCTTGCTCAGTCGGTCGGTCCGACTCCGGCAGAGCGATCCGGTCGGCCGGTAGCCGTTCGGTCCGCTCGACGCCGTCGTCGCCCTCGTACTGCACCATCCCGGTCCATCCCGCGTCCTCGTGCTCGCGGCCGATCAGCCAGCCGCGGTACCACACACCGTCCACCTGAACGACGACATGGCTGGGCAGAGGGAGGCGGGACACCAGTTCGGTGTCGGGCTCGAAACCAGTCATGGCCGAAGGCTAGGCCCTTTCACCGACACTCGCCTCCCGAAGGTGTGTTCCCCGCCGGGAATCTCACACCCTGGAAGCGAGTTCTCGCACCACACCGACAGGAAGGCCCAGTTCGGTCAGCGATCCGGTCACCTTGAGCGCGCGGCCGCCCGGTATCCGGCGGACCCAGCCCTGGTCGAGCGCGTGCCGGCACAGCGCCGAGCCGACCGCGCCGGCCAGATGCGGACGGCGTTCGGTCACGTCGAGGCAGGACCGGACGAGCGGGCGGCCGCTTCCGGTCTTGACCGCGATGCCGAGATCTTCCAGCCAGCGCGTGCCGTCGGGGGTCAGCGCGAGGCCGTCCGACCAGTCGAGCAGGCCGCGTTCGGTCATCGTGTCGATGACGGCGATGCCGAGCCGGCCGGCCAGGTGGTCGTAGCAGGTCCGGGCCCGTGCGAACGCGTCCCGACGGCTCGCGCCTTTGAGGCTGGTCGCGATTTCCGTACGACGAGGAGCCAGCGCCGACAGGCTTTCCAGCAGCTGCGCGGTCTCGGGTCCGGCCAACTCGACGTACCGGTGCCGTCCTTGCCGTACTTCGCTGAGCAGGCCGCCCTCGACCAGCAGGTTCAGGTGCTCGCTGATCGTCGGGCGCGAGACGCCGGCCAGCTCGGCCAGCTCCGTCGCGGTCCACGCGCGGCCGTCGAGCAGCGCGAGACAGACGGTCGCGCGCGTGCCGTCGGCGAGCATCCGCGCCCACGTGGCCAGTTCCTGGCCCTCGGTCGTCGTCATCCACCCATAGTGCCTCGGGGTCGGTTCGGCCCCGGCCGAAGCGATCCGGACCTAGGTTCGGCGCCATGCCCCATCTCACCATCGAGCCCTCCATCCTGTACGCCGGTACGCCGGTGGCCCTGCTCACCACGGACAACGGCGACGGGACCTTCAACCTGGCCCCGATGTCGTCGGTCTGGGCGCTCGGCGACGTCGTCGTCCTCGGTCTCGGTGAAGAGGGCCGGACCGGGACGAACCTGCGCAGCCGGCCGGACCTCGTCGTCAACTACCCGTCTCCGGTGCAGTGGGACGCCGTCGAGCGACTGGCTTCGCTGACGGGCAGCAATCCCGTGCCGCCCCACAAGCGCGCCAGGTTTCGCTACGAGCCCCGGAAGTTCGAGGCCGCCGGGCTGACCGAGCAGAAGTCCGAGCTGGTCGCGCCGCCGCGGGTCGGCGAGTGCCCGCTGCAGTTCGAGGCGACGGCGGTCAGCGTCGATTTAGATGCTGGCGGCAACTTCTTGGTCGTGCAGGCGAAGGTGCTCCGGGTGCACGCCGCGGCCGAGATCGTCGTACCGGGCACGTCGTACGTCGATCCGCGGGCCTGGTCGCCGTTGGTCTACAACTTCCGCCACTACTTCGGTCTCGGCGAGCAGCTGGGCGAGAGCTTCCGGACCGAGACACCTACCGCTTGAGCAGGAGCCGGTCCAGCTCCTCGTCGTTCAGTACGACGTCGAGCGCGGCCAGCGCCGGACCGAGATCGTCGGCGGTCAGCGTGCGGTGCTCGGTCCGGCCGTCGGCGTACTCGGTGGTGAGCTCGGTGCCGACCACGCGGCGACTGACGCCGTCGGCCAGGCGCATCACGACGAGCTTGGTCGAGAACGGCGAGTGCGGATGGGTCGCGACGTAGTGGTGGTAGACCTCGTAGTCGATCAGGCGCTGCGGCTCGTCGGTCGAGGCGTGCTGCGGGATCCAGCCGTCGGCGGTCCGCTTCGCCAGTGTCCAGGTGCCGGCGTCGTCGGTCAGCCGGTGTTCCCAGCCGCCCTGGTCGACGACCGCGCCGTCCTTGAGTGGCATCGGGTGCAGGATTCCGGCGCCGTACCCGACGTCGGCCAGCCACTCTTCGCCGTTCACGCGGACGAGCAGGTTCATGTGCGTCTTCGGTCCGGACTTGTTCGGCTGGACTCGCGCGACCCGGCGTTCGACCTCGAAGCCGAGAGTCTCCAGTACGGCGGCGAACAGCAGCGCGTGCTCGTAGCAGTAGCCGCCGCGTTGCCGCCCGACGAGCTTGGCCTGGACGACGTCGAGCTCCAGTCCGGGATGCGTGCCGAGGACGACGTCCACGTTCTCGAACGGGATGCTCCGGACGTGCGCCGCGTGCAGCCGTTGCAGCGTGTCCACCGAAACGTCGCCGGCGGGCTGGCCGATCCGATCCAGGTAGGCGGCCAGGTCGAGCCGCTCGATGCCCCACTCGTTGGTCATGGCGCCCAACCCAGCGGTTCAAGTCGACTTGAGGTCAAGGGGTCGGTGGCAGGATGACGGTGACTGGAGGAGGTCACGTGAGTCTTTCTTACCCGAAGCCCGAAGGCGTCGCCGCCGGGAACGGCTACAGCCACGTCGTCACCGGCCCCGGCCGCTGGGTGGCGATCGCCGGGCAGGTCGCGCTGGACGCCGCCGGGGAGATCGTCGGCGTCGGCGATCCGGAGGCGCAGGCCCGGCAGGTGTTCGCGAACCTGGCCGCTTGCCTGGAGGCAGCGGGCGCCACCTTTGCCGATGTGGTGAAGCTGAACTTCTACGTCACCGACATCGGGGTGCTGCCCGCCGTACGGGTGGCTCGAGATGCGTACGTCGACACGGCGAACCCTCCGGCCAGTACGGCGGTGCAGGTGGTCGGGCTGTTCCGCCCCGAGCTCGTGCTGGAGGTCGAGGCGTACGCCGTGGTCGCCGACTAGCGGAGGCGGTCGACGGCGTACCGGGTGGCCTGGCCGATGGCGGCGTCGACGCGGGGGAGGCGTTTGTCGGCGCGGGCGGCTCGGGTGAGGGCGGCGACGGCAACGGTCGGGCCGCCGGGGAGTTCGACGATGCCGACCTCGTGGCGGAGTGCGCCGAACGTCCCGGTCTTGCCGTAGACGCGGACGGCGTCGTGGGGGAACGCGGACGCGATCCGCTGGGTGAAGACCTGTTGCGCCATCAGCCGTCGCACGAAAGCGGTCTGCGGCGCGGAGAGGAGCTCGCCGGACCAGAGCGCGCTGAGCAGGGTGGTCATGTCGCGGGCGGTGGTCGCCGAGGCGTTGGCGGCTTCGTAGACGCCGGACGGGTCGGTGGTGTCGTTGTCGGCCAGTACGGCGAGTGCGGCGTCGGCGTCGGTAGCTCGCGTACGACGTACCAGCTCGCGGAGGTTGTCGGCCGTGCCTCGGCGGACTCGGGTGCTGGTCAGGCCGGCGCGCTGCAGGAGATCGGCGACGCGATCCAGGCCGACGACCTCGAGCAGTGCGTCGGCGGCGGCGTTGTCGGAGAGTGCCATGGTCGAGGCGGCGAGGTCGCGCAGGGACAGGGTGACCGGATCGCTGAAGATCGAGAGCCCGGTCGGGCCCGGAGTGCGGTCGCTGGGCTGGAGGGTGATCGGCTCCTGGGCGTTCAGCGCGCCGCGGTCGACCAGCTCGGCGAAGGCGATGGTGAGCGGGAGCTTGTAGACCGACGCCATCGGTACGACGTGGTCGGCGTCGAGGGAGATCGCCTCGTCGGGCCGGTCGAGGGACATCGCGTGGAACCAGCCGCGGGCGCCGGCGTCCTCGAAGATCGCGCGCAGCTGGTTGCCCGCGGAGTCGCGCTGCGGTGATCTCGCGGCGTCGCGACCAGGGGCGCTCACGGCGCCACCGCCAGGGCGTCGGCGATGCGCGCCAAGGCGTCGGGGAGCAGGGCGGACGGCGTACGGGCGCTTGGCCAAACCAGGCGGAGCCTTACGGGCAGCGGGTCGTCGACAATCGGATGGCGGCCAAGGCCTGCGGCATGCAGCGACCGGTCTGGTGTCACCACGATGGCCTGCCCGGCTGCGGCCATCGCCAGGGCAGCGCGCTCGTCGGTGACCACGACAGTGCCTCCGGCTGGGCGGTGGAGATCCAGTGTGTCCAGCACCAGGTCTCTGGCAGCCGGTGCCTCGGCCCGCGGGCGTACGGCGATCGGCAGCGCGTCCAGGTCGCGCAGCTTGAGCGGTACGCCGTCGTCCGGGTGCAGAGCGGTGGGCACCAACGCGTCGGTCGGCAGGAGGGTGACCGGCCCGGCCTGGAGTCCGTCCAGCACCGCGGGATGCAGTACGACGGCCAGGTGCAGGCGGGCGGACGTCAGCTGAGGCAGGAGCTGGCTGGTCGGAGCGGTGACGACTGTGACTCGGCCGCTGGGCAGTGCGGCGGCTACAGCGGCGCCGATGGCAGGCGGGACCTCAGGAGTGAGGCCTAGCCGGACCTCCGGTCCCTCCGGATCCTGAGCACCTGCTGCGTGGTGGAACTCGTCCAGCGAGCCCAGTGCACGCCGGGCGTACGGGAGCAGGGCTGCGCCGACGGCAGTGAGCTCGACTCGGCCGGGGCCGCGTTCGAAGAGCTTGGCGCCGACCAGCGCTTCCAGGCGGCGCAGGCCCTGGGAGAGCGGCGGCTGAGTAATGCCGACGACCCGGGCGGCGTCGCCGAAGTGCTGCTCGTCGGCGAGCGCGACGAAGATTTGCAGGTGTCGTTCAGTGAGCATGACCCGGCTGACCTGGAGTGATATGTGCAGGCAATCGGATCATGTGTAAGAGCATATTCGACATTCCGTCGGCGCAGAGCCTTGACTGGGTGCCACGTCGAGGTGAGGAGAGCTGGGATGACGGTGAGCCGGAGAGGTGTGCTCAGAGGAGCCGCGGTCGCGGCGGTGGGCGCGGCCGGGACAGCAGCGGGAGTGCGAGCAGCCACCGCGGACGAGCCGACAACAGTGGATCGGCAGCCGGTCGAGTTGACCTGGTGGGGCAACCACGCGTGGCAGATCCGGTCCGGGGACTCGGTCGTGCTGACCGACCCGTGGCTGACCAGGTTCGTCACCGGGACCTACGCGCCGGAGGGCGCCGACGAGACGACCCGGATCGTCAGCAAGCCCAGCGTGATCGACAAGTACGTCACCAAGGCCGACGCGATCCTGGTGCATCACGGCCACTACGACCACCTCCCCGATGTCCCGTACATCGCCCGGCGTACCAAGGCGACGGTGCTCGGCAACGAGACGCACCTCAACCTGCTGCGCGCACTGCGCGCGCCGGGTGACCAGCTGACGCAGGTGGTCGGTGGGGAGTACCTGCCGTTCACCGGGTTCACCGTGGAGGTGTTCCGGTCGCTGCACTCGTGCGGGGGTGCGCGGCACCAGTTCGCCTTCCCTGGAACGCGTCCGGCCGTCGTACCGCCCAGGCCGCGGACCATCGCCGACCTGGTCGAGGGCGGGACGCTCGCCTACGTGCTGACGATCGGTGGCCTGCGCATCCTCAGCCTCAGCACGGCCGGCTTCGACCCGGTCGCGCTGAAGGACCTGGAGGTCGACGTGGTCCTGGCCGCGCCCGGTGGAGAGCCTGGCGTGACGGACCGGCTGCTGAAGACCATCAAGCCCGTACCGCTGGTGATCGCGACGCACTGGGACGACTTCGACAGGCCGCTCGACCAGCCGGCCAAGGACTGGGGTGGTCTGGCGAAGCTCCAGGCGTCGGTGCTCGCGGCCGGCGCCGAGTTCAAGAAGGTCGACCACCTGGAGTCGATCACTCTCTAGAAGCTTCACGCCGGGCGCACTCCAGCGGCCAACGCGCCCGGCGTGAACCCACTCAGGCCAGGCTGCTGCCGGTCGCGGGAGTGAGTCGATAGCCCTGGTGGGCGGAGAACTCCGCGGCCAGAGCGAAGCGGTCACCCCGTACGACGGTGTGGCGCCACTCGAGCGGGCGGCCCTGCGCGTGGGCCAGGCGGTTGATGGAGAAGACCGCCGCGCCGGCCGGGCAGTGCAGCAGGGCTCGCTCGGCCGAGGTCGGGTTGACCGCCCGGATGTCCTCGCGGCCGTGATCGAGCCGGAGGCCGGTGCGGGCCGCGAGCTCGGCGTACAGGCTGGTGTGGCTGAAGTCGGCCTCGAGCAGGCTCTCGGCCACGGCCGCCGGAAGCCAGACGCGGTCGAGCGCGAGCGGTTCGTCGCCGGCGAAGCGGACGCGCTCGAGGTAGACGAGCGGGATCGACGCCTCCAGGCCGAGACGGCTGGCGATCACGCCGTCGGCGCGGAGGTCGAGGGCCCGTACGACGCTGTGCTGGTTCAGGCCGGACGCCTCGACCGAGGAGAACAGGCTGTAGAGCGCGCCCATCGGCTGGCGGATCTCCGGCGCGGTCGCGACCCGCGGCTGGCGGCCGCGCTCGGCGACGATCAGGCCGTCGGCGCGGAGCTGGCTGAGCGCCTGGCGAACGGTGTGCCGGCTGACCTGGTAGTCCTCGACCAGGGCGAGCTCGCCGGGGAAGACGTCGTCGAACTCGCCGGCGCGGAGCCGGCGGACCAGCTCCTCCTGGAGCTGCTTCCACAACGGCCGCCCGCCGCCGCGGTTGAGCTTGCGCTCGGTCATCGAGGCCTTTCCGTCGGAGTCGTGGGTCACCGTGGCTTGCTAAATGTCCGGTCATCTCTTAGCTTAAATGTGCGTACATTTAAGAGCGAGGGGTCCCGGCGTGCAGATCGAGGTTAGGTCACCGGCGTCGTCACAGACGGCGGCGAAACCTCATTTCGTCGAGCGGCTGCCGGGGTTGCTGGTGGTGCTCGTGCTCGCGATGGCCGCCGTGCCGCTCGGGCGGCTGGTACCGGTGGTCGGTGGGCCGGTGTTCGGGCTGGTGCTGGGCGTCGTGGTCGGCTCGGTCGTGCCGGTACTGCGGGGTGAGTGGTCGCGGCCGGGGTACGAGTTCGCGTCGAAGTTCCTGCTGCAGGTGTCGATCGTCGTGCTGGGCACCGGGCTGTCGCTGCAGCAGGTCGCGCGGGTCGGCGCCGGATCGCTGCCGGTGATGCTCGGGACGCTGGCGATCGCGCTCGGTGGGGCCTGGCTGTTCGGCCGGTTGCTCGGGATGCGCGGGGACACGCAGATCCTGATCGGCGTCGGTACGGCGATCTGCGGCGCGTCCGCGATCGCGGCGACGACGGCGGCGATCGAGGCGAAGAAGTCGTCGGTCGCGTACGCGCTGGCAACGATCTTCACGTTCAACGTGGTCGCCGTGCTGGCGTTCCCGCCGCTCGGGCACCTGATGGGACTGGGCCCGGAGGCCTTCGGCCTGTGGGCCGGTACGGCGGTCAACGACACGTCGTCGGTGGTCGCCGCCGGCTACGCGTTCAGCCAGCAGGCCGGCGATCACGCGTTGGTCGTCAAGCTCACGCGTTCGCTCATGCTGGTCCCGATCGTGATCGGTCTGGTGATCCTCAGATCCCGTCGGGATGCGCGCAGGGCGGAGAAGGTGGGGGGAGAGGGAGCCGGCGCCCCCGAAACCGCGAGCGGCTTCGCCGCCGCGGGCGCCGCGGGCGCGGGCGTCGCCGGCGCGCGGCCCAAGCTTCCCTGGCGGCGGATGTTGCCGCTCTTCCTTGTTGGCTTTCTCGTGGCCGCCGGGCTGCGCACGGCCGGGCTGGTGCCCGACGAGCGGCAGGCGGACCTGGCGCTCGTCGGGACCTTCCTGATCACCAGTGCGCTGGTGGCCATCGGCTTGTCGTTGCGGGTCGGCGAACTGCGCAAGGCCGGGCTCCGGCCGCTCGTGCTGGGGGCGATCCTGTGGGTCAGCGTGAGCTTGGGGAGCCTCGGCCTGCAGTGGGCGACCGGGACGCTCTAGCTAGCCCTGCTGCTCGAAGGCGGCGGTCCGGACCTGCACCTTGCGGATCCGCTCGACGTCCAGCTTGCTGGTGCGGTCGAAGCGGTAGATGCCGTTCTCCTCCTGGAAGACGTCGGTCAGCTGCGTGTAGCAGTAGCCGAACATCCGCGGGTCGTCGAGCAGCACGTCGACCAGCCCGGTGAAGCGGTCGTAGAACTCCGCCTCGTCCTTCACTCGCTGGCCGTAGCCCCACGACTCGGCCCGGTCGGTCCCCGCGAGCTGGACCGCCTCCGGGTTCCACCAGATCCCACCGAACTCGCTGCAGAAGTACGGCTGCCCGTTGTAGGGCTGTGAGATCGGCCGGTCGTCGCTGCCCCCGGTGTTCCCGTACGGCGCTCCGTCGGCCAGCCCGGCCATCTGCTTGCCGAACTCGACCGGGTCCTGCTCGTAGTTGTGCGAGTCCCAGATGTCGGTCTCCGGCACCCGGTGGGAGTAGCCGGACGCGTCCAGCACCGGACGGCTGGTGTCGGCCGCCTTGGTGGCCAGGAACATCGCCCGGGTCACGTCGTCCAGCTGGGTGATCCGGTCGTGCAGCAGCTGGTGGGTCTCGTTCAGCGGGCACCAGCCGACGATCGACGGGTGGCTGTAGTCCCGCTCGACCGCCTCCAGCCACTGCGTCACGAACGACGCCGTCGGCTGCTGGTTGTTGTCGTTGGTGTCGCCGACGCCCGCACCCCAGTCGCCGAACTCGCCCCACACGAGGTAGCCGAGACGGTCCGCGTGGTACAGGAACCGCTCCTCGAACACCTTCTGGTGCAGCCGGGCCCCGTTGAAGCCGGCGGCCAGGCTCAGCTCGATGTCCGCGACCAGCGCCTCCTCGGACGGCGCCGTCATCAGGCTCTCCGCCCAGTAGCCCTGGTCCAGCACGAGCCGCTGGAACACGTGCTTGCCGTTGATGAGTACGGCCTGGCCGTTGATCGACACCGACCGCAGTCCGGCGTAGCTGGCGGCCTGGTCGACCACAGCGCCCTCGGCGTCCAGCAGCTCAAGCCGTACGTCGTACAGGTGGGGATCGGTGGTGTCCCACAGCCGCACGCGGTCAGCCGGTACGGCGAGCACCAGGCGCGGAGCCAGGTCCAGGTCGGCGCGCACCTCGGCCGCGACCACCTCGCCGTCGCTGTCGGACAGGACGGCGCGGACCTTCCAGCCCGGCTTGTTCGCCGACACCGGGACGGCCAGGTGGAACGCCGAGCCGGCCACGTCCGGGGTGATCCGCGGCCGCCCGAGGTGGACCGACGGGACGGCCTCCAGCCAGACGGTCTGCCAGATGCCGGTGGTCCGGGTGTAGTGGCAGTCCCGGTTGAAGTAGAGCGTGCTCTGCTTGCCGCGGGCCTGCGCACCGCTCTTGCTGTCGCGGGCGCGGACGACGATCAGCGCCTCCTCGCCGGGCCCGGCGACGCCGGCCAGGCTGGCGCTGAACGGTGTGAAGCCGCCGCGATGCCGGACGACCTCGACGCCGTTCACCCACACGGTGGCGTCGTGGTCCACGGCCTGGAAGTGCAGGACGGCGTCGTTGCCGGTCCAGTCGGCGGGGATCGTGACGGTCGTCCGGTACCAGACGGCCTCCTGGTAGTCGACGTCCTCGATCCCGGACAGTTCGGACTCGGGCGCGAACGGGACGGTGATCCGGCGCTCGAGCTCGCGCTCGGCCAGACCGCGTTCCAGGCCGGAGTCGGACTTGTCGGCCTCGAACTGCCACTCGCCGTTGAGGTTCAGCCAGTGCGGGCGGACGAACTGCGGCCGGGGGTGCTCGGGGCGGGGCTGGGTGCTGGGCATCGAGAGGCTCCCGTGAGATGGGCTGAGCAGGTCGGCGTCGACTTTACAACGTTGAAATACGCCGGGCAACGGATGGACGAGGAGTGGACCGCACGCGGAGGGCAACGTTGTCAACGGTTGGCTCCCGAAGAGAGCTGTCAGCAAGTTGTCAGCCCGTTCGTGCAACCCTTTCGGCATCGGTTCGTTCTTTGTCAGAAGAGGCAAGTCCGGATCGGGGACAACAAACTGCCGGTCCGTGGCGTCATGCTGGTGGGAAGCGGGGAGAGGGAGAGGTCGATGGGTGGGAACTGAGCGCACCGCCGAGGTCCGGGAGCTGCGGCTGCGGGTGCCGCAGGCCGATCTCGACGCGCTGTACGACCGGCTCCGCGCGTTCCGCGACGGCGGCGGGTACATCGCCGCGGGTCTGGACCGGGTGGTGCCGGCCGCGTACGCCGACGAGCTGCTCGACTACTGGCTCGACGGCTACGACTGGCGCGTGCACGAGGCCCGGTTGAGCGCCTACCACCACTACGCCACCGAGATCGGTGGCCAGTTCGTCCACTTCCTGCACCTGCGGTCGGCGCACCCCGATGCCCGGCCGGCGCTGCTGACGCACGCCTGGCCGAGTGGCGTGATGGACGTGCTGGACGCGGCCATGCGGCTGGAGGTGGCCGGGACTCACCACCTGGTCATCCCGTCGATCGCCTGGACCGCGCTGAACGGGCCGCAAGGCGGTTCGCCGAGCAGCCGGGCCGCCGCGGGCTGGGATGAGCTGATGCGCCGGCTCGGCTACGACGAGTACCAGGTCGGCGACGACCGGGACGGGCTCGGCGCCACCCCGGCGTACACGGCGGTGTCGGAGGCGGTCGCGCAACAGCGTGGACTGGACGCCGCCGAGCTGGCAGAGGTCCGCTGGTTCAACGAGAACCTCACCGCGTTCAACGACGGCCAGCAGATCTCCGCGCTGGTGCTGAGCACCGCACTGCTCGCCTGGAACGCGCAGCTGGTCAGTCTGGAGATCGACCGGGACGCGCTGCTCACCGGGCTCACGCTGGCCTGGTTCGCTTCCCAGCTACCCGTCGAGGAGCCGTAGGCCGTTCTCCCAGCAGACCGCGCGCAGCCAGTCGTCGCCGAGGTCCAGCCGCTCCAGGGCTTCCAGCTGTACGGCGTACTCGTACGGGATGTTCGGGAAGTCCGAGCCGAGCACGACCTTGTCCTGCAGCGCGGCCATCCGCGGCCGGAGCTCGCGCGGGTACGGCGCCAGTGACTCCGTGAACGGGGTCAGCGCCATCGTCGTGTCCAGGTGCACGTTCGGGTAGGTCTCGGCGAGCGTCAGGTGCTCGGCGTACTCCGGCATGCCCAGGTGGGCGATGACGGCCGTCAGTCGTGGGTGCTTGGCCAGTACTTCGCCCATCGGGCCCGGCCCGGTGTGGCGCCCAGGGATCGGTCCTGACCCGCAGTGCACGACCACCGGGACGCCGGCCTCGGCCAGCTGTCCCCAGACCGCGTCCAGCTCCGCGTCGCGCGGGTCGTAGTCACCGACCTGGACGTGCACCTTGAAGATCCGGGTGCCCAGCTCCAGCGCCTCCTTCACGTACGCCGCGGCGCCCGCCTCGGGGTAGAAGGTCCCGCTCGCCACGCAGCCCAGGGTCCGGGCGGCGAAGTCCCGGGCCCAGCTGTTCAGCCAGGCGGCCATGTCGGGCTTGTGCGGGTAGACCAGCGCGGAGAACCGGCGTACGCCCAACTGCCGCAACGTCTCGACGCGTTCGGCCGCCGGCGTCCGGTACTGCACCGGCCAGGCGACGCCGTAGTGCTGCTCGGCCTGGTCGAAGTACGCCCAGACCGCGTTCATCACCTGGTCCGGGAGGAAGTGGACGTGCACGTCCACCAGCCCGTCGAGCCCCAGCCACCGCCACCAGGCGGGCACCTCGTCGTCACGCATCCGAACACTCTAGACACGCCTACGCTTTGCAGCATCTACGTAGCTACGTACTATCCACAGTGTGGAAAGACCTGTGGATAACCGGCTCGCGGAGCTGGAACGGCGCGTCGCCGCGCTGGAATCCGCCCGGTTCGATCCACGGCAACGGCCCGCGCCGGCAGGCGACGCCGACATCCTGGAAACGGACTGGACCTCACGGGCGCCGGCGCTGGCCGCGCTCGGGCATCCGGTCCGGTTGACACTGCTGCGCGAGATCCTGCAGGGACGTACGACGGTCAGCGCGCTCAGCGAGGTCGAAGGCCTCGGGACGAGCGGGCAGATCTACCACCATCTGCGGCAGTTGACGGCCGAGAACTGGTTGCACACCCCCAGCCGTGGCGTCTTCGCCGTACCGCCGACCCGGGTGGTCGCGCTGCGCGCGATCCTGGTCGCTCTGGAGAGGTAGGCCCATGAACGCTGGGAACGAGCATCTCGCCCGCGGTTGGGACGAGGCCGCCGCGGGCTACGAGCAGTACTTCGTCCCGCGCTTCCGGCCGTGGGTGGAGGCGGCCGTGGCTCAGCTGGGCGACCTGCCGCCCGGACCGATCCTGGTGCCGTGCTGCGGCACGTTCCCCGAGCTGGACCTGCTGCTCGAGCAGTTCCCCAACCGGGAGATCGTCGGCATCGATCTGTCGGCCGGTATGGTCCGCCTGGCGCGCGAGCGGGTCGGCGGCCACGACCTGGTCAGCGTGGTCGAGGGCGACGCCTCGACGCTCGACCCGCGCTGGCTCAACGCCTGCAGTGCGGTCGTCTCGGTCTTCGGCCTGCAGCAACTGCCCGAGCCGGAGCAGGCGATCAGGTCCTGGTACGACGCACTGCGCTCCGAAGGCCGGCTCTCGGTCGTCTACTGGCCGTCCGTCACCGAGGAGTCAGGTCCGTTCAGCCTGATCAAGGAGCTGCTCCGCCCCGGCGCAACCGATTCCGACCTGGACCTGACCACGATCCTCGGCGCCGCGGTCGACCGGTACGAGCTGATCAAGTTCCCGATCACCTACACCGACGCGGCCGAGTTCTTCGAGGCCTACGCCCACTCCGGCCCGATGCGCGCGACCGCGATCGCGCGCGGCGAGGCGTTCGTCGAGGACCTGCGCGCGAAGTTCCTGGAACGGGCGCCGGACGGTGAGTGGACCCACCACCCGGCGGCCCGCCTGATCACCGCGACTGGTCGCTGACCCACAGGCCGGTGAGGCCGCGGAAGTGGGCCGTGAACTTCTCCTGCTCGTGGGCCGGGTAGGTCGCCGCGACGGTCTCGGTGAGGATCCGGTCGAAGTCGGGACTCTTGACCCACTCGACCAGCTGCTCGTCGAAGTGCGGCAGGTTCTGCGCGCACCACTCGTGGTACTTGGCGGTCTCGAAGTGCTCGTCGGCCAGTGCGAGGTAGGCGTCGATCTTGGCGTCGTAGTCGAGCGACTCGTCGTCGGCGATCGCGAAGTAGCGCTCGGTGTGCAGGTCGACCTTGGTCCGGCGGCCGGTGGCCAGCGAGAAGACCGACCACTTGACCAGCGCGCCGATCGCCCACGGGAAGTAGTAGTGCAGCGAGGTGATCGCGACGTCGGGGCAGGCGTTGGCGTAGTCGATGGGGTGCACCGAGTCGCCCGCGACCAGCATCTCGCAGGAGTTGAACTCCCAGCCGAAGAAGGCGTTCACGATCCGGCTGATCGCGACCGCCTGGTGGCCGGCCGAGGGGCTCAGGAAGTCGTGCGAGACGGCGTACCGGTTGTGCATCGGCTCGTCGGGGCGGAAGTCCATCACCATCGTCTCGGCGCCGATCGACAGCGCCCGGGCGAACTTCTCGTACTCGACCGTCGCCTGCAGGTGCATCAGCATCTCGCCGGACTGGTCGTAGGCGGTGTGCAGGTCCTCGCGGTTGTCGATCCGGGAGACCCCGCGCCAGCCGCCGCCGTCGAACGGCTTCATGTACATCGGGTAGCCGAGGTCGTCGGCGATCGCGTCCAGGTCGAAGGTCTTGTTGTACTTGGCCGACGTGTAGGCCCAGCGGACGTTGTCGACGGGGTTCTTGTACGGCACCAGCACGGTCCGCGGGATCTTCAGCCCGAGCCGCAGCATCGCGCAGTACGCCGAGTGCTTCTCCATCGACTGGAACGTGAACGGCGAGTTGAGCAGGTACGTGCCGTTCATCAGCGCGGCCTTCTTCAGCCACTCGCGCGGGTGGTAGTACCAGTACGCCAGCCGGTCGATCACCAGCCCGACCCGGACCGGGTCGTTCAGGTCGAACGGCTCGATGGTGAGCCGCTCGGTCTCGAACTCGTGCGTGCGGTCGCCGGCGGTGACCGGGCCGACCCGCCGCAGCAGCGCCTCGAACGCCTGCGGCCAGTCCTCCTCGGCGCCGAGCAGCAACCCGATCAAGTGCTGAGAGCGGTCAGGCACAGTCAGTCTCCTAACAGAATCGTGGCAGATGATGGGCCAGCTGCTTTTGCCACCACGGCCAGTCGTGAGCGACGTCGTGTCCCCACAGGTCCAGCTCATGGGGAATGCCCTTCGCCGCGAGCAGAGCGGCCGTGGCGCGGGCCGAGGGCAGTGAGCCGGTCGGATGCGTCTCCCAGTCGCCCTGCCCGACGGTGAGCAGCAGGAAGACCCGGTTGCGCAGCCACTCCAGGTGGTCGCCGTCCAGGTTCGGCAGGTAGTCGGCCGGGTTGCTGAAGTACGTCGCGTCGCCGCGGTCGCCCCAGGCGTGCCAGCTGGCCGCGTCGTAGTTGCCCGACTGGCAGATCGCGATCGGGAACAGGTCGGCCCGCTTCAGCGCGAAGTTCAGCGCGTGAAAGGCGCCCAGGCTGCAGCCGGTGGTGATGATGTCGGAGGCGCCCGGCGTGTCCCGGCCGATCGCGGGGACCACCTGGTCGAGGATCCAGGACTCGTACAGCCCGTGCCGGCGAGCGCGCTCCTCCAGCGGGATGCTGCGGTCGGACCAGCTCACGTGGTCGTAGGAGTCGACGCAGTACAGCTTCGCCCGGCCGGCCTCGATCAGGTCCGCCACGGCGTCGACCATGCCGTTGTTCTCGTAGTCCCAGGCCCGGCCCTGCTCACTGGGGAAGACCAGGACCGGCCGGCCGTAGTGGCCGTAGCGGATCACTGTGCCCGGACGGTCCAGCCCCGGCGCGTCCAGTTCGACCTGCTCACGTTCCACGCGGCCTCACCCCTTCACTGTCCTGCCGGTAACCCTCGCACGACTTCAGGTCGGCTGTCTGGTCCCCGCGCGTCCCGCGACCGGTCCGAGCAGGGCGACGACGACGGCGAGGACCGCGACTCCGGCGAGGGCGGCAGGCAACGACCAGACGCTGGAGGCGGCGCCGACCGCGGCCGGGCCGAGCAGGAAGCCCAGGTAGGCGATCGTCGTGACGGTGGAGATCGCTCCGGCCCGCCGCTCGGGCCCGGCCCAGGCGCCGGCCATGCTGATGATGGTCGGCGCGCAGACCGACGTACCGAGGCCCGCGATGCCGATGCCGACGAGGGCCGCCCAGGGGTTGCCCGCTGTAGCGGCCAGTAGCGAGCCGACGGCGGCAACGGCGCCTCCGGCAACCAGTAGCTGGGTCGGGCGGAGCCGGGCGAGCAGGGCGTTCCCGCTGATCCGTCCGGTCGCCGCAGCGGCGGCGAAGACGGCCGGTGCGCTCGACGCCAGACCAGGTGCGGCGCCCAGGGAGGTGTCGAGGTGTACGGCGCTCCAGCTCTGCCAGGCGTTCTCCACGACGTACGCGAGCGCGCAGAGCCCGCCGAAGACGAGCAGGGCGGGCTCCAGCCGGCGGCGCTTGGGCTTGTCGGCCTGGACGGCGACAGAGCGAGGCGAACCCGGGTAGAGCACCAGTACGGCGGCCACCCCGATCACCACGAACACACCACCCAGCACCGGCAGCGCACCAGCGCCTGCCGCGCGCAGACCGGCGGTGCTCAGGCTGGACACCACCACTGCGATCGAGAACAGGCCGTGGGCCAGGTTCATCAGCGGCTTGCTCGTCTCGGCCTCGGCCGCCGTACCGGTCGCGTTGATCGCCACGTCGGTGGCGCCCGAGGTGACGCCGAGCAGGAACAAGGCCGCACCCAGCGTGACAGCCGAGCCGGCGAAGGCGGGGAGGACTCCACAGGCGCCGAACAGTACGACGACCACCGGCAGCACCACACCGCCGTACCGGTCGATCAGGTAGCCGGTGAAGCGCATGGAGACCAGGGCGCCGAGACCGACCATGAGCAGCGCGCCGCCGAGCTGGGCGTCGCTGACCCCGGCCTCGGAGCGGACCGCGGGCAGGATCGCTCCCCACGCTCCCCAGAAGAGTCCGAACGCGCCGAAGCCTGCGAGTGTTCTGACCACCCGCTCTACCCTAGGCGGCCCAGGTGCGCTGGAGCAGCTCGATCAAACAGGGGTCGAAGGTGTCGCGCCAGGCGGTGAAGTTGTGCATGTCCGGCGACTCGGTGAAGTCGACCTCCAGCCCGAGCGAGGCCAGGTGCGCGGCCATCACGCGGTTGTTGTGCACGTTCTCCTCCGGTGTCCCGGCGGTCATCGCGATCTCCGGAGTGCTCGGCGCGGAGGTTGCCTCGAGCACCTGGTTCACGAAGCCGGTGACCTCGGCGTAGTACTCGAAGCCGGACTCCTGCGGGTCCGTCGTGAGCGTGAAGAACGAGCCCGACTGGAGGAACAGCCCCGCGAAGGTGCCGGGATGGTTCCACTCGGCGTACAGGGCGGCGAGCGCGCCGAGGCTCGCGCCCATCAGCACCGGCTGCCTGCTCTTGTACTGCGTGGTGATCGCCGGCAGCACGTGCTCGGTGAGCGTCTCCGCGTACGACGGGTTGGCGGCGTACCAGAGATTGCGCGACCCCGGCCGGACGAGCGCCAGCCGGAACGGGGGAAGCGTGCCCTCGGCCACCATCGCGCCGGCGAAGTGCGTGAGCCCGGCGTACAGGGCGAACTCGGGCCCGTCGTGCGACAGCAGCAGCGGCAGCTCGAACGACGGCGCGATCCCGTCCGGCGCCCAGACCTGGACGTCGACCGGGCCGACCGGCGAGGTCTCGACCGGCAGCGGAGTCAGCTCCGACGCGATCGGCTCGACCGTGATCCAGGCGGGCTCGACGTACCCGGGCAGCGGCAGCCACGAGTGCTCGCCGAACGCGCCGCCGACCACGCGCGGGTTGGTCGGGTCGGTCCGCATCCCGGCGTCGGCGACGTCGAACAGGTACTCCATCCGGTGCACCGAGGGCCGCGGGAGCCGCAGCTCCCAGCCATACTCGACCGGTTTGAACTCCAGCTGCTCGGCCGCGAGCCCGAGCTCCTCCCAGAGCCGTACGCCGGGCAGCGCGTGCTCGGGGTCGGCGAGGCGGAACACCACCTCGGCCCCCTCGACCGCGCTCTTCACCTCGTCAGGCATCCGACCACGGTACGTGCCAGGCCGAGGAACCCAGCAATCCCGCCGGTAAACCGGTGCGACGATGAGATGACTGACACATGCTGTCAAGTATCGGCGCTACCGTCGGTCAGGAGGAGGCGTCATGGTGGATCTGAGCGACATCCGGGCGGTGACCGAGGGGCTGCCGCGTAGTTACGAGGTGCTGGTCCGGGACCGGGTGAAGTTCCGGGTCGGGCAGATCGTCTACCTCGCGCTGTCGGCGGACGAGACGACGATGGGCATCGGGTTCCCCAAGGAGGAACGCGACGCCGCGATCGCCGCCGAGCCGCACAAGTTCTTCCGGCCGCGCCCGTCGGACGAGCGGTTCCGCTGGATCGAGGTCCGGCTGGACGCGATCGACGCCGACGAGTTGCGCGAGCTGGTGCTGGAGGCCTGGGCGATGTGTGTGCCGAAGAAAGTACGGGCCGAGGTCCTCCGGTAACCGTCAGTGGCCCTGGGCAACTATCTCCTCCTGGAGGATGAGGCCGCTGCGACCTGGGGGCGACTTCCGTCACAGCGGGATCGTCCCCGCGGCCGATGGATCGGCGCCGGAATCCTTGCAGGCTTGGGGGTATGACCGGAGACTTCCTACCCCGCCGCCGCCAGGCGTCGGTGCTCAGCCAGATCCTGACCGTCCTGCTCGTGCTCGCCGTCGTCGCGGGTGCCTTCTGGCTGCTTTAGGACTCCCAGCGCACCTCGGCCTCGCCCGGCCTGACGACTCCGGCCTCGTACGCGACCACCACGGCCTGCACCCGGCTCGACAGCCCGAGCTTCGACAGCACGCTGCTCACGTGCGTCTTCACCGTCGTCTCGCTGACGAACAGCTTCGCCGCGAGATCACGGTTCGACAGTCCGCGTGCCATCCACACCAGGACGTCGCGCTCGCGCTCGCTCAGGTGCGACAGCACCCCGGTCCACCGGCCGGCGTCCTGCGGCGCCGGCGCGGCCTCGCCGCCGTTCCCGACCTTCCGCTCCAGCTCGACACACCGCTCGAGCAGCACCCGCGTCGACGCCGGGTCCACCAGCGAGTCCCCGCGATGCACAGCCCGTACGGCGGACACCAGCAGATCCGGATCCGTGTCCTTCAGCAGGAACCCCGAAGCCCCGGCCCGGACGGCGCTCAGCACGTACGCCTCGTCGTCGAACGTCGTCAGCACCAGGACGGCGGGCTTGCTCTTCCCCGCGGCCTGGTTCGCGCGCGTGATCCGCTCGGTCGCGACCAGCCCGTCCATCACTGGCATCCGGATGTCCATCAGCACGACGTCCGGGTCGAACTGGTCGATCAGCCGCAGCGCCTCCTCGCCGTCGCCGGCCTGCGCGACCGTGGTCAGGTCCGGCTCGTGGTCGAGGATCATCGCGAGCCCGGTCCGGATCACGCCCTGGTCGTCGGCGACCAGCACCCGGATCTGCTCACTCATCTCTGCGGCGGCAACCATGCCTGCACTCTCCATCCACCAAGGGGTCCGGCGGCCACGGCCAGTGTGCCGCCGACAGCCAGCGCGCGTTCGCGCATTCCGATCAGTCCGTTGCCGCGGCCGCTCTCGCTCCGCCGGGCGCTCTCCAGCACGTTCACCGGTGGCGGCCCACCGCTGCCGTTGTCGTCGATGGTCAGCAACTCGCCCTGCGGCCCACTCTGCCAGCTCACCTGAGCCGCCGAGGCCTTCGCGTGCACCATCACGTTGGTCAGCGCCTCCTGGATGATCCGTACGGCGGTCAGGTCGGTGGCGCTGGTCAGCTCGCGGCTGCGGGTCGGCAGGTTCATCGTGACGTCCACCCCGACCGCCTTCAGCCGGTCGCCCATCCGGGCCACGTCGGCCAGGTCCGGCACCGGAGCGGTCTCGGCGCCACCGCCCGGCGACGCCGTGTTGAGCACCCGAACGGTCTCCCGCATCGCGGTCAGCGCTTCCTTGCCGCTGGTGATGATCCAGCGGACCGCCTCGCGCAGGGCGGCCGGGTTCTGGTCGGCCACCCGGTCGGCGGCCTGGGCCCGGATCACCACCGCGCTCATGTGGTGCGAGACCACGTCGTGCAGGTCCCGCGCGATCCTGGTCCGCTCGGCGGCCGCGACCCGCTCGGCCTCGATCTTGCGCAGCCGGACCAGCTCGGCGTTCCGGTTCTCCAGCACGACGACGGACTTGCGGCGGCGCAGGGCGTTCGCGCCGAGCAGGACCATGCCGGCGATCAGCGCCTCGGCGAAGACGAACAGCGAGACGTCGATGTAGCCGTACAGGCTGTAGAGATCGGTCGGCAGGTTGCGGTAGCGCCGGCTGATCACGACGTCGGAGTTGGCCAGGACGAGCGCGACGACGGTCGGCAGCCCGATCATCAGCCCGGCCAGGCTGCCCATGGTGAAGAACAGACAGGTGAACCGCCGGACGCCGCTGGCGGCCGCGACGTACCCGACGACGAGCAGCGGGACGAGATGGATCTCGGACTGCAGCGCGGCGTTGCTGATCACCGGCTGGCCGAAGACGTGGATGCCCGCCTGCGAGGCCAGCCCGGTGCCGGCGGCGGCGTACACGAAGGGGTACAGCAGGGCGACGAAGACGAGCGTGGTCCGCGGCAGGCTGCGTCCGCACGCGACCGTGATCACCAGGAACAGGCCGGTCACCACCGAGACGCTTGGGTTGGCCGGGCGCAACGAGCTGTCGCTGACCACCGCCAGCGCGAGGAACCAGCCGACGCCGATCAGCGCAGCGAGCAGCAGATCACGCTGCAGCTGCGACATCCCCCGCCAAAGGCTCCACACCTAGCTCAGCGTAGTCGCGGGACATATTTACCGGTTCCTTCGCCCGAACGGGCAAAAGCTCCAACTTTAGGACGAGGCCCCGCGTCGGACCTGCTACCCAGGTCCGACTTCCGGTCGCGCAGGACGGTCCCTGGGAGGGATGTGACCGGCGCCGTGAACCGAGAGGCTGTACCCCATGAACAACGAGGAGCCACCGCGGCGGAGCCTGTCGGTCCGAGGCCGGTTGCTGTCCGTGACCGGGATCGCAGTCCTCGCGTCGTTGCTGGTCTGGCACGGCCAGCTGGCCGACTTCCTCGGCTTCGGCTCACCGGGGGACAAGGCGCCGGTGGTTGCCGGCGCGGGAGCGCCCGACACGACCGCGCTGCCCACCGAGGGCGACGTACCGGTCAGTGAGCCGACGAGCACGCCCACGCCGAGGCCCAAGCCGACCAAGCCGCCGAAGAAGAAGCCGAAGCCGACCAAGAGCCCGACCACGAGCCAGAACGGCCCGTACGACGAGGAGTCGACCGAGGGGATGTCGCCCAAGCTGCGGTCCCGGTTGCTGAAGGCCATGGCAGCCGCGAAGGCCGACGGCGTCACCCTCCGGATCAACTCCGGCCGCCGCAGTGCCGCCAAGCAACGGCGGCTGCTGGACGAGGCGATCGTCAAGTACGGGTCGTACAAGGCGGCGATCCGCTGGGTGCTGCCGCCGGAGTTCTCCGAGCACGTGAAGGGCCGCGCGGTCGACATCACGCCCGCGGCCGGCGCGAAGTGGCTGGAGCTGAACGGCTACCGCTACGGGATCTGCCGCCGCTACGACAACGAGCCGTGGCACTTCGAAGCCCTCACCACGCCGGGCCGCAAGTGCCCGGCCCGCGAACCCTACGCACTCGCCAAGTGAACCAGGAGCGCCCGATATGACCATGACACTGCCCGTGACCAGCACCCGGCTCTCGACCCGCCGCCGCACCCGACCGGTCGTTCCCGCGCTGTGGCGCCAGGTCGTCCGCGGTGGGGCCCGAGAGGAGGAGCACGCCGTGCAGCCCGAGCCCGACCGGTCGGCGTACACGCAGCTGGAGATCTACGACGCGGTGCTGGCCGCCTTCGACCGGCGCGACGAGGTGCTGGACGTGATCGCCGCGGCGCCGGACCGGCACACCGCCGTACGGCGGGTGCGCGCTCTGCTCGCCGTGAGTCAGGGGCAGGCGACCGCGGTCGTGGACCTGCCGCTGCACCGCTTCACCACCGGGACCCGCGACCGGATGCGGCTGCGCGCGAACGAGCTGCGCAAGGCGCTCGCCCGCTGAGCTGTTGCTGCTGCCTGCCTTGTCCGGACGCGCGCGAAGGTGTGCGGATTTGAACCGGCGAGGAAGATGGAGACGTGATCACACTCGAGCAGGCGAAGCGGTTGAAGAAGGCCGGCGCGCTCTGGGTGCCGGGCGCGGGTGACCGGTTCGTCGTCCCGGACCGGGAGATGGACGACGACGTGTTCGTGGTCAGCGACATGACCGTCGAGGTGCACGACTACCCCGGCGGCAAGGTGATCGGGTTCAACGGGACCACCGAGTGGGCGCTGGACAGCATCGAGCAGCGCGAGGTGATCTGGCTGCCGCGCGAGGAGCAGCTGCGCACGCTGCTCGGCGGGCAGTTCGTCAGCCTGGAGGCCACGGACGACGGCTACACGGTCCGCACCCAGCACGGGTCGACGACCGGCCCGGACGCCGAGCAGGCGTACGCCGACGCGGTGCTCGAGCTGCTGGAGTGAGTCAGCGGGCCGCCGGACGCCAGTACTGCTTGTTGTCCCGGTCCCGTACGACGTAACCGAGCTTGGCGATCTCGTCGCGGAGCTCGCGCAGGTCCGCCTTGGAGTCGATGGACTTCGCCCGGGCGCGCAGGACGGCGTTGACCGCGGGCGGCAGCTCCGGGTCGTCCTCGACCCAGCGACGGAACCGGTCGCCGTACGGGTCGCCGCCGTCGGACCACGGGTAGCCGTGAGCCCGGAACGCGGCGCCGATCTTCGGGGTGTCGCCCTTGAGCTGGTCGTGCTTCTCGCGGGCCAGCTCGGCCGAGTCGCGGTCCTGGAGGACGAGCTCCTTGCCGTCCAGGAAGACCGCGGCGACCCGGTCGCGCGGGATGACCGTGGTCTTCTCGTGCTTCAGCAGTTCGACGTCGTGGTTCGTGACGGTGATGCGCAGGGTGTCGTCCATCGCGATCGCGCCCAGGACGAGACCGGCGACCAGGCCGACGGCGACGGTGATCAGCTGCACCCACCAGGCGTCCCAGCCCGCGAGCGCCTCGAACAGGCCCTGCCAAGGGACCCAGCGCAGGCCGGCCGCCCAGTCGGCGATCCGCGGGAGAAAGAAGCCGAGCGCGCCGCCAAGCAGCGGCAGGCCGCCGTACAGCAGCACCTTGTCGGTCGCCGAGTGCCCGACCACGGTCCTGGTGTCCGTTGGCATGGTCGTGCTCCCTTGGTCGCGGATCGTCACCGGCGATCGACGCTAACAGCGCGCCACGCTCCGGGTCAGCCGTTGAGACGGTTCGCGATACCGAAGTCGGCGCCTGCGAACCTGGTCGAGACCAAAGTCGCAGGACGAGAGGGAGCTCCGCATGGCCGAGGGAATCTGGTTGCGCTTCCTGTCCGGGCCCGAGATCGCGTCGCTCGGTCTCACCCGGACGGAGATCGTGGACGCCGTCGAGGAGGCGGTCCGCGACCACGGCGAGGGGCAGACCAGCTTCGAGCCGCGGGTGCACCTGGTCCCGGACAACGGCGGGATCGGGCACTTCAACGTGCTCCGCGGCCATCTCAACCGGCTCGGTGAGCACGGCGTCAGCGGGGTCAAGGTGGTCGGCGACTTCGTCCCGAACTACCAGGTCGGGCTGCCGAGCGAGCTGGCCGTGGCGACGCTGTTCGACCCGACCACCGGCGTACCGCTGGCGATCCTGGACGCGACGATGATCACCGCCGCCCGGACCGGAGCGATGACGACGGTCGGGGCGCGGCACCTCGCGCGGCGGGACAGCAAGATCCTCGGGCACGCGGGGTCCCGCGGTACGGCGTGGTGGAACGTGACGATGCTGGACGACCTGTTCGAGCTGGACGAGATCCGGGTGACGTCGCGGCGGCCGGAGTCGCGGGAGAAGTTCGCCGAGGAGCTGTCGGCGGAGCTGTCGACGCCGGTGCGCGTGGTGGCGACGGCCGAGGAGGCGTTCGACGGCGCCGACGTGATCGTCGAGGCGACGCGGCTGACCGAGCCGGAGGTGCTGCTGCGGACGGCGGCGGTGAAGCCGGGCGCGTTTGTCGTTCCGTACGGGACGGTGAGTGCGGTGGAGCTGGATCTGCTGGACGTGATCGACAAGGTGGTGGTCGACGACTGGCGCGAGGCACAGTCCGGGCGGTTCGGGTCGTTGCGTCGGCATGTCGACACGGGACGGTTGTCGCCCTCGAGCTTGCACGCCGAGCTGGGTCAGATCGTGGCCGGTCAGAAGCCCGGGCGGGAGACCGATGCCGAACGCACGCTGCTGTGGCATCGCGGCCTGTCGCTGCTCGACGTGGCGATCGCGCACCTGATCCTGCGCCGCGCCGAGGAGTCCGAGGTCGGCACGATGCTCAGGTTCCACTGATGCTGATCGAGTCCGCTCAGGACCTCACCCTCTCCTCACCCGGCCCGCTGGAGCTTTCGCCTTCGCTGTTGGATTCGCTCCGCGCCAACCGCGAACGCCTGCTCGAGGCACTCGCCCTGGGCGCGCCCGTGTACGGCGTGAACACCGGCATGGGTGCCATGAGCAAGCGTCGCCTGGACGAGGCCGAACAACGCGTCCACCAACGCAACCTGCTCCTGGGGCGCGCCGTCGGTGGTGCCCCCTGGCTCCCGTACGCCGAAGCCCGCGCTGTCGTGCTGGCCCGGCTTCGCACGTTCCTCACCGGGGACGCGGGCGTGTCAGCCGAGCTGTGTCTCCAGCTGGTTGCCTTGCTCAACAGCGGCTACGTACCGGCCATCCCGCTGGAGGGAGCTGGATCGGCCGGCGAGATCATTCCGCTGGCGCACGCTTTCGGCCCGCTGGTGGGAATCGGCACCGTACTGAATGCCGAAGGCAACCTGTACCCAGCAACTGAAAGTACTTTTGAGTTGGGACCCAAAGAAGGGATCGCCTTGTTGGCGGGGATTCCTGGGGCTACTGGGCGGGCTTGGTTGCAGGTTGCCCTCTTGAATCGGCTGGTGGGGCGGATGGGGGAGGTGGCGGCGGGGGCGGTGGCTGTGGTTGGGGCCAGCCGGAATCCGTATGACCGGCGGGTGGGGCGGGGTGATGAGCTGCTGGCTGCTGAGCAGGCGAGGATTCTTCAGCTTGCGGGAGATGAGCTGGCGCCTGGTGCGCTGCAGGCTCCGGTGTCGTTTCGGGTCGCGGGACAGGTGGTCTCGCATGTCAGGCGGACGGTTGTGCGGCTGGCGGAAGCGGTCGACCGTGGGCTGGACGGGGTCACGGATTCTCCGGCGTTCCTGGACGGCGAGTTCCTGGGTACGGCGGGGTTTCACGGGATCGACCTGGCGGCGCACTGCGATCACGTGGTAGCCGCGCTGACGCATGCGGCGGAGGTGTCGACGGCTCGGATTCATCGGTTGCTCGATCCTGCGGTGACGGGCCTGCCGGCGCAGTTGGCGCGGGCGCCCGGGCCGCAGGCCGGTCTGGTGTCGGTGCACAAGCGCGCCGTCGCGACCACGCACGCGCTGCGGCGCCTCTCGTTGCCTGCGGCAATCGGCGCGATGGAGACGTCCAACGGGCAGGAAGATGTCCAGACCTTCACCTGGGAGGCGGCCGGAAACCTCACAACCGCCGTACGGTTGACGCGCGAAATTGTTGCGGCTGAGTTGCTGACCGTCCACCAGGCGTTCGCGTTGTCCGAGCGTGAAGTGCCTGCTGGACTGCGAGAACTGCACGCTGCCGTGCAGGCGGTGGTGCCGCCCATCGAGGCGGACCGTCCGTTCGGGCTTGATCTGCAGGCGATTCTCGACCACGTGCTGTGAGTGCTCACGGCAACGGGTTGTTTGCTCACGGTGACGCCGGGTACCCGGCCGTCGTACGGAAGTTGCCGTCGACAAGCAGAACGGGGATGAGTCCAGATGAGCACCGCGCAGGAACTGGAACGCACCATCGGGCAGGACGTCTACGACGTGGAGGGCCAGAAGGTCGGCACCGCCGCGAACCTGTACGCCTCCGACCTGTCCGGTGAGCCGGAGTGGGTGACGGTGAAGACCGGCCTGTTCGGCAGCAAGGAGTCGTTCGTCCCGCTGGCCGGCGCCCACGCCGAGCAGGACGGGTTGCACGTCGGGCAGCGCAAGGACCTGATCAAGGACGCGCCGCGGATCGACGACCAGGGGCACCTGTCGGAGGCCGAGGCCGCGGAGCTGTACCGGCACTACAGCATGCAGGCCGGCGGGATGGACCGCGGCATGGCGCAGCCTGGTCAGGAGCGGGGCAAGAACATGTCCGGGAAGAACAAGGACATGAAGGGCCGCGAGGAGATGATCCGCTCCGAGGAGCGGCTGCACGCGGGCACCGAGACGGTGGAGACCGGCAAGGTCCGGCTGCACAAGCGGGTGGTGACCGAGGAGCAGCAGGTCACGGTCCCGGTCAGCCACGAAGAGGTGCACGTGGTCCGCGAGCCGATCGAGAACGGCCGCGCGGGCGGCACGATCGGTGAGGAGGACGTCGAGGTCACGCTGCACGAGGAGCGGCCGGTCGTCGCCAAGGAGACTGTCGCCGTCGAGCGGGTCGGGTTGGACACCGAGACCGTCCGCGAGGAGCAGCAGGTCCGCGAGAAGGTCCGCAAGGAGCAGGTCGAGGTGGTCGACGACGCCGACCCCAAGCACCGCAGAAGCTGAACCTGGCTTCGCTTCCGTCGGTGACCATGCGGCCGAAGGGGTTGCCTGTGGCTGAGGTCGCACCGGCCGGAAACAGAGGGATGCGGAGCCGGAGAGTGTGCGGGGCTCGGGAAGCCGGAGCACGCGCAGCGCCCCGCGAGCGGGCCGGACAAGCGCGGGGCGTGAGCAGCGCCCGGCGAGCGGGGCTGGAAGAGCGCGGGGCCGAGGATGCTTGGACAGGCATCGTCGGCCCCGCTCCTTGTCAGCTGTGGCTGACTGTTACGCCGTACAGGGTGGTTTGGCCGTAGTTGGTGGTGTCGCAGGGGGACGAGTTGGTGCAGTTGGCCTGGGTGTAGACGCCGGCTTTGAAGTAGCCGGTGGTGAAGCTGACCGGGATCGTGGTCTGCAGGACGCCGTTGTAGTAGGCCTTGATCGAGCCGTTGCTGACGACGAACTTGGCCTGGAAGCGGGTGCCGAGCACGTAGTTGCTGGTGACGAGCTTGTACCTGGTGTCGTTGTCGCGCGTGATGTAGAGGCTGGACCCGTCGATCCGGAACGTCGAGCGGTCGTTGCCGTCGTGGATCTGGCCCGCGATCAGCTGGCGCTTGGTGTTCGGCAGGTGGTCGATCGACTGGTCGATCACCATCGTGTGGGTGCCGGAGTTCGAGGACCACTTGATCTCGGTGGTGCCGTTGCTCTCCATCTCGCGCAGCTCGGAGCGGGCGTAGCTGGTGTTCGGCGTGGTCACGCCGTTGACGGCGTTGCGGAACTGGACGCCGGTGCACGACGAGTTCGGCTTGAACCACGGGTTGACGACGTAGGTGCTCAGTCGCGGCCGGGTGATCTGCAGGACCTGGGTGCCGGACTGGTTCGGGTCGTCCAGCGGGAGCTGGAGCTTCCACCGGCTGAGGTTGAGCACCTCGGCCGGGTAGGTGCAGGTGGGTACGGCGGTCGCCGTACCGGCACTGGTCAGGGCGGTTGCGCTGGCGACGAGGGCGGCAAGAAGGGCAAGGGGGCGGCTACCACGCATGGTCGAACTCCTTCTTCGGGGCGGATTATGAGGCCTTGCAGAACCTCCAGGGTCAGAACCGCTGGGTCTTGTCCACGACGTTGATCAGCTCTTGACCGGCGACGAACCGCCGGCAGTTCTCCACCAGTACGGCGTACCGTCGCTCGGCCGCGTGCGGCCCGGCGCCGGCGACGTGCGGGGTGAGCAGGGCGTTCGGTCGGCGCCAGAGCGGGTGGTCAGCGGGCAGCGGCTCGACCTCGTAGACGTCGAGGGCCGCGCCGCGCAGCGCTCCCGCCGCGAGGGCGGCGTCGAGATCGTCGAGCCGGACGGTCGGGCCGCGGCCGACGTTGACGAAGAACGCGGATCGCTTGCACTGCTGGAGGAAACGCGCATCGACCATGCCCTCGGTGGCCGGGGTGTGCGGCACCGTGAGGATCACCAGGTCGGCGCCTGCCAACTGCGCGTCCAGGGCCTCGACCGGGTGCAGCGCAGCGAAGCCGGGCGCCTCTGTCCGACGGGCGTCGACACCGATCACCGTAGTGCCGAAGGCGGCCAGCAACCGGCCGATCTCGGCGCCGACCGCGCCGACACCGATCACCAGAGCGGTTGCCTCGGACAACGGAACGACCGCGGCCGGATCCCAGTCGGGCTTCCACGCGGCGCGGGTCTGGTCCTGAACGTAGCGCGGGAGACCGCGGGTGAGGGAGAGGACGAGAGCGAGCGTGTGCTCGGCGACGTGGTCGGTGTAGGTCGCCCGCATGTTGGTGACGACGAGCGGGTGGGCCACCAGTTCGGGGTAGTAGAAACCGGGTGGCGGGCCGGCCTGCTGGGCTTGGAGCCAACGCAGTCGGGTGGTCACGGCGAGAAGCTCGGCCGGGAGGACACCGTAGGCAGCGTCGGCGGTGCGCAGGGCGTCCGCTGCTTGTGAGGGATCTGGGCTCAGGACGGTCAGGCCAGGGACGTCCGCCATCAGGCGGTCCGCCCAGCCGGCTTCGCTCTCGCGTTGAGGTGGGACCAGAACGAGCTTCATGCCGACCTCGCCTGGCCGGCCTCGAAAACCTCGTGCTGCAAGGCCTCTCCGGCCACGTAGCGGGCCAGCTCTTCGGCCATCAGTCGCCCGTGCCGGCGGCGTTCGGTGTTCAGAGTGCCGGCCAGGTGTGGTGTGACCACCACGTTGGGGAGCGTGAAGAGCGGGGAGCCCGGGAGGGGCGGTTCGGGGTCGGTGACGTCCAGTACGGCGAAGAGGTCCGTGCGTTCCCGCAGTACGGCGGTCAACGCGTCCTCGTCGATCAGCGCGCCCCGGGCCGTGTTGATCAGCGTCGCGTCCGGCTTCATCGAGCGCAGGAGCTCGGCGCCGACGACCTTGCGGGTGGCGGCCAGGACCGGGGCGTGAAGGCTCACCACGTCCGAGGTGGCGAACAGCTCCTCGAGGGAGACCTGACGGACACCCAGCGACGTGGCGACCGCCGGGTCGACGTACGGGTCGTAGGTCTGCAGCACCAGCTCGTGCCGGGACAGTAGACGGGCGGTCGCGCGGCCGGTCGCTCCGAACGACATGAGGCCGACGATCGAGCCGTTGGCGCCGGGCTCATTCGTAGCCCGGGGCAACGATTCGCCCAAGGCGCGGCTGCCGAGCACGTAGCGCCAGCCGTGCTTCAGTGCGTACAGCACCTGCGCGAGCGTGAACTCGGCGACTGACGCGGCGATCACCTCGTTGGCGGTCGTCACGCGGATGCCTCTGGCCCACGACCCCGGGGTCACGATCGAGCGCACCGAGCCGGCGCCGTACAGGACGAGCTTCAGTCGAGGCGCCGCGGCCAGCAGTTCGGCGGTGAGCTGCGGACCGCCCCAGGAGGTGACGAGGACGTCGACGTCAGCGAGCAGCGAAGGAGTCAGATCGGCCGGGGTCAGCGGTGGTGCGGTGATCGTCACCAGCTTCTCCAGGGCGGCCCGTTCCTCGTCGCCGTACACGTCGGGGAAGCGAGCCAGGTCCATCACGTAGAGACCGTTGAGCATCAGTTGACCTCCAGGACAGCGGCGCGGATGGCCTGTTGGCGGGCCGGTGAGGCGAGACCGGCGTGGTAGTAGCGCAGTTCGTCCGCACCGGCCGCGACGAGTCGGCTCACGAGTGACGGAAGCTCGTGCGGACGATCGCCGAGAGCGTTGACGTTGGCAACCAACTGTACGTCGGTGCGAGCCGCCTCGAGTCGCGCGATGGCAAGCTCGGCCTCGTCCCAGCACTTCAGCGTGTACGCGGTGGGGGAAGCGGAGGCCAGGTCGAGCCCGACGTCCGGGCCGGTGACCTGCGGATCGTCGGTCGCCATCAGCAGGACCTCACGATCGCCTGCCAACTCGGTGATGTCGTGGACGAGTCCGCTGATCACCGTGGTGCGATGCTCGTAGAGGGCCTTGGCCTCGGAAGGGCCCAGAGCATCGACCAGGTCTTCACCAGCCGGTACGCCGTCCTGCAGTTCGCGGTCGAGCAGCTCTCGGATGCGTGTGGACAGCTCGTCGGTGTCCAGGGCCTCCGAGCAGGCAGCACAGACGCAGATCGACAGCAGATCCCGCGCACATGGCGACAGGTCCGCGCCGCTCGTCTTCTCGTGGGCGCTCAAATGGTCGAACCCGAGCCAGCCGCACGCCTCCAGCATCAGCGCCGGTACGTCGTACTGGTCGCAGACCTCGCGGACCAGCGTCAGCGCGTACTCGCGGACGTCGGGCTGTGCCGGGCAGAGCGCGTGCGCGAACCGTTCGCCGTACGCGTTGCGCACGGTGAGCTCCGGCGCGGACCGGCCGAGGATCGACGAGTGGGTGAGCACCATCCACGCCTCGGTCCGCAGTCCGGCGGCGGTCAGCGCGGCGTACGCCGTACCGAAGCGGTCCTCGTCCTCGACCGCCCAGCCCGGCGCCGGCGGACGAAGCCTTCCGCTCCAACGCTCCGGGCGGATCCGGAAGTACGCCGCAGCGTGCTCGGCGTGCACGACCCGGTGCCGCGGATGCCAGGCGGTCGTCGCCCGGACCGAGTGGTACGCCGCCTGCAACGTCACCGTGTCGACACCGAGTGAGGCAATCCGCGACGCGGCGGCCGGATCGCCGACCAGGTCCCACGTGTAGGCGAACGTGCCGTGCCTCACCACCGCGGGATCACCGGGTCCCAGTCCGGCTGGACGGCGCGCATCGGCGTGATGTCGTCGCGGGTGTCGAACCCGCACTTCTCGTACTGCTCGGCCAGCCGGGCGAGCGAGTCCAGGTCGAGCTCGACCCCGAGTCCCGGGCCGTCCGGCACCGTCACGGAACCGTCCTTGAAGCTCAGGACGCCTTGGACCACCACGTCCTCGACCAGGTACGGGTAGTGCGTGTCGCAGTCGTAGGTCAGCTCGGGCGCCGCGCCGGCCAGGTGCGTCATCGCGGCCAAGCTGATCCCGAGGTGCGAGTTCGAGTGCATCGACAGGCCGATCCCGAACGTCCGGCAGATCCCGGCCAGCTCGCGGGACCGCCGCAGCCCGCCCCAGAAGTGGTGGTCGGACAGGATCACCTGGACCGCGTCGACCAGCACCGCGGGCTTCACGTGCGCGAACTCGGTGACGCACATGTTGGTGGCCAAGGGCATCGAGACTTCGCGGGCGACCGCGGCCATGCCGTCGATCCCGCCGGTCGGGTCCTCGAGGTACTCCAGCACGCCGTCCAGCTTCCGGCCGACGGCGATGCTGCTCTCGACCGTCCAGCCGGCGTTCGGGTCCAGCCGCAGCGGATGGTCCGGGAACTCGTCGCGCAGAGCGAGGATCGCGTCGGCCTCGTCCTGCGGCGGCAGCACGCCACCCTTGAGCTTGAGCGACTTGAAGCCCCAGCCGTCCACCATCTTGCGGGCCTGCGCGACGATGCCCTCGGCATCCATCGCCTCGCCCCACGTGTCGGTCGCGTAGTCCGGCAACGGTGTGTGCGCGGCCGGTTTGAAGAACAGGTACCCGCTGTACGGAACGGCGTCGCGCACCTTGCCGCCGAGCAGGTCGACGACCGGCCGGCCGAGCGCCTTGCCCTGCAGGTCCCAGCAGGGGATCTCGAACGCCGACAGCACGGTCGACACGGACTTCTCGTCGCTCGCCTCGCCGACCAGCCCGTGCGTGGCCAGTCCGGCGCTCGCCCCGAGCGTCTCGCGGATGATCCGCTCGAGCCCGTTGAGGTCGAGCACGTCGAGGCCGGTCAGCCGGGGAGCGACCTTGCGGAGGGCGGTGAGGATCGCCAGGTCGCCGTACGTCTCGCCGAGCCCGGTCAGGCCCTCGTCGGTGTGCACCTGCAGGATCGAGCGCAGCGCGTACGGCTGGTGCACGCCGTGGATGTTGCGCAGCGGCGGGTCCTTCATCGCGATCGGCGTGATGTTGACGTCGGTGATCTTCATGCGGCGGCCTTCCGGACGACGGTCAGTCCCTGCTCGAGGATCTGGTCGAGCTCTTCCAGGTGCTCCGGCAGCGGGTCGGTCAACGGCGAGCGCACCGATCCGACGTCGACGCCGCGACGGCGTACGGCCGCCTTGACCAGTGAGACGGCGTACCCGGCGCCCTTGTCGCGGAGCTTCACGAGCGGCAGGTAGAACTCGGTGAGCAGCTCGTCGAGCCCGGCCTCGTAGGCGTGCGCGATCTCGGGAGCGAAGCAGTGCACGGCCGAGGAGTACGCCTTCACGCCGACCGCGGCGTACGAGCGCGCGGTCACCTCGGCGGTCGGGAGTCCATTGAAGTACGTCAGATCCGGCGCGACGGCCATCATCCGCTGCAGCAGGTCGAGGTCGCCGATGCCGTCCTTGAAGCCCTGGACGCTGGGGATCCCGGCGAGTTCGGCGACGGAGTCGGGGGTGAAAACGGCGTTGTCGCGCTGGTACGCGATCAGCGGCAGGTCGGTCGACGCGGCGAGCGCGCGGAAGTGGTCGAGCAGGCCTTGCTGCGAAGGCTTGATCAGGTACGGCGGGAGAACCAGCAGGCCGTCGGCGCCGGCGTCGCGCGCGGCGGCGGCGTACTGCTTGGCCATCGCGGTGCCGTAGCCGGTGCCGGCGAAGACGGGGAGCGCGCCCGCCGTCTCCTCGACCGCGGCGCGGACGGCGGCGGCGTACTCCTCGAGGGTGAGCGAGAAGAACTCGCCGGTCCCGCAGCAGGCGAAGATCGCGGCCGGGCCGGCGTCGATCTGGTGCCGCAGGTGCTCGCGGTACGGCCCGAGGGCCAGCTCGCCGGCGGCGTCGAACGCCGTCACCGGGAAGGACGAGAGACGGTCCAGCTGCATGGAATCACCCTTCGCGTGCTTCGGTAAGCGCTTGCCGATCGACGGTAGTCGTCGGCCGTCGTACTGGCAAGAGCTGGTCTGAAAGCGATTTCAGATCTGTCGTGGCGTTCCGCTGAGCGGTCTGCGCGGTTAGCCTGTGGCCTTGCGTGCAAGCGCTTTCTCAGCGAGGGAGGACCGCCGTGCCGAATCGACCCGGCCGGGCGCCCCGCGTCACGATCAGCGACGTGAGCCGCGCCGCCGGCGTCTCCGCGGCGACCGTGTCGCGGGTGCTCAACGGAACCGCCCGGGTGGACGCGGCGCTGACGGATCGCGTGCACCAGGCGGTCGCGTCGCTCGGCTACCGCCCGAACGCGGCGGCGCAGGGTCTCGCGCGGGGTGAGTGGGGGACGATCGGCGTCCTGGTGCCGGACCTGGCGAACCCTTATTTTCCGGACGTCCTGAAGGCGGTCTCCGCGGTGGCACGCTCGCACGGGCGCCGGATGATGGTGATGGAGTCCGACGAGGATCCAGCCGTCGAGCACGATTTGGTCGAGGATCTGATGCGTTGCTGCGACGGTGTCCTGCTGTGCTCCCCACGAATGCCGCGCTCGGAGCTGGCGGAACTGGCCGGGCGGAAGCATCCGATGGTCTTGTTCAATCGGATCGTGCCCGGGCTCGCGGTGCCGTCGATCTCGGTCGACTTCCACGGCGGGATGACGCAGGTGTGCGGACACCTGGCGCAGCTTGGCCATCGACGCGCTGCCTATTTGAGCGGGCCGTCGGCGTCGTGGGCCAACGCCGAACGATTGCGGGCCTTCGAGGCGGCGCGTGCGTTCGGGCTGGAGGTGGAGGTCGTCGAGTGCGGTGCGACGAGCGAGGCCGGGTACGACGCGGTCGGCGCTGCGCTTTCGTTGGATGTCACGGCAATCCTCGGTTACAACGACCTGGTCGCTTTGGGCGCGCTGGCGCGGATGCGGGAGCTCGGCATCGCGGTGCCTGCGGCGTACTCGGTGGTGGGCTTCGACGACATCTCGCTGGAGCGCGTCGCGCACTCCAACCTGACCACGGTGTCGGTGCCGCGCGACGAGCTCGGCCGACGGGCTGGTGAGCTGTTGGAACAGTTGCTGGTGAACGGAGACGACGCGGAGCCGACGTACGTGCCGATGAAGCTTCAGGTCCGCGACACCAGCGGCCCATCGCCGCGGAACTGATGGCAGGTGGTCGCATCTTCTATCACTCGAAGGATTCCTGAGAGGGGAAGTAGCTTTCCCGGGTGGTGGGTCGTTGGGTGTGTGCGGTCCTAACGGACAGCTGACCCTGGGCGTGGTGTGTCGGGGTTGGTGGATCCATTAGCCTGGGTCGGGTTTCGTCGGCGAGGTGGAGGTTGTGTGAAGCGGTTCGTGGTACCGCCGAACTGGCCCACGCCGCCTCGTCGCAGCTGGGTGCCGCCGAAGACGTGGCGGCCGGATCCGGCGTGGCCGCCGGCGCCGGAGGACTGGGACTTCTGGGTCGACGGCAAGGGCAACGCGGTCCGCGGCCCGGTTGGCCTGTATGGCGGTCCGCCGCGGCGTACGGTGATCGCCGGAGCCGGCGGGATCGCGGCTGTTCTGGTGCTGGCCGTGTGGGGACTGTCGACGCTCGACGGTGATCCGCCGCAGTCGCAGGCCGCGCCGATCCTCGACGACCGCAGCCCGACGCCCTCGCTGACACCTACTCCGTCCGCTCCGCCACCGACGACCGTTCGTCCGAGCACTCCGCCGCCGTCGAAGCGGACGGCCAGGCCGACGACCGCTCCCACGAAGACGCGCACCACCAGGGTCCCGGAGCACACCCAGGAGAGCGACCCGACGCCGACGCGGACGACCACCACCACGCGGACGCCACGCCCGACGCGGACCACGCCGACTCGCACGATGACCCGCGAAGAGCTACTGGCCGAGTACTGCCGCCAGCGCGGCTGGCCCTTGGAGTGGTGCGACCCGGACAACTGGCAAGACCCGAACGACCCCCAAGGCCCGAACTCCACCGGCCGCTGAACCACACCGGACGGTCGGCACCGCCCGCACCCCCCGGCCGCACCTGGCCGCCGGCCCCATCCCGCCGCCGGCAGCCCACCGGACGCTGGACTTCCGAGCGGTTGACACCGCTTGCGTCCGGGCTCATCCTTAACCATATGGTTCTGAAACCGGATGGTTATCCATGGATCAGCTGAGTGGGATCTTCAGCGCGCTCGCCGATCCGACGCGGCGCGAGATCCTCTGGGCGCTCCGCCGCGGCGAGGCGACGGTCGCCGAGCTCGCCGCGCCGTTCTCCGTCTCGCAGCCAGCCGTTTCCAAGCACCTGAAAGTGCTCGAGCAGGCCGGGCTGATCACCCGTAGTCGTCGTGGCACCGCCCGCCTGAGCCGCCTCCAAGCTGCGCCTCTGAAAACAGCGACCGAGTGGCTGATCGACTACCGCGCCTACTGGGGCGAGAGTTTCGACCGTCTCGACGACCTGCTCGACGAGCTGAAGGAGCAGCCCTGATGGAGATCGTCGCCGAGCCGGGCGTCCCGCTGGTGCTGATCACCCGGCGGTTCAACGCCCCGCGTGACCTGCTCTTCCGTGCGCACACCGAGCCCGACCTCGTGGCCCGCTGGCTGGGCCCGGCCGGCCTCACGCTCACGGTCAACCAGCTCGACCCGCGGCACGGCGGTCGCTGGCGCTGGACGCACTACGACAGCGACGGCAAGGGGTTCGTGTTCCACGGCCTGTACCACGGGACGCCGAGCCCGGAGCGGATCGTGCAGACCTACGAGTTCGAGCAGTACCCGGGGGTCGTGTACCTGAACACGATCACCTTCGACGAGACCGACGGCGTCACCACCCTGCGGCAGAGCACGGTGTTCCCGACCGTCGAGGACCGCGACGTGTACGTCGAGGGCGGTATGGAGACCGGGATCCGCGCCTCCATGGACCGGCTCGACGCGCTCGTCGCCCAACTGGAGAAGGAGTAGTCGTGCGTGAGTTGATCGTGGACATGTTCAGCACGCTGGACGGGTTCGGGGACGGTGGGCCGCAGTCGGCGGCCTACTGGGGGTACGACGGGCCCGGGCTGCAGGAGTGGGTGGCGCGCAAGCTTGCCGAGGACCACGTCGTCGTGATGGGCGCGACGTCGTACCGGATGATGGCGGAGGTCGTCCAGGAAGGCGACGACCCGTCGTTCGCGCGGATGGCCGAGCTGCCGAAGCTGGTCTTCTCGAAGACGCTGACGCAGCCGTTGAGCTGGGCGAACACGACGATCGTCGACGAGCCGGTGGAGAAGGCGGTGCCGGCCCTGAAGCAGCTCGACGACCTGCCGATGATCACGCTCGGCAGCCCGTCGCTCGTGCACAGCCTGTTCGACGCGGGGCTGGTGGATCGGCTGCGGGTGATGGTGTTCCCGACCATGCACGGGCGCGAAGGCGAAGGGCCGTTGTTCACGAAGTTGCCGTACAAGCAGCTGACCCTGCTCGGCACCGAGGTGATCGACGACCGCCTGGTGTCGCTGGAGTACAAGGTCAACTGAGGCTGCGTCAACCAAGGAAGTCGATCGTCCGCCCGATGCCCGTCGCCTGAGCTGCTTGGTAGACCGGCCACGCGATCGCGAGGTCCTGCCAGGGCAGCCCGACCGGCGCGTAGACCGTCACCTGCGCGGCGGATTCCCTGCCGGGCTTGGCATTCGACAACACTTCGCCCAGCGTCGCACAGATCGCGGTCTCGTCCAGTCCAACGTTGCCCACGGCCCCCATCGCGGCCGCGAGCCGCACGTCGTCGACCACCACACGAGCCCCGGCGAGCAGGTCCGCGCCGACCTCAACCTTGCCGGGCTCGTCCGCGCCGAGCGTCGTGAAGTGTCGCCCGGGCCGAACGTCCGCCGCGGTCAGCAAGGGCTGTCGCGACCAGGTCGCCAGGACGACGATCTCCGCGCGCGCCGCGACCCCGGTCGCGCTGTCGACCACCGCCGCCGGGATGCCCGCTTGTGCCACGAACTCCTCGGCGCGCACGCGGTCGACGTCGTACCCGACGAGATGCTCGACCTGGCGCAACGCGAGCAGACCCCGGACGACCATCGCGGCTTGCGCGCCGGTCCCGACGACTCCGACCGTGCGCGCCGTCTTCGCTGCCAGTACGTCGGTCGCCAGCGCCGCCGCGAGTCCGGTCCGCCACGCGGTGATCGTCGCCGAGTCGAGGAGAGCCAGCAACGACCCGTCGCGCGCATCGTGCAGGCAGACCACGCCGCGCAACGCCGGCGAGGCCTGCGGGAACTTCGCGTTGACCTTCACCGTGTACGCCGGAATGCCCGGGATCGTCCCCGGCAGCAGCGTTGTCGCCGTACCGGGTCCGGGCAGCTCGGTCCGGATCCGCTGCGGCTCGATCTCCACGGCAGCGGTGAACCCGGCCCGCAGCGTGCGTAGGACGGCGGGGATGTCGAGCAGCCCGAGAACGTCGGAGCGGGTCAGCAGGAGCGTCATCAGACCACGTTGAATTCCGCGCGAGCCGCCGCGTCGCGGAAGCGACGGGCATGCAGTGGGGACACGTCGACGAACGGCGTGCGTTCCAGCCAGAGGTCCCGGATCACCTCGCCGACAGCCGGGCCTTGCAGGAACCCGTGCCCGGAAAACCCTGTGGCGTAAAGGAATCGGCTCACGTCGTCCGCCTCACCGATCAGCGCGTTGTGGTCGGGCGTGTTCTCGTACAGACCGGCCCAGCCGCCGGTCAGGCCGACGTCGAGCAGGCTCGGCGCGCGGCGTTCCATCGCCTCGGTCAGGCCGGGCAGCCACGCGTCGGACCGGTCGAGGTGGAAGCCCGGCTCCTCGGACGGGTCCGACATGCCGACGAGCAGCCTGGGACCTTCGCGGTGGAAGTAGAAGGTGCCGTCGAAGTCGATCGTCATCGGCAGGTCGTCCGGCAGGCCGGCAACAGCCTCCGTGACGACGATCTGGCGGCGCAACGGAGTCACCGGCAGTTCGACTCCGGCGTACTGGCCGACCTCGGCGGACCAGGCGCCGGCAGCGCAGATCACCGTCGACGTCCGGACCGGCCCGAGCGTCGTCCGTACGCCGTGAATGCTGTTGCCCACGACATCGATACCGGTCAATGCGCAGCCCGTGACAAGGTGCGCGCCGAGTCGCCGGGCCGCCGTCGCGTAGCCGAGCACGACCGACTCCGGCGAGCAGTGCCCGGCGTCGGGGGAGAAGCACGCGCCGACCAGCCCGTCGGGCGAGATCAGCGGCGCCAGCGCGACCGCCTCGTCGAGGGAGATCATCCGGGTCGGACCACCCGACGCGTTCTGCAGGCGGGTGCTCTGCTCGAACGACGAGACCTGCTCGTCCGTCGACAGCAGGAACAGATACCCCACTTGGTGCAGATCGATCTCCTGCCCAGGCCGTACGGCGAAGTCCGCGAACGCCCGCAGGCTGCGCGCGCCGAGGGCGACGTTCACCTCGTCGGAGAAGTTCGCCCGGACGCCGCCGGCCGCCTTGCAGGTCGAGCCGGAGCCGAGGCTGTCCTGCTCGATCAGCAGCACCCGTCGTACGCCGGCCTCGGCCAGGTGGAACGCGATGCTGGTCCCCATCACACCGCCGCCGACGATCACGACGTCGGCGGACTCGGGCAGCGTCGTCGGGCTCAAGGCAGCAGGAACCCGAAGTCGGCCTCGACCGTGACGGTGTCCATCTGCGCCTTCTGCAGCTTGCCCGAGTAGTCCCAGTTCAGCGACTGCCAGCGGGTGAACTGGTCCAGCACCCAGATGCCGCTCTGCCGCGACCCGTTGCCGGACTTGCCGTTGCCGCCGAACGGCAGGTGCGCCTCGGCGCCCGACGTCGAGTTGTTCACGCTGACCATCCCGGCCGAGATGCCCTGGGCGAACTGGAACGCCTGCTGCGGATCGGTGGTGTAGATCGAGCTGGACAGGCCGTAGCCGGACTTGTTGCCCAGAGCAATCGCCTCCGGCAGGTCGCCGTACGTCGTGACTCCGACGACCGGGCCGAACGTCTCGTTCAGGAACAGCTCGTCGTCCGGCAGCACGCCGTCGACGATGGTCGGGTGGTAGAACAGGCCGGCGGCCGGATCGCCGACGAAACCGTCACGCGGGTTGTCCGGAGTGACCCGGCCGGTCCGTCCGAGCACCCGGTGGTGGTCGCCGATCCAGCCGAGCGACTTCTCGAAGCCGGCCGCGAACTTCTCATCCAGCAGCGGGCCGAACAGCACGTCCTGGGTCGGGTCACCCATCTTGGCCGCCGACACCGCCGCGGCGAACAGCTCGACGAAGTCGGCGTGCACGGCCTCCTGGACGATCACCGTGCCGAGCGAGGTGCACCGCTGGCCCGCCGTACCGAATCCGGAGAACAGCGCGCCCTCGACGGCCAGGTCGAGATCGGCGTTCTCGGTGATCACCATCGGGTTCTTGCCGCCGAGCTCCAGGCACGGGGTCTGCAGGTGCCGGCCGCACAGCTCGCCGATCCGGCTGCCGACCTCGCTCGACCCGGTGAACCCGACCTTGTCGATCAGTCCGGCGACCAGGCTCTGCTCGAGCCCGGCGAAGGTGTCCGGGCCGTCGGCGTGCACGACGTTGAAGACCCCGGCCGGTACGCCGGAGTGCGCGAAGATCTCGTAGAAGGCGTCGGAGACGACCGCGGAGTACTCGGCCGGCTTCCAGACCACGGTGTTGCCGCAGAGCAGCGCCGGGACGATGTACCAGGACGGGACCGCGACCGGGAAGTTGCCGGCCGAGATCACCGCGACCGCGCCGACCGGGCGGCGGAACGTGAACAGCTGCTTGTCCGGCATCTCCGACGGCACGGTCTGGCCGTACAGCCGGCGGCCCTCGCCGAGGAAGAAGTCGCAGGTGTCGATGATCTCCTGCACCTCGCCGAGCGCCTCCGCGAGCGGCTTGCCGATCTCGCGGGTGACCAGGGCGGCCAGGCGGGACTTGTTCGCTGTCATCAGGCGGCCGACGTTCGCGATCACCTGGCCGCGCTGCGGCGCGGGCAGGGCCGCCCATCCGGTCTGCGCCTCCCGGGCGGCCTTCGCCGCCGCGACGAACACCTCCGGACCGGCCAGGCCGATCTCACCGACCAGGTCGGCGGTGTTCGCCGGGTTGGTCGAACGGGTGGTGCGCAGCGGGTCCGGGACGCGCTCTCCGGCGACGACGGACAGGATGACGGACGACACAGGTGGGTCCTCTCGACGGCGGTCTCGGTATCGGCCAGCATCCCATGTGAGCATGCACTGTGAGTGGCGTGCGGGTGACCGATGAACAGATCGCGGCGATGACCACGCAGGAGCGGCGCGAGCTGATCCTGCGGCTGGCGCCGGTCCCGGCCGGGGTGCTGCCGGCCCGGCGGGTGATGGAACGGATCCGGCGCTGGCGGCTGGTGCTGATCCTGCTGTGCGTGGCCGCGCTGATTCCGTGGACGGTGTACCTGTCGGTGACGCTGCCGAACCGGTACGAGGCGCGCAACTGGGTGGCGACCTGGGTCGGCTTCGACATCGTGCTGACGATCATGCTGTTCCTGACGGCGATCTTCGGGTACCGGCGGCGGCAGTTGCTGTTCCCGACGGCGTTCGCGTCGGGCGTGCTGCTGCTGTGCGACGCGTGGTTCGACGTACTGACGAGCCATCCCGGGTCGGATCGGCTGCAGGCGCTGCTGAGCGCGGCGGTGATCGAGCTGCCGCTGGCGTTCGTGCTGATCGCCGGGCCGCTGCGGTTGCTGCGGTACGTCGCGATCCGGAACGGGCTGGTGGATCCGGGGCTGCGGATCTGGCGGATGCCGATCCCACTGCCGGAGCTGTGGCCCTCGACGGAGAAGAAATCGGGCTTGTGAAGGCATTCACAATATGATTGGCTAGGAAACAGCCCGGGCAAGGACCCGGGTGTACAGCGACCCCGAGAGCACCGGGAGGCGTCGATGACCGAGCGCAAGCCGCCAGGGATGAGTACCCAGGACTGGGTCGAGCTGCAGATCCGGCAGGCCCAGGAGCGGGGCGAGTTCGACAACCTGGCGGGCGAGGGCAAGCCGATCCCGAAGCTCGCCGAGCCGCACGACCCGGACTGGTGGGTCAAGGACTTCATGCGCCGGGAGAAGATCGAGGCCGACGTCCTGCTGCCGCCGTCGGTCCAACTGCGCAAGGAGAAGGCGCAGGTCGCCGAGAAGGTCGCGACGATGCGCACCGAGACCGAGGTCCGCGACTACCTGGCCGACCTGAACGAGCGCATCCGGATCCAGATCCGTGACGCTACCGGTGTGGTGATCCCGGTGGGGTTCGTGGAGGTTGAGCCGGTTGTCGAGCGGTGGTTGGAAGACCACCCGCCGGCTGCACCACGGGACCGTGCGGACCACGGCGATCGGCCTGTACGCCGGCGTAGGTCGGTCTGGCAGCGCCTGTTCACTTGAATCACTGACCGAGCAGGTCGCGGGCTGCCTTCTCTATCGTTTCTTCGCTGAGTAGGACGTGTTGGGCTGCGGCGCCGAGGGGGACGAAGGTGTCTTCGCTGGTGACTCGGGACATTCGGCCGGTGAAGCCGGCGTCGACGAGGGCGGCGAGGACGCCTTCGGAGACGCCGCCGGAGCGGCGGGTTTCGTCGACGACGAGGACCCGGCCGGTCGCCTGGGCCTCGCGGAGCAGGTCGTCGAGCGGGAGCGGCGCGAGCCAGCGGAGGTCCAGGACCCGTACGCCGGGGAGGCGCTCGGCGACGCGCAGGCTCATCGGGACGCCGTTGCCGAAGGTGACCAGGGTGAGGTCCTCGCCGTCGCCGTACGTGCGGGCCTTGCCGAGCGGGACGTGCTCGGTCGGGTACGGCGCGAGCCAGGCCGCGTCGCCGTCCTCGTGCAGGTCGCGGCGGTGGTAGAGCGCGATCGGTTCGAGGTAGACGCAGACCGCGCCGTCGTGGCGGGCGGCCGCCGTACAGGTGTGCAGCATCGCCGCGGCGTCGTCCGGGCGGGACGGTGAGGCGATCACGATCCCCGGGATGTCGCGCAGGACGCCGATCGCGTCGTCGTTGTGGAAGTGGCCGCCGAAGCCCTTCTGGTAGCCGTAGCCGGCGATCCGCAGGACCATCGGGTTGCGGTACTGGCCCTGGGAGAAGAACTTGAGCGACGCCGCCTCGCCGCGGAGCTGGTCCTCGGCGTTGTGCAGGTAGGCGAGGTACTGGATCTCCGGCAGCGGGAGCAGGCCGGAGACGCCGGCGCCGAGCGCGAGGCCGAGGATCGACTGCTCGTCGAGCAGCGTGTCGAAGACCCGGGCCGCGCCGAAGGTCTTCTGGAGGCCGCGGGTTACGCCGTACACGCCGCCTTTGCGGCCGACGTCCTCACCGAACGCGATCGACTCCGGGTACGCCGTGAGCACGTCAGCCAGCGCGCGGTTGATGGACTGGCTGAGGGTGAGAGGTTCTTCGTCACTGCTCTTGGTGGGCAGTGCATGCTCTGGAACCGTGGTGAGCTTCAGTGGAGCGGCGACTGCTTCGGCGGAGGCGAGCTGGGGGAGTCCGATCACCTCGCGGGCGAGGTCCATCACCTCGGTGCGCTTGGCCTCGTACCGGTCGATGATCTCGGTGGGTGAGCAGCCGGCGCCGAGCAGGATCCTGGCGGTGCCGAGCAACGGGTCGAGCTCCTCGTCGGCGATGATCTCGGCGGGTGTCCGGTACGCCGCCTCGACGTCGGAGCCCGCGTGGCCGAGCAGGCGGACCGTGCGGAGCCGGAGGAACGCGGGGCGGCGGTTGCGTCGTACGAACGTCGCGGCCTCGGTCGCCATCGTCAGGGTGGCGTCGAGATCGGTGCCGTCGGCATCGAAGTACCGCAGTCCGGGGCGCTGCCCGTAGGCCTGCTTGATCCAGCCGTCCGGCGTCCGCACGCTGATGCCGATCCCGTTGTCCTCGCAGACCAGCAGCAACGGCATCGGGATGCCCTGGTACGACGCGTGCAGGGCAGCGTTGATCGCGCCGGTCGCGGTCGAGTGGTTCGCCGAGGCGTCCCCGAAGCTCGTCACCACCACGGCGTCCGCCGGCCACGGCGACTCCACCCCGAGCTTGCTCGCCCGGGCGATCGAGAACGCCACCCCCATCGCCCGCGGCAGGTGCGACGCGATCGTCGAGGTCTGCGGAATCACCGCCAGATCATGCCGCCCGAACACCTTGTGCCGCCCCCCGGAGATGGGCTCGCTGGTCGCGGCAGCAACTCCCAGGAGGATGTCCCGCATAGCGTCCCCCGCCGCGCTGCGCGCGGCGGGGGACGGGAGGGGGAGGGGGCCGGTCGCCCCGCCTGCGCTTCGCGCGGCGACGATCTCGCCGGCTTGTGCGGCTCTGGCCAAGTAGAAAGCGCCTGAGCGGTAGTGCAGCAGGGCTGGGTCTGTGGGGCGTAGGGCGGCTGCGACCGCGGCGTTGCCCTCGTGGCCCGACGAGCCGATCGTGTAGAAGCCGTGGCCCTGGGACTGGAGCCAGCGGGCGGCCAGGTCGGCGTGGCGGCTGCCGAGCTGGGCGTCGTACAGGCGGCTGACCAGGTCGACGGGGTGGGCGGTCGGCGCGGGTTTCAGGGCGCGGACGCGGGTGGGGAACAGCTCGTCGACCTGACTCACCGCGCCACCTCCGGCGGCTCAGAGGCCGCAGTCGAAGCCGTCGTCGTTGGGGTTCGCGTCGGCCAGTCGGTCCAGGATCCGTGATGCCCGTCGAAGCTCCTCACCCGGAACATGATCCGCGAAGAACGTCGCCACCACAGCATCGACCACGGGTTGGGCGGTCTTCAGCGCCTCCCGACCGGCGGGAGTGAGCTCGGCCCAGGTGGCCCGGCGGTCGGCCGGCGACGTGGTCCGGACGACCCAGCCGTCCTTGTCCTCGAGCTTGGTCACCAGCCGCGTCCCGCCGCTGCGCGAGATCATCAGCTTCTCCGCCAGCGGCGCCATCCGCAGCTTCCCGCCGGCCTCGTCGAGGGCTCGCAGCACCTCGTGCTCGAAGTACGTCATCTTGGCGACGCTGCGAAGCGTGTTGTCCAGATGCGTGTACAGCAGGGTGTCGGCGCGGTAGAGCGCCCGCCACGCGTCCAGCTGTTCCGTGCTCGTCCGCTGAGCTGCCATGGGTTCGAGTATAAACGGTTGACATGTGAACTGTTGATCCACGTAAGGTGCTGGACGAACGGTTTCGCTGTCAACTCTTGAGGTGTGCATCGTGAGCAAGGTGCGTTGGAAGGCGGTACGGCCGCTGCGGCACCGCGACTACCGCCTGCTGTGGACCGGCCTCGCGGTCGCGCTGCTCGGCAGCGGGTTGTGGCTGGTCGCGCTGGCCTGGCAGGTGATCGAGCTGGGCGGCGGCCCCGTCCAGCTGTCGGTCGTCACCACGGCGTACAGCATTGGCCTGCTGGTGTGCGTGCTGTTCGGCGGCATCGCGGCCGACCGGCTGTCGCAGCGCTCGGTGATCGTCGCCGCTGACTCCGTACGAGGGGTGGTGCTGCTCGGCCTCGCCGCACTGGCGCTGCTCGGGCTGCTGGAGATCTGGCACCTGGCGACCGCCGCGGTGCTCGTCGGGGCCGGCGAGGCGTTCCTGATTCCGGCGTACACGGCGCTGGTGCCGCGGTTGCTGCCGCCGGAGGAGTTGCTCGCGGCGAACGGGCTGGAGGGCACGCTGCGGCCGCTCGCGCAGCAGGCGACCGGTCCGGTGATCGGCGGGCTGGTGATCGCCGCGATCTCGCCGGGCGTCGCGATCCTGGTCGCCGGGCTGACGTACCTGTTCTCGGCGGGCTGCGTGCTGGCGATGAACCTGCGGCACGAGCCGGTAAGGGCTGAGGCGACGGCCGACTCGGAGGGGTCGGCTGACGAGGCGGCGCCGACCGGCGTACGGGCGATGGTGGCGGATCTGCGGGAGGGCTGGAGCTACGTACGGCGTACGCGCTGGCTGCTGGCGTCGTTGCTGTTCGGGACGGTGTTCGTGCTGCTGATCCTCGGTCCGCTGGAGGTGCTGCTGCCGTTCGCGATCCGCGACCAGCTGGGTGGGGACGCGCGGGAGTTCGGGCTGGTGATGGCGGCGTTCGGGATCGGCGGGGCGGTCGGCGCGCTGCTGATCTCGTCGCGCGCGCTGCCGCGGCGGTACCTGACCGTGATGACGCTGATGTGGGGCGTGGGCTCGGTGCCGTTCCTGGTGCTCGGGTTCGCGCGGGAGCTCTGGCTGATGATGATCGCGGCCGCTGTGGTCGGCGCGACCGGGTCGGCGGCGATGGTGATCTGGGGGACGCTGCTGCAGCGCCGCGTCCCGGACCACCTGCGCGGGCGGATCTCCAGCCTGGACTTCTTCGTCTCGCTGCTGCTGATGCCAGTGTCGATGGCGCTGGCCGGTCCGGCGGGCGCGCTGTTCGGGGTGACCGCGGTGTTCATCGTGGCCGGGGTCGGGCCGGCGCTGGTGTCGTTCGCGGTGATCTGGTTCGGGCGGATGCGGTCGGACGAGATCGCGCACCCGCTCGATCAGGACGAGGGCGCGGAGAAGCTGATCGCGGCCGAGGCCTGATCGCCGCCCCAGTCGATCGGCGTCCGGCCGGTCTCGCGCCAGCCGGCCCGGTTGTAGAGCGCGATCGCGGCGGTGCAGTTGTCGGCGACCTCGAGGGTCAGGTCGAGCTGGTGGTCGGCGGCGACCTTGCCCGCGTGGTCGAGGAGCTGTCGCCCGAGGCCTTGGCCGGTCTGCTTCGGGTCCACGAAGAGCCGCTCGACCAGCGCCCCGCCTTCGGCCTTGGTCACCGCGACGTGCCCGGCGACCTCGCCGTCGACGGTCACGACCCAGCTGCCGAGCGCGTCCGGCGGGGTCAGCCAGGCCTTCGGGTCGTCGGGCCAGTTGATCGGATAGCCGGCCGCCTCGTGCACGTCTCGCAGCAGTACGACGCAGCTGACGAAGTCGGCCTCGGTCCGGGGTCTGATGATCGCCACCGGGCCATCAGATCACGGCGCCCCGGGGCCGCGGTCGGGGAGCAGGTAGACGCCCGGGTTGCTCGGTGCTCCCGCTTCGATCCACTGCAGGAAGCCCTCGGGGTTGCGCCGCTCGAACTCGTCCAGGCAGATCCGCCGCACCTCGGCCACCGCCTGCCGATCGCGCACCCCGGCGCCGGACGCGAGGGTCTGGGTGGTCTCGCGCCACACCCCGCACAGCTCCTCGATACTGAGCGGGCACTGCAGCCTGGCAATCAGCTTCTCGTCCTCCAGCGCCTGCTCGGCGCTGACCACAGGTTCGTCCGTACGCCGGTCGCCGGCGCGCGTCGTACCCGCCGAGAGCAGCAGATCGAGCGCCGCGAACGCGGCCCCCGCGACCACGATGACGGCCAGGCCGGCTGCACCCCAGGTGAACAGCCGGGCCACGCCGGGCAGGCACAGCACCACGCCCGCGGCGTACGCCGCGATGCTTGCCGACGCGTGGTTGATCGGCTCGTCCGCGAGATGCTTGATCACGGCCGCCAACGGCCAGACCAGCACGAACACGATCCCGATCAGCGCCAGCGCGGCCGCCGCGCCCAGCATCAGGACGGCGACCAGTGCCCCGGCCGTGCCGATCCCGGCACCCGCCGCCACGGCCGCCCGCCGCGCCCTCGGGGAAAGCTTCATCGCCGAACTCACTCGACTCGCACCGCGGAGGACCCTGCTGAATCCCCCGGCCGGCTCCCACCCAATCTCCACCCGGACCGCCGACAACACCAGAACGAACAACCCGCTCCCCAGGTTCCTGACAACTCAGGAATCCCCGGCTCCGCGATCTACCGGGCGGAGGTGATCCGCCCGGACGGTCGCGGTCAGGCAGCCTTCCGCGCCGTCTTCTTCGCGGTGCTCTTCCGGGCGGTGGACTTCTTTGCGGTCGCCTTCTTGGCCGTCGCCTTCTTGGCGGTGCTCTTCTTCGCCGTAGCCTTCTTCGGCGTGGACTTCTTGGCAGTCGTCTTCTTGGCCGCGCCGCCACCACCCGCACGCCGGGCCCGCGCCGCCTCGACGCTCGCGCGCAGTGCGGCGACCAGGTCGGTGCTGGAGGTCGCTTCCGGCTCCTCCTCGGTGAAGACGACTTCCTTGCCCTTGCGCTTGGTGTCGACCAATTTCTTCACGCGCTCGGTGTAGCTGTCCTTGTAGTCCTTCGGGCGCCACTCGCCGGCCATCGCCTCGATCAGGTCGGTGGCCATCTTCAGCTGCTTGCCCGACGTCTTGGCCGGCAGGTCGCCGACCTCCTTGGCCGGGTCGCGGATCTCGTCGGCGAAGAACATCGTCTCCAGCACGAGCACCTTGCCGTCGGCCCGGATCGTGGCCAGGTACTCCTTGCCACGCATCACGAAGTTCGCGATCCCGGCCCGGTTGGTCTTGGCCAGGGCGTCCCGCAGCAGCGCGTACGACGACGCGTTCTCGGCGTCCGACGGCGCCAGGTAGTAGCTCTTCTGGAAGTGGATCGGGTCGATCTCGTCCAGGTCGACGAACGTGGAGATCTCCAGCGAGCGCGACTTGCCCGGGGCGACGTCGGCCAGCTCCTCCTGCTCGACCACGACGTACTCGCCGCCGCCGACGTCGTGGCCCTTGACGATCTTGTCGTAGTCGACCTCGCGCCCGGTCCGCTCGTTCACCCGCTTGTTGCGGATCCGGTCCGACGTTCCCCGCTGGAACTGGTGGAAGTCGAGGTTGTGTTCCTGGGTCGCGCTGTACAGCCCGACCGGCACCGACACCAGCCCGAAGTTGATGTACCCGCTCCAGATCGATCTCGCCATCACCAGCTCCTCTCGACCCGCAGGTACCCAACTACAGCCGGTTGTAGCGCTTCCGCGCCTCGCGCGACTCCTTCTGGGCGTCCCGGGCCACCTTCTTGGCCTCGTCGAGCTCCGCGGTCAGCCGGCGGACCTCGTCGCGGGCGTTCTCGAGTGCCTCCTGCGCGTCGGTCAGCTGTCCGTCGAGCTCCTCGACCGTTGCCTCGGCGCTCTCGGCGGCCTTCACCGCCGCCTCGAACTCGGCCTGGGCCTCGGCCTTGCGTTCCGCTTCCTCGCGCTCGGCCTGCTCCCGGGCCTTCCGCTCGGCCGCGGACTCCTGCTCGGCCTCCTCGACCTCGACCTCACGGGCCTTGGCCCGCCGGTCCTTCGCCGCCTGCCGACGCTCGTCGGTCAACGCCGTCACGTTCGACGGCTCGCCGTTCTCGTCGACCACGCCGAACCCGACGTGCCGCAGCGCGCTGCTCAGCCGAGCCTCCCGGACGGCGTCGCCCGCCGCCGGGTCGACCAGGGCGGCGTCGAGGGTCTCGCGAAGCTTCTGCCCGACGTCCGCGCTGATCTTCTGACCGTGCTGATCGGCCAGCTCGCCCGCGGCCTTCACCAGCCCGTCGATCGCCTTGTGCCGCTTCGGCGTCAGCTCGCGGAGCCGCTCACCGTCCAGGTCGGCCGTGGCCTCCCGGAACTCGTCGCCGAGCGCCAGCAGGTCGTCGATCTCGTCCGGCTGCTCGCGGCTGACCAGGTTCGCCAGCCAGGCGGCGACGGTCGGTTTGCGCAGCGCCTTCAGCCGGGTCGAGCCCAGCTGGTCACCGTCGGCCTTGAGCTGCTTGGCCAGCTCGTTGCGGCGAGCAATGAAGTCGGCCGCCGGTGCGGCGTACAGCGCGTCGGCCGCCTCCTCGAAGTCCACCCGGCCGACGCTAGCACCGACAGGTGCCCAGCGACACGGTGACGCGGACAGAGCGGATCCCCACCGCCCCGAAGGCGATGGGGATCCGCGTGGCTCAGTGCGGTGTCACTCGCGGAAGGCGTCCTTGGCCTTCTCGCCGGCCTGCTTGAGATCGGCCTTGGTCTTGTCGGCCTGCCCCTCGGCCTGCAGGTCCTCGTTGTCCGTCGCGTCGCCCGTGCGCTCCTTGACCTTGCCCTTGGCGCTCTCGGCGGCGTTCTTCATCTTGTCTCCGATACCCATGACTGCTCCTCTGCCGATGGCGTTGCGTGGTCGAACAGCGCACCGGTGCCCTGACCCACGGGGATCATGCATGTGAGCGGGGTACCGACCGGTATGCGGCTGCGGCGTGCGAATCCCGACAAACCAGGTCTGACCCGGAAGCGGCGTGGTCGTGGTTTCAGCTACCACGACGAGCACGGGAAGAAGATCGACGACCCGGACCTGCTCGAGCGGATCCGGACCCTGGCGATCCCGCCGGCCTGGCAGGACGTGTGGATCTGCCCGTACCCGAACGGCCACATCCAGGCCACCGGGACCGACGACGCCGGGCGGCGGCAGTACCTGTACCACGACGACTGGCGCACCTCCCAGGACGCCGACAAGCACGACCGCGTACGCCGGCTGGCGCGCAAGCTCCCGGCGTTCCGGGAAGCCGTCGACAAGGACCTGTGCGCCCAGGGCCTCGGTCGGGACAAGGTACTCGCGGTCGCGTTGCGGATGCTCGACTACGGGGTCTTCCGGACCGGCAACACCCGGTACGCCGAGGAGTACGGCAGCCGGGGCGCCGCGACGCTGCTGCGCGACGACGTCAAGGTCCAGCGCGGCAAGCTGGTCTTCGACTTCGTCGCGAAGGGCGGGATCGAGCGGAAGCTGGAGCTGGACGACGACCGCCTGACGGCCGCGGTCCGATCGCTGAAGCGCGGCAAGCACGACAATCCGCGGTTGCTGGTCTACCGCGAAGGCTCGGCGTACAAGGAGATCGACGCGTCGATGATCAACCAGCGGTTCCACGAGCTGGTCGGTGACGACTACACGGTCAAGGACCTGCGGACCTGGACCGCCACGGTGCACGCGGCGGTGGACCTGGCCCAGGCCGACCCGCCGAGCACGAAGAAGGCCCTGAACGCGGCGGTGAAGGAGATGCTCGAGGAGGTCTCCGAGCACCTCGGCAACACGCCGACGGTGGCCCGGGCGTCGTACGTCGACCCGCGGGTGGTGCAGCAGTACGAGCGCGGCCGGACGATCCCGGACAGCGCGGTCGAGGACGTCGACGACCTGGACGACCCCGAAGTACGGGCGAAGGTCGAACGGTCGGTGAACAAGCTGCTGGACCAGGACGCCCGCGAGTAAGGGGTTTCCGGCGGGGAACCGGCCGGATCGTACGGGGGACACCGAGACCAAGGAGCGGACATGCGGGCGTTGGTGCTGAACTGCACGTTGAAGGCGTCACCGGCCAGATCGAACACGGACTCGCTGGCCGACGTGGTCGTGGACGCGCTGGAGAAGCAGGACGTTCAGGTCAGCCGGATCCGGCTGGCCGATCTGGACATCAAGCCCGGCGTGACCAGCGACGAGGGCACCGGAGACGAGTGGCCCGGCGTGCACGAGCAGCTGCTCGCCAGCGACATCCTGGTGGTGGCGACGCCGACCTGGGTCGGGCGGCCGTCGTCGATCGCGCAGCGGATGCTGGAGCGGATGGACGCGATGATCAGCGAGACCGACGACCAGGACCGGCCGGTGGCGTACAACAAGGTCGCCGGGGTGGTCGTCACCGGGAACGAGGACGGCGCGCACCACGTGATCTCCGAGCTCGCCGGCGGGCTCGGCGACATCGGCTACACGATTCCCGGGCAGGCGTGGACGTACTGGAACAAGGGCCCCGGGCCCGGTCCGAGCTACGACGAGACCGGCTACGGGCACGACTGGTCGGCCAAGACCGGGCGGGCGATGGCGAGCAACCTGGTGGCCGTCGCAAAGGCGCTCCAGGCGTCGCCGGTGCCGGCGCCACCGGACTGATTACCTCCGGAGGGGTCGGGTACCGGGCGGTCAGTACGAAAGGAGCCAGCCATGCCCGCAGGATCGAGCAAGAAGCGTGAACGGCAGTACGAGCACATCAAGGCCGGGCTGAAGAAGCGCGGCCGCAGTGAGGACACCGCCGAGGAGATCGCCGCCCGCACGGTCAACAAGGAGCGGGCCCGTTCCGGCGAGGCCAAGCAGAAGAGCCGCTCGTCGACGCACGACATCTCGTCCAGCCGGCGGGGTGGGCTGCGGTCGCACAGCGGGTCCCAGGGCCGGACCAAGGACCAGCTCTACAACGAGGCCAAGCAGAAGAACATCAAGGGTCGTTCGACGATGAGCAAGGCCGAGCTGGAGAAGGCTGTCGGCCGCTAGAGGAGAGCGCACGTGAAGGCACTGACCTGGCAGGGCAAGCGCAAGATCGAGTACGGCGACGTTCCGGACCCGAAGATCGAGCAGCCGACCGACGCGATCATCAAGGTCACCTCGACCGGGATCTGCGGGTCGGACCTGCACCTGTACGAGGTGATGGCGCCGTACCTGGACGCCGGTGACATCCTCGGGCACGAGTCGATGGGCGTCGTCGCGGAGGTCGGTTCCGCGGTGACGAACCTGAAGCCGGGCGACCGCGTGGTGGTGCCCTTCCAGATCGCGTGCGGCAGCTGCTACATGTGCGACCAGGACCTGCAGACCCAGTGCGAGACCACGCAGGTCCGCGAGCAGGGCATGGGCGCTGCTCTGTTCGGCTACACGAAGCTCTACGGCCAGGTCCCGGGCGGCCAGGCCGAGTACCTCCGCGTCCCGCAGGCGCAGTACGGGCCGATCAAGGTGCCGGACGGGCCGTCGGACGACCGGTTCGTGTACTTGTCCGACGTACTGCCGACGGCCTGGCAGGCAGTCGAGTACGCCGCTGTCCCGGACGGCGGCACGCTCGTCGTCCTGGGTCTCGGGCCGATCGGCGACATGGCGACGCGGATCGCGATGCACCGCGGGCTGCGGGTGATCGGGGTCGACCTGGTCGCCGAGCGCCTCGAGCGGGCCCGGCGCAACGGCGTGGAGACGCTCGAGTACTCCGACGACGTCGCCGAGGCGATCCGGACGCTGACCGACGGTCGCGGCCCCGACTCCGTGATCGACGCCGTCGGCATGGAGGCGCACGGTTCGCCGAAGGCGAAGGTCGGCCAGCAACTGGTCGGGTTGATGCCGGACGCGCTGGCGCAGAAGTTCATGGAGACGGCCGGCGTCGACCGGCTCGCCGCGCTCTACCTGGCGGTCGACGTCGTCCGCCGCGGCGGCACGATCTCGCTGTCCGGGGTGTACGGCGGTGCGGCCGATCCGCTGCCGATGCTGACCATCTTCGACAAGCAGATCCAGCTCCGGATGGGCCAGGCGAACGTGCACCGGTGGTCGGACCAGATCTTGCCGTTGCTCGACGACAAGGACATCCTCGGGGTGGAGAGTTTCGCGACCCACCACCTCGACCTCAGCGACGGCCCCGCGGCGTACGAGATGTTCCAGAAGAAGCAGGACGGTGCTGTCAAGGTACTGCTCAAGCCTTAGGAGACTCAGTGCAACAAATCGACGCCACCCCGTTGAGCGACGAGGAGTTGCAGGGCCTCGACGCGTACTGGCGAGCTGCGAACTACCTGTCGGTCGGGCAGATCTACCTGCTCGACAACCCCTTGCTGACCGAGCCTTTGCAGCCGGAGCACATCAAGCCGCGGCTGCTCGGTCACTGGGGGACGACGCCCGGGCTCAACCTGGTCTACACCCACCTGAACCGGGTGATCCGGCAGCGTGAGGGCGAGCTGATGTACGTGATCGGCCCCGGGCACGGTGGGCCGGCGATCGTCGCGAACGCCTGGCTCGAGGGCAGCTGGAGCGCGACGTACCCGAACACCGAGCAGGACGCGGCCGGGATGGCCCGGCTGTTCAAGCAGTTCTCGTTCCCCGGTGGCATTCCGAGCCACGTCGCGCCCGAGGTGCCCGGGTCGATCAACGAGGGCGGCGAGCTCGGATACTCGCTCAGTCACGCGTACGGCGCGGCCGCGGACAACCCGGACCTGGTCGTTGCCTGTGTCATCGGTGACGGCGAGGCCGAAACGGGGCCGTTGGCAACTTCCTGGCACTCGAACAAGTTCCTCGACCCGCGGCGCGACGGCGCGGTGCTGCCGATCCTGCATCTCAACGGCTACAAGATCGCCAACCCCTCGGTGCTGGCTCGGATCGGCGACGAGGAGCTGAGCGCGCTGCTGCGCGGATACGGGCACGAGCCGTACCTGGTTGAGGGTTCGGACCCGGCGACCGTGCACCAGGCGCTCGCCGCGACACTGGATCGTTGCCTCGACCGGATCGACGAGATCCAGCTGGAGGCCCGGACCGCGGACTCGGTGCCGAGCCGCGCCGCGTGGCCGATGATCGTGCTGAAGACGCCGAAGGGCTGGACCGGTCCCCACACGGTCGACGGGGAGCCGGTCGAGGACACCTGGCGGTCCCACCAGGTGCCGCTGTCCGGCGTACGGACGAACGAGGATCACCTGCGCCAGTTGGAGGACTGGCTGAAGAGCTACCGGCCGGACGAGCTGTTCGACGCCGACGGCCGGCCGGTCGCGTCGGTGCTGGAGCTGGCGCCGAAGCCGTCGCTGCGGATGGGATCGAGCCCGCACGCGAACGGCGGGCTGCTCACCCGCGACCTCGAGCTGCCGGATCCCGCGGAGTACGCCGTACCGGTGAAGGCTCCCGGCGAAGAGGACGGCGAGCCGACGAAGGTTTTCGGCAAGTACCTGCGCGACGCGTTCACGCTGAACGAGGAGCACCACAACCTCCGGCTGTTCGGCCCGGACGAGACCGAGTCGAACCGGTTGAACGCCGTGTACGAGGTGACCGACAAGGCGTGGCTGGGCGAGAAGCGGGACACCGACCAGCACCTCGCGGCGGACGGCCGGGTGCTGGAGATGCTGAGCGAGCACACCTTGCAGGGCTGGCTCGAGGGGTACCTGCTGACCGGCCGGCACGGGCTGTTCTCGTCGTACGAGGCGTTCGTGCACATCGTCGACTCGATGGTGAACCAGCACGCGAAGTGGCTGAAGACGATCAACCGGCTGGAGTGGCGGCGCAAGATCCCGTCGCTGAACTACCTGCTCACCTCGCACGTCTGGCGCCAGGACCACAACGGGTTCTCGCACCAGGACCCCGGCTTCATCGACCACGTGATGAACAAGAAGGCCGAGGTCGTCCGGGTCTACCTCCCGCCGGACACGAACACGCTGCTGTCCACGATGGACCACTGCCTGCGGACCCGGAACTACATCAACGTCGTGGTCGCCGGCAAGCAACCGCAGCCGAACTGGCTGGACTGGGAGGAGGCCGCGCTGCACTGCGCGCGCGGGATCGGGGTCTGGGACTTCGCCTCCAACGACGACGGCGATCCGGACGTGGTGATGGCCTGCGCGGGCGACGTCCCGACGCTGGAGACGCTCGCGGCGGTCGACCTGCTGCGCGAGCACCTGCCGGAGCTGAAGATCCGCGTCGTCAACGTGGTGGACCTGATGCGGCTGCAGGACGCGAGCGAGCACCCGCACGGGCTGACCGGGCCGGAGTTCGACGCGCTGTTCACCACCGACAAGCCGGTGATCTTCGCGTACCACGGGTACCCGTGGCTGATTCACCGGCTGACCTACCGGCGCACCGGGCACGACAACCTGCACGTCCGCGGGTACGTCGAGGAGGGCACCACGACGACGCCGTTCGACATGGTCGTGCTGAACAACCTCGACCGCTACCACCTGGCAATGGACGTGATCGACCGTGTTCCGTCATTGCGGACCCGGGCGGTGAAGGCGCGGCAGTACTTCGTCGACCAGCGCGTGCGGCACCGCGCGCACACCACGACGTACGGCGAGGATCTGCCGGAGGTCCGCGACTGGCGCTGGCGCCGCTGAGCGGTCTCAGCCCTGCGGCTGGGGAGTGCTGAGCTGGGAGCGGAGGCGTTCCAGGATGCCGCGGAGCAGGCGGGAGACCTGCATCTGGCTGACGCCGAGCTCGTTGCCGATCTCCTCCTGGGTGAGGCCGTTGCAGAAGCGGAGCTCCAGGATGCGGCGGTCGCGGTCGTCGAGGTCGGCGACGGCCGGCGTGAGGGTGTGCACGTTCTCGACCAGCTCGTAGCCGTCCTCGGCGTCGGCGACGGTCTCCATCAGCGTCGCGCCGCCGTCGGCGGGCCCGGGCGCGTCGAGGGACAGCGTGCTGAAGCAGCCGCGCACCGACGTCGCCTCGGCGACCTCGTCGGGTGCGGTGCCGAGCGCCTCGGCGGTCTCCCGGTCCGACGGCAGGTGACCGAGCTTCTGGGTGAGCTCCGGCTCGGCGGCCGCGATCGTGCCCTGCATCTCCTGGACCCGGCGCGGCGGCCGGACGGTCCAGGCGCAGTCGCGGAAGTAGCGCTTCAGCTCCCCGCGAATCGTCGGTACGGCGTACGCGAGGAAGTTGCTGGCCTCGTCGACGCGGTAGCCGTTGGCGGCCTTGACCAGACCGAGGCACGCGACCTGCTCGAGATCGTCGTCGTCGACGCCCTTGCGGCGGTACCGGGAGGCGATCGACCGGGCGATCGGGGCGTTCAGCAGGACCACTTGGTCGAGCAGGGCCTGGCGCTCGCCCTCGGGCCGACCGGCGGCCTGCTCGAGCAGTTCCTGGGTCTGATCGGCGATCTGCTGCTTGCTGGCTGGTTGCTGGGCGTGTACAGGTGCGATCGTCACGGGAGGGACCTCGTCGTGTCGTCCTGCGGGAGAGGTGGCGTCATGGGCTGAGCCACTTCCCTTCCACCAGACCAAACCCGCGCGCCGCACGCAACCCCGCGGTTGTTACAGGTGTTTGAAATGTGGGTGGAATGGGCTTGCCGCCGGGAGGGAACCGGATCCACTGTGAACGACTTCACTGGCGCCGAAGAGTTCGTCCCGTCCACCGGCGGCCTGCGCGGTCTGCGCGCCGCCCTGCCCAGCTGCCGCGGTTGCGACCTGTGGGAGGGCGCCGAGCACGTCGTACCGGGGGAAGGTCCGGCGCGGGCCCGGATGATGCTGATCGGCGAGCAGCCCGGGGACGTCGAGGACAAGGAAGGGCACGTCTTCGTCGGCCCGGCCGGGCGCTTGCTGGACAAGGCACTGGAGGCCGCGGGCATCGAGCGCGACACCGTCTACCTGACCAACGCGGTCAAGCACTTCCGGTACGAACGCCGCGGCAAACGCCGGATCCACAAGACGCCCGCCGTCGGGCACATCGTTGCCTGCAACCCCTGGTTGGTGGCGGAGCGGAAGCTCGTGAAACCGGCGTTCGTCGTCGTCCTGGGATCGGTAGCGGCGCGGGCCGTGATCGGGTCCGGCTTCAAGGTCACCCAGCACCGCGGTGAGCCGATCGAGCTGCCGGACGGTACGCCGGCGACCGCCACCGTGCATCCTTCGTCGGTGGTGCGGTCGCAGGAGTACCGCCGCGACTTCGGGCTGTTCGTCGACGACCTGCGCGCGGCCGCCGCGTTAGCCGATGCGGCGTAGCTCAGGGAGCACTTCCTCGCGGTACAGCTTCATCATGTCGACCGTGTGCGGGCCCATGTTGGCGACGTAGATTTCGTCGAAGCCCGCTTCGGCGTACGGCTTGAACGCCTCGACGTGCGCGTCGGCCTTGGGGCCTGCGGCAACGGACTTGGCCGTGGCCTCCTTGGTGACGAGCTGGCTGGCCTGCTCGAAGTGGCGCGGCGACGGGAGCACCTGGGCTAGCTCGCCGGGCAGACCCGAGTTGCCCCAGATCCGGTGCGCCTGCTCGACGCCCTCGTCCTCGGTCGGGGCGTAGCTGACCTTGTACCCCGCCTGGGTCGGCTTGTCGCCGCCGCCGTTGTTCCGGAAGCGCTCGAGCAGTTCCTTGTCCGGCGACGTGGTGATGTAGCCGTCGGCGATGCGCGCGGCAACATCCGTTGCCTCGGGGCCGAAGCCGGACATGTAGATCGGGAGCGGGCTGTCCGGCCGGGTGTAGATGCGCGCGGTGTCGACCGTGTAGTGCTTGCCGTGGTGCGAGACGAACCCGTCCTCGGTCCACAGCCGGCGCATGATCTCGACGGCTTCCTCGAGCATCTCCAGCCGGACGTCGACGGTCGGCCAGACGTCGCCGAGCACGTGCTCGTTCAGGGCTTCGCCGGTGCCGATACCGAGCCGGAAGCGGCCGTTCAGCAGGACGGCGCTGGTCGCGGCGGCCTGCGCGATGACGGCCGGGTGGATCCGCACCGTCGGGCAGGTGACCGCCGTCGTCACCGGCAGTTCGCAGACCTGGGAGATCGCGCCGATCGTCGACCAGACGAACGCGCTCTGGCCCTGCTCGTCGTTCCACGGATGGAAGTGGTCGCTGATCCACAGCCCGTCGAAGCCGGCCTCTTCGGCCAGCCGGGCCTGCTCGATCAGTTGAGCGGGCGTGTACTCCTCGCTGGACAGGAAGTAGCCGATCTTCACGGGGTTCTCCTCAGCTCGCGGTGATGTCAGGGTCTGATCGCCCGGTTCCCGACCCGCGAGTTGCCATGCGCTCGCGCACGGTGGTTCCCGCGATCCGGTAACCGGTTGCCGGAGAAGTCGGCACGGTGGTGACCGTTTGCCCCCCTCGGCGGCGGGCACAAGATGTGTGGCGGGCAACCGCTGCACGAAAGCACGGGGTACAGCCGCCGGGCAGATCGCCCGGCCGTCGAGAAAGGAACGACCATGGGCTTGGTGCTCTGGATCATCGCGGCGATCCTCGTCATCTCCGGAATCGTCTCGCTTGTTCGCGGCCAGCTCCTGATGGGCGCCGCACTGATCGTCGTGGGTCTCCTGGTCGGCCCGGGCGGTGTCAGCATCTTCACCTGATCTTGGGGAACGCCTTGAGGTAGAAGGCGTCGGGAGGGCCGCAGCCGACCGGGTGCGGCCCTCCCGCTGTGTGCTGGGCCTGCGGTGTGCGGTCGGCGCGCTGTGTGGGCTTGGGATCAGGCCGGGCGCCGGAAGACCCGGCGGGCGGCGTCCATCCGGAGTGCCTCGAGCTCCTCGATCTGCCGGCCGGCGTCCGCGATCAGCGTGTCCAGCTCGGCGACGTCGAACAGCGGCTGTTCGTCGGCCAGCGCGCGCAGCACCCGCCAGCCGGCGCCTTTGCCCTCGACGGCGATCCGGAGCATCTCCAGCTCCATCACGTCGCTCAGCGGCGACCGTCGTACCAGCTCACCGTTCGGCTTGAAGCGGCCGAGCTTCTCCGCGACCCAGGCGCCGGCGTTCTTCACCGGGTCGGGCTTCGCGTCGACGAAGGCCAGGTACTTGGCGAGGACGGTCCGCTCGTGCTCGACCTTCTCCGCCATCGCGGTGAGCGCCGTGCGGACGACGGCGTCCGTCTGCTGGTCGGCCGCGCGACGGAACAGCTCGATCCCGGCCGACGATCCGGCGTAGTGGTCCTGCAGGTAGGTCGCCAGCCGTGCCTGATCGATCATCGGGTCTCCTGGCTCGTCCCTGCGTCGTCCTGGTCGCTCGACGGGTACCCATTCTGCCCGGGCCGAATCGCTGACAGCCGGTGGCAGGTTTCGGCGGTTGACTGGGGACCCGACCGAAGGAGACCTGATGGAGTGTTGTGCCGTGCTGGACCTGCGCCAGTACACGTTGTTCCCGGGGCGCCGCGACGAACTGATCGAGCTGTTCGACCGGGAGTTCGTCGAGGGGCAGGAGGCGTACGGGATGCACCTGGCCGGACAGTTCCGCGACCTGGACGACGAGGACCGGTTCGTGTGGTTGCGGGGGTTCGCGAGCCTGGAAGCACGGGCGGAGGCGCTGAACGGGTTCTACTACGGGCCGGTCTGGAAGGCCCACGCGGCGGCGGCGAACGCGACGATGCAGGACTCGGACAACGCGTTGCTGCTGCGGCCGGTCGCTCTCGGTCGTGATTGGCCGGCTCTCGATGCTGCTCGTGGGACTGGTGAATCCAGTGCGGTGGTGGCCGGTGCGGTCTACCACCGGCGCCCGGACGACGACGGCTTCGTGGAGTTCTTCACCTCGAAGGTTGTTCCTTTGCTGCCTCCGCCGGCCGCGGTGCTCGAGACCCTGCCGGCCGAGAACAACTTCCCCGCGTTGCCGTTGCGCGACGAGACGGTACTCGTGTGGTTGGCGCGGTTCGACGACGACGCGGCGTACGAGATGTTTCGCCGGCAGTTGGCCGGGTCCGCGGGCTGGCAGCGGCTCAGCGCGGAACTGGACCGTCGCTGCGTCGCTCCGGCCCAGGAACTGCGGCTGCGGCCGACCTCGCGATCGCAGCTCTCCTAGACAGCACCGTCGATAAATCAGTTGCGCTGCCGGGAAACGCTCGGCATCCTGATCGTGCTTGTGCGGCGAGACACGCTGCCTGGACCTGAGGAGGGCTGACGAATGGCCATCACTGTGCTGCGGCATGCCCGCGTCAGCCTCACTTCTCACTCCAGGAGCACATCCGTTGTCTTCCGACGTTTTCCGTACCGAGCACGAACTCTCTGATCTTCCCTGGACCGACCTGCCCGAGCAGCGGTCCGCCGAGCCCCTGGACGAGACCTTCGTCTTCCAGTTCGCCGAGGTCGACGAACGCCTGGGGCCTGACCAGCGCTGGACCACCTGGCTCGACGTCGAACGCGGCTGCCGTGGCCCGGAACCACGTCCCGACTGGGTCGTGACCGAGCAGGCCGCGATCGACACCGAGTTCGGCATCCTCAAGACCGGCAAGGAAGCCGACGTCTTCCTGCTCGAACGTGCCGTCGACGCCATCGGCGACAGCCCGGCCCGCTCGTCGCTGCTCGCGGCGAAGCGGTACCGGACCGAGGAGCACCGGTCCTTCCACCGCAGTACGGCGTACGTCGAAGGCCGCCGGACCCGCAACAGCCGGGACAGCCGCGCGATGGCGAAGAAGTCGTCGCACGGCCGCAGCGTCGCCGCCGGGCAGTGGGCCTACGCCGAGTGGGACGCCCTCAACCGGCTGTGGACGGCCGGCGTCCCGGTCCCGTACCCGGTGCAGGTCGACGGCACCGAGCTGCTGATGGAGTTCATCGACGACGGCGAAGGCGGCGCCGCGCCACGGCTCGCCCAGGTCCGCCCGTCGAAGGACGTGCTCGAGCTGTACTTCGAGCAGATCCGATGCGGGATGCGGGAGCTGGCCCGGGCCGGGCTCGCGCACGGCGACCTGTCGCCGTACAACGTGCTCGCCCAGCCCGAGCGCATCGTGATGATCGACCTGCCGCAGGTCCTCGACATCGTCGGCAACCCGAAGGGGATGGAGTTCCTCCTCCGGGACTGCCACAACATGGCGACCTGGTTCACCAACCGCGGACTGGAGGTCGACGAGCAGGAGCTGTTCGCCGACCTGCTGTCGATGGTGTTCTAGCTCTTGCTGATCGCTCGCCGCAGCAAGGGGACGAGTGGTGTCAGCCGGTCGGGGTAGGCGTCGACGAGCCCGTCGACATGATTGCCTGCCTCGACCCGCTGGTACCTGTGGAGTCTTCCTTGGCCGGCTTTGCGCACCATGGCGGCGTAGACGTCGGAGTCCTGGGTGATCGGAAGCAGGCTGTCGTAGGTGCCGTGGATCGTGGTCAGCGGCCGCTGGATGTTGCCGGTCAGCGCGATCCGTCGTACTGCGTTCTGTGCTTGGGATCTGGTCGTGTAGTCGTAGTCGCCCTCGGTGCCTGTGTAGGTCGGGTCGAGCTCGGCGGCGTAGATGCGTTGGGTCAGCTTCCAGTAGACGGCGTAGTGGTAGTCCCAGAGAAAGCTCGACCTGCTGTCGAAACCCGCTGCGGTGATCATCGCCGGGTTTTGTTGCTCATAGCCCCTGATCGCCGGCGGGAGGAACGTGAAGAGGTTCGGGCCTTTCGCCGTCCAGAGCGTCCCTTCGAGATCGACGCCTCGGGTGTAGAGCTCAGGATGATTCTCGAGCTGCCAGCGGACGAGGTAACCACCGTTGGAGATCCCCGCCGCGACGACTTCACGGGGCTTCCTCTTGTAGTACTGCGTCGTCGCTGCGCGCGCCGCCCTGGTCAGCTCGGTCATCCGCCGATTCCACTCGACCATCGCGTCCCCCGGATTGACGCCGTCCCGGTAGAACTCGGCTCCGGTGTTCCCCTTGTCGGTCGCCGCGTACGCGTATCCCTTGGCCAGCACGGCGTCCGAGATCGCCCGGTCGTTCGCGTACTGCGCCCTGACCCCTGGAGATCCGGCGACGACCAGCCCGCCGTTCCACTTGTCGGGCAGCCGGAGTACGAACTGCGCGTCGTGATTCCAGCCGTTGTTGGCGTTGGTGTGCGAGGTGTCGGGGAAGTAGCCGTCGACCTGTGTCCCTCTAACCGGCTCCGGCTGCGGAAGCGCGGCATGCGTGAGGCCGGCGTAGTCGGCCGGGTTGGTGCGCCCGCCGAGCGTCGTGAGGTCCCGCAGGCAGGTGGTCTCGCTGTACTCGGCTCCTTGAACCCGGACGGGTTTGCAGCCGTGGGCTTCTGCTGGTGTCTGGAAAGGCGCCCCCAGTACCAGGACGACGAGTGAGACGGCCAGACGGCGCATGTGCCCTCCTGAGGGAGTCGGTGTGCGCCAAGGTACGAGGCCTGGTGGGAGCCAGGGCAGGTGGTCGGGGACCACAAGCCGATCGGATCGAGTGGGGTGGTGCTACATGTCCGGCCGGGCTAGCGGTTGAATCCGGTCCACGTCGACGCCCGCGAGTTGTCCCTGCAGACGATCCGCAAGAGGACCTGCATCATGTTCCCGTCAGACTGCTTGGTCAGCGTCCGGGTGTAGGGGTACTCGCGACACTGCCCAGGCACGTAGCTGTTGGTGATCCACTCCTTGGCGATCGATCCGCTGCTGTTCGTGATGGCCGGGGCAATCAGCACGTTCCTGTTGACGGCATTCGAATAGCACACCTTGATCTTGGTCAGCGTCACCCTTGTTGCAGTGTGGCTCCTGAAGTAGCCCACCACCCGCACGACGGCCGGGTGCCGGTACGCATAGGTGTTGAAGCTTTCGTAGAATCCGGTACTGGCCCCGATCTCGGCGTAGTTCTGGATCCGGACCACCGCGACGTCGGGAGGTATGGCCATCGCCGGTCCGGAACCACCGACCACGACGGCAGCCAAAGCACCGAGAACGGATACGAAGCGTGCGAGCCGCTTCCGCTTGGTGGTCATGGCACTTTCCTTCTTCGCAGGCTTTCGACCGACCGGTCGAGTCTCGGCAACGCTAAGGACTGACCCTGCCGTCATGCTGCCCGTACCGCTCCCGTACACCCGGGCAAGCCACGACCTGGCGCATCAGGCGCCGGGTCCGTGGGGCGTCGTCACGCCGATCGGTCTCCCGTTCCTTCGCTCAGGACCCACTGGATTGCTCCGGTGAGCGAACGTTGGAGGGCCTTGCCGAGTTGGACGCGCTGGGTGCTCGCGGTGTACGTCCTCGGCTTCCTCGAGGGGTCCATCGCTCACCTCCTGGACCTGGTGCGTGGCGGCATCCATGGCTACGCGTCGTTCGCTCCGGTGCCGCTGCAGGTGTTCTTCGTCTGCTTGGTGGTGCTCGATCCGTTGGTCGTCGTGCTGGTGGCACTCGTCCGCCCGTGGGGCGTCCGGCTGGCCTGCGCGGTGATGGCGTTGGACGTGACGGCGAACTGGATCACCAACTGGGCGGAGCTCCAGGACGACCCGACCAGGTTGCTTCGCCCGTACGGCTTGCTGCCGATCACGCTGTTCGGGGTGTTCGTGCTGGGGTCAGCGGTGCCCGTACTGCGGGCGCTCAGGTCCAGCCGGCGGCTGGGTATCGCGGCGCATGGTTGACGGGCATTGGTGCGCGCAAGATGCAGGATCTGGCCGGGCCGGTGGCGACTGGGTGCTTCGCTTGAGCGCGCTAGCGCGCACCTGCGGGCGAAGCACGCGCACTGCGGGCGCTAGCCCGCACGCAGGCGGCGGTAGCCGCACATCGCGGCGTCAGCCGCGCGCTGGAGCGGGCGACAGCACGCGCACGGGCGGGCGCCAGCCCGCAGGCTGGCGGCGCTAGCCGCACGCGGTTGAAATGGGTGGGTGGGAGCAGGTCTCGGAGGGAGCGCTAGCGACCGGAGGGAACTGCGTGGGATGAAATCAGCTGACTGCCCGTGCCGCCGCGCGCCCCGCCGTACGGCCGGAGAAGAGGCAGCCGCCTAGGAAGGTGCCCTCCAAAGAGCGGTAGCCGTGGACTCCGCCGCCGCCGAAGCCGGCTACTTCGCCGGCTGCGTAAACGCCGGGGAGGGGGGTGCCGTCGGCGCGGAGGACTCGGGAGGAGAGGTCTGTTTGGAGGCCGCCGAGCGACTTGCGGGTGAGGATGTTGAGTTTGACGGCGATGAGGGGGCCGGCTTTGGGGTCGAGGATGCGGTGCGGGGTGGCGACGCGGATGAGTTTGTCGCCGCGGTAGTTGCGGGCGCCGCGGAGCGCGGTGATCTGGAGGTCCTTGGTGAAGGTGTTGTCGAGTTCGCGGTCGCGGGCGACGATCTGTCGTTCCAGGTCGGGCAGGTTGATCAGGTCCGTGCCGGTGATCGCGTTCATGCCGCGGACGAGGTCGGCGAGGTTGTCCTTGACGACGAAGTCGGCGCCCTGGTCCATGAAGGCGCGGACGGGGACGGTGGCGCCGCCGCGGGCGCGGCCGAGGACGCCGCGGATGTCCTTGCCGGTCAGGTCAGGGTTCTGCTCCTGGCCGGACAGCGCGAACTCCTTCTCGATGATCTTCTGGGTCAGCACGAACCAGCTGTAGTCGTACCCGGTGGTCATGATGTGCTCGAGCGTTCCCAGCGTGTCGAAGCCCGGGAACAGCGGGACGGGCAGCCGCTTGCCGGTCGCGTCGAACCACAGCGACGACGGGCCGGGCAGGATCCGGATGCCGTGCATCGGCCAGATCGGGTCCCAGTTGCGGATGCCCTCGACGTAGTGCCACATCCGGTCGCGGTTCACGTACCGGCCGCCGGCCGCCTCGGTGATCGCGAGCATCCGGCCGTCGACGTGCGCCGGTACGCCGCTGATCATGTTCTCCGGCGGCTTGCCCATCCGGGCCGGCCACTGCGAGCGGACCAGGTCGTGGTTGCCGCCGATGCCGCCGGACGTGACGATCACGGCCTGCGCGGTGAGCGCGAAGTCCTCGACCTCGACCCGCGAGCTCTCCACCGCGCGATCGACGGTGCTCGGCTCCAGCACCTTCCCGGACACCCCGTCGACGACGCCGCCGGTGACGGTCAGTTCGTCCACGCGATGCCGGAACCGGAACTCCACCAACCCCTTCGCCACGGCCTCCCGCACCCGCCGCTCGAACGGCGCGACCAGCCCCGGCCCGGTTCCCCACGTGATGTGGAAGCGCGGCACCGAGTTCCCGTGCCCGTCGGCGTTGTACCCGCCGCGCTCGGCCCACCCGACGACCGGGAACCAGCGAACACCCTGCGCGTGCAGCCACGGCCGCTTCTCGCCGGCCGCGAAGTCGACGTACGCCTCGGCCCACTGCTTGGCCCAGTGGTCCTCGTCGTCGAGCCGGTCGAACCCGGCCGAGCCGAGCCAGTCCTGCAGCGCGAGGTCGTGGGAGTCCTTGATGCCCATCCGCCGCTGCTCGGGCGAGTCGACGAACATCAGACCGCCGAAGGACCAGTACGCCTGCCCGCCGAGCGAGGCCTCCGGTTCCTGGTCGAGCAGCAGCACCTTGCGTCCGGCGTCGGCCAGCTCAGCGGTCGCCGCCAGCCCGGCCAGCCCCGCTCCCACGACGATCACATCTGCATCCATCGGCCCATCCCCTCGCGTCGGTCGTCCATGGATACCAGACAACGGCGGCTGTAGACCGCAGCTGCGCACTCTTGCAAGAATTGTCGATGTGACGATCCTTTCTGCGCAGACGCTGACCCTGCCCGTCGCCGCACTCGGCGAGGAGAACCCGTTGCCGCCGCTGCGCGGTCACCGGGACCTGCATCGCGTCGAGAACCTCGACGCCCTCCCGGAGGAGCTCGCCGAGAACATCCGGTACGGCGGACTGCGCAGCGTCCTGCCCTGTCTCGACCAGGACGGCTACGGCCGCACCCTGACCGAGCAGCCGCTGCCCACGCTCGTCCTCGAGAACGACCACCTCCGCGCGACCGTCCTCCCGAGCCTCGGCGGCCGGCTCTACTCGCTCGTCCACAAGCCCTCGGGCCAGGAGTTGCTCTACCGCAACCCGGTGATCCAGCCCGCGAACCTTGCCCTGCGCAACGCCTGGTTCGCCGGCGGCGTCGAGTGGAACCTCGGCAGCACCGGCCACTGGACCGGCACCTGCTCGCCGATGCACGCGGCCCGCGTCGAAGGGCCGGACGGTACGCCGGTCCTGCGCCTGTGGGAGTGGGAGCGCAGCCGCAACCTCGTGGTCCAGCTCGACTTCTGGCTGCCGGCGGACTCGGACCTCCTGTACGTCGGCGCGCGGATCCAGAACCCGTCGCCGGACGTCGTCCCGGCGTACTGGTGGTCGAACATCGCCGTGGAGCAGTCGCCTGAGACGCGGGTGCTGGTGCCGGCGGAGCAGGCGTGGCGGTTCGGGTACGGCAACAATCTCGATCTCGTCGGGGTGCCGGAGTACGACGGGATCGATCTGACCTACCCGATGCGGCACCGCAGAGCGGTGGACTTCTTCTTCGAGCCGTTGCCGGGGCAGCGGCCGTGGATCGCCGCGGTGGATGCCGAGGGCAACGGGTTGGTGCAGGCGTCGACGGAGCGGCTGCGCGGGCGGAAGCTGTTCGTGTGGGGTGAGGGTCGCGGTGGAAGGCGCTGGCAGGAGTGGCTGTCGCCGGGGCTCGAAGGGCCGGGGTACTGCGAGATCCAGGCGGGGCTGGCGCGGACGCAGCTCGAGCACCTTAAGTTGCCTGGCGCAACCAGTTGGTCGTGGCTGGAGGCGTACGGGCGGGTGTCGGTGGATCCGGTGGTGGCGCACGGAGAATGGTCGGCCGCGTGGCGTGCGGCGGACGGCGTACTTGGTGATCGGTTGCACCTGGCGGAGCGCGAGCAGAGTTGGCTGGCGATCGCTGATGCGGAGCCGGGGGAGCGGTTGGCGGTTGGGTCCGGGTGGGGTGCTTTGGAGTTGCTGCGGACGGGGTGGACGGTGTCGGCGGGGACGCCCTTCGGCGAGGACACGATCGGGGAGCGGGAACGGGCTTGGTTGCCGGTACTCGAAGGAGGTGCGCCTGAGGCGGTGGATGGGACGTTGGTCGCCTGGAAGGACCTGCTGGAGCAGACCGAGGACAGCTGGCTGACCTGGTACCACCGCGGCGTCGCCCGGTGGCTCGCGGGCGACGAGGCGGGCGCGGTCGCGGCTTGGCGCGAGTCCGGCGACAACCCGTGGGCGCTCAGGAATCTGGCCCTGGCGACCGGCGACCTGGCGGCGTACGAGCGAGCGACCGAGCTACGACCTGACCTGGTTCCGCTGGTGGTCGAAGCGGCAACGGCGGCACTGGACGTCGATGCGGCGCAGGCGGGACGGATGCTCGAAAGGGCGCCGGGTGACGATCAGCGGATCCGGTTGCTGCGGGTGCGGTACCTGCTGGAGATCGGCGCGGCAGCCGAGGCCGAGGCCTTGCTCGACGAAGGCGTCGAGCCTTCCGGCGTACGGGAAGGCGAGAACCCGCTGGCGGAGTACTGGCAGCGCGCACAGGCCTTGCTTGGAACAACAAGGCCCGTCCCGGCGCGGTACGAGTTCGGCATGGCCGGCGACTGACGGCGACCCGGCGCTCACCGTCGGCGAGTTTGTCAGGACCTGGAACCAAGCACCCCGTGGCGGCGTCTCACGGACGTGCGGCGAGGGCCGCCGCAGGAAGTGACGAGAACGACGGTCGCGGAACTGCACAGGTCGCAGGGACCGGCCCGTCGGGGGTGAGTGCCATGTTGACGATCATTGTGTTGGGCGGATTCGGCCTGGTGCTGCTGGTCAGCGCGTGCATCATGTCGGACGTGTTCGCGGGCGGTCGCAAGCAGCGCCGCGAGCTCGGTGAGGAGAGGACCGCCGGCCGGGTGGTCCGGGTCCGCGGACCGATCCGTGGACAGGTCGAGGGCGGTGTCCCGACGGAGTACGTCGAGGTCGTCGTCGAGTACTACACGCGGCGCGGCGAAGGCCCGTACGAGGTCCACCGCCGGCTGCCGATGGGGAGCAGGAACCTGTACGCCGCGGAGGACCGGGTGATCGTGAGCTACGACGTCCGGACGCCGCGCCGGGGCCGGATCGAGGGCCGGGTCAGCCACTGGCCGCAGCTCGGACCGAGATCGTCGGACCCGGTCCCACAGCCGTAAACCCTCGCCCTGCCGGCGGGGGTCTTCCAGTTTCCGCTCGAGCCCATCCCGGGGCTCGAGCTACGGCAGGTGCGGCTCCAGCAAACGGTGCAGCGTCGGACGCCCCTGCGCCAGCACGACCTCCGCGTCCTCGGGATCCAGCCGCTCGGACAGGTGCGACAGCGCCTCGCCCATGGTGATGGTCAGCGTCACGGTGAGCCGGAACTCGCGGCTGTCCCGCGCGCCGAAGCGCTGGGTCAGCAGCTCGGCGAACTCACCCGAGTGCTGGTCGTCGAACTCACCGGGCGTCGCCTCCAGCTCCGGATCACCCAGTCCACTCAGTACGACGGCGCGGAAGCCCGGGTCGGTCCGGTGCATCTCCCGGAACGTGTCCAGCGTGACGTCGACGGCCTCGCGCCAGTCCGCGACCACGGCGAGCCGCTCGCGCACCGCCTCGGTGTAGCGGTGCTGGTTGCGCCGCTCGATCGCCTGGATCAGCGTGCGCTTGTCGGGGAAGTACCGGTACACGCTGCCGACCGCGATCTCGGCGCGCTTGGCGATGCTGCTGGTCGAGGCGGCGTCGTACCCGCGCTCGACCACCTCGGCGCAGGCCGCGTCGAGGATGCGTTCGACCTGACGGCTGGCCCGGTCCTGGGTCGGCATCCGCCGCAACGGATAGGCACCCGGCTCCTCACCAGCGGTAGTGGAGACCATGAGGTCATTGTGCCCCGCGAAGGGGGACAACGTTGCCATCACCGTCGTTCAGTTCGATGACAGCTTGTGGCTGCCCACTCGTGACCCGTGGCGGGACAGAATCGTCACCAGCAGTACCGCCCAGATCGACGGAGGGGAACTCCAGCATGCGGATCAGCAGCAAACTCACCGCCGGCGTCGCGTCCGCGGCGGTCGCGGCCGCCGGACTCGCGGGTGCGTCGCTCGGCAGCAGCGGCGCGAACGACGTACCGGCCTCGGCCGACGCCAAGCAGACCCGGTCCGCGCTCAGGATGAACCAGATCCAGACCCTCGGCGCGCACAACGCCTACCACCGCGAGCTCAGCCCGGCCGAGAAGCAGGTGCAGCAGGCGCAGGACCCGGGCGCGGCGAACATCTGGTACTCGCACGCCTCGATCCCGCAGCAGCTGCAGAACCAGAACATCCGCGCCCTGGAGCTCGACCTGTTCCCGGACCCGGCCGGCGGCCTCTACACGTACCCACTGATCCGGAAGCTGACCGGGCAGGGCCCGCTCACCGACCCGGAGCTGGCCAAGCCGGGCCACAAGGTCATGCACATCGCCGACTTCGACTACAACACCACCTGCCGGTCCTTCGTGGTGTGCCTGAAGCAGGTGAAGGGCTGGTCGGACCAGCACCCGGACCACGCGCCGATCGTGATCCAGCTGGAGCTGAAGCAGTCCGACCCGCGGATAGTCGCGGCCGGCGGCGTCCAGTCCCCGCCGTGGGACCTGGCCAACCTGAACGGCGTCGACACCGAGATCCGGTCCGTCTTCGGTGAGCGTCAGCTGCTGTCGCCGGACGACGTCCGCAAGCCCGGGCTGACACTGGAGCAGTCGGTGCTGACGAAGGGCTGGCCGACGCTGGAGCAGGCCCGCGGCAAGGTGATGTTCTTCTTCGACAACGGCGGCGAGGGCCAGATCCGCGACCTCTACCGGACCGGCAAGCCGAACCTGGAGGGCCGGGCGGTCTTCACCCGCGGTCCCGAGGGGCAGCCGGACGCCGCGGTGACGATGGTGAACGACCCGCGCGGCGCGAACCAGGCCGAGATCCAGCGGCTGGTCCGCAAGGGCTACCTGGTCCGGACCCGGTCCGACGAGCCGATGGCGACGGTCCTGGCCAACGAGACCAGCCGGGTCGGGATCGCGCTGGAGAGCGGCGCGCAGTGGGTGACCACCGACTTCCCGGTCGCCGGGATGGCGGCGCGGTACGACAGCGACTTCGTCGCTCAGCTGCCGGGTGGGGTCGCAGTACGCTGCAACCCGGTGTCCTCCCCGGCGTGGTGCAGGGGGAACGTCTCGGAAAGGTGAGTTCTGTGTCGGAGCACGTGGTCGATGTCAGCTGGAGCCGTGGTGAGCACGAGTTCACCTACCAGACCTACAACCGCGACCACGAGTGGCGCTTCGACGGCGGGGTGACCGTGCCCGGGTCCGCCAACCCGGCGTACCTGGGCAATCCGGGGCCGGTCGACCCGGAGGAGGCGTTCGTGGCGGCGCTGTCGTCGTGCCACATGCTCACGTTCCTGTCGATCGCGGCGAAGAAGCGGCTGGTCGTCGACGCGTACGACGACCACGCGGTCGGCGTGATGGCCAAGAACGAGCGCGGCAAGCTGGCGATCACCCAGGTGACGCTGCACCCGAAGATCGTGTTCGCCGGCGAGCAGCCGGACGCGGAGACCCTCGCGAAGATCCACCACCTCTCGCACGAGGAGTGCTTCATCGCGAACTCGGTGACGACCGAGATCATCGTCGCCTGAACAGCAGAGAACCACCCGGCCGGCTGGCCTGAGCCTCGCGCAAGCGGCGTCAGGACAGTGGCCGGGTGGTTCTGCGTGCACCGCTGTGGCGGTGCACCCGACGGAGCCGGCGGCGCCTCGCATGGGCGCCTCTGCGTTGGTGTGCGACATCCGTGCGGTCTACCTCGGTGGGGAAGACCGTCCGGGCGCGCCGCCTGGGCTCCGTCCGTCCGGTTCGCGCCTAGTGGTGCTCAGCGGCGGCGTCGCTCCGGTCGTCGGGGATCTCGTTCGGCGCGCCGTCGCGCAATTCGACCTGCTCGGTCGCGATGGCTGCCATCAGTCGGTGGATCGTCATGCCTGTGAGACGCACCGACCGCCGGGGTATGACGGAGATTCGGCAGATCTTTTGGATGTGACCTAGCGCACTACTTCTCGTCCAGCCCGTCCGCGCGCAGCGGGACGAGCTCGCGGGCCTCGTCGTACGTCGTACCGGTCAGCTCGAGCAGGTCGACGACCGTGGAGCGGATCTGGCCCAGGACGACCACGCCGGACAGGGAGCCGGGGATCGGCATCACCGCCGTACGGCGGCCGAGCTCACCGAGGACGCGGTGCGCGGCCACGTCGGCCTGCGGCTCGAACAGCGACTCGGCGATCAGGCGGGTGCCGTCGGCGAGGCGTTCGAGCAGCATCGGGTACTCGGCCGGCATCTTCTCGTCCCGCCAGACCGAGACGGCGCAGCGGCGGACCAGGACGCGGATGTTGCGGATCGCGCGGTCGAGCGGGATCACCAGGTCGGCGATCTCCTTCACGCGGCCGCGGTGCCGGCGCCGGAACGGCGAGAGGCGGACGACCGCGACACCTTCGGCGGCGGCACTGCGGAGGTCGTCGAGCAGGCTCTCGCTCGCCCGGGCGCGGCGGAGCGCGTCGGTGACGGCGTCCTCGTCGCTGTCGCGCAGGCCTTCGGCGGTCTCGATCAGGATCGCGGCCAGTTCGTTGAGTACGCCGGCCGCTTGTTGCCGTGGGCGACGGATCGCCGCGGCCGGGGCGACGGTGGCCGCGGCCAGGGCGACCAGGCCGCCGAGCACGGCGTCGAGCCAGCGGTTGAAGCCGGCGCCCGCGTTGGGCATCAAGGTGGTGACGATCGCCGCCTGGACGCCGGCCTGGGTGGTCATCAGGGTGCCCGCGCCGAGCAGGACGGCCACGCTCATCGCGAGCGCGATGACGAACACGATCTGGACCACACCGGTGCCGAAGAAGCGGACGAACAGGTCACCGACGCCGACCCCGACGGCCACACCGACCATCACCTCGGCGACCCGGCGCAGCCGCTGGCCGAAGCTGAACCCGAGGCAGACCATCGCGGCGACCGGAGCGAAGAACGGTTGCTGGTGGCCCACGACGTACCGGGCGATCGTCCAGGCGACGGCGGCGGCCAGGGCGCACTGGACGATGAAGAAGCTGCGGTCCTGCCAGCGCTCGATCCGGCGGCGGACCGAGGCGCGGGAGCGCTGGGCGGCGTGCGGGGCGATGTCGTCGCGGAGCTCGCGCAGCTGATCCAGCGTCAGTCGGACCGGGTCCATGGGCCCATCATCTCCGACACGACCGCGCTCTGCCTTGATTCGCACGGGCCGGACGGTCAGGGTGGGGCCATGACCGAGAACAACCGTGAGGACTACGGCAGCTACAGCGTCGACGACGAGGACCAGTTGCAGCCGGAGGACACGCTGAACGACCGCGGCGTCGACGACCTGCTCGACGAGGGGTACTCGCCGCCCGAGAAGTGGTCGGCCGGCGAGGGGTTCGGGACGACGGCCGACGAGGCGCTGGAGGGCGAGACGCTCGACCAGCGGATCGCGCAGGAGGAGCCCGACGTCGACCCGTACGCCGAGGACGGTGAGAACGTCGGCGGCCCCGAGGTCGGCAGCGAGCGCTCCGGCCGCCTGGTCGCGCCCGACGAGGGCGCCCACTCCGACGAGGAGTCCGAGCTGACCGCCTCCGACGTCGGTTACGACGGCGCCGCGGCGAGCGCGGAAGAAGCCGCCGTCCACGTGGTCGACGACGACGAGCCCTTCGAGCTCGACGACGACGACGAGTCCGACCTCGACTCCGTCCGCGACGTGGACCTGGGCGACGTCGGCGACCTGGAGGACTGAGCCCAGTCACCTGTACTTCCACCGCTGCCCCACGCCTTCGGCGTGGGGCAGCGGTGTTTGGGGGTGGGGCCCGGCCGCCCGGATGACGACTGCTTCGCAGCGTCTGCTGGGGCTTGCGTGAGCTCTGGCGCGGTCAGCGGGTGGTGGCTATTACCTCGCAACCCCTCGACGGGACCAGGGTGACGTTGCGGGGTTTTGCTGTTTCCGGGGCCGGGTCGACCGGGTGTACGTCGTACCGGGTGAGGACCGCGCGGAGGATCTCGGTGGCTTCCAGGAGCGTGAAGCCGGCGCCGATGCAGCGGCGGGCGCCGCCGCCGAAGGGGATCCAGGTGCCGGCCGCGGGTGGGTCCTCGGACAGGAAGCGCTCTGGGCGGAACTCGCCGGCGGCCGGGTAGTTCTCGGGATCGGCGTGGACCAGCCCGATGGCGGCCATGATCGTCGTACCGCGGGGAAGCCGGTAGCCGGCCACGTCGACGGTCTCGGTGACCCGGCGGCCGACCTGGTAGACGACCGGGTGCAGCCGCATTGCCTCCTTGGTGATCGCCTCCAGGCGCACGTCGTCGCCCGCGTCGGCGGCCTGCTGGGCGGCGGTCAGTTGGGAAGGGTTCCGCGCCAGCTCGTGGAAGGCCCAGGCCAACGCCGTGGCGGTCGTCTCGTGCCCGGCCAGCAGCAACGTCACCAGCTGGTCCCGAAGCTCGACGTCCGACCACTCGCCGGCCGCCAGCAAGCGGCTGAGCACGTCGTTGCGCCCGGCGTTGTCCGTACGACGGCGCGCGATCTCGTCGTACAGGATCTCGTCGACGCGCTTCTGCGTCTCCAGGTAGGTCCGCCACGGCGAGTACTTCAGCAGCCGCGGGTAGAACCCGGCGAGCATCGTGATCGGCCGGACCGCGACGATCTTCTCCACCAGCGGCCGCAGCTCGGCCAGCCGCGTCGAGTCGGTGACCCCGAACACGACCTGCAGGATCACCTCCAGCGTCAGCTCCCGCATCCGGTCGTGCAGCGTGAACGGCGTCCCCACCGGCCACGACTCGACGTCCGCCCGGGCCAGCTCGCCGATCATCCCGGCGTACCCGCGCAGCGCGTTGCCGAGGAACGCCGGCATCAGCTGCCGCCGCATCCGCGCGTGGTCCTCGTCGTCGATCAGCAGCAGCGAGTGGGCGCCCATGATCGGCGCGAGCACCTGGTTGCCCTCGCCCGCGTGCATCACGGTCGGCGGCGTGGTGAACATGTCCCGGATGTCCTCCGGCCGGCTCAGTACGACGCAGACGCGACTCGACGGCACGAGCCGGATCGTGAAGACGTCGCCGTACTTGGCCCGCATCCGCGGGAAGAACGTCTTGCGATGGCCGGCGAACAGCACCGTCTGCACCAGCGTCGGCAGCTTCGGGCCGGGCGGCAGCGTGCGGGCGGTCTGGCGATCGAGCGTGCGGGCACCGAGCAGCGGTGTCGGCGTCATGCCACCTCCCGGATGAGGGCTGAGGACTTCCACGCTACGACGGTCAGGTGAACGTCAGCTTGCGTCGTACGCCGCCAGCGCCGCGACCAGTCGGGGGAGATGGTCGGCCTGCGCCGGATCGAGCCCGGTGAGGCGACCGACCTGACGGAGGCGGTAGTCGACGGTGTTGGGGTGAACGTGCAGGTCGGACGCGGTCTGGCGGCGGTTGCGGCTGTTGGCGAGGTAGCAGCGCAGCGTCGCGAGCAGGTCGGCGCGATCGGCGAGCGGCTGCAGCAGTACGGCGAGGCGATCGCGAGCCGGGCTCGGGCGGCTGAGCTGGTACTCGAGCACGAGGTCGTCGAGCTGGTAGACGCCCGGCGGGCGACGATGGATGCGCACCACCTCGAGCAGGTCCCGGACCAGGCCCACCGCTGCGGGGACCTGATCGGGCACGGCGGTGGAGACAGCCAGGAAGAGCTCGACTCCCGCGGCCTTGCTGAGCTTGGCGTGCAACGGATCCCAGGGCGTTGGACCCGTGAGAAGAGCGACGCCGTCGGCGGGTGAGAGGCTGGCCATCGCACCGACCCGGTCGAGCTGCAGGCGGATCCGGCGAAGCTTGCGGCGGGCAACGATCTTCGGGTCGACACCGGGTTGCCGCTCGTCGGCGTGCGCGCCGTACGCGAGACCCAGTACGACGTACTCGTCGGGCAGTTGCAGCCCGGCACGACGAGCAGCCTCGGCGGCGGGGCCGCCGTCCAGCAAGGCGGTGAGCAGCGACTGGCGTCCGGCCTGCTCCTCGCCGGCGATGATCTGGCGTTCCTCGAAGTAGCTGGCCGAGACCGTCGCGGTGACCTGCTGGAGGAAGTCGAGGATCAGCCGGTTGAGCGCGAGCGCGTCGGGCAGTTCGTCGGGCCGGAACCCGTCGGCGACGAAGTCCGCGCAGACCCGGCCACCGAGGTGGTACGCCGCGAGCAGCGCCTCCAGCGGGACGCCTTCCTCGGCGCGGCGGGCGGCGGACTCGCGGAGCGGTTCGAGGGACGAGCCGGTCGGGATCACGCCGGTGCGGAACGTCTCGGCGAAGGCGCGCAGGGTGCGCTCGGTGATCTGGCGGATGTCGCCCTGCAGCTCCTCGCGTGGCAGCTGCCCGTACAGCGGGATCTGCTGGACGAGGTGGTCGAGCACCTGGTCGGCGAGCCGGCCCAGGTTTCCGAGCAGCACGCGGTCGACGGGTACGCCGTTCGCGGTCAGGGTCTTGTGATCCGTCACAAGCATCCGCCCTCGAAGTCTGGGTGTGGCCCCAGCGACCTGGGGTGGCTTTGTGCTGGAACATTACCCGCAGGTAGGTAATCCCGCGACTGCGAAGGGTGATCAGGATGAGACGAGCACGAGGAGCGGCGTGGGTGGTGGCGGTCGGCGTACTGCTGAGCGGCGCCGTGAGTGGGCCAGCGGGCGCGACCGAGCCGCTGGAGTACGTCGCGCTGGGGGACTCCTCGGCCGCCGGGCCGCTGATCCTGCCGCAGGTCGACCTGGCCTGTCTGCGGTCGTCGGCCAACTACCCGCACGTCGCCGCCAAGGCGCTCGGCGCCCAGCTCACCGACGTCACCTGCTCGGGCGCGGTGATCCCGGACTTCACCGGCCAGCAGTTCGGCTTCGTGCCGCCGCAGTTCAAGGCGCTGTCGGCGTCGACCGACGTGGTCACGGTCGCGATCGGCGGCAACGACACCGGTCTCGTCGCGGCCGCGCTGTCCTGCATCAACCTGCTGCCGCCACCTGCCGGTACGTCGTGCAAGGCCCGCTTCACCGCCGGCGGCCAGGACCAGCTCGCCGCCCGCATCAACGCCACCGCCCCGGCGTTCGGCCAGGCGCTCGCGACGATCCGTCGGCTCGCACCCAACGCGAAGGTCCTCGTCACCGGCTACGGCACGTACGTCCGCCCGAACGGTTGCTGGCCGACCGTCCCGGTCTGGGGCGTCGACGCCAACTACCTGCAGGCCACCATCGACCGCCTCAACCAGATGCTCGCCACGCAGGCAGCCGTCAACGGCGCGCAGTACGTCGGCCTCCGCACCCCCAGCATCGGCCACGACGCCTGCGCCCCACTCGGCCAGCGCTGGCTCGAGGGCCTGGTCCCCAGCTCGGTCGCCGCGCCGCTCCACCCCTCAGCCCTGGGCATGTCCGCCTTCGGCAGCATCGTCGCCCAAGCGGTGCGCTGACCACGAAAAGGGCCCCGGGCAACAATTACCCGGGGCCCTTTCTCAGCTACTTCAGCTGCGCTTGAAGCGCAGCGTCAGGATCTGGAACGGGCGCAGCGCGATCGCCACGCCGCCGTCGGTCAGCTCGCGGTCGGCCAGCGGCCGCTCGAGCAGGTCGACCTCGGTGACGGCGGAGGCCGCGAAGCCCGGGGTCACGGTCGCCTTCGACTTGCCGCCGCTGGACTCGTACAGCCGGACGACGACGTCACCCGACTGGTCGTCGGCCAGCTTGACCGCCTCGACGATCACGTTGCCGTTGCTCACCTCGAACAGCGGCGCGACCCCCTCGGCGCCGGTGACGACGCGCTCCGGCAGGTTGATCCGGTAGCCCTCCTCGATGGCCTCCGGGATCCCGGCGCCGACCACCAGCGCGTGGTTGACCACGTGCAGGCCCTGGTCGGTCTTCGGGTCGGGGAAGCGCGGCGCGCGGATCAGCGACGTCCGGATGGTGGTCGTGGTGCCACCGTCCTCGCGTGCGGTCCGGTTCACGTCGTGCCCGTACGTCGAGTCGTTGACCACGGCGACGCCGTAGCCGGGCTCGCCGACGTGCACCCAGCGGTGTGCCGCGATCTCGAACTTCGCCGCGTCCCACGAGGTGTTGGTGTGCGTCGGCCGGAAGATGTGCCCGAACTGGGTCTCCGAGGCCGACCGGTCGGCGTGCACGTCGACCGGGTACGCCGCCTTGAGGAACTTCTCCGTCTCGTGCCAGTCCATCGCGGTCTCGATGTCGACCCGCTTGGTGCCCGGCCGCAGCCGCAGCGTCTGGGTGACGGTGGACCGGTTGAACGACCGCTTCACCACGACGGTCGCGACCCCGTCGACGCTGCTGAAGTCGACGCTGTCGACCTCGGTGACGTCGCGGACGTTGTTCTTGTAGAACGAGTCGACGTCCCAGGCGTCCCAGTGGTTCGGGGTGTCGACGTGCAGCTGCAGCAGGTTCGCCGCGGTGCCCGGGGCAACCACCTCGCGGTCGGCGGCCACGTCGTACAGGGAGGTGATCAGGCCGCGCTCGTCGACGGTGACCCGGATCAGGCCGTTGTCGAGGACGTTGCCGTCGATCGTCGCCGCCTGGCCCTCGCCGGCCGCGATGCCGGCGCCGAGACCGGCGACGCCACCGCGGGTGTGCGGTGCGGCGTTGAAGACGATCTGCGCGTCACCGGAGCCGGCCAGCGCCTGCTGGGCCTTGCCGATGATCGCCTCGAGCTCCTCGGCCAGCCGCGCGTACGTCGCCTCGGCCTCGCGGTGCACCCAGGAGATCGACGAGCCGGGCAGGATGTCGTGGAACTGGTTCAGCAGGACGGCCTTCCAGATCCGGTCCAGGTCCTCGTACGGGTACGCGTCCAGCTTGCCCGCGACCACCGCGGCGGCCGACCACAGCTCGGCCTCGCGGAGCAGGTGCTCGCTGCGCCGGTTGCCCTGCTTGGTCTTGGCCTGCGAGGTGTACGTCGCCCGGTGGATCTCCAGGTAGAGCTCGCCGGACCACACCGGCGCGTGCTCGGCGTACTCCTCCTCGGCGGCGCTGAAGAACTCGGTCGGGGACTCGATCGTCACCCGCGGCGAGGACTCCAGGTTGGCCACCCGGCGGGCGGTCGCGACGAACTCACGGGTGGGGCCGCCACCGCCGTCGCCGTACCCGAACGGCACCAGCGACCGGGTCGCGGCGCCGTTCTCCTGGAAGTTGCGCTGGGCGTGCGCGAGCTCGCGACCGGACAGGTCGGAGTTGTAGGTGTCGATCGGCGGGAAGTGCGTGAAGATCCGGGTGCCGTCGAGACCTTCCCAGTTGAACGTGTGGTGCGGGAAGCGGTTCTCCTTGTTCCAGGAGATCTTCTGGGTCAGGAACCACTTCGAGCCGGACAGCTTGACCAGCTGCGGCAGCGCCGCGGTGTAGCCGAACGAGTCCGGCAGCCAGACCTCCTGGGTGTCGATGCCGTACTCGTCCAGGAAGAAGCGCTTGCCGTGCACGAACTGCCGGGCCAGCGCCTCGCCGCCGGGCAGGTTGGTGTCGGACTCGACCCACATGCCGCCCACCGGAACGATGGTGCCGTCGGCAACGGCCTTCTTCAGCCGCTCCCAGACCTCGGGGTAGTTGTCCTTCACCCAGGCGTGCTGCTGGGCCTGCGAGAACGCGAAGACCAGCTCCGGGTACTCCTCGGCCAGCGTGGCGACGTTGGAGACGGTCCGGGCGACCTTGCGGCGGGTCTCGCGCAGCGGCCAGAGCCAGGCCGAGTCGATGTGCGCGTGGCCGACCGCGGACAGCTGGTGCGCGCTGGCGTGCGCCGGACGGCTCAGTACGTCGGTCAGCTGCGCGCGGGCGTCGGCGGCGGTCCCGGCGACGTCCTCGTAGTCCAGGGCGTCCAGGGCCCGGCTGAGCGCGCGCAGGATCTCACGACGCCGCGGCTCCTGCGGGGACAGCTCCTGCTGCAGGCCGCCGAGCGCCTCCAGGTCCAGGATCAGGTTCCACACCTCGGCGTTGAACACGGCCAGGTCGGCGCGGGTCAGCTGGTAGATCGGGGTCTCGCCGCGCTTGGCGCCGATGTCGACCTTCGCGGTGGCGTTGTCGAGCGGGATCTCCGGGTTGGCGGCGCCCTCGACGTAGAACTCGATCCGGTCGCCCGGCGCGGCCGCCGTACCGTCCGGTCCGAGGATCGACAGCGGCGCGTAGGTCTGCCGCGGGTGCAGGCCCTTCAGCGGTACGCCGGAGGTGGTGTGCACCAGGCCCTCGGCGGAGAAGCCCGGGCCGCCGCTGAAGCCGAGGTCGATCACGGCCTCGATCTCGGAGCCGGCCCACTCGGCCGGGACCTGGCCGCTGAACTTGAACCACGCGGTGCCCCAGGCGGGACCCCAGGGCAGGCCGATCTCGGCCGGCTCGAACTTCTGGGCCAGGGCCTCGGCGGGGGAGACGGGCTCACCGGGTGCGTGCCACACCTCGATGTCCAGCGGAACGGAGGCGCCGTAGACCGCGGGGCGGATCCGCTCCCGCAGGGCGCGCTTGAGCCGCTCCTCGATCAGTTGTCGGTCGTCGTGCACGAAATCATCCTCCGCTGACGGGGTTCCGCGGCCATCCAGGCCGACTGTGTTGACAACGCTGTCACATGATGGCCGGGCCCGTCCAGACGCAAGCCGTACCCCGGTCGATTCCCGCGGCCTCCACGGCGCACTTCGGGCACCGTTCAGTCACCGACAGGCCCGATTTCCGGCTGACCGGTGCACCTAGTGTGAGAGAGGGGACGTGGGGTGAGCAGTCGTGACCGGACCGCGATGGCGGGCTCGCCCCCGGCCCGACTAGGTTGTCCCCCATGGATCGTGCCCGCCTGCTGACCCGCCGCCATCTGCTGGGACTGGGGGCCGCGGCCACCGGGGCCCTGGTCGTCCCGGGCTGTTCGCGTGGCCGCTCCGACGAAGCGGCTCCGGACGGTCCCGCCAAGATCGCCACCGGCAACGCGGGCGGTGTGTACGACATCTACGGCAGCGGACTGGCCAAGCTGGCCACCGAGCAGACCGGGGTGTCGATGACCGCGGTCCGCACCGACGGCTCGGTGCAGAACCTGAAGATGCTGGCCGCCGGGACCGCCGACATCGCGTTCAGCCTGTCCGACTCCGCCCTCGACGCCTGGGAGGGTGCCCCGGGCACCGCGTTCGGGTCCGGCGCGCTGCGCTTCTCGGCGCTGGCCCGGACCTACGACAACTACGTGCACGTGGTGGTGCCCACGTCGTCGAACATCTTCGAGCTGAAGCACCTGGCCGGCCGGACCGTCAACCTCGGGCCGACCAGCTCCGGCACCCGCGTGGTCGCCAACCGGATCCTGCAGACCGCGGGGATCAAGGTGATCCCGAAGTCGCTCGGGCTGGAGGCCGCGGTGAAGGCCCTCGCCGTCGGGATCGAGAAGCCGCGCGAAGGGATCGCGGCCTTGATCTGGAGCGGCGGCTTGCCGACCGAACCGATCCTGGAGCTCCAGTCGACGGTCGGCTTCCGGCTGATCGACATCGGTTCCGCCGCCCAGGAGCTGGCGAGCCGGCGGTTCGGTGGCTACGTGCTGTCGTCGATCCCGCCGTCGGTCTACAAGCTGTCCAACGCGGTCCCCACCCTGGCGGTCCCCAACTACCTGCTGGCCCGCCGCGGCCTGTCCGACCCGTGGGCCTGGTGGACGGTGAACACGATGTTCCGCCGGCAGGCCGAGCTGCGCGAGATCCACCCCGAGGCCGGGTCCCTGGACAGCCGCTCCGCGATCGCGACGATGCCGATCCCGCTGCACCCGGCCGCCGAGCGCTGGTACAAGGAAAACCACGTCTGAGTTTCCGTACGACGCTGTGCCGGTACGTCGAAAGGGGCGGTGAAGGGCGATGGCCCTCGCCGCCCCTTCCGGCGTCTGTCAGTCCTCGTAGTCGTCGATCAGCGGGACCCTGACCTCGATCACCAGGCCGCCACCGATCGGCGGGCGCGCGACCACGCGGCCGCCGACGCGGGCGGCCTCCGAGCGGACGATGGCCAGACCGAGCCCGGTACCGGGCATCTCCCGGTGGTGGGCGCTACGCCAGAAGCGCTCGCCGACCTTCTTCAGGTCGCGCGAACCGAGGCCGAGCCCGTGGTCGCGCACCGACATCACGACCTCGGTGCCGTCCCGGGTCACCGAGACCTCGACCGGCGGAGCGCCGTACTTGCTGGCGTTGTCGAGCAGCACGTCGAGGATGTCGTCCACCTCGAGCTCGGCGGCGACCCCGCCCGGCACCATCTCGCCGATGATCAGCTCGAGGTCGTCCGCGGCGTACACGGCCTTCCAGCCGACCAGCCGCTCCTTGACGGCCTGGGCGAGGTCCAGCGGGGCCTCGCTGCCCTCGACGTCGCCGGGGCGGTCGGAGCCCGCCAGGCGGGACAGCCGCTGCACGATCCGGCCCAGCCGGTCGATGTCGCTGAGCGCGAACCGCGCGGTCGGCGACAGCCGGGACAGACCCTCGATGTGGATCCGGGCCGACGTCAGCGGCGTCCGGAGCTGGTGCGACGCGTCGGCGACGAACTCGCGCTCACGCTGCCGTGCCTGGTGCAGGCTGAGCGCCATCGAGTTGAAGCTGTCGCCGAGCCGGCGCAGTTCGGGTGCGCGGCCGTCGGTCGAGACCCGGGTGTCGAGCGCGCCGCGGGTGACCTGGTGGGTGGCGTTGTCGAGGTCGTTCAGCGGCCGGAGCACCCAGCGGGTGACCGGGCGAACGATGCCGATGACAACGGCTCCGACGGCCATCAGCAGCCCGCCGAGCAGCAGGAGCAGGCCGTTCTGTACGTCGTGCCGGCCCTTCTCGGTCGGGACCCGCAGAACCGAGGCGCCGAGCACGCGGCCGTTGTTGACCACCGGACGGGAGACGACCATCTCGCCGGACTGCCACGGCCACAGGGCCTTCGGCTCGGCCGGCAGCCGGCCGGACAGCGTGCTGTCCAGGACCAGCTCGATGTCCGGCTCCTTCACGTCGACGCCGGACCGGGAGGTGGCGACCACCCGGCGGTCGACGTCGACGACGAACACCGGCGTGTTGTAGAGCTCGTGGTAGCGCACCGCCAGCTCGCGCAGCGTGGCGATGTCCCCCGACTGCAGCGGCGACTCGGCCATCGTGGCGAACCAGTCGGCGTCGTTGCTGCGGGACAGGAACAGGTTGCGCGTGGTGTTGGTCGCGATGAAGTTGGCCAGCGGTACGGCCGCGACGATCGCCAGGATGGCGACCAGGGGGACGAGGGACTGCAGCAGGCGACGACGCAACGGTCAGTCCGAACCGAGGCGGTAGCCGACGCCGCGGATGGTCTGCACCAGCTCCGGGCGGCCGAGCTTGGCCCGCAGGCTGGCGACGTGCACGTCCATCGTTCGCGACGATGCCTCGAACACGGACTGCCAGGCGTACAGCGCGACCTGCTCACGCGGCACCACCCGGCCGTGGTGCGCGGCCAGCACAGCTAGCACGTCGAACTCCTTGCGGGTCAGGCTGATGGGCTTGTCGGCGACCTGGACGGTGCGGGCTTCGATGTCCACGGTCAGATCGCCCACCGTCACCCGGGGGCGGGGTTGCAGCAGTCCGGTACGCCGCAGTACGGCGTCGATGCGCGCCAGCAGTTCGGAGATCGCGAACGGCTTCACCACGTAGTCGTCCGCGCCGCTGCGCAGACCGCGAACCCGGTCGGCGGCCTCACCTCGCGCGGTCACCGCGATCACGGGGACGTCGGACACCGTACGGATCTGGCGGCACACGTTGATGCCGTCGCCGTCGGGCAGTCCGAGGTCGAGCAGGACCAGGTCGCCGGGGTCGGCGGCGAGGGCGTCCGCGGCCGTCCGGACGTGCGTCACCATCAGCCCGTACCGGCGCAACGCAGGTATCAGAGCATTGGCGATATCGAGATCGTCTTCGACCAACAAAATCCTGACAGCGCCGCTCATGCCGTGATCGTAGGGCAGGAGACGCTCACATGTGTCAGATCTTGGTAAAGACGTAGTCACGTGACTCCAGGCCGTGGTCGGCGACACTAGTCTCCGACCACGGGAGGGAACCGGTAGATGACTGTGAGTGTTGGTTCGGGGGGCGGCACCGCCGCGCTCTCCGAGACCGAACTGGCCGAGTACGAGCAGGAGAAGCCCGCTCGGCGGCTCCGGCCTGCCTTGGACCTGGTGATCTCGGTCTGGTGCGCGGTCGTCAGCGTCGGCGTGCTGCTCCAGGTGTTCTTCCCGTTGTCGGCCGGAACGCAGTACTACTTAGTGATCTTTCTCGCAGCCGTCCTCCCGATCACTTTGTTGTGCTATCGGGGCTGGAAGGTGCCGGCGTTCCTCAACCCCTTCAAGGGGCGGACGCATGACGACCCCGGTGTCGTGGACTGGCTGCTGGCCGCGGTCGCGCTGGTCGTCTGCCTCTACCCGTTGCTCGACTTCGACGGCTTCCTGGAACGCCGTCAGGCGCCGACCTCGACGGACGTGCTCGTGGGCGCGCTGCTGCTGGTCCTGCTGCTCGAAGCCTGCCGTCGTACGACGGGCTGGGTGCTGCCGGTCTTCAGCCTGCTGTTCATCGCCTATGCCTACTACGGCGGCTACCTGCCCTACACGTGGTCGCTGGCCCACCAGGGCTTCAACTTCGACGCGATCATCGCGCAGTTCACGATGGGCACGGCCGGCTTCTACGGCACCCCGCTCGGCGTCGCCGCCAGCTACATCGTGCTGTTCACCATCTACGGCGCCGTGCTCGACTACTCCGGCGCCGGCAAGTTCTTCATCGACCTGTCCTTCGCCGCGTTCAAGCGCAGCCGGACGGCACCCGGCCGGACCGTGACGCTGGCGGGCTTCCTGCTCGGCAGCGTGTCCGGCTCCGGTACGGCGACCGCCGTGTCGCTCGGCACGGTTTCCTGGCCGATCCTGCGTCGCGCGGGCTACCCGCCCGAACCGGCCGGCGGCATGCTCGCCGCCGCGGGTATCGGCGCGATCCTGTCCCCGCCGACGCTCGGCGCGGCCGCGTTCATCATCGCCGAGTTCCTCCAGGTCTCGTACCTGACGGTGCTCGGCTTCGCGGTGATCCCGACCATCCTGTACTACCTCGGCATCCTGCTCGCGATCGAGATCGACGCCCGCCGGCACGGCACCACGTCGGCCGAGACCTCGACGCAGTCCGCCCGCAAGCTGCTGCTGCGGTTCAGCTACCACTTCCTCTCGCTGTTCGTGATCATCGGCTTCATGGCGGTCGACGTCCCGCCGTTCAAGGCCGTCGTGTACGCCGTGCTGCTGCAGATCGTGCTGTCGTTCCTGGACCGCGAGCACCGGCTGACCGCCGGGCCGCTGTTCAAAGCGCTTGCCCAGGGCACCCGATCGGTGCTGCCGGTGGCGGCCACCTGCGCGACCGCCGGCGTGATCGTCGCGGTCACCACGCAGACCGGGCTCGGGCTGAACCTGGCCGAGATCATCGTCGACGCCGGCCGCGGCGTCACCGACGACCCGACCGTCATCCTGATCCTGACCGTCGCGCTGTCCGCGATCGCCGTCCTGATCCTCGGCCTGGCCGTCCCGGTCACGGCGTCGTTCATCATCGCCGCGGTGATCATCGCGCCGGCGCTGGTGCAGCTCGGCGTCACCCAGGCCGAGGCGTACATGTTCATCTTCTACTACGCCGTGCTGTCGGAGGTGTCGCCGCCGACCGCGCTGGCCGCCGTCGCGACCTCGGCGATCACCGGCGGCCGGACGATGGCCACGATGTGGCAGGCCTGGAAGTACACGCTGCCGGCCTTCCTGGTGCCGTTCGCGTTCGTGCTCACCGAGAACGGCGCGCACCTGCTCGGCCAGGGCTCGTTCGTCGGCATGGTCTGGACGCTGGCGGTGTCGATGCTGGCGGTCGCGGCGCTGGCCGTGGTCACCGGCGGCTGGATCCTGGTCGCCACCAGCTGGGTCGAGCGGGCGCTGTGCGTCCCGGCCGCGCTGCTGCTGCTGTACCTGGCGCCCGTAACCATCGCCGTGGGAATCGGTTTGCTACTTGTTGCCGTCGTCATCAACCTGGTCCGGCGGCAGCGCCAGGCCGGACAACCGGAAGGATCCGTCACTCCATGAGAACCCGACGCCTCCCCGCCGCCGTACTCGCGCTCGTTGCCGCCGTGTCGCTGGTGGCCTGTGGTGGGCAGCGTGAGCCCGAGGCCGGTCAGGCCGGTACCGACGGCGGCCGGCTGACGATTGCTACCGGCAACACCACCGGCGTGTACTACCAGCTCGGCGGCGCGCTCGCCTCGGTGATCTCCGACAAGGTCGAGGGCTACCGGGCCACCGCCAGCGAGACCGGCGCCTCGGTGCAGAACGTGCAGGGCCTGGTGGCCGGCAACTACGACATCGCGTTCTCGCTCGGCGACACCGCCGCTGACGCGGTCAAGGGTGAGAACAGCTTCCAGCAGGTGCAGGACGTCGTCGCGCTGACCCGGCTCTACCCGAACTACACCCAAGTCGCTGTCCGGGCGTCGTCCGGGATCACGAAGTTCGCCGACCTGAAGGGCAAGCGGGTCTCCACCGGCTCGCCGAACTCCGGCACCGAGGTGATCGCCCGGCGGCTGCTCACCGCGGCCGGACTCGACCCGGCGAAGGACGTCACCGCTCAGCGGCTCGGGCTGCCGGAGTCGGTCGACGCGATGAAGAGCGGCTCGATCGACGCGCTGGTCTGGTCCGGCGGCCTCCCGACCGGGGGCATCACCGACCTGACCACGAGCCTCGGCAAGGACGTCAAACTGATCCCGATCACGGACCTGCTGCCGGCCATGACCACGAAGTACGGCACGATCTATGCCGAGGGCACCATCCCGGCGGCGACGTACAAGCAGCCGGGCGACGTGAAGACGATCATCGTTCCGAACGTGCTGCTGGTCCGCAAGAACATGCCGGACGAGCTGGCGGAGAAGCTGACCAAGGTGATCTTCGACAACAAGGACGCCCTGGTCCAGGTCAACGCGGCCGCCAAGGGCATCACCTTGGAGACCGCCGCCCAGACCGACCCGGTCCCGCTCCACCCCGGCGCGAAGAAGGCGCTCGACGCGCTCAGATAACTCCAGATCCGCTCTCCCCCGCACACCAGGCGCAGCGGGGGAGGGCGCCGGTCCCATCCCTGTCCGTAGGCGCGGCGGGGACGGGCCACACCCCTCCTCCACGACCAGGCGCTGTGGAGAAGGGACCGCCCCCGCCACAACCAGGCGCAGTGGCAGGGGCACCGGCCGGACCGATCCGCGGGAGGCATCCCGGGGGTCGGTCCGGCCACCTGCTTCCTAGCTGTTGTGCTCCTCGGGGATCTGGGAGCCGCGTAGGTAGTGCGACAACGCCGAGTCGCGCTTGGGGTGAGCGTGGTAGTGCGTCGGTACGACGCGCCCCTCGGCGCTGTCCCACGCCGTGTCCGCGACCCGCCACATCCGATGCGCCATCCGCCCGGCCACGCCCGTGTGCGGCGAGAACGGATGCGCCCTCGTCGGCGCAACCTCCTCGGCACTCAGCAGCCGCTCGGTCAGCGCGCTGACGTCCTCGCCGTCCATCGACTCGCAGAGCTGCCGGCTGTACTCCGCTTCCAGCCGCTCGTGCTCCTCGAGCTGCCGGTCGATCACCTGCCACACCTCGTCCGGCCGCAGATGCAGCACCCGGCTGTCGCCGTACTGCCGCGCCTTCAGGAACCGCAGCGACCGCTCCAGCTGCTTGGCGTTCCCGACGTACGCCGCCACCAGCTCCCGCCCGTCAGGCAACCGCCGCACCTTCGGCAGCAACACATCCTCAGCAGCCGCCAAATGCTGCGCCGCGATCGCGTAGAACCAGTCCGTCTCATGCCGCCGCTGCGGCAACCCAGCATCCGCCTCGTGCGCCGGCGCCGCCAGCTCGCGGATCTTCCCGTGCTCGTACCCGAGCGCCACTTCAAGAGTAGAAGCGGTCATCGAAACCACCTCCTGGGGTTACTCCCAGCCTGTGCCCGCCACCCACGACAAGCAACCACCCCACCACCCCACGTGACCAGACCGTAAGCCCCCGCCACCGACCTGCTGGACCTGCCGTCCCGCCGACGACTAAGCAGGCCCTGCTCAACCTGCGGCCGCCCTGCCGGCCCTGCCCGCTCACCTGCCCGCCCGCGGCTGGCTACGCCCACGACCGTCGGCCTGCTAGCTGTTCACGTGCCTGCTGCTGGTGCTCGCCCGACGCTCACCTGCCCGCCCGCGGCTGGCTACGCCCACGACCGTCGGCCTGCTAGCTGTTCACGTGCCTGCCGCTGGTGCTCGCCCGACGCTCACCTACCTGCCCGCGGGTGGCTACCCCAGGACCGGCGGCCGGCCCCCTGCTCACCCGCCTGCTCGCCCCACGCCCCCGGCCCGCCTGCCGGCCGGCGCTCACGTGCGGCCTGCCGCTGGCCCGGCAGCCCGACGCCCACCTGCCGCCTAGCCCGCCGCCGGCTTGCCCGCCTGCCTGCCATCGCTGGCACAGCCCGCCCGCCGCTGGTCCCGCTCGCTCGCACGCCTGCCCACCGCTCGCTTGCCCGCCCGCCTGCCCGCCGCTGGCCCTGGTGGCCCGCCTGCTCGTCGGTGTCTGATCGCCCACCCACCTGCCCGTCGGCAGGTTGCTTGACGCCGAACCCACCAGCGCGTGCGGTTGTACCTGTCCCAACACGCACTGGGGGGCCACCAGGCTGTGCCCGGTGACCCCCAGTGTTCTGACCGAGCTGGGCTCAGTGGTCGGAGCTCTTCTTCCACAGGTTGATGCCGGCCTCGACCGCGTCGGCGTCGATGGCGTCGAGTTCTTCCTGGGTGAACTTGAGGTTCTTGACCGTGGCCAGGTTGTCCTCGAGCTGGGCGACGCTGGAGGCGCCGATCAGGGCGCTGGTGACGCGGTCGTCGCGCAGGGTCCAGGCGAGGGCGAGCTGGGCGACGGACTGGCCGCGCTGCTTCGCGATCTCGTTGAGGGCGCGGACGTGCTTGAGGGTTTCCTCAGTGAGCATGTCGGTGCTCAGGGACTTGCCCTGGGCGGCGCGGGAGTCGGCGGGGATGCCGTCGAGGTAGCGGTCGGTCAGCATGCCCTGCGCCAGCGGCGAGAACGCGATGACGCCGACGCCGAGCTCACCGACGGTGTCGAGCAGGTCCTCCTCGATCCAGCGGTTCAGCATCGAGTAGGACGGCTGGTGAATCAGCAGCGGTGTGCCGAGGTCGGCTAGGATCGCGGCCGCCTCGCGGGTCTTCTCCGCGGAGTACGACGAAATCCCGGCGTACAGCGCCTTGCCGGAGCGGACGGCGGCGTCGAGCGCACCCATCGTCTCCTCGAGCGGAGTGTCGGGGTCGAAGCGGTGCGAGTAGAAGATGTCGACGTAGTCCAGGCCCATCCGGTCCAGCGACTGGTCGAGCGAGGCGAGCAGGTACTTGCGCGAGCCGCCGCCCTGACCGTACGGCCCCGGCCACATGTCGTACCCGGCCTTGGTCGACAGGATCAGCTCGTCGCGGTACTTCGCGAAGTCGCGGGCGAAGTGGGTGCCGAAGTTCGTCTCCGCCGAGCCGTACGGCGGGCCGTAGTTGTTCGCCAGGTCGAAGTGGGTGACGCCCAGGTCGAACGCCCGGCGCAGGATGTCGCGCTGCGTCGCGAACGGCTTGTCGTCACCGAAGTTGTGCCACAGGCCCAGCGAGATGGCCGGCAGCTGCAGACCGCTGCGCCCCGTCCGCCGATAGGCCATCTGGTCGTCGTACCGGTTCTCAGCTGCTGTGTAGTCAGTCACGAATGCCAGTCTGCACCATGTCGTGACAAGTCCGCGAACCCCTTGTATTTCAGCAGAACCGGCGTCGATCGGACCCAGAGATCCACCTTCTTGATCGCCGCTTCGCAGGCCACCGAATGGTCCCGAGCGCGCCCGAAGCTCCGGCGGATCACCAACGAGCCCCGGAACTCCGGCGGATCACCGACGAGCCCGGAACTCCGGCGGGTCATCAACGAGCCCCCGGAACTTCGGTCGGATCGTCAACGAAGCCCGGAACTCCGGTCGGATCGTCAACGAAGCCGGAACTCCGGTCGGATCGTCAACGAAGCCCGGAACTCTGACGCGTCATCAACGAGTCCCATGGCTCGGGAGGGTCCGACGCCAGGAACCGGAGCACACCGAGCACCCGGCTGGTGGGCGTGGCCGTCCAGTGCCGCTCGCCGAGGCGCGGTGGGCCGGTCAGGTTCGACAATCCCCACTGCAGGTGGAACCAGAGCACCGCCGCCTCCAGCTCACCCGGCTCGAACCGCACGTCCGCGGCCTCCTTGTACGCCGGCAGCACGCGTACGACGTCCTCCAGCCGGAGCTTGGCGAACTCCATCCCCCGCGGCCCCCAAGCGGCATCACCCCAGTCGATCAGCGCGACGAACCGCCCGGTGCGGTCGACCATGAGGTTCTGCGGAGCCAGGTCACCGTGCAGCAGCACCAGCGGTGAGTCGCCGCGAAACCGCTCACGCAGCTCATCCATCCAGGAACCGAGCCAGTGACCTGTCTCAGGGTCGAGATAGCCAAGCTCGACCAGCTCGTGGGCGGAGCTGGCGGCGGCCCCGGAGTCTTCGGGCATGGCCACCTGCCAGTTGGAGAGGACCTCGCCGGAGCCGTCGACTGCTGGGACCGGCGATCCCCGCCCGGTACCCGGCTGAGGTGGGGCGGCTGTACCTGGCGATCCTTGACGCGGCGGCCCGTCGGGCTGAGGTGTGAGAGTCCACGTATCACCGGTGTCCCCAGTACCTGGCTGAGGTGGGGTGCCTGTGCCTGGTGATCCTTGCCCGTTTCCCGGCCAACGTGAGATCGCTGGACGTGGTGATGCTGGTGAGGCCTGCTTAATCCGGTGGAGCAGAGCAACCTCTCGGCCGAGGTTTTCCCACATCGCAGCGTCGGGCCGGGCCGCGAGGGAGCCGGGGTCAGCGGGTTGGGTCCTAAGGTGAGCGCCCCGGGGGCTGGGGTGAGCAGCTGGGGCGCTCGGATGGGCGGCCGGGGCACCGGGGAGAGCAGTCGGGGCGCTCGGATGGACGGCTGGGGAGCTGGCGTGAGCAGTTGCGGCGTCGGGGTGAGCAGTTGGGGCGCTGGGATGGGCGGCCCGGTCACCGGGGCGAGCAGTTGGGGTGCTGGGGTGAGCGGCGCGGGGGCTGGGGTGAGCAGTTGGGGTGCTGGCGTGGGCGGCCAGGTCGTTGCCGTGGACTCGGGTCGTCAGGAGGTACGGCGTGTGGACGCCGGCGACGGTGATGGTGCCTTGGGTGACGATGGCCGGGGTGCGGACGCCTGCGGCGCGGGCGGCTGGGATGACCGCGGCTTCCTTCTCGAGGTCTGGGATGAAGGCCGGGGAACGCGGGATTCTCAGGATCAGCTCGCTGCCGAGGCGGAAGACGTGGTTGGCGACGCCGCCGGGGAGTTCGGTGAGCTGCTCGGGGTCGAGGCCGTGGGTGGTGGCGATTGCTCGTGCTGCGGTCTGGATCGGAGTCATCGGGGTCAGTCTGCGGGTGAGGCCGGTGCGGGCCCAGCGGTTTTCGGGCGGGATACTGGGTGGGTGCGAGTTGATCTGGATCCGGACGTCGTCGGTGGCAGGGAGTTCTACGCGGTCTTGAACTCGGTGGTGGTGCCGCGGCCGATCGCCTGGGTCTCGTCGGTCTCCGCGGACGGCGTACTGAATCTGGCTCCGCACTCGTTCTTCACCGTGTCCTGCGTGCGGCCGCCGATGGTGCAGTTCACCTCGGTCGGACGCAAGGACAGCCTGAACAACGTGGAGGCCACCCGCGAGTTCGTGGTGAACTTCGCGAGCGAGCCGTTGTTCGAGCAGGTCAATGCCACCGGGACCAACTTCCCGGCCGGGATCTCGGAGTTCGAGGCGGTCGGCCTGACCACCGAGCCTTCGAAGACGATCGCGGTCCCGCGCGTCACCGAGTCGCCGGTCGCCATCGAGTGCACCCTCCACACCACCCTCGAGCTCGGCGACTCGACCGTCGTCATCGGCCGCGTCCGCCACGTCGCGATCGCCGCCGAGGCGATGGACGGCGATCACCCCGACATCCACCGCCTCCGTCCTCTCGCCCGCCTCGGTCGAAACGAGTGGTCGACGATCGGCGAGGTCCTCGACATCACCCGGATCCGGTACGACGACTGGCCCGGCCACTACCAGCACTCCGACTGACGCCTGCAGGTCGACCGCACCACGCAGCAGAAGGCAGAACCGCAACGCCTGTTCGTTGCTGTCGGCATCGGAGGCCAGCGGAGACCCGGCCAGCCGCTCCTTCCTCGACCGGCTCCGCCCGCCGCTCCGCCCGGCCCGGCCCTCGTGGTGAGCGCTGCAGCAGACGGAGGTTGAGCGAAGGCCCGGCGGTGGAAACGCGCCTCCGCCCGCCGTACGACGAGAACCCGCCGCGTGCGCGATGTGGCGTACTGCGGTAGACGCCGGCAAGCACGGCCCGTCGATCGAGATCGGTGACTTGTCAGGTACTGCCGCGAAGTGCTCTCACCTGGGCCGTATCGGTCTCCCACCAGCGAGCCGCCGCGCTGGTACTAGCGTCCGAAGAACCTTCACGCGTCCGAGGGCGTGAGCCCTATAGGCCTCTCTTCTTCGGACGCATCGCACTTCTTCGGACGCTTGGCGGAGGGATGAAGGGTTCTCGGCGTCGATCCGGTCGGCTTGGTGCTGGTGCCGAGTGCGAGCGCCGGCGTGACCGCCGTGCTGGGGACGGGTTCTGAAGTTTCTTGAGGGATGACCCATCCGGGGGTGGAGTGGGTCCGAAGTCCGGGCATGACTTCGCATCAGCGGATCCTTGCAGCATTGGGTGGCTTGCTGGCCGCCGCGGCCGGTCTCGGCCTCGGTGAGCTGGCGGCCGCGCTCGCCGGTGGGACGTCGCCGGTGGTGGGAGTCGGCACGCAACTGATCGACCTCGCGCCTGGTCCGGCCAAGGACTGGGCGGTGAAGAACCTGGGCACGGCCGACAAGCCGATTCTTGTGGGTGGAGTGCTGGTTGCGGTCGCCGTCTTTGCGCTGGTGGCTGGGGCCGTCGGGGTGAAGCGGCCTCGGGTGGCGCTGGGGATGACGGTCCTGCTGGGGCTGTTGGCGATTCTCGCCGCGGCGACCGGGCGCTCGCTGGCCTCCAACGCTGTGGTCCGGGTCCTGCCCGGGATCATTACGTTGCTGGTGGCAACTGTCGGCATGTACCTGGTGCTGCGGACTCGCGGTTACCGGCTGCGTGGGAAGAGTGCGCCGACCGAGGCGGAAGCACCCGCCGGGTTCGATCGACGAAAGTTCCTGGTGACCACCTTCGCGTTGGGTGCGGCGGGTGTCGGGGGTGGCGTGGTCGCCCGCGTCCTGCCAGCTGGGGTCGACGAAGCGACTCGGCGCGGGATCCGGCTGCCGGTGCCTGCGAGTCGGGCGAAGGCGTTGGCGAGTGGCGTGGCCGCGGATGTTTCGGGGGTCAGCGCGTTCACCACGCCCAACAAGTCCTTCTACCGCGTCGACACGCTGCTCACCGTGCCCAAGGTCGACCCGCGGAACTGGGAACTGCGCATCCACGGCATGGTCGACAAAGAGCTCCGGCTCACCTTCGCCGATCTGCTCGGCCGGCGCCTGATCGAGCGGGACATCACGCTGACCTGTGTCTCCAACGAGGTCGGTGGCCCGTACATCGGCAACGCCCGCTGGATCGGCGTCCCGATCGCGGAGATCCTCCGGGAGGCCGGTGTCCAGGCCGGTGCGGACGCGGTGAAGTCGACCAGCGTCGACGGGCTCACCATCGGGACGCCGCTGGCCGCGCTGACCGACGGCCGGGACGCGATCTTCGCGGTCGGCATGAACGGTGAGCCGCTGCCCTTCGAGCACGGGTTCCCGGTGCGGATGGTCGTGCCCGGTCTGTACGGCTACGTGTCGGCGACCAAGTGGATCGTGGACTTCGAGGTCACCCGGTTCGACGACTTCAGCGCCTACTGGACCGACCGCGGTTGGTCGGTCGAGGCACCGATCAAGACGTCCTCGCGGATCGACGTCCCCAAGGGCTTCGCCCGGATCAAGCCGGGCCCGGCGGTCGCCGCCGGCGTCGCCTGGGCTCAGCACCGCGGCATCGCGAAGGTCGAGGTCCAGGTCGACGATGGCCCCTGGCAGGAGGCGAAGCTCGCCGACGAGGCGGGGATCGACATCTGGCGGCAGTGGACCTTCCGCTGGGACGCGACCTCCGGCAACCACACGCTCACCGTCCGCGCGACCGACAGGACCGGACAGGTGCAGACCGCCGATCGTGCCGCTCCCCGGCCCAACGGGTCGAGCGGGCTGCACAACACGGTGGTGATGGTCGAGTAGCCGACGCCGCCGGACGGCCGCGGCACCCGCCGTCCCGCATCCGCTCCACCACGGTCCCGATCCCACGAGACCTGAACGACTTTCCAGCAGCACCCTTCACGTACCGAAGCAGCACCATCCAAAGGAGAACGATCGTCATGTCGAACACCCTCAAGCGCGTCACCCTCTCCGCCGCCGCCGTGTCGTTGCTCTTCGCAACTGCTGCCTGTGGTGGCAGCGACGACACCGGCAGCAGCACCCCGTCGACCAGCACTTCCACCACCTCGGCCCCGGCCGAGACCCCGAGCAGCACGCCTGCGATGGACAACGCCTCCGGCCTGGTCGGCCCGGGCTGTGCCGACTACGCCAAGGCCAACGCCACCGGCGCCGGCTCCATCGACGGTATGGCCGCTGCCCCGGTCGCCAGCGCTGCGGCGGGCAACCCGCTGCTGAAGACGCTGGTTGCCTCGGTGTCGGGCAAGCTGAACCCGAAGGTCGACCTGGTCTCGACGCTCAACGGTGGCGAGTTCACCGTGTTCGCGCCGGTGGACTCGGCGTTCGCGAAGATCCCGGCCGGGACGATCAACACGCTCAAGACCGACAGCGCGCTGCTGACCAAGATCCTGACCTACCACGTCGTCCCGGGCCAGCTCGACCCGTCCGCGGTGGTCGGCAAGCAGACCACTGTCGAGAAGGGCGCCGTCACCGTCACCGGCTCCGGCGACAACCTGATGGTCAACAACGCCAAGGTGATCTGCGGTGGCGTGAAGACCGCCAACGCGACCGTGTATCTGATCGACACCGTCCTGATGCCGCCGGCCGCCTGATCGCAGCAGCGTCCCGCTGACCTGGGCGGTGTCACCTCTCATGGTGGCGCCGCCCAGTTCCATTGCCAGCGGCAACGATAGTCTGCACCGACGCGGTGACGTCCGCCTCGGTGGTCAGGTGGTTGGACACCGAGATCCGCATGTACCGCCGGCCGCGCCACGTCGTACCGCCCATCCAGCAGACGCCTGAACGCTGGACGTCGGCGATCACCCGGTCGGTGTCGGCGTCCGAGCCGAACGAGACGAGGACCTGGTTGAGCACGACGTCGTTGCCGATCTCGTAGCCGGCCGCGCTCAACTGGTCGGCGAAGGAACGCGCCAGGCCGCAGCAGCGGTCGACGAGATCGCGAACTCCGGTCCGGCCCAACTCCTGCAGGCCCGCCCAGACGGCCAGTCCACGCGCGCGGCGGGAGGACTCGATGGCGTAGTCGCCGGGCTCGGGCTCACCGGAGGCGACCAGGTACGACGCGCTGTAAGCCAACGCGTTCGCGTGCGATGCGGGATGGGCGGAGAAGACGAAACCGCTGTCGTACGGAAGGTTCAGCCACTTGTGGCCGTCGCAGGCCCAGGAGTCCGCGCGTTCCACACCGCTGACCTGCGGGCGCAGCGTCGGGCTGGCTGCCGCCCAGAGACCGAAGGCGCCGTCGACGTGGGCCCAGCCGCCGTACTCGTGGACGAGCTCGCAGGCGGCGCCGAGTGGGTCCGCGGCGCCGGTGTTCACGTTGCCGGCTTGCAGGCTCACGATCAGCGGACCGGTGTGATCGACCAAGCGAGCTCGGAGGGCGTCGAGGTCGAGTGCGCCGTTGGAGTCGGCCGGCACCAGCTCGAGGGATCGGGAGCCGAAGCCGAGCAGTCGCAGCGAGCGGTCGATGGTCGCGTGGCGCTCCTCGCCCGCGACCAGACGGACCGAAGGTGCCCCACTCAGGCCGTCGGCTTCGACGTCCCAACCGGCTTGGCGGAGGACATGGTTCCGGGCTGCGGCGAGAGCAATCGTGTTCGCGGACTGCGCGCCGGTGGTGAACCCGGCCGAAGCTGTCGCAGGCAGACCGAGCAGGTCCTTGAGCCAGTCGGCGGCCGCTTGCTCGGCGGCGGCCGTGGTGGGGGAGAGCACGCTGTTCCACGCGTTCTGGTCCCAGCCGGCGGCGAGGATCTCGGCAGCGGTCGCGGCGGGCAGCGCGCCGCCGACGACGAAGCCGAAGTAGCGCGGGCCTGCGCTGGCGGCGATTCCCGGGTCGGCGACGGTGATCAGTTCGTCGATCACCTCGGTGGCTGGCCGCCCGGCGTCGGCAAGTGGTCGACGAAAGCCTGCGCGGACCTCTGAATAGGACTTGGCGGCGCGGACCGGGCGTTCGGCGAGGGAGTCGCGGAAGGCGGCGGCGTGGGCTGCCGCGCGCGTGAAGAGCTGGTGCGAGAGCGACGAAGGCTGCATGGTCCGACTGTCCCATTCGGTCGAGGGGTGAGCAGGTCAGCTGAGGGTGCGCGTCAGGGCTTGGAGGGCGGGCGTGAGGTGGATGGCCTCGAGGTCCTTGGGCTGGGTGGTGGCGGGCTGCCAGGTCGAGTCGGTGACGTACTGGATCCAGGGCGTCAGTGGGCCCGGTTGGATCGTGTGCGCACGCAGGGAGAGGCCGAGCATCACGGCCAGGGCGGGCAGGATCGTGAGGTCGGTGACGACGTGCACGAGTAGCAGGCTGCGCGCCGGGAGTGCGACCAGTACGCCGTACTGCGGATTCTCGACGCGCAGGGTTTCGCGCAGGACGGTGTCGAGGACCAGCGCCCGCGACGCGGCGAAGCTGGAACCGCCGATCACCGCGATGGTGGCGCCGTCGTGGTCGACGTACTCGACCTGGTCGGGCAGGCGACGCAGGTTGGCCAGCGCAGCGTCCAGGGCCTCCGCGCGGGTCATCCCGAAGTCGCCAGGATCCAGATGCAGGGTGACGACGCCCTCGTCGTGAGTGGCCGGTACGGCGAGCAGGCCGGGCAGGAACTCAGGCGTGCCCGCCGTCCAGGCCGGTGGTAGTGACGTGGTGGGAACGAGTCGGGCGACGAGGTCGCGCACCGGGTCGCTCGGTGGCACGGGTGGACCGTGACTGAGGTGCTCGCCGAGGCGGTCGAAGTGATCGCTGACGAGCTGCGGCCAACGGTGTGGATGCTCGGTGGCGACGATGCGGGCGAGATTGCTCAGCCCCGCGACCAAGGCCGAGTTGAGCGGGCCCGGCGACAGCACCAAGGCGTCGGTGCCGTCGAAGGTCGCCCGCAGCCCGTGCTCGCGGGCGGCGTCGAGGGCCAACCGGACGAGATGGGCCGCCTGCGGCTCGGTCAACGGCGCCAGGGCGCAGTTGTTGCCTGAAGCCCGTTCCGGGGGATGGTGGATGGTCATGAGTACCTCCTCGCCAAAGAAAGTACGAGGAATGCGTCACCCGGAGAGGACGAGTTCGCGAGCTGTGGACAACCCGGCGGTTATCCTGCCCGCAGTCGAGTCATAGGAGTGTGAGGCATGTCGGACACCCCGGCGTCGCGGCCGTCGTCGGCGGCCCGGCTCTCGTTGTCGCACATCACGGCGCAGAACGAGACGAACCTGCTCGGCACGGTGCACGGTGGCGTGATCATGACGCTGGTCGACTCGGTCGCCGGTGTCGTCGCGGCCCGGCACTCGGGTGGTCCGGCGGTCACCGCGTCGATGGACGAGATGCAGTTCCTGGTCCCGGTCCGGGTCGGCGACGTCGTGCACTTCACCGCCCAGGTGAACTGGACCGGCCGGAGCTCGATGGAGATCGGGGTACGGATCACCGCGGACCGGTGGGACTCGGTCGGTCCGCAGATGCACGTCGCCACGGCGTACCTGGTGTTCGTGGCCGTCGACGCCGACGGTCAGCCGCGGACCGTGCCGCAGGTCGAGCCGGAGAACGACGAGGACCGGCGCCGGATGCGCGAGGCCGAGATCCGGCGCAGTCACCGGCTGGCCCGGCGCAAGGCGATCATCGCCTCCCGTGAGGACCTCGATGACGCTGTTCGCTAACGCCCGGCGGCAGCCGTCCGCGATCCTGCTGGTCGTCCAGCTGCTCGGCGTACTGGTCTATCCGGCGATGGAAGGATCGCGCGGCGGCCGGGTCGGGTTCGAGACGCTCGGCATCGTCGTGCTGGTGCTGGCGGTCTTCTCGGTCCGCTCGACGCCCGGCCTGACCTGGGTGAGCATCTGCCTGGGCATCCCGGCGGTGGTCCTGTCGCTGATCGACGCGATGCGTCCGACCGAGGCGATCGTGCCGATCTCGGGAGCCTTCCACGCGGCGTTCTACTTCTACGCGGCGTACAGCCTGCTGCGGTACATGCTGTCCGACCACGACGTCAGCGTCGACGAGCTCTACGCCACCGGCGCCACGTTCACCTTGGTGGCCTGGGGATTCGCGTACGTGTTCGTGGTCGTCCAGGCGCTCGACCCGGGCAGTTTCACCGCCGCGGTCAACCCGCAGCAGGACCGCTCGTGGATGGAGTTGCTGTTCCTCAGCTTCACCACGCTGTCCAGCACCGGGCTCAGCGACATCGTCCCGATCAAGTCCTGGGCGCGGTCCGTGGTGATGCTCGAGCAGCTCGCCGGTCTCGGGTACGTCGCGATGGTCGTCTCCCGGCTGGTCGGCCTCACCGTCGCCAAGCGCAGCAGGTAAGTCCTAGCGGCGCGGCCACGAAGCCAGCAGATCGCCGGCCGCCCGGAAGGCCACCTCCGGCGCATGCTCCATCGCGGCCACGCGGTAGCTGACCAGCGCGCCTTCGTGCAGCAGCAGCAACCGATCCGCGAGCTCGTCCACCTGGTCGAAGCCCGCCAGCTCGGCCTGGGCGACGAACTCCGCCCGCATCCACTTCTTCTGCCCGACGATCACCGGCATCGCCGGATGGTCCGGCGCCGCCAGCTCGACGCTCGCGTTGATGAATCCACAGCCCCGCTGCGACTCCTCCATCCACTCGCTCAACGACGCGAACAGCGCGAGGATCACGTCTTCGGGCGTGGCCGGCTTGCGCCGGGCGAGCTGGTCGTCGAGGAACGCGTGCCACTGCCGGTTCCGCCGTTCCAGGTACGCCGCGATCAGCCGGTCCTTCGAGCCGAAGCGGTCGTACAGCGTCTTCTTGGTCACCTCGGCCGCGTCGGCGATCGCGTCCACACCAACCGTCCGGATGCCCTGGGCGTAGAACAGCGCCGACGCGGCCGCCAGGATCCGCTCGCCCGCCGGGGTCAGGGTCTCGGCGGGGGGCAGGGCGCGCTCCACGAGCAAGGCGGATCTCAGCTGCTCGTCGACCATACTGACAGTATACCGACCGGTGTGGTTACTTCGACGCATGGCCCTCACGGAAGTCGTCCCCCGAACCACCACGGTGATGCCGCTGCTCGCCGGCGCCGGGTTCGTCCTGTTCTGGAGCTCGGGCTTCGTCGGTGCCCGCTGGGGTACGACGTACAGCTCGGCGATCGACCTGCTGGCCTGGCGGTTCCTGCTCGCGGGGATCATGGCCGCGCTGATCCTCGCCGTCCGCCGGCCGAGGATCGGTCGCGCGGACGTGTTCACCCACGTCGCGATGGCCTTCCTGACCCAGTTCGTCTATCTCGGCCTGATCTTCAGCGGGATCGACCACGGCATCCCCGCCGGCCTGACGGCGCTGATCGGTTCGCTGCAGCCGATCCTGATCGCCACCGTCGCCGGACCGTTGCTCGGCGAACGCGTCACAGCGCCGCAGTGGATCGGCCTCCTGGTCGGCCTGGGCGGCGTCGGCCTGGTCGTCGTCGACGACCTCGGCCACAGTTCTCCGTTGCTTCTCCTGCTGCCCTTCGGTGGACTGCTCGGCCTGGCGGCCGGTACGTGCCTCGAACGCAAGCGCAAGCCGCAGGCGCACCTGCTCGACGCGCTCTGCCTGCAGAGCCTGGTTTCCGGCGTTCTGTTCCTCGCCTTCGCCACCGTGACGCAGCAGCTGACCGTCCCGCACGAGGCGGGCTTCTACGGCGCCGCGGTCTGGCTGGTCGTGCTGTCGACCGCCGGCGGCTGGGGGCTCTACCTGGTCAACCTCCGCCTGTCCGGCGCGACCCGCGTCAGCTCGCTGCTCTACCTCGTGCCGCCGACGACGATGGTGCTGGCGTACCTGATGTTCAACGAGACGATCGGACCGCTGGCCGTCCTCGGGATCCTCGTCTGCGCGGGCGCCGTCGCGCTGATTCGTTGGCCGAACGCCAAGGAAAGCGGGCATCGCGACCCCGAGATGGCTACGCTGCGGTCATGGCGGAACCGCGATGGCTGAACGAGCAAGAGCAGCAGGCCTGGCGTGCGTTCATCGCGGCGCAGCGGGTGGTCAACGGGCGCATCGAGCAGCAGCTGCAGCGCGACGCCGGGATGCCGCACACGTACTACGAGATCCTGGTCCGGCTCTCCGACGCCACCGACGGCCGGCTCCGGATGAGCCAGCTCGCGGTCGCCACCCTGGGGTCCCGCAGCCGCCTCTCGCACGCGGTGAACCGGCTCGAGCAGGTCGGCTGGGTCCGCCGTGAGGGGATCTCGTCGGACCGCCGCGGGCAGGTCGCCATCCTCACCGACAAGGGCCGGGAGAAGCTGAAGGAGACCGCGCCGGGGCATGTCGAAACGGTCCGCTCGGCGGTCTTCGATCCGTTGACCGACGAGCAGGTCCAGCAGCTGCACGACATCTGCGCCGCCCTGGTCCGCGACTCCGGTGGCAGCGAGGACAGTGCCGCCTGGGAGTCCAGCTGAGGGCTGTCGGTAACAATGGCGTCGATGAAGACTTTCCAAGGGGTCGCCGCCTTCACGGCCGTTGCACTGCTGCTGGCCGGATGCGCTGACTCGAGCTCGCCGACGGCAGGGCCCAGCACCGCTCCATCGTCGTCGGTGCCGATCCCGACGCCGACCGACACTCCATCGGCGACCACTCCACCGACGCAGCCGTCGAGCACTCCACCCAGTACGCCGACGGCCGGCTGTCTCGACCAGAAGCTGGCCGGGCTCACCCGGCGTGAGCGGGCGGCGCAGCTGATCATGACGGGCATCACCGCGACCGGCATGACGTCGGCCGAGCGCGCCGTCGTACGAGGTCGTCAGCCGGGTGGGGTCCTGCTGATGGGTTCCGGCGGAAGTCTCAGCCACACCCGGACGGTGACGGCCGCGGCGACCGCCGCGGCCACGGTCGACGGGATCAAGCCGTTCGTCGCCGCCGACCAGGAAGGCGGCAAGGTCCAGCGGCTGAAGGGTTCCGGCTTCGACCGGATCCCGGCCGCGACCGTTCAGGGCAGTTGGTCCCCCGAGAAGCTCACCAGCCAGGCGACCCTGTGGGCCCAGCAGCTCAAGCGGGCCGGGGTGAACCTCGACCTCGCGCCGGTCGCCGACGTCGTACCGAAGTCCCTAGGCGACGACAACGCGCCGATCGGAGCGCTGGACCGCGGCTACGGCAGTACGCCGGGCCCGGTCGGCGAGCACGTCGCCGCCTTTATCAAGGGCATGGACGCGGCGGGCGTGATGACCTCGGTGAAGCACTTCCCGGGCCTCGGCCGGGTTCGCGGCAACACCGACTTCTCCTCGGGCGTCGTCGACACCGTCACGGTCCGCGGCGACGCCGACCTGGCGCCGTTCGCCGCCGGGATCGAGGCGGGCAGCGACCTGGTGATGGTCTCGACCGTCACCTACACGAAGATCGACAAGACCAACCGGGCCGTCTTCTCGCCGACCATCGTCCAGGGCATGCTCCGCGGCGACCTCCAGTACGACGGGGTGGCGATCACCGACGACGTCGGCGCCGCCGCCGAGGTGGCCTCCGTGCCCGCCGGGGACCGGGCGACGCTGTTCATCGACGCGGGCGGTGACGTGGTGATCACCGCGAAGGCGTCGCTGACCGCCACGATGATCGACGCCGTGGCCGGCAAGGCCCAGCAGGACAAGGCGTTCGCGGCCAAGGTCGACGCGAGCGTACGCCGCGTGCTCGCGCTGAAGCAGAGTCGCGGACTGGTGAGCTGCGGGTGACCGCCGGACCGCCGCCGACCGACGGGCCTGAACCTGACTACCGGTTCACCCTCGCCAACGAGCGGACGTACCTCGCCTACCTGCGGACATCACTCGCCTGTTATGCCGGTGGGCTGTCCGCGGTCCAGTTCCTCGACCTGGGTCCGGACCGCTGGCCGGCCAAGATCATCGGCATCGTCCTGGTCTGCGCCGGATTGGTCACGACGGCAGGCGCATTCCGCCGCTGGCAAGCGAATCTGGTCGCGATGCGTGGCGGCCGGCCACTCCCGGTGACCCGCCTGCCGTTGATGCTCGGGGCAACGATTGTGGTGGTGGGTCTGGTCGGCCTGCTGTTCAGCCTGTGGCGATGACCCGCGACCCCGGCCTGCAGCCCGAGCGCACGCTGCTCGCGTGGCGACGGACCGCGCTCGGCCTGGTGGCGAACGGTGTTCTCCTGTTCGCTTCCGGTCACGGGACGTCGGGAGTCCGGACCGGGCTCGGCGTCGTGGTCGTCGTCCTGGCGCTGGGCTGCTGGGCCGCCGTGAGCGCGGTCTACCGGGAGGCCGCAGGGTCGCGCCCGACGGGCTTTCTGGGACAGCAAAGAGTGCTTCAAGCGGCCGCGGGGCTGGTGCTGCTGGTCGGGCTGTTCGACCTCTACGCGGTGATCACACGCTGACACCGTCTGGTCACGGATTGGTCGCACTGAGTCAATGTGTTCACAATCTCGCGGTACCTTGCCAGGACGGATGCCAACTCAACGGTCCGTTGCCCCTAGCATGTTCACGGTTTGTCCCTCGTTCACCCGGAGCTTGAAGTGCCGTTACGTCTGCGTCCGAACGACCCGACGTTCTACGACCTTTTCACCGAGTCCGCCAACCACCTCGTCGACGGTGCCCGCATCCTGGCCGACCTGCTCGGCAGCACGGCGGGGACCGGCCTCGCGGCCAGTCACCAGATCGCCGCCCAGATGAAGGACGCCGAGCACGCGGCCGACGAGACCACCCACTCGATCATCCGCCGCGTCAACTCGACCTTCGTCACGCCGTTCGACCGTGAGGACATCTACCGTCTCGCGTCCGACCTGGACGACGTCATGGACTTCATGGAAGAGGCCGTCGACGCGATCCACCTGTTCAACCTGGAGTCGCTGCCGGGGGAGGTGGCCGAGCAGATCGAGGTCCTGCAGCGGATGGCCGCCCTGACCTCGGAGACGATGCCGCGGCTGCGCACGATGAAGGACCTGGCCGAGTACTGGATCGAGATCAACCGGCTGGAGAACACCGGTGACGCGGTGCACCGCCGGATCATCGCCAAGCTGTTCAGCGGCGAGTTCGACGCGCTGACGGTGATGAAGGTGAAGACCGTGATCGACCTGCTGGAAGACGCGGTCGACGCGTTCGAGCACGTCGCCAACACGGTCGAGCAGATCGCCGTCAAGGAGAGCTGAGCGTGGAGCTCGCGCTCGTCGTCGCGGTCATCGTCATCGCGCTGGCCTTCGACTACACCAACGGGTTCCACGACGCGGCCAACGCGATCGCCACCTCCGTCTCGACCCGGGCGCTGACGCCCAGGGTCGCGCTGCTGATGGCGGCGGTGATGAACTTCCTCGGCGCCTTCCTCGGCACCGAGGTGGCCGACACCGTCGGCAAGGGCATCATCACGACTCCGAGCGGCCAGCACGGCCTGGTGATCGTGCTGTCGGCGCTGATCGGCGCCATCACCTGGAACCTGATCACCTGGTACTTCGGTCTGCCGAGCTCCTCGTCGCACGCGCTGATCGGCGGCCTGGTCGGCGCCGGCCTGGCCTCGACCAGCGTCGTGCTGTGGTCGGGCATCGTCGACAAGGTCGTCATCCCGATGGTGCTGTCCCCGGCGATCGGCTTCCTCGGCGCGTTCGCGCTGATGACCGCGATCCTGTGGATCTTCCGGCGCAGCAACCCCGGCAAGACCACCCGTGGCTTCCGCCTGGCGCAGTCGCTGTCCGCGGCCGCGATGGCGCTCGGGCACGGCCTGCAGGACGCGCAGAAGACGATGGGCGTGATCTTCCTGGCGCTGCTCAGCACCGGGCACGTCCAGCCCGGCCAGGGCATCCCGGTCTGGGTGAAGATCTCTGCCGCGACCGCGATCTCGCTCGGCACCTACTCGGGTGGCTGGCGGATCATGCGGACGCTCGGCCGCCGGATCATTCACCTGGACCCGGCCCGCGGCTTCGCCTCCGAGGCCGTCGCCGCGACGGTGCTGTACGTGATGGCGATCGGCCTGCACGCCCCGGTGTCGACCACCCACACGATCACCTCCGCGGTGATGGGCGCCGGCGCCACCAAGCGGCTGTCCGCGGTCCGCTGGGGGGTCGCGAAGGGCATCATCGCAGCCTGGGTGCTGACCATCCCGGCGGCCGGTGTGGTCGCCGCGGCCTGTTACTGGCTGGCTCACCTGATCCTGGAGTAGCAGTTCACTGCCGGTTCACCCGGAAGGATTAGCGTCCGATGCGTTCCTGACGCCGCCCTCTTCCGGGATGTGATCGTGATGGATCTGTCGTTCCTCGTCGTCGTGGTGATCGTCACCGCACTGGTGTTCGACTTCACCAACGGATTCCACGACACCGCCAACGCCATGGCGACCTCCATCGCCACCGGAGCGCTCAGACCCAAGGTCGCGGTCGGGCTGTCCGCGGTCCTGAACCTGGCCGGCGCGTTCGTCTCCACCGAGGTCGCCAAGACCATCTCCAGCGGCCTGGTCGACGACGCGAAGGTGACCGTACCGATCATCTTCGGCGGTCTGGTCGGCGCGATCCTGTGGAACCTGACGACCTGGTACGTCGGCCTGCCGAGCTCGTCGTCGCACGCGCTCTTCGGCGGCCTGATCGGAGCCACCTGGATCGCGGCCGGCAGCGGCGCGGTCAACTTCGGCACCGTGGTCCAGAAGATCGTCGTTCCCGCCGTCGCGGCGCCGATCGTGGCCGGCGTGATCGCGCTGCTCGGCACGTACCTGGCGTACAAGATCACCCAGCGCGGCCGGAGGAAGACCGTCGACGACGGCTTCCGGGCCGGGCAGATCGCGTCGGCCTCGCTGGTCTCGCTGGCGCACGGCACCGGCGACGCGCAGAAGACGATGGGCATCATCACGCTGGTGCTGATCACGTCGGGCAGCCTCGCGCCGGGCTCGAGGCCGCCGCTGTGGGTGATCGGGTCGGCCGGCCTGGCGATTGCCCTCGGCACCTACCTGGGCGGCTGGCGGATCATCCGCACGATGGGCAAGGGACTGACCGAGATCGAGTCGCCGCAGGGCTTCGCCGCGGAGACCAGCTCCACCGCCGTACTGCTGGCCTCGTCGCACCTGGGTTTCCCGCTGTCGACCACGCAGGTCTGCTCGGGCAGCATCCTCGGTGCGGGCCTCGGTAAGCGGCTCGCTGAGGTCCGCTGGACCGTGGCCGGGCGGATGGCGCTCGCCTGGCTGTTCACGCTGCCGGCTGCCGCAGTGGTCGGCGCACTGGCCGGCCGGGTGGCCAACTCGGGCAATGCGGGCGTGGCTGTCATCGCAGTGGCCGCCGCAGCCGCCGGGCTCGGTATCTACGTCGCCTCGCGCCGCAAGCCGGTCACTGCCGGCAACGTGAACGAGTACCCCGGCACCTCGGTGCCGGTGGCCTGAGAGGAGTCAGCGGATGCACATCGACTGGAGCGCACTCGGACAGGTCGCGGTGGTCAGCCTGATCTTCGGCGTCGGGCTGGCGGTGCTGTTCTCGTTCGGCGTGACCGCATTGTCGCGGAGAGCCGTGGCTGTCGACGAGAAGCGGGCGGTGTCGCCGGTGGACACGGCCGTCGCGGGGCTGTGCTTCCTGGCCTGCGTGGCGGCGGTTGGGTACGGGCTGTACCTGATCATCCCGCAGTTCCACTAGTCAGCGGTTCCAGCGGCGTACGGCCTTGACCATGTCCTTCGGGCGCAGGGAGCTCAGGTACGTGTCCCAGGTCGCGTAGAGCTTGTCGCCGAGCAGGCCGACGTCCAGGTACGCCTGCGGCCGTACGGCGACCACCCAGGTCGCCGCGGCGGCGTGGCCCTGGGTGAGCAGCAGGTGGTTGGACGTGTCGTCGATGCGGCGCTTCGCCTCGCCCGTCCGGCCGTGGTCGGGCAGGGCCCGGGTGGCCCAGCGGCGCAGGATCTCCGGGTCCTCGGCGGTCATCCGGGCCAAGTAGGTCAACGGTCCCGGCCGAAGGCCGCGCAGCGGGATGCTGCTCAGACTGCCGAGCGGGAACCAGCCGTTCGTGCAGCGCCGGCCGTTCACCGCGGACTCGATCTCGCGCGCCTGCTCGGACCGCAGTCCCTGGGTCGCCCAGGACAGGAAGAACACCCCGGCGTCCGGGATCTCTTCCGCGATATGAGGAGCGACCTTCAACCGCCCCGGTTCGAAGAGGTGCAACTCCTCGGAATCGAACACCACAAACCTTCCCCCGACCCGCCTGGAACTGTCGGCCGGCGCCCCGCCCGGGAGCCGTCGACCGTCGCCGAGGAGGACCCCCCAGGTCCAGCACGACAATCAAAGGCCTTTCGTACTCCCGAGTCCGCTCGGGGTCAAGGTCTTGTCCACCACCGAGAAGAGCAGCCGGTACGGCGTACCGGCCGTTCCTCGTCGTCCGGGCCGGGTCAGCGGTTGCGGCGGCGGGCCAGCTCCTCCTGGTCGAGGCGCTCGGCCTCCTCGGGCGTCGGCGCGCCCCCGCCGTACGAGGCGGGCAGCCACCAGGCGCCGGCCGGCTGCTCGTGGTAGGCCCGGATCGTCTCGTCGAGCATCCCGGCCATCGTCGTCCGCAGGCGCTCGGTCGCCTCGTTCGCGTCGTCCTGGCGGGTCACCGACATCGGCGCTCCGACGGTGATCGAGACGTTCTGGTGCCGGGAGAAGTCCTTCGGGTGGTCCTTGGTGAGCATCCGCTGCGTGCCCCACAGGATCATCGGGATCACCGGTACGCCGGCCGCCGCGGCCATCCGCACCGTCCCGGACTTGAACTCCTTCAGCTCGAACGACCGCGAGATCGTCGCTTCGGGGAAGACACCGACGATCTCGCCGGCCTTCAGGTAGCTCAGCGCCTGCCGGTACGACGCGGAGCCGGCGTCGCGGTCGACCGGAATGTGGTGCATGCCCCGCATCAGCGGCCCGGAGTACCGGTTGCGGAACAGCACCTCCTTGGCCATGAACCGGACCAGCCGCTTGCTCGGCTGGGCGCCGAAGCCGCCGATCACGAAGTCGACGTAGCTGATGTGGTTGAGCGCGATCACCGCCCCGCCGGTCCGCGGCACGTGCTCGGTGCCGACCATCGTGAAGTTCAGGTCGAGCACCTTGAACGCGGTCTTCGCGAAGGCGATCACCGGCGGGTAGACAATGTCTCGCATGGCTCGACGCTACCGGCCGCCGTCAATGACCTGCGCCACCTGAGCTTCGGCGACGCGCGGGATCCCGTACGCAGTACACCGGCGGTTGGTTATCGTGGGCGGCGGAAAGTCGAAACGCGGGAGCTCGCGCCGTAGCGGGCTGAGAGGGCGGCTGGACTGCGCACCCCCGGTGGACCGAGAGGTCCGGCCGGGCTGGGCGAACCGGTGTCGCCGACCGCCGAACCTGTCCGGGTAATTCCGGCGTAGGGAGCAGCATCGTGACCACCATCGGCAACAACTCCGTTCGCCCGACCGTCACCACCGGCCCGATCTCGGGCTCGGAGAAGATCTACCGGGGCGACCTGCGGGTCCCCGGCCGCCGGGTGAACCTCACCAACGGCGAGCACTTCGACCTGTACGACACCTCCGGGCCGTACACCGACGCGGGCGCCACCATCGACGTCCAGGCCGGCCTGCCGCCGATCCGCAAGGACTGGGTCGCCGGCCGCGAGCGGCTGACGCAGCTCGCGCACGCCCGGGCCGGCACGATCACCGAGGAGATGCGCTACATCGCGGTCCGCGAGGGTGTGGACCCGGAGCTGGTCCGGTCCGAAGTGGCCCGCGGCCGCGCGGTGATTCCCGCCAACCACCACCACCCGGAGTCCGAGCCGATGATCATCGGCAAGAAGTTCCTGGTGAAGGTGAACGCGAACATCGGCAACTCCGCCGTCACCAGCTCGATCGAGGAGGAGGTCGAGAAGCTGGTCTGGGCCAGCCGCTGGGGCGCGGACACGGTGATGGACCTGTCCACCGGCAAGAACATCCACGAGACCCGCGAGTGGATCATCCGCAACTCCCCGGTCCCGATCGGCACCGTGCCGCTGTACCAGGCGCTGGAGAAGGTCAAGGGCGACCCGACCGAGCTGTCCTGGGAGGTCTACCGCGACACCGTGATCGAGCAGTGCGAGCAGGGTGTCGACTACATGACCGTGCACGCCGGCGTGCTGCTGCGGTACGTGCCGCTGACCGCGCGGCGGATCACCGGCATCGTCTCCCGCGGCGGCTCGATCATGGCGGCGTGGTGCCTCGCGCATCACCAGGAGTCCTTCCTGTACACGCATTTCGAGGAGCTGTGCGAGATCCTGCGCGCGTACGACGTGACGTTCTCGCTCGGCGACGGGCTGCGGCCGGGGTCGATCGCGGACGCCAACGACGCGGCGCAGTTCGCGGAGCTGCGGACGCTCGGCGAGCTGACCAGGATCGCGTGGGCGCACGACGTCCAGGTGATGATCGAAGGGCCCGGGCACGTCCCGATGCACAAGATCGCGGAGAACGTGCGGCTCGAGGAAGAGCTCTGCGGCGAGGCGCCGTTCTACACGCTCGGGCCGCTCGCGACCGATGTCGCCCCGGCGTACGACCACATCACGAGTGCGATCGGGGCGGCACAGATCGGCTGGCTCGGGACGGCGATGCTCTGCTACGTGACGCCGAAGGAGCACCTCGGTCTGCCCGATCGTGACGACGTAAAGACGGGCGTGATCACGTACAAGATCGCCGCGCACGCGGCGGACCTGGCCAAGGGGCACCCGAACGCGCAGGACTGGGACGACGCGTTGTCGAGGGCAAGGTTCGAGTTCCGGTGGGAGGACCAGTTCAACCTGTCGCTGGACCCGGACACCGCGCGCTCGTACCACGACCAGACGCTGCCGGCCGAGCCGGCGAAGACGGCCCACTTCTGCTCGATGTGCGGGCCGAAGTTCTGCTCGATGCGGATCACCGCCGACATCCGCAAGTACGCCGAGGAGAAGGGCCTGGACTCCGAGGAGGCCATCGAAGCCGGCTTCGCCGAGATGTCGGAGACGTTCAAGGCCAACGACAAGAAGTTGTACCTGCCGCTGGCGGACTGATCGAGGTGGTGGCCCCGGGCAACGTGCCCGGGGCCGCCCTACGATGGCGGTTCATCCCCCGCCGTACAGGAGTCCGCCATGAGCCCGCTGGAACAGGCCAAAGCTGATCTCGCCGAACGCCTCGGCGTCCCGGTCGACGACGTCACCGTCGTCAGTTCCGAGGAGGTGACCTGGCCGGACAGCAGCCTCGGCTGCCCGCAGCCCGGCATGATGTACGCCCAGGTCCTCACCGACGGCAGCCGCATCCTGCTGAGTGCCGGCGGTCGCACGTACGAGTACCACTCCGGCGGCCACCGCGCGCCGTTCCTCTGCGAAACGCCCTGACTCCGCGTGAGGTCCGGCGGTGAGTCGGTGGGCGGGCACCACTGATCTGAGCGGAGAATTGGGAGATCGGTGAGCTTGCGGGGCGATCACTGGGAGTGATCGGGCGAACCGGTTCAGGTTTTTTCCTTCACTCTACGTGAATAAGACTGTAGCCTTAATCTTGCGTCGAGAAGGAGGTGCAGGGCGGTGGTCTTCGTTCTCACGGTAGATCAGCGGGGCAGCGGCGGCGCGAGCGATCTCGTACCCGAGCTGCTGAACACGCTGAACCGGCGGCCGCGCCGGACCGGTCTGTTGCGCAAGTTCGAGCGAACGGCGGGCGACGAGGTGCAGGGCGTGCTGTCCGAGGCGCGCGCGACGGTCGAGGTGATCGTGCAGCTGATCCGCGCCGACCACTGGCACATCGGTCTGGGGATCGGCGCGGTCGACCAGCCGCTGCCACGCAGTACGCGGGCGGGCAGCGGTACGGCGTTCTTCAACGCCCGCATCGCCGTCACCAAGGCCAAGTCGAGTCCCCACCACGTGAACGTCGTCGGCGACGACCCGCGGATGGCCGACCAGGTCGAGAGCGTCCTCTGGCTGATGGCGTCCGTCCTACGACGCCGCAGCGAGCGCGGGTGGGCCGTGGCCGACCTGCTGGCGGAAGGGCTGACCCGCCGCGAGATCGGCGTGAAGCTCGGGATCAGCCAGTCGGCCGTGACCCAGCGGGCGCAGGCAGCAGGGTTCGCCGAGGAGCAGCGGGGACGGCTGCTGGCCGCCGAGCTGCTCGCACCGGGTGCCGCTGCATGACGGCGGCTGTCATCGCGCTCACCGCGGCCGGGCTGGTGCTTGCCGTAGTCGCGTTCATCCTTCCGGCCGGGTCGGTCGTCGAGATCGTGGTCAGCGGCTTCATGCTGGCCTGCCTGGCCGCGGACGGCATCATCCTGCTGGCCGGTGACGGCGTCACCGGCTGGAGCGAAGGCTGGTGGAACGTCCTGCTCCTGGTCTCCGGCGCCCTGGCGGTCACCGGTGGCGGCCCGCTGACGACGTCCGTCCTGGCCCTGGTCGACCGCAAGAACACCAGGTCCCAGTCGACCCAGCAGGCCGGCGAGGTACTGCGTGGTGGCGCGCTGATCGGTGCGCTGGAGCGCGGTGCGATCTACGGCTCGATGGTGGCCGGCTGGCCCGAGGGACTGGCGATCGTGCTGGCCATCAAGGGCCTGGCCCGGTACCCCGAGCTGCGCAGTCCGGACCAGCCGGCCTCAGTCACCCCGCAGGCAGTCGCGGAGCGGTTCATCATCGGCACGTTCACCAGCGTGCTCTGGTCGGTCACCTGCGCCGGTCTGCTGCTGTCCCGCTAGAGCTTGATGACGATGTCCGACACGACCTTGTCGTGCCAGGTCTGGTGCTTGTCGTCCCACAGCGGCCAAAGCACGTTCAGGAAGCAGACGTTGTTGAAGATGAGGGCACAGACCTCGCGACCGAAGTTGCGGCCCAGGCCGATCAGTTCGCCGGTCTCCGCGGAGACGACCTTGAGGCCGCACACCTTCTTGCCCAGCGACTGGCCGGTGCGGCCCTGTCGGATCAGCCGGTTCCAGATCTGGAAGACGAACGACCCGAGGTAGCAGATCACCAGGACCGTGCTGCCCGCGTCGCTCATCGTCTCCAGACTGCCGCTGACCGCGACCGCGCCGAAGACGCCGGCCAGGATGATGATGATCGGGACCAGCGAGTCGACGATCGAGGCCAGCACCCGCGAACCCCAGCTGGCCAGCTGTCCCGGCAGCGAGTAGTTGTAGCCGAAGCCGCCGCCACCGCCCGAGTAGGGGTTGTAGCCCGGTTGCGACGGGTTGTACTGCGGGGCGTAGTTCCCCGACTGGTTCGGCTGGCCGGGATAGCTCGGCTGCTGCGGCTGGCCGGGGTACTGCACAGGCCCGCCCGGCTGCTGCCCCGGTACGACGGGGTACTGCGGCCGGTCCTGCGGGCGGTTCGGGTCGAACGGAGGGGTGCTCACGACAGTCCTTTCTACGACACCTTCGAGGACAGCAGAACGCCGTGGCCTCGACAGGCCACGGCGCTCGGAACGCAGACGAGTACGAGGTCAGAGCTTGACGACGTACGTGCTGTTGATCTTGTCCGCGAAGGTCTGCTTCTTGTCGTCCCACAGCGGCCACAGGTAGCCCAGGTAGCACGGCAGGGCGTCCAGGATGTGGGTGATCTCGCGCAGGAAGGCCTTGCCCACGCCGACCGGCTGGCCGGAGTCGGCGGTGACCAGCTTGAGGCCGAGGGCCTTCTTGCCCCAGCTCTGGCCGGTCTGGCCCTGCAGGACCAGGCGGTTGTAGATCCACAGGCCCAGGCCGACCAGGCTCAGCAGCAGACCGATGATGGTCGCGCCCGAGCTGCCGTTGCCGGCGCCGGAGATCAGGTTGCCGATCCAGGACGGGATCGCGACGATGATGCCGTCGATCAGCGAGGCGCCCACGCGGACCGGCCAGGTGGCCAGTTCACCGCCGGGGTTGCCGTAGCCGTAGCCGCCGTAGGGCTGCGAGCCGTACGGCGTCGCGCCGGCCTGCGGGTACGACGGGTAGGAGGACCCACCCGGCTGGCCCGGCTGCTGTCCGTACTGCTGGCCGCCCGGCTGACCCGGGTACGCGCCCGGCTGCTGCGGCTGCCCGTACTGGCCGGGCTGCTGGCCGTACTGCCCGGGCTGCTGCCCGTAGTCCGGCTGGCCCGGCTGGCCGTAACCCGGCTGGCCCGGCTGCTGACCGTACCCGGGCTGCTGGCCGTACTGGCCCGGCTGACCCGGGTAACCGCCGGGCTGGTCCTGCTGCGGCTGGCCGTACTGGCCCGGCTGCTGACCGTACTGGCCCGGCTGATCCGGCGTCTGATCCCCGGTGCCCTGGTTCGGGTCCTGGGGGTCGAAACCCGGTGGTGGCGTCGGAGTGCTCACGACGATCCCTTCTGATCTTCGTTGAGGAGTCATAGCAGGCTAGCGAGTCTGAGGCTCACCGACCACGCACCGCACCGGGGAGTCCGGATGACGGTCTACCGTGGAGCCATGCATCCGGCACACCTTAGGGCCAACGAGCCGGGCCGCGCCACGCCCGAGCCGTTGGACCGGCGGGTGCGTGGCCTGGCCGCGGTCCTGGCCGGCGGTGGAGTACTTGCCGTGGTCAACGGCTTGTCCGGTGGACGGATCGGGCTGCCGTGCCCGTTTCACGCCGTCACCGGGCTGAACTGCCCGTTCTGCGGGACGACGCGGATGGCCGCCGCCCTGCTCGAGGGCGACGTGGCGCGCGCCTGGCCGTACAACCCGCCCATGTTCGTGGTGCTCCCGGTCGTCGCGCTGGTGGTCGGTTACCTGCTGCTGGCATGGACGCTGGAACGGCTCGGCCGGTTCCGCCTGCCCCGGCCGCGTCCGGGCGAGCGGTTCGCCCGAGTCGCGCCGATGGTGTTCCTCGGCGTGATGGCGGCGTACGGCGTACTGCGGAATCTGGTCTAGATCCCTTCCAGGCAAGGAAAACACCGCAGGCAAGGAAAAGCGCCGCGGGCGCGAACTGCTTGCCCGCGGCGCCTAAGCCGGCGGCTCAGCCGAAGCGGCCGGTGATGTAGTCCTCGGTCGCCTTCTCCGCCGGGTTGGAGAAGATCTGCTTGGTCGCGCCCATCTCGATCAGCCGGCCGGGCTTGCCGGTCGCGGCCAGGTTGAAGAACGCGGTCTGGTCCGACACCCGGGCCGCCTGCTGCATGTTGTGCGTCACGATGACGACGGTGAAGCGGTCCTTCAGCTGCTCGATCAGGTCCTCGATCGCCAGCGTGGAGATCGGGTCCAGCGCCGAGCACGGCTCGTCCATCAGGATCACCTCGGGCTCGACGGCGATCGCCCGGGCGATGCACAGCCGCTGCTGCTGACCACCGGACAGACCGGCGCCGGGCTTGTCGAGGCGGTCCTTCACCTCGTTCCACAGGTTGGCGCCGTGCAAGGACTTCTCGACCACCTCGGTGAGCTTCTTCTTGTCCTTGACGCCGTTCAGCTTCAGGCCGGACGCGACGTTGTCGAAGATCGACATGGTCGGGAACGGGTTCGGCCGCTGGAACACCATGCCGACCACGCGGCGGACCGCGACCGGGTCGACGCCGGTGGCGTACAGGTCCTGCTGGTCCAGCAGCACCTTGCCCTCGACGCGGGCGCCCGGGATCACCTCGTGCATCCGGTTCAGGGTCCGCAGGTAGGTGGACTTGCCGCAGCCCGAGGGGCCGATGAACGCGGTGACGGACCGGGGCTCGATCGTCATCGACACGTCCTCCACCGCCTTGAAGTCGCCGTAGTAGACGTTGAGGCCGCTGACCTCGATGCGCTTTGCCATATCGGTTCAGTACCTCTCGACTATTTGGACTTGATCGCGCTGAAGCGTGCGACCAGGCGGGCCAGCACGTTGAGCAGGAGGACGAGCAGGATCAGGGTCAGCGCGGCCGCCCAGACCCGGTCCGCGGCCGGCTGCAGCGCCAGCTCGGTCCGGTCCTGGTTGATCATCGTCGGCAGCGCGCCCATGAAGCCCTCGAACGGGTTCAGGTTGATGTTCTTGGAGTAGCCGACCAGGATCAGCAGCGGCGCGGTCTCACCCATCACGCGGGCCAGGCCGAGCATCACGCCGGTGATGATGCCGCCGAACGCGGTCGGGACGACGACCTTGAGGATCGTCTTCCACTTCGGCACCCCGAGCGCGTACGACGCCTCCCGGAGCTCGTCCGGGACCAGCTTGAGCATCTCCTCGGTCGAGCGCAGCACGACCGGCAGCATCAGCAGCACCAGCGACAGCGAGACGGCGAACCCGACCCGGTTGAAGCCGAACACCGTGATCCAGACCGCGTAGACGAACAGCGCCGCCACGATCGACGGGACACCGGTCAGGATGTCGATCATGAAGCTGACCACCTTGGCGGCCTTGGTGCCCTTGCCGTACTCGACCAGGTAGATCGCGCCGAGGATGGCGATCGGGACTGCGATCAGCGCGGTGATCAGGGACATGATCAGCGTGCCCATGATCGCGTGGTACGCGCCGCCGCCCTCACGCCGTACGGTGATGCCGCGCTGCGACTCCGACCACCAGCCGGCGTCGAACAGCAGGTGGTAGCCCTTGCTGATCACGGTCCACAGGATCCACAGCAGCGGGATCAGCGCGATCAGGAAGCACAGGGTGATCAGGACGCTGGCCAGGGTGTTCTTGAAGGCCCGGTTGCCGGACTTGCCGGTCAGGTCCAGGGCCTTGCCGTCGTACGCCGGACGGTTCGCCGCGAGCGTGGTGGTCACAGCGCTGCTCCTTCGCTCTGCGGCTTGTCGCCGACTCGCTTGACCTTGCGGGTCCGCTTGCCGCCGGGGCCGCTGCGGTCCACGATGATCCGGGCCGCCGAGTTGACCAGGAAGGTCACCACGAACAGCACCAGGCCGGCCGCGATGTAGGCCCCGGTCTTCTCCGGGGTGTCGAACTCGGCGGCGTTGTTGGCGATCTTCGAGGCGAAGGTCTCGCCGCCGGCGAAGATCGAGGAGTTCCACGGGTCGTTGCCGTTCGGCACCGACAAGATGATCAGGACGGCGACGGTCTCCCCGAGCGCGCGGCCCAGACCGAGCATCGACGCGCTGACCACGCCGGAGCGACCGTACGGCAGGACCGCCATCCGGATCATCTCCCAGCGGGTCGACCCGAGGGCCAGCGCGCCCTCGCGGTGCGCGATCGGGGTCTGGGCGAAGATCTCCCGGCTGATCGCGGTGACCACCGGCAGGATCATGATCGCCAGCACCACCGACGCGGTGAACACCACGCCGACGTTGTCGGTCGGCGGCTTCTCGAAGATCGGGATCCAGCCCAGCGCCGAGCCGATCCCGTCGATCACCGGGCGCAGGATCGGGGCGAAGAACAGGATGCCCCACAGGCCGTAGATGATCGACGGTACGGCGGCCAGCAGGTCGATCGCGTGCGACACCGGCGCGGCCAGCCGCTTCGGTGCGTAGTACGTGGTGAACAGCGCCACCCCGACCGCGATCGGGACCGCGATCGCCATCGCGATGATCGAGCTGACCACGGTGGTGTAGAACAGCGCGGCGATACCGAACTGCGGCGGAAGCGCGCCGGGCTCCCAGATCCGGGAGAAGAGGAAGCTGCTCTCGTTCTTGGTCAGGGCGGGGATCGCCAGCGCCAGCAGGAAGATGCCGACGAAGGCGACGATCAGGACCACCAGGGCGCCCGATCCGCGGGCCAGGCCCGCGAACAGCCGGTCACCGAGGTGGCCGACCGGGCCCAGCTCCAGCTTCTGGCCGTCCCGCGGCAGGCCGGGCGGTTCCGTGCCGTCTGTACTACTCATGGGTGCTGCTCCAAGCGCCGGGTTGTAGGGGTGCTCCGGTCACGAGGCGAGCCCCGGCTGCCCGTAGGAGGGAAGCCGGGGCTCGCATCACGCCGTACTGCGGTCGTTGCAGGTCAGCTGATGCCCTGGATGGCGGCGTCGACCTTGGTCCGCAGCTCCTCCGGGAGCGGCGCGTAGTTCAGCTCGGTCAGCGCGCCCTGGCCCTCGGTGCTCGCGAAGTAGGTCAGGAAGCTCTTCACCAGCGCGGTCTTCTCGGCCGGCAGGCCCTTGCTGCAGGCGATCTCGTACGTCGCCAGGATGATCGGGTAGACCCCGGCCGCCTTGGTGGCGTAGTCCAGCTTCAGCGACAGGTCCGCACCGGTACCGGCCGGCTTGGCCGCGGCCAGCGCCTTCGAGGCGGACTCGGCGGAAAGCTCCACCGGGCCCGCGCCGGAGTCGACCTGCGCGATGCCGAGCTTGTTGTCGACCGCGTAGGACCACTCGACGTAGGTGATCGAGTTCTTGGTGCTCTTCACGCCCTCGGCCACACCGGCCGACTTCTCCTTGCCGGCGCCGGTGCCGGTCCACTTCTTGGCCGGCTTGCCGGTCCAGGCGCCGCCGCCGGCCGCCGCCAGGTACTTGGTGAAGTTCTCCGTGGTGCCGGACTCGTCGGAGCGGAAGAACACCGCGATCGGAGCCGACGGGAGGGTCACGCCCGGGTTCAGCTTGGCGAGCTCCGGCGCGTTCCAGGTCTTGACGGTGCCCTGGAAGATCTTCGCGGCGGTCGGGCCGTCGACGACCAGCTTGCTGACGCCGTCGAGGTTGTAGGCGATCGCGACCGGGCCGATGACCATCGGCAGGTTCAGCGCCGGGTTGCCCTGGCAGCGCTTGGCCGCGGCAGCCGCCTCGGCCTCGCCGCCGTCGGCCGCCTCGGTCTTCAGCGCCGAGTCGGAGCCGGCGAAGTCGACCTGGCCGGCGTTGAACTGCTTGATGCCCGCGCCGGAACCGGTCGGGTTGTAGTTCACCGTGACGTCGGCGCACTTCTCGTTGTACTTGGCGATGACTTCCTCGATGGCGTTCTTCTGCGCCGAGGATCCCTCGGCGTTCAGGGTGCCCTCGGGGCAGTCGCCACCGGTGGAGGACGAGGTGGAACCCGACGGGGTCGAGGAGCCCGACGGCTCCGGGTCACTGCCACAGGCGCTCAGAGCGAGGACGCCGAGGGAGGCCACGGCGACGGTGCCGACGCGGAGCAGGCGATTGACGGACACGAGAGTGTTGCCCTTCTGCGGGAATTCAGACTTTGTGATCTGCCACAGACGGTAGGGAGAGCAAGTGACCGCATGGTCCGTCGCGGATGAACGAGCGGTGAACGGTTTCGGTAGCGCTCGCGACGACTGGCGTGCCGCCAGGAGGCCATCAGGTGAACTGAGTTAAGAGCCGTGACCCTCAGTCACATCGAGGGCCTGTTGGTCACGGTCCGGTGTCGGCGCACGACGAGCGGAAGCGACGCCGATGGCGGCCGGGTGATGGCTCGGCCGCCGTTCGCCGTACGGGAGGTGAAGAAACGCGTCAGCTGGAGAAGTCCTCGGGCGCGACGCCGTCGAGGAACTGGCGGAAGCGTTCGAGCTCGGCCTGCTCCTCCTCGGGCGTGGCGACGCCGGCCTCGCGCAGGACCTGCTCGGTGCAGCGGATCGGCGTACCAAGTCTGACCGCCAGCGCGACCGAGTCGCTCGGGCGGGCCGAGACGCGGGCGCCGTTGGCCAGCACCAGCTCGGCGTAGAAGACCGCGTCGCGCAGCTCGACGATCTCCACCGCCTCGATGTGCACGCCGAACGCCTCGATCAGGTCGCGCATCAGGTCGTGCGTCAGCGGACGGGAGGGCCGCAGGCCCTGCTCCTCGTACGCGATCGCGGTCGCCTCCACCGAACCGATCGAGATCGGCAGGTAGCGGTAGCCCTCGGTCTCGCGCAGCATCATCACGGGCGCCCGGTTGGGCGACTCCATCCGGATCCCGATCAGGGTCAGTTCGCGCATCGGTGTCATGGTGCGGTCCCGGCCTCTCCGTGCCGCCGGCTCCCGGTAGGGCGCCGGTTTCCTCGGTAGGAACATACCCGGCAGGGCCCACGGCACTCGGCGGCGACCCCGACTGTGACGATCTCTTTGCATTGGCGGGATCGCGCGGAGTCACATCCCTACGGCGCTCCGAACCGTTCGTGGGCCAGCCGGCCGTCGGCGAGCAGGTGCGCGACGACGAACGCGCCGGGGGAGAACTTGCCGACCGGGAGCCCGAGCTCCCGCGCGAGCGCGGGAAGCACCGGCCGGTGCGAGCAGACAACCGTCACGCGGCCGTGCTTCCAGGCCGTCCCGGCCAGGCCCTCCATCGCGTGTTCGTCGGCCTCGAACCCTCGCTCGGAGATCTCCGGGTGCAGGTGGATCTTGCGGCCGGTCGCCGCGGCGTACGGGGTGACCGTGGCCGCGCACCGCTCGGCGTCGCTGCTGCGGATCCGGTCCACGCCGAGCGCGGCCAGTACGTCGACCAGCCGCTCGGCGGTGACCCGGCCGTCGTCCGACAGCGGACGATCCGTGTCGTCGCCGTCCCAGTCCTTGCGCTTGACCGCCTCAGCGTGCCGGATCAGGACCAGCGACGCGACCACCGGTACGGCGGACTCGAGCTTGCGCAGGATGTCCACATCCCGCGGGTAGCTGAGCCGGGCGGCGGCCTCGTCGACCCCGAGCCACGCGACCCGGTCGACCTCGTCGTTCGGGACGAACTCGCCGTCGCCGCGGGTCTCGGCGGACCAGTAGTGCACCAGCTTCGGCACCGTCGCGCCGTTCTTGCGGACGTCGTACCGCTGGACGCCGAGCGCCGGGCCGAGCACGACCCGCAGGCCGGTCTCCTCCTCGATCTCGCGCCGCGCCGCGGACAGCACGTGCTCGTGCGCGGTCAGCTTGCCCTTCGGCAGGGACCAGTCGTCGTACCGGGGGCGGTGCACCAGCAGGACCTGGCGCGTGCCACGGCGTTCCCGCCACACCACACCACCCGCGGCGATCACGGGCGCCGGGTTGCTCATCGTCTCCAGCCTTCGGGGCCCTAGTTGGGATCGGCCTGACGGCGTCGGCCGCGGGTCGCGATCAGGCGCTCCTGCAGGTCACGCAGCGGCTCGCCGTCCGGGCCGGTGAGCTTGGCCTGCCAGGTGTCGTCGGGCTGCAGCCACCAGGACCCGGTCCGCTCGTCGAAGCCCAGGTCGAACAGCTCGCGCAGCTCGGTGATCTGGTCCTGCTGCTTGAGCTGGACCAGCACCTCGACCCGGCGGTCCAGGTTGCGGTGCATGAGGTCGGCCGAGCCGATCCACACCTCGGACTCGCCGCCGTTGTCGAACCAGAAGACCCGGCTGTGCTCCAGGAACCGGCCGAGGATGCTGCGGACGCGGATGTTGTCCGACAGCCCCGGTACGCCGGGCCGGATGGTGCAGATGCCGCGGATCCACAGGTCGACCGGGACACCGGCCTGGGACGCCCGGTACAGGGCGTCGCACAGGGCCTCGTCGACCAGGCTGTTCACCTTGATCCGGACCCGGGCGGGACGGCCGGCCAGGTGGTGCTGGACCTCCCGCTCGATCCGGTCCAGCAGGCCCCGGCGTACGGACTGGGGAGCGACCAGCAGCCGGCGTGACCCGGTACTGCGGGCGAAGCCGGACAGGTGGTTGAACAGGTGGGCGATGTCCTCGGTGACGACCTTGTCGCTGGTCAGCAGGCCGAGGTCCTCGTACATCCGGGCCGTCTTCGGGTGGTAGTTGCCGGTGCCGATGTGGGCGTAGCGACGCAGACCGTCCGGCTCGTCGCGGACCACCATCGACAGCTTGCAGTGCGTCTTCAGCCCGATCACGCCGTACACGACGTGACAGCCGGCGTGCTCGAGCTGCCTGGCCCACTTGATGTTGGCCTGCTCGTCGAACCGGGCCTGGATCTCGACGAGGACCAGCACCTGCTTGCCGGCCTCGGCGGCGTCGATCAGCGCGTCGACGATCGGGGAGTCACCGCTGGTCCGGTACAGGGTCTGCTTGATCGCCAGCACGTGCGGATCGGCCGCGGCCTGCTCGATGAACCGCTGCACGCTGGTCGAGAAGCTGTCGTACGGGTGGTGAACCAGTACGTCGCGCTGCTTGAGCGCGTGGAACATGTCGGCCGGGTTGGAGGTCTCCACCTCGGCCAGGTGCGGGTGCGTCGACGGGACGAACCCGGGGTACTTCAGCTCGGCGCGGTCCAGCGACGCGATGTCGAACAGGCCGCGCAGGTCCAGCGGACCCGGCACCTCGAACACCTCGGCCTCGGTGACGCCGAGCTCGGAGACCAACAGCGCCCGGACCTTCGGGTCGATCGACTCCTCCACCTCGAGCCGCACCGGCGGGCCGAACCGGCGCCGCAGCAGCTCCTTCTCGAGCGCGGCGAGCAGGTTCTCCGCGTCGTCCTCCTCGACCTCGAGGTCCTCGTTGCGGGTGACCCGGAAGGTGTGGACCTGGGTCACCTCCATGCCCGGGAACAGCTGGCCGAGGTGGGTCGCGATGACGTCCTCGAGCGGGACGAACCGGCCCTCGGCGACCTTCACGAACCGGGGCAGCAGCGGCGGGACCTTCACGCGGGCGAAGTGCTCGCCGCCGGAGTCGGGGTTGCGGACGACGACGGCCAGGTTGAGCGACAGGCCGGAGATGTACGGGAACGGGTGCGACGGGTCGACGGCGAGCGGGGTCAGCACCGGGAAGACGCGGTCCTTGAAGAACTGTGTCATCGCCTCGCGTTCGGCGTGCTCCAGCTCGTCCCAGCGGAGGATGTCGATGCCCTCCTTGACCAGGGCCGGCAGCACGACCTTGCGCCACGTCTCGGCCTGGCGGTCCATCAGCTCGCGGCTGCGGCTCAGGCTCCGGTCGAGCACCTCGCGCGGCATCAGGCCGCTGGCGGCCCGGACGGCGACGCCGGCTGCGATCCGGCGCTTCAGGCCGGCGATCCGGACCATGTAGAACTCGTCGAGGTTGCTGGCGAAGATGGCCAGGAACTTGGCCCGCTCCAGCAACGGCACGCGGTCGCTCTCGGCCAGCTCGAGCACCCGCTGGTTGAACGCCAGCCAGCTCAGCTCGCGGTCCGAGAACCGGTCCTCGGGAAGGTCGCCGGCCTCCGTGATGTCGTACGGGGGCTCGACGTCGTACTCCCGGTTGTGCGACGCCAACAAGTCTCCAGCCACGTCGACCAGCATCCCATCCTTTGGTGAACGGCAGGTGGCTGGAGGCATGTCCGGGTTGTGTCTGCACGATTCGGGCGGTTGTTGCTAGCGTCACTCTTTGTGAACCCACGAGTGGACGCGCTGCTCCGAACCGTCCAGAAGGCTGTCCAGGGCCATGCCCTGACCCCGGTCTACGCGCTGCCTCCGGCGGTCCGCCACCGCCTGGCCGGCGCCCCGATCGTGATCGACGGCAACGTTCTCGACCCCGACCTGCAGCTCCTGCTCCGGCTCGAGGCCCTGCTCCCCGGCAGCGGCGGCGTCCCGAAGTCGGTCGCCGCGGCCCGGGCCGGTCTGCTCCGCGGCACCGCCCTGGTCGCCGGCCCGCCCCGCGAGATCCAGCGCGTGACGGAACTCACCGTCCGCGGCGCCGACGGCCAACTCGGCGCCCGCCTCTACGTCCCCCGTACGCCGGGCCGCGGCCTCCTCGTCTTCTTCCACGGCGGCGGCTGGGTCGTCGGCGACCTCACGACCCACGATGCCTACTGCCGCGACGTCGCCGCCGAGACCGGCGTCCGCGTCCTCTCCGTCGACTACCGCCTCGCTCCCGAGGCACCCGCACCGGTCGCCGCCGAGGACGCCGTCGCCGCCTTCAGCTGGGCCGTCGAACACGCCGAGGACCTGGGCGCCGATCCGTCCCTCGTCGCCGTCGGCGGCGACTCAGCCGGCGGCAACCTCGCCGCCATCGTCGCCCAGCAATGCGTCGTACGCGATCTCCCGTCCCCGGCGCTGCAGCTGCTCCTCTACCCCGCCGTAGACCTGGTCGGCCGCCGCCCGTCCCGAGACCTCTTCTCCGAGGGCTTCTTCCTCACCGAGGAAGAGATCATGTGGTACCGCGAGCACTACACCCCCGACCCAGCGCTACGCCCCGACCCCCGAGTCTCCCCGCTCTTCGGTCCCCTGGAAGGCCTCGCCCCCGCCTACGTGGTCACCGCAGGCTTCGACCCCCTCCGAGACGAAGGCAACGAGTACGCCGCCGCTCTGACTGCCGCCGGTGTTCCCACGATCCACCACCAGGAGCCCACCCTCATCCACGGCTTCGCCAACATGCTCAACCTCGGCGGCGCCACGCGAGCAGCCCAACGCCGAATCCACACCCACCTGAAGTCGGTGCTCAACCCTTAATTCGGCGGATCCACCAGCACTGGCACCGCTTCCTGCACCTGCAGAGGTGTCGCCGGGCCGGTGATCGGGACAGTGCCCGCGATGTACTGCCAGCCGGTCCCGTCGACGTTGAAGCGGGCCGCGTAGTTGGTGGTGAGCGTGATGCTCACCGAGGCGCGCTTCAGGTACTTGTGAGTGATCTCCTTGGCCGGATACGGCTTCCCCGGCGACTCGGTCGTCACCGTCGTCCCGTCCCCGAACCGCCACGTGTAACTCATCGGCGTCGCCTCAACCACCACGGGAAACCCGAGCAGCGTCACGGTCGTGCTCGTCACCTCGGCCTGATCGGTGTAAACGATCGTGTCCAGATTCACCAGGGTCTTGTCCGCCGGCTGCACTTTGACCCGCAACCCGGGGAAGGCCACGTTCTTCGTCTCACTCAGCACCTGTTCCCAGGTGACGTCCTCCGGCCGAGGCAGGTCCGGCTGAACAGGCACCGAAGGCGTCGGCTGATCCGGCTCCACGGGTTCGTCCTCCTGGCAACGTGCCGGCCCCATCCGCCCGCTTCCATCAGCAGCAGGCAACCCGCAGATCCCGCGGTTCAACCGGAACGGAGTTCGCCGTCTCGACTCTCCAACTGGCTGAGCCGGACCTTTTCTCGGGTAGTCGTCCTCGGACTCGGGGCCAGGCTTCGACTCCTTTCGAGGAGTGAGCCGCCCAGATTCTTTCCCGTGGCCGCCCAGGACGATTCCCCAGCGGGACGGCTTCGCGTCCACATCAGGTTTCTTGGCGGGAGGTTTTGAGGGGTTCTTGGTCGCCGTGCCCGATGGTCTGGCAGGCATGCCGACCGCAGTTCCAATTGGCCCTACGCCGACGCTCACGGTCCCGACGACTACCAGCGACGTCAGCACGGCCCACGATCGAAGTGGCGCCTGCATCAGGTGATCTGCATTTCGAACATCACCCAATTGCCGCCGGAGGGGGACAAGGTGAATTCCATGGTGCCGGTCGCGCTCTTCTTCGGCACCGGTGAGGCGCTGGGGCTGGCCCGCTCCACGAAGTCACCCGATTTGAGAGTTGCGGAGCCACCCAGTTTCCCGGCCTCACCGCGGTAGATCTCCTTGACCGCCTGCAACTTGTCCACGTAGTCACCGGTGAGTCCACCGTTTTGTGCATTGACCTTCTGAACGTAGCCAGCCAGCGCTTTGCAACCGAGACAGCCTTGGTCGCTTTCGGCCATGAAGGGCTTGGGGTCGCCGGTCGCGTAGGAGTAGTTGAGGAGGCTCACGTAGTACGCGATGAATGCCTCGCCGGCAGCAAGGCTCGCACCTGAGGCAGGTGTCGGCCGCGAGGGCGGTTTGCTCGGTGCAGTTGCGGATGCTGATGGGGTGGCGCTCGAGGGCCGGTCAGGCGAACCAGTCGAAGGCGGCGGTCCCGTCTCCGGGCGTCCTGCTTCTGGGCTGCTGTTGGAGCAGGCGGCCAGGGCTGTGGTGAGCAGGCAGGCGGCGATTGATGCCGTCAGGTTGTTGCGGAATGTCACGTTCGTCAGCCCTCCGTAGTCGACTGGTCGATCGTAACTGTCCGTGGGGGACGGGCGAGATGGGAAAAGCTGCAGCTGTGGATAACCCGCGTGGGCCCAGGAGCCGCCCGGCTGGGGGGTGAGAGGCTCGGACGGCTCCTGGTTGATGGTGGGACGGCGACTGTGACGGTTTATGACGCGATGTGAGCGGATGATTTCGGTGTGACACCGTTCACAGGGTGGCGGGGGCGTACTGGACGTCCAGCGCGGCGGTGGTGAAGCCGAGGGACTCGTACAGGCGGCGGGCCGCGGTGTTGGTGCCGTCGACGTACAGGGTGATGGTGTCCAGGTGCCGGGTTTCCTGGAGATGGTGGAGGCCCTGGAGCGTGAGGGCCTTGCCGAGGCCGGAGCCCTGGTGGGTGGGGGCGACGCCTACGACGTACACCTCGCCCTCGTTGTGCTCGATCTTGGTCCAGTGGAATCCGGCGACCTCGCCGGTCTCCCGGTCGACGGCGAGGAAGAAGCCCTCGGGGTCGAACCAGTCCTGGTGGAAGCGGTCGTTGAGGTCGGCGGCCGTCCAGGCGCCCTGCTCGGGGTGGCTCGCGAAGGCGGCGGCGTTGACCTTCAGCCAGGCGGCGTCGTCCTGGCCGGGGACGAAGGTGCGGACGTCGATGTTGTCCGGCCACCTGATCTCGGGCAGCGGTGCGCTCGTACGGCGTAAGAAGTACAGCTCGCGACTGACGTTCAGGTCGAACGACGCGGCCAGTTCGTCGGCGCCGGGGAGGCGGCCGTGGGCCCAGACGCGGAGCTTCTCGTCGGCGTGGTCGATCAGGGTGCGCAACAGCGCCGTGCCGGTTCCCTGGCGGCGGGCCGCGGGGGAGACGACGAGCTCAGCGGATCCGTCGGGGCCGAGGGTGGCGTAGCCGACCAGGTCGCCGGGGGTGGTGGACAGGCCGGCGACGTCCAGGGTTCCGGGCTCACCGGCGTACGCGAGGACGTGCAGGTCGCCGTGGTGCTCGCCGTCGAGGTGGAGCAGCGTCTGCTCGGACAGCGGGTTGACGTCGTCGCTCTGCGCGGCCAGGCGAGCGAGTTCGGTGACGGCGGCCGCGGTGGCCGAGGGCAACGGTGAGGGAACTGCTTCGAGGGTCACGTGAATACCGTAAAAGGTCCTGGTCAGTTCATCGCCAAGTCCTTGGACGGTCCTGCCGGTGTCGGGTAATTTCGCGGCACCGCACACCAATGCGGACCGAAACTACAACGGAGTAGACATGGCCTTCACCGGACGAGACAAGACGTGGTTCAGGGGTCCGCGGGCGGTTGCCCTGCTGGCCGCCGGAACCGCGGTGGCACTCGGCTTGGCCACGGGGGGAACCGTGACCCAGGCTGCGCCGGCCAAACCGAAGCCGACGCACACCCAGATCAACCTCCTTGCGCTGAACGACTTCCACGGCAACCTGGCGCCCAACCCGGCGACCAGCTCCAGCGGCAACGTGAACGGGACCCCGGCCGGTGGCGCGGAGTACCTGGCCACCCACCTGGAGAACCTGCGCGCCGCGGCGAAGGCGCAGGGCCAGGAGAGCGTGACGGTCGCCGCGGGTGACCTGATCGGTGCGTCCCCGCTGCTGTCGGCCGCGTTCCACGACGAGCCGACCATCGAGGCGATGAACGAGATGGGGCTGGACGCCGCGTCGGTCGGGAACCACGAGTTCGACGAGGGCTGGCACGAGCTGCTCCGGATGCAGACCGGCGGCTGCCTGAACGACGGCGACGGGCAGAACAACCAGAACTCCTGCCCGGACCCGAAGGCCAGGTTCAAGGGCGCCGACTTCGACTACCTGTCGGCCAACGTGTTCTTCGAGAACACCCAGCAGACCCTGCTCGCGCCGTACACGGTCAAGCGGTTCAAGAACGGCCAGAAGATCGCGTTCATCGGCATGACGCTGGAGGCGACGCCGAACATCGTCACCAAGGCCGGCGTCGAGGGGCTGAAGTTCACCGACGAGGTCGAGACCGCGAACGCGCTCGTTCCCAAGCTGCGCAAGCAGGGCATCGAGTCGATCGTCGTGCTGCTGCACGAGGGCGGCTTCCCGAGCGACCCGCGCGCGTTCAACAGCTGCCCGGGGATCTCCGGCCCGGTCACCGACATCGCCAAGAACCTCGACCCGGCGATCGACGCGGTCATCTCCGGCCACACCCACACGGCGTACAACTGCTCGATCAACGACCCGGCCGGCAAGCCGCGCCTCGTCACCAGCGCGTCGTCGTTCGGCAAGGTCGTCACCCAGGTGCGGCTCAGCATCAACAACGCGACCAAGGACGTCGACCGGCTGAACACGCTGGCCAACAACCTGATCGTCACCCAGGACGTGCCGAAGAACCGTGACCTCACCAAGCTGATCACCAAGTACCAGACCCTGGTCGCGCCGATCGAGTCCAAGGTGATCGGGCACATCACCACCCCGTCGGTGGTGCGGACGCCGGACGACTCGGGCGAGTCGCCGCTGGGCAACCTGATCGCCGACGCCCAGCTGGCCGACCCGTCGACGGTCACCGGCGGCAAGACCCCGGTGGTCGCCTTCATGAACCCGGGCGGCATCCGGGCCGACCTCGCCTCCAACGGCGGCGCGGTGACCTTCGGTCAGGCGTTCACGGTGCAGCCGTTCAACAACTTCCTGGTGTCGATGGACATGACCGGGACGCAGATCAAGGCGCTGCTGGAGCAGCAGTTCTCGGGCGCGAACCAGGCCGCGAACAAGGTGCTGCAGGTCGCCGGGATCACTTACACCTACAACCCGGCCGGTACGCCGGGCGCGAAGGTGGACGCGGCCTCGGTGAAGATCGCCGGGCAGCCGATCGTGGACGGTACGACGTACCGGATCGTGACGAACAACTTCCTGTCCGACGGTGGCGACGGGTTCCCGGCGTTCACCACGGCGACGAACAAGTTCTTCGGTGGGCTCGACATCGACGCGTTCGCGGCGTACCTGGCCGCGCACGACCCGTACACCCCCGGCCCGACGGACCGGATCAGCGTCTCCTGACGAAGACCGGGCCTGCCGCGAGGTGAGGCCCGGTACGCCGGGCGCCCGGGTTGCCTTCTGTCGAAGGTGATCCGGGCGGGCTTCAGGGCGTACGGCGTACTGGTGGCCGGCGCCCTGAGGCGTTGGGAGCCGGCGTCCTGAGGCGTTGGGGTCAGAGGACGAACTTGAGGATGACGAACGCCAGGGCGACGCCGGTGGAGATGGCGGCGCGGCCGGAGCCGATGCCGCGACGGATACCGGCCCCGAAGACCGCGATCGTGAGCGGGATGAGCATCACCAGCAGGGTGATGCCGGCCGCGTGGACGCCGACGTGCGCGCGGCTGCTGAGCAGCAGGCCGAGAGCCAGGGCGAAGGTCAGGCCGAGCCAGGTGATCGTCTGGATCGGTCCGTCGGACGGATCGCTGCGATGCGATGCGTGAGCAGCAGCACCGCGGCGGTGCGAAGTCGGAGCGTGCGCCATCGGTCACCTTTCGTGAACAGACCGAATACGCAAGGTAGCACCCCGGCTACACGCCGGTCCAAGCCCGAACTAGTGCGGTCAGATCCGTTGCAGGGTGGGAAAGCAGCCGGGGTTGGGGCGCATGTGACTGGTGTGACTCAGGAGGTTCGTCGTACGCGGTGACTCAGACTTTCGCGTCGGCCGTTTCCCGGTCCTTGGTGGTCGGCGGGATGACGAACCGGTAGCCGACGTTGCGAACGGTGCCGATCAGGGACTCGTGCTCGGGGCCGAGCTTGGCGCGCAGGCGGCGGACGTGGACGTCGACCGTGCGGGTGCCGCCGAAGTAGTCGTAGCCCCAGACTTCCTGGAGCAGCTGCTCACGGGTGAAGACGCGGCCCGGGTGCTGGGCGAGGAACTTGAAGAGCTCGAACTCCTTGTACGTGAGGTCGAGCGCGCGCCCGTTCAGCTTCGCCGTGTACGACGCCTCGTCGATGACCACGTCGCCGCTGCGGATCAGCGTGGTTTCGGGATCCTCGTTACGAGCCGCGGCCAAGCGGCCGATCACCAGCCGCAGACGGGCCTCGATCTCGGCGGGGCCGGCGGTGTCGAGCAGGACGTCGTCGGCGCCCCAGTCCGCGTTGACCGCGGTCAGGCCGCCCTCGGTGACGACCAGGAACAGCGGTACGTCGATGCCGGTGGTCCGGATCAGCCGTGCCACCCCGCGGACCGTGACCAGGTCACGGCGGGCGTCGAGCAGGACGGCGTCGGCGTCCGGCGCGTCGACCAGCGCGGCGACCTCGGACGGCAGGATCCGGATCTGGTGCGGGAGCAGGGCCAGAGAGGGCAGCACCTCGGTGGAGGCCTGCAGCGCGTTCGTCAGCAGCAACAACGTGCTCACGCTGTCTCCTTGTGCGGGTCGGCGGGTCGCGGGTGAGCGAACCGGTCCTGAAGCACGTCAGGCCCCAGCGGCGTCATTGCCGGGGGCCCGAGACACACTGGTGTGGAACAGCAAGCTGACATAATACTCCAGGACCCCGTCGATCAGTGAGGCGTCTCCCACATGCCGGAAGTGACCATCAGATACTTCGCCGCCGCCCGCGCCGCGGCCGGGGAGTCGACCGCGACCGCGCAGGCCGGTTCGGTCAAGGAACTCGTGGACACGGTCTCAGCCGGACGGCCGGAGCTGGCGCGGGTGCTGGGCATCTGCACTTTCCTGGTCGCCGGGGAGCGTGTGGAGTTGACCGCTGAGCTCGAGGACGGCGCGGTGGTGGACGCGCTGCCGCCGTTCGCGGGCGGCTGAGCCCGTTACGTGGCGTCGCTGTAGACGGCTGAGCCCAACACAGGTTGCCGTTTGCGGGCTGAGCCACCATCTGATGCCGTTTGCGGGCAGACCGCCCCCGACTTCGCCCGTGCCGCCAGTTCTTTTCTCCAGTACGTCGCTGAGGTGAGGTCGCATGCGATGCGGCCGACGACGCCGGAGTTGGCTGAGGCCGCGGCGGCCGGATGAGAAGAGGGTGGGGTGATGGTGCCCGGTGCCCGGTGCCCGGTGCCCGGTGCCCGGTGCCTGGTGGGCGGTGGGGGCTTGGTGCAGGTGGCGGGGCAGACGGCACCTGGGGCAGACAGCGGTGGCACGCGGCGGCGGTGGCACCCGGCGGCGGTGGCACGCGGCGGCGGTGGCACCCGGCGGCGGTGGCACCCGGCGGCGGTGGCACCCGGCGGCGGTGGCACGCGGCGGCGGTGGCACCGGGCGGTGGCCGGTGTCGTGGCCTCGGGCGGGAGTAGACGGCGGCGGTGGCACGCCGAGGTGACGGGCGGCGGGTGGCACACGGCGGTGGCAGGCGGGCGGCGAGCTAGTTCGCGCGCCGCGCCAGGTGGAGGGTCAGGTCGGTGTTCATGGTGACCTCTAAGGGGAGGACCTGGAGCACCTCGGTGAGGGCTTGGAGGCGGGTGGGCTCGGGGAGTTGTAGGTAGGCCGAGATGGTGGACAGGTGGGCGACGTACTCGTGGCTGGGCATGGTGACTTGGCGGTGGATCGTCGACTGGTGGACGTCGGTGAAGAGTGGCGAGCGGAGGAGTTCGGTGCCGGGCCACTGCATCGGGCTGTTCTCGGGGGTGCCGTCGGGGGACGGGATCTCGTCGGTTTCGAGGTAGCGGCGGGTTACGGTGCGGACTGCTTGGTCTACGGCGGGGTCGGCCAGGCGGAAGGGGCCGCCGAAGGAGGCGAAGGTGCCGCCTGGGGCGAGCAGGCCTGCGATTCGTTCCCAGCGGCCGGTGGGGTTGGTCCAGTGGAGGGCGGCGGCTGCGAAGACCAGGTCGTACGTCGTACCGGCGGGCAGGTCCTCGAAGGTGCTTTGGTAGGCCGATGCCTCCGGGACCTGGCGGCGTAGCTCGGCGAGCATGGCAGGGTCGGGCTCGGTGGCGGTGACCGCGATACCGCGGGCGGTGAAGGCGCGGGTCGCCTTGCCGGTGCCGGCGCCGATTTCCAATGCTGTGTGGACCGACGTCTCCGCGTACCGGAGTACCGCGTCGACCAGTTCCGGGGGATACCCGGGCCGGTAGCGCTCGTAGGCGGCTGCGACGGATCCGAAGCTGAGGGCTCGTTCGTTCACCGGTCGATGGTGCCAACCCGAACGCCCGGCGGCTACCCGATAAACGCCGATCAAGGACTCCTCGGCCGGTAGATTGCGCGGTTGTGGCACAGGACACGGGGACCCTGCTCACTACGGTGGGCCGGGCGGCGGGGTTGTTCGGGCGGGCTTGGCCTCGATTGCTGGCGGTGTTCGTGGTCGCCGAGTTGCTGCATCGCGGGGTGCTGTGGGTCGCGGTGCAGGCGGGGGCGCGGGCGCAGGCGGCGGGGATCGCCGTGCTGGCGCTGCTGGTGGTGATCTCGCTGGCGATGTACGTCGCGATGTTCCTGGTACTGCGCGGTGAGCTGCCCTTCCACCGGCGGGCGGTGTCCGAGGGCGTGCTCGCGCCGGACGGCGTCGAGCCGGGCAAGGAGCCGGGGGCGGTCGACGCGCTGGCGTCGGCGTTGCTGCCGTTCCTGGCGTTCTACGCGGCGTACAAGTTCCTGCAGGCCGAGGCGCTGAACTACGAGTACCAGCTGGCCGTCCACAACCTGATGGACGACGCCGCCACCACACTCAGCGGCGGCACGATCCAGCAGGCGCCGACCGGGCTGCAGGCGTTGTCGACCTGGTTGTTCATCGGGCTCGGCATCGCGGCGTACCTGCTGCGGCTGGTGTTCAAGAAGAACCGCGACGGCGGACCGGTCCGCAAGTTGTTCGTCACCTACCTCGAGGCACTCTGGATCTTCGTCGTCGCCTACCAGGCCTCCGCCTACCTGCCCTCGCCGAAGGGCTGGCTGAAGGAGCGGGTCATGTGGCAGTGGGGCCACGACGCCTACGGCTGGGTGCTCGACCACGTGCTCGGCGTCGAGCGGATCCGCGAGATCTGGGACGCCGTCACCGGATTCATTGCCGCGGGCATCGGTGATCTGTGGAGCGCCGCGGTGCTGCCGCTGATGTGGATCACGATGACTGCGGTGATCTACGGCCGGGCGGTGCCGAAGGCGGAGCGGATCGAGCAGCTGCGCTGGCGGTTCGACCGGATCAGCAACCGCTGGCAGCGCACGCCGCGGCTGGTCCAGGTGGCCGGCAACTCGATGGTGTCCGACTGGCGTGACCGCTGGCGGCCGGTCCGGGACGCGTTCCGGCTGGTCGCGCGGTCGGGGATCCGGCCGATGCTCGGCTACTTCCTGGCCTGGGCGGTCGTCACGTACGCCGCCGGCGCGGTCTGGATCCTGCTGCGCGACTACGTCGTCGGCCCCCAGTCGCTGCAGTTCTGGAAGGTCATCGACGAGCCGATCGGGCTGGCCGTCGAGGCGCTGAAGATCATGCTGCAGATCGCGTTGCTCGCCGCGGCCTACGACCGCATGGTGGGCGGCCTGGCCGGCTACCTCAAGCCGCGGACCCGCCCGGTGCACCCGACCGGCGACGGCAGTGAAGACTACGGCGTCACCGACCTGACCGCCGCTACCTCGGGAATGCCAGATACTGCGGAAGCCGGGTCTCCCACGTGATCGTCGGCCGCACTTCGGCCGCGACGGAAGTCGGTACGACGAACACCGCGACCGTCTCGTACGGCTTACCCGCCACCGGCTTCAGGAAGTACGGCGCCAGTTGCGGATCCCGCCAGCTCTGCGGATTGTCGTCGTAGCCGCCGGTGCAACCGGTCGGCCGGTCCTGGAACTCGTCGTCCAGGATCGACTCGTCCCAGGTCCGGCCGTCGTTCGCGCGCAGATGGATCCGGCACCCGCCGAGCTTCTCCAGCTTGGCGACGTCGTCGACCTGCAGCCGGAAGTACACGCGGATCCGCGTGGTGCCGTCGGGCAGCGGCGTACCGGTCCGCCCGGCCCGCGGCTGAGGGTCGGTCTCGACGCTCGCCGCGAACCAGGTGGCGTCCTGGTACGACGTACCGCCGGCCGCGACCTCGACCGCGTCGCGCGGCTCGCTGTCGTACCAGGAGTCGTAGTCGCTGCGCACCGACCACCAGCCGAGCAGCGGGATCGTGAGCACGAGCGAGGCCAGGGCGATCGTGTTGCGCCGGATCCAGTTCGGCCGGGCGCGGCGCGCGGTCATCGTTCCACCGCCGGGTTCAGGATCGCGACGTCCTCGCGCAGGCCGTCGAGCTGGTCCTTCGAGACCTCCAGCGCGATCGTTGCCTGCGGCTCCAGGTCGGTGAAGATCTGCTTCTCCAGCACCAGCAACGTTGCTCCCGGCAACTGATCGGCCGGCATCTCGACCACCAGCGGGCCGCGGACGGGGATGCCGGGCGCGAACTGGAAGCCGGTCAGGTCGCTGCGGTCCAGCTCGCTGCGGTTCGCCGCGGCGTACGTCGTACCGTCGGAAGCCCGGATGCCGATCTTCTGCAGGTGGATCGGTTCGCGGTTGGCGGTGACCACGGCGTCGATCACGACGAAGTCGGTCAGCGTGTCACGGTCCGGCGTCGTGCGCGGGACGCGGAGCTTCTTGCTGATCCGGACCTTCTCCACGGTGAAGTCGAAGCGTGGCGTGTGCACGGCCTGGCCCGCGACGCCCTTGACCGCGATCGGCTGCTGGAAGTCCTTCTCGGTCGGCGTGAGCCGGTACAGGCCGACGATCGCGACCAGGACGACGGCGACCAGGGCCGTGTCGACGAGCTTGCGGCGGGTCATTTCCTGTTGTCCTTCACCGGCACGGTCACCTCGGCGGCGATCGTGTCCTTGGTCCAGTTCTCGTGGTGGTCCAGGACCGACTCGCGGAACTCGTAGTGCTGGACGCCGAGCTTGACCTCGCGCGGGAGATCGGTGGCCTTGGGCAACTTCCAGACGTACGCGACGTCCTCGGCGTGGTGCGGGGTGAGCACCGGGTCCTGGGTCTGGTCGCGCAGGTTGGTGGTGCCGATCGGCGCGTCGGTGGGCTTGACGCCGTTGACGTCGAGCAGCCGGATCAGGTCGCGCGGCGGTTCGACGCCGGTCTTGTCGGTCAGCTCGAGCTTGAGCACGACGCCGATCAGGACGCCGCCCTCGTCGGGGGTGAAGAGCGGTTTGAGGTCCTCGACGATCACCACCCGCTGGACGGTCACGCTGAACTGGCCGGCGTCGACGGCTGTCCCCGGGCCGACCGCCGGGACTTCGTCGGAGGCCTTGGCCAGTCCACCGAAGGCGGCCGAGATCGCCAGTAGTACGACGACCGCACCGATCACCCAGGTCCTGACCGGCCGGCCCCGGACCTTCAGGTCCTTCAGCTCGGGCAGTTCCTCCCGTTCTCCGCTCCCCGTGTCCTGCACAGCCGAAGCGTATCCAGGGTGGGGGCCGCCGCGGGCTCAGTCGAAGGGGCGGCCGCGGAGGCGTTTGGTCTCGCCGCGGCGTTTCTTCTCGTCCAGGCGGCGGCGTACGGCGCCCTTCGACGGGCGGGTCGGACGCCGCTGCCGGGGCGGGGCCGCGATCGCGTCGCGCAGCAGGCTGGCCAGCCGGGCCCGGGCCGCCTCGCGGTTGCGCCACTGGGAACGGTGCTCGGACGCGGCGATCGTCAGTACGCCGTCGACCAGCCGGGTCGACAGGCGCTCGAGGGCGCGGTTCTTCAACGGCTCGCCCAGGGCGGACGTCGCCGCCAGGTCGAAGATCAGCTCGACGCGGCTGTCGGCCGTGTTCACCGACTGGCCGCCCGGCCCGCTCGAGCGCGAGAACCGCCACCCCAGCTCGGCCTCGGGGATCACCACCCCGGCGCGCACCGTCAGCCCTCCGTCCACGCCCCCATTCAACCCGAAAACCCCAGGCCGAGCCTGCCCATTACCGCCAGACTGCTCCCCATGGACTGCGTCTTCTGTGACCTGATCGCCGCCGACTCCGCCCAGTGGGTCGCGAAGGACGAGGCGGCCGTTGCCTTCTCGCCTCTGCCCGGTTCGGAGATCGCCCCCGGCCACACTCTCGTCGTACCGCGCCGGCACTGCGATCTCGGCGTCCTCGACGTCGGCCCCGACGACCTGATCGCGACGACCGAGCTCGTACGCCGGGTCGCCCGCGCGATGCCCGATGCGCTCGGCGCAACGGGCGTCTGCGTGCTCAACGCCTCCGGCCCGGACTCCGGCCGGAGCATCGACCACCTGCACTTCCACGTCGTACCGAGGTACCCCGGCGACGGCGACGACACGTTGCCCTGGCCAACGGGCCGGTCGACGCACCAGCTCACCGGCGACCCCAGGACGCTGCTGGCGGCCGAGCTGTCCAAGGAGTGAACGCCCGCGTGGATCCGAAAGTGCAGCGACGTACTCTCGATTGCTGTGAGTCCAGGGATTGTCGTGCTGGTCGCCGCGGTGGTCGCCGGGGTGCTGCTGAGCGTGCTCAAGACCTGGTACGACGGACGCTTCCGCGCGACGCGGACGGTGGAGAGGCCTGCGGTGGACAACGGCGATCAGCTGACGGCTGACGACATCGGAGTGGAGCTGGGGGAGCGCGCGACGCTGCTGCAGTTCTCCTCGGCTTTCTGCGCGCCGTGCCGGGCGACCCGACGGGTCCTGGCCGAGGTGGAGGGCATGGTTGACGGCGTCCGGCACGTCGAGATCGACGCCGAGTCCAACCTCGAGCTCGTCCGCCGGCTCAACATCCTGCGGACGCCGACCGTCCTGGTGCTCGACGCCGACGGCGACACCGTCACCCGCGCCAGCGGCGCCCCGCGCAAGGCCGACGTGATCGCGGCCCTGGGCGCCGCGGTAGCCCGCGCCAGCTGACTGTTGCACCCTGCCTGAACAGTCGAGCCGGTTGACCCCGGAAGGTCTCACCCTGAGCGCATGACCGCTCAGGACTTCGCCCCGGCACTGCCCAGTACGCCGGACGGAGTCCCGTTGGCCGGGTGGTGGCAGCGCGCCGTGGCCTCGTTGTTCGACTGGGTGATCGTGTCGGTCGCGAGCCTGCCGGTCAGTGGCTACTTCCTCTACCGCTGGATCGACGCGATGGACCCCGAGGCGTCGTACTTCGACGAGCCGTGGACGGAGTACCGCTGGTACGTCCCGGCCTTCGTGATCTACCTCGCGATGAACTTCGCGTACCAGTACTTCTTCCTGGTCCGGACCGGGGCGACGCCCGGCAAGAAGGCGATCGGGATCAGTGTCCGGCTGCGCGACGTGGCCGGACCGCCGCCGGGGCGGGCCGTGGCCAAGCGGGTCGGGGTGAGCAGCGCGTTCGAGGCGCTCGGCTTCCTGCCGGCGGCCGTCGGGCTCGTCGGAAGCGTCGTCAGCCTGCTCGACGTCCTGTGGCCGCTGTGGGACGGCAAGCGGCAGGCGCTGCACGACAAGTACGCCGCGACCAACGTCGTCCAAGGTCGGCAGCCGCGCTGAACCGATTCAGACATCCCGCATAGTGATCAGTTGTCTCAGGAAGTGGGACCACGACTGGCGGGTCTCCGGCGTTTCCGTACTCTCGACACGTGGCTTACACGACATGGCTGACCAAGCGCAGGGCAGTGGACAACTGCCGCATGCGCTCGTCCCTGTGTCGTCGCCCCTGACCAGGCGGCGTCCCGAGCGCTCCGGAACCGGCAGCTGAGCACGGTTCGGATGTACGTCGCCTCCCGCAACCTCTTCGGGCGGGCAGTCTCGATCCAGCTCCTTGTCGAGGAGTTCGTATGTCCCAGCAAGCGGCGGTCACCCCGCAGGTCGACCCGCGCGGACTCCGGTTCGCGGCGGCGCTGACGACGGTCGTCCTGGCGCTCACGCTGATCCTGAACAACCCCTGGCCGCTGGCCGTCCAGGCGGTCGTGTTCGCGGTCTCGGTCGTGTTCGGCGTCCAGGCGTCGCCGTACGGGCAGCTGTTCAAGCGGCTCGTCCGGCCCCGGCTGGGCAAGCCCAAGGAGCTGGAGGACGCGGCGCCGCCGCGGTTCGCCCAGCTGGTCGGGCTGGTCTTCGCCGTGCTCGGCCTGATCGGTTACTTCAGCGGCGTCGAGGTGCTCGGCGTCGTCGCCACCGGATTCGCCCTGGTCGCCGCGTTCGTGAACGCGGCGGTCGGGCTGTGCCTCGGTTGCGAGGCCTATCTGCTGATCCAACGCATCCGTACGCCAAACCCCGCAACTACCACCTGAGGAGCAGCACACATGAGCAGGGAATCCGCTCTCGTCTCGGCCGACTGGGTCGAGGAGCACAAGTCCGACGAGAACGTCGTGCTGATCGAGGTCGACGAGGACGTCTCGGCGTACGACGCCGGCCACATCGCCGGTGCGATCAAGCTGGACTGGAAGAACGACCTCCAGGACCAGGTTCGCCGCGACTTCGTCAACCAGGAGCAGTTCTCCGCGCTGCTGTCCGAGCGTGGCGTGAAGAACGACGACACGGTCGTCCTGTACGGCGGCAACAACAACTGGTTCGCCGCGTACGCGTACTGGTACTTCAAGCTCTACGGCCACGGTGACGTCCGCCTGCTCGACGGCGGCCGCAAGCGCTGGGAGCTGGACAGCCGCGAGCTGACCGACGAGGTGGTCAAGCGCGACGCCACCGAGTACGCCGCCAAGGAGCCGAACCTGGAGATCCGCGCCTTCCGCGACGAGGTCGAGCAGGCGATCGGCGTGAAGAACCTGGTCGACGTGCGCAGCCCCGACGAGTACGCCGGCCGGCTGCTCGCCCCGGCCCACCTCCCGCAGGAGCAGGCCCAGCGCGCCGGGCACATCCCGACCGCGGCCAGCATCCCGTGGAGCAAGGCGGCCAACGACGACGGCACGTTCCGCTCCGACGAGGAGCTGCAGAAGCTGTACTCCGAGGCCGGTGTCGACTTCGGCAAGGACACCATCGCGTACTGCCGGATCGGCGAGCGCTCGGCGCACAGCTGGTTCGTGCTGCACGAGATCCTCGGCCAGGAGAACGTCAAGAACTACGACGGTTCGTGGACCGAGTGGGGTTCGCTGGTCGGCGTACCGGTGGCGCTCGGCGACGAGCCCGGGGAGGCCTGACATGTGCGGAGCCAAGAAGGGCGGCCTTGACCTCAAGGGCGTCGACATCGACAAGGAAGCCGTGATCCAGGGCCAGGTCCTGCGCGGCGAGGACCCGGTCGGCGGCGCGTACGTGCGGCTGCTCGACGCCTCCGGCGAGTTCACCGCCGAGGTGCCGACCTCCGCGACCGGGCACTTCCGGTTCTTCGCGGCGCCGGGCAGCTGGACGCTGCGCACGCTGGCGCCGAAGGCCGACCCGGTCGACCGCCAGGTCGTCGCGCAGTACGGCGAGGTGGCCGAGGTGGCCGTCGCGGTCTGACGCTCTGTACAGTGAACGACCCCGAAGGGCCCGAGCCTTGCGCGCTCGGGCCCTTCGTCGTTGCCGCGTACTGCTCACCGGGTGCCAGTACTGATGCACACGACGGCCCGAAAGCCCAATATTTGCTGGGTTTTCGGCGCGTCAGGCAGTTTGGTAACGGTTTGATTACGGACTCCCTTCATCTCGTTACCTACTGCGATCACCTGAGTTGTGTCTGTGTCCTGGCCCGCAGTTGGGGTCACGTCATCACTCAGGGAGAAGAAGTCTTAATGAAGCCCCGCATCAACAAGAAGCTCGCTGCCGTGGGCGTTGCCGCGGTTGTCGGCGTAGCTTCGACGATTGCGCTCACCTCGGGCTCGGCGAACGCGTCGCCGGTCTACGGCTACAACGGCTACTCGATCGGCACCGACGTGCAGGGCGGCATCGTTGCCAGCGGCCCGCAGGTCAAGGCGGAGATCAGCTGCACCACCGACGCGAGCCGCAAGTCGCGCAACGACCTGGCGACCGCGAACGTCAACAACCAGGCCATCGCCAAGACGGTCACCACCGACACCTTCGCCTTCGCCGAGAAGCGCGGCAACGGCGTGACCTCGACCGCCACCGCGGCCGACATCCGCGTCGGCGGCCTGCTGCACCTCGTCGGCGCCCGGACCACGACCACCGCGTGGATCAAGAACGGCGTCACCTACTACACCGGCAGCACCACCTTCGCCGGCGTGAAGATCGGCGCCGTGACCGTTCCGTCGCTGCTGAAGGCCAAGCCGAACACCAAGGTCGCCGTCCCGGGCCTGGGTTACATCGTGCTGAACCGCGTCGGCGGCGTGAAGACCGACGCCGGCATCTACTCGTACGCGCAGGCGGTCGTGCTGCACGCCACGGTCAAGAACAAGTACATCCCGGAAGGTGTCGACGTCGCGGTCCTCAAGACCCGCGCCGAGGTCACCAAGCCGGCCACCGCGCTGGTCATCGGTGACGCGTTCGCCACCAAGGCCAACGTCGACAAGCTGGTCACGTCCGGCCCGACCTCCTACCAGGCCACCTGCCAGGGCACTGGAGGGCGCACCGACCGCGTCGCGGTCGGCGAGGTGAACATCCCGAAGGTCGCCTACGTCGGCGCCGCGTTCACCACCAAGCGGGGCGACATCGGCCAGAACAAGTCCTACGTCGACTTCAGCTCGCACATCGCCGGCGTCAAGGTCGCGAACCTGTCCATCGGCGCCATCGAGTCCTCGGCCTCGGCGTGGAAGACCAAGGACGGCAAGGTCGGTCTGAACTCGCACTCGACCATCGCCTCGATCAAGGTCGGCAACAAGGTCTACCCGGTCAAGACCGGTGAGAACGCCGAGCTGGAGATCCCCGGCATCGCCAAGCTGACCTTCAACCAGGTCCTGCGTCAGAGCCGCTACATCTCCGTCAACGCCCTGGTGATCGATGTCTACAGCCTGAACACCAAGGTTGTCGTGGGCCACTCGGCCGCCGGTGTGATCGGCTGATCCAGCCCCACACCTCACCTGACTGAGTCGAACCTCACCGATCCAGACAGGCACCAGAACGGCCCCGGCCGGATCCTCGGATCCGCACCGGGGCCGTTTTCTTTGTGCTGTGCGTACGACGGGTCACGCGTCGAGGATCAACGTGACCGGGCCGTCGTTGGTGAGGTGGACCTGCATGTCGGCGCCGAAGCGGCCGCGTTCGACCTTGGCGCCGAGCGACTCCAGGGCCGCGCAGAAGGCGTCGTACAAGGGCTCGGAGACCGGGCCGGGAGCGGCGGCGCTCCAGGACGGGCGGCGGCCCTTGCGGGTGTCGGCGTACAGGGTGAACTGGCTGATCGCGAGGATCGGGGCCTGCTCGTCGGCGGCCGAGCGTTCGTCGCGCAGGATCCGCAGTGTCCAGATCTTCGCGGCCAGGGTCTTGGCCTTCTCCTCGGTGTCGTCGTGGGTGACGCCGAGCAGCACCACCAGGCCGGGTTGATCGATCGCGCCGACCGTGACGCCCTCGACCTCGACCGACGCGTCCGTGACTCGTTGCACCACTGCTCTCATGGGACCCAGTCTGCCGCGCCGCAAATCGTCCGGTCTTCGGGGTGAATCACGACCGAATCTCCCGTTCGTGGCCGACATCTGGCACGATTCCTCCATGACGTCGACGTTGATCACCGTTGCCCCGACCGGCGCCGAGACCGCGAAGGCGGACTGCCCGGCGCTGCCCACCACGCTCGACGAACTGGTCGAGACCGCGAAGCGCTGCGAGGCGGCCGGGGCCGCGATGATCCACATCCACATCCGGGACGCCGACCACCGCCCGACGCTCGACCTCGGCCGGCTCACCGAGACCGTCGCGGCGATCCGGGAGAACACCGCGCTGATCGTCCAGCTGTCCACCGGCGGCGCCGTCACCGACCCGTTCGAGCACCGGCTGCGCGTGCTGGAGGCGGCGCCGGACTCCTGCTCGCTGACGATGGGCACGGTCAACTTCGGCGACGACGTGTTCATGAACCCGTGGCCGTTCGTCACCGAGCTCTACCAGCTCACGCAGGAGCGGCACGTCGTACCGGAGTTCGAGCTGTTCGACCTCGGGCACGTGGCCGCGCTGCACCGGCTCCTGGACAAGTTCGGCCTGCCGTACGGCGGTCGGGTGCACTGCGATCTGGTGATGGGCGTCCCTGGCGGCATGCCCGGTACGCCGGACGCACTGGTTGCCGCGGTCAACGCTCTCCCGTCGGCCGTGACGTCCTGGGCCGCGACCGGCGTCGGCCGTACGACGATCCCGGTCGCGCTGGCCGCGCTGTCGAAGGGGGGCCACCTCCGCGTCGGGATGGAGGACACGCTGACCCTGGCGAAGGGGCAGCCGGTCACGCACAACGCGGAACTCGTCGAGCGTGCTGCCGCCTTGGCGACCCTGGCTCAGCGGCCGCCGATGTCGCCGGACGCCGCGCGCGAGCTGCTGAACGTCGCCCGCCGGGACTGAATCAGCGCCACGACCACACCGGCCACGATGATGGCGGCCTCGAGCAACAACCAGTCGCGGAGGTAGTCGCGCGGCAGCACGGTCGGGTTGACGCCCTTGCCCTGGCGGATGAGCAGCGGGATCGCGACGAGGGTCGTGATCCCGACGTACAGGGCCGTGGTGCGAACTGCGCCGATCGTGCGGTGGTGGCCGGGACCGATCGACCAGCGTGTCAGGAGCCAGCCGGCCGCGACGGTCAGCGGGACGAGCAGGAAGTCGTCGGCCACGACGGCGCCGCCGAGCCAGAGCGGCAGGCGGATCAGCGCGTCGATGCTGAGGCTTTGCAGGAGAAGGCGCAGGCCCCACAGGCCGAGTCCGACGCCGACGGCTGCCATGGCTACGCGGACGAGTCTCATGCGATGACCTCCAGGCGGTGGACCCACTTGGTCTGCAGGACACCGGGGCGGTTGGGGGCGATGATCCGGGCCGGGAAGCCGTGGTCGAGATCGAGGTCGGAGCCGTTGAGCTTCAGCGCCAGGAGCGTGAGCGGGTCGGCGGCGAACTGAGGCGGGAGTTCGCTGGTCGCGTAGAAGCCGCCCTTCTCCATCGAGACGACGCGGACGGTCGAGTGGTCGGGGGCGCCGGCCAGGCGGAGCAGGTCGCGGACCCGGATGCCTTCCCAGACGGCGCCCTGGCTCCAGCCCTCGACGCAGGCGATCGGGAGGTCGGATCGGCTCTGCTGCAGGGATCTGAGCTCGGCGAGCGACCAGGAAAGTTGCTGAGGGCCACTGATCGTGAAGCGCCAGTCGTCGCCGACCGGTACGACGCCGGCGTCGTGGGCGGTGCGGTTGACCGGGAGGGACTGCGGGCCGACGTTGGGCTTGCGTGGCGCGAGGACGGCGATCGGGCCGAAGGCGGGGACGGACTGGCCGACCGACGCGATACCGACCAGGGCTCCGGCGCCGGCGACGGTGCGAAAGAGGCCGCGGCGGCTGAGGCCGGTGACCTCGGCGGGGAGGGAGGTTCGGGGGAGCGCCGGTTCGGGGTGCGGTGCGTCGGCGGGCTGCTCCTCGAGCGGCGCGTCCTTCGGCAGCGCGGCGGTGTCCTGCTCCTCGAGCGGCGTGGCGCCGGCTTCCTCCTCGAGCGGCGCGTACGGCGTACGGTCTGCTGCTGTGCGGCTCCAGTGGGCGCGGATCAGCGGGAGCTTGACAGCGAGGTGCACGAGCAGGGCGCCGATGATGATCCAGGCCAGAGCGTAGTGCGTTTCCTTGAAGGGGAACGGCCACGGGTACCACTGCAGGGTGTTGAGGAAGCCGATGAACAGCTCCAGCGCCAGCGCGGAGACCAGCACCAGGATCGAGAGCCGTTCGAGCAGCGTGGCGAGCGCGGCGCGGCTCGGCGGCCACGGGGGCTTCTCGAAGAGCTTCGGGTAGACGGTCCAGAGCTTTGCCAGCAGCAACGGAATCGCCACGGTGCCGCTGAGCACGTGCAGGCCCTGTGTGACGCGGTACAGGGAGGCCGGGCGGGCGGGGATGTGCAGCCAGTCGGGTGTGGCCTGCTGGAAGTGGCTGAACAGGCCGGTCAGGAAGCAGACCACGACGGCGACCGCCAGCCAGCGGCCGATCACGGTCGCCACCCGCGGGTGGTGCAGCGCGGACCTGAACGCCGGCTGCGGAGGGCTCGGGAGCTTCATTCCTCCATCAGAACGCGTTCCGCGCCGATCGGCGGGGTGGTTGCGGTTACCGCCCGCGAACGGCCCGCGCGCGGGCTTACGGGTCGGGGACGGATCGGCGCCGGGCCTGGCGGGCCGCGGCCGGATTGTTGTCGGATTGCAGGTTTTGCCAGGTCGCGAGGGGCCAGGTTGCGTGTAAGGGTGGTTGGTCCCCGGGGCCGGTCCGCCGGTTCGGGTGATCGGTGCGAGCGGGATCCGCTGGGCCTGTGGATACGTCGGAACGGGTGGCACCGATTCGGCTTAACCTGAGGGTGGTCCGGGTCAGGGGTCGCCGGAGGTCCGTTGGTCGAGGTCGTGGGTCGGAGAGGGGAAGGTCAGTGAGGACGCAGCTGCGGTCGCCGGACGAGGACGTGCGCGCGATGGCCGACCTCGCGGAGGTGGGCGACTGGAGCCGGCTGTGGGGGCCGCCCGAGTCCGGGACCGCCGGGATCCGCGCGTTGGTCGCGCGCGTGGTCGCCGCGACCGGCTGGAAGCCCTGGGCGCCCGGCGACATCGACCCGGCCGAGTATGCGTGGGGCCTGGTCACCCCGCGCGAGACCGTCATGCTCGCGCTGCCGGACGCCGTACTGCCGGAGAGTCCGCGCGGCACCTGGTCGGCGTACAACATCACCGCTGAAGAGGTCCGCGACGCCGAGGACCTGATGGACGACCACTGGCCCGACCAGCTCGCGCTGGCCCGGCACCACTGGGGCGAGCCGGTGTTCGTCGGGCCGGGCGACGACCCGCGGATCCCCGGCGAGTGGCGGGAACGGCGGCGGCACCTCGCGGTGTGGCTGCGGCCCGGCGCCGAGTTCCATCTGTACGCCACCCGGCTGCTGCCGGGTGAGGCGAATCCGACCGCCGGCTTCGCGTACTCCGTCTATGCGAGCGAGGTGGCGTGATGGCGCAGCCCCAGTCGGTTGAGGAAGAACTGCTCGAGAGCCTGTACCGCGGGTTCAAGAGGGCCGCGCGGTTGGTGCGGTCCACGTTCCGTGGGCTGCGGCGGTTGCTGCGGCGCGGTCGCCCGCGGCAGCCCGTGGGGGCGCCGGCGATGGACGGGCCGGACAACTTCCCGCCGAACGACGGGCCGGAGCAGGGCAACGGGCTGGATCTCGACCGCCAGAACGAGCGGCTCCAGCAGCGCGAGCGGGAGCTCGACTACAAGGAACGCCGGGCGATGACCGAGGCGGTCGTCGAGTTCCTGCGCAACAACCCCGAAGCCAAGGCACAGCTGCAGAACCTCACCCAGCACCAGCAGCGGATGCTGATGCTCGGCCTGGTCGAGCGTGCCCTGAGCGACCCGGACCTCGCCCGCGACGACGTCGACGACCGGCTCGAGCTGGAACAAGGAGTCGACGGCCCCGACCTCGATCCGCACGACCTGGACGGCAACCGCGTCCTCGACACCCGCGACCGCGAGCTCCTCGATCGGGACGTGGACCGGCTCACCGACCGCGACGGCGATCGGGTGCCCGACACCCTCGAGCGCGACCGGGAGGACGCCGAACGCGACCAGGCCGAGACCGAGCGCGAGACGACCGAGGCGGAGCAGAACGCCGAGGAGCTCGAGCGCGAGGAGGAGGACCGGGAGGAGACCCGCGAGGCCGAGGCCCAGGAACAGGACCGCGAACGCGAGCGGACCGAGGGGCCGGACGTGCTGCCTGCGGCAGCCGCTGGCGCCGCGGTGGCCGAGGGGCTCGACGGCCCGGACCAGCCGGACGCCGACGCCGAGGTGGACGGCGCAGAGGCGGATCAGCCGGAGGTCGACGCGCAGGCCGAGCGTGACGGGTCTGAGGTGGATCAGCCGGAGGTTGATGCTCAGGCGGATGCTGAGCGGGATGGCCAGGAGGCTGACGCCGAGCAGCAGGCGGATCGCGACCAGCAGGAGGCTGACCAGGGTCAGCCTGTGGTGGACGACCAGGCGGATCGGGAGCAGGTCGACCGGGCTGAGGGTGACGCGGGGGTGGAGCAGGGCGAGGTCGCGCGGGACGACGTCGAGGTTGATCGGGCGGAGCCTGTGACGGCGCCGGAGCAGGTTGATCGCGAGGCTGATCGGGACCCGCAGGAGATCGACCAGGCCGAGCCGGCGGTTGAGCAGCAGGCTGCGGACCGCGACCAGGAGCAGGGCGAGCCCGATCGCGATCAGCAGGTTGAGGCCGACGGTGGCCAGCAGGCTGAGGGCGAGCGCGACCAGGCTGAGGGGGAGCGCGACTCGGAGGTCGATCAGGCGGACCAGCAGCGCGATCCGCAGGAGATTGACCAGGTGGAGCCGGGCCGGGATGCGCAGGAGGTCGAGCAGGGCGACGTCGCGCGGGACGACGTACAGGTTGATCGTGAGCAGCCTGAGGTAGACCGAGCTGGACTGGACGAGGTGGACCAGCCTGACGTCGAACAGCCTGAGCCGGTGCAGGACGGTCCGGAGCAGGACCAGCCTGAGCGCGACCAGGCGGAGCAGGACCCAGGCGATCGCGAGCAAACTGAGCAGGAGCAGGACGGCCGAGGGCCTGAGGCTGAGCAGAACCAGCAGGATCCTGCCGAGGTGGAGACCTCGGCCCTGCCGACCGGTGGTGACCTGCGGGCCGAGGCGCAGGCACGCGAGACCCAGAAGCCTTCAGGGCCGCTGGAGGCTCGGTTGGAGGAAGACCGGAACCGCGAGAACGCTCTGAAGAACGGCGAGCGTGGGCAGGGTCAGCAGGGGTACAGCCAGCCGATGTCGGACGCGGAGAAGGCCAAGCTGGACTCACTCGCCCGCGAAGGCGTCGCCGGCCCCGCCGAGCGTCGCCCGGAGCGCCAGCTCGAACCAGCCGGCCAGGGCGGCCGTACCCCCGGCGCCCAGCACCAACGCGACGTACAGAACACCCAGGACCCACAGGACCGAGACCGCTCCCGCTGATCCCGCCGTCACTCGAACGGCGGAAGGCAGAGAGCATCTTGCCGGGACCGCGACCACCCACCGGGGACTGTGAACAACAAACAGTTGTCCGCAGTCTCCGGCTCCTGTTGAGGGGATCAGTAGACGATCGCCTGGGCGTTGTCCGCCAGGATTTCTTCCGTGAACGCCGGGGCGCCGGCAACACGCGTGCCCGGAAGCAGATCCGCCTCCGTCAACTCCCGCCGCTTGGCGCACTGCGTGCAGACCGTGAGGGTCCCACCGGCCAGCACCGCCGACAGCAGGTCGGCGAGAGGCGCCGCGTGGGGAAGCTCGAAGGACTCGGCCCGCCCAGGAACAGCGAACCAGACGGCCTCGCCGGTGAGCCACAGGGAGACGGCTGCGCCCGAGGCGACCGCGGTGGCGGCTACCGTGAAGGCCTGGTTGGCGCGTTCGGGTTCATCGGCGCCTGCGGTCAGCTTGATCACCAGGGTGCGGGACATCACGCCACCGTAGTCCAGCGTCAGCGCGACCATCCCCTAGACTGGCGAACGTGCTGCATGTCATCTTCACGACCCTCCTGGTCCTGGTCAGTGTGTTCATGGCCTGGTTCTCGGCGTTCGTCGTCTACCGGCTGTACCGCGGCCGCAGCGCGAACTGACCCGGCGACCCACCGATGGCCTTCGAGATCCCGCAGGACCTGCACCCCGACCTGATGCCGCTCGCCTGGCTGCTCGGCCGGTGGGAGGGCCGCGGGCACGGCGACTACCCGACGATCGAGAAGTTCGAGTTCGGGCAGCAGATCGACTTCAGCCACAACGGCAAGCCGTACCTGCACTACGTCAGCCAGACCTACGTGGTCGCCGAGGACGGCACCAAGGAGCGTCCGCTGGCGGTGGAGACCGGCTTCTGGCGGCCCAAGCCGGACAACAAGCTCGAGGTCGTGATGGCGCACCCGACCGGCTTCGCGGAGATCTGGTACGGCGAGATCGACGGCGCCAAGGTCGAGATGCAGACCGACGTGATCGCCCGGACGGCCACCGCCAAGGAGGTCACCGCCGGTCACCGCCTCTACGGCCTGGTCAAGGGCGAGCTCCTCTGGGCGTACGACATGGCCGCCGAAGGCCAGCCGCTGCAGCCGCACCTCTGGGCGACCCTCGTCCGGGTCTGACTCCCGTACGGCGTCCAGCTCCGTACGGCGTCTAGCTCTCCGACACCCAGCTGTACTCCACCTTCGGCCGCCCGCTCCGCCCGTCGTAGCGCTGCGTGCGTAGCGCCTGCTGCTGATCCGCCAGGTGCTCGAGGTAGCGCCGGGCCGTGATGCGCGAGGTCCCGAGCTCGGCGGCGACCTCCTCGGCCGTCCAGCCCTCGCGATTGCCGAGCAACTGCACCACCCGATCGAGTACCGATCCCGCCAAGCCCTTCGGTACCGACGAGACCGTTGCCGGATGCAACAACCGGTCGACTTCGTCCTGGTCGGCCACCACCTGACCGGCCTCGGCGGCCCGCCGCTGACGTGCGTAGGCGGACAGCCGGTCCCGCAAAGTCTCGAAGGCAAAGGGCTTCAGGACGTACTGCACCACCCCGATCCGCGCAGCAGCCTGGACGGCGGAAACCTCTCGCGCCGACGTCACCGCCACCACGTCCGTGACGTTGCCCAAGGCACGCATCCGCCGGACGACGTCCAGTCCGTGCCCGTCGGGCAGGTTCATGTCGAGCAGCACCAGGTCGATCTGGCTCTGCGAAAGCACGGACAATGCCCGGGCCGCCGTACCGGCGATGCCGACACACGTGAAGCCGGGAAGACGATCCACATAAGTGCGGTGTGCTTCCGCAGCCACCGGATCGTCTTCCACCACCAGAACCCTCAGGAGATCAGGCACTCTGACTCACCGCTCGCGGCAGCCGCACGCGCACCGTCAGCGCGGGGATCTCGTCCAGCTCGGAGTCCGGGTCGACCATCAACGTCCCCTGCCAACGCTCGACCGTGCTGCGGACCAGCACCAGTCCGAGTCCGTGTCCTGGCTCGTTCTTCGTCGTCCAGCCGCGTTCGAACATGCGGGCCAGTTCGACCGACCCGAGCTCGGCGCCCGTGTTCGTCACGGCCAGGTCGATCGCGTCCGGCGTCGTACCGGCCTTCAGCTCGACGCGGCGTGGTGCCGGGCCACTGCGGGCGGCCTCGATCGCGTTGTCGAGGAGGTTCCCGACCACGGTCACCACGTCCTGCGCGGGCAGTCGGGTGTTGAGGGCCTCGGATCCGAGCTCCAGCGTGAGCAGTACGCCGCGTTCCTGCGCCTGTGACAGCTTGGCCAGCAGCAGCGACGCGAGCACCGGGTCGCCGACCGTGCCGACCACCCGGTCGGTCATCGCCTGCGCGAACTGCAGCTCCGACACCGCGAACTCCCGCGCCCGCTCCGGCCGGCCGATCTCGATCAGGCTGACAACGGTGTGCAGCCGGTTCGAGGCCTCGTGGTTCTGCGCCTCGAGCGACTCGGCCAGGCTCCGGACCGCGTCCAGCTCGCCGAGCAGCGCCTGCAGCTGGCTGTGGTCCCGCAGCGTCACGATCCGGCCGGAGCGCGCCGGCTGCTGGTTCACCACGACCACGCCGTACGCCCCGAGGTGCAGTTCGTCGTACGCCGTACGGCCGGCCTTCAGCAGGTCGGACAGCGCGACCGGGAGGTGGAGGTCCTCCACGGCGGTGCCGGCGGGGATCGCCTGCAGCCCGAGCAGTCGCCGGGCCTCCTCGTTGACCAGCTGGATCCGTCCGTCGGCGTCGATCAGCAGCAGGCCTTCGCGGGCGGCCCGCAGGACGCCCTGGTAGAAGTCGAGCATCCAGGCGAGGGTCTGCGTTCCCATCCCGCGGGTCGCGCGGCGGACCCGCCAGGCGACCAGCGCGTTGCCCGCGATCGCCACCCCGAGCATCAGGCTGGCGATGCCGAGCATCGTCCGGGTCTCGGCCCGCAGCAACTGGTCCCAGCCAGGGGGCTCCAGACCGGCGGCCGCGGCGTCGCGGTCGGCCTGCGACCGGGCGCGGCTGGCGAGCGTGATCCAGACCATCGCGATCAGCACCGCGACCGTGCCGGTCTGCAGCCAGAGCACCTGGCGCCGCAGCTCCCACGGCCGACGTTTCATGCCGTCATTCTCCACACCAGCGCCACCACTGGTAGTGCGCGGCATCTGTTCGCCGCGGTCGGTCGCTTCGCCGCGCGCCGAAGTGTGGGTACCGACCGCGAACGATATGAACGAAATGCGCAGTTGTCCTGTGCGTCACGTCACAGTTACTCAGAACCGCCCGGAACCAGCTCTGCCGGCCAAGGAGCCACGTATGTCGACCACCGATCCCCGTCCCACCCCGGTCCGCAACGACCGGACCCACTTCCTCTACATCGCCGTCATCGTCGCCGTCGCCCTCGGCATCGGCGTCGGGTTCCTGTTCCCGGACTTCGCGGTCGAGCTGAAACCGCTCGGCACCGGGTTCGTGAACCTGATCAAGATGATGATCAGCCCGATCATCTTCTGCACGCTGGTGCTCGGCATCGGCTCGGTCCGCCAGGCCGCCAGCGTCGGCAAGGTCGGTGGGCTCGCGCTGATCTACTTCATCGTGATGTCGACCGTGGCCCTGGGTATCGGCCTGGTCGTCGGCAACCTGGTCCAGCCGGGGTCCGGCCTGAACCTGACCGACAAGCTGCGCGAGACCGGCCAGAAGCAGGTCGGCGCGGCCCACGAGACCACCACCGACTTCATCCTCGGCATCATCCCGAAGACGATCGTCTCGGCGCTGACCGAGGGCGAGGTGCTGCAGACCGTCTTCGTGGCGCTGCTGATCGGCTTCGCACTGCAGGCGCTGGGCTCGAAGGGCCAGCCCGTCCTGACCGGCATCGCGCACATCCAGCGCCTGGTCTTCAAGGTGCTGGCGATGATCATGTGGGCCGCCCCGATCGGCGCCTTCGGCGCGATCGCCGCGGTGGTCGGCGCCACCGGCGTGGACGCCCTGATCAGCCTGGGCAAGATCATGATCGCCTTCTACATCACCTGCGCGCTGTTCGTGATCGTTGTCCTGGGCACCATTCTTCGGGTGGTCACCGGGCTGTCGATCTTCCAGCTGCTGCGCTACCTCGGTCGCGAGTTCCTGCTGATCGTGTCCACCTCGTCGTCGGAGACCGCCCTGCCCCGGCTGATCGGCAAGATGGAGCACCTCGGTGTCTCCAAGAGCGTGGTCGGCATCACCGTTCCGACCGGCTACTCGTTCAACCTGGACGGCACCGCGATCTACCTGACGATGGCGTCGCTGTTCATCGCCGAGGCGATGGACCAGCCGTTCTCGATCGGGCAGCAGATCTCCCTGCTGGCGTTCATGATCATCGCCTCGAAGGGCGCCGCCGGGGTCACCGGCGCCGGCCTGGCCACGCTGGCCGGCGGCCTGCAGTCGCACCGGCCGGAGCTGGTCGACGGCGTCGGCCTGATCGTCGGCATCGACCGGTTCATGTCCGAGGCCCGCGCGCTGACGAACTTCGCCGGCAACGCGGTCGCCACGGTGCTGGTCGGCCACTGGGTCGGCGAGCTCGACCGCGATCAGGTCAAGCAGGTCTTCGCCGGTGAGGACCCGTTCGACGAGGCCGCGTTCGCGGCCGGCGACACCCACGCGGGCGACGTACCGGAAGCCGTCACCGCTGGTCCCGAGCCCCAGGACCGCACCCACTAGCCACCTGACCCACCCCTCAGCCGGCGCCCGTCAGCCACAGCTGACGGGCGCCGGCGCCTTTACTGCCCAGCAAGGATTTCGACCACCGGCGCCAGCTCCTCCAGGTACGCCGAGTTCACGCTGATGTACGACGCACCGAGCACGTCGCGCCGCCGCAGCAGCTCGTCCGCCATCTGACGCGGATCACCCGGCAGCAGCATCAGCGAGTCGGTCGCCCGCAGCGCCTCCGGCTCCGCACCGGTCGCCATCTTCGTCCAGGGCGGCAGCTCGCCGTCCCCGGCCGCGAACAGGTTCAGGGCCAGCTCGATGTCGTCGGCCCGGTCGCCGGCCAGCGTCCGCAGGTCGTCGGCGAGCTGGATCACCTCGGCCGGCGGCGTCAGCGCGCCCTTCGCGATCGACACCACGTCCGCCCGCTCGGCCGCCAGCGCCAGCGACTTCGGCCCGCCCGCGGCCATGATCACCGGGGTGTGCCGGTCACCGTCCAGCTCGGCCAGGTGGTCGAGCGTCTCGCGCACCTGCTGCAGCCGCTCCTTCGCCGACCCGTACGGCAGTCCGAGCTTCTCGGCGAACTTGTCCGTCCCGGGCCGCCCGGTGCCGATCCCGAACTCGAACCGCCCGTCGGTCAGCACGGTCAGCGTGTGCGCGTCCCAGGCGGCGGCGTACGGCGTGCGCATCGGCGCGGCCGCGACGAACGTGCCGACGCGGATGTCGGCGACCGTCGCCGCCATCGCCAGCGACGGGAACGGCGAGAGCAGCTGCAGCCCGTCCGGCATCAGGACCGTCGAGTACCCGAGCTCCGCGGCCCGACGTACGGTCTTCGTCCACTGGTCCGGACTGCCGTCGGCCGGCGTGGCCACGATGCCGAACCTGAAGCGCTTGTCTGTCATCGTCCTGTCCTCTCCGAGTCGTACCTCCAGCGTCGCGATCGGGGCGGTTGTCCACATCCCACAGCGGGAGGCGTTCGGCGTACGCCGGGCGACGTACGCTGGTGACATGTCATCGATGCGCAGCCCCCTGCTGGACCTGCCCGCGGCGGTCGAGGCCGACGGCCTGGACGCCGGAGTCGCGGCGCACTACGGCTCGGACCTGCGCGAGCAACGGGCGCTGGTCCGCGGCGAGGGGTACGTCGACCTGTCCCACCGGGACGTGGTCACGATCAGCGGGCCGGACCGGCTCACCTGGCTGCACGCGCTCACGACGCAGTACTTCGAGGGCCTGCAGGCCGGTACGTCGACGACGGCGCTGCTGCTGTCCCCGACCGGTCACGTCGAGCACGCGATGTACGGCGTCGACGACGGCGAGACGTTCTGGCTGCACACCGAGCCGGGCGCGGCCGCCGCGCTGGTCGAGTGGCTGCAGAAGATGGTGTTCATGTCCCGGGTGGAGATCGCCGACGTGACCGACCGCTTCGCCATCGTCTGGCGGCCCGGCGCGGCGCCGGCCGAAGGGCCGCTGACGCGGTCCGGCGGCGACTCGCTCGGTGGGTACGAGGTGTTCCTGCCGCGGGAGGAGCTGTCGGCGTACGCCGAGCTGGCCGGCCCGCCGGCGGGTGTCTGGGCGTACGAGGCGCTCCGGATCGAGGCGGGTCACCCGCGGTTCGGTCTCGACACCGACGAGCGCGCGATCCCGAACGAGCTGGGCTGGCTCGGCGTCGGCGTCCACCTGAACAAGGGCTGCTACCGCGGTCAGGAGACGGTCGCGCGGGTGCACAACCTGGGTCGTCCGCCGCGGCGGCTGGTCCGGCTGCACCTCGACGGGTCGGTCGATCACCTACCGCAGCACGGGTACGCCGTACGGGCGGGTGAGAAGCAGGTCGGGTTCATCGGGTCCGCGGCGCGGCACCACGAGCTCGGGCCGATCGCGCTGGCGCTGGTGAAGCGTTCGGTCGACAGCGAGGTGGAGCTGCAGGTCGTGGCCGAGGACCAGCCGACGGTGACCGCGACGCAGGAGCTGATCGTGGACCCGGAGGTCGGGCTGCACGTGCGCGCCCGGCTGTGATTCGGATCATCCCCAACTGGGGTTTTTGCTCCTGACTTTCCGGCCGTACAGTTCAGGCGTGACCGAACCTGTGATCGTGGCCGACGTCGTCCGCAGCGACTTCGTCGAAGGGCACCACCGCGGCTCCGTCGTGGTGACGAACCCCGACGGTGGTGTCGAGTGGTCCGTCGGCGTCGTCGACCAGCCGATGTTCCCGCGCTCGTCGAACAAGCCGATGCAGGCGCTCGGCATGCTGCGCCACGGGCTCGACCTGGACGGCCGGCTGCTCGTGCTCGCCGGGGCGTCGCACTCGGGCGAGCAGATCCATCTGGACGGCGTACGGGAGATCCTGGCGGGCGTCGGGCTGGACGAGAGTGCGCTGCGGACGCCGGCGCAGTACCCGGTCGAGGACTACGTCCGCGACGAGTGGGTCCGGGCGGGGCACGGCCCGGAGCCGATCACGATGAACTGCTCGGGCAAGCACGCCGCGATGATCGCGACCTGCGTGGCGAACGGCTGGCCGATCCACGATGTCGCGCGGGAGGCTTCGCCGGACGGGGTCTGGGGTGCCGATGACTACCGGTCGCCGAAACACCCGCTGCAGCAGGTGATCCGGACCGCCGTCGAGGACTCGGCCGGCGAGAAGGTCTCGTACGTCGCGGTCGACGGGTGCGGGGCGCCGATCCTGGCGATCAGCCTGGCCGGCCTGGCGCGCTCCTTCGGGCTCTTCGCCGCTGCCGAGCCGACGACGCTCGAGGGCCGGGTCGCGGACGCGTTCCGGGCGTTCCCGGAGTACGCCAGTGGCACCCGGCGCGACGAGGCCGAGCTGATCCGCGCGATCCCCGGCCTGTTCTGCAAGGTCGGCGCCGAGAGCGTGTACGCCGTGGGCCTGGCCGACGGCCGCGGCATCGCCGTGAAGATCGAAGACGGCAGCCCCCGAGCCCGCGCGGTAGTGATGGCCGCGACCCTGAAGATGCTCGGCCTGAACCACGAGGTCCTCGACAAGCAGCTGCACGCCCCGCTGCTCGGCGGCGGCGTACAGGTCGGCTCGGTACGGCCGCACGCGCCCACCTTCGCCTGAGCCCGCCCCGGCCGGCCCCCTGCCGAGCCCGGCCCCGCCGAGCCCGGCCCCGCCGAAGCCTCGGCCTGGGCGACCCCGCCTTCCTTCCCTTCCGTCCCGCCCGCGCCGAAGGCGCGGGCGGGACGGTGCTTTTCAGGGCCTGTCACATGGCGTGAGCGGGCTCACCCGCGTTCTGCTTGCAATTGCAAGCACCTTGCTAGCACACTGGACGCATGGCCAGGTTGAGTGATCGTGCGGCGGACGCGGTGGGTTCGGTGGGGGAGTACCTCGCCGAGCAGCGGCGTCACGCGCAGTTGTCGTTGCGGCAGCTGTCCGACCTGGCCGGCGTCTCCAACCCGTACCTGAGCCAGATCGAGCGCGGGCTGCGCAAGCCGTCGGCCGACGTGTTGCAGCAGCTGGCCAAGGCCCTGCGGATCTCCGCGGAGACGCTCTACATCCGGGCCGGCATCCTCGATCCAGACGACGGCGCCGACGGCGCCGGGCGCGCGACGGGCGTGGTCGACGCGATCCTGCTCGACCCGCTGCTGAACGAACGGCAGAAGCGCGTGCTGCTCGACGTCTACGGATCCTTCGTCCGGGAGAACGCACCCGAGGACGACGTACCGGCCGCGGCGGCGACGAAGCCGCCGGCCCAGAAGACGGCTCGGACCGTCAAGAAGACCGCGCCGGCGAAGAAGCCCGCGGCCCCCAAGACCCCTGCACCACAGCGCTCCACCCACTGAAAACACTGCTCCGAGGAGAAGCCTGATGGCTACCCGTACCCCCGTCACGCCCCTGTACGTCATCGCCGGTGCCGGCGACCTGGCCGTGGAGAAGTTCCGCGCGGTCAGCGAGGACGTCTCCGCCCGGTTCGCGAAGCTCGACCAGGACGCCCTGCAGTCGACGCTGCGCACCGAGCTGACCAAGCGCCAGGCCGAGCTGTCCAAGCGCCTCGAGGCGCTGGCCGCCGACGCCCGCACCGTCCCGGCCAAGCTGCGTGAGCTGCCGGCCGTCGCGCAGGCCGGTCTGACCGTCGTGATCGGCCAGGCCGAGGAGACCTACGACGACCTGGCCACCCGCGGCGAGGAGATCGTCGGCCGGATCCGCAGCCAGAAGGCCACCGAGGACCTGGCCGCCCAGGCCAAGACCACGGTCAGCAAGGCCAAGGCGACCCGGACCACCGCGCGCAAGACCGCCGACTCCGCGACCCGCAACGTCAAGGCGACCGCGACCAGCGCCCGCAAGACCGCGAAGACTGCCGCCAAGGCCGCCGGCGACGCCGCCACGAAGGTCGGCGACTGACCGTAGTCCTCGCGTGGCGGCCTGACGCCGTACGCCGCAACACGCCGACGGGTGGTCCTAATCTGCCGCTGAGCAGAGGTGGGCCACCCGTCTGCTTGTTAGGCTCGTACGCATGCTCCCACTCGCCACGTTCCCGACCCTGTTCCCGGGGTTCGGCAATCCGTTCGACGTCATCTGGTGGGTGGTCCTCGGCCTGAAGCTGGTCGCACTGCTGGACGCCGCCTTCCGACCGCGCCAGGTGTTCGTCGCCGCGGACAAGCTGACCAAGCCCGGCTGGGTGCTCATCTTGTCGACGTTCTCGCTGTCGCAGATCTTCCAGGGCGGCTGGCTCAGCTTCTTCGGCCTGATCGGCATCGTCGCCGCCGGTGTCTACCTGGTCGACGCCCGGCCCGCCCTGCGCGCCGCCAGCGGCCGGGGCCGCGGCGGAGGCTGGGGCATCCGTCGCCGGCGCGGTCCGCGCCCGCTCTGATCCCCTGCGTACGCCGTACAGGCTCACCAGCCGGTACGGCGTACTGACGTCACGACCGGTAGACGATCACCTTGTCGCCGACCTTGACCTGGTCGAACAGCCACTTGATCTTGGCCAGGTCACGGACGTTCACGCAGCCGTGCGAGGCGCCGGCGTAGCCACGGGCGGCGAAGTCCGACGAGTAGTGCACGGCCTGGCCGCCGCTGAAGAACATCGCGTACGGCATCGGGGAGTCGTACAGCTTGGAGACGTGGTTGCGGCTCTTCCAGCCGACCGAGAACGCGCCCTCGCGGGTCGCCGTCTTCTGCGCGCCGAACCGGACGTCGAACTGCAGCTTCACCACACCGTCGACGACGTAGCGCAGCTTGCGGCTGGACTTATCGATGCACAGCGCCGTACCGGTCGCGCAGCGCTGGTCCAGCTTCTTGCCGTCGACCACGGGAGCGGGCGGGAAGAGCTCCTTCTGGGTCGGCTCGTGCGTCGCGGCCTTCAGCTGGTCCCAGGTGTTCTGGTCGACGTACCCGAGCTCGGGAATCCCCTTGGAGGCCTGGAACTTCTTCACCGCGGTCCGGGTCATCGTGCCGAAGGAGTTGTCCAGCCAGCGCTTGTCGAGCAGCTTGAGCTGGATCAGCCGGGCTTCGACCTTGCGGACGTCGGCGCTGCTCGCGCCGTTGCTCCACAGGGCCTTCGGGTAGATCGGCAGCTCGCCGCTGACCTCGAACGGCACGGTCTTCAGATCGGTCGACGCCACCGGCGCGGCCGGGGCCGCCGACGCTTCGCTTCCGGAACCGTTCAGTCCGTAAACGACCAGGCCGGTCGCGGCCGCGGCGACGACCATCCCGGCCAGCACGTGCCGGACCGCCGACGCCTTCCGTACCCAGTTCCGCGCGCGCATCGCATACCCCTCGTTCAGCTTGTCCCCTGTACCAACTGGGACGCCCTCACCGGCCCAATGGTTGGCCCCCACCCACAACTGACGAGTCAGCGTAAATCGCCTACCGCCGTCGGTGCACCTCTCGTGAGCGACTCGTGACCTGTCGCACACCCAGTGTGCGTCTTCCAGTTCCCGCCTACTGCGCGGCACCCGGCACGGCACCTCGGCGCACTGGAGCAAAGCCCACGATGGAAAAACATCGAGGACTTCACTCCAGCACGCCGAGCTACCGCGCCGGGCACCTGCTCGCTACGGCGGGAACTGGAAGACGCACACTGGGGGAATGGAGATCCTCCTCAGCACCGCCGACATCACCACGGTCCCCGCCGACGCGATCGTGAACGCCGCTCACCACGCCCTGCGCGGTGGTGGCGGAGTCGACGGCGCGATCCACCGGGCCGGTGGCCCGACGCTCCTGGACGAGCTGATCGAGCGTTATCCGCGCGGCCTGCCGACTGGCGAGGCCGGGTGGACGACGGCGGGGAAGCTGCCCGCGTCGTACGTGATCCACGCGGTCGGGCCGAATCACCGGGCGGGGCAGACGGATCCGGCGCTGCTCGAGTCCTGCTACCGCAACGTGCTGCGGATCGCGGACGAGCTCGGCGTACGGCGGTTGAGTCTGCCGGCGATCTCGGCGGGGATCTACGGCTGGCCGGCGCGGTCGGCGGCGGAGATCGCCGTCGGGACGTTGCGCCGTACGGAGTCGGGCGTGGAGACCGCGACGTTCTGCCTGGTCGAACCCCGGCTCTACAAGGCCTTCCACACAGCAACGGCGGCCGAGGAGTGATCCTCGACCGCCGTTCCAGGAGTGCAGATGATCAGGCGCTGTAGACCAGGATGCGGTCGCCGACCTTCACCCGGTTGAAGATCCAGGCGATCTTGTTCTTGTCGCGCATGTTGATGCAGCCGTGCGAGGCGCCGTTGTAGCCACGGGCCTTGAAGTCCGACGAGTAGTGGATCGCCTGGCCGCCGCTGAAGAACATCGCGTACGGCATCGGCGACTTGTAGATCGACGAGACGTGGTTCTTGGACTTGCGCTGCAGCTTGAAGAAGCCGTTGCGGGTCGGCGTGCGCGGTGCGCCGAAGCGGGCGTCACCGGTGGCCAGCAGCTTCCCGTTGTACAGGAACGCGACCTTGCGGGTCTTCTTGTTGACGCAGATGATGCGGCCGGTCATGCAGCGCTTGTCGAGGCGCAGCTTGCCGGGGACGAGCACGTTCTTCGCGGCCGGCTTGGCCGGCTTCTTCGCAGCCGGCGCCGCCGCCTGCACTACGACCGCCTTCGCCGCGGTCGCGGGCTTGGCCGGCGCGGCCGCCCCCGCCGTACCGGTGGCGGCGAACACGCCGACCCCCAGCATCGCGACGGCCGTCGTGGTGGCGCCGAGCTTACGCAGAATCCCCATGAATCCTTGTCCTTCCCCCAACTGAGTGCACCGGATGATGGTGCCGAACTAGTAGACGACGAAGCGGCCGCTCCGGTTGGTCACGATCCGGTAATTTTCCCCCGTGGATCGCGACCAGCCGGTGAACCGCTGCTGATCAGGCCTTGTTCTTGCGGCCCAGCTTCGCGCGCTCGACCTGGGTCAGCGCGACCTTGCGGATCCGGATCGCGTCCGGGGTGACCTCGACGCACTCGTCCTCGCGGCAGAACTCCAGGGACTGCTCCAGCGAGAGCTTGCGGGCCGGGACCAGCTTCTCGAACTCGTCCGCGTTCGACCGGACGTTGGTCATCTTCTTCTCACGGGTGATGTTCACGTCCATGTCGTCGGCGCGCGAGTTCTCGCCGATCACCATGCCCTCGTACACGTCGGTGCCCGGCTCGCAGAACATCGTGCCGCGCTCCTGCAGGTTCACCATCGCGTACGACGTGGTGACGCCGGTCCGGTCGGAGACCAGCGAGCCCGACGGACGGGTGCGCAGCTCGCCGAACCACGGCTCGTACCCCTCGAACACGTGGTGCGCGATGCCCGTACCGCGGGTGTCGGTGAGGAACTCGGTACGGAAGCCGATCAGGCCACGCGCCGGCACCAGGAACTCCATCCGGACCCAGCCGGTGCCGTGGTTGGTCATCTGCTCCATCCGGCCCTTGCGGACCGCGAGCAGCTGGGTGACCGTGCCGAGGTACTCCTCGGGGCAGTCGATCGTGAGGCGCTCGACCGGCTCGTGCCGCTTGCCGTCGATCTCGCGGGTGACCACCTGCGGCTTGCCGACGGTCAGCTCGTAGCCCTCGCGGCGCATCTGCTCGACCAGGATGGCCAGCGCCAGCTCACCACGGCCCTGCACCTCCCAGGCGTCCGGACGCTCGGTCGGCAGCACCTTCAGCGACACGTTGCCGACCAGCTCACGGTCCAGCCGGTCCTTGACCAGGCGAGCGGTGACCTTGGTGCCCTTGATCCGGCCGGCCAGCGGCGAGGTGTTGGTGCCGATGGTCATCGAGATGGCCGGCTCGTCGACCGTGATCAGCGGCAGCGGCTTCGGGTTCTCCGGGTCGGTCAGGGTGTCGCCGATCATGATTTCCGGGATCCCCGCGATCGCGACGATGTCGCCCGGGCCGGCCGAGTCGCCGGGAACGCGCTCGAGCGCCTCGGTGACCAGCAGCTCGGTGATCTTGACTCGCTGGATCGAGCCGTCGTGGCGGCACCAGGCGACCTGGGCGCCCTTCTTCAGCGTGCCCTCGTGCACCCGGACCAGCGCGAGCCGGCCGAGGAACGGCGAGGCGTCCAGGTTGGTCACGTGCGCCTGCAGCGGCGCGCCTTCGGTGTACGACGGCGCCGGCACGTTGGCCAGGATCGTCTCGAACAGCGGCTCGAGGTCCTCGGAGTCCGGCAGGCCGCCGTCGGCGGGCTGGTTCAGCGAGGCGCGACCGGCGCGGGCCGAGGCGTAGACGACCGGGAAGTCGAGCGCGCTCTGGTCGGCGTCGTGGTCGAGGAGGTCCAGGAACAGCTCGTAGGTCTCGTCGACGACCTCGGAGATCCGGGCGTCCGGCCGGTCCACCTTGTTCACCACGAGGATCACCGGCATGTTGCGGGCCAGCGCCTTGCGCAGGACGAAGCGGGTCTGCGGCAGCGGGCCCTCGGAGGCGTCCACCAGCAGCACGATCGCGTCGACCATCGACAGGCCGCGCTCGACCTCACCACCGAAGTCGGCGTGGCCGGGGGTGTCGATGATGTTCAGCGTCATCTGCTCGCCGTTGGCCATCTTGTGCCGTACGGCGGTGTTCTTGGCCAGGATCGTGATGCCCTTCTCACGCTCCAGGTCGCCCGAGTCCATCGCTCGCTCGTCGACGTGCTGGTGGGCTCCGAAGGCACCGGACTGCCACAGCATCGCGTCGACGAGGGTGGTCTTCCCGTGGTCGACGTGGGCCACGATGGCCACGTTGCGCAGGTCATTACGGAGGGGCATGCGGAAGCGCTCCAAGCAGTTGGACTAGCAAAGCAGAGACAGGCAGTGGTTACTGAGAGTCAGGCGGTGGCTACGACGGGTGTGGTGTCGCTCGTGGTGCCACTCGACTTACTGATCGACGCACTGCGCAGCCATCACATCCTACCGGGGACCCCACGTGCCGGAGAAACCGGCCGCCGCGACCGGTCACGCTGCGTGCCCACGATGCGGTTGAGCCTTTGACATTCGTTGACTGGACGTCCAGTCTGTACATGGGCGCCTGGGGAGGGGCCTTGTGGAGGGGTAACGGGGGGTCACAGCCCGGGAGTGCCGAGCACGAGGTGGGGGGTTGCTCGGCCTCCGGGGCCTGACCAGGAAGAAGAAGCGTGCCGCGGTCGGTCGCCACCAACCTGCAGATGCGGGAACGCTCGCGTGAGCGGATCCTGAGCGCTGCGCTCGAAGTGTTCGCCCAGAAGGGCTACGAGGCCGCGTCGATCAGCGACGTGACGGCCCGGGCCGGAGTCTCCCGCGGACTGGTCGGCTACTACTTCGCCTCCAAGCGCGACCTGGCCGCGCAGCTGCTGGACCGCTGGCTGGACGGGATCGCCGGCATCCTGGAAATTCCCGGGACGCCGGACGAACGGCTGGCCGGAATGATCGACGGCGCGCTGATGGCCGCCGCGATGACGCTGCCGGTGCAGCGGCTGGCGATCTCACTGATGATGCAACCCAGCACGCACGGCGTGTTCGCCGAGGTCGAGACCGAGAAGTCCGGGCGGATGGCGCTGGTCGAGGACGCCATCCGCGAGGTCTTCGCGGCGCGTGGGGCGGCGGACCCGGCGGTCGAGGAGATGTTGCTCAGGGCAACGCTCGAGGGCGTCACGGTCAAGCTCGCGATCTACCCCGAGACGTTCCCGCTGGAGCCGATCCGCCGGCGCCTGTACGCCGGCTACGGCCTCCCGGAACCTAAGGAACCCCTGCCGGTCCCGTCGCCGCCGGTGGACCGCCTCCGCGCCAAACCCTGATCTCCGCTGTCGACCACCTCACTTTGAGCACGGTCCAGTCACGAGAACGCCCGTCCGGTGGCTGGGCGGTGCTCAAAGTGGACAGGACGGGGGTTAGGGCGAGAGTCGTCGCCGGGGCGAGGGGGTGCGGTCAGGTGACCCGGTGCACCTTGTGCTGGGCGGCCTGGGCGCGCGGGCGGACCGTGAGGCGGTCGATGTTGACGTGCGGCGGGCGGGACGCGACCCAGGTGACGATCTCGGCGATGTCGTCGGAGGTGAGCGGTTCCGCGACCCCGGCGTACACGGCGTCGGCCTTCGCCTCGTCGCCCTCGAACCGGGTCAGCGCGAAGCCCTCGCTCTTCACCATCCCGGGCGCGATCTCGCAGACCCGGACCGGCTGGTCGTACAGCTCCAGCCGGAGCGTGTCGACGACGGCCTTCACCGCGTGCTTGGCGGCCGTGTAACCACCGCCGCCCTCGTACGCGACCTGCCCGGCGGTCGACCCCATCACCACGATCGTGCCCTCGCTCGCGATCAGTGCCGGGAGCAACGACTTCGTCACCGCGGCGACGCCGATCACGTTCACCTCGTACATCCGCCGCCAGGCGTCCAGGTCGGCGTCGGCGACCGGCTCGAAGCCGAACGCGCCGCCGGCGTTGTTCACCAGCAGGTCGACGCGCTCACCGGCCGCCGCGGTCAGCGCCGCGACGTCCTCGGCCGACGTCACGTCGCACTGGACCGCGCGCCCGCCGATCTCCTTGGCCAGCGCTTCGATGCGGTCCAGCCGGCGGGCCGCGCAGACCACCTCGAACCCCGCCTCCGCGAGGTGCCGCGCGGTCGCGGCCCCGATCCCACTACTGGCTCCGGTAACCACGGCAACAGGACGACTCGTCATAGCCGCAGTCTTTCAAACCCTGACGGCAGACCGGTACGCCGTCTCACGCCGAAGCGCCCGGAGTTACGCTGGCGGCGTGACCGAACCCTCCGCCGACCGTCCACTTCGGCGGGTCGCGATGATCAGCCTGCACACCTCGCCGCTGGACCAGCCGGGCACCGGGGACGCGGGTGGGATGAACGTCTACGTGGTGGAGCTGTCCAAACGGCTGGCCGGGCTCGGGATCGCCGTCGACATCTTCACCCGCGCGACCTCGTCGGCCCTGCCCGCGAAGGTCGAGCTCGCCCCGGGCGTCACCGTCCGCAACGTCGCCGCCGGCCCGTACGAAGGCCTGGCGAAGAACGAGCTCCCCGCCCAGCTGTGCACGTTCGCCCGTGCTGTCCTCCGCGCCGAGGCGGTCCGCGAACCGGGGTACTACGACGTCATCCACTCGCACTACTGGCTGTCCGGCCAGGTCGGCCTGCTGGCCCGCGACCGCTGGGCCGTCCCGCTCGTCCACACGATGCACACGATGGCCAAGGTCAAGAACTCCAGCCTGGCCGAGGACGACGTCCCGGAACCGCCCGCCCGGCTGCTCGGCGAGGAGCAGGTGGTCGAGGCCGCCGACCGGCTGCTCGCCAACACCGAGGACGAGGCCAAGGAACTGATCGGCCTGTACGGCGCGCAGCCGGCCAAGGTCGAGGTGGTCAGTCCCGGCGTCGACCTGGAGATGTTCAGCCCGGGCGACCAGGCGGCGGCCCGGCGTACCGTCGGACTGCGGGAGGACGCGGTCGTGCTCGCGTTCGTCGGGCGGATCCAGCCGCTGAAGGCGCCCGACCTGCTGATCCGGGCCGCGGCGCGAATGCTCGAACGCGATCCGGGACTGCGCGAGCGGCTGGTGGTCGCGATCATCGGCGGACCGTCGGGCAACGGGATGGAACATCCCGAGGCGCACGCGGACCTGGCGCGCCGGCTCGGGGTCGACGACGTGACGCGGTTCGTGAAGCCGATGGCGCGGCCGGGGCTGGCCGACTGGTACCGGGCGGCGTCGGTGGTCTGCGTTCCGTCGTACTCGGAGTCGTTCGGGCTGGTCGCGCTGGAGGCCCAGGCCTGCGGTACGCCGGTGGTCGCGGCCGCGGTCGGTGGGCTGACGACCGCCGTCCGTGACGGCGTGACCGGGCTGCTGGTCCCCGGGCACGGGGTCGACCACTTCGCCGACGCGCTGGCGCGGATCGCGACGGATCCGGCCGTCCGCGAGAGCATGAGCGAGGCCGCGGTCGAGCATGCCCGGGCGTTCGGCTGGGAACAGACCGCGGAGAAGACGCTGGCCGCGTACCGGACGGCCGCGCAGACGATGGCCGCTGAACTGGCCACGGAGGTGGCTGGATGAGGGTGTCGGCGGCGGACGTGATCCGGCAGGTGCTGACCGAGAACGAGCTCGACTTCACCGAGACCACGCCGGGGTCGTTCGCGGCGGACCTGCCGGGGGAGCGGAAGCTGAAGACCGGCGTCTCGCTGACGGTCGGGGCCCAGGCGGTGCACGTCCACGCTTTTGTCGCCCGCCGGCCGGACGAGAACCACGAGGCCGTGTACCGGTGGCTGCTGGAGCGCAACCTCAAGATGTACGGCGTCGCGTTCGCGATCGACCACCACGGCGACATCCACCTGGACGGCCGGGTCCCGCTGCACGCGATCACGCCGGTCGAGGTGGACCGCCTGCTGGGCGCCGTGCTGGAGTACGCCGACTCGTCGTTCAACACGATCCTGGAACTCGGTTTCGCGACCTCGATCCGGCGCGAGTACGAGTGGCGGATCGCGCGCGGCGAGTCCACCCGGAACCTGGACGCGTTCAAGGGCTGGCTCGAGCCTCGATAGCATGCGGGGTATGACCTATCGCCTGATCCTGCTCCGCCACGGCCACAGCGACTGGAACGCCAAGAACCTGTTCACCGGGTGGGTCGACGTCGACCTGAACGCCCAGGGCGTCGAGGAGGCGCACCGCGGCGGCCAGCTGCTGCTCGAGCGCGACCTGCTCCCGGACGTGCTGCACACCTCGGTGCTGCGCCGCGCCATCCGCACCGCGAACATCGCCCTCGAGGAGGCCGGGCGGCAGTGGATCGACGTCCGCCGCTCCTGGCGCCTGAACGAGCGCCACTACGGCGGCCTGCAGGGCAAGGACAAGAAGCAGACCCTGGAGGAGCTCGGCGAGGAGCAGTTCATGCTGTTCCGCCGCTCCTACGACACCCCGCCGCCGCCGATCGAGCGCGGCTCGGAGTTCGACCAGGCCGGCGACCCCCGCTACGCCGCGCTGCCGAGCGAGTTGCTCCCGGCAACCGAGTGCCTCAAGGACGTCGTCGAGCGGATGCTCCCGTACTGGTACGACGCGATCGTCCCCGACCTGCGCGCCGGCAAGACCGTCCTGGTCACCGCCCACGGCAACTCGCTCCGCGCCCTGGTCAAGCACCTCGACCAGCTCGACGAGCAGACCATCGTCGGGCTGAACATCCCCACCGGCGTCCCGCTGTACTACGAGCTCGACGAGGACTTCAACCCCATCACCAAGGGCGGCGAGTACCTCGACCCGGCCGCCGCGGCCGCCGCCATCGAAGCCGTGAAGAACCAGGGCCGGTAACTCACATCGGGTGACCGCAGGCGGAGTATCGCGCCGCCTGCGGTCAGTTGGTGAGGTCGCCCGCGTAGGCCAGGTCCTTCTGGTTCTCCAGTTCGTCGAGGCGGGACTGGAGGGCGTCGTGGATGTGGTGGTAGGCGTCGCTGCCCAGCGTGAGGCGGCGCGGGGCCGGGGACTGGTCGGCGGTGTCGATCATGGCTTGGGTGAACTTCTCGGGGTCGCCGCGGAGTTCGAAGGAGCCGTCGGTCAGGCCTCGGCGGACCTGGCCGGCCGTGGTGGCCTCGTAGACGTCGAGCGGGGTGGCCAGGGCCAGGCCGGCGCCGAAGTCGGTGGCGGCGGGGCCTGGTTCGGCGATGGTGAGCTCGATGCCGAACTCGGCGACCTCCTGGGCGACGGCTTCGACGAAGCCTTCGATGCCCCACTTGGTCGCGTGGTACGCCGCGAAGCCGGGGTACGCGTACTGCCCACCCTCGGACGCGACCTGGACGATGCGGCCGCCGCCTTGGGCCCGCAGGTGCGGCAGGGCTGCGCGGATCAGCTGCATCGAACCGATCAGGTTGGTGTCGATCTGCCGGCGGATCTGCTCGTCGGTGAGTTCCTCGGCGGCGCCGAAGAGCCCGTAGCCGGCGTTGCTGACCACGACGTCGATCCGCTCGTGCGTGGCGAAGGCGGCGTCGACGGTACGGCGTACGGCGGCGGAGTCGGTGACGTCCAGCTCGACGACGTCCAGGCGGTCGGCGTACTGCGTGCGCAGGTCGTCGAGGGCGCCGGTACGACGGAGTGTCGCGACGACGGTGTCGCCGCGGGCCAGCAGCTTCTCGGTCATCTGCCGGCCGAAGCCGGACGACGTACCGGTGATGAACCAGGTCTTGCTCATGAGGATCTCCTTCAGGTCAGGCGGGCGAGGCCGGCCCGGGCGTAGTCGAGCACCCGGTCGACCAGCGCGAGCAACTGCTCGGGGTCGGACTGCGCTTCGGCCGTTTCGTACAGCTCGCGCAGGCCGGTGATCACCGTGATCCCGGCCAACCGCGGCGCGAGCGCGTCAGCGGGCAGGCCGAGATCCGCGGCGACGCCGGCGGCGATCACCTGCTCGTAGCGGTAGTACGCCGCCCGCGCCCGGCCGCGCAGGTCGTCGTCGGCCACGATCAGCTGGGACCTCAGCGCGCGCCGGCGCCAGACCGCCGCCGAGGCACCGGTGGCGTCGAGGTCGCGCATCGTTGTCGCCATCCAGTCGCGCAGCGCGTCGAGCGTCGGCGTACCGGCCGGCTTGGCGGCCAGCCACTCGCTGAGCGACTCGAAACTGAACGGGTCGTCGGCGAAGAGCAGGTCCTCCTTGGCCGGGAAGTGCAGCGTGACGGTCCGGACCGCGACGTCCGCGCGCTCGGCGATCGCGCTGATCGTGGTGTCCCGGAAGCCCTGCGCGGCGAACAGCTCCAGCGCGGTGTCCCGGATCAGCTCCCGGGTCCGCTCCTTCTTCCGCTGCCGCCGCGGCATCGTTTCTACCATGTAGGCAAAATTACCACGCAGGTAGTTTTGCCACAACGGCAGCGAGCGGATCAGGCGGTGAAGACCTCGTTCAGCAGGGCGGCCAGGGCGGCGGGGAAGACCTCCGCGGGGTTGATCTCGGCGTCGCCCATGGTGATGCAGGCGGTCATCGTGCGGGTGCCGTCGGGCGAGCTGTACATCAGGGCTCCGAAGCCGCCCGGGGCGCTGCCGTTGTGGTGGAGGACCGTGCCGCCCGGGCCCAGGTCCTGGACGAAGACGCCCAGGCCGTAGTTGATCGGGCCGACGTCGGCGCGCATCTCGGTGAGCAGGTCCGCCGTGAAGAGCCGGCCGCTGTTAAGGGCCGAGAAGAAGACGTGCAGGTCCCGGGTGGTCGAGAGCAGGTCGCCGGCGCCGGCCAGCAGGGACAGGTTCTGGCGGGTGACGTCCTCGACCTTCCAGGCATCGCCGTCCTGGTAGCGGTAGTAGCCGTGGGCGTGCTCGCCGGGGAGGTCGGTCAGGTCAGCCGGTACGACGGTGCCGGTCAGGCCGAGCGGCTGGGCGATCATGCGGTCGAGCGTTTCGGCGTACGAGGTGCTGGTGAGCTTCTCGATCAGGAGGAGGGCCAGTGTGTAGTTGGTGTTGGAGTAGCTCCAGTCCGCGCCGGGCTCGAAGCGGGATGGCTTGGCCAGGGCCAGGCGGACCAGCTCGATCGGCTGGTAGCTGAGGAAGCGGTTGTCGACCCAGTCCTTGCCGGTCGCCGGGATGCCCGGTACGACGGTGCCGTCGGGGTAGTACTCGCCGGTGTAGTTGAACAGCCCGCTGGTGTGGTTCAGCAGCATCCGGACGGTGATCCGCTCGTCCAGCCCGAGGTCGGGCAGGTGGGCGGCCACCGAGTCGTCCAGCGTGAGGTTGCCCTCGGCCACCAGTTGCAGAATCAGGGTCGCGGTGAAGGTCTTGGTGACGCTGCCGACCCAGAACGAACCGTCGGTGGACGGCGGCGTGGTCTCGCCGAGCTTCCGTACGCCGGCGCTGCCGACCCACTCGCCGTGCTGGTCGTTGACGCGGAGCTGGATGCCGGCGAACCCGGTGTCGACGAAGGTCTGGAGGGCGTTCTGCAGGTCAGTGGTGATCGCTGTCGTGTTCATGACCGCAACTCTGGCCAGCGGCGCTGACACCGGGCCGCCGCCGTACTGACACGGGCCCTGACACTCAGCCGGCGAGGGCCTCCGCGAGCCACGGGTTCTCCTGCCGCAGCTGCTCGAGGCGAGCCTCGAGCCGCAGCCGCTCGGCCTGCAGGTCAAGCGCCTGGTCGAGCAGCCGGCGCTCCACCTCACGGGGTGCGTCCGAGGTTCCGGACGGGAAATCCTGGTAGAAGAACATCAACCCTCCCTCGCGGCCGCAGGGCGACGGCCCGCGTCTACTCTGCGGCCCACCCGCCCCGTCCGGCCGGATCCCGGACGAATCCGGACAGTCCCGAGGGACGAACAGCCTGCGACGAGAGCATGTGGGGGAAAAACTATGGGTGGCCGCGGGCGGCCTGTAGGTGGGCGCCTGCGGCCACCCAAGGTGGCCTAGCTGTCTTTGGTGCTGGAGATCAGTTGTTGTTGCCGTTCGGGGACGGGGCGGAGGCGCCGGCGCCTGAGCCGGCGGCGGTGCCGCCGACGGCTACCGGGAGTTCGCCGGTGACGAGGTAGACGACGCGGCGGGCCATCGAGACGGCGTGGTCGGCGATGCGCTCGTAGTACCGGCCGAGCAGGGCGATGTCGACGGCGACCTCGACGCCGTGCGGCCAGGAGTCGTCCATCATCAGGCGGAACTGGTTGGTGCGCAGCTTGTCCATCTCGTCGTCGACGGCCTCGAGGCGGGCGGCCGCGTCGACGTCGTGGGACTTGATCACGTCCCCGGCGCTGTCGACCATCTTGCCGGCCACGCCGGCCATCTCCTCGATGACGCTGTGCAGGTCGGCCGGGATCGCGGCGGCGGGGTAGCGCAGCCGGGCGATCTTGGAGACGTGGGCGGCGAGGTCGCCCATCCGCTCCAGGTCGGCGACCATCCGCAGCGCGGCGACCAGCATCCGCAGCTCGTTGGCGACCGGGGCCTGCCGGGCCATCAGCTCGAAGACCTTCTCCTCGACCCCCTCGCCGGCCGCGTCCAGCTGGATGTCGGCGGCGATCACTTCTTCGGCCTGCCGGATGTCGGCGCTCAGCAGGGCGGTGGTCGACCGCCGGACAGCGGTGGACACCGTCCTGGTCATCCGCTCGAGCTCGGCGAGGATGTCGTCGAGCTGCTCGTGGTAGGTGTCGCGCATTCTGCATCCGATCTGTGCTGTCCGGCCGATCCGGGCCGGAAGGGGGCGCGGGCACGGTCCAGTACCCGCCCACGGGGGACCGTACGGCGTCGAGGTTGCCGGACGGCGACGAGTGGTGAACGCGTGATGAACAGTTAGGACGCGTTCCGGTCATCCGGTGCTCATTCGGTCTTTCCCTGTGCTTTCCCCGCGTAGCATCGAGGACGTGGACCCCACGCTGGCTGCGGTGCTGGGCGGCGTCATCGGCGCGGCCCTGGCTCTGCTTTCGCTCGGTGCGATGGTGCTGAGCGAGCGGGCCCAGACCAAGGTTCCGGTCTCCCCGGACCCCGCGGTCCCCAGCGGCGTCGCCACCGTCCTGTCCGTACTGCGCTCGTCCGCGGTCGTGATGGGCCCCGAGGACCAGGTGCTGCAGGCCAGCGCTCCAGCGCACGTGCTCGGCATCGTCCGCGGCGAGCGGCTGGTCGTCGACGACCTGCTGACGATGGTTCGCGCCGTACGGCGGGACGGCGAGATCCGTCAGCAGGACCTGGAGATCGTCCGCGGCCGGCTCGGCGCGACCCAGTACGTGAGCGCCCGGGTAGCGCCGCTGGGCAGCCAGCTGGTGCTGGTCCTGGTCGAGGATCGGACCCGGGAGCGCCGGCTGGAGGCGATCCGGCGCGACTTCACCGTCAACGTCAGCCACGAGCTGAAGACCCCGATCGGCGCGCTGATCCTGCTCGCCGACGCCGTCTCGGAGGCCTCCGACGACCCCGAGGCGGTCCAGCGGTTCTCCGGCCGGATGCGGATCGAGGCGTCCCGGCTGAGCCGGCTGGTCAAGGAGATCATCGAGCTGTCCCGGCTGCAGGGCGACGACCCGCTGGAGAACCCCGGCCCGGTCGACATCAACGGCGTGATCGACGCCGCGGTGGACCGCTGCCGGGTCGACGCCGAGGACCGCGACATCAACATCGTCGTGAAGACCGACCCCGGCCTCGAGGTGATGGGCAGCGAGGACCAGCTGGCGATCGCGATCGGCAACCTGGTCGAGAACGCGGTCAACTACAGCCCCGACGGGACCCGGGTCGCGGTCGCCGCGCACCCGATCGGCGACCTGGTCGAGGTCACCGTCTCCGACCAGGGCGTGGGGATTCCGAGCAGCGACCTGGAACGCATCTTCGAACGCTTCTACCGGGTCGACCGGGCCCGCAGCCGGGAGACCGGCGGCACCGGGCTGGGCCTGTCGATCGTCAAGCACATCGCCTCGATCCACGGCGGCGACGTGCGGGTCTGGAGCGTCGAGGGACAGGGTTCCACCTTCACCGTCCGGCTCCCGCTGCGGCTCGATCCCGCCACCGGGCAACCGACCGGTTCCACCACCCAGGAGGAGCCGGCCACCACCCTGACGCCTACCCCGTCAGGTCAGATCGCAAAGGAGACAGCTTCGTGACCCGAGTGCTGGTCGTCGAAGACGAGGAGAGCTACAGCGACGCGCTGTCGTACGTACTGCGCAAGGAGGGGTTCGAGGTCGCCGTCGCGGAGACGGGCCCGGACGCGCTGGACGAGTACGACCGGGCCGGTGCGGACATCGTCCTGCTCGACCTGATGCTGCCGGGCCTGTCCGGTACCGAGGTCTGCCGCGCGTTGCGGACCCGGGGCAACGTGCCGGTGATCATCGTCAGCGCCAAGGACACCGAGGTGGACAAGGTGGTCGGGCTCGAACTGGGCGCCGACGACTACGTCACCAAGCCGTACAGCCCGCGGGAGCTGCTGGCCCGGATCAAGGCCGTGCTGCGGCGCGGCGCCGACGTCGAGCTGCTGCCCGACACGCTGGAGGCCGGTCCGGTCCGGATGGACGTCGAGCGGCACGTCGTGACGGTGGCCGGGACCGAGATCCGGCTGCCGCTGAAGGAGTTCGAGCTGCTGGAGATGCTGCTGCGCAACACCGGCCGGGTGCTCACCCGGGGGCAGCTGATCGACCGGATCTGGGGCGCCGACTACGTCGGGGACACCAAGACCCTGGACGTGCACGTGAAGCGGCTGCGCTCCAAGCTGGAGAAGGACCCGTCGAACCCGGCGCACCTGGTGACGGTGCGCGGACTGGGCTACAAGTTCGAGGCCTGAGACCCCACCGGCCGCCCCGCCGGTGGGTTAGCTTAGGCTGTCCTTAGTTGATGTCCGACTGAGGAGAACCGCCATGTCCTGGGCCCGTCGTACCCGCAGTACCGCTGTCGTCGCCGCATTGTTGCTGTCGGCTACCGCGCTGACCGCGTGCGGGAGTGATGCCGACGAGCCGGCCGCGGCGTCGTCCGGCGCCGCCGGAGCGGGCTTCCCCGTGACGCTGAAGAACACCTTCGGCGAGACCACCATCGCGAAGAAGCCGGAGCGGATCGTCACGCTCGGCTGGAACGCGCAGGACGTCGTCTACGCGCTCGGCGAGACGCCGGTCGGGATGCCGAAGGTGACCTACGGCCCGACCAAGGACGGCGTCACCGCCTGGGACGCCGACCGGTTCGACCCGGCGAAGACGACGTTGCTCGACGCAACGGACAGCTACCCGTACGAGAAGATCGCCGCACTGAAGCCGGACGTGATCCTGGCGCCGTACGAGGGGTTCGACGCGACGGTGTACAAGACGCTGTCCGGGATCGCGCCGACCGTCGCCTACCCGGGGGCGCCCTGGCAGACCACCTGGCAGGACCAGACCACGCTGATCGGCAAGGCGCTGGGCAAGTCCGCGGAGACCGACCAGTTGATCGCCGGGATCAAGGACCGGATCGCGAAGATCGCCTCGGAGCACCCGGAGTTCAAGGGCAAGACGATCAGCGTCGGGTCGTTCGGCGCCGACAACTACGTCTACATGCCGGGCGACCCGCGGGTGCAGATCCTCAACGAGATGGGCTTCGTGAACGCGCCGGGGGTCGAGAAGCTGGAGCAGACGAACGCGAAGAAGGAGTTCGCGTTGTCGATCAGCAAGGAGAAGGTCGCCGACATCGACGCCGACGTACTGGTCGCGTACGTCGACGGGCTGACCGCGGCGAAGTTCGCCGCCGATCCCGTGTACGCCGCGTTGCCGTCGGTGAAGAAGGGCAGCGCGTACGTGCTGGAGGACCAGCAGGTGATCTCCGGGATGAGCGCGGTCAGCGTCCTGTCGGTCCCGTGGGTCCTGGACAAGATCGTCCCCGGTCTCGCGAAGGCGGCCGCCGCCGCGAACTGAGGCCCGCCCACGGGCCGACCCATCAGGCGGGGGCCGGCTGGTTCGGGTTGTTGGTTGCCCAGCGCACGTATCCGTCGGGGCGGACCAGGACCCGGGCGGCTGATGGAAAGTCGTCCAGGTCCAGCAGCACCGGCCGTCCCGCTCTGAGGCGAGTGGCGACGGTCGAGCCGTCGGGCAGGTCCAGGTCGGGCATCCGGCGGCCGACGAGCGGGTGGTCGCCGGGCGCGTACGCGATTCCGAGGCCGGAGATCTCGCCGGCCAGCAGGTGGTTCGCTCCGGGGACCGCGAGCAGGTCGGCGAAGGTTTCGCGGAGACAGGTGACGTCGTCGTCGGGAACGAGCAGAACCCCTTGCGCGCGGGTGTTCGCGAGGACGGCGGCACCGACCGGGTGACGTTCGGCGTGGTAGCTGTCGAGCAGGTCGTCGCCCGCTTCGCCCTTGACGACGGCCGCCAGTTTCCAGCCGAGGTTGAACGCGTCCTGCAGGCCCAGGTTCATCCCCTGGCCGCCGGTCGGGGAGTGGATGTGCGCCGCGTCGCCGGCCAGGAACACGCGGCCTTCGCGGTACTGCTCGGCCTGACGCGCCGCATCGGTGAACCGCGACCCCCACAGCACCTCCTTCAGTACGACGTCAGCGCCGTACCAGCTGGTCAGAGCGCGCGAGACCTCGTCGAAACCGACCGGCTCGTCCTTCGGCAGGTTCTGCTGCTCCGGGCCGGTGAAGAGCAGCCGGGACACTCCGTTCTCCAACGGGAGAAGGGAAAGCACGGCGCCGTCCTGCGGGGTGAGTGACGGCAACTGCCAACCGCCCGCGTCCGGACGGTTGTCCTGGGCAACGATATCGGCGACGACAGCGGTGAACCGGCCGTCCCGGCCGGGGAAGGCGATCCCGGACAGCGTCCGCACCGCGCTCCGGGCGCCGTCGCAGCCGGCCAGCCAGTCGGCGCGAATCGTCGTACCGTCGGCGAAGGACGCGACGACGTGGTCGGACGCGCGGGTGAGACCGGTGAGTTCGAGCCCACGACGTACGGTGATGCCGGCCGTGGCGAGGTGAGCTTCGAGGTGCTCCTCGATCCGGGCCTGCGGAATCCCCAGCTGGTCAGGGAATCGCGTGTCCCAGCTGGTGTAGTCGAGCGCCAGACCGGCGAAGTGGCCGCCGGGTACGCGGGCCGTCGCTTGGTCGAGCAGCGGCTCAAGGAGCCCACGCGAGTGCAGGATCTCGGCCGAACGTGGTTGCAGGGTGAGCGCTTTGGACTGGCCGCTCCGGCTGAGGGCCCGGTCGACGATCGTCACGTCCACGCCGGCGAGGGCGAGCTCGGTGGCGAGCAGGAGTCCGGTCGGGCCCGCGCCGACGACGAGGACCGCGGTCATGCGAGCAACTTGTGCTTGCGCGAGTACAGCAGCATGAAGGTGTAGAGCACGCCGAACAGCACGAACCACTGGATCGTGGTGATGCCCGGTACGGCGTCCAGCGGAAGCGTGTAGGCCAGCACGATCCGGACGACGGCGTCCAGCGTGAGGCCGACGCCCCACACGGCGGTGATCAACCGCAGGCCGTGGCGGAAACCGGGTTCGGCGTCCCAGCGGGCGGCCCAGACCGCGCCGCCGCCGGGGCCTCGCTTGGCCTCGGCGACGCCGCGCCCGATCGACAGCAGGAGCGGCTTGCCGACCAGCAGGGTGCCGAGCATCCACAGGCCGCACAGCGCGGTGATCACGCCGTCCTTGGCGAGCAGCATGCGCGGGCTGTGGGCGATCAGCGACGCGATCGTCCCGGCGGCCAGCGCGGTCAGCATGAAGACGGCCATCCAGTCGACGCGTCGACCGCGGACCAGGGCGTGGAGCGTCCGTAGTACGGGGATCACCGAACCGCCGAGTGTCGCACCGATCACTCCGACGCCCGCTTGGCGCAGGCCGTAGAAGACGAGCAGGGGAAGGACGAGATCGATCAGTACCGGCGCCAGGACAGCTCCCCAGCGGGCCTTCGGGGCGGTCTCGGTCGGCGTGCTCATGCGGTGGCCTCGGCGAACGTGGCGACCAGTTCGTCGGCGCAGTGCACCGGGTCGGCGCCGGTGATCAGGCGGCCGGCCACGGCGTCGATCGCGGCGCGCAGGACGACCGCCATCAGGGTGCTGTCGAAGGGACGGAAGGCGCCGCTGCGCTGCCCGTTGTCGAACAGGCCGACCAGTCGCGCGACGGCGGCGTCGCCCTCGTCGGACGGCACCGGGCCGCCACCGAAGGCGATCTGCTGGACGGCACGGACGTGCTCGGGGCGGGCCGCGATGAACTCGACGTTCGTCCGGATGTACGCCGCCAACTGCTCGGCGGGCCCGTCGGCGGCGTCCAGAGCGGGCCGCATGAACTCCGCGGCGTCGGTGGTCACGCGGTGCAGGACCTCGGCGAGCAGCTCGTCCTTGGTCGAGAAGTGGTACGAGATCAGCCGCTTGCTGCTCAGCCCGGCCTGCGCGCAGATCGCGTCGTACGACGTCGCGGCGTACCCGCGCTCGGCCAGGACGGCGATGGTGGCCTCGACGATCTGGTCGCGCCGGGCCGCCGTACTGCCGGCGCGGCTGGACACCCGCTCATTTATCCGCATGGATAAAAGTTATCCAGACGTGTAAAAGTTGTCAACGCCGGAACGGCGAACGGGCCGCCTCCACGTCGTGGAAGCGGCCCGTTCGGACGGGTGGTGCGAGGTCAGCCGTGGCCCTCCGCGGGCGCGTCGTCGCGCGGGGTGGGGCTGAAGTGGTCGGTGGTGAGCACCGGGACGTGCGCGGTGATCGGGGCTGCCTTGGCGAAGGTGATCGTCAGCGTGATCATCGTGCCGGGCTTCCCGCCGGTGACGGTGAACGGCTTGCCGCTGGTCGGCGGCAGCGTCAGTGACGCGCCCGGCGCCAGCGTCATCGGGCGGACGTTGCCGACCGTGACGGTGGCCGGCGGTGCGGCCGGCTCGGCGCCGTCCCCGGTCTGCGGGGTGGCGGCCGGGTCGGAGGCGATGCCGACCAGGGTGTCGTCGGTCTTGCCCGTGTTCACGACGGCGGCGTGCAGCTCGCCGCTGCCGTCCTCGTCGGCGAGCACCAGCAGGTTACGGACGGCGATCGAGCCCGAGGTGGCGTTGGTGCCCTCGGCGGGCTGGTACGGCTTCATGGTCTGCGCGTTGAAGTTCGCGCCGCAGGCCGCCAGTGCGAGGCTGAGCGTGACGGTGGCGCCGGCCGCGGCTGCGCGGCGAACGGCCGACGGGGGCAACGTGATGGGCACTGGAATCCCTCTCCTGCAAGCTGTGGACGCCGTCAGGCTGCGGCCTCCGGCGCAGCAAAGCGTAGCGACCGGGCGGCCGCGGCTCGACGGCGGCTCCACCTTCGGGGGGTGTCCCAGGCAACTGAATTACGCGCGCGAGGCATGCCGGACAGCGTTTGTCAAGGCAGGAAAAGGCCTCTGACCAGCGCAAACGCCCCGGCCGGACCAGCGACTGCGTGGTAGTATTGGTCTTGGAAAGGGGCACGTGACATATGACTTTCACAGTCGGCGAGACGGTTGTTTACCCCAATCATGGTGCGGCCGTCATCGAGGACATCGAGACCCGCAAGATCAAAGGTGAGGACAAGGCCTATCTGGTCTTGAGGATCGTCGCACAGAACGACCTGGTCGTCCGGGTCCCCGCGTGCAACCTCGATCTCGTCGGCGTGCGTGACGTCGTGGATCAGGCTGGTCTGGAGCGCGTCTTCGACGTGCTGCGGGCGCCGCACACGGAGGAGCCGACCAACTGGTCGCGACGTTACAAGGCGAACCTGGAGAAGCTGCACTCCGGTGACGTGATGAAGGTGGCAGAGGTCGTCCGCGACCTGTGGCGCCGTGAGCGTGACCGCGGTCTGTCCGCGGGTGAGAAGCGGATGCTGGCGAAGGCGCGCCAGATCCTCGTCTCCGAGCTGGCGCTGGCCGAGCACACCAACGAGGACAAGGCGGAAGCCATCCTCGACGAGGTCCTCGCTTCCTGACCCACTCCAGGTCAGAACCGATCCGGATCCCGTGACCGTACCGTCCTGCGTGGGCTCTCGATGAGCACCGCGGCAATCATTCCGGCGGCCGGTCTCGGGTTGCGGCTCGGTGGTGAGGCGCCGAAGGCGTTACGAGAGGTCGGTGGCGAATCGCTGCTGGTCCACGCGGTGCGTGGACTGTCCGCAGCGACCGCCGCCGGCCTCTCGTGCTTCGTGATCGCCGTGCCCCCGGGCATGGAAGATGCCGTGGGCAAGCTTCTCGACCCGTACGTCGGCGCCGCCGACCTGCGGATCGTCGCGGGCGGGGCCGAACGCACCGACTCGGTCCGGGCAGCGCTCGAGCTGGTCCCCGTCGACGGGATCGACTGCGTGCTGGTGCACGACGCGGCCCGGTCGTTCGTCCCGGTCGCGGTGATCGAACGGGTCGTTGCCGCCGTACGGGCCGGTGCTCCGGCGGTGGTGCCGGTGATCCCGGTGACCGACACGATCAAGCGGGTCGGTGCTCAGGGCGAGGTGCTCGAGACACCGGACCGGTCGGCGCTGGTCGCCGTACAGACTCCGCAGGGGTTCGACCCGGAGTTGTTGCGCAAGGCCCATGCCGGGAATGTCGACGGGGCAACGGACGACGCGATGCTGTGCGAACGCCTCGGTGTCACCGTGCAAACCGTCGAAGGCTCCGAGGACGCGTTCAAGGTGACCAGGCCGCGCGATCTGTTGCTGGCCGAGTGGATTCTGGCGGAGAGGCAACGACAGTGAGACCACCACGCGTCGGCACCGGGATCGACGTGCACCCGGTCGTCGAAGGCCGGGAGATGTGGCTGGCCGGCCTGCACTGGCCCGAGGAGACCTCGGGACCGGACGGACACTCCGACGGCGACGTGGCCGCGCACGCGGTCTGCGACGCGTTGTTGTCCGCGGCCCGGATCGGTGACCTCGGATCGAACTTCGGTACGGCGCAGCCCGAGTGGGCCGGCGCCTCCGGCGCGACGCTGATGGCCGAAGCCGCCCGCAGGGTCCGTGCCGCCGGCTACGAGATCGGCAACGTCGCCGTCCAGGTGATCTGCAACCGCCCGCGCTTCGCCGCCCGCCGCGAAGAGGCCGAGAAGGCGATGAGCACGGCCTGCGACGCCGAGGTCTCGGTCAGCGCCACCACCACCGACGGCCTGGGCCTCACCGGCCGCGGCGAAGGCATCGCCGCGATCGCCACCGCGCTGATCTACTGAGCGCTCGCTCCCGCCACGCCCGATCCTCACCTTGTGCACCGGCCGGCCGTGTTTCGGCGTTTCCAGTGGCTGCCCGGTGCTCAAAGTCAGGGAAGGGATCAGCTCGGGGTGGTGAAGCGGACCTCGCGGGGTGACAGTTCGTTGCCCTGGCGTTCGGTCAGCAGGCCGTAGAGCTCGGGGCGGCGGCCACGCAGCCACCGCCGGCCCGTCGAGAGCGGGACCAGGTCGAGATCGAGGTCGGCGACCACCACGGCCTCGTCGGGTACCGGGGTCTCGGCAACGATGCGCCCGTAGGGGTCGATCACCATCGCGTTGCCGGTCCGGACCTCGTCGTCGTCGCGGCCGACGCCGTTGCTGAACAACACGAACAGACCGTTGTCGTGGGCCCGCGCCGGCAGCCAGCGCATCAGCCACCCGCGACCAGAAGCGCCGTTGAAGGCCGCCTCCACCGCCGCTGGATCGGTCGCCCGGTTCTCCCAGACCTCGAGCGGGATCGGCTTCATGCCGTGCGGGCTGATTGAGTCGGTGCCGCCGGTCTGGTGCGGCGCGATCAGGACCGTTGCACCGAGCAACGCGGTGGCGCGGACGTTCTCCACCAGGTTGTTGTCCCAGCAGATCAGGATCCCGACCCGCACCTGCCAGGGTGTGTCGAAGACCGTGAACGTGTCGCCGCTGGAGATCGCCTCGTGCTCGAACGCGTGCAGCTTGCGATGGACGTGCACGGTGCCGTCGGGCAGACAGACGGCGTACGCGTTGAAGAGGCGGTCGCCGTCCACTTCGAGGAAGCCGACCCCGATGCCGGCGCCGAGCTCACGGGCCAGCGCGCTGACGGTCGTCACGGACGGCCCGGTCCGCGGCTCGGCCAACGCGTGCAGCCGCTCGGGTGACTGCCGGCGCAGGTGCCAGTAACCGAGCAGGCACATCTCCGGGAAGACAACGAGTCGTGCCCCGTCCCGCACAGCCTGCTCGGCCAGGCGACGGACTGTGGACAAGTTGGCGTCCGGATCGTCCGGAACGGCTTCGAACTGGACAACGGCACAGCGCAGCATCGGCGTCTCCTCGGGGTCTCGGCCCCAGGATTCCGCCGATCCGAGCATGCCGTCCAATGATATCCACAGGGTTATCCATATCCTGTGGCTATGGAACTGCGGCTGCTCCGGACGTTCGCCACCGTGGCGCGCACGGGCAACGTCAGCGCCGCGGCCCTCGAGCTCTCGACCAGCCAGCCGGCCGTCACCAAGCAGCTGCAGTTGCTCGAACGACGTGTCGGCGCGACGCTCTTCGTCCGCGGCCGGCAGGGCGCCCGGTTGACGTCGGCGGGAGAGGCGTTGTTGCCTGACGCCCTCGATCTGATCTCCCGGGCGGAGGCGTTCGAACGCCGGGCCGGATCGGTCGCCGCGGGCGAGGAGGGCACGCTCTCGATCGGCTTCGGGCTGTCCGGCATCGAGCTGGCCCCGCAGGCGGTCGCGTTGTTCCGCAGCCGCTATCCCGGCGTCACCGTGTCACTGGACGACATGTCGTCGGCGGTCCAGTACGAGCGGTTGCTGGCCGGCACGCTGCAGGTCGGCTTCGTGCGACTGCCGGTGCCGGCCGGGATCACCCATCGCCGCCTGCGGCAGGACCACCTCGCGCTCGCGCTGCCCACCGGATCTGACAGGCCGGCCGACAAGGCGGCGCAGGTCGCCAACTGGCTCGACGGGAGGCCCCTGGTGCGCCTCAAGCCGGAACGCGGCCCTGGCCTCACCGACCAGATCACCCGCCTGTACGACGAACTGCGCTGCCGCCCGCGAGTGTTGCAGGAGGCCCGCGATCTCCAGACCGTCCTCGCGCTCGTCGCGGCCGGGGTCGGCGCGGCCGTCGTACCGGCTACTGCCGCGGCGATCGCGCCGAGCAGCGTCGATCTGATGCCCTTGCGGGGCAAGGCCGCGTCCTGGTGGATCGGTGTCGCGTCGGTCGAACGCTCGGTGCTGCTGGACCGGTTCGTCGCCGCAGCTGTCGCGGCGGCCAGGGCCTAGCGGCGCCGTCGGGACGTACGAGGCAGAGCCGGCAGCTCGGGGGTGTCCAACCACTCCGCGAACAGCCGCCGTACTGCGTCAGCATCCGACGACACCGAAGCCGCCAGGGTGATGAAGTCGTCGGTGGTCACCGAGCCGTGCCGGTACGTCTTCGTCCACGTGCGCAGCAGGTCGAAGAACGTGTCGTCGCCCAGCAACTGGCGCAGCACGTGGAGGGTGATCGCACCGCGCTTGTAGAGCCGGTCGTCGAACATCAGCTCCGGACCGGGGTCCGACAGCACCAGGTCCTCGTCCAGCGATGCCAACCGGCTGTGGGCCTTGGAGACCTGCTGGGACGCCGAGAGCCCGCCGGACTCCTCCGACCACAACCACTCGGCGTAGCAGGCGAATCCCTCGTTCAGCCAGATGTGCTGCCAGTTCGCCGGGGTCAGGCTGTTGCCGAACCACTGGTGGGCCAGCTCGTGCGCGACCAGCCGCTCCGACCCGCGCCGGCCGTCCAGATGGTTGCTGCCGAACACCGAGATCCCCTGTGCCTCCAGGGGAATCTCCAACGGGTCGTCGGTGACGACCACCGTGTACGCCGTGAACGGGTACGGCCCGAAGAGCCTGCAGAACAGCTTCATCATGTCCTGCTGCCGGCCGAAGTCGGTCCGGAAGTCCTTGATCAGCGTCTGCGGCAGGGCCGCGCGCTGGGTCACCGGCGACGACGCCAGCTCCAGTACGTCGTACCGGCCGATCTGGATGGTCGCCAGGTACGTCGCCATCGGTGCTGCCTGGTCGTAGACCCAGCTGGTCCGGCTGGCCTTCGTACGGCGCGAGACGAGCCGGCCGTTCGCGACCACGTGGTAAGGCGAGTCGGTGGTGACGGTGATCCGGTAGTGTGCCTTGTCGCCGGGGTGGTCGTTGCACGGGAACCAGGTGGCCGCGCCGCTCGGCTGGCTGGCCACGATCACGCCCTCGGTCAGCTCCTCCCAGCCGAGCTCGCCCCACGGGCTGTCGGTGGGCGCCGGGTTGCCGGCGTACTGCACGTCGACGACGAACTCCGCGCCGTCCGGGATCGCCGCGGCCGGGGTGATGTGCAGCTTGCCGGATCGGTGCGCGTAACGGGCGGCGCGACGGCCGTTGACCGACACCTTCGCCACCCGCAGGCCGACCAGGTCCAGGCTGAGCCGGGACAGCGCGTGCGTGGCCACCGCGGTGATCGTCGCCTTGCCGGTCAGGCGGTTGCTGCTGACCCGGTAGTCGAGGTCGAGCTCGTAGGACTCGACGGAGTAGCCGCCGTTGCCGTGCGAGGGGACGTAGGGATCACCCGCGGTGTCTGCACCCTGCTCGGCCCGGCCCTGGGAACCGGCGACCATCAACCCTGCCAGGGTGCGATCGGGTTGCCGGCCCAGCGGGTACCGGCCGGCACGCTCTCACCCCGCATCACCAACGAGACCGGGCCGACGGTGGCGCCCGCACCGATCGACGCGGCCGGCAGCACGATGCCGTGCGGCCCCAGCGTCGACCCTGGGCCGAAGGTGACGGTGCTCATGGACATCACCCTGTCATGGAACAGGTGCGTCTGGAGAACGCACCCGCGATTCACCGTGGCGCCGTCGCCGAGCGTGATCAGGTCGGCCTCGGGCAACCAGTACGTCTCGCACCAGACGCCCTTGCCGATCTTCGCGCCGAGCGTGCGCAGCCACAGCGCGAGCACCGGCGTACCGGCGGCCGCGTTGGCGAACCACGGCGCCGCGACGAGCTCGACGAAGCTGTCCACGACCTCGTTGCGCCACACGAACGAGCTCCACAGCGGGTACTCGACCGCGCGGGTCCTGCCGACGATGACCCACTTCGCCACCGTCGCCATCCCGCCCGCGACCGCGCCGGCGGCCAGGATCACCGCGCCGGACAGCAGCACGGTCCACCACGGCCCGAGCCAGACGTCCAGCGCCTGCAGGGCGAACAGCACGCCGAGCGCGATCAGCACTGTGCACATCATCGGGACGAACCGGCACAGCTCGACCAGCGCCCGCGCCACCTTCAACCGGTACGGCGGGTTGAAGGTCCGGCTCTGGTCGCCCGCGACGGCTTGCCGGCGCAGCTTCACCGGCGGGCTGCCGAGCCATGACGTCCCGGCCTTGGACTTCTTCGGTGCTGCCGACAGCACTGCGACCAGGCCGTTCTTGGGCACCGACCGGCCCGGCGCGGTCATCCCGGAGTTGCCCAGGAACGCGCGCTTGCCGACCTTCGCGCCGGCCACGTGCAGCCAGCCGCCGCCCAGCTCGTACGACGCGATCATCGTGTCGTCGGCCAGGAAGGCACCGTCGCCGACGGTCGTCATCTTCGGCAGTAGCAGCACGGTCGAGGCCTCGACGTCGCGGCCGATCTTCGCGCCGAGCGCGCGCAGCCACCACGGCGTCAGCAGGCTCGCGTAGAGCGGGAACAGCAGCGTCCGGGCCGAGTCGAGCAGCCGCTCGGTCGCCCACACCTGCCAGCCGATCCGGCTGCGGACGGGGTAGTGCCCCGGCTTGATCCCGAGTCCGAGGATCCGTACGCCGATCAGCGTCAGCACGGCCAGCGTCACGAAGCCGACCAGCGTCATCAGCGGGATCGCGGCCAGCGCCTTCAGGGCGGCGTCGCCCAGCGTGGTGGTCCCCTGGAGGTACGCACCCAGGACGGCGATCGCAGCCACCGCTGCCGCGACCGGTAGCAGCGACATCAACGCCGACGCTGCGCCGTACGCGAGGACCCACCACGGTGCCCGCGCCGGGCGTTCCTCGGGCCAGGGGCGACGCGCACGACCGACCCGGCTCGCGGGGGAGCCGGACCAGCGCTCGTTCGAGGGCACCTTGCCGGAGACCGCCGACCCGGCCGCGATCTCGGCGCCACGGCCGATCTCCGCACCGGGCAGCAGGGTGCTGCGCGAACCGACCACGGCCTCGGCGCCGACCTGCACCGCGCCGACGTGCAGCTGGTCGCCGTCGATCCAGTAGCCGGACAGGTCGACCTCGGGCTCGATCGAGGCGCCGCGGCCCATCGTCAGCAGGCCGGTCACCGGCGGCAGCGTGTGCAGGTCGACGCCGCGACCCACCTTGGCGCCGAGCGCGCGGGCGTAGTACGCGATCCAGGGTGCGCCGGCCAGGTTCGCGGCGCCGGCCGCGTCGGCCAGGTTCTCCGCGGCCCAGAGCCGGACGTGCACGTTGCCGCCGCGCGGGTAGACGCCAGGCTTCAGGCCACGCAGGAGGATCCGCGCGCCGACGACGGCGATGCCCATTCGACCGGCGGGAGTGATCAGCAGCAGCCAGCCGACGAGGATCCACCACCACGACACCGTGCGCATCCAGGGGTGGTCGCCGGCGGTCAGGGCGAGCACGTTGTTCAGCGTGAACAGGTAGACCAGCCAGCGCACGCCGACGACGGTCTGCAGGATCAGCGTCAGCGCCGTCTGCAGCAGCTGCGTGCCGGGCGGGGTCGGGCGGATCTCCCGGATCTCGATCGGTTCGTACGTCGCTGTCGAGGAGTCCAGCCGGTCGGCGAGCGCGCCGAGGCGCGGGTACTCGTAGATGTCCGCGACGGTGATCTCGGCGTACCGTTCGCGCAGCGCGGAGACGAGCTGCGCCGCGGCGAGGCTGCCGCCGCCGTGCAGGAAGAAGTCGTTGTCGGGGCCGGTGACCTTGGCGCCGAGGACAGCGGTCCAGCGCTCGGCCAGCCAGCCCGCCGTACCGTCCAGGTCGGCGGCCGGTCCGTCGGTGTCCATGCCGGGCAGCGGCCAGGGGAGCGCGTTGCGGTCGACCTTGCCGGACGTGCGCGTCGGCAGGGTGTCGGTGAGCGCGAGCAGCGGAACGAGCGCTGCCGGGAGAGCTTCGCGCAGCCGTTCCGTGGCGGCCTTCTGGTCGAAGGGCTCCTCGGCGACCACGTAGCCGACCAGGAGTTGGTTGCCTCCGGCACTTGTCCGTACGGCGGCCGCGGCCCCCGAGACGCCGGGCAGGGCCTGGAGCGCCGCGTCCACCTCGCCCAGCTCGATCCGCCGGCCGCCGAGCTTGATCTGCTCGTCGGCGCGACCCTGGAACAGCAGTCCGGCCTCCTCCTTGCGGACCAGGTCGCCACTGCGGTAGGCGCGCTCCCAGCCGAGCGACGGCATCGGCGCGAACTTCTCCGCGTCCTTGGCCGGGTCGAGGTAACGGGCCAGGCCGACGCCGCCGATGATCAGCTCACCGATCTCGCCCTCGGCGACCTCGTTGCCTTGGGCATCGACAACGGCGAGGTCCCAGCCGTCCAGCGGCAGGCCGATCCGGACCGGGCCCTCGCCGGTCAGCTGCGCGCCGCAGGCGACGACGGTGGCCTCGGTCGGGCCGTAAGTGTTCCAGACCTCGCGGCCGTCGATCGCCAGGCGTTCGGCCAGCTCGGGCGGGCAGGCCTCACCGCCGAAGATCAGCAGCCGTACGGCGTCCAGCGCGTCGGCGGGCCAGAGTGCGGCGAGCGTCGGGACGGTGGAGACGACGGTGATGCCCTGCGCGACGAGCCACGGGCCGAGGTCCATGCCGCTGCGGACGAGCGACCGCGGGGCGGGGACCAGGCACGCGCCGTACCGCCATGCCAGCCACATCTCCTCGCAGGACGCATCGAAGGCGACGGAGAGTCCGGCCAGCACGCGGTCGTCGGACCCGATCGGCTCCTTCTGCAGGAACATCCGCGCCTCGGCGTCGACGAACGCGGCTGCCGAGCGGTGCGTGACCGCGACGCCCTTCGGTACGCCGGTCGACCCGGAGGTGAAGATGATCCAGGCGTCGTCGTCGGGAGTCGGCCCGTCGCCCTGGTGGCCGGCGACCCGGTCGTCCGGGGCGCCGGCCTCCGCGCCGCCGGCCGATGGTTCCATCCGCGCCGAGTACGGGAAGTCGTAGTAGCCGTCCTCGTCCGGACCGCCGGGGCGCTTGCTCTCGATCTCCAAGCCGTCCGTGACGATCGCGGCGACCGCCGCCTCACCGAAGACGAGCTCGGCGCGCTCGGCCGGGTCGTCGGCGTCGACCGGAACGTACGCCGCGCCGGCCTGCAGCGTGCCCAGGATCGCGACGTACAGGTCGTTGTGGCCCGACGAGATCCGGACGCCGACCCGGTCGCCCGGCCCGATTCCCGACGCGGTCAGGCGGGCCGCGAACTTGCCCACGTGGGCGAGCAGTTCGCTGTAGCTGAGGCTGACGTGCGAGTCGTCCAGCGCCGGATCGTCGGGGTACCTGCCCGCGGTCTCGTGCAGGATGTCCACCAAGGTGCGCTCGGGCGGCGCACTGTCCCCCCGTCGCAACGTCACGCGCCGGATGATACGCCGAGGCGTTTAACCCCAGGGGAACAAGACGCTCACTTCACCAGGCTCGCCGGCGCCGCGAAGGTGTTGCAGGCCTTGGTCTCGCCGATGTTGAAGCCGTTCATGATCCAGAAACCCTGCGTACTGGCCAGACCGTGCGTGCGCTCGTCGGGCGGGGTGTCCGCGGACTCGCCGAAGCTGTGGCTGGACTGGTACTCGAACTCCTTCATCCGGTTGGTGAAGGGGTAACTCTTCTCCACCGCCCGGCTGAACACCCCACCCAGGCACGAGGCCTGCACCTCGTTGCGGCGGGAGCTCTCCAGCTTCTGGCTCGGGTGGTCCTGCAGGTAGTAGGCCCGCGCGTAGAACAGCTCGGTGACGCCCTGGATGTGATGGCCGTACTCGTGCGCGATCGTCATGAGGTAGGCCAGGTCCTCCTTCGGCCCGAACGCCTTGTTCATCTGCAGCACGTCGGTGTACATCACCTGGTTGCCGTAGCAGTAGAACGCGAGCACGCGGCCGGACAGCGGGTTGAACTTCCCGCACGCGGTGTTGACCGGCTTGTCGAACACGACCAGGCCCGGGTCGGGCTTGTTCACGCCGATCCGGTTCAGCGCCGGGCGCCAGGCGTCGTTCAGGCACTTGAAGAGCTTCTCGTAGTACACCTTCTGCGCCGCCAGGCTGCCGTCGCCGAGCTTCTGGGCCGGGCAGTCCAGCTCACCGAGGCCACCGGCGCCGTAGAGCGCGCTGTTGACCAGGTAGTCCTCGGCGGTGCCCTTCTCCGGCTTGGTGGTCGCGGTGGGGACGATCGACGGGCCGCTGTTCTCCGGGATCGCCGTGCTGGTGGAGCTGTCGGTCAGCACCGCGCCGACGACGGCCAGCGTGATGCCGACGAAGGCCAGCGCGAAGAAGCCGAGCAGGATGAACTTCGCCGCACCGGAGCTGCGCCGCCGCGGCGGCGGCTGGAAGCCGTTGAAGTGGTTGGGGCCGCCGTAGTGCGGCTGCGGCCACTGCCCCGGCTGCTGCTGGTACTGCGGGTACTGGCCCTGCTGGGGGAACTGCGGCTGCTGGTACTGCGGTGGGTACTGCTGCGGCGCCTGCTGCCACTGGCCCGGCTGCGGCGGAGGCAGCACGCCAGGCGGCGGGGCCGGCGGGCGGTAGGCCTGGTTCTGGTGCTGCGGACGGTCCTGGGGACGCCCGTAGTCGTACGGGTTGCTCACTGGTCGCAGGTCCCCTTCTGTGCCGGTGGCAGGTCGTCGCGGGTTCGCAGGGCGAACCGCCCCGAGACTACTCTCACCCCATGTCACTGAAGCGCCGACTCCTCCCGGCTGCCCTGCTGGTCGCCCTGACGGTCCCGTTCGTTGCCGTGGGCGCGCTGCCTGCCCAGGCCGCCGACGACAAGATCACGGCGTACGCCGCGGAGGCGACCCTGACCGGTGACGGCGTGCTCCAGGTCAAGGAGACCGTCGACGTCGCGGCCGGCGGCGACACCTTCGTCCGCACGCTGGCGACCCGCGTCCGCTCCAACGCCGACGACGACCGGGTGTACGACATCAGCAACGTGTCGGCCACCGTGAACGGGCAGCCCGCCGGTGGCTTCAGCGACACCGAGATCGACAACGGCCGGCAGCTGTCGGTCCAGGTGTCGGGGCAGGCGAAGATCGTCTACACCTACGACGTCGACAACGTCGTGGCCGACTCCACCGAGGGCCGCGAGGTGAGCTGGCCGGTGCTCCAGGGCTTCGGGGCGGCGATCCCGAAGGCGACGCTGAACGTGAACGTCCCGTTCGCCACCTGGCTGACCTGCTTCGCCGGCCGGACCGGGTCGAGCATGCCTTGTACGTCGTACCAGCTGGGCGAGTCCGCCGAGGTGGTGATCGAGCAGCTGCAGGTGCCCGCCGGTGGCCGGGTCACCTTCCTGACCGGGCTGAGCGGCCAGGCGACGGTCAAGCCGAACGCCGAGTTCAAGACCCGCTGGTCGCTGCACCACGCGTTCACCGCGGACTCCTCGACGATCGGGCTGAGCGCGCTGCTGCTCGGGCTCGGCGTCCTGGCCGCGGCCGCGCTGTGGTTCTTCAAGGGACGTGACGCGGGCAAGACCGGTGAGGGCGCGCCCGAGCGCCCGGTGCTGGACGGCGCCGACGGGCCGCAGTTCGCCGCGCCGGACGGGATCCGCCCGGGTCAGGTCGGCACCGTGGTGGACGAGTCGGCCGACGTCGTCGACATCACCGCGACGCTGCTGGACCTTGCCGTCCGCAACTACCTGACCATCGTCGAGCTGCCGCGGGAGACGCAGTTCGGCCGGCACGACTGGCAGCTGGTCCGGCTCAACGAGGGCGGGCCCGAGCTCCTGCCGTACGAGAAGGCCCTGCTCGACGCGGTCTTCGCCGACGGCGAGACGGTCCAGGTGTCGACGCTGGGTCCGGCGCTGCGGCCCCGGCTCAACCTGGTGCGCGAGCAGCTGTACGCCGACGTCGTCACGCAGGGCTGGTTCGCCAGCCGACCGGACGCCGTCCGGAACCGGTGGACCACGGCCGGCCTGGTGCTGGTCGGTGCCGGCGTGGTGCTGACGATCGTGCTGGCGATCGCCACCAAGTTCGGGCTGGTCGGCCTGGCCGTCATCCTGGCCGGTGTGGCGTTGTCGCTGGCCGGACAGGTCGCACCTGCCCGGACGGCGCGCGGTGCCGCCGTACTGGGTCGAGTGGGTGGCCTGCAGCGCTACCTGGCCGACGAGACCTCGGCGAGCCTGCCGCAGAGCCACCGGCTCGAGTTCGCGTCCCGCTGCCTGCCGTACGCCGCTGTGCTCGGCCTGACCGAGAAGTGGGCGCTGGAGATCGCCGCCACCGATGACGACGACGACCCCGATGCCGGCATCGGCTGGTACTCCGGTCCGGAGAACTGGCACCTGTCCGACATCGGGGAGTCGCTGACCAGCTTCGTCACCACCTTCGGTGGGACGCTGACCGCTGCCCGCCGACTGTTCTAGCTCGTGTACTGCGGGTTGGTGCTGAAGGTGTTGCAGTAGATCGGGTTCTTGAAGGTGAAGCCGCGGGTCGACCAGCGGTTGTGGTTGACCTTCGAGCCGTGGTCGCGGATCTTCGGCTTGCTGAACTCGTCACCGGCGTTCGCGACGGCGAACTTCCAGTTGTTCAGCAGGTCGCCGCGCATCGGGATGAACGCCGCGTTCGCGCCCAGGTAGGCCGAGCCGAAGCAGGCCGCCTGCAGCTCGCGCCGGCGGGACTCCAGCAGCCGCAGGTTCGGGTCGGCCATCGTCGCCTGGCGGGCGAAGCTGGCCCGGAAGATGCCGGTCAGCTGCTGGATGTGGTGCCCGTACTCGTGCGCGATCGTGTTCAGCATCCACGCCCGGGTGTAGGTCGGGTTGATCTTGTAGTTGTTGTAGTCGACGTTGAACGGCATGTAGATCGCCTCGTTCGCGCCGCAGTAGTAGCCGCGGGTGCCGCGCTCGGTGCCGCACGGCGTCTTCACCGTGTTGGCGTAGACGATCAGGTGCGGCGCGCGGAACGGCTGGCCGGTCTTCTTCAGCGCGAGGTACCAGGTGCGGTTCAGGCACGGCAGGATGCGCTGGTAGTAGGCCTTCGTCGCCGCGAACGTGGTCGGCCGGTACGCCGGCTCCACGCACTTGGTCGGCTGCAGGACACCGGCCGCGTAGATCTTGTTCTTGGCCACCACCTCGTACGGCGTGGGCACGCGCGGCTTGGGCTTCGGCTTCGGAGTCGGCGTCGGGGTGGGTGTCGGCGACGGAGTCTCGCTCGGGGTTTCGGACGGCGTCTCCGACGGGGTCTCCGACGGCGTGTCGACGGCGACCGGGCTGGTCGGGGTGTCGTCGCCGGTCAGCTTCAGCGCCACGGTGACGCCGGAGCCGACCACCAGCACGGCCAGGGCCACGAGCATGATCAGCAGCCCCTTGGACAGCTGCCGCGGCTTGCGGCGCCGGCCCGGGCCCGGCGGCTTCGGGATCGGAATCGGCGGGTACTGCCAGTTCGGCTGACCGCCTTGCGGGCCGTTGGGTCCGCCCTGCTGCTGCCAACCACCGCCACCTGTAGCCCCCGACCAGGGGTTCTGCGGCTGCTGCGGTCCGGTGGTGGGCCCAGGCCAGCCGCCGGTGGGCGGAGGCGGCACAGGTCCGGTCGAGGCAGTAGGCCAGGAGCCGGTGAAGCCGCCAGCCCCGCCGGTCTGCGCGGGGTCAGAGGTGCCGTGCGAGGTGCCGCCGGCCGTGCTGCCCGTGCCGCCGATCGGCGGGACGCCGCCGGAGCCGGCCGCGTGCGCGCCGCCGGCTGCTGAGTCGTCGCGGCGACCCCAGCCGGAGTTGGCTGCGGGCGGGCCGTCGGCTGCTCGGCCACCGGTCGGCGGGACGCCTCCGCCGGAGCCGGCCGCGGGGATGCCCGTGCCCGGGGTGCCGTGGGTGCCCTGGGCGCCCGAAGTGCCGGAAGCGCTCGGAGTACCTGGGGTGCCGGGAGCGCCCGGCGTCCCCGGAGTGCCCGGTGTCCCCGGGGTACCCGGGGTACCCGGAGTGTTCGGGGTGCCCGCAGCGCCCGGCGTCCCCGGGGTCGCGCCGGTGCCGGTGTGGGAGCGGTAGCCGCTGGTGTTGCCGGGCGGCGGGGCCGAGTGCTGGCCGCGCGGGGGCTGGCCCGGCTGGCCGTAGGGCGGGAGGTTCCAGCCGGGGTTGCCCGTCGGTGCACCTGCACCCGGCGTACCGGGGCCCGGCTGACCGGCAGCACCGGGCTGACCGGCAACGCCGCCGGTGGGCGGCTGGTTGCTCGCACCCGGCTGGTTACCTGCCGGCTGCGTCGGCTGACCGCCCGCCTGACCACCGGTGGACTCGTCGCTCAGTCCCGGTGTGTACCACTGGGGAGCGGGCGGCGGCCCCGCCGGGGGCGGGGCCGGGTGGTTCCGCGGGGAGTCCGGCTTCAGGTACTCCTCGGGCTTGTCGGTGGATTCGGTCCACCAGCGGGGCGACTGGCCATCCCGCGGGGGCGTGCCAGGGTCACCGGTGGTGGGCTGTTCGCCCTCCGGCTCCGAAGGCTCCCGCCCAGGGGGTGGATTCCAGTTGTCCGACATCGATACTCCTCACGAGACCTTGCTGGCCGAAGCCGTGAACGTGTTGCAGCTGGCGCTGTTGACAGTGTTGAAGCCCTGCGCGGTCCAGTACTGGTGACTGGTCCGCGCCCCGTGGTCCCGTGGGCCGCCACGGTTGTTCTCATCCCCGGTCTGCGCCTCGACGTAACGCCGGTAGATGGTCAGATCGAGGCCGGTGATCCCGTACGACGCCTGGTTGGCCCCCATGAACGCCGCCCCGAGACAGGATGCCTGCAGTTCGATCCGCCGGCTCACCTCGAGCCGCGCGTCCAGGTCCGGCGCGTCGTACTCCAGCCGGGCCGCCGCCGGCAGGATCCCGGCCAGTTGCTGGATGTGGTGCCCGAACTCGTGCCCGGCGGTGTAGGTCGCCCACATCCGCGAGAACGACCGGTTCGCGTCGTCCGAGGCGCGGTTCCACAGCTTGATGTCGTCCTCGAACTTCAGGTAGAGCGTCCGGTTCGCCGAGCAGTAGAACGAGGTCGGGGACGAGCTGGTGCACGGCGACAGCACGGTGCCGGCCCAGAAGAGCACCCGCGGCGCGGCGTACTGGTCCTGCCCGGCGCGGACCACCGGCGTCCAGGCGCGGTTCAGGCAGCCGATCAGGTTCGCGTAGTAGGTCTGCACCGCCCCGGCCGTGGACAGCGCGATCTGCGGCTCCCGGCAGTTCACGGTCTTCTGCACCCCGCTGCGGTAGAACCCGTCGGTCCGGACGATCGCTGCACTGTCCTGCGACGTCCCCGGCCCACCCGGGGTTCCGGGCGGGCTGTCGTCGGGCTCGGTCGGCGCGGCGGTCGCGCTGGTCGGCGCCGCTCCCGGTCCGTACGACGGCGCGACCGTGGGCGCGTCGCCGCTACGCAGCGTCAACGCGGTGATCACCACGAGCGCACCGACCCCACCGAGCAGCAGCAGCCCGGCGAGCAGCCCGGTCCGGCGCTTGCGGGGTGGCCCGCCGTGCCGGATCCGGCCGCCGCTGCCGAACTCGGGCCCCCAGCCCACCTGCGGCAACGCCGGCCCGCCACCCGGCGTACCGGGGAGCGGGTAACTGGCATAGATCGGTATCGACCCGTCGGGCATCGGGCCCGGCGGCGGTGCTCCTGGTGACGCGCTCCAGTCCTGGTCAGACACGGTTGTTCCTCATCCCCCCGGGACGCACAGGCGTGATCCGGACGGCCAGGCTATCCATCCGCACCCGCCCACGTCAGCACATTGCTGCGGTCATCATCAGGGACGACCCCCCTCACCCGCTACCGCACGCGTGCCGACGGGGCCGTGAAGGTGTTGCAGGCGCCCGGGTTCCGGCTGTTGTAGCCGCGCAGCGCCCAGTACTGGTGGTTCGGCGCGTCACCGTGGTCGTTGTTGTTGTCGGTGACGTTGACGATCAGGAACCGCCACTGCGACAGCGACCGCCCGGTGATCGGGTAGGTCCGCCGGTTGGCGCCGATGAACACGTCGCTGAAGCAGGAGGCCTGCAGCTCCACCCGCCGGGTGAGCTCCAGCTCCTCCGACCGGGTCTCCGCCTCGTACCGCAGGTTGTTGCGGGCCTCGAGGATGCCGGTCAGGTGCTGGATGTGGTGGCCGTACTCGTGCGCGAACTGGTGCAGCATCCACATCCGCGCCCAGACCCTGTCGTACCGGCCGTAGTTGCCGATGTCCTCGCGCAGGTTCATGTAGATGGTCTCGTTGACGCTGCAGTAGAACGGCGGACCGGTGTCGCTCATCGTGCCGCCGCACGGCGACTGGACCGTCCCGGTGAAGCTGAGCACGGTCGGCTGGCGGAACGTGGCACCGGACCTGCGGACCTGCGCCGCCCACGCGCGCGCCAGGCAGACCTTCAGGTGGGCGTAGTTGGCGTTGGCGCCGGCGGTGTTCGACGGCCGGGCGCCGCTCTCCTTGCACCCGGTGCCGGGCATCGCGCCGGTCGCGTAGATCCGGTTGCGGCTGACGACCTCGTAGTCGGTCGGGCCGCGGCGGACCGGCGGTGTCGTCGTGGTGGTCCGCGGCGCGGTCGGCTTGGTCACCGTCGGCTCGGTGGTTCGCGGAGCGGTCGGTACGGCGGTCGGCTCGGTCGTCGGGCTGCCGGAGGGATCGGTGGACGGGCTCGGCGAGTACGTCGAGACCGGGACGGTCGGGCTCGAGTAGTCGTCCGGCCCGTTGTGCTTGAGCGTGTAGCTGACGATGCGCAGTCCGAGGAACGCGACGCCGACGACGATCAGCGGTGCGACGAACCAGATCGCCTTGCTCTTCTTCCGCGGCCCACGCGGTCCGTGCGGACCGCCCGGGCCTTGCGGAGCGCCCCAGCCGATCCCGTGCGGCAGTTGCTGCATCGGGGTGCGCGCGGTGTAGTGCGGCGTCTGCCAGGGCTGCGGGGCCAGCGGTCCTGGCGGCGGCACCTGCCCGGGGCCGGGGTAGCCGGGCTGACCCCCGTACGGCGGCTGACCTCCGTACGGCGGCTGCCCGCCGTACTGCGGTGGCCCGTACTGGGGTGGCGGACCCTGCGGCGGTCCCGGCGGTTGGTACGGGCCCTGCTGGGGCGGTTGCTGCGGGTACTGACCAGGAGGTCCCCACTGGTTGTCGGACACGCGCACTCTCCACTGCCCCGGCGGCGGTCACCTGCGCGGCTCGGGGCGCAGCCGCACCGCCAGACGCTATCCGAGTCCGGGCTCAGCCCGCTTCGAGCCCCTCCCGGTCCACCTGACGGAATCGTTGCGTCAGGCACGAGTCACGGTAAGGTGCCCGTGCCAGCGGCCACTGCACGTCGTACGCAGGGGGCCGGCCTTTCCTGACCCTCTCGATACGGTGTGATTGGGCGATGCGTCTACGTCTGCTCGGGGTGTCCCTGTGCGCTCTCGCAATCCTGGTCGTGACCGGTGCTCAAGCCGGTGCGTCCGGCCTGCGCGCTGCCGCCGACCCGGTGGTGACCAACTACGACAGTGAGATCCGGGTGGACCGCGACGGTGCGCTCAAGGTCTCCGAGACGTGGAAGCTGAGCAACGTCACCGGGACCTTCACCCGGTTCCTGCTCACCACCGACCACCTGGCCGACGACGTCGACCACGTGCAGAAGATCGAGGACCTGCAGGTCAAGGCCGGCGGTGAGACCAAGAAGGCCGAGCAGAGCGTCGAGGGGGACATCACCTCGATCGCGGTCGCGGACGTCAGTGGCGACGCGCAGCTCGACTTCACCTACACCGTCCGCGGTGCGGTGGCGAGCACGCTGAACGGCACGGAGGTCCGGTTCGCGCCGTTGACCGGTCTGTCGTACACGGTGCAGGACGCCAACATCGTCTACAGCACGCCCGAGGTCTCGCACGTGTTCTGCGTGGCCGGTGCGGTCGACAGCAACCACCCCTGCACGCTGGCGCAGCTCGGCGAGACCGCCGGGCCGACGTTCCGGCAGCAGGGTCTGCCGCCGGGCAACACGGTCCGGATGACGGTCGGCTTCCCGGCGGGCGAGATCGCCGCGAACTCGATCGTCGAGTACCGCAAGACCTTCAAGCGGGCCTTCTCCACCGACACCGCCCAGCTGGTCACCGCGCTGCTCGTGCTGCTGCTCGGCGCCGGCGCGCTGCTCGCCCTGTACCGGCTCCGCGGCCGCGACCAGGTCGACCCGAACCGCGTCGTACCGGCCTCGCTGTTCAGCCTCGGCCAGGACACCCGGATCGACTTCACGCCGCCGGCCGACCTGCGCCCCGGTGAGGTCGGCACGCTGATCGACGAGCGGATCGACCCGGTCGACGTGACCGCGACGATCATCGACCTCGCGGTCCGCGGCCACCTGACCATCACCGAGCTCGAGCACGCCAACGAGTACGCCCGGCCGGACTGGCAGCTCACGCGGGTCGCGAACGCGCCGTCGGAGGAGCTGCAGCGCTACGAGAACGTTCTGGTCCGCGCGATCTTCGGCGACAACGACACCGTCCTGGTCTCCGAGCTCGGCCAGCAGGTCCGGGCGAACCTCGGCCAGGTCCAGGACGCCCTGTACGACGGAGTGGTGAAGCGCGGCTGGTTCACCGAGCGCCCGGACCGGACGCGTTCGCTGTGGACGACCATGGGACTCGGCCTGACCGTGCTGGGCGTCGTACTGATCGTCCTGCTCGCCCTGTTCAGCACCTGGGGCCTGCTGGGCATCGCCGTCACCGCTGTCGGCGTCGGCCTGCTGGTGATCGGCCGGCACATGCCCGCCAAGGCTCCGGCCGCCGGACGGGTGCTCGGCCAGGTCGCTGCCATCCGCGGCGAGCTGCTGGAGATGGACGTCAGCGAGCTGCCCAGCGACCAGCACGTCGAGCTGTGCTCGCGCGCACTGCCCTACGCCGTGGTGCTGGGTGGTTCGGAGCGCTGGATCGACGCCCTCGTCGCCACCGACGTGGACGACGACGAGGACGAGGGCTTCCCCTGGTACCGGGGACCCCGCGGCTGGCACCTGCAGCACCTGCCCGACTCGCTGCGGAACCTGACCACCAACCTGACCGGGGCCCTCTTCACTCGCTGATCTACCAGTTGCCCTGGGCACCGGCCGGGGGCAGCTGCTTCCAGGCCGGGTGGATGACGTAGACCAGTCCGCCCGAGTGCGGAACCCAGGCGTTCTCGAAGGCCTTGCGGTCGTACGTCGTACGGACCTCGTCGTTGCTCTTGATCAGGTGCGACGCCGGATCGTTGACCACCACGTTGCCGTTGCGGTCGAAACCGACGATCACCATCAGGTGCCCGTTGGTCCCGTAGCCGGCGCCGGGCAGCTCGTTCTTCTCGAACGACAGCGACGCGACCAGCGGGATGCCGGCCTTGATGAACTGCTCCGCCTCGGTGAGCGAGCGCAGCCGGGTGACGAAGGCGTCGAGCTTGCGCGTACCGGCGTACGCGGTGTTGAAAGGCCAGTTGCCGGCCCCGTCGTAGTCGTAGTCGAAGACCATCCGGGCCGCGTGGTCGACCTGCGGGTCAGCGTCGGCCGGGTCGACCCAGCTGGTCTCACTGCGGGTCGGCCCGGCCCGCCAGTAGTCGAGCACCATCGCCGTGGACGTCGCCGAGCACCAGGCCTCACCGCCGTTGTCCCACTGCGGGTAGTGCCCGATGTGCGTCTCCTGCGAGTACGTCGGTACGTCGAGCACCTTGCCCCACGCCCCACCGCCCGGGCTGACCGGCACGGTCTTCTCGTCGGGCAGCCGGGACGCCATCGCCCCGACGGACCGGACCACCGGGGCCTGCCGGCTCCCGGCCTGGCGGAACAGCGTCACCTTGAGCCGCCAGCGGTCCAGCGAGTGCCCGTCGTTGGCCACGAAGGTGTCGACCGCGACGTCGCCGACGGCGTCCTCCTGGTCCGGCACCGAGGTCCGGTGGATCGTCCCGGCGGCGGTGTCGTCGCCGCTGGTCCACCGTCCGAGCACGTACCACTTGGTGCTCGTACCCAGGTCGGACCGGCCCGACATCGACACCTCGATCCAGGTCCCGGCCGGAGTGGTCGCGTTCCAGGACGCCACCAGCTCGGTCAGGCCGAACCCGGGCCGCACCTCCGGCGAGACCCAGCTGGCCTGCTCGTAGGTCTTCGCGGTTCCGTCACCGAACGGATCGACGTACGACGTCGTACCGGTCGGGCGGCGGAAGACCAGATTGCCGCCGGCCATCGACGTGCCCTGGTGCTGCCCGGACAGGAAGTCGACCGGCGTGGTCCACTGGTGGTAGCCGATGTCGCGGTGCGGCGGAGCCGGCGCTGCCTGGGACGGCGTGAGTGCGAGCGGTGCGACCAGTGCGGCGGCCAGCAGGGCGGACGCACAGCGAGTGGCGGGGGTCATACTCTCCGACGATAGGGCACCCGCCGTGAATCTGTAACGCTCTACGTGTCGCGCAGGTTATTTCTTGTCCGGCCATTCCTCGGTGAGCATCGCGTAGACCAGTTCGTCGGTCCACTCGCCCTTGAGGAACTCGTTGCGGACGAAGTGCGCCTCGCGCCGCATCCCGAGCCGCTCGAGCAGTTTCACCGAGGCGGTGTTGCGCGCGTCCAGGCGGGCGATCATCCGGTGCCAGCCGAACTGCTCGAAGCCGAGCCGGAGCAACTCCTTCGCGGCCTCGGTCGCGTACCCGTGACCGGCCGACTCCGGGTGGAAGACGTAGCCGATCTCGCCGGCCTTGTGCTCGGCCGAGTAGACGAACAGAGTCACCTCGCCGAGGTGCTGCCCGGTCTCGGTCAGCTCGACGGCCAGCGTGAGCGCCTGGCCGTCGGTGTCCATCGCGACGTCGGCCAGCCGGCCGGCCAAACCCTCCTTGACCTGCTCGGGCGTCCGCGCGTCGTACAGCAGGAAGCGCGCGACGTCCTCGTTGGACTGGAGCTTCAGCAGGTCGTCGTAGTCGGAGTCGCGGTACCGGCGCAGGGTGAGCCGGTCGGTCGTGATCGGCAGGTAGTCAGTCATCGATTCCACACTAGATAAGGGCGCAACCGGTTTTCAGCGCACCTTGTCCGGGGTCGCGGTGAAGGTGTTGCAGGAGGCAACGTTGCGCGAGTTGAAGGCACGGTTCATCCAGTAGGGCTGGACGTACTTGCTGCCGTGGGAGCGTTCGGTGTCGTACTCGTCGCCGGAGTTGTTCGACAGCCAGATCCACTGCTGCTTGTACTGCCCGGTCATCGGCAGGGTGTTGCGGTTGGCCCCCTCGAACACCGCGGCCAGGCACGTCGCCTGCAGCTCGAGCCGCCGGGTCATCTCCAGCTCGCCGGCCCGGGTCGGCGCCTCGTACCGCATGTCGTGGTTGGCGTCCAGGATCCCGGTCAGCTTCTGGAGGTGGTGGCCGTACTCGTGCGCCATCGTGTCGGCCATCGTCACCTTGAGGTAGACCCGGTTGTAGCTCTGGCGGTACTTCGCGTAGCTCCGCACGTCGCTCAGCCCGTCGATGTAGATGGTCTGGTTCGAGCCGCAGTAGAAGGAGCGCGCCGGCCCACCGCCGCAGGGGGAGGTGCCGCTGCCGTTCATCGTGACCAGGTTCGGCGGACGGAACACGTCGCGACCGGTCCGCACCTGCCGCGGCCAGGCGCGGTCCAGACAGGCCTTGAGCGCCCGGTTGAAGTTGCTCGCCGTACCGATGTTCGGCGCGCTGGCCGACGGCATCCGGCAGCCGACCGAGGTCTGTACGCCGGTCCGGTAGAACGCGTCGCGGCTGACCACCTCGTAGTCCGTCGGCCTGCGCGGGGGCGGGGGCGTCGTCCTGGTGGGCTGCGGAGCCGTGGGCTTCGGCGGCGCGGTGGTCGGGTCGCTCGACGGGTCCTCGGTGGGCTGCGGCTCGGGGGTGTAGGTCCACGTCGGCTGCGGGTCGGCGTAGTCGTCGTGCCGGTTGGCCTTGTTCACGACGCCGACCGTCCACAGGCCGATGATCACCAGCAGGCCGAGGCCCAGCGGGATCAGGATCCAGGCCTTGGACTTCTTCTTCGGGGGCGGCGGACCGCCGAACTGGGGAGGTCCCCAGCCGAACTGCTGCTGCGGCGGGCCCTGGAACCGGGGCGGGTACTGGGACTGCTGGTACTGGGGGTACTGAGGGTGCTGGTACTGCGCGCCGCCGTACGGCTGCTGGTTCGACAAGGTTCCTCCTCGGGGAGCACCGTATCGGGCCCCCGCCTTCCCGCCTGTGGAGAATTTGTCAAGAGTGGTGCTCGACGACCGTTACCCTTGATCGGTGACTCTTCGCTTGTACGACACCGCGACGGCAGCAGTGAGGGATTTCGTACCGGTCCATCCGGGCAAGGTCGGGATCTACCACTGTGGGCTGACGGTGCAGGGTGCCCCGCACGTCGGGCACATCTACAAGGAGGTCGTGTTCGACGTCCTGCGGCGCTGGCTGGAGCGCTCGGGGTACGAGGTCACCGTGATCGCCAACGTGACCGACATCGACGACAAGATCCTGGCCAAGTCGGCCGAGCGCGGCGTCGAGTGGTGGGCGCACGCCTACGAGTTCGAGCGTGAGCTGCACTGGGCCTACGACGTGCTCGGCTGCCGCCCCCCGACGTACGAGCCGCGCGCGACCGGTCACATCCCGGAGATGCTGGAGATGATCGGCGAGCTGATCGAGCGCGGGCACGCGTACGTCGCGCCGGACGGCTCCGGCGACGTGTACTTCGACGTGAAGTCCTGGCCGGCCTACGGCGCCCTGTCGCACCAGAAGATCGACGACATGGAAGAGGCCACCGACGCGGACCCGCGCGGCAAGCGCGACCCGCGGGACTTCGCGCTGTGGAAGGGCTGGACCGAGGGCACCCCGACGACCGCCTCGTGGCCGGCTCCGTGGGGCCGCGGCCGCCCGGGCTGGCACCTGGAGTGCTCGGCGATGGCCGGCAAGTACCTCGGCGACGAGTTCGACATCCACGGCGGCGGGCTCGACCTGCGCTTCCCGCACCACGAGAACGAGCTGGCCCAGTCGACGGCGGTCGGGCAGAAGTTCGCCCGGACCTGGATGCACAGCGCCCTGGTCACCGCGGCCGGGGAGAAGATGTCGAAGTCGCTGGGCAACGGCGCCGTCGTCCGCAGCGTGGTCGAGCGGGTCCGCCCGATCGAGCTGCGGTACTACCTGGTGCAGTCGCACTACCGGTCGGTCGTGGAGTTCTCGTTCGGCGCGCTGGAGGAGGCCGCGACCGGGTTCCAGCGGATCGAAGGGTTCGTCACGCGGGCGACCGAGGTGACCGGTGGCGTCGAGCCGGCCACCGAGCTGCCGGCCGAGTTCGGGGCGGCGCTGGACGACGACTTCGGTACGCCGGCTGCGGTCGCCGTACTCTGGACCACGGTCAAGGACGGCAACAAGCTGGTCGCCGACGGAGACTCGCCCGCGCTGCGGGAGACGCTGGCGTCGGTCCGGGCGATGCTCGACGTGTTCGGGCTCGACCCGCTGGCCGAGCCGTGGGCCTCGCGGTCCGGTGGTTCCGGTGAGCTCACCGAGGTCGTCGACGGGCTGGTCGGCGCGCTGCTCGAGCAGCGGCAAGCCGCTCGGGCCCGCAAGGACTACGCCGCGTCGGACGACATCCGTGACCGGTTGAAGGAGCTCGGCGTGATCGTCGAGGACACCCCGCAGGGGTCGCGCTGGACGATCGCCCCGCGCCCAACGAGTGAAGGAAACTAGACGTGCCAGGCAGTAGTCAGCGCAAGGGCGCCATCCGGAAGAAGCCGCGCGGGAACCCGACGGCCGGCTCCGGTGGCCGGGTCCGCCGGGGGCTGGAGGGCAAGGGCCCGACGCCGAAGGCGGTCGACCGGACCAAGCACCCGGCCCACAAGCGGGCCAAGGCCAAGGAGCGCGCCGAGAAGCGCACCACCGGCCGCCGCCCGGCCCGCAAGGACGAGGGCGCGACCGTCGAGTGGGTCTACGGCCGCAACCCGGTCGTCGAGGCCCTGCGCGCCGGCGTACCGGCCAGTGCGGTTTATGTTGCCGAAGGCACCGAACGGGACCCGCGGCTGCGCGAGGCGCTGCTGCTGGCCGTCGAGCGCGGCATCGCCCTGCTCGAGGTCCCGCGGATCGAGCTCGACCGGCACACCAGCAACGGCGCGCACCAGGGTCTCGCGATCCAGATCCCGCCGTACGAGTACGCCCACGCCGACGACCTGCTCCGCGCCGCGTACGACGCCGGGCAGGCACCGCTGATCGTCGCGCTGGACGGCGTCACCGACCCGCGCAACCTCGGCGCGATCACCCGCTCGGCCGCCGCTTTCGGCGCCCACGGCGTCGTCGTCCCCGAACGCCGCGCCGCCCAGGTGTCGGCCTCGGCCTGGAAGACCTCGGCCGGCGCCGCCGCCCGCATCCCGGTCGCCAAGGTCACCAACCTCAACCGGGCGCTGAAGTCCTACAAGGACGCCGGCCTGCTGATCGTCGGCCTCGACATGGGCGGCGAGGTCGAGCTCCCCGACCTCCAGTCGGCCACCGACCCGATCGTCCTGGTCGTCGGCTCCGAGGGCAAAGGCCTGGCCCGCCTGGTCCGCGAGAACTGCGACATCATCGTCTCCATCCCGATGACGTCCGCCACCGAGTCCCTCAACGCCGGCATCGCCACCGGCGTAGCCCTCTACGAAATCTCCCGCCGCCGGGCGCAGTAGTCCGGCCAGTGAGTCTGCTGCGGTTCATCGCCGAGGTCGCGGACGAGCCACTCGTCCTCGACCCGGCGGCCCCGCGGGCCGAGTACCGCGAGAACACCTGGCTCCTGTCCGCGACAGAGGCGGAGCTGGCGACCCTCACCGCCGCGGAGATCACCACAGCCTTCGAGCAGTGCGCTGACGCTCTCCGCCGCCGCTTGACCGCTGAGGGACACCAATCGCCGGCCGTCTTCTACGTCTGGCACGACGCACAAGCCGGCCAGCTCCGCTGCTCGACAACACGGCACGGCCTCCGGCCTGGGGACCTTGACCAGAAACCCGGGACCTCGGACACCAAATAACCTGTTCAAGGTCCCACGTAGCTGTTCAGGCTGCCGGGTGAAGTACGCCGGTCAAGGGCTCGGCGGAGGCGGTGGGCCACCTGGTCGGGATGGTTCAGATCGGCCCAGCCGACTCGGACGAAGGAGTAGCCGAGTTCGCGGAGCCGGTCCTCCCGCCATTTCTCGGCGACCAGGGCACTCCTCGGCTGTACGCCGTACTTCTGCACGCCGTCGAACTCGACGACCAGCCGCGGCTCGAGCAAGAAGTCGACTCGGCCGACCAGTTCTCCGGTGCCGGCGTGGATCTCGGCCTGGAGGCGTGGAGCGGGCAGTCCCTGGTTGGCCATCAGCACTCTCAGCCGCGATTCGCCGACCGATTCGCTCAGCCCGTCCGCGAACCGGACCGCAGCGCGCGCCGCCGGCGACCCCGTCCAGTGCTGGAACCGGTCAGCTGTCGCGATCAACTCGTCCGCTTGCACCAGCCCGGCCCGCAGCGCCGCGTCCGCCACGACCACACCCACCTGGTACGACGTACTGCAAGCAACCTCGACGACAGCCCGAGCCGGAGACGTCATCCGGCGGCCGTCCAGGGTTCGGGCATCGCCCGGCGCCAGCGGCGAACGGTGGGTCTGCATCGAACGATCCGATCGAACTCGCCCAGTCGATCGCGTCACCTGGACCCGGGCGAGGTCCAGGCCCCATGACGGCAAGCCGAACTGGATCGCCGCCGACTGGTGGCTGACCGCAACCCCTTCGCCCAGCCGATGCACGATCGCCCGGGTCAGCAGCTTGTGCACCCGCTCGGCCCGCTCCCAGGGCAGATCGCCATCCCCGGGGACGCCGACCTCGGCGTACGCGTCCCGGCACAACCGGGTCCACCTGCCCTGCCGCACCCGCCGCCGGATCTCGCTGTCGCTGTACCCCGCCGCCATCGCGTCCGCCCGGCAGAACCATCCGCCGCGCCCGCCCGTCACCACCGTCAGTCTCGGGTTCACACCATCAACATGCCGCCGAACCACCGTCCGCACCTGCGCTGGTCGGTGCCTGTGGACAACTCCGGCCATCCGGAGACCGTCTGGCCGGCCCGCCCCGCCTGTACGCCGTACCGGTCACCCAGCGGGACCTCGAACACCAAAGCGGGACCGCGGACAAGAAATAACCCGTCCCAGGTCCCGCTTTGGTGTTCAAGGTCCCGTCTTCAACCAGGAATCAGCAGGCCGATGACGACACGACGACGCCCCCTGCCGAAGCAGAGGGCGTCGCAGTGGGGCGAAAGGTCAGTACACGCTCACGCCGTACCGGTTGAGGACCTCGACGACCGGCTGGAAGTACGTCGTGCCGCCGCTGGAGCAGTTGCCGCTGCCGCCGGAGGTCAGACCCAGAGCGGTGGTGCCGGAGAACAGCGCGCCGCCGGAGTCACCGCCCTCGGCGCAGACGGTCGTCCGGATCAGCCCGGTGACCGTGCCCTCGGCGTAGTTCACCGTGGCGTTCAGACCGGTGACCGAACCGCTGCGGACACCGGTGGTGCTGCCGCTGCGACGGACGGACTGCCCGACCGTCGGGTTGGCGGCGCTGGTGATGTCCTGGTACGAGCCGTTGTACAGGTTCACGTTGCCGGGGTGGTTCGTGTACGACGTCGAGTAGCGGACGATGCCGTAGTCGTTGCCCGGGAAGCTGGTGCCGTACCGGGTGCCGACCAGCGTCGTCTGCGACGAGTTGGCGTACCAGTTGGTGCCCAGGTTGGTGCAGTGGCCGGCGGTCAGGAAGTAGTACGTGCTGCCACTGCGCACGTTGAAGCCCACCGAGCAGCGGTAGCCGCCGGTGTAGATGGCGTCGCCGCCGCTGAGCCGCTTGCTGAGGACGCCGGGCAGCTTCTCCAGGGTGACCTGGCTGCCGAAGCGCTTGGTGACGTTCGTGAGCGCGGCGAGCTTGCTGCCGCTCACGGTGTCGTCGTACGAGACGATGATCCGGCCCGACTTCTCGTCGGTCATCCAGGCGGTGCCCGGGATCGTCGCCTCCTTGCTCAGGGTGGAGGTGATGGTGCTCGCCGAGGCGATCGAGGCCTCGGGGGCCGCGGAGGCGGTGGCGAGCTGAACGGTGGTGGCGACCAGGCCGGCGGCTGCCAGCAGGGCCACGGTACGGCGGATACGCATGGTTGTGCCTCCTCACGATGAGGACGCCCGGGGCGGGAACGTCCTTGACTCAACCGTGATCTGTTCTACCGGAAACTGTCACAAAGTACCCGGGTGAACTCGGAGAGTAAGGGTTTCCCTTCACGCGAAACCGCTCAACGTGAGGTAAGAGGTCAGCTCGGATAGCTCAAGGTCCTCCGCAGCAGCTGCCGGTCCTGCCCGAGCGCCGCGTGGTCGACGTCCACGGCCCACTGCTCGCCGTCCAGCTTCACGCTCATCACCCCGTTGTCGAACCACGGCCCGTACGCCGTACGCCAGCTCGCGGCGACGTCGCGCACCCCCGCCGACCGCGCCAGCTTGTGCAGCAGCGTCGTCATCCACCGGGTGCCGAGCAGCTTGTTGGCCAGCCGGACGTGCCCCGGGATCGGGTTCCGGAACGGGGACATCGTCAGCTGCCGGATCGCGGTCCCCGGGTGCTCGACGGCGTTCAGCCGCGCCTCGGCGACGTAGCTGCAGTGCACGTCGCCGGACAGCATCAGGATCGAGGCCGGCGGGTCCTCGGAGGTCACCAGCTCCGACAGTAGGTCGGTCACGTCGTCGAACGACTTCCGGAACGACGCCCAGTGCTCCAGATCCATCCCCTGCCGGATCCGCTCACCGACCCGAGAGCCGCGCTTCCCCCAGGCGCCCGACGAGATCGCCTCGTCCCAGCCCTCCAAGTGGTGCAGCCCCGGCGCCAGCAGGAACGGCAGCGTCGACGCGAGCAGCAGGTGGTTGATCGGCGTCGTGGCCTCGATGGTGTGCCGCCGGACCCACTCCCACTCGTGCGCGTCGACCATCGCCCGCTCGCTCGGCTGCAGGTGCCGCGAGCAGCGCGAGTCGACCGCGACCAGCCGCACTCCCCGGCCGAAGTCGCGGTAGAAGCTCCAGCGCGTCGACGCCGGGTCCTCGTCCGCCTCCCAGGCGAACGCGTCCAGGTACGCCGTCCGCTCGTCGTCGTCGCCCAGCGTCTGCATCGCCCGGTACGTCGAGTCCTCGGCCAGCTGCTCCGGCGACAGGTTGCCCAGGTGCTGGTAGACCCAGTACGACGCGTAGGCGCCCACCACGCGGTCGTGCCACCACGGCTGCTGGGTCACCCACCGCCGCCAGGTCAGCGACGTGTTCCAGTCGTCGCGCAGGTCGTGGTCGTCGAGCAGCATGCACAGCGGCACGGTCGAGAACAGCCAGCGCACCGCGGGGTGGGTCCACGCGTCGTCGTACAGCCAGGTGTACTCCTCGAAGTTGCCGATCTCGTCCTGCACCTCCGAGCCGGGCCGCCCGCCGTGCGCCTCGCGCAGCTGCTCCAGTACGGCGTCCGACGGGTCGTCGGCGTACACCTGGTCGCCCAGCAGCAGGATCGCGTCCGGCCGCTCGTGGTCGGTGCCGGCCATCCGCTCGGCCAGCGCGATCAGGGCGTCCGGCCCGAAGTCCTTGAACCCCTGCTCGTCGAACGGCGCCGACCGCCGGCACGACCCGAACGTCAGCCGCAAGCCGCCGTCCGCGTCCGGCGTCCGGATCACGCTCGGCCCGTACGGCGAGTCTTCGAGAGGCCAGGCCACCTCGCCGTCGCAGTGCACCTCGTACGGCGTACTGACGCCCGGCTGCAGGCCCTCGATCAGGACCAGCGCGTAGTGGTGCCCGTGCACCGACCACGTGCTCGCCCGGTGACCGAGGATCTCGACCTCACCCGGCCCGGTGGTCTCCACCCACACGGTCGCCCGCGTCTGGTCGACGTACCGCAGGAGCGGACCCAACTTCAGCTGCATCCGGAAAAGCTACTCCCGGGGTGCAAGTCGGTCAGTCGACGCGCAGCGAGTGCAGGACGAACGAGGCGAGCTCGCGGTAGGCCTCGGCGTCGTTGAGGCCGGTCCGGCGGGCGATGTCGCCGCGCTGGATCGCCTGCATGGTGTGCGCGACCATCTCGGCGGCGAAGCCGATGTCGACCTGCCGGAAAGTCTTGCTGGCGATGCCGTCCTCGATCAGCGTCCGGACCCGGTCGGCGGCGATCCGGGTGTTGCGCTCGTAGACCGAGCGGGCCGGCGCGAACGTCGAGACGTCGTCCAGGAAGGTCCGGCTGGCCGGGCGCAGCGCGTCGGCGACGGCGTTCAGGTACGCGGCGATCCGGCGGTCGTGCCGGGTCTGCCGGGCGACCGTCGCCTCGACCTGGGCGGTGGCGTTCTTGAAGTAGTGCTTGACCACCTCGACGGCGAGCTGCTCCTTGCTCGGCGCGAGCGCGTACAGGGTGGTTTTGCTGCAGCGCAGCTCGGCGGCGAGGTCGTCCAGGGTGAACCGGCTGAAGCCCTGCGTGAGAAACAGGGACAGGAGCCGGTCGAGCAGCTCGGACTGCCTGCGCGTGCGGCGTCCCGGGACGACTGTTGTCATATCGAGACAGCATAGAACGATACTGGAGTTGGGTCGACAGTATCAATGAGAGTATCGTTCGAGGGAGCCGTGGAGAGGGGTGCCTGATGGCTGTCGACCGGTTGCTGCCGACCGAGGAGTCCACCGACCTGCTGGACCTGGTCCGGGACCTGTGCGAGCACGAGCTGGCGCCGTACGCGGCCCAGGCGGAGGAGTCCGAGACCTTCCCGCGCGACGCGTTCCGGACGCTGGGCAAGGCCGGGCTGCTGGGGTTGCCCTATCCGGAGCAGTACGGCGGCGCCGAGCAGCCGTACGAGGTCTACCTGCAGATGCTCGAGGAGATCGCCGCCGCTTGGATGTCGGTCGGCGTCGGGCTCTCGGTGCACACGATGACCAGCTACGCCGTGGCCACGCTCGGGACCGAGGAGCAGCGCGCGCAATTCCTGCCGGACATGATCGGCGGCGAGCTGCTCGGCGCGTACGCGCTGTCGGAGCCGCAGGCCGGGTCGGACATCAGCGGGATGACCACCAAGGCCGTCCGCGACGGTGACTCGTACGTGCTGACCGGGACGAAGTCCTGGATCACGCACGGCTCGCACGCCGACTTCTACACGACCTTCGCCCGGACGTCGGCCGACCCCAAGCACGGGATCTCGGCCTTCCACGTCCCGGCGTCGTCCGCCGGGCTCAGCTTCGGGGCGCCCGAGCGGAAGATGGGCCTGACCGGATCCACCACGACGCTGGTGAACTACGACCACGTCCGGATCCCGGCCGACCACCTGATCGGCGCCGAGGGTGACGGGATGCGGATCGCGCTGTCCGCGCTCGACTCCGGCCGGCTCGGGATCGCGGCCTGCGCGGTCGGGCTGGCGCAGGCGGCGCTGGACTGCGCCGCGTCGTACGCGCTGGGGCGCAAGCAGTTCGGCTCGGCGATCGCGGACTTCCAGGGGCTGCAGTTCCTGCTCGCGGACATGGCGGCCGCGGTCGAGTCCGCCCGGTCGACGTACCTGACGGCGGCGCGGCGGCGCGACCTCGGCCGGCCGTTCACCCAGCAGGCGGCGATCGCCAAGCTGATCTGCACCGATGCCGCGATGAAGGTGACCACCGACGCCGTCCAGGTGCTCGGTGGCTACGGTTACACCCGCGACTTCCCGGCCGAGCGCTACATGCGCGAGGCCAAGGTGACGCAGATCTTCGAAGGAACCAACCAGATCCAGCGCCTGGTGATCAGCCGCGACCTGCTCAGGAGTGTTCGATGAAGCTTGGCCCGTCCGACGTTGCCCTGGTCACCGGCGGAGGCTCCGGCCTCGGGGAGGCGACCGTACGACGGCTGGCCGCGGCCGGCGTCGGCGTCGTGATCTGCGACCTGCCGTCGTCCGCCGGCAAGGCGATCGCCGAGGAACTGGGGGAGCGCGTCGTGTTCGCCCCCACCGACGTCACCGACGAGGCCGCGGTCGTCTCCGCCCTGGACGCGGCCGCTGCTCTCGGCGCCCTTCGCGTCGTCGTGACCTGCGCCGGGATCGCCACCCCCGGCCGCGTCGTCGGCCGCAAAGGTCCGTTGCCGCTGGCAACCTTCCGCCAGGTCGTCGAGGTCAACCTGATCGGCACCTTCAACGTCCTGCGTCTGGCCGCCGAGCGCATGCTTTCGGTGGAACCCACGGCCGATGGTGACCGCGGCGTCTTCGTCATGACCGCCTCCATCGCCGCGTACGACGGCCAGATCGGCCAGGCCGCGTACGCCGCCAGCAAGGGCGGCATCGTCAGCCTCACCCTCACCGCCGCCCGCGACCTCGCCGACAAGGCCATCCGCGTCGTCACCATCGCCCCCGGCACGATGGAAACCCCCATGCTCGCCGGCCTCCCCGAAGAGACCCGCACCGTCCTCGAGCAGCAGGTCCCCCACCCGTCCCGCCTCGGCCGCCCCGACGAGTACGCCGCGCTGGTCGCCCACATCCTCGACAACCAACTCCTCAACGGCGAGGTCATCCGCCTGGACGGCGCGTTGCGGATGCCGCCGCGCTGAATTGGTCTGTGGACAACTCCGTCCGCAGCCTCGAAACCTCGTACCTTCCCTGGCGACAACAACTCGGGAAGGCGGTGTCAGACAAAGATGTACTACAATCTGTCCATGGCTGAGGTGCCGATCAGAGAGCTGAACCAGGAGACGGCCAAGGTGCTCGCGCGGGTGAAGCGCGGCGAGGAGGTCGACATCACCGAGCGGGGCGTGGTGGTCGCTCGACTGATACCGGCCGAGCCGTCACCCATCGGTCGTCTGCTGGCCACCGGCAACCTGCGACCACCCCGGGCCGGCGGCCCACTGCCGCACCCCAAGGGCGACGTACGAACGACTCAGCAGTCCGGCGAGTTGCTCGAGGACCTGCGCGACGAGGAACGCCACTGATGATCTACCTCGACACCGCGGCCCTGGTGAAGCTGGTACGCCGCGAGGTCGCCTCGGACGCCTTGGTCGACTGGCTGAACGCCCACAGCGACCGCCTACTGGTGTCCTCGGCCCTGGCCGAGGTCGAGCTACCCCGCGCTCTCCGCCGTACCGAGCCGGACCTCCTTGCCGCCGTCCCGGCGGTCCTCGCACGCATCGCGCTGTACGAGATCGACGACCTGGTCAGAACCACGGCCGCGGCCTACTCCGACGGCCTGATCCGCACCCTGGACGCAATCCACCTCGCCACCGCCGACGCCGTCCTCGGCGACGACCTGACCGCCTTCATCACCTACGACCACCGCCTCCTCGCAGCAGCCAAAGCCCTGGGCCTTTCCACCAGTTCCCCAGGCGAGAACTGAACCACCGCAGACAACCCTTCCGCCGGGGTCGCCTGCGACCGGGCCGATTCTTCGCGCTGGTTGGGCTCAGGGCTTGTGGATCGGTGGTCGGCCGTGGACCAACTCGTACAGACCGCCGTTGTACGACGTCTGCTGGTGGGGGCCGATGAGCAAGGGCTGCACCACCGCGGTGGTCAGGCGGCGGCGGGTGGTGCCGTCGTCGGTGCCGTTGAAGTGGCAGCCGGCGTAGCGGACCAGGACTTCCTGCTCGCGGTCGCCGGCGCGGGCCTTGAGGACGATCAGTTCCAGGCCGAGGATGTCGATGCAACCGAGGTCCTCGGGGCCGAAGCCTTCGGGGGCGTCGACGATGGCTTCGGCCAGAGCGGCTGCGGCTGGACCGCGAATGAGCGAGCTGGCGATCAGCGCGGCTCGTCGGTGCGGGACCGTCCTCGGGAAAACACCGTCGGCGGGGTCCGAGCCGAGCCGGCTCCTGCTGATGGCGTACCGGCACACGATGATCGAGTCGACGGGACCGAGCGAGGCCAGGCCGCCGGAGTCCGTCGGGCGGAGTACGGGTTGGTGGCGGCGCGCGTCGGCCGGGGAGTTGGCGATCGGATGGTGATCGGGCGGGGCGGCGAGTGGATGGTCCGGCGGGCAGCCGTACGCGTCGGTGCCGTCGATGACTCGGGCGGAGTCCAGAATCCTTTGGCGTAAGGCGTTGTCGTCGCTCAGGACGGTGAGGTAGACCCCGTCGACGACTCGTGTCTCCTCGGTCCAGCCGTGGTCTTCGGGTTGAACTCCTGGTTCCCGAGGTCCGGCGAAGCCCGGCATGTCGGGGATCGGCCGGCCGCGTTGCCTGCGGTCCGCGTCGAACCACAGGTACGACGCCCGGAACGGCAGCGGCGGCAGTGGATCGCGACAGCCGATGCCGCGCACGGCGCCCGGGCGGCCGACGTACGGAGGTCGGAGCTCCTTGACCAGGCAGGGTGGGCTGTTGGTCGTGCCGTAGCGCCAGTCGTCGGGGACCTGAACCTCGACGGATCGGTACGACTCCCAGCGCCAGCCGGTCATCTCTGGATCATCGCACGGGTGGTGGGGTGCCGATCAGCAACAGGTCGAGGGCTGGGTACGACTCGTGGAGCTGATGGACGCCGATGAAGAGTTGGCGGGCGGTGTCGGCGGTGAGTTGGCGCAGGGTCGAGCCGTCGTCGGTGCCGTTGTGGTGGCAGCTGTCGTAGCGGTAGAGAACGTCCTGCGCATGGTCGGTGCCTTGGACGCGGAGGATGAGGAAGTCGCGTCCGGGGTCAGGGCTGGGCTCGGGCGTGCACTGCCGGGAGTCGGAGAACGTCGGGCCGACGCCGGGTGGAGCAGCGAGGAGGTCGCGGACCAAGTGGTCGGCGGCGCCGGTCAGGCGGGAGCTGGCTTGGAGGCGGGCGTAGCGGATGTCCTCTGGGTGGCCGGCCGGAGTGATCGGCAGGCCTTGGACCGAGTACCGGCAGACGCTGACCCCAGTGACCTCACCGACCGACTTGAGTCCGCCCTGAGCAGGTGGACGCACGACCCACCGGTCGGCCTGGGGAGCACAGCCGTAGCTGTCGACCGTCTCAACGACGGCGGCTGATGCGAAGATCTGCCGACGCAGTACGTCGTCGCCGGCGGTCACGGTGATCAGGTGGTCGCCGATCTTCCGGGTCTCACGGACCCAGCCGCCGGCCAGCTGTACGACGCCCGGCCGCTCGCCGCCGAAGACGACGGACGGCGCGACCTGCCGAGCGGGCTTCGGAGTCGGGCACAGCTTGAGCGCCATGCCCTGCATCCCACCCGGACGGAAAACAGTTGCCTCAGGCACCCAATCGTCCTCCGTGCAGTCCGGCGGCCCGGGCCACAGCGACTGCGCCCAGCTGTCCGGCACCTGCAGTTGCACGTCCGCGTACGACTCCCACCGCCACCCCGGCTTGGCTGGAGTCGCCCAGCCACCGACCGGCAGGACCGCCGCTGAGCCGCCGGGCGTCCGGCCGGAGGGGAGGACCGCAGAAGGCAGGACCGCGGCTGGGCCGCCGGGCGTACCGCCGGAGGGGACGACCACAGACGGCGGAACCGTGGGCGCGCCGGTCGGAGCAGACTCCGTGCCGGCGGATTCAGCCCGGCTGGTCAACGCGTTCGCCCCGACGGCCACTACTCCGATCGCAGCTCCCGTCAGCAGGACCGCACCCAACCGACGCCCGATCATCGTCCGGCCAGGTCGTGGAGGATCGGCAGCACCGGCAACTCGGCGTACAGGACCTTGCTCAGCGGCACCAGCGTGTCCGTGGTGAGCCGCCGCAGCGTGGTGCCGTCGTCGGTGCCGTTCGAGCGGCAAGTGGCGTACCGGACGACGACGACCTGTTCGCCGTTCTCGCCGGCCACCGTCAGCAGCAGGTCGTCCCGGCTCCGCGCTTGCTCGCAGTTGGAGGAGCGCATGACCGGCCCGACGCCGGCCGGGGAAGCGCGCAACGCGTCACCCAGCTGCCGCGCGGTGTCGCCGGAGATCTGGAGGCCTGCCTGGAACACGCTGGGGTTACCCGGCAGCTGATAGCTGTAGACGCACACCCGGATCGACTTCACCGCGCCGATCGCGGCCAGCCCAGGTCCCGTGGGACGTTGCCCGTCACCCAGTACGGCGGGACGCGCGACGCTGCACCCGTTCGGATCCGTGCTGCCCATCCGCTCCGCCGAGTCCAGGATCCGCCGCCGCAGCGTGGCGTCGTTGCTGAACACCGCCAACGGCACACCGGCGACGACCCGGACCTCCGTGGCCCACCCATGGTCGAACCGCGTGATCCCGGGCTTGGCGTCGGAGTCGTCGAACCACAGATGAGGTACCCGCTCGGCCAACGCCGGGACCGGCTGACAGCCGACCGCCTGCACCGGCCCACGCCATGGCCGCCCGACCCGAGGCGCCCTGCTGATGCCATCAGGCCAGAACTGCTCACCGCAGGACCAGGTACCCGAGTACGTGACGTCCGCCCAGCTGTCGGGGACCTGCACCTTCACCGTGCCGTACGACTCCCACCGCCACCCCGGCGCCGCCGGTGTGCCGACCGGAGGCGTCATCGACGCCTTCACGTCAGCACGCGAACCCGAATCCCCACCTCCACCCGAACCCAGGCTCCCGCGCGAACCCGCACCGGAGTCCCCACCCGAACCCAGGTCGCCACCCGCCCTCCCACCTGCGCCAACGTCGCCACCCACTCCGGCCCGGGCCCCGGCGTCACCCCCAGCCGCGGTCGGCGGGTCGCCCAGCGCCCTCTCACCCAGCACCAACGCCGCCGCCACCCCAACCACACCCAGCGCCGCAGCACCCTTCCTCCCGATCGGCCTCATCACAGCACCGGTCCAGGTGGGCCGTAGAGCAGTTGGTGCAGCACGTTGCGGACCCCGTTCGGCTCGTGCACTCCGACGAAGATGGCCTTAGCCGTCGCGGACGTTGCCTGACGCAACGTCGTACCGTCGTCGGTGCCGTTGTGCCTGCACCCGGCGTACCGGTAGACGACGTCCTGGTCGTGCGCGCTCCCGTCGACCCGCAGCACGATCACCTCGCCGCTGGGATCGTCGCCGCAGGCCCGCTGATCGGTCACCGTCGGCCCGGTCCCAGGCGGCGCCGCGATCAGGTCACGCACCAGGCGAGCGGCGACGGGGCCGGTCAGCCGCGAGCTGGCCTGCAGTGCGAGATCGTACGGCGCTCGGTCGTCGCGCGGTCGAGGTCCGCGCGGTTCCTCGTAGCGGCAGACACTGACCGACGCGACCTCACCGACCGTCGTGAGCCCACCGTGCGCCGGCGGCCGCACGATCTCGTTCCGCGCGCTCGGCGACGCCGGGTCGCAACCGTTGCCATCGGCATCGGTCACCACGCCGGCCGTCGCGAAGAGCTCGGCCCGCAAGGCGTCGTCGGCGCTGGTCACCGTGACCAGCTGCTCGCCGATCCGCCGTGTCTCTTTGGTCCACCCGTCGGCGTACCGGACCACGCCGGGCTGATCGCCCGTGAACTCCAGTGACGGTGCGACGTGCTGCTGCGGCGCCTTCGGGTTCACGCAGGGCTCCAGCATGGCGAGGACGGCACCGCCCGGGCGTCGAACGATAGGCTTCGGCTCCGTCTGGTCCAGGTCGCAGGGCGTCTTCAGCCCAGCCCACAGCGACTGCTCCCAGTTGCCCGGCACCTGCACCTGGACGTTGCGGTACACCTCCCACCGCCACCCCGGCTGCAACGGCAAGGCCTGCGGCTCGGTCCCGACCGCGGTCTCTTCCTGGCCGAGCACTACCCTCCCGCCGACCACCAACGCCGCCACCGCGACAGCGGCCAGCGCGATCACCACGGACCTCCGCACCACGGCCCTCATTTCAGCAGCCTCGTCAGCAACGGACCGCGTTCCTCGGGGCGGCCGACGGCGTCGAGCAACGGGCCGGCGGACGCTTTGGTCAGGAGCCGGATGCGCTGACCGTCATTCGTGTCGAGCGGTCCGCACGAGTCGAGCCGTACGACGACCTCCTGCTCACCGCGGTCGCCGCGCACCTGCAGCACGAGGACCTCGTTGTCCGAGGTCGCGCATCGACTGCTGTGCGTGCTCGACAACGGCGTTCTGCCGGTCTCGTCCTCGCTGGTGGCCGCGATGTCAGGTAGTGGTGCGTCGAGGAGGGCGGCACCGACCTCGCGCGCCTGGTCGCCAGTGAGCCCGGCGCTGGCCAGCAGCGGTGGGACTCGCGGGTACGGCGTGGAGTTGTACGCGCAGATGCCGATCGACTCGACGGTCCCGACCGAGGCCAGGCCGTCACCGGCCGGCCGGTACGACGGCTGCGTCGCGACAGGGTGCGTCGGAGCGCAACCGTTGCTGTCGGCCCCTTCGATTACCCGCGCCGACGCGAGCACCCGCTCGCGGACCGCGTCGTCGGTGCCGAAAACCTCGACTTTCAGGGCGCCCACCGCCCGGACCTCCTTCGTCCAGCCGGCGTCGTACCGCGTCACCCCCGGCGCCGCGTTGAAGTCGAACAACACGTAGGGCACCCGGTTCGCGGGTGCGCCGACGTCGACGCCTCCCCCCACAAAGACTCCACAGCCCATCGCAATGCCCGGCAGCATGCTCGGCCGCCCGACCCAGCCCGCCATCCGGGCCTTCTCTTTCGGGCACGTCGCCAGATGACCCGCGTTGATCTCCGTCCACGCGTCAGGAACCTGGACCTCCACATTCGCGTACGACTCCCAGTGCCACCCCGCCGGCGGCTGCGCCACCGACGGCGCCGGAGCGACCTCAGGCCGCACCAACGAGTGAATCCCCACACCGACCACCGCCACCGCGGCACAAGCCAGTACGGCGGCGCCCGCCGTCCGCGCCCGGCGCCGACGCCGCAGCCGGCGATGGACCGTGCCGAGCAGCGTCGCGTCGGAAGGCGCCGAGCCGGCGTGGGACTCGAGGCTTCGGGTGACCAGGGTCTCGGCCGGATCGTTCATCGGGGCAGCCTCTCCAGGACCATCGGCCTCAGCTGCGGCGAGTAGAGCGCGTGGACCAGGGGCAGCAGCGCGTCCCGGGTCAGCTGCCGAGCGGTGGTGCCGTCGTCGATCCCGTTGTGGTTGCAGGTGTTGTAGCGGACCGACACCTCCTGCTCGCCGGCGCTGCCGCGCACGGTGACCAGCAGGTCGTCGCGGAACCGCGTCTCGCAGTTGTACGGGTCGTTCGGGCCGCTCCCGGCCGGTGCGGACCGGAGAGCGCCGACGAGTTCGCGCGCCGCCTGACCGGAGAGCGCCGTACCAGCGAGCAGTTCGGCGTCCTGCGGCAGACCGTTGATGCCGTAGCCGCAGATCCGCACCGAGTGCACCTCGCCGACCCCGTCCAACCCGGGCCCGGTCGGCCGCCGGCCGTCACCCACCACCGGAGGCGGCGTCGGCGAGCAACCGTAGGCATCCTTGCCGTCGATCGGCGCCGCCGAGTCGAGGATCCGCCGCAGCAGCGTCTGGTCGTTGCCGAAGGCACTCAAATGCACGCCGTCGACGACCCGGACCTCCTCGAGCCAGCCGTGGTCGTGGCGGTACACGCCCGGTGGCCGGCCCTCGTCGCCGAACCAGAGGTGCGGCATCCGGTCGGCCAGTTCCGGGATCGGCCCACAGTCCTGCATCGTCACGGCGCCGCGCACCGGTCGCCCGACCTGCGCCGTCTTGGGAACGGCTGGCGAAGGCTGCCCGTAGGTGATCGGCTTGCAGGTCCACAGGTGGCTGTAGAAGGTGTCCGTCCAACTGTCCGGGACCTGCACCTGCACCGTGTCGTAGGACTCCCAGTGCCAACCGTTGTCGGCCGACTGGAAATTCGGCCTGTCAGTAGTACCGGAAGGACTGGTCGCGGGGACCGAGGAGGGCGCGGCCGCAGGAACCGGCCCGTCGCGGAGTACTCCCACACCGGTAGCCGACGCGGCAACCGCCGTACAGGCGAGTACGCCGACTCCGGCAGTGCGCGCCCGGCGGCGCCGGCGGATGCGGTGACGGACGTCGGCCAGCAGCGTCTCGCCGCTCGGCGCGGAGTCCGCGTGGGTCAGCAGCGCGCGGGTCAGCAAGGCGCCGGTCGTGGAGTCGTCCGCCGGATCGTTCACAGCTGCTCGACCTCCTTCAAGGTTGCGCGCAGTGACGACAGCGCGCGATGGATCTGGGATCGGACCGTGGCCGCCGTGCAGCCGAGGATCTCGGCGATGTCGGCGTCCGGAAGGCCTTCGTAGTACCGCAGTACGACGGCCGCGCGCTGCCGGGTCGGCAAGGACGCGCACAGCCGCCAGACCGCGTCGGCATCGGCGTACGACGCCGCGTGGTCGGCGCTGGAAGCGCCGCCGAAGGCGTCCGGGTCGTCGACCGGGGTCTCGCGGCGGAAGAAGCGCCGCCAGCGGGAGATGTCGGCGTTGACGATGCACCGCCGGACGTAGGCGTCGGGGTCGGCGCCGATTCGCGACCAGCGCGGGTACGCCGCGATCAGCGCGTCCTGCACCGCCTCCTCGGCCCGTCCGCGGTCCCGGGTGATCAGGTACGCGAAGCGCAGCAGCCCGGCACCCCGGTGCGACACCCAGGTGTCGAAGTCCGGTGGATCATCTGTCATCTGGTCCCCTCCCACGTTCTAACCACGCCAGGGAAGGGCCAGACGTTGCACCCGAGTACTACTCGGAATCAGGCGGCGCGGTCGGCAGCGCCAGCTTCTCGTCGGGCTTCGCGCGCAGGACGGTGTCGACGTACGAGCGGGCGGCCTCCATCGTGTCGACCTCGTGGCCGGCCTGCTCGGACAGGAACCAGCGGTGCTCGAGCACCTCGTGGAAGACCTCGGCGGGCTCCAGCTTGCGGTTCAGGTCGCGCGGGACCGAGCGGACCACCGGCTCGAAAACGTCGGTCAGCCACTCGTGGGCGACGATCTCCTCGTCCTCGTTCTGCTGGTCGGTCGAGGCGGCGTACGAGTCGAGGTCGTTGAGCAGGCGGCGGGCCTGGTTCTCCTCGACGTCCAGGCCGGTCAGCCGCAGCAGCCGCCGGGAGTGGTGGCCGGCGTCGACGACCTTCGGCTGGATCCGGACCTGGCTGCCGTCCCAGTCGGTGATGATGTCGATCTCGGCGACGTCGAAGCCGAGCTCGTTCAGCCGCCGGATCCGGGAGTCCAGCCGGTGCATCTCGTCGGTGGCGAACTCCTCGGGCGCGGTCAGCTCGGCCCACAGGGCGTCGTACCGGTCGTTGATCGACTGGACCGTCTCCTGCGGGTCGATGTCGGCGTCGAGCAGACCGCCCTCCTGCAGGTCCAGGAACTCGCCGAACAGGTTGATCTCGGCGGTGTAGAGGTCGTGCGCGCGCTGCCCGTCGGAGATGTCCTGGTGCAGCTCGCCGGTCTCGGCGTCCACCAGGTACGCCGCGAAGGCGCCCGCGTCGCGGCGGAACAGCGTGTTCGACAGCGAGCAGTCGCCCCAGAAGAAGCCGAGCAGGTGCAGCCGGACGATCAGCGCGACCAGGGCGTCGATCAGCCGGTTCACGGTGTCGGGCCGCAGCGTGCTGGAGAACAGCGCCCGGTACGGCAGGGAGAACTGCAGGTGCCGGGTGACCAGGATCGAGTCGAGCGGTTCGCCGTTCTTGTCCAGCCGGTCGGTGATCACGCCGACCGGTTCGACCGAGGGGGAGTCCAGCCGCTCGAGGTCGCGCAGCAGGCGGTACTCGTGCATCGCGAGGTGCTCCATCACCTCCTTGATCGCGTAGACGCTGCCGTTGACGCGGACGAAGCGGACCACGTGCCGCGAGATACCGCGGGGGAGCGCGACCAGCTGGTCCTCGGGCCAGTCCTCCAGCGGGACGTCCCAGGGCAGTGCGAGCAGACCGGTGTCCGGGCGGGTGGCGACGAAACGAGGCACGTGCCCCAGTGTGTCAGTTTCCTGCGGCGGAAGCCGGTGACGGCCGTGGGTCCGTGACGAAGATCTGCCCGAACCCGAACGCAAGTGAACGCAAATACTTGCGGAATGTGGCGTAGAGTTTGCGTCATGACTCGACGACTTGCTGAGGTGGCGAAGAAGGTCGGCGTCAGTGAGGCGACCGTGAGCCGGGTGCTGAACGGCAAGCCCGGCGTGTCCGAGGCGACCCGGGAAGCGGTGCTCACCGCGCTCGACGTGCTCGGGTACGAGCGGCCGACCCAGCTGCGCGGCGACCGCGCAAGACTTGTCGGCCTGGTCCTGCCGGAGTTGCAGAACCCGATCTTCCCGGCGTTCGCCGAGGTGGTCGGCGGTGCGCTGGCGCAGCAAGGTTTCACCTCCTTGCTCTGCACCCGGACGGTCGGCGGCGTGTCCGAGGCGGACTACGTCGACCTGCTGCTCCAGCAGCAGGTGTCGGGCGTCGTCTTCGCGGGTGGTTTCTACGCCCAGGCCGATGCGCCGCACGCGCACTACGAGCTGATCCAGGAGCGCAAGCTGCCGACCGTGCTGGTCAACGCGGCGGTCGACCACCTGGGCTTCCCGCAGGTCTCCTCCGACGACTTCGTCGCCGCCGAGATGGCGATAGGGCACCTGCGCGCGCTCGGCCACCAGAAGATCGGGCTGGTCCTGGGCCCGCGCGACCACATCCCCTCGCGGCGCAAGCTCGAGGCGTTCATGGGGTCGCCCGAGGCGGACCCGGCGCTGGTCGAGCACACGATGTTCTCGCTCGAGGGCGGCCACGCGGCCGCGACCCGGCTGGTCAAGCACGGCGTCACCGGCATCGTCTGCGCCAGCGACATCCTCGCCCTCGGCGCGATCCGCGCCGTCCGCCGGGCCGGCCTGTCGGTGCCCGACGACGTCTCGGTGATCGGGTACGACGACTCCGCGATGATGAACTGCACCGACCCGCCGCTGACCACGGTCCGGCAGCCGATCGACGCGATGGGCCGGGCCGCCGTGGACATGCTGGTCGCGCTGATCGAGCGGGCCGCCGTACCGGCCGACGAGCTGCTCTTCGAGCCCGAGCTGGTCGTCCGCGCGTCGACCGCCCGGCTGCGCACCGCCGTCACCGCCTGACAACGAAAGTCAGCCGCACCAACAGACAGTCATCGAACGACCACCAAGGGTGGAGCAGGCCACAGCCTGCTCCACCCTTTTGCTGTACCCGTGAGTTCCGCAACAAAGTCTCGTTTTTGCAACTAGTGATCGAAGTATTGCGCACATCCGGTCGGGTTGCCTACGGTACGGACCACATCAAGGGGCGGGACTCGCCCTCGGCCGTACCGAGGAAGGGCAGATCGATGAGGACAACGAGCCACCGCAGGGCACTCGGCCTGTTGCTCGTCGCGGGACTGGGGCTGACGGCCGCGTCCTGCGGATCGGGGGATGACGAACCGGCCGCGCAGGGCACCGGCGGCGCCGACCAGAAGGTGACCATCACCGTCGGCTGCCAGCCGCCGAAGAGCAACCCGAAGGAACGGGCCGGCTGGGACGAGGACGTCGCGGAGTTCCAGAAGGCGCACCCGAACATCACGATCCAGAGCAAGGACGCCTTCCCCTGCATCAACCCCGACACCTTCCAGGCGAAGCTGGCCGGCGGCACCCAGGAGGACGTCTTCTACGTCTACTACACCGACGTCCAGAAGATCATCAAGGCCAAGCAGGCCGCCGACATCAGCGAGTACGTCGGCAGCGTGAAGGCCCTCAACGACGTCCGCGCGGATGTCAAGGGCGTCTTCAACGACGGTGACAAGACGTACGGCGTACCGCGCAACAACTACAACATGGGCCTGGTCTACAACCGCAAGCTGTTCACCCAGGCCGGGCTGAACCCCGACGCCCCGCCGAAGACCTGGGCCGAGGTCCAGGAGGCGGCCAAGAAGATCGCCGGGCTCGGCGCCGGCTACACCGGCTTCGGTGAGTACTCCGCCGGCAACACCGGCGGCTGGCACTTCGCGGCGTCGCTGTACGCCCGCGGCGGCTCGATGGTCAGCGAGGACGGCAAGTCCGCGGCGTTCAACAGCGCCGAGGGCAAGGCCGTGCTGGAGAACCTCAAGCAGATGCGCTGGAACGACAACTCCATGGGCAGCAAGCAGCTGCTGCAGTGGGAGGACCTGATGCGCATGATGGGCTCGGGCAAGCTCGGCATGATGATCGGCGCGCCGGACGTCGTGCAGTCGGTGAACAACGACTTCCAGGGCAAGTTCGAGGACTACGGCGTGACGGCCGTGCCGGAGTCCGAGGGCAAGGCGTCGCTGTCCGGCGGTGACGGCTACATGTTCAACCCGAAGGCGTCGCCGGAGAAGATCAAGGCCGGTCTGGCCTGGCTCGAGTTCCACGAACTCACTCCTGGTAAGGGCCAGTTCAACTACGAGCGCGCCAAGGCCCAGGGCCGCCCGGTCGGCCTGCCGATCCCGGACCTGTACGGCGACACCGCGCCCGGCAAGGAGATCACCGCGCTGCGCAAGCAGTTCGCCACCGTGCCGGTCGACCACTTCACGCCGTACGTGACCGCGCAGGCGAGCATCACCAACAAGCTCGAGCCGCCGAAGGCGCAGGAGCTGTACGCCGTGCTCGACGTGGCCATGTCCGCGGTGCTGACCCGCAAGGACGCCGACATCGACAAGCTGCTCTCGGACGCCGAGGGCAAGGCGAACAAGATTCTCGCCAAGAACACCTGATGGCCACAGTCACCGCCAAACCGCTGGTGCGCCGCTCCCCGAACCAGGGGGCGGCGCGCCGCGCGGTCGGCCGGAACCTCACGGCGTACGGGTTCCTGTGCGGGGCGTTGATCTGTTTCGCCTTCTTCTCCTGGTACCCGATGATCCGGGAGATCGTGCTGAGCTTTCAGCAGACCAACTTCGTCGACCCGCCGCAGTGGGTCGGCCTGGAGAACTTCCGGACCGTGTTCGCCGACCCGGCGTTCCGGTCCGCCTGGCTGAACACCGCGGCGTTCAGCGGACTGGCCCTGGTCGTCGGGTACGTCATCCCGTTCGTGCTGGCCGTCGTCCTGAACGAGCTGCGGCACGCCAAGGCGTACCTGCGGTTCGTCGTCTACCTGCCGGTGATGCTGCCCCCGGCGGTCGGGGTGCTGCTGTTCAAGTGGTTCTACGACCCGGGCGCGGGCCTGTTCAACCAGGTCCTCGACGTCTTCCACATCCCGCCGCTGGCCTGGCTGGACTCGACCAGTACGGCGCTGATCTCGCTGGTGATCGTCTCGACCTGGATGAACCTCGGCACCGGCACGCTGATCTACCTGGCCGCGCTGCAGTCCATCCCGGGTGACCTGTACGAGTCGGCCGAGCTCGACGGCGCCGGCTTGTTCCGCCGGGTCTGGCACGTCACCGTGCCGCAGACCAAGCTGATCCTGCTGGTGATGCTGCTGCTCCAGATCGTCGCGACCATGCAGGTCTTCATCGAGCCGTACCTGCTGACCGGCGGTGGCCCGGAGAACGCGACCGTGACGGTGGCCTACCTGATGTACCAGTACGCCTTCAACTTCGGCGACTTCGGTGGCGGTGGTGCGCTCGGCCTGATGCTGATGGTCGTGCTGCTGGTCTTCTCCGCGTTCTACCTGCGCGTCTCGCGTGACAACGAAGGTGGCCGATGACAACCACGCTGCAACCCCAACCGGTGCTCCCGGCAACCACCCCGGAGCCTACCCAGCAGGTGAAGAAGCGACGCAAGGGTACGGCGTACGAGACCCGCACGCTGGTCTCGCCGCTGTCGCTGCGGACCTGGCACGGCAAGCTGGTCTACTGGACCGTCCTGGTCGTCGTGGTGGTCGGCTTCACGATCGCCTTCGTGTTCCCGCTGTACTGGATGGTGACCGGTGCGCTGAAGTCACCGGACGAGCTGGCCCAGATCCCGCCGAGCTTCTTCCCCAAGGAGTACGACTTCGGCGTCTACCAGGAAGCCTGGGATCAGCTGCAGCTCGGCGTCTTCCTGCGCAACACCGCCCTGTACGCCGGGGGAGCGTGGCTGTTCACGCTGCTCGTCGACGTCACAGCGGCGTACGCGCTGTCCAAGCTGCGGCCGTTCTTCGGCAAGCTGATCCTCGGCCTGATGCTGGCGACGCTGATGATCCCGCCGATGGTGCTGCTGCTGCCGACGTACCTGGTCGCCAAGGACGTGCCGCTGTTCGGCTTCAACCTGCTGAACACCCCGTGGGCGATCTGGTTGCCTGCGGCAGCGAACGGGTTCTTCATCTTCCTGCTCAAGCGGTTCTTCGACTCGATCCCGCGCGAGCTGCTGGAGGCGGCCGAGATCGACGGCGCGTCCCCGGTCCGGATCCTGTGGTCGATCGTGCTGCCGGTGTCCCGGCCGATCCTCGGCGTGGTGTCGATCCTGTCGGTCGTCACGGTCTGGAAGGACTTCGTCTGGCCGCTGCTGGTGCTGCCGGAGACCGACAAGATGTCGATCAGCGTCGGCATCGCGTCGCTGTCCGCGCAGATGCCGCAGAACGTGCTGATCGCGGCCCTGGTGATCGCGTCGTTGCCGACGATCCTGGTCTTCTTCGTGTTCCAGCGCAGCATCATGGCGGGTCTGACCGCCGGCAGCCTCAAGGGCTGATCCCCCAACCCAACCCTAAGGAGAAGCATGTCGGAAACATGGTGGCGCGGCGCCGCGATCTACCAGGTGTACCTGCGGAGCTTTGCCGACGGCAACGGTGACGGGATCGGCGACCTGGCCGGCCTGCGCGCGAAGCTGCCCTACCTGGCCGACCTCGGCGTCGACGCGATCTGGCTGAACCCGTGGTACCCGTCCCCGATGGCCGACGGCGGGTACGACGTCGCCGACTACCGCGCGATCGAGCCCAGCTTCGGCACCCTGGCCGAGGCCGAGGCGTACATCGACGAAGCCCACGCGCTCGGCATCAGAACGATCATCGACATCGTGCCGAACCACGGCTCGGACCAGCAGGACTGGTTCGTCCAGGCACTGGCGGCCGGTCCCGGGTCTCCGGAGCGTGAGCGGTTCCTGTTCCGCGCCGGTCGCGACGGCGGGCTGCCGCCGAACGACTGGCAGTCGATCTTCGCCGGGCCGGCGTGGACGCAGGTGCCGGACGGGGAGTGGTACCTGCACCTGTTCGCGCCCGAGCAGCCGGACTTCAACTGGCGCAACCCCGAGGTGGTCGAGGAGTTCCACGCGATCCTGCGGTTCTGGCTGGACCGCGGCGTCGACGGCATCCGGATCGACAGCGCCGCCGTCCTGTTCAAGGACCTCGACAGCGTCGAGGAGTCCTACACCGACCACGACGAGGTGCACGAGGTGTACCGCGGCTGGCGGGCGATCACGGACGCGTACGAGGGTCGCTTCCTGGTCGGCGAGATGTGGATGCCGGACCAGGAGCGGTTCGCGCTCTACCTGCGCCAGGACGAGATGCAGACCGCGTTCAACTTCGACTTCCTGTCCCGGCCGTGGGACGCCGACGAGCTGCGGGCCTCGATCGACCTGACGCTGACCACGCACGTCCCGATCGGCGCGCCGCCGACCTGGGTGCTGTCGAACCACGACGTCACACGCCCGGTCACGAAGTACGGCCGCCCGGACACGTCGTTCTCGCACCAGGACCGCAAGCACGGCATGCCGACCGACCTCGTCCTCGGCGAACGCCGGGCCCGCGCCGCCGCCCTGCTGGCGATGGCGTTGCCCGGCGGCCTGTACGTCTACCAGGGCGAGGAGCTCGGCCTGCCCGAGGTCGAGGACCTTCCCGACGCGTTGCTGCAGGACCCGATCTTCGCCCGCTCCCACGGCACCGACCGCGGCCGCGACGGCTGCCGCGTCCCGATCCCGTGGTCGGGCAAGGAACCCCCGTTCGGCTTCGGCACCGGTACGCCGTGGCTACCGCAGCCCGCTGACTGGAAGAACCTCACCGTCGAGTCCCAGCAGGCCGACCAGAACTCGATGCTCGCCCTCTACCGCGACGGCCTCGCGATCCGCCGTACGGAACTGGGCGACGGCACCCTCACCTGGCTCGACTCCGACCCCGGGGTCCTCACCTTCAGCCGGGACTCGGGCCTGACCTGCATCGTCAACCTGACCGCCGACTCGATCGAGCTCCCCGCCGGTGAGGTCCTCCTGACCAGTTCCCCGCTGGAGGAAGGCCGCCTCCCCTCGGACACCACGGCCTGGATCCGCTGAGTCCATTCCGGACGTCCGAAGAACCCGAGGCCATGACCTCGGGTTCTTCGGACGTTGCGGTCAGGAGGACAGCGGGGTGAAGCGGCGCAGCCGGAGGCTGTTGGTAACGACGAAGACCGAGCTGAACGCCATCGCCGCGCCGGCCAGCATCGGGTTCAACAGGCCGGCCGCGGCCAGCGGGATCGCCGCGACGTTGTAGGCGAAGGCCCAGAACAGGTTGCCCTTGATCGTGCCCAGGGTTCGCCGGGCCAGCCGGATCGCGTCCGCCGCCGAGCGCAGGTCGCCGCGTACCAGCGTCAGGTCGCTGGCCTCGATCGCGACGTCCGTCCCGGTCCCCATGCTCAGCCCGAGGTCGGCCTGGGCCAGCGCCGCCGCGTCGTTCACGCCGTCGCCGACCATCGCCACGACCCGGCCCTCGCTCTGCAGCCGCTTGACCACGTCGACCTTGTCGGCCGGCAGCACCTCGGCGATCACGTCGTCGATCCCGACCTCGGCGGCAACCTTGCGAGCGACCGCCTCGTTGTCGCCGGTCAGCAGCACCGGCTTCAGGCCGAGCGCCCGCAGCTGCTCGATCGCCTCCGCCGAGCTCGGCTTCACGGTGTCCGCGATCACCAGCACGGCGCGCGCCTTGCCGTCCCAGCCGACCGCGACCGCCGTACTGCCCTCGGCCTCGGCGTGCTCCTTGGCGTGCGCGAGCTCCGCCGGCAGGTACTGGCTCCACTCTTCCAGCAGCCGCGTCCGTCCGACCAGTACGGCGTGACCGTCCACGATCCCTTGCACACCAAGGCCTTCGACGTTCCCGAAGTCCTCGACCGAGGGCAGCTTGCCCAGCTCGTCCAAGGCGCCCCGGGCAACGGCCTGCGCGATCGGGTGCTCGCTCGAGTGCTCGAGCGCCCCCGCCAGCCGCAGTACGTCGGCCCGCTGTTCCCCCTCGGCCAGCAGTACGTCGACCAGTTCCATCCGCCCGGTCGTCACCGTCCCGGTCTTGTCCAGGACGACGGTGTCGATGCGCTGCGTCGACTCCAGCACCTCCGGGCCCTTGATCAGGATCCCGAGCTGCGCGCCCCGGCCGGTCCCGACCATCAGCGCGGTGGGCGTGGCCAGCCCGAGCGCACACGGGCAGGCGATGATCAGAACCGCGACCGCCGCGGTGAACGCCACCTCGACCGCCGACCCGTTGCCGAGCCAGAACCCCAGCGTCAGCAGCGCGAGCCCGATCACGATCGGCACGAAGATCCCCGAGATCCGGTCGGCCAGCCGCTGCACGGCCGCCTTGCCGTTCTGCGCGTCCTCGACCAGCCGCGCCATCTGCGCGAGCTGCGTGTCCGCGCCGACCCGGGTCGCCCGGACGACGAGCCTTCCGCCGGCGTTCACGGTGGCGCCGACGACCGCGTCGCCCTCGCCGACCTCGACCGGGACCGACTCGCCGGTCAGCATCGACGCGTCGACCGCGCTGCTCCCGGTGACGATCACGCCGTCGGTCGCGACCTTCTCACCCGGCCGGACCACGAACTCGTCGCCGACGACCAGCTGGTCGGCCGGGATCCGGTGCTCGGCGCCGTCCCGCAGTACGGCGACGTCCTTCGCGCCGAGCTCCATCAGCGCCTTCAGCGCCGCGCCGGAGCGACGCTTGGCGCGGGCCTCGAAGTACCGGCCGGCCAGGATGAACGTCGTCACGCCGGCCGCGACCTCGAGGTAGATCTCCTCGGTGCCGCCGCCGCGCGACGGGATCAGCGTGAACGGCATCTTCATCCCGGGCTCGCCGGCCCCGCCGAGGAACAGCGCGTACAGCGACCACAGGAACGAGCTGAGCACGCCCAGCGAGATCAGCGTGTCCATCGTCGCGGCGCCGTGCTTCAGGTTGGTCCACGCGGCCTTGTGGAACGGCCAGGCCGCCCACGTCACGACCGGCGCGGCCAGTGTCAGCGACGCCCACTGCCAGAAGTCGAACTGCAGCGCCGGAATCATGCCCAGGGCAATCACCGGTACGGCGAGCGCGATGCTCGCGTACAGCCGTTCCCGGAGGGGCTTCAGCTCGTCGAGCTCTTCTTCGTCCTTGGTGTCCGACGGCGGCGCGGGAAGCGCGGCGGTGTAGCCGGTGGCCTCGACGGTCGCGACCAGGTCGTCGGTGCTGACGCCGTCGGCGTACGTCACCTTGGCCTTCTCGGTGGAGTAGTTCACCGTCGCGGTGACGCCGTCCATCCGGTTCAGCTTCTTCTCGACCCGGGCGGCGCAGGAGGCGCAGGTCATGCCACCGATGATGAGCTCGACGGACTGCCCGGTTTCCGGGGTTGTCATGAGTTGCCTCCTCTCAGTGGCCGTGCGGAGTGGTGTCGTGGCCGGGGGTCGTGCTGCTGCTCGGCAGCGTGGTCGGCGGGACGATCGCCGTCCCGTCGGCGTCCACCGTCACGGTGAACTCCGCGGTGTGGACCGCGCCGGCGTGCTGGAAGTCCAGGAACAGCGAGTACGTGCCGGCGGTCGGGAAGGTGGTGCCGAAGGTGATCCGCGGCCCGCCCTTCATGCCCGGCTCGGCGTGTTCCGACGGGTGGTTGTGCAGGTACGCGAGGTCGCCGCTGCGCAGCGACACCAGGTGGCCGAAGGCCCCGAGGTAGGGCTGCAGGTCGGTGACCGGCTTGCCGTTCCTGCTGACGGCGAAGGTCAGCTCGGACTCCTTGCCCGCCTGGGGTTTCCCGGCCAGCGTCACGTCGTACCCGTGGATGCTGAACACGCTCGACGGCTTGCTGAGCGGGACCGGGATGTAGAGGCCGGAGACGTTCACGTCGGTGCCGAGGGTGAGGGGCTGGTCGTGCCCGGCCGGCTGGAAGTCGGCGTACAGCCGCCAGGTGCCGCCCGCGGTGAACGTGAACGGGATCGTCCAGTTGCCTGCGGCATCCATCGTCGGGTGCACGTGGTGGAAGCCGGACAGATCACGCCGTACGACGATCAGGTGCAGGTCCTTCTCGTGCGTCTTGGTGAACTCGGTGACGGGCTTGCCGTCGGGGCCGGTGATCGTGAAGCGCAACGGGGTCTTCTGGCCGGGCTGGAAGAAGGTGGTCGCGGGGACCAGTGTGTAGCCGGACTGGGACACCGCGAGCCCGGGCGGCTGAGCGCTCGCGTCGCCGTGGCCCTCGCCGTGACCGCCGGCCGGCTCCTCGGCCATACCTTCCATGCCCGGGGAACCGGCCTTCTCCTGCGTCGGTTGGGCTGCCGCGATCGGGTCGACCGCGGAGCCGATCGCGAAAGCACCGGCGAACGCCAGCACGAGCACGCCGGCGAACGCGCCGAGCCGGAGCGCGACAGCCCGGCTCATGCCGTCGCGCCCGTCAACTCGTAGCCCGCCTCGTCGACGGCCTCGCGAACGGCGTCCTCGTCCAGGGCGGACTCACTCGTCACCTGGACGGCCGACGTGCCGCCGGCGTTCAGGTCGATGCTGACGTTCTGCACGCCCGGGAGCTTGCTGAGCTCCTCGGTCACCGCGGCGGTGCAGTGGCCGCAGGTCATCCCGGACACGGCGTACGTGGTGGTGGTCATCGTGGGTTCTCCTTCAGAGGTTTCCGGGTGTGTTTCAGCTACGGACGAGCCGGGCGATCGCGTCGGAGGCCTCGCGGACCTTCTCCTCCGCCTCCGCGCCGCCCCGCTGGGCGGCCTCGACCACGCAGTGCGAGAGGTGCTCGTCGAGCAGCTCCAAAGAGAACGACTGGAGCGCCTTCGTCGCCGCCGAGACCTGGGTCAGGATGTCGATGCAGTACTTGTCCTCCTCGACCATCCGCTGCAGTCCCCGGACCTGCCCCTCGATCCGCCGCAGCCGCTTGAGGTGACTGGACTTCTCGCTGGTGTAGCCGTGCACGTGCTCGGCGCCCGCATCGGTCGGCTGGTCGGTCATCGTGGCCCTCTTTCCCTCACTGCTACCCCCTAGGGGTATCTCGACGCCTCGTAAGTTACCCCCTTGGGGTATCAGATGCAAGCCTTGGCACATACCCGGTAGGGGTAATTCGGCTCACGGGTCGCGGGCGGTGGACCAACCGAACTGACAGTCTGTGCGTCTCATCGCGTGACGAACGCGATCCATCGCGGGCTGTGAGCAACAGGCCGTGGGCAACGAGAAGGGGTGGCATGACGGACCTGGCGATCAGTACGCGGGGCCTGCGGAAGACGTACCGGACCCGGCGGGGCAAGCGGGTGGTCGCCGTGCAGGGGCTCGATCTGGACGTTCCGGTCGGGGGCGTGCACGGGTTCCTCGGGCCGAACGGTTCGGGCAAGACCACCTCGATCCGGATGCTGCTCGGGCTGATCCGCGCCGACGCCGGGGCGATGGCGCTGTTCGGCCGGCCGGTCCCCGAGCACCTGCCCGAGGTGGTGTCGCGGGTCGGCGCGATCGTCGAGTCGCCGAAGTTCTTCCCGGCCTTCACCGGCCGCAAGAACCTGGAGCTGCTCGCCGACGCGATCGGCGCGCCGCGCAGCCGGGTCGGCGAGGTGCTCGACGAGACCTCGCTCGGTGAGCGCGGCAAGGACCGCTTCAAGACCTACTCGCTCGGCATGAAGCAGCGGCTGGCGATCGCCGCGACGCTGCTCAAGGAGCCGGACCTGCTGATCTTCGACGAGCCGACCAACGGGCTCGACCCGGCCGGCATCCGGGAGATCCGCGAGACGATGCGCTCGCTCGGCGAGCAGGGCCGCACGGTTCTGGTCAGCAGCCACATCCTGGCCGAGGTCGAGCAGGTCGCCGACACCGTCTCCATCATCGGCCACGGCCGGCTGCTCGCCTCGGGCTCGGTGGCCGAGGTGATCGGCAGCACCGGCAAGTCGACCGTGAAGCTTGCGATCGGCAACCAGCAGGCGGCGACCGCCGTACTGACCGAGGGCGGGCTCACGGTCCGTGCCGAGGGCAACTACCTGTTCGTGGACGGCGCGGAGGACCCGGCCGACATCACCCGCCGGCTGGCCCAGCGCGAGCTGTACGTCGCCGAGCTGGTCCCGGTCCGGGCGGACCTGGAGTCGGTGTTCCTGGAGCTGACGGCCGACGAGGGGCTGGCCGCTGACGAGACCACGGGAGGCAAGCGGTGATCCGGCTGACGGGAGTCGAGCTGCGGCGGCTGGTCGCGCGCCGCCTGGTGATGCTCGGCGTGGTCGCGGTGCTCGGCGTCACGGTGCTGATGCTGGCCGCGACCTGGTGGAACTCACGTCCGCTGTCGGCCGCGGAGCAGCAGAACACCAAGGTCCAGTTCGAGCAGGCGCACGCGGACTGGGTGAAGAACCACGACAAGTACGACAAGGAGTGCCGCGACAGCTACGCCGACCAGCCCGAGCCGAAGCCGCCGGTCGAGGAGATGTGCACCTACTCCGAGCCCAAGCTCGAGGAGTGGGGCAAGCCGCAGACGGTCTTCACCGAGCTGATGCCGAGCCTGCTGCAGGGATCGTCGTACCTGCTGGCGTTCGCCGCGTTCCTGATCGGGGCGAGTTTCGTCGGGGCGGAGTTCAGCAGCGCGTCGATCGGGAACTGGCTGACCTTCGAGCCCCGGCGGATGCGGGTCTACGGCAGCAAACTCGTCGCGGTCGCGGTCGGCATGGTGCCGGTCGCGGTGGTGACGCTGGCCCTGCTGCTCGCCGGGACCTACCTGATCGTCTCGCAGATGGGCGTGACGACCGGCACCACCGGCAAGGTCTGGGGCAACCTGCTGGAGACGTCGGGCCGGACGGTCGTGCTCGCGGGCGTGGCCGGCGCGCTCGGCGGCGTACTGGCGCTGCTGCTGCGGCACACGGCGGCCGCGATCGGCGTGATCATGGGGTACGCCGTACTGGTCGAAGGCATCTTCGGCAGTGTGCTCGCGTCGGCGCAGCCGTGGCTGGTCCGGCTGAACTTCGACGCCTGGGTGCTGCACGGTACGACGTACTGGGTGCAGAAGTGCAAGACGATGGGTGACGGCTCCTACACCTGCGAGCAGGTCGAGAAGTCGCTCAGCTTCGAGCACGGCGCCTGGTACCTGGGCATCGGCGCGGTCGTGCTGGTCGTCATCGGTGCGCTGGTCTTCAACCGGCGGGACGTGACCTGACGCCAGTTGCTGTACGACAACGCCGGCCCCGGGTTCGCACCCGGGGCCGGCGTTTCGTCGTACTGGCGTGACGGTCAGGCCGTCAGGCGCTCCTCGGTCGAGGCCGAGAACAGGTGCAGCTTGTCGGTCTGCGCCTCCAGGTGGATCAGCGAGCCCTTCTCGACGTTCATCCGCGCGCCGATCTTGGCCACGATCTGCTGGTGGTTGCCGTCGTGCTCGGCGGTCCCGTACAGGAACGCGTCGGCGCCCAGCTCCTCGATCACGGCGACCTTGACCGGCAGGCCCTGGTCGGCGACCTTGAAGGCCTCCGGCCGGACACCGATCGAGACCGTCTTGTCGTTGCCGGCCTTGGCCAGGATGTCGCGGGAGACCGGGATCGTGTAGTCGCCGAGCTTGGCGCCACCCTCGACCAGGTCCGCGGTCAGCAGGTTCATCGCGGGCGAGCCGATGAAGCCGGCCACGAACAGGTTCTTCGGGTTGTCGTACAGGTTCAGCGGGGTGTCGACCTGCTGCAGCAGACCGTCCTTCAGCACGGCGACGCGGTCGCCCATCGTCATGGCCTCGACCTGGTCGTGGGTGACGTAGACGGTCGTGACACCGAGACGCTGCTGGAGCTCGGCGATCTGCGTACGGGTCTGGACCCGCAGCTTGGCGTCGAGGTTCGACAGCGGCTCGTCCATCAGGAAGACCTGCGGGTTGCGCACGATGGCGCGGCCCATCGCGACGCGCTGGCGCTGACCACCGGACAGGGCCTTCGGCTTGCGGTCCAGGTACTCCTCGAGACCGAGCAGCTTGGCGGCCTCCTGGACGCGCTTGGCGCGGTCCTCCTTGGAGACACCCTGCATCTTCAGCGCGAAGCCCATGTTGTCGGCGACCGACATGTGCGGGTAGAGCGCGTAGTTCTGGAACACCATCGCGATGTCGCGCTCTTTCGGCGGACGGTGCGTGACGTCGCGGTCGCCGATGTAGATGGAGCCCTCGTTGACCTCTTCGAGGCCGGCGAGCATCCGCAGCGAGGTGGACTTGCCACAACCGGACGGGCCGACGAGGACCATGAACTCGCCGTCCTCGATCTCGAGGTTGAGCTTGTCGACAGCGGGCTTGTCAGAACCGGGGTAGACCCGGGTCGCCGCCTTGAAAGACACAGTAGCCATGACTGTTCGCTCCCTTCACCGGCAGGAACGTGCCGGACGATCCGTAGTAAAGGCCCCCGGGCGGGGGTGCGCCCATCCTCACCTGCCCGGCTGCTCCTGACAAGGTTTACGGCGGAAGAGGTGTCCACACTGTTCACCTTCTGGACAGGTCTGCGCAGTCCGAGTCTGCAAGATCTTGCAGGTTCTTGCTGCAAGGTGCAGCCCGGATCGGTAGGGTGACCGGTCGTGAGCAGCAGAGCGAGGCTGGCGGACATCGCGGCCAAGGCGGGGGTCAGCGAGGCGACGGTGTCCCGGGTCCTGAACGGCAAACCGGGCGTGGCCGAGGAGACCAGGCAGTCGGTCCTGACCGCGCTGGACGTCCTGGGCTTCGAACGGCCCACCCGCCTGCGCCGCCGCTCGGCCGGCCTGATCGGCCTGGTGATGCCGGAACTGATCAACCCGATCTTCCCGGCCTTCGCCCAGGTGATCGAGTCGGCGCTGTCCCAGCGCGGCTTCACGCCGGTCCTGTGCACCCAGTCGCCGTCGGGCGCGAGCGAGGACGAGTACGTCGAGATGCTGCTCGAACGCGGCGTCTCCGGGATCATGTTCGTCTCCGGCCTGCACGCCGACACCGGCGCCGACCATGCCCGGTACCAGGCGTTGGTCGACCGCAACCTCCCGGTCGTCTTCGTCAACGGCTGGCTCCCCGGCGTGGGCGCGCCCTTCATCTCCTCCGACGAGTACGCCGCGACGGAACTGGCCGTCTCGCACCTGGTCGCGCTGGGGCACCGGCGGATCGGCTTCACCTCGGGCCCCGAGCGCTTCATCGTCGTACAGCGCAAACTCGCGGGCTTCCGCACGGCGCTCAAAGCCCAACTGGGCATGTCCGACGACGAGATCAACCACCTGGTCGAACTGAGCGTCTTCGGCGTCGAAGGCGGCCAGGCCGCAGCCCAACGCCTCCTCGACATCGGCGCCACCGCCGTCATCTGCGGCTCCGACATGATGGCCCTCGGCGTCATCCGAGCCGCCCGCCAACGAGGCCTCTCGGTCCCCACCGACCTCTCGGTAGTCGGCTACGACGACGCCCCGATGATGGAGTTCACCGATCCCCCGATGACCACAGTCCGCCAACCAGTCCAAGCCATGGCGCTGGCCGCGGTCCAATCCCTCCTGGACGAGGTCCGAGGCCACGCCACACCCCGCACGGAATTCCTCTTCCGCCCCGAACTGGTAGTCCGCAACAGCACGGGCCCAGTGCGGGGATAGGGAAAGGGCAAGAAGAGCAAGACAAAGAAAGAACAGACAGTGCGCTAGGTCCGCAGCGGTCGAGGTTGTGCCGCGCGCTGTGGTTGCGCCTACGGGGCTGCCGTGCGACGATATTCGAACGTTTCGAAAGTCAGTTCGGTTCGTTCGATCGAGGAGGTCTCCGTGAGTGCTGAGTTGCTCGAGTCGCAGACCTATCTGCCAGAAGAGCGCGAGCAGTTGGCGACGGTCGCCAGCTTCCTGGAGGCACACCACAGCAAGACGGGTGAGCTCCCACAGCGGCGCTATTTTCTGGCTGGTGCCGACGAGCACGACCAGATCGAGGTTCCGGAAGCGCTGCACCGGGTGCTCGTTCAGGCGGTCGCCGCACTGACGGCCGGCCGGGCCATCACCATCTCGCCAACCGTGTCGAAGCTGACGACGCAGCAGGCCGCCGACCTTCTCGGGGTGAGTCGTCCGACCGTCGTCCGCTTGATCGACGCCGGCGAACTGGCGTGCGAGCGGATCGGAAACCGTCGGAAGGTGTTGCTGAGGGACCTGCTCGAGTACCGGGAGACCCGTCGGCAACGCCAGTACGACCTGATCGCCGACACCTCTGACGAGCTGAGCGACGACGAGGATCCCACCGTCGTGGCCGAGCGCCTGAAGCGCATCCGGAAGGAGCGGGCCGAGAAGAAGCGGCGAGCGGCCGATCTCTGAAAGTATCGGAGCGTGTTCGCCGCGTTACTCGATACCTGCGTCCTGTTCCCCAGTCGCCAGCGAGACTTCCTGCTCAGTCTGGCTGTCCAGAACCTTTACCGACCGCTGTGGAGCAGTGAGATTCTCGACGAGTTGGTCGAGTGCGAGGTGGAGAAGCACCTGACCAGGCACGGGTTGTCGGAACCGGAGGCGCTCGCGCGCGCTGCCTGGCTCGTCGAACAGATGCGCGCCGGGTTCGACGACGCCGAGGTGCAGAACTGGCGGCCGTACGCCGGAACGTTCGGGCTCCCGGATCCCGATGACGAACACGTTGTCGCAGCGGCGGTCGCAGGTCACGCCGGCGCCGTCGTGACCGCCAATCTGAAGGATTTCCCGGCGGACAAGATGCCCGGCGGTATCGAGGTTCTCGGGCCGGGCGAGTTCGCCGCGAACACTGTGGCCGTCTCGCCGGAGGGCGCGCTGAGGGCGGTCGTCGCGCTGACAGAGCGGCGCCGGAAACCGCCGGTGTCCGTGGATGAGTTCCTTGCAGTCCTCCGCAGCAAGTACTCGATGCACGAGGCGGTCGACCTGATCGACGAGGTTCGGTAGACGCGGGTCCGCACGTGCCGTGGGGCGGGCGGCGCGTGCGGACCTGGGGTGGGTGTTGGGGGAGTACTCCGGCTCGGAACCGTCCCCTGCCGGGCGGTTCCGAGCCGGAGGGTCAGGGGGTCAGCGCTGGGTGAAGCCGTTGGCCCAGAGTTGGTTGACGCGGGAGCGTTCGGTGGCGTCCGGGTTGGGGTTGGTGCAGGAGGGGCCGGGGCCGCCGCCGGACATCAGTTCGCTGCAGGGGCCGGAGTAGTGGTCGGGGAGGCCGAGCACGTGGCCGGTTTCGTGGGCGGTGATGCGGAGCGGGTCGTACTGCTGGGCCTGGGCGTAGTCCAGGAAGATGTAGCCGCTGCCGTGGCCGTCGGTCGAGGCGTACGAGCCGCGCGGGTCGTTGCCCTCGGTGTAGTAGAAGTCGTAGTTGCTGCCCTCGACGAGGGTGACGTTGCTGACCGAGGAGTTCCAGATCTGCGTGCTGGACGAGATCAGCGACGCGAACGTCGGGGCGTCCACGGCGTACGTCACGGTGACGGCGGCGAGCTTGTTGCCGGCCTTGGCCTGCTTGGCCCGGGCGGACTTCATCACGGCCTCGTAGAACGCCTTGGTGGCGGCGGCGTCCTGCGGCGAACCGGTGTACGCGGCGATCGAGGACGGCGTGCTGGTGGCCGGCGCGGGAGCCGACTGCGCGGGGGCGGCGAAGGCGGGAACGGCCAGGGCCGCGGCGGCCAGGCCGGCCAGCGAACTCAGGATACGGCGATGCGACATGGGAGGGCCTCACTCCGGATCTGTGGCGGAAAGCGACCAGCGGATCACTGATCGCTACAGACCGGGATGTTGCCAAGCCGTTTCGCAATCCGCACCAGATCGGGAAAAAGTCGGGGGTTAACCCTCGTTCACCGTTCGGCGTTCTATGACTGTCATAACCGCGCGCCTATGCCGGGGACGGTTATCGGACGTGGCAGCAGGCAACGACCGGATGCCGGGCGCCGGCAGCAGGGCCTGCGGCAACGCCGGTACGCCGAGTGCAGTCCGTACGTCGTCCGGAGGGCTCGGCGCGCTACTCGCCCGGGATGCCGACGTTGAGGATCCGGGCGCCGGGGCCGCGCTCGGCGAGGCGGTCGGACTTGTTGTACAGGTTGCAGCGCTGCAGGCTGAGGCAGCCGCAGCCGATGCAGCCGTCGAGGTCGTCGCGCAGGCGCTCCAGTTCGTCGATCCGCTCGTCCAGACGGCTGCGCCAGGACTTGGACAGTCGGCTCCAGTCCGCACGGGTCGGGGTGCGGTCGTCGGGCAGTGAGTCCAGCGCCTGCTTGATCTCCGACAGCGCGAGCCCGACCCGCTGCGCCGCCTGGACGAACGCGATCCGCCGCAGCGTGCTGCGCTGGTACTGCCGCTGGTTGCCCGAGGTGCGCCGCGAGCTGATCAGCCCCTGGTCCTCGTAGAACCGCAACGCCGAGGCGGCCACTCCCGAGCGCCCCGCGATCTCCCCGATCGAGAGCCAGTGGTCCTTGCTGGGCACGTTCTCCTGCGACATGTCTTCACCCTAGGAGACCCGCACAAGACCTGAAGCCCCCTTGAGCCTTCTTCCTCGGAGCGACGGTGCGCCGGCTGGTGCGGATCGGTCCGTGGGTTGTCGTCGCAGCTACCCAGCAACCGCCGTGTTGGAGCAGCCGAGCCGACTGTGGGAGGGCGTGGACGTGCACCACTCACCAACGTGCCCCGACCAGCCCCAACCGGGTGCCGCTGAGCGGCGGCCGGTCGAGCCGGGGAAGGTTGGTGAGTGGTGGGTGTCCGCCCAACCGATCAGGTGGGAGGGGCGGGGCGACGTGCACCACCCACCAACCCCGCTTGAGCGGGGCCCCGAGCATGTCGCTGAGCGTGGGATCGGCGCTGGGGTGGAGTTGGTGGGTGTTGAACGTCGCCGGGTCGGCGGACGGGAGCGCGGGCAGCCTGGGCGAGCTGGCCGGAGGGGGTGGTTGCTATCCGTGGTCAGGTCCGGGCCCGGGACGGGGTATACTTCTTGGCGTCGGTGCGCGCGTCGCGTCACCAGAGCATTTCCCAGGCGCTCCGACCCGTCGGTTTCAGCAACCCGCTGAAGATGATCCGGCGACATGGGTGCAACGCGATAGCACCCGCAGGTCGATGCCTAGTCTCCTGCCTTGTACCAAATTTCCGGCCACGGAACGTGGCCGGCGTTTGCGTGTGGGCTGTGATCCGGCATCGGGCCGTGACGTTGAGAGAGAGATTGCGTGTCCCAGCACCACCAGGACCAGTTTGTCCCGAACGACGGCGCCGACGCCGGTGATCGGGTGAAGAAGCCGCGCCACAAGAAGTTCCAGACCCAGTCGTACGGCGAGCGGATGGCCGCGGGCGAGGTCGCCCAGAACACCGCGTCCCGCGAAGCTCGTGGCGAGGTTCGCGACGACACCAAGCTCGAGCGCCGTGGCGGCCCGAGCCAGTACTCCGACCGTGGTTCGCGCGACGGCGGCAACGACCGCAAGTACGGCGAGCGCGGCACCCGCGGTGGCGGCAGCTACCGCGACAACCGGACCAGCGGCACCGACAACCGCACCGGGAGCAGCAACTACCGCGGCGGTTCCGACAACCGGACCGGCGGCAGCAGCAACTACCGGGGCAGCACGGACAACCGCACCGGTGGCAGCAGCAACTACCGCGGCAACGACCGTCGCGACGACCGTCCGGTGAAGGGCTACCGCGCGGAGCGTCCGGCGAGCTCGGACCGCGGCGACCGTCCCCAGTACCAGCAGCGCACCGACCGGCCGCAGTTCGACCGGAACGACCGCGGCGGCGACCGCCCGCAGTACCAGCAGCGGACCGATCGCCCGCAGTTCGACCGCAACGATCGCAACGACCGTGGTGGCGACCGCCCGCAGTACCAGCGCAGCGACGCCCCGCGTCGCGAGTTCGACCGCGGCGAGCGTCCGTCGTACCAGCGCACCGAGCGCCCGCAGTACGACCGGACCGAGCGTCCGTCGTACCAGCGGACCGAGCGCCCGGCCGTCGAGAAGACCGAGCGCGTCGAGCAGCCGGTCGACCTCGGCACGGTTGCGGAGGGCAATGAGTTCGCCGCCCTCGGCCTCGCGCCGCGACTGGTCCAGCGCCTCGCCCGGGAGGGCATCGACAAGCCGTTCCCGATCCAGGCCGCGACCATCCCGGACGCGCTGGCCGGCAAGGACGTGCTCGGTCGCGGGCAGACCGGTTCCGGCAAGACCCTCGGCTTCGGGCTCCCGACGCTGATGCGCCTGGCCGGTGGCCACACCGAGTCGCGCCGTCCGCGCGGCATGATCCTGGTGCCGACCCGTGAGCTCGCGATGCAGGTGCACGACGCGCTCGAGCCGCTCGCTCACGTGATGGGTGTCTCGGTCAAGCTGATTGCCGGTGGCCTGCCCTACCCGAAGCAGATCGACGCGCTGCGTCGTGGTGTCGACCTGCTGATCGCCACCCCCGGCCGGCTGATCGACCTGTGCGAGCAGGGCGCGGCCGACCTCGGCGCGGTCGAGATCGCGGTCCTCGACGAGGCCGACCACATGTGCGACATGGGCTTCATGCCGGCGGTCACCACGCTGCTCGACATGACGCCGAAGGAAGGCCAGCGGCTGCTGTTCTCGGCGACGCTGGACAACGACGTCGACACGATCGTGAAGACCTACCTGAAGGACCCGGTCACGCACTCGACCGAGTCCGGCCAGGCCACGGTCTCCACGATGGAGCACCACCTGCTCGTCATCGAGCCGGGTCACAAGCAGTCGCTGACGGCCGAGCTGGCCAGCCGCGACGGCCGCACCATCGTGTTCGTCCGCACCAAGCTGGGCGCCGACCGCGTCGCCACCCAGCTGCGCGACCGTGGCGTGATGGCCGCGGCGCTGCACGGCGGCCTGACCCAGGGCGCGCGCAACCGCACCCTGGAGCAGTTCAAGGACGGTTCGGTGCCGGTGCTGGTGGCAACGGATGTCGCTGCCCGCGGCATCCACGTCGACGACGTCGGCCTGGTCGTCCAGGCGGACCCGCCGGCCGAGCACAAGGACTACCTGCACCGCGCGGGCCGTACGGCGCGCGCCGGTGGCAAGGGTGCCGTCGTCACCCTGCTCCTGCCGCACCAGCGTCGGGGCATGATCCGGATGGCCGAGTCGGCCGGTGTCGCCACCGAGCCGGTGCGCGCCCGTCCGGGTGACGAGCTGGTGACCGAGCTGACCGGCGGCACCCGCCCGTCGGGCTACCCGGTCAAGCTGCCCGAGCCGAAGCCGAAGCGGTTCGGCAACAAGGGCGGCGGCGGCAAGCGGTACGGCAGCAACCGTCCGAGCGGCCGGAGCTTCGAAGGCCGTGGCGGCGACCGCGGTCGCCGTCCGGAGCGCAGCGGCGGCAAGTCGTTCCAGCGCTGAGCTGACGTAGAGGCCCGGTTTCCCCTGCACCCGCAGGGGGAACCGGGCTTTTCACTTGTCCAGCAGAGCCCACAGCCGCGCGAGGACGAGCTCGATCTCGGCGTCGTCCAGCGGCAGCAGCTCGAGCATCAGCTCGCCGGCGTCCGCTCGATCGGTCATCACGTAGATCGGCGGCGACCCGGCCTCCAGCTCGCGGGCCAGCCCGGGCGCGTCGGCGACCTTGAGCAGCGCGCGCGACAGCGGCAGCGACGTCGGATCGGGCACCACCTCGGCGACCACGCCCGGGATCTCACCGGCCGCCGCGACGAAACCAGCGACCTTCGTCGCCTGATCCGCGGCCCACTTGGCCCGGTCCATCGCCTGCCACTCCTCCAGAGCAGCCAGTACGCCGACCACGGCCTCCTTCGACGGCTTCATCCCGCGGCCGATCCCGTTGCCCTGAGCCCGTACGGCCTGAACCAACCGCCGCGACCCGGCAACCAGTCCGGCAGTCGGCGACCCCAGGTACTTCTGGCCGCTGATCAGTACAAGGTCCGCACCGGTCGCCAGCAGGTCCGCCGTTCGCGGGAACTGCGCGGCGCCGTCGATGATCGCCGGTACGCCGCGACGATGCGCGGCGCGGACCGCCGCGGTCAGGTCGAGCGGCTCGCCGGAGGTCAGGCGGGACGAGACGAGCATCATGCAGGTGACGTCGGGACCGTCGAGCTCCTCGTCCAGATCGTCAAGCCCACAACGCTTCTCGTCGCCCGCCAGCGTCACCTGCGCGCCGGCCAGCCGGATCGCCTGCAGGTTGGACTGGCCGTAGTCGATCACGTGGTTGGCCGGCAGGACGACGCGGTTGTGCATCTCGCGGGTGTCCGGCAGCGCGGCGATCCGGCGCGGGTCGGCGCCGGCCATGCAGGCCGCGACGGAGAGCGTGATCGCCGCCGAGGTGCAGTGCACGACGGTCCCGGCCTGGGCGCCGGTCGCGTGCGCGATGGCGTCGCTGGCCCGGTCACCGAGCTCGTCCATCACGAAGAACTCGGGCAGGGCCTCCGCCACCGCGCCGGCCACCGCGGCCGAGCTCCGCGACACCCCCAGCGGCGTGAACGTCCCGCGCGCGTTGACCACCACACTCAGCCGGTGCCGCTCATGGATGCTCATGATTTGATCACATTAGTGGTCACGCACCGTCAATGGCGAGACCCAATCGGTACTCGGTGTTGCCGAGGGTGAGAAGTAGCTGAGACGAAAGTGAAAAGCTGGTACTTCACTTGGCTGGGCGGGGTCGAGGTAGGCCGCGGCGATCGCGGGAGCCGGTCTCCAGGGTGACGAGCGGGCATTGCCCGGCCTTGATCGGCGTGGTTGCTCAGGGCAACGAGCGTCAGGAAGCCAACTGCAGCAGGTGATCCACGAACGTCTCCAGCACCTGTACGGCGGCGTCCGTGTCGCGGTCGACGAGCCAGCCCAGCGTGACGCCGTCGGTGATCGCCAGCGCCATCCTGGCCAGCTGGCCGGGTGGGACCGACCAGGACACGCCGCAAGCGGCGGAGATCTCGTCGAGGATCTGCTCGATGCCGGCGAGTTGCGACTCGCGCTGCTCGCGGGCGAGCGGTTCGGTGTCGGCGTTGCGGAGCGCCCAGCTGGTCAGTTCGTAGGTGAGCAGCTGGGCCTCGGGGGTCTCCTCGACGAGCTTCCAGAACCCGACGAAGGCGTTGCGGACGCTGGACGGCAGGTCGGCGCCGGGGACGATCGCGGCCCGCGCGGCCTGGACCTGGGCGTCGGCGATCACCCGGATCACCTCGTGCAGCAGCTCCTCCTTGGAGCGGAAGCAGTAGTGCACGACACCGACCGAGATCCCGAGCTCCTTGGCGATCCGCCGGGTGGTGGTCGCCGCGAGCCCTTCGCGGGTGGCGACCTGGATCGCCGCCTGGACCAGCTCGGTACGGCGTACGTCGGCGGGCACGCGCGGCATCGGACTCCTCTCGACCAGGAACTCTCACACGCAGCACTGTCACAGTACGGGGATCAGGTCAAGCGTCCAAGACTCTTGACCTGATGCTACTAGTGAGTCATCGTCAGTTTTCAGACATTCCCCTGCCGTCATCGCTCGCCCCCGAGTCTTTGAGGGAGGACCCGTGCCGTCCCGCCCAGCACACCGCTTCACCCTGCGCGCCGTCATCGCCGTACTCAGTGTTTCCGCTCTCACCATCGCCGGACTACCCACCCAGGCCGAGGCCGAAGTCCAAGCAGCAGTGCCCACCGACTACTGCGTCGGGCAGTGTTCCGACATCGTGCCGCCTGGGCAGAACGGGAACGCCACCTTCACGGATCTCCTGCTGTTCAAGGGATTCGGGGTCCGGCCGCCGCACTTCAGCGACACCGTGAAGCCGTACGAGAAGCTGGTGTGGAACTCGCCAGGGATCACCGACGACCAGCTCGCGCCGTACTTCGACGACGCCTCGTTCGGGGTCAAGGCCGGGGACGTCGCCAGCACCGTCAAGCCCCGCGCGGACGTGACGATCGTGCGCGACAAGTCCCGTGGCATCCCGCACATCACCGGCACCACGCGCTCGGGCACGATGTTCGGTGCCGGGTACGCCGGTGCGCAGGACCGGCTGTTCGTGATGGACGTGTTCCGCCACCTCGGCCGCGGGCAGCTCACGCCGTTCGCCGGTGGCGCCCAGGGCAACCGTCAGTTCGAGCAGGAGTTCTGGAGCACCGCGCCGTACAACGAGGCCGATCTGCAGAAGCAGTACGACGACGCCGACGAGCGCTACGGCGCGGACGGCGTGAAGATGCAGCAGGACATCCAGGCCTGGGTCGACGGCGTGAACAAGTACATCGACACCGTCGGCATCGCCTACCCGGGCGAGTACGTCGCCCTCGGCCTCACCTGGCCGACGCCGCGCTGGAAGGTCACCGACGTTGTCGCGACCGCCGCGGTCGTGGCCGGCATCTTCGGCACCGGAGGTGGCGGCGAGATGGCCTCCGCCCTCGCCCTGCTCGAAGCGCAGGCCAAGTACGGCGTTGCCGAGGGCACCAAGGTCTGGGAGTCGTTCCGCTCCCAGAACGACCCCGAGGCGAACACCACGGTGCACAACGGCGCGACCTTCCCGTACGGCACCACCGGTCCCAACCCGGCCGGCCGCGCGATGCCGGACCGCGGCTCGGTCACCCCGGAGCCGCTCGTCGTCGACCAAACGGGATCGGCGACCGCCAAGAAGGCTCAGCCCAAGAGCAGTGACGCCTTCAAGCCGCCGAACGAGGCGCAAAGCAAGGAGTCCCTCAAGGGCATCTTCAACGGCGGTGTCTTCCCCGAAGGCTTCGGCCCGAAGGGAATGTCCAACGCGCTGATGGTCTCCGGAGCCCACACCGAGACCGGCAACCCGATCGCGGTCTACGGCCCGCAGACGTCGTACTTCGCCCCGCAGCTCCTGCTCCGCCAGGAGCTCCAGGGCCCCGGCGTCAGCTCGCGCGGCGTCGCCTTCGCCGGGCTCAACTTCTACACGCTGATCGGCCGCGGCGCCGACTACTCCTGGAGCGCCACGAGTGCCGGCCAGGACATCACCGACACGTACGCCGTACCGCTGTGCGAGCCCGACGGCAGTACGCCGACCAAGGCCTCGACCCACTACCTGTTCCGCACCACCTGTACGCCGATCGAGAAGCTCGAGCGCCACAACGCCTGGTACTCCAGCCTCGGCTCGTCGGAACCGGCCGGTTCGTACACGCTGGTCGCGCAACGCACCAAGTACGGCATCGTCACCCACCGCGGCACGGTCGCGGGCAAGCCGGTGCTGTTCACCAAGAACCGTTCGACGTACGGCAACGAGGCCGGCTCCGCCCTCGGCTTCATGCTCTTCAATGATCCTGACCGGATCCACGACGCGCAGGACTTCCAGACCGCCGCGACGAACATCGGCTACACGTTCAACTGGTTCTACGCCGACAAGACCGACATCGCGTACTTCAACTCCGGCGACAACCCCGTCCGCCCGGCCGGCGCCGACCCGAACCTGCCGACCTGGAGCAGCTACGAGTGGCAGGGGTGGAACCCGGACACCAACCGGGCGTCGTACACCCCGCCGAGCCAGCACCCGCAGGTGGTCAACCAGGATTACCTGACCAGCTGGAACAACAAGCAGGCGCCGGGCTTCTCGGCCGCCGACGGGAACTTCGGCTACAACTCCGTCTACCGCAGCCAGCCGCTCGACGACCGGATCAAGGCGGTCATCAACGGCGGGCAGAAGTTCACCCGCGGCAAGCTCGTCGAGGCGATGGAGGACGCGGCCACCGTCGACCTGCGTGCCGACCAGGTCCTGCCGTACCTGCTGCGTGTCCTGAAGAGCGCACCGGTCTCCGACCCGGCCGTCGCCGACGCGATCGCCAAGCTGACCGCCTGGCAGGCCGCCGGCAGCCATCGCAAGACGCCGAGCGAAGCGTCGAAGACCTACGACCACGCGGAAGCGATCCGGATCCTCGACGCCTGGTGGCCGCTGCTCGTCCCGGCCCAGTTCCGCACCAAGCTCGGGCCTGAGCTGTACGACGCGCTGGTGCACACCCAGAAGATCGACGAGCGGCCGAGTGCCCAGGGATCGGCGTTCCAGAACGGCTGGTGGGGATTCGTCCAGCGCGACCTGCGCAAGGTGCTCGGCGACCCGGTCGCGACCCCGCAGCCGGTCACGTACTGCGGGGGTGGCTCGCTCAGCGAGTGCCGGACGGTGCTGGCCGACTCGCTCAAGGCCGCGACGCAGGTGCCGGCGGCAACGACGTACCCGGTGACCGCGGACTGCGCGGCGGGGGACCAGTTCTGCGCCGACCAGATCGTGCACCAGCCGATGGGCGGCATCACGCAGGACCGGATGGCGTGGGTCAACCGGCCGACGTACCAGCAGGTGGTCGAGTTCCCGGCGCGGCGCGGGGACGATGTGAGCAACCAAGCGCTGGGTAGGACGGCGACCGCGAGCAGCTCCGAGACCGGGCTGTTCAACTCGCCGCCGTCGAAGGCCGTGGACGGCGATCCCGGGACGCGGTGGGCGAGCAACTGGTCCGATCCGCAGTGGCTCAAGATCGACCTCGGCAGCGAGCAGCCGGTACGCCGGGTGGTGCTGCACTGGGAGTCGGCGTACGCGAAGGCGTACCGGGTCGAGGTGTCGCGGGACAACGTGAACTGGACGCAGGTCTTTGCCACCAGCAACGGTGACGGCGGGGTCGACGTGGCCCGGTTCGCGGCGGCCTCGGCGCGGTACGTGCGGGTGACCGGGACGCAGCGGGCGACGTCGTACGGGTACTCGTTGTACGAGGCGCAGGTCTACCGGCAATGAGTCGACCGTGCCTGGGAGGATGAGGGCATGAACCAGAACTTCCCTCCTCCGAACCCGAACCAGCCGCCCTACCCGCCGCAGCAGGGCTACCCGCAGGGACCTCCTCCGGGCTACCAGCCCCCGCCGCCCGGGTACCCGCAGGGGCCGCCGCCGGGGTACCAGCAGGGCCCGCCGCCTGGTTACGGCCAGGCGCCGGGCCAGTACCAGCCGACGCAGCAGTCGAACGTGCCGCACGTGGCGCCGGCCGGTTCGCCGTACCCGGTGCTGGTGTCGACGATGAACGACCTGCCCGGCTACACCGCGGAGAAGGTGTTCGGCGAGGTCTTCGGACTGACCGTACGGAGCCGCGACTTCGGGTCGAACTTCACCGCCAGCTTCCGGTCGCTCGGTGGCGGCGAGGTGCCGGAGTACACCCAGATGCTGGCCGAGTCGCGGCACGTCGCCGTGATGCGGATGTGCCAGATGGCCCAGCAGATGGGCGCCAACGCGATCCTCGCGATGCGGTTCGACTGCAACGAGATCGCGCAGACCATGAGCGAGGTGGCCGCGTACGGCACGGCGGTGATCGTCCGCAAGGCCGAGCCGCCGCGGCCGCAGGACGCCTCGCCCCAGCCCGACGACGAGGACGATGCGCATGACAGCTGACCTGCCGGACTTCGGTCCGGACTTCCGGTGGGGTGTCTCCACCTCGGCGTACCAGATCGAGGGCGCCGCGACCGAGGGTGGTCGCGGCCCGTCGGCCTGGGACACGTTCTGCGCCGAGCCGGGGCGGGTGCTGAACGGCGAGACCGGGGCCGTTGCCTGCGACCACTACCACCGGTACGGCGAGGACGTCGCGCTGATGCGGGACCTGGGGGTCGACACCTACCGGTTCTCGTTCTCCTGGCCGCGGATCCAGCCCGACGGTCGTGGCGCGGTGAATGCCGAGGGCATCGGGTTCTACGACTGGCTGGTCGACGAGCTACTTGCCGCGGGCATCCAGCCGGCGCCGACGCTGTTCCACTGGGACACGCCACAGCCGCTCGAGGACGCCGGCGGCTGGGTGCAGCGCGACATCACCGAGCGGTTCGCGGACTACGCGGCCTTGCTGGCGGCGCGGTTCGCGGACCGGGTGCCGCTGTGGATCACGATCAACGAACCCGTCGTACTGACGATGATGGGGTACGCCGTGGGCGCGCACGCGCCGGGCCTCCAGCTCGGGTTCGAGGCCTTGCCGGTTGCGCATCACCAACTGCTCGCGCACGGGCGCGCCGTCCAGGCGCTGCGGGCGGGCGGGGCCCGGACGATCGGGATCGCGAGCAATCACGCGCCGGTGTGGCCGGCGAGCGACGCCCCCGAGGACGTCGAGGCGGCCGGGCTCTACGACACGTTGGTCAACTGGCTCTTCGCCGACCCGATCCTGCTCGGCCGGTATCCGGAGGGCTTCGCCGAGGCGATGCCCGGACCGGTCGCCGAGGACCTGCAGATCATCTCGACGCCGCTCGACTTCTTCGGGCTCAACCACTACGCGCCGACGCTGGTGGGTGCGCCGACCGGCGCCGCGGACGTCGGCGCGACCGACGGGATCCCGCTGCCACCCGGCCTGCCCTTCGAGCCGCGCAAGCTGACCGGCTACCCAGAGACCGACTTCGGCTGGCCCGTCGTCCCCGAGGCGTTCGGCGAGATCCTGCAGATCTTCCGCCAACGCTACGGCGACCGCCTGCCGCCGATCTACATCACCGAGAACGGCTGCTCGTACGACGGCGTCGACGACCAGGACCGGATCGCCTACCTCGACGGCTACGTCCGCGCGCTGAAGATCGCGATCGACGACGGCCTCGACGTGCGCGGCTACTTCCAGTGGTCCCTGCTCGACAACTTCGAGTGGGCGGCCGGGTACTCGCAACGCTTCGGCCTCGTCCACGTCGACTTCGAGACCCTGGAGCGCACACCCAAGGCGTCGTACGCCTGGTACCGCGACCTCATCGCCAAGAGCCGGGGATGAGTACTGCCCTGGCCGAACCTGTCGTACCGGTTCGGCGTGGGTGGACCACCGCCGTTGTCCTCGCCAACGTCGGTGTCTTCGCTGCGTGGCTCGGCCCCATCCAGGTTCTGCTGGCCAAGCAGTCCGAAGCCGTTGCGCCGGGCAACAAAGAGTTCGTGCTCGGGGTGGTCACCGGTGTCGGCGCCGCGGTGTCGGTGGTGGCCAATCCCGTCTTCGGCGCGATCTCCGACCGGACCAGCTCGCGGTTCGGACGCCGTACGCCGTGGGTGTTCGCCGGCGGCGTCGGGGGAGCGGTCGGCCTGCTGGTGCTCAGCGGATCCAGCGCCGTGCTCTGGATGCTCGTCGGCTGGTGCCTGGTGCAACTGTTCGGCAACGCGTTGCTGGCGGCAATCACCGCCGCGGTACCGGACCTCGTGCCGAAGACGCAGCGCGGCGTCGTCGGCGGCTGGGTCGCGCTCGCCCAGACGCTCGGCGCGCTGGTCGGGGTCGGACTCGCCACCGTCGTCGGAGGGGTCGGCGGTGGCTACCTCGCCTGCGCGGCGTTCCTGCTCATCTCGGTCGTGCCGTACCTGCTCCGCAGCAACGACCGCCCGATGGTCGAGCGGACGCCGCTGGTCTGGCCCGAGTTCTGGAAGGGCTTCTGGATCAGCCCGCGCCGCTACCCCGACTTCGGCTGGGCCTGGCTGACCCGCTTCCTGCTGAACCTGGGCAACGGCCTCGGCACGCTCTACCTGTTCTTCTACCTCCAGGACGCCGTGGAGTACGCCGACCCGGACGTCGGCGTCCTCGTCCTGACCGCGATCTACAGCCTCTGCGTGATCCTCACCGCGGTCAGTTCCGGCGCCTGGTCGGACCGCGTCGGACGCCGCAAGGTCTTCGTCACCGGCTCCGGCATCGTGATGGCGGTGGCGGCCGCCGTCCTGGCCGTCTGGCCGACTTGGCCGGGCGCGATCACCGGCGCCATCATCCTCGGGACCGGGTTCGGCGTGTACCTGTCGGTCGACTTCGCGCTGCTCACCGAGGTCCTGCCGAGCGCCCGTGACCGTGCCAAGGACCTCGGCGTGATCAACATCGCGAACTCGCTGCCACAGGTCCTCGCCCCCGCGCTCGCCGCCCCGATCGTCAAGTACGCCGGCGGCTACCCGGTCCTGTACGGCCTGGCCGCCGCGGTGACCCTGCTCGGCGCCGTACTGGTTCGCCAGATCAAAGCCGTCGCTTAGTCTGCTGCCCATGCCGCTCTACTCCTTCGAAGGCAAGTCCCCGCAGGTGCACCCCGACGCCTGGATCGCCCCAACCGCGACGCTGGTCGGCGACGTGGTCGTCGAGAAGGACGTCTCGGTCTGGTACGGCGTGGTGATCCGCGCCGACCTCGGCCGGATCATCGTCCGTGAGGGCGCCAACATCCAGGACAACTCGGTGCTGCACGTCGGCGGCGGCAACGTCTGCGAGGTCGGCCGCAACGTGACGATCGGTCACCAGTGCCTGGTGCACGACTGCACGATCGGCGAGTCCGCCCTGATCGGCAACGGCGCGATCGTCCTAGACGGCGCCGTGGTCGGCGCCCGCACCCTGATCGCCGCCGGCGCCACCGTCACCCCCGGCAGTCAGATCCCCGGCGAGTCGGTCGCCCTGGGCAGTCCCGCCAAGAAGATCATCCCGCTCGAAGGCACCGCCAAGCTCTTCGTCGACCACAACGCCGCCGTCTACCACGACCTGGCCCGCCGCCACGCGGAGTCGGTGGAGCTGATCGAGGAGTAGCCCCGCACGAGCCCGAACTGCCGGGCGCTCCGCTTCATCCCACTCGCTGCCGGAGCCGCGCCCAGCCCCCGACGTGCCAACTCGCCTCCGGTCCCCGATCGACCCGGCGCGAGGCCGACACCCACCACTGATCAAGCGGGCTCCCAGGACAGCCCCCAGGCGGGGATGAGCCGTCCGAGGCCGAGATCGGGGAGGTTGGTCAGTGGTGGGCGTCGACCCACAGCTCGGTGAAGCCAGCCGCCCGACCCGACCCGCCCAGCTCGCCCGGCCCGCCCAGTTCGCCCGATCCGCCCAGCTCACCTCCGGTGCCGGGCTGGCGCCATTTCGCGGCTTAACCCTTCAGATGGTGGGTTCTACTGGTGCATGCCGACGTAGAACCCATCACTTGAAGGGTTAACCCGCGAAATGGGAAGTGGGTGGCTGGGTGTGTACGGCGGGGCGGGGGCGTGTACGGCGGGGCGGGTGGCTGGTGTGTGCGTACGGCGGGAGCAGCGGGGTACCGGGGCGGCTGACCGTCGTACCGGAGGAGGAGTGGACTGATGAGCAAGAAGATCGCGTTCCTGGTCGCCGCCGAGGGGATCGAACGGGTCGAGCTGTCCGAGCCGTGGAAGGCCGTGCAGGAGGCCGGTCACCAGCCGGTGCTGCTCAGCCCGGAGACCGGTGAGGTGCAGACCTTCAACCACCTGACGCCGGCCGAGAAGCAGCCGGTGGACCAGGCGGTTGGCGACGTCTCGGTGGACGACTTCGACGCGCTGGTGCTGCCGGGCGGGGTCGCGAACCCGGACGCGCTGCGGACCGACGAGAAAGCCGTCGCGTTCGCCAAGCAGTTCGTCGACTCGGGCAAGCCGGTGGCGGCGATCTGTCACGCACCGTGGACGCTGATCGAGGCCGATGTCGTTCGTGGGCGCCGGCTCACGTCGTGGCCGAGCCTGCAGACCGACCTGCGCAACGCGGGCGCCGAGTGGGTCGACGAGGAGGTCGTCACCGACGGCAACCTGATCACGAGCCGCAAGCCGGACGACCTCCCGGCGTTCAACAAGACGTTGCTGGAGGCAATCAGCTGACCTGCTGGTAGGCCTCGCTGATCAACGCGACGGCGTTTCGCGTCGACGGGTGCGGGTCCTGCCGAGGCCAGATCACGCGGACGGGCACGGGCGGGGCGTCCTTCAACGGAAGGAAGACCACGCCCGCCCGTCCGTACTGCGTTGCCGTGCTCTCCGGCGTCACCCCGACGTAGTCCCCGGCCGAGATCAGCGCGAGCCAGTCGTCGACGTCGGCCGTGTGCTCGATCCGCGGCGGAGTACCTGTCGGCCAGAGCTCGACGCTCGTCGTACCGGTACGCCGGTCGACCAGCACCGTCCGGCTCCGTACCTCGTCCAACCGCACCGACCGCCGCTGCGCCCACGGGTCGTCAGCCGCCAGCACCAGCTGCCGCCGCTCGACGCCCACCAGCGTGCTCGCGTATGCCTTCTCGTCCACCGCGGTCCGTACGACGGCCAGGTCGCAGGCGCCTTCTGCCAGTCCGCCGGTCGGCGTGTTCGTCCGCACGAGCACCAGCTCGACGTCCGGGTACAGCTGGGCCCACCGCCGCTGGAAGCCCGTCGTGTGCCGCCCGAGCGCCGACCAGGCATGCCCGAGCCGCAGTCGAGCGTGCCCGGACCTGGCCTCCCGCACCAGATCGTCCAGTTCGTCCAGCAGGTGCCGGGCCCGAGTCACCAGCTGAGCCCCGGTCGCCGTCAAGGTGATGCTCCGGCTGCTCCGGTACAACACCCGTACGCCGAGCGCCCGCTCCAACCCCGCCAGCCCCCGGGAGACCGCAGCCTGCGAAACTCCGAGCGCGATGGCGGCGTCGGTGAAACTGCCGCTGTCCACGATCGCTACCAGGATCCGCAGGTGCCGCAGCTCCACATCCATACGCCCAGCGTATAGATGCCCCAGGAGATGCATTTTGCGCATCGGACAGAGAGGCGCATCCTGCGAAAATGACCGCCGCCACGGACAACCCACCTGCTGCTGCTCGCATGCCAGCAGGACAGCTCCGCGGCATCCTCCTCATGCTCACCAGCGGTGTCTCCAACCAGGTCGGCGCCGCGACCGCCGCCCTCGGCTTCCCCGCCCTCGGCCCCGCCGGCGTCGTCGCCATCCGCCAAGCAGTCGCCGCCGCCGTCATGCTCGCGGTAGTCCGCCCACCGTTCCGCACGTTCACTCGGCGTCAGTGGCTCCCCATCCTCGCCCTGGCCGCCATCTACGCGACGATGAACCTCACCCTCTACACCGCGGTCGACCGCATCGGTCTAGGCCTCGCCGTCACCCTCGAGTTCCTAGGCCCGCTGGCGGTCGCACTGGCGACCTCCCGCCGCAGGGTGGACCTGGTCTGTGCCCTGATCGCCGGCGCCGCCGTCTTCGTCCTGATGCGCCCGCAGCCCAGCACCGACTACCTCGGCATCCTCTTCGGCCTCATCGCCGCCTGCTGCTGGGCGGCGTACATCCTCCTCAACCGCACCCTCGCCAACCGCCTCCCCTCAGCCCAGGGTGCAGCCGCCGCAGCAGCAGTCTCCGCCGTCGCCTACCTCCCGGTCGGGTGCTGGATCCTCATCCACCACACACCGGCGCCCAAGTACCTCGCGTACGCCGCAGCCGCCGGCCTGCTCGCCTCAGCCGTCCCGTACCTGCTGGACATGCTGACCCTCCGCCTCGTCCCCACCACGTTCTTCGGCCTCTTCATGAGCATCAACCCACTCCTGGCAGCCCTCGCCGGCTGGCTCCTCCTCGACCAACGCCTCGGCCTCCTCGAATGGGCCGCCATCACCGCGGTCATCACCGCCAACGCCACCAGCGCCCTCACCCCGAGACGCCCTCAGCCAACCACCGCGTAGCTCGAGATGTTGACCCCCGACGGCGTCGTCCGCGAAGCCTCCAGCTGAAGCCGAAGAGGCGACGGCAGTTCCCCGAACATCTTCTTCCCCGACCCCAGCACCAGCGGGAACGTCAACAGGTGCAGCTCGTCCACCAGCCCGTGAGCCAGCAACGTCCGCAGCAGGTCAGCGCTCCCGAAGACGACGAGCTCCTCCGGAATCTCCCGTACGGCGCTCACCAGGTCGGTGCCGAGCACAACGGTGTTGTTCCACGCCCCGGTCGTCAACGTCCGCGACGCGACGTACTTCGGAATCCGGTTCATCGCCGCGACCGCCGGCTCACTCTCGTCAGCGGAAGCCCAGGTCGCCGCGAAGGTCTCGTACGTCTTCCGCCCCAGCAGCAACCCACCCGCCGCCAGCGTCGCACCCCGCATGAACTCAGCCACCGCGTCGTCCATCCCCGCCGACACCCACCCGCCGTACGCGAACCCACCCTCGGTGTCCTCGTCCGCCGACAGCACCGACTGCACCACCCCGTCGAGCGACTGAAAGTTCACCACACTGATCACGACGCCACCTTCGTTCGGGAAAGGCCGACCCAGCAGGCGACCACACCGCCCAACCCTCCGGCAAGCATGAGCCAAGCCACCAGGAGCACGGAGCCTGGGCGTGAGTGGTCCTCGGCATCGACGACCGCCATCACCTCGGTGGGTGCGGACGGCTGGTAGAGCAGTTCGAGCGGCGGCGCGTACCTGGTCCCGGGCGGAGGAGGCGCGTCACCCTCGTCCGCGCCCTGCGGGTCGCCCAGCTCACCGGTCAGCTCGGAGCGAATCTCCTGGCCGTCAGCCGTCCGGTACACCACGCGGACAGCGTCCACGAAGTCCCCGCCCTTGCCACGGTCGACCTCGAGCTCAACCTCGGCAGCAGCAGCCCGTACGCCGTGGGCCAGGAAGTCATGGCCCAGCCCCCGCTGGTACCGGACGTCCAGCTGCACGACCACGCCGAAGACAGCGACCATCACGGCCGCCACCATCAGCAGACCCAACGCTCGGCGCATCCCCCATGCTCACACGCGAACAGCGCACCAACCAGTACGTCGTACCGGTCGGTGCGCTGTTCGACGAGCTCAGCGGGCGGGCTTCTCCAGGGCCGCGATCAGCTGCGGGCGGAGCTCCTCCGGCGTGACGACCTGGTCGACGGACCCCACCCGGACCGCGCGACGGATGTCGTGGATGCGGTCGAACTCCGACGCGACCTCGCCCAGTTTCTCGGCGCGGACCGCGGTGCGGACCTCGGCCAGTTCGTTGGTCAGTGCGGCGCGCTCGGCGCCCTCGGTCTCGGCGAGGCGGGTCGACAGCGCCTTCACCCGCGGGTCGGCCGAGGTGCGGTTGTTCACCTCGGCGGAGAACACCACCGCGGCCGCCGGCGCACCGCCGAGCACCGACGCGAACGAGCCCTCGACCGCGAGCACGGTCATCGACGGGTTCAGCGCCTTCGAGAACACCACGAACGCGCCACCGTGGTACCGGGAGACCACGCAGAAAACGATCGGCCCGCGGAAGTTCACGATCGCGCGCCCGATCTCCGCGCCGTACTCCAGCTGCAGGTTGCGCATCGAGTCCGGCGACCCGTCGAAGCCGGACAGGTTCGCCAGCACGACCAGCGGACGGTTGCCGCTGGCACCGTTGATCGCCCGGGCGACCTTCTTCGACGACCGCGGGAACAGCGTGCCCGCGGTGTACGTGTCCGGCCCGTCGGTGGGCGGGAATCCCCGCCGTGCAACGGGTTTCGACTCGATCCCGACCAGGCACACCGGCAGCCCGCCGAGCCGCGTGTCTGCGACGACCGCGGTCTCGGCGTCGGCCATGCCGGCCCAGCGTTCCAGCATCGGGTGGTCCTGGTCGGCGACCGCGCGCATCAGCGTGCGGATGTCGAACGCCTTCTTGCGGTCCGGGTTCGTCGTGGCGGAGAAGATCTCCCCGACCGTGCTGAACCCGCCGTCGGCCGGGTCGTGCGGGTACGCCGTGATGTCGCGGTCGTGCGGGTCCGCCGTCGGCGCCCGCCGCGGCCCGGGCTCACCCGGTACGACGTACGTGTGGTCGTAGTGCGCCATCAGGATGTCGCGCGCCCCGGCCAGGTCCGGCGCCCAGTACTGCGCCTCGCCGTTCGGGCCCATCACCCGGTCGTAGCCGCCGATGCCGAAGTTGTCCTCGGCCGAGACCCCGCCGGCGAAGTCCAGCGTCTGCTTGCCGGTCAGCACCATCGCCGAGTCCGGCGTCATCACCAGGATGCCCTTGGTGTGCATCAGCATCGTCGCTTCGGCGTTCCAGTACGGCTGCGCGCCGACGTTGATGCCCGCGACCACGATGTTGATCTCGCCACCGGCCTGGGTGAACTCTACGATCCGCTTCAGCGCCTTCGCGACCCAGTCCATGTTCTCGGTGCCGGAGTCCATCGAGATCCGGGCGCCCGCGGACACGGCGAACCACTCGACCGGCGCCTTCAGCCGCTCGGCCAGGTCGAGCGCACCGATGATCCGCGCGCACTCGGCCTCGGCGACCGCGCCGAGCGCCATCGTCGGGTCGCCGCTGAGTACGACGCGGGTGATGCCCTCGGGGTGGCGACGGGTCGGGGTGGTGATCACACCGGCGATCAGGCCGGCCTTGTTCAGCCCGCGCGGCCGGTCGACCGGCACCAGCGCACCGGTGTCGTCCAGGTCGTGCTCGACATAGGTGCCTCCGGCACCGACCACCAGACCGGCCACCTCGTACGGGTAGACGGTGTTGCGGCGACGCGCCTTGAGCACCTTCTGCGCGTAGTCGTCGAGCGGCTTGAGCCGTTCCGTCGGCGGGCGGACCACCTTGGTGACGACGCCGGAACCGGGCTGGTACGAGAACTTCCCGACCACCGGCAGCGGCGTACCGTTCGAGCCGGTCACGCGGCCGCTGACGATGACCTCCTCGATGCCCGCGCCCGCGGTCATCGGCGCGATGTTGCGCTGCAGCGCGGTCAGCTCCGGGACCTGCCCGTCGACGACCGGCCAGATCGTCACCCAGACGTGGTTCATCTCCAGCCGCGCCCCGGCCGCGCCGCGCGCGGTCCGGGCCCGGCGAATGCCTTCGAGGCAGTTCGCGATCGCGCGCTCGACGTGCGGCAGCGAGGTGACCTTGCCCTCCTCGTCGCGGACCACGGCGAACTGGCGGACCTGCGCCAGCGCGACCAGCCGCTCATCGGCGGGGTTGTCCTTCGCCACGCAGTGGTAGAGCAGCACGTCCTCGGGTGCGTCCAGCCGGGTGATCTTGAAGTCGTGCAGGCGCCACAGGTTGAGCCGGCGGCCGACCATCGGGTGCACGCCGCGGACGTTGTCGTCCTCGACTACACCGTCGGCCGACGGGCGGAACGTGAAGTACCAGACCTCGCGACCGTTGCCCGGGACAACAGCCAGGGCGACCCGCCGTACGTCGTTGACGAACGGCAGTGCGGCGACGATGTCGCGCAGCCGGTCCGACGCGTCCTGCGGCGACTCCGGCGTACCGGGCCAGGACAGGTACAGATCCGCGACGGCCTGATGACCGGCCGGCGCGGCCGCGACCTCAGCGGCCAGGTCACGGACCAGGTCGCTGCCGGTGTCGGCCAGTTCGTCGACCGTGCCGATCGTGGTGACCAGGTGGGTCGGGCGGTCGTCCAGCGTGTAGTCGGCGCTCGCGAACGCGCGCCCGTTGACCGTGGTGTTGCGCAGGTCGTGCAGCTCGTACTCGAGGTAGTGCCGACGGATCAGCACCTCCAGCATCGGCTCGACCGGGTGCACCCCGGCCTCGATCCGCTCGGCCAGGAAGCCGACGATCTGCTCGGGGATCGCGGCCAGCGCCTTGACCCGCTCGGTGCGGTCCGGCACGTCCGGGTCGCTGGTCAGCGAGTCCAGCTCGGCGGCGACCTCGGTCAGCACCTCGGCGCGAGCGGCGTCCACCTGCGGCTGGTCGAACCAGCGGAACCGGACACTCCGCGCCAGGTCACCGATCACCGGGAACCGCAGCTGGGTCGCGACCACGAGGTGATCCAGTACGGCGTACGCCTCGGCGTCCAAAGGGGCCTCAGGCATCGGTTCGGCCAGCCACTGCTGCAGCAGCGACGTCATCAGCAGCACGTCGGGTGACGTGCGCTGCTGGGCCAGGAAGATCCGGAACACCGCGTCGGTCAGCTCGTCGCTACGGTCCAGGTCGGTGACGCCGTAGTGGCCGAGCACGCGCGCCAGCCGCTCGCGGAACTGGTCCGGCAGCCCGGCGCGCTCGGCGTCCAAGGTCTGCAGGTACGTGTGGAAGTGCTCCTTCGGGCTGTGCACCCGGAGCTCGGTGTTCAGGTCCTCACCGGCCGGCCGGTTGCGGCTCAGCTCCGCGAAGTCCGCGAACAGCCGGAGCACGCCGAGCTCGTCCGCGACCGGCGGCTGGTCCAGCTCCGCGCGGGCGGACAGGTACTCCGACAGGGTCCGACCCTCGTCGCGCGGGTCGATGTCGAACCCGAGCAGCATGCTGCGCAGGTTGTCGAGCCCGCGCGCGGCCCGCTCGGCGGCGGTCGGCGGCGTCTCGGGGATCGGCAGCTCCAGATCGACGCTGTCCGACACCTCGACCTTGACGTCCGCGTCGCCGACCGGCTCCAGCCGCAGCAGCGGCGCTCCGGTCTCGACCTGGCTGCCGGTCGAGACCGGCAGCTCCTTCACGATCGCCTTGAACGGCGCGTACAGCACCGTTTCCATCTTCATGCTCTCCAGGACGAGGACCGGCGCACCGGCCTCGACCTCGGCGCCCGCGGCGACCGGCGTCGCGACGACCAGCGCCGGAGCGGGCGCGCGCATCACGCCGCCCTCGTCGCGGCTGACCCGGTGCGTGACACCGTCGACCTCGACCAGGTGGACGGGACCGTGCGTCGCGGTGACGAGCCGGTACCGGCGGCCGGAGACGACCAGCCGGGCGTCGTACGCGTCGAGCCGGTCGAGCTCGGCGTCCAGGTAGCAGAGGTCGTCACCGGTGCCGACGCCCACGCGGTAGCGGGCGGAGCCGATCTTCGCGACCGAGACCCGGTACGTCGCACCGCGCAGCTTGAGCGCGATCGCACGGCCGACCTCGTGCTGGACCTGGGGACGGCCGCCGCGGGCGGAGTCGAGCAGGCGCTGGCGCTCGACCCGCTCGGCTTCCTCGTACGCCTCGATCGCGGCCGCGATCAGCGCGATCCCGGAGTGCCGCCGCAGGACCAGCCGGCCCTCGCCGCGGACCCGGTCGATCCAGCCGGTGTCGGCGGAGCCGTCGATCACCTCGGGCTGGTCGAGCAGGTCGAGCACGAAGCTCTTGTTCGTCGTACCGCCTTCCAGCACGACGGTGGTGTCGGCGACCGCGCGGCGCAGGCGGCCGAGCGCCTCCTCGCGGGTCCGGCCGTAGCCGATGATCTTGGCGATCATCGAGTCGAAATCGGCCGGGATCGAGTCGCCCTCGCTGACGCCGGTGTCGACCCGTACGCCGGGGCCGGACGGCAGCCGCAGCCGCGCGATCCGCCCGGGGGACGGCGCGAAGTCGCGGTCCGGGTCCTCGGCGTTCAGCCGCGCCTCGACGGCGTGGCCGACCTCGACCGGCCGTGGGCCCTCCAGCTTGTTGCCTGCCGCAACGTGCAGCTGGGCGCGAACCAGGTCGAAGTCGGTGGTCAGCTCGGTGATCGGGTGCTCGACCTGGAGGCGGGTGTTCACCTCGAGGAACGCGAACAGCTTGTCGCCGGGGTGGTACAGGAACTCGACCGTGCCGGCGCCGGCGTACCCGACGGCCAGCGCCAGTCGCTCGGCCGACGCCTTCAGGTCGGCAACCTGGTCCGGGGCCAGGACCGGCGAGGCCGACTCCTCGATGACCTTCTGGTTGCGGCGCTGGACCGAGCAGTCGCGGACGCCGAGCGCCCACGCCGTACCCTGCCCGTCCGCGATCACCTGGACCTCGACGTGCCGGGCGCCGGTGACGAGCCGCTCCAGGAACACCACGCCGCTGCCGAACGCGCGCGCGGCTTCGTCACTGGTCCGCTGGTACGCCTCGCGTAAGTCCTCGTCGTCGCGGACCAGCCGGATCCCGCGGCCACCGCCACCGGCCGTTGCCTTGAGCATCACCGGGTAGCCGATCTCGTTGGCCGAGGCAAGCGCCTCGTCCAGCGTCGCGACCGCGCCCCGGCTCCACGGCGCGACCGGGACGCCGACCTCCTCGGCGATCAGCTTCGAGCCGATCTTGTCGCCCAGCTTGCGCATCGCCTCCGCGCTCGGGCCGACGAACGTCACGCCGATCCGCGCGCACAGCTCGGCGAAGGCCGGGTCCTCGGCGACGAAGCCCCAGCCGACCCAGGCCGCGTCGGCCTTGGTCTCGAGCAGGGCGCGCTCGAGTTTGGCCAGGTCCAGGTACGGGCGGTCGGCGGCCGGGCCGAGCGGGTAGGCCAGGTCGGCCTCACGGGCGAACGTGGCGGCGCGCTCGGCATCCGTGTACAACGCGACCGTCTCGACCTGGCTCCCCGTTTCGGCGTTGAGCTCACGGACCGCATTGATCAGCCGCATCGCGGCCTCTCCCCGGTTGACGATGGCGATGCGGTTGAACACCGGGCGGCACTCCTGTCGTCGGCAAAGCTGTCACCGCAAACATTCCCAGGCAGTTGCCCCTACCGTCGAGTCGGGGTCAGCTGTGCACTGGTTGTGACCGAAAGGAAAGGTCCCAGCGCCTGCAGGAAATCCGCCGGGTCGAAGAGGGCTCCGGCGGTCACCGCGCCTACTGTCCGTGTCCGCCCGGACAGGATCCGCTCGACCGCTTCGACGGCCAGTGGAGCAGATACGGCATAGATGTCTCGGCCGGTTGCGGATGCCTTGCGTACGACGCCGTCGGCGGAGACGGCGACGTCGACGACGAACGACTGGTCGGAGCGGCCGTCGGGGTCGCTCGGGGTCGGGGCGGGGGTACTGACGTCGGCGAGGTCCTGGGCCGCCTCGACGGCCATCGACGTACCGACCTCGGGGATCGCCAGGTGATGCGGCACGGTCACCACGTCGGCCATCGTGAAGCCCTTGACGACCGTCCGGCGACCGAGCGGCGCCGGGAAGTCCCAGTCCTCCTGCGTGGCGGGCTCGTCGTGGTACTCCAGGACGCCGTTGGTGAAGCGGACCCGGCGGCCGTCGCGCCGGTCGTGGCTCACCGCGCCGGCCGTGCGCGTTCCCGGGGTGGGGTGCCAACTGCTCAGCCCGTAAGCGATGTGGGCCTCGTCGGCCGCGGTCCAGTCGCCCATCGCGTGGGTGACGAGCAGGTCGCCGAGGCCGCCGAAGAAGGCCATCGCCGGCAGGACGATCGTGCCGGCCTCGCGGGCGCGGTCGGCGTACTCGGTGAGGGTGCCGACGTTCGCCTCGATCTCGGCCGCGACGTCGACGTACGGGATCTTCGCGCGCAGCGCCGCGTCGATGACCGGGCCCGCGGTGAGCGCGAACGGTCCGGCGGTGTTGATCACCGCGTCGGCGCCGTCCAGAGCTCGGTCGAGGGCTTCTGGATCGTCCACTGCGGCGGGGCGGACGGTCAGGTCTTCGTACTCCTTGCTCAGTTTCCCGGCGCCGCGCCCCGCCACGACGGGGGTGATTCCGCGTCGGCGCAGCTCGGCGACGACGAACTGTCCGGTGTGCCCGGTTGCTCCGTAGACCACGATCTTCATGGCTCAACTCTCGTGGCGTGGGATCACCGACCGTGATAGTCCGGAACGCCATCATGCGTACACTTTCGGACATGCACACCGTCGCCCTGGCCACTGCGGGCAATCTCCTGCACTTCGAGCTGGCCGTTGCGTACGAGATCTTCCGCACACCGCCACTCGATACGGCAGTCGAGGACTGGTACGACGTGGTGCTGTGCGGGCCCGGCGCCGTCCAGATCGGGCCGTTCCTGGTCGAGCCCTCGGCCGGGCTCGAGCGACTCGCGACCGCCGATACAGTGATCGTGCCCGCCTGCGCGGACGTCGACATCCCACCGCCTCCGGAACTCGTCGACGCCGTACGGGCAGCTCACGACGCCGGGGCGAGGATCGCGTCCCTGTGCACCGGTGCGTTCGCTTTGGGTGCCGCCGGGCTGCTCGACGGGCGGCTGGCGACGACCCACTGGGCGCACACCGCTGAGCTCGCGGCTCGCCACCCGCTGGCCGTGGTCGATCCGGACGTGCTCTACACCGACAACGGCAATGTCCTCACCGCCGCGGGCAAGGCCGCGGCGGTCGACCTTTGCATCCACCTGATCGCGCTGGACCACGGCGCCACGATCGCCAACACCGTGGCCCGCCGCCTGGTCATGCCGCCGCACCGCCCCGGCGGCCAGGCGCAGTTCGTCTCCACCCCGATGCAACCGGCCGGCGACCACGCTTTGGCCGGCGTACTGGCCTGGGCGCAGCAGCGCCTCGACCAGCCACTGGCCGTCACCGACCTGGCCCGCCACGCGAACCTCAGCCCTCGCCACCTCGCGCGCCAGTTCAACGCCGTGACCGGCCAGACGCCGATCCAGTGGCTCAACACCCAACGAGTCCGCCGCGCCCAGCAGTTGCTGGAATCCACCGACGAAAGCATCGAGTCGGTAGCTACCGCCACCGGCCTTGGAACCGCCACCACCCTCCGCCGCCAGTTCAAGCGAACGGTCGGAGTCCCACCGGACACCTACCGCCGATCCTTCCGCGCCTGACCGACCGTCCGCCGTTCGTTCCGCGCCTGACCGGCCGTCGAGCCACTCCTAGTCGACCCAGTCGAGCTGCGGCTCGGGAATCGCGAGCGTCCGGCCGTGCGCCTGCGCCTCGGCCCGCGCCGCCTGATCACCTCGCGGATACCTGAAGACCTTCCCGGGGAACACGACGAAGATCTCGTCGGCGTTGTGGAAGTCGGCGTACCAGCCGGGTTTGTCCAGCACCTCTTGGAGCTTCTCGGCGAGGGCCTCCGCGTGCTGGTCCTCGACCGCGAAATCCATGATCGTCCACAGCGCCGGCTGCGCCGCGCTCGCGCCGGTGACGGCGACCCGCTGCAGCTTCCGCACCGTCAGTGGCACCTCGTCGAGGACCGCCCCAGTACGCAAGCTCTCGAGGATGATCACCCCGTCGTACACGCGCAGCCTTCCTGCTCAGTCGGCCTGGATCACGCAGAACTCGTTGCCTTCGGGGTCGCGCAGGACGATGAACTCGTGCCGTTCGGGGTAGTCCCAGTCGTCGGCGCGGGTGGCGCCGAGCTTCAGCAGGCGCTCGACGTGCTGGTCGCGGTCGCTGGTGTAGAGGTCGATGTGCACCGGCGCCGCGTCCTGCGGGATCTTCTCCGTCTGCTGGATCAGCACATCCGGTCCGCGCCCGGCCGGATCCTCGAGCTTCGTGTACTGGTGCTGCGGGCCGACCTCCCGTTCCGCGTCGTAGCCGAGCGTCTCGGCCCAGAACGTGGCGGCCCGCTCCATGTCCAGTGCGTTCACCACGATCGTCGCCAACCGCAGATCCCCGACCGCCGCCGGCCTCTCACCCATCGCCGCCTCCTTCAGAAGCTGGTTCAGCCCGCCGGTTTCCCGCCGTGACGGCGATCAAACCCCGCGGCAATGATCAGCTGTAGTGCTTCCTGGCCCAGTCGGCGAAGGAGGTGAGGGGAATGTCGTACGCCGCTGCGAAGCTGGGGTCGGCCGTGCTCGCGCGGTCGTTCATCCCGACCTGGTTGTCCATCAGCTGCGGGAGCATCCCGCGCGCCTTGCCCTGCTCGGCTGTGACAGTTTCCACGTGCGTCGGCTCACCGGCCGCCGTCAGCGCCGCGGCCATCTCCTTCAGCGACAACAGCTCACCCGCGAGCTCGACGACCTGCTCGTGGAACCGCACCGGATCAGCCAGCGCGGCGGCCACCGCCGTACCGATGTCCTCCGGCGCGAACACCGCCAGCGGCTTGTCCGCGTCGATCGCGGTGACGACCGCTTCGCCGGTCAGGTTCTCGAACCAGATCGACGGCCGGACCAGGTTCGAGGTGAAGAACGCCGGCCGGAACTCCGTCCAGGACCGAAAACCCGCGTCGGGCAGCGCGAGGCCCACCGCGGCCTTGCTGTGCCAGTAGTGCGGATCGCCCCACGCCTCGCCGCGCCCGACCGCGGCCTCCTCGACAAACGCCCCGATCCCTGCGACCGACGAGTGCACGAACTGCTCGACACCGGCCGCCGTACCAGAGCGCGAACTCGGACGCCGTCCGCCAAGAGCCGGCGAGCGACGATTCCACCTTGCGGCCCGGTCGCGCCGGTCACCAATACCAGTTCCGTCATGAGGCGGTCGAACGGATCCGCCTCATCCAGCAGTTCTACGCCGCCGGCCTGGGCAGCCGCTTGATCGCGCCGCTCCTGGCCGCCATCGACGCCCAGCACCTCGAACCCGCCCTCGTCCAACGCCTGACCGGCGAGCACGACCGCATCGCGCGCCAGGTCGCCGACCTCCAGGAGGCCGGCCGGCGCCTCGCCGTACTGATCGACATCGCCCACCACCCGCGCGAGACGTGTTCCTCGACCGAGCTCGATCCGCTGACCTGATCCGCCACGGCTGGAGGTCGGTGGTGGGGTCCACCTTTGGTCTCGGGTGTTCTGTGCTGCGGTGGGACTCGCGGGCCGGCTCGTCGGGCCACGCTGGGAGGTATGAGCAGCGAACTCGGCACGGCCTCCGTTGAGAAGAAGCCGAAGAAGAAGCACCGGATCAGGCGGTTCTTCGGGCGCCTGTTGCTGCTGGCGCTGGTCCTGGTGCTGGTGTTCGTCGGCCGGTCGATGCTCTGGTCCTGGCAGGACGGGCGCAAGGCCGAGTTGACCACGAGCGGGCCGTACACGGCCGACCTCGACTCGCTCAAGAAGCACCCGCTGCCGCGGTGGTTCGCCGACGCGAAGTTCGGCGTGATGATCCACTGGGGGTTGTACTCGGTTCCGGGCTTCGCGCCGAAGGGTACGACGTTCAACCGGCTGCTGCAGACGTCGTACGACGACGCGATGACCCGCAACCCGTACGCCGAGGACTACGCGAACGCGATCAAGGACCCCGATTCGCCGACCGCGCGGTTCCACCGCGAGCACTACGGCGACGCGCCGTACAGCGACTTCACGCGCCAGTTCGAGGCGGGCCTCGCGCGCTGGAACCCGGACCAGTGGGCCGAGCAGTTCAAGGCCGCGGGCGCGTCGTACGTGGTCGTGACGGCGAAGTACGCGGACGGCTACTCGCTCTGGCCGACCGCGGTGCACAATCCGCACGCGCCGGACTTCCACGCCAAGCGCGACCTGATGGGCGAGTTGGCCGCCGCGGTGCGCAAGCGTGGGCTGAAGTTCGGCGTCTACTACTCCGGCGGCGTCGACTGGACCTTCCAGCAGCAGGTGGTGAAGACGCTCGGCGACTACGCCTTCCTGCCGTACGGCGAGGACTACCGCGAGTACGCCGTCGCCCAGGTGCGCGAGCTGATCCAGCGCTACAAGCCGGACCTGCTCTGGAACGACATCTCCTGGCCGACCGGCTCCAAGCGGCTGTACGCGGTGATCGCCGACTACTACAACACCGTGCCCGAGGGGGTCGTCGACGATCGCTGGAGCACCGCGTCGTACGGACGGGAGCTGCTCGGTCTCAAGCCCGCGCGCTGGGGATTCGACCAGTTGATGAAGGTTGCCTTCAGCACCGAGGAAGGGGCCGACAGCATCAGTACGCCGAAGGACGTGCCGCACAGCGACTTCCGGACGCCGGAGTACGCGAACTTCGACACGATCCAGCCGAAGTTCTGGCAGCAGGACCGGGGCATCGGTGGGTCGTTCGGCTACAACCGCGAGGAGACCGACGCGGACTACACGAAGACCCCCGACCTGATCGCCGAACTGGCCAACGCGGCCGCGAACAACGGCGCGCTGATGGTCAACGTCGGCCCGTCCGGCGGCGAAGGAACGATCGTGCCCGAGCAGGCGTCCCGCCTCACCGGCATCGGCGCGTGGCTCCGCGCCAACCGCGAGGCGATGGACGGGACCCGACCGTGGACGCGCTCGACGACAACCACGGCGACCGGCGACAAGGTCGTCTTCACCACCAAGGGCAACGACCTGTACGCCGTCGTCCTGGGCGCGCCGAAGGGCGACGTGATCCTGAAGGACGTGATGCTGCGCGAGAAGCCGATTCGGTTGAGCACGGGCAAGCCGGTCACCCTCACGACCACCAGCAGCACCACCACCCTCGAGGAGGCCGCCGACGGCACCTGCGCCCCGGTCTTCAAGTTCCCGGGCGCCGCCCGGCGATAGTCCCGGTATCGCCCAGGCGCTGCGGACGGCTCAACTGCTGGTGGCGCGCAAGGCAGCCAGGAACCACTGGAAGATCGGCGCAAGCGACGGTGGTGGCGGCGAACCGTTGGTGATGGCAAGGAGTTCCCAGTAGCGCTCCATCAGCGGGTCCGCCGCGACTTCGAGCCGGGTCACCAAACGACTCCGGTACGACGGTGTGTCGGTTTCGCCGAAGGTGTCGCAGTACTGGGCGACCAGCTCCGTGACCACAGCGGCGGCGTCGACGCCGGTGGGGTCGATGCCACTGGTGATCGCGGCATTGACCCGGTTGCGGACGTACTGGGTGAGGTCGTGGTGCAGGCCGGTCGTGTCCCCGGCGGCACGTTCGGCAGCCTGGTGCTCGGCGGCCCGGCGTACGGCGGCTTTGAAGGCGGGATCCCGGACGAGATCGGCCAGCTCGATCCACGCCTCCAGCTGATCCGGAGACGGGTCGTCCGGCAGCTCGGGCATCGCGGAGCGCAGAAGCTCGACCAGCTCGGGGTTGGCGTCGAGGTCGCCGAACGCGTCGTCGATGAAGGGTTCGGACGAGGTCGAGCCGCATCAGCGCGTCGACGTCGTACAGGCGATGTCCGGCCGGAGTGCGCTGGGTCGGTGGCACGACGCCCTGGTCGGCGTAGAACCGGATCGTCCGTACCGCCAGGCCGGTGCGCTGGGAGAGTTCACCGATCGTGAGAAGGCTGTCGTTCATGGCGCCCAGCCTGCAACCTCCACCGGGTGGAGGGGCAACGGGGATTCGGCGGGATAGGTTCGTGGGATGGAGCGCTACGAGGGTGACGTGCTGGGGATCGCGGACGAACTGACCGACGCGTACGTCGAGGTGTTCACGGCGCCGCCGTGGCAGCACCGGGATCTGGAGGAGACCCGGGTCGCGTTCCGGCGGCGGCTGGAGCTGGACGCGGGGCGGGACGGGTTCGGGGCGTGGATCGAGCGGGCCGAGGACGGGCGGATCGCGGGGTTCGTGACGGGATGGACCACCCCGTCACCGTTCCGTACGGATCGCTCGTACGGGCAGGTGCTGGAGCGGCTCGGCGCGGAGCAGGTCGACGAACTCCTCGTCGGCGCCTTCGAGATCGACGAGCTCGGGGTCCTCGGCTGGGCGCGGGGGACGGGCCTCGGCCGGCGGTTGCTGTCGACCGCAGCCGATCACCAGCCGTCAGGCGCCTGGCTCCTGACCTGGAACCAGGCCCACGACACGATCGCGTTCTACCGTGGCGTCGGCTGGCACGAACCGCCGGTCAAGGGTGCGGAGACCGACATCGTCGTTTTCCTCTCTCCGAACCACCCCGGCGTCTAGTCGGTGTCGGCCAGGCGGGGTAGCGCCGCGAGAAGATGTCGCCGCTCGGTCGGACTGAGAGCGCTGAGCAGGTCCTCTTCCATCGCGCGGACGTCGGTTTTGGCGGCGTTCAAGCGGGTCCGGCCCTCAGGAGTCAGCCGAACGGTGTGGGCGCGCCGGTTGGCGGGGTCGGGCTCACGCACGAGCAGGCCGTCCTCGGCGAGCTTGTCGAGCATCGGGATCAGCCGGGACTTGTCGTAGCCGATCGCCTGCGCCAGCGCCTGCTGCGTCTCGGTCGGCTGCTTCGCGAGGTGGGTGAGCACGGAGTACTCCCACATCGTCAGCCCGTGGGCGTCCAGCAGCGGCCGCTCGGCCGCCATCAGCCGCCGTACCACCCGAGCGAACAGGGCCCCGAGGTCATCACGCTCCATCCGAGCATCGTAGGCATTGCTCAATTGTAAGCATCTGCATATGATAAGCATATGCCTACAAATACGGTTCTCTCCCGCAGCATCGCGATCGACGCAGCCCCGGCCAAGGTCTTCGCCTTCGTCGCCGACCCCCGCAACCTCCCACTCTGGGCTCCCGGCGCCGTCAAGACCGTTGAACCCGACGGCGACCTGTGGATCTTCCACAACGCCGACTCCGAACGCCGCATCAACGTCTGCACGTCGTCCGAGCACGGCACCGTCGATCTCCTCGCCGCCGACGACCCCACCTCGGGCGTCTTCACCCGCGTCATCCCCAACGGCGACGGCGCCGAGTACCAGTTCACCCTGTTCTTCCCCGACGGCACACCCGAAGACGTCGTCACCGCCCAGTCCGACGTCATCGACGAGGAACTCGCCACGGTCCGCACGCACTGCGAAAACCAGTAGCACAAAGGCTTTCCGAAGGTCCACGCTCGATGTCGTGCACCTGACCTTCGTGCCCGACCCGCGCGGCGAGTGCCGCACACTGATCCGGCGCGCGGACGGCGCCGAGTTCGAGCTGGCGTCGTACTCGCGCAAGCACGCGGTCCCGCACGACCTCGTGCACGCCGTGCTCGAGCGCGAGCTCGGCATCCCCGACGGCATCTACGGCTGCATCGCGGCCGGCGCGGTGTTGAGCAGCATGACGCAGACCGGCGGGAAGAAGCGTCACGACGCGAAGGTGCGCAGCGCGCGGATCCTCAAGGCGGCCAAGGGGATCGGGATCAGCGAGGCGCTCGCGAGCGTCTTCTATGCGGCGTACGAGCAGGGTCGGGTGCCGTACGCCGAGGTGCGGGAGGCGTGGGGTGTCACCAGCGCGCTGCCCTGTCCGTACGGCGACGAGCAGGTCGCTCGGGTCGCGCGGGTGCTGGGCGAAGTTGGCGAGAATTGGCAGGCGCGCGCCGACCCACTGGTGTTTCCCTGGCCCAAGGAACTGCAGGCCCGGTGAGGCGGCGCGCTGCGTGCTACCTTCTGGCTCGGTGTGGCTGAGGGTTCAATGATTGGTGGAGGCATGCGCCGGTTCGCCTGGCTGGGAATCGTGGTGGTGGCGGGCTGTGGGGTGCTGGGCGATGATCCCGGCGACAAGGCGATTCGGTACGTCGCGATCGCCGAGGCCCCAGCGGCGCCGGCGGTGGTAACTCCTACGGCGGACGCCTCGACCGGGACCTGGCAGGTGGACTGCGGCCGGAACGAGAGCGGCATCCGCAACTCGGACAACCTGGTCGTGAATCCAGGAGTGATCGGGGCGGCGCATCACCTGCACGACTACGTCGGCAACGTGTCGACGAACGCGTTCTCGACCGATCAGAGCCTTGCCGCGGCGAAAACGACCTGCCGGGGTGGCGACAAGTCGAGCTACTACTGGCCGGTGCTCCGCGTACCTGGCGACAGCGACCACGACGCCGGCGAACACGATGCCCACGGCAACGAAGGGCGCGTGCTACCGCCGGCGGCGGTGACGATCGAGTTCCGCGGCAACCCGGTCAGCGACGTCGTACCGATGCCGGAGTTCCTCCGGACCGCGGCGGGCAACGCGCACGGCTTCTCCCAGGGCGGCAGGAACACCGGCCATCTCCAGTGGACCTGCTCAGGAGCGCGCGACCACGTCACCAAGGACTACCCGCGCTGCCCCGACGGTCAGCAGGTGGTCCGCGTCTTCGACTTCCCGAGCTGCTGGAACGGCAAGTCCCTCGACAGTCCCGACCACAGCTCGCACCTCGTCTTCCCGACCGCGGCAGGTGCCTGTCCGCCGGCCACGTTCCCGGTGCCGCAGCTCCACCTCGAGATCGCCTACACGGTGCCGAAGGGCGCGGACTTCACCATCGACACCTTCCCCGAGGACGGCCGCAGCGCGCTGGCCGATCACAGTCACTTCATCAACGTGATGCAGCCGGCCCAGATGGACCGACTGGTTGCCTGCATCAACGAAAACCGTCGCTGCACGGCCTGATCGCCGGTACGGCGTACGCAAGAAAGCCCGGGATGGTCCCTGCCCCCAAGGACCACCCCGAGCTGATCGTGAGGGCTCAGTACCCGGAGCCCGCCCCGGTGTTGACGACGTCGGACTTGCCGCCCTGCGGGGTGAACGCGAACCACGTCTGGCCGACGCCCTGGCCGAGGATGTCGCCCGGCACCTGGTCCTTCGCGAAGTAGTACGCCGGCCAGCCGTTGATGGTGACCTGGCAGGTGCCGTCCGGCCGCTCGACGTAGCTGACGATCTTCGGGTCGACGCCGACGGTGTAGATCTTGCCGGGCGACTTGACCAGCAGCGGCGGCCACTTCTTCGCGCAGTCCCCGAAGCAGGTGGGCTTCGACGGCTTCGCGGAGTCCTTGTCGAACCGGTACAGCGTCATCCCGCGGCTGTCGGTGACGACCTGGTTCGCACCGGCCTCGACCTGGACCGCCGGGCTGCTCTGACCGGCCGGGACCGGCGGGATCGGTGCCGCGGCGGGGCCGTCGAAGATCTTGACCTGACCCATCGTGCGCTGCAAGGCGGCCGGCTGCGGCTCACTCGCGGCCTGCGGCTGCTGGGCCGGCTGCTGCTCGGGCTCCTGCTCGGTGGGCTCCGCGGGCTGGGCCGGCTCCTGCTCGGTGGCCGTCGTCTCCTGCGGCGCCGGCACCGTGACGACCACCGTCGACGGCGCCACGGCCGGTGCGGCGTCCGGCTGGTTGTAGTTGCCGCAGGCCACCAATGCGGTGAGACCGGCGGTGGTGAAAGCGATCTTCAGCAGCGTGCTGCGCATCGTCATGGGTGCTTCCCTCGAGCTCGGGCGGTCCCGTCGGGTCCGTTCGGCAGCACACACGGCGGGACGAGGCGTTCGGGTTCAGATCGCTGGATGTGACGTGGATCACATTTTTATGTGAACCTGAGCGGGGTCGAGATCCGTGTGTGAGGGGTCCGGGACACGTGCCGTACGAGGGGACGGCACGTGACCTCCGCGGGTCGCCCGTCGTACCGACCGGCGGGCGGCCGACCGCGGAACCGGGCACCGTGGGTGAGAGGATCCGGGCGGCGCGCGGGCGCGGCCCGGTGTGACGGACCGAGGGAACGTTCCGCGCCGCGGAACCTGCGAGAGGTGGAAGCGCATGGCCGGGTTCATCACCCGACGCCGCCGCGAGACGGCGGACGAGGAACTCGTCCGGACGTTGTTCAACGAGCACGGCAAGGCGATGCTGGCCTACGCCACGCGGTTGACCGGTGACCGGGCGAGTGCCGAGGACGTCGTCCAGGAAGCGCTGGTCCGGGCCTGGCGGCACCTCGACGACCTGGGCAACGGCAAGGGATCGATCCGCGGCTGGTTGCTGACCGTCGTACGGAACATCGTCACCGACCGGGTCCGGGCCCGGAACGCGCGCCCGGCCGAGGTCGCCGAGACCGAGACCACGGTGGCGGTCGAGCGCGACCACGCCGACGAGGTCGTCGACACGATGGTGGTCCTGCAGGCGTTGCACCGGCTGTCGCCCGAGCACCGCGTCGTCCTCGAGCAGATCTACCTGGAGGGACGCAGCGTCGCCGAGGCCGCCGACGTGCTCGGCATCCCGCCCGGCACGGTGAAATCACGGTCGCACTACGGGTTGCGCGCGCTGCGCGAGCACTTCCCCGCGGGACGGCACCTCGGGATGGAAGGAGTGGCCTGATGGCGACCGAACACGCGGACATCGACGGCTACGTCGACGGCGAGCTGGACACGGCGGGGGCGGAGCAGGTCGAGCAGCACCTGGCGGGCTGCGCGTCCTGCCGGGAGGAGGTGAACGCGTTGCGCGAGCTCCAGAGTTTCCTGCAGGAGGTGCCGGCGGAGGCGTTGCTCGACGGCCCGCCGGAGGACGCGGACCTGCTGCTGCAGCGGACGTTGCGTCAGGTACGGAAGGAGTCGGCAACTCCGGGGCGCGGGCGAGTGGCCGTGATTGCGTCGATCGCCGCCGTGGCAGCGGTCGCGGCGGTGGTCGGGGGCGTGCTGATCGGGCGGAACACGGTCGACAACCCACCGATCGCCGGGCCGGAGCCGACGCCGACCGCTTCCGCCGTACCGGGCACGCGGTTCGCCAGCAGCGTCGACGCGCGCACCGGGGCGCGGCTGACAGTCCGGGTCGAGCCCGCCGCGGGCTTCGTCCGGGTGAACGTCGCCGTCACCGGTCTCCCGGCGAACGAGCCGTGCCGATTGGTTGTCGTGGGCAAGGACGGTCGTCGCGAAACGGCCGGCAGCTGGCTGGTCTCCGAGAAGGGCGCCGCCAACGGGACGACCCTGGACGGGACCGCGTTGATCGACCCGGCCGACGTCGCCGCCGTACTGATCGAGAACACCAGCGGGCAGCAGTTCGTGAAGACCGCGGTCTGACGCGGACGCCGGGCAACCGCCCGGCGTCCGCGCTGTCTGCACGTTCCTGCAAGCGTGCTCTGGTGGCATGTCGGTTGGACTACCGTTCGCGGATGACTGTTGTGGGGCCAGTGGGGTGTCGACCACTACCGCGGCGAGCGCTGGCTCGATGATCCGCTGCCTGCGTCGAGTCCGATGCCGGGTATCCGACGGTTGCGGAGATCGCTGCTCAGGTCGGGCAGGTCGCGCCGACGACCAGGCGTGAGGTGCTGCGGTTGATGGTGGCGCTTGGCGTACTGACCTCCGACGGTGAGCGGTTCGTCGGCGTCGAGCGGCCGCCGCGGGCGCAGGACGTCGTCGAGCTACCGGCGCAGGTGGTGAGCTCCCTCGAGGCGTCGCAGGCGGTCAATCAGTTCACCGGGTACGCGGCCGACCTGGTGTCGGTTGCCTTGTGGGGTGGTGCCGAGCAGGCCGTCGCCGGGCTCGCGGCGCGGACGCTCGCGTCGGAGGCCGACGTACAAGCGGCTCTGGCGTACGCCGAGGGGCGTGGGCTGCTACGCGTCGATCGTGGGCCCGAGCGGGTGGTCCTGGCGCCGCTGGATCGGCGGGGCAACCACGTGCGAGGCGAGGGCTGATCAGCTCGGTTCGCCGCGTTGGCTGGTGGTGCGTTCGACGATGATGCTGGTGGCGTAGCGCGGGGTGCCGGGAGGTTCGACGTCGGTCCACTCGCCGACGTACTTCTCGGCGATCGCGCGTTCGAGAGAGCAGTCCGGGTCGAGGACGAGCTCGTCGACGGTGCCGCGGAGCTCCAGGTAGTACGTCGGGCGGGTGGGCTCGACGATCGCGAGGGAGATCCGCGGGTTGCGGCGGAGGTTGCGGAGTTTCTGGCGGCCTTCGACCAGGCTGATCCGGACGCGGTCGCCATCCCACAGGAACCACAAAGGTGTTACCTGCGGTCCGCCGTTCTTGCCGATGGTCGACACGAAGGCGACCGCTCGCGAGCTGAGCAGGTCGTGGAAGTCTTCGGGGATCGTCACCCCGACGAGCCTACTTTCCGCAGGGGTTGCGGTCCGAGGCCGGCCAGACGTACGGCAGGTCGGTGGGGTCGTCGAACACGCGGCCGTAGTACGGCGGGTCCTTCTGCAGCAGGGCGGAGCGATGGCTCCGGTGGAAGTCCTCGTCGCCGAGCCACGGCGGCAGCTCGCCCGCGGCGGCGAGTTCGCGCTGCGTGCGGATGCGGTCGATCCCGCACCCGGCGCGCAGGTCGTTGCGCAGCGTCGGGTCGCAGGTGTCGGCGCGGCCGGTCGCCGTCCAGGCGGTGCAGATCTCCAGGCCGTACCGGACGAGCGCTTCCTCGTACCCGGCCCACATCTTCACGGCGGGGTGGTGGCGCCAGCCGTAGTTCGCGACAGTCAGGCCGCGGAGGATCTGGATCGTCTCGACGCGTTGCTTGCCGAGGCGCCGCGGGTCGAGGATCCGCGCGGTCGCCTGGAAGTCGGCGTACGGGAGGAACGACTGCATGTCGTCGCCGGTACCCATGGGCAAGCCGGGCGCACCCGGCTTGCCCACGGACGGCTAGGCCCAGGGGTCGAAGGGGATGCCGCTGGGCTTGGAGGCGTTGAGCAGGTTGTGGAAGCGGTTGTCCTTGTCGGTGATCTTGATGGTGGCCGAACCGAAGTCCGCGTTCATCAGGATGTCGCGCAGACCCGTGCTGGGGTAGCCGTCCCAGCCGACGAGCGGCGGGTAGCGCCAGTTGTGGTAGTGGTTCTCCGGCGGTTCGTCGTTGCTGTTGGCAAGCCGGAAGAAGTGCGTGCTCGCGCCGTCCTTGTGGTAGACGACCTTCGGGTGCGTCCCGTCGAAGCGGACCTGCGAGCGCGGGTACGTGACCTGGCTGCTGTGCTGCGTCGTGGTCACGTACTCGACCTGGTTGCTGGCCTGGTTGATCCACGAGATGACGTGCTCGAAGTCGTGCCGGTGACCGCCGAGACCGCTGCCGGCGACGGCCTGGTCCTTCTCGAAGTAGCTGGCGTACACCACCGCGCACCAGCCGTTGTTGCAGCTCGACCGCGAGTAGGTCTGGCTGTTGTCCAGGTCGGACTGGTCCCGGCAGCTGCCGTTGACCGCGCCAGTCGTGTTGAGCCCGGGGTTGAGCGTCCCGTCGGCGCCGATCGCCGGCGTCGCGTAGCAGCCGTCGACGTCGTAGTCGTACGCCGGGGAGAACGACTGGTCGTACCCGCCGGCGTTCTGCGGCAGGGAAGGAGGCGGTGCCGCGTACGCCGCGGCCGCGGACGTCACCATCAACGCGGCCGTGGCCAGCGCGACACCGAGCACCCGACGCCGGCGCTTCGGAGGGCGTGCGGAAGTGGAGGGCGGAAGTTCGTTCATTCGACACTCTTTTCCAGAGCGGGGGCGGAAGTGAACGCCTCCGAGAATGACAGCCACCGGGCAAGTCAGTACATACGTCACGTGTCTACTGATTGACCCAGAGTGAACATCAGAAGCCGGCCGACCGGGCTCAACCTTTCGTGGTGGTCGGGGCGTCTTAACGGTGCCTCGACCTGCGGGGCTTCACGAGAGCTGGGGGAAATCATGATGAAGAGGTCTTTGGCGGCGCTGGCTGTGGTGGGTGGGCTGGCGGTGCCGGCGGTTGCGCACGCGGCGCCGGCGGGGTCGGCGGCGGTGTCCGAGGTGAAGGTGGCGTGGGCCGAGCCGGGCAAGGTGAACATCAGCTGGGACGAGGCGGCGGGGATCGCCAACGACGTGTACCTCGAGGTGAGCGGGCAGCAGGCCGAGCGGATCGGGACGACGACCGCGGCGGGGGCGAACGAACTCGTCGTACCGGTCGCGGCGCTGAAGCCGTCGCACGACGCGGCGAGCACGGCGCGGATCTTCGTCGCCGACCCGAGTACGGCGGGCGCGCGGTCGGCGAGCTTCGACCGGTACATCCGGGGCGAGACCGGCATGAGCAAGGCCATGGTTCGCGGCGCGCTGCAGTGGACGTTCGCGACCGACACGGCGATCGACACGACGCCGAACGACCCGCTGGACAAGGTCGATGGGTCGCCGGTCACTCCGGTGGTGACCCGGGTGAAGGCCGGGACCGCGGCGCAGTGCGAGACGGTTTCGTTGCCGGCGACCACCAATGAGTACGGCCAGGTGCCGCCGCAGGCCGGGGCGTACACGGTCGACCTGGTGCGGTCCAACGAATGGGGTGAGGCCACCGCCGCGAGTGTCCGGGCCCGGACGGCGACGGTCGCCTTCAACACCCCGGCGTCGGGCATCTACGGCGCGAAGGTGACGATGACCGGCTCGTTCGTGCTGAACAAGCTGAAGAACCCGGCAGCGGGGGACTGCACCCTGGCGCCCGACAGTGTCGTGAAGCGGCACCAGGTGTCGCTGCACGGCCGGAACTCCGCGACCTCCGCGTGGTACGGGATCGGTGCCACCATCGCCGATGCCCAGGGCAAGTACACGTTCGTGATCACGAACACCGGCGCCCGCGAGTACCGGGCGATCCTGAACGAGTCGGCGGACGGTCTCGGCATCGTGAACTTCCAGAGCATCAGCGCCACCAAGGCGATCCGCGCCACCCCGCAGGTGCTCGACGCCCGCTTCCTGGACTCCGACATCGCGCTCGGCCAGCAGCCGAACGCGACCGTGACGGTCGCGCCGTACGGGTCGCACCAGGTCGCCCTGCAGTTCAAGAACAGCAGTGGCCAGTGGCAAGGACTGGTGTCCCGCACGCTGGTCAACGGCACTGCGCAGAGCGGACCGTTCGCCTTCAACCGCGTGGGTACGCACCAGTTCCGCTGGTGGGTCGCGGCCTCGACGAGCAGCCAGGGCCTACCGGTCGACGCCGGCTACACCTATCCGTTCACCCTCACCGTTCGCTGAGCTCACCCAGGGCGTCCCCGCCGATCGCGGTGGGGACGCCCTGGCGTGTTTACGCCTTTGGGACGAGGCCCGGATACGCCTTTAGGCTGACGCCCGCAGCCTGTCGGCTGGATAGGTTGACTGCATGAGTTCGACGACGACTGGGGAGGCGCGGGCTGTCCGCGCGGGAGTCCGGCTCTACGAGGTGGACCTGTTGCGGATCTTCGCGGCGGTCTCGGTGGTCCTCTACCACTACCTGTTCGCCGGGTACTACAAAGTCGTCTCGCCGCTCGGCTTCGAGGCACCGGGCCTGGTCGCCCGGTACGGCTATCTCGGCGTCGACCTCTTCTTCATGATCAGCGGTTTCGTCGTCCTGCTGTCCGCCTGGGACCGTACGCCGCGCAGCTTTCTCGTCTCGCGCGTCGTCCGCCTCTACCCGGCGTACTGGGTGGCTGTGTCGCTGACCGCGCTGGTGTCGGTGCTGTTCGGCGCCGGGCGTTTCCCGATCGGGCTGGTGCAGTACCTCGGCAACCTGACCATGTTCAACTCGCTGGCCAACCTCGAGAACGTCGACGTCGTGTACTGGACGCTCTGGGCCGAGCTGCGCTTCTACCTGATCATCTTCGCGCTCACCTTCTTCACGATCACGACGCGGCGGGTGGGCATCGTGATCTGGACCTGGCTCGGACTCACCGCCGTGTACCAGCTCGGCGTGCTGCCGGCGAGCACGGACCTGATCCTGAACACGCAGTACTCGCACTACTTCATCGCAGGGATGGCGTTGTGCATGATCTACCGGTTCGGGCCGCGGCCGTCCTGGCTGGTCCTGGTCGGGCTCTGTCTGGTCAACGCGGTGTACCGCGGCGTGCAGTTCGCCGGTGACGTCGAGAACCGCTTCCACACCACGTTGAAGACGCCGGTCGTCGTCGCGGCCATCGTGCTCGTCTTCGCGGTGATGCTCGCGGTCGCGCTGCGCCTGACCACCCGGCTGGCGCGCCCGTGGTTCGTTGCCCTCGGCGCCCTCACGTACCCGCTGTACCTGATCCACGCGCACATCGGCTTCATTATCTTCGAGCGACTCGGCCACCAGGTGAACAAGTACCTCCTGGTCGGCGTCACCACTCTCGTGATGATCCTCGCGGCGTACCTGATCAACCGGTACGTCGAGAAACCGCTCGCCCCACGGCTGAAGCGAGCCCTCCAATGAGGGCCCTGGGCATCGGTCTGCTGATGCTTGCCCTGGTCACCGGATGTACCGGCGGCGAGCTCCAGGCGGATCCGCCGGTGCGGGCCGAGGGCCCGGCGTTGACGCTGGCCTTCGGCGGTGACGTCAACTTCGAGGGCAAGACGCAGGAACTGCTGGAGAAGGATCCCGCGACGGCCTTCGGTCCGGTCGCCGACGAGCTGAAGAGCGCGGACCTGGCGATCGTGAACCTGGAGACCCCGATCACCACTCGAGGGACTCCTCAGCAGAAGCGCTACCTGTTCCGGACCGATGCGCGCGCCGTGACGGCGATCAAGTCGGCCGGCGTGGACCTGATCAGCCTGGCCAACAACCACACGCTCGACTACGGCCAGGTCGGCCTGTTCGACACGATGTCCGCGGCCTGGCGGGGCGGCCTGCCGACGGTCGGTGGCGGCCGCAACGCGGCACAGGCCTACGCCCCTTGGCGTACGACGATCCGCGGGATCCGGGTCTCGGTCTTCGCGTTCAGCCAGGTGTCGGACCTCGCCGACGAGTGGACCGCGACGAAGAACCGCGCCGGGCTCGCGCTGGCCGTCGATCGGCGCCAGGCCTTGGCCGCCGTACGGGCTGCTCGGGCGACGAGTGACGTGATCGTCGTCGCGCCGCACTGGGGTGCGGAGCACGATCGTTGCCCGACCGCGGACCAGCGGTCGTTCGCCGCGGACCTGTCGGCGGCCGGCGCCGATGTCGTGGTCGGTGCGCACGCCCACGTCCTGCAGGGACAGGGGTACGAGGGCAACACGTTCGTTGCCTACGGCATGGGCAACCTGCTCTGGGGATCCGGGCTGCTGACCCCGGAGGACTGGCGGGGCGGCGTACTGCACCTCACCCTGCACGGCCGAACGGTTGTCGAGCGCAACTTCACCCCAACGGCGCTGTCGCCCGAGACGCGGCAGCCGGTCGAGTTCACTCCCTCCGAGCGCGACAAGGAACGGGCCCGGGTCAACGGCCTCCGCGACTGCGCGCAGCTGCAGCAATCCCCTTGATCACTTGACCTTCAGCGGACCGCTGAACGACTTGCGCAGCGAGGACCGCCCGACAACGGGCAACAGGGCCGCCAGCAACTTTCCCTTGAACGCCGTCGGCCGGCGGGTCAGCTCGACGTCGACCCGCGTGCCGCCGTTCTCGGGCGTCAGCTGGAACACCCAACCGCCGCCAGGGCCGAACAGCGTACCCCTTGACTAGTAACCGGTCAGAATGGTTACCAGCATCGAGCGTCAAGCGCCACCTGTCGGACCGGTGACGATTCCTACGAGCCGTAGACCCGCTGCGGCGTGACCAGGACCGCGGCCCGCCCGTCGGCAACCATGACCCGGTCGTACTCGTCCCAGTCGTCGTGGGTGCCCCCGGCCGCCCTGAAGATCTCCCGCAGCAGCAACCGCAGGCGCTCGGCGTCCACCGCCGGGTGCGGGTCGTCCGGCCCGATGATCTCGGCCTGCCCCTCCACCGCCGCCCACTGCCAGCCGGCGCGCACCGCCAGGTTGACCTGGTTCCGCGCCCGGAGGTTGCCGAGCTTCACCTTCCCGTACGTCACGAATCCCACCACGGCCTCACCGCTGACCGGATGCTCCAGGACGCCGAGGTTGACCACCGACGACTGGATGCTCGCGTCGGCCCGCACTGTCGCCACCACCGCCAACCCCTGCTCGCCCCGAGCCAACTCCGCGAACTCGCTCAACGTCGTCATCCCGCCATCACACCACGGCGACCGCCGTACGGCGGGTGAACGGCCAACGCCCCGCCCCCGGGCACGGGGACGGGGCGTCGGACGGTCGAGGATCAGGCGGGAACGGTCCAGAGCTGGTTCGCCGAGCGGGCGCAGTCCCAGATCTGGAGGCGGGTGCCGTCGGCCGAGCTCTGGCCGGTGGCGTCGAGGCAGCGGCCGGAGGCCGGGTTCAGCAGGGTGCCGTTGGACTGGGGCTGCCAGCCCTGGGCGCCGGTGCCGTTGCAGTCGTAGAGCTGGACCTGGGTGCCGTTCGCCGTACCGGCGGCGGCCACGTCCAGGCACTTGCCGAGGGCCCGGACGGTGCCGTCGCCGACGGTCCAGGTCTGGGCGGTGGTGCCGTTGCAGGTCCACAGCTGGACCGCGGTGCCGTTCGCGCTGTTGGCGCCGGCGACGTCGACGCACTTGCCGCCGATGCCCTTGATTGGGCCGGTCTTGCCGCCGGTCGGCGGCTGGCTGGTGCCGCCCGCGGCGTCGAAGATCGCGCTGACCAGCGAGGCGCTGCCGGTCGCGTCCTGGGACAGCTCCCAGTTCATGATGCCGCCGGCGTTCGCGACCGCCCACTGGGTCTTGCGCTTGATCGTCGGGATGCCGTTGTAGCAGTTCTGGGTGCCGTTGATGGTCACGCAGTCGACGTTGGCGTTGTTCGGGTTCATCGCCACGATGTCCTTGTACTGCGTGTAGTTCGGGCGGCTGTAGAACGGTACGCCGAGCACGGTCTTGTTCTTCGGCAGACCGCGGTTCTTCCAGAAGTTCGCCGCGTTGATCGACCAGTCGTAGCCGGCGTGCGGGCTGCCGCCGTCGTACGCCATGATGTTCAGCCAGTCGACGTACCCGAAGACGGCAGGCTGGACGCCGTTCGCGGTGTCACCCTCGGAGACGACGGCCGCGGTCAGCAACTTGCCGTTGGCGTGCAGCGTGTTGCTCAGCTGCTGCATCAGCGCGGTGTAGTTGTTGCCCGACGTGCCCGGGTCCGGGTACTCCCAGTCGATGTCGACGCCGTCCAGCCCGTACTGGTTGATCACGCTCATCACGCTGTTCACGAACGTGGTCCGGGCGCCGGAGTTGCCCGCGAGCTGCTCGAACGCGGAGTCGTTGCCGTCGTTCCAGCCGCCGATCGCCAGTGAGACCTTGACGCCGGCGGCGTGGCCCTTGCTCACCAACTGGGACAGCTTCGAGGTGTTCTCGATGCCCTGCAGGGTGCCGTTGGAGTTCGGCAGCGCGAACGCGTAGTTGATGTGGGTCAGCTTCGAGTACTGGATGGCGTTCACGTCGCCGGCCCACGAGGGCATGTAGCCGACGCTACGGAATCCGCTCGGCAAGGCGGCCACGGCGCTGGGGGCGGCGACGGTGGCGTCGGACTGGGTGGCGGCTCCGGCCGAGGGGGCGACGACGGCACCGGCAGCGGCCGTGGCCACGGCCAGACCGGCGATGGCCCATCGGGTTCGAAGCTTGATCCAAGGTGAAGAAAAAGCCTTCATGGGGCGGTTCCTTTCGGACGGGTCCTGGGGCGGTACCCCCGAAAGGTCAACAGCGCGACGAGCCCGTGGGCCGTCCTTCAGGTGACACCTTCCGGGGGCGGTCGTACGAAGGTGTACTTAAGGAAAGATCTGACCGAAGTCGCGATCAGTGAATCGTGTTTCGCTCCGTGGCGTCAAGAGTTCACAGCGTTAAGAATCCACCCGCCGGCACCGCAGGTACAGCAGGCCGGGTGCCTCCCGCCAGACCGGACGGTCGCCGACCGGCTCGGCGAGGCGTTCGACGGCCAGGCCCACCGCGACCAGCGTGTTCACGTACGTCGAGAGCGTCCGGTGGTACGACACCCGCGGCAGGACCTCCCACCGGGTGACGCTGTCGTACGGGCCCTCCTCGAAGTACCGGCCGGTGACGCGGCGCGCCTCGCCGGTGGTGTGGTCGACCAGTTCGCCGTGCGACGGCGGCTTGGTGCACGGGTGCACGATCGACGCGACGAACCAGCCGCCGGGCTTCAGGATCCGCGCGACCGACCGCAGCGCGGGCTCGAGCTGGGGGATGTCCATCAACGCCATGTAGCAGACGGCACCGTCGTACGACGCGTCCGCCAGCCCGTCGAGCCGCTGCGCGTCGCCGTGCAGGTACTCGATCCCGCGCGGGCTGTCCTGCTCCAGCCGGCGCGCGTGGGCCAGCAGCGTCTCGGAGGCGTCGATCCCGACGACGCTCGCGCCGAGATCGGCGAGCCGGCGGGTGTCGCGGCCCTGGCCGCAGGCGATCGACGCGACCCGTTGACCGCGCAGATCGCCGCCGCCCTCGCCGTCGCCGAGGAGGTCGTCGAGGGTCGGATCGGTCAGACCGGCGCCGTCGGGATCGAGGGTGGCGTGGTAGGCGTCGGCGACTTCGTCGTACGGGCTCTTGAGGTCCATGGGCCGATTCAACCCGAGCACGCCAAAGCCCGCCTCGGTCATCAGGGAACCGAGGCGGGCTTGGGGATCAGCGGGTCGCGGTCGCCGCTTGCTTGATCAGGTCCGCGACCTTGCCCGGCTCGGAGACCGCGACCGCGTGCGAGGCGCCCTTGACCTCGACGACGGCCTTCGCGTGCGCACGGTCGGCCATGAAGTGCTGCACGGCCGGCGGGATGTTCTTGTCGCCGGTCGGGATCAGGAACCACGACGGGATGCTCGTCCAGGCCGGGTCGCCCGCGCCCTCGGACAGCGCCACGTCCCTGATCGGCCGCTGCGTCACCGCGGCCAGCGCGGCCTCCTTGCGGGAGACGTCCGCCATGAACTGCTCGCGGAACTTGGCCGGCTGGATGGTCACGTCGTTGCTGCCGTCACCCAGCGGGATGCTCTGGATCGCCGCCCCCAACGTGCTGCCGGGGAACTTGTTGGTCAGGTCGAGCGCGCTCTCGCTCTTGGCCGGCGCGAAGGCCGCGATGTAGACCAGCGCCTTGACGTTCTGGTTGCCGGTCGCCGCCGGGGTCATCACCTGCCCGCCGTACGAGTGACCGACGAGCACGATCGGGCCCTTGATGCCGGCCAGCACGCTCCTCAGGTACGTCGCGTCGCCGCTGACGCTGCGCAGCGGGTTCGCGACCGCGACGACCGGGTAGCCGGCCTTGTCCAGCCGCTTGATCACGCCGTCCCAGCTGGCCGACTCGGCGAACGCTCCGTGCACCAGCACGACAGTCGGCTTGTCCGCCTTGGCGACCGCCTGCGAGCTGACCCCCGCGAGTCCGAGCATCGCCAGTACCAGTACGCCGATCACGGCGATGGTCCGCTTCCGCATGTCCTTGCCCCTTTCGTGGTCCTGGCTGCATGCAACGCGGCCGGACCGGCCGGTGTCACCCCGCTGACGAATTCACGCCACCTGTAACCTTTGCGCACTGGTGGGGTGGGTTGGGGAGACAACACATGGGTGGGGATTTCAGGACCCGGCGACGGGTGCTGTGGATGGCGGGCGTCGTCGTACTGGCTGTCGCCGTTTCGGCAGTGACCTGGGTGGTACGACGGCCGGACGAGCGTCCGGTGACGTCGTCGGCGCCGGCTGCGGTATCGCCTGCTCCGGTCGACGACACCGAGGCCCGGATGCTCGCGCAGGTCGACGCGTTGCTGAAGGCACGCGCGGCGGCGGTGGTCGCCGGCCAGCTGCCGGCGTTCCTGGGGCAGCTCGACCCACGCAACGCCAAGCTGCGGGCGCGGCACCAGTTGCAGTACGCGAACCTGCGCAAGATCGGGCTGCGCTCGCTGACCTACCGGCGCGAGGCCGGGTGGGTGCCCGAACCGCAGGCCCAGCACGGCGCGAAGGCGTACGCCTTCCGGATCATGATGCTGGTCCAGGTCAACGGCATCGACACCTCCGCGCGGTACGTGCCGGCCGGCTTCACCTTTGCCGAGCGCAACGGTCGCTGGCTGCTCGTGGACGACGACGACCTCGCCGCCGAGGCCGACCGCGGCAAGACCCGCGAGCCGTGGGACCTCGGTCCGCTGGAAGTGGTCCGCGGGCCCGGCGTACTGGTGATCGTCCCGCCGTCCGAACGCGCGAACGGGCGTCGATTGTTGCGCGAGGCCCGGATCGCGACGCCCGCCGTACGGGCGGCGACCCGGCGGGCGCAGGCCGGGATCCTGATCGTTGCCCTGGGCGACGGTCGATCCTTCGACGCGGAGTGGCAGACCGGCGGCCACCCGGCGGCCGCCGTCGCGGTCCAGAACTACGCGCCGATCAACCCCGAGGCGACCCAGTTCAAGGTCACCGGCAGCAGGATCGTGATCCACCCGAGCGAACGGTCCGACGCCGACCGCTTCCTGCTGGCGCACGAGTTCACCCACGCCGCGATGTCGCCGCTCGGCCACGGCGCCCCGACCTGGCTGGTCGAGGGCTTCGCCGAGTACGTCGAGATGGAGCTGACCGCCGCCGAGGGCCATACCGAGTGGCTCGCCGACTACCGCCGGTCCATCCGCCGCGAGGGCCTGCCGAAGCTGAAGGTGCTGCCCATCGACGGGGTCTTCCACGGCGACTACGACGAACAGAGCTACGGCGTCAGCTGGCTGATCGTCGAGCACCTCGTCACGAAGTACGGCCTGCCCCGCGTGAACGCCTTCTACGCCGACCTCGCCAAGTCTCCCGACGACCCCGCCGCCCGCGACCGCGCGCTGGCCAAACACTTCAAGACCACCGACGCAGCGCTCGCCGCGGCCGTGAAGAACTAGCTCGGCTCCGCAGAAGCTCGCCGACAGCCGGGCCAGGCCTTACTGTTCGGTAATGCCCCGCAGCCGCTGGACGCCGATCATCGCGTACTCCCTGGTCGGCGCCGCGACCCAACTGGTCTGGCTGAACTTCGCCGGCGTCACCACTGTCGCCGCCGACCGTTACGACGTCACCGAGAACGCCATCGGCTGGCTCGCCCAGGTCTTCCCGCTTTTGTACGTCGTACTGGCGATCCCCGCCGGGCTGCTCCTGGACCGCTGGTTCCGCGCGTCCCTGCTGATCGGCGCCCTGCTGACCGCCGCCGGCGCCCTGATCCGCCTGGGCGACACCTACCCCTGGCTCCTGGCCGGCCAAATCGTCGCCTCGATCGCGCAGCCGTTGGTCCTGAACGCCGTCACGGGCATTACCGGCCGCTATCTCTCGGTCCGCGACCGCCCCACCGGCATCGCCGTCGGCACCGCCAGCATCTTCGCCGGCATGGTCATCGCCTTCGTCCTCTCCGCCGTCTTCGCCAACAGCGACCAGCTCCCCGCCGTACTGCTCATCTCAGCCATCTTCTCCGTAGTGGCCTCCGTGGTCCTGCTGCTCGCCCTACGCCTCCCCGCGGACCACAAACCAGTGGCAATCCGCCCCGACCGCAACGCCCTCCGCACCGCCTGGAGCGACCCCCTGATCCGGCGTTTGTGCGTCCTGGCGATGTTCCCCTTCGGCGTCTTCGTGGCCATGACCACCTTCGCCCAGCCCCTCCTGGAACCAGCCGGCGTCACCGCCAGCACCGCCAGCACCATCCTCTTGGTGAACGTGATAGCCGGTGTCCTAGGCAGCGCCACCATCCCCATCTGGGTCTCCCGCCACCACGCGGCCTCCGCCCAGCTAGCCCTAAGCCTCACCGCCACCGCCGTAGCCTGCGCCTGCTTGGCACTCTTCCCCAGCACCCTCGTCGCCTACCTGGCCATCACCACCATCGGCCTCCTACTCCTCCCAGCCCTCCCCGTAGTCCTAGAGGTAGTAGAACGCCGCACAGGCGAAGCCGAAGGCACAGCAGCCGGCCTCATCTGGATGTCAGGCAACCTAGGCGGCCTCCTGGTAGCCACAGCGGTCGGCCTCCTGGTCGACCACCCAACCCCCGCCTTCCTGGTCATGGCCGCCATAGCCCTGATCGCCGTCCCAGGAGCCCGAGCCCTCCGCCACACCCTCTGACCCATCCACTACAATCGACGAGCACTCGCCGACGTGGCGCAATTGGTAGCGCACCGCTCTTGTAAAGCGGTGGTTAGGGGTTCGAGTCCCCTCGTCGGCTCTCTGTTTGACCTGCGGATATTACGTTAAGTAGCCGCAAGATGTGACTGTCTGTCAATGGCGCTGTCAATGAGTACGCTGTGAGAGTGGCTGGGCGACGTGGTGACAGTGGGCGCGAACGCGGGTACGTCCGTACCCGCGGAGGGTCCCATCAGGTGCTCGTTTACTCCGGCGTCGACCCTGTCACGGGCAAGGACGTGTACCTGACTGAGTCCACTCGTGACGAGAAGAAGGTCGAAGAGATCCGCACGCGGCTGCTCGCGAAGGTCGACAAGCAGCGGAATGCAGCAACCAAGGCGACCTTGGCCTACACGTTGGAGGCGTGGCTGGAAGTTCACGAGGCAGATGAGTCGACGCGAGACGACTACCGTCGGCTCATCGAGCGAAACATCGTCCCAGCGATCGGTGATGTCCCTATCTCCAAGATCGGCACCCGCGTTCTCGAGCAGTTCTATGCCCAGCTTCGCCGCTGTCGGCTCCGATGCAACGGCAAGCCATACATCGAGCACCGCGAGCCTGGGCCGCACGATTGTCGCGTGGTTCAGCACCGTCGAAAGCCGGGCCGGCCGACTGCAAAGACGTTGGCAGAGCATGACTGCGGGCAGATGCAGTGCAAGGTGATCGAGTGCAGGGCTCACGTTTGTAAACCACTTGCCGCTGGATCGGTGCGAAAGATCCACTTCGTGATCAGTGGTGCTCTCGCGGCGGCGACCCGCTGGGAGTGGATCGAGAGTAATCCGGCAACAGATGCGAAGAAGCCGAAGCAGGCAGCACCGCAGCCCAAACCGCCGACTTCCGATGAAGCAGCCCGGATCGTTGCGGCGTCGTGGGAGCAGGACGCCGGGTGGGGCATGTTTATCTGGCTCAAGATGGTTACCGGCGCGCGGCGGGGCGAGCTGCTGGCTCTTCGCTGGCACGACGTACACCTGGACCAGGGCGTCCTCGAGATACGCCGAAACTTCACCCAGCGAAGCGGCAAGGCCAGGGAAAAGGACACTAAGACCCACCAGATGCGACGCAACAGCCTCGACTCTGACACTGTCGATCTTCTCCGAGAGCACCGGGCCCGAACTCAGGAACAGATCGAGCGGCTGGGCTTGAAGTTCGATGACGCCGGGTTCGTCTTCTCCTACGAGCCGGATCACAGCCGACCGTGCAATCCGGACGGCATCAGCCACCGCTACGCGAGGATGTGCGCCGAACTCGGCATCACCAGCCATCTCCACACCCTCCGCCACTATTCAGCAACAGAGTTGATCACCTCGGGCGTAGATATCCGCACGGTCGCCGGCCGCCTAGGCCACGGCGGCGGAGGCACCACGACGCTCCGTGTATACGCCGCGTGGGTCGCCGACTCAGATCGAGCAGCCGCCAGCATCCTGGCGAACAAGATGGTCCGGCCGGCGCCGCAGCCCGGTCCCTCATCCGAAGGCTCCGAGGCAACCTGAATCATCGGGCTGGCCAGCTCGATGGCCTACTCATCATGAGTTCCGCGACGACCGTCCTCGGAACCCTATCGCTCGCAGTTCGAAGCGGCGGTGTGCACTGGGGTCGCCTTGAACGTCCATCGCGTCCAAGCTGTTGTTAGCAGGACTGTTAGCACGCGTGGAGCCCCTGCCTTCAAAGGCAGTTCAGGCGGCCCGCTGCTCTAGAGCGATCAGACACTGAGCCTGGGCCCGTCGGGTCTCTCCCCGTGAGTGACCGGCCGAGCCCCTGCTGCTTTCTCGCAAGGGCGCGCCGACGGCACGAACTTCTCTGATCGATGGACAGATGCGTCACACTCGATCGAGATCGGTAAGCGAATAGGGACGGTGCAACATGTCGGCTTGGCTTGGCCCCCTCATGACTGCCCTTGTGGCTCCACTCGCCGTAATCGCTACAAACCTCTTGAACCGTCGAGACGCTCGCCTTCTGCGGGAAGATGAGCGACAGCAGCGGAAGTTGGAGCTCGACAGGGCAGCCGACGAAGCCGCAGAAGCTGACCAGCGCGAGTACCGACGCAAGATGGACGATCGGTGGCGGGATGCTCGTCTTGAAGCACACCTTGCATTGCTCGCCGTAGTTACTGAGGCCAAAGAAATTCTCGATCCGCTCTTCGCTGACAGCAGGACGCGTGATAGCAGAGCTATCCATCCGCCGGTCGAAAATCCTCGGCTCTTCTCAGCCGAGTTCACCAAGAACCTTGAGTCGGCGGTTGCGCGCATTGAGGTGATTGGATCCCAGGCGAGCACTGGGGCTGCGAGACGGCTCGCCGGCTGGCTGATCGAGCTGGATCAAGCCCTGTTCATAGCTGATGCTGTCAGCGTTAGCTACGCGGAGATTCGCCGCAAGGAAAGGCAGATCGAGGCTTACAGAGCGGACTACCTGAATCAGATTCGCGCCGACTTGGGGACCGCAGACTAGTTCAGCCACGTTGTCCCCTCTGGCGGCTCCTGATAAGTCCTGGCTGGGCTGTGCGGCAGGCGGGAAGACGCACCCGCGGCCGCCTTCGACCTATGCCGGCCGAATCGACCCGTCATCTCGGAGTCGTGAGGCCCCCGCCGGAGGCATTGCCTGCCGGAGGGGCGCCTTGACCTGTGAGAGGTCGATGCGGCAGTTAGCTGGTTGCGGCCAGCCATGTGTCGCGGAGCGAAACCGAAAGCGGGATCGTCGGGGTCCAGCCGAGGCGTTTCTCAGCGAGGCCGATGTCGGCGCATTGCCAGGCGACAGCGCCGGCCGATGCTTTGTGGGTGTTGGCGGTGCCCTGGCGTTCTTCCAATTGGGCGCCCGTACCGCTGAGGTCGATCAGTTGTCTAACCCAGTCGCCGGTCTGGACGGCTTCGCCCCGGCCGATGTTGGCAACTGGGGGCACCTCGTCGAGTAGCGCCGCAGTACAAGCCGCCGCGGCTACGTCCCGGACATCGAGGTAGTCGCGCCAGCCTGCAAGGGAATCCAGCGTGATCGTGGGGCTGTCAGGCGCGTTTCGCAGTTGCTCAATCAGGCTTCCGAGCATGGTGCTGGTGGGTGATTGTGGTCCGCTGATGTTGAACATTCTGAGGACGATCGCATCAAGGCCCTGATCGCGCGCGTGCAGGACGAGTTCAGACGCAGCGAGCTTCGTGTAGCCGTATGGGCTATTCGGCTGAGTCGGAGTCTCCTCATTCATCGGCGTCTCACCTTCCGACGAGCCGTACTCTGCCGAGGAGCCGAGCTGGACGAGCCGAGCTCTCGGCGCGCTGCTCGATAGTCCGAGAAGGAGCGAATGTGTGCCGACCACGTTGCCGCGCATCAAATCTGCCGTCGACCCACGCACTGCGCCCGAACAGTTGATGACCGCGGTGGGAGCGAAGCTGCGCAGGATCTCGTTGAGCTCACTCAGTGGCGCACAGGCCAGGTCGACGGCGGCATCGAAACCGGGCCGTGGTGTGCGCGTGACCTTGAGGTGCTCCACGCCGCGACTTTGTAGCGCGGCGCAGACGTGTTGGCCGATGAAGCCAGAGGCGCCCAGAACGAGAATCCGCTGAGAGGCATTGGGCTCAGCGCTGCTGACGGAGTCGTTCCCGGCGACGTACGGGGGCAATGAGTTCGGCATTGCTGACCTCCTGCGTATTGGGGTCGTAGTCGCATCGAACGAGGCATGACCACAGGTGGCCACGGGTCTCGCGGTGCAGCTCGGCGAGGTGTTCCGCTAGGTAAAGTGCACCGCCGCGGGAGCCCGGTGCATGGATGCCGGCGCAGTAGAGCCAGGTCCCGTTTCCATCGGGCCGGGGAAGTGTGCCTAAGTAGGCCAGATCGCCACCGTCACCAACATGGCGCGGGGATCGCAGCTTCTCGTCCGACGACTTGTCGAGCAGATACCAACTCTCGTCATCGCGCTCGAAGCCGTAGGCCGTGTCCGACGCAAGGATCTGAGTCAGCCAGGGTGACTGTCGCGGACCGCATGTGACTATGAGGCCGTCCCGGTTGAGATCGACGTACTCGCCAGCTGGTAGATGCTCGGTGTCGGTCCCGAGGCCGTACTCCCGGGCGAGGCGCTCGATATCTTTCTGGAACGCAATGTCGCTCTCGTGCACAACCGGGCGTTGAGGACCTTCCGGGTAAGGCGCCTGTTCTACGGGCAATACGACGTGCACCGTGTCGCCGGTGCTCAGCAGCACCCGCTCCGGTCGACGGCGCGGTGCCCCGAGCTGCGAGAGTCGGGCCACGGATATCCCGGCCTCGGCAGAAATCTGGGCGAGCGTCATACCTCGAGCGCGCAGGGCGTCCACCGCCCCGCGGCGGATTTCTCCGACCTCAGCGGTCGTCGCCTGGAGCGCGGCGAGGACGTCGCCGGAGTACCGCAGCTGCTCCATCGGGTCGTCTATCGACCGCAGCCGCTCAACCTCTTCCACCAGTTACCTCCGTCTCCTGGGCTCTCATCCTAGTGCCTCTGCAGATCCGGCTTAAGGGGGGCTTGAATTTCGGATTCAAGGGGTGCTTAAATCTTCCGTACAGCCCAGCCAAACATGGCAGGCGCAAGCCGGATGAGGTCTCAGATGACAGAGAAGCGAGCGGGGCTCGTGCATCAGCCAGCCGAGCCAGAAGAGAACGACTCAATCGCGGGCAGCCTCCGCCAACTCAGCAGAGAGCTCGCCCTGCGGAGCGCCCTGCGGAAGCGCGCAGCCGGGGTGCCGAGCTACACGATTCCCGAAGCAGCTGCGCTCTGCAGCGTCTCGCAGGAGCACCTTTACCGACTCGTCCGGGCGGACGCATTCCCTGCAGTTCGGATGCAACGCGGGGATGGCAAAGGGCGCTATGTAATCCCGGCCAAGGCGGTCGAGCAACTGCTGAATGACGCAGTGGTCGGTGGCGGTTGCGTCGAGGCGAGCGAATGGGCCGCCGGCTGGAGCGGTGCTGCCTCGCAGCCGGCCGGAGGCGCGGCGTGAAACGCCTTCTCGCCCGCTGGAGAAGCGGAGTGCCTCCAAGTGCGCGCGATCAAGCCAGAACGACTTGGACCGGCCCTGCCACAGGCGCCAACCAGAACAGGGCCGGTTCTCCCATCACTCAGCTAAGAGCACAGGAGGTGTCCAGCATGACGGATGCTGGCGAGTCGGTGAGCCGGTGGGTTCCGCCGGTGGGGATGTTGGACGTCGCGCCGGAGCGTGCGGCGGTCATTCGGGGGTTGTTTGAGCTGGCCGCGTTTGTGGCTGACCACCCGCAGCTCGGGTTGCCGTTCGTCGAGGCGGCCTGGCTGGTGTGCGAGGAGTCGTTCAGCGCGGACATGCGGATTGTCGAGGCTGCGGGGGAGGCGCTCGGCGTGATGCCAGCGCTGGCTCCGGGCGCGGGCTACTCGGTGCGGACCCGGTTCGCTTCGCCGAGGGTGAGTGTTCGGTTCACGGCCCACCCCACGCCCACGGGTGGTGTGGGTCGATGAGCACGCACCTTGACCTGGCGAAGTGGATGCACGACTCGGCCGCTGGCGCGATCGAGCGGGCTGATAACAAGGCCGGTTTCGCTGTACCGGTCGAGACGGCGCTGACCGCGGTGGTGCTTGCGCTGGTGTCGCAGTCGGGCGGGTCGCCGATCGGCGCCCGGGTTCTGCTGGGTCTGTCCCTGATCGCGCTGGCGGTCGCAATCGCTGCAGCGATGTTGGTGGTCGTACCGCGGCTGCACACGCCGGGCGAGCAGTTGGTGCCGGGGGAGTTCCTGTACTTCGGCGCGGTGCGGCTCCGGTCGATGGAGCAGCTGCGCCGACACCTCAACCCCAACCCTCACGCGTACCCGAGCGAGGAGGTCGCGGGGCCGTGCGAGGCGGTGAGTCACCAGGCCAAGGTCTTGTCGGAGATCGCCTGGTCCAAGCACCGTCTGGTGCGGGTGTCGTTCCTCGCGGTGTCGGTGGGCGGTTTCCTGGCGGCGGCCGGTTGGCTGCTGGGTGGTGGTCGGTGATGGAGCGTCGACCGAACGCGCGAGACGGTGTCGTGCTCCCGAAGCTGGGTTTGTCGATGGCCGGCGTGCTGGCCGGTGGGATCGTGCTGATCGTTGCGGCGCCCGCTCCGCTGGCCGTCGAGGTCGGTACGTGGCTGACCGTCGGGGGAGCGCTAGGACTGCTGTCGGTGGTCCTGATGTTCTGGCAGGTCGGCCGGGGCCTAATCGTGTCGATGCCGCTGTGGCTCGGTTACGTCGGGTTCCTGGCCTCCCGGGTGGGTGCGCCGGGCGGCATCGGTACCTGGCTGGTTGCGGCCGGTGTGCTGGTGCTGGTCTCGGCGGTGCTGATCAAGGTCAACCAGCCGATCGGGGCTGGGATCTCGGTTGGTGCGTGGCTGGTCTACGTCGGCCTGGCGCTGCGGGCGCTGCCTGTCAGCCCGGAGATCCACCGCTGGTGGCTGGCCGCGGTCGCGGTCGGCGCCATGGTTTCGCTGGGGACGCTGGCGCGGGTGCTGTTCTCGCGGTCCAGCTCGCGCGGCCTGCTGCGCCGCCTGGGGCGGGCCGGGCGTGAGACCGACGGTCTCGCCTCGAGCGTGGACGTGTTGCGTACCGCGTCGGCGCGGGGTCTGCGCAAGCAAATGGCGGTCCTGCGCCCGTCGCTGGCCGAGCTGTCGCGCTGGCAGCGGCGCCTCGTCCGCACCGCAGAGCTGGGCGTGAAGATCGCGCGCGTCGGACTGGTGTGGCTCTGGTCGTCGACTCAGCACCACACGATCACCTTCGGCGGTCCCCGGCAGGGCAAGACGCAGCTGCTGATGAACTGGATCCTGGACGCGGTTGGCGCGGTGATCACGACCTCGACCAAGCAGGACGTACTGCGCGACACCGCCACCGCCCGCGCCGCGAAGGGGCCGGTGTGGGTGTTCGACCCCAGCGGCGTGATCACCGCCGGGTCCGAGGTCGACGCGCTGGTCGAGTCGCTCGGTGGCACGTGGGTGCGGTTCGACCCGCTGCAGGGCTGCGAGCTCGCCGCGGTAGCGATGGACCGCGCCGCCGACCTGATCGACGGCATCGGCCGAAACAAGAGCGACGGCCAGGGCGAGCGCTGGGACGGATTCGCCAAGCAGACCCTGCAGGCGCTACTGCACGCCGCCGCGCTGGGCGGCTACTCAATGTACGACGTGCAGCAGTGGGTCGCCCACCCGTCCAAGGAAGCGGCCAGCACGGTCCTATATCAGCTGGAGGCCGCCGGAACGACGGCCGCCGGGATGATGCAGGAGGCCAAGCAGTTCTTCACCAACAACCCGAACACCCAGTCATCGATCTCGACCACAATCATGCCCGCACTGGGCTGGCTGTCGGTACCGAGCGCGGCGAAGGCGGCGGCGCCCGGTGGCCAGCAGTTCGACGTCCAGGAACTGCTCGCCACCAACGGCACGGTCTACCTGATCGGGGCCGAGGACAAGAAGACCTCGCCGCTGGTCACCGCCCTCACAGCGAACATCGCCCGGCAGGCCAAGGCGATCGCGGCCCGGTCGCCGCGCGAGCGACTCGACCCGTCGCTCACGATGGTGCTCGACGAGGCCGCGCTGATCTGCCTGATCCCGCTGGACCAGTGGTCGGGTGACTTCGGGTCGCGCGGGATCACCATGCACATCGCCGCACAGTCCCGGGCGCAGATGCGGCAGCGGTTCGGCGACGCCGCGACCGGTGCCCTGCTCACCAACTGCGCGACCAAGATCCTGTTCGGCGGATCGGCCGACGGCGAGGACCTGCAGTACTGGTCGACCGTGGCCGGCGAGCGGGAAGAGCCCGCCGTCACCAAGGACCGCTCGACCGGCGCCCAGTCGATCTCCACTCGTAAGTCGACGGTGCTCACCCCGGCCCAGGTCGGACAGTTGCGCACCGGGCAGGTACTGATCATCACCAACGGCATGCCGCCCGCGATCACCAATGCCCGGATGACCTACAAGCGCCTCGACGTCCGCCTGGCCAAGTTCCGGCGCCGACCGGCGGTGCGCTGGCTCACCACCCTCACCGAGACCGTCGCCGACGCGACCGGCGGCTGGCTCCTCAGCCAGGCGGGGTGGCTGTGTGACCAGGTCATTGCCGCCGACCGGGCCGCGACCGTCCGGGCCCGGGCCGTCGTACGGAAGGCCACCGCGCCCTTCGCCCGCCGTGCCGCCGGAGTCCTGGCCTGGCTCGACGCGAACGATCCGGCCCGCGAGCTCATCGCCCGCGTCCGGCTGATCGGTGCCATGCGCAACGCACGCGCTGCTTTGGCGGCGCGCACCGAGCGCGAGCGCGTTGAGCGCGAGGAGGTGCAGCAATGACGGCTCAGTTCTACCTCGGCACCCACCAGCCCGGCTGGCTGCGGACCAGCGGTGTTCCGCTGTTCGTCTCCGACAGGCGCCTGCGCGGCTACAAGACGCTGCCGCGAGCCAAAGCACCTTGGGCTCTGGATTCGGGCGGTTTCACCGAGCTGTCGACGCATGGATCGTGGTCGGCCGGCCCGACGCCGCGTCAGTACGCCGAGCGGGTCCGTCGCTACCGCGACGAGATCGGCGGGCTGATGTGGGCCGCGCCGCAGGACTGGATGTGCGAGCCATGGATCCTGACCAGGACTGGTTTGTCGCTGCTCGAGCACCAGCGACGCACGATCGACAACTACCGCGAGCTGCGGGAAACCGCTCCCGATCTGCCGTTCGTTCCCGTGCTGCAGGGATGGCACGTCGACGACTACCTCGCGTGCGCCGACCTGTACGCCGCCGCCGGCGTCGATCTGCGATCGGTTCAGGTCGTCGGACTCGGGTCCGTGTGCCGCCGCCAGGCGACCAGCGAGGCCGTCGCCATCATCGATGCGCTTCGCGCCATCGGCATCACGCAGCTGCACGGCTTCGGTTTCAAGGTCCTCGGGCTGCGCCGGTGCGGGCACCGGCTCGCGTCGGCTGACTCGATGGCTTGGTCCGTCGAAGCCCGCCGCAGCGCGCCGCTGCCGGGCTGCCAGCACAGCAACTGCGCCAACTGCCGCCTCTACGCGCACCAGTGGCGTCACCGGGTCCTCGGCTCGATCCCGCGCTACGAAGAACTCGCCTTGTTCGACACGCCACGCGCTGCCTCCTCCGAAGGAGGACAGCGATGACCGGACAACCGGAGTGGGTCGAGCTGTGGGACGGGCGCAGTTGGCCCGGCACGGTCCGCGACGGGTTGCCGGAGTTCCGTCGCCGCCAGGCACCCGCCGGGTTGGCAACCCGTCGGCAATTGCGGAGCAAGGGGCTGTGCCCGGGCGGGCAGGAACCGTTCGCCCGACTCACGTGGAAGCGCAGCGACAGATTCGCCTGGCTGTACGTCGAGGCCAACGCGAAGCCGAAGCGGACCGCGACCGATGCCCAGTTGGCCGCGGTTGAGAAGGCTCTGGCGGCGCGGAAGGTCTGCGCCGAGTGCGGCCCGGTCGACCACTTCGTCCGCACCACCGACCACCTGTGCGGCGACTGCCACTCCGACGGCGTCGAGCCCCGTCCCGACCAGGGCGCGACCTGGAGGACCTTGCACAACTGGATGGACGACGCCGACGACAGTGCCGACGACGATCCGGCGGTCGAGGCGTCGGCCGCCGTCGACCAGGCCGCCCAGGCGGTCGAGCAAGCCGCCGGCGAGCGCCGTGCCCGCGACGACGCTGCCGAGCGCGACGGGCAGTTCGCGCGCTGGCACACCGACGACACGGACCGCGCCCCGGCGCGCGGTCACCACGACGAGTTCCCGGCCGGTGACGAGTCCTGGCCGGGAGTGGAGGTAGGAGCAGCATGAAGCACCAAGACCACGAAGAGCCCGCCGTGGCCGCACAGCGCGCGGTCGCCGCCCTGGCTCGTACCGTCGAGGCGTTCAGTCGCGACCTGCAGGCGGTCAAGAGCGGGTTGCGGCAGAGTGCCAGTGCCCAGGATCTGACCCGGCTGGCGAAGGTCGTGACGGAGTTGGGCGACGCGCTCACCCAGTCGCCCGCGAAGCGAACCAGCAGCAGCGGTGGCGACGAGGCCGCGCCGGCGGTGCGGTCGTGGTTGGTGCTGGCCGAGGACGAGGCCGCCGTGCAGGCGGTGCTGTCGGAGTTGCTGCCGTGGCTGCAGACGGTCTACCTGCGCTACAAGGACGGCCGCGAGTCGCTGCCGGTGTGCTGGCTGTGGCACCCCGAGATCGTCGAAGAGCTGCTGTGGCTGATGGACGCCTGGACCGCGGCGTTCCACGGCGAAGAGGCGTCGCTCAAGCTCGCCGGTGACTGGCACGACCGCCAGCGCCCCGGTGTCGCCAAGCGCGTCACCGGCTACGGCGAAGGCTGCAGCGTCCTGGCCCACCGCGAGCACGCCGGACGGCCCGCCGTCACGGTCCCGCTGATGACCGACGCGGACCCGTTCGTGACCTGGTGGGCCACTGACCGCGACCAGCACGGCCCCACCCCGACCCCCGAGCAGGTCAAGGCCGGGCGCCCCGGCGGCGCCTCCCTGACCGCCGTACCGAACACCGCTGGAGGCCAGCGATGAACACCAACCGGGTCCTTGCCCTCAGCAACCCTTTCGGGGACTACGCTCTGCCGGACGTCGGGCGGGTTGCCGAGATCGCCGCGATCGCGGCCGGGGCCGCCGTCACGATCGGCCTGGTCGCGTGGCTGGTCCGGCGCGCGGCGCGTGGCGCCAGCCGGGTGGCTAGCCGCCCGGGTGCCGGTCGGCGGGTGCTGATCGTGGTGGCGATCGTTGCCGCGTTCGGGGTCGCCGCGATCGGCGGCGCCCGTTCGTTCAGCGCCGTCTCGGAGAAGTTCAACAGCCCGCTCGTGCCGCTGGTGGCTGACGGCATGATCATCGCCTGCACCGCCCTGCGGCTGGCCGCGCTGACGCGGGGCTGGCGGATCCCGGGCGCGCTGGTGACGACGTACGTGTTCATCGGCGGCACCGTGTGGCTCAACGTCGACACCGCCACCGGGATCGCCGACGCCGTCGCGCACGCCCTCGCACCGATCGCCTACGCCGTACTGGTCGAGATGCTCGCCCATTTGCTGCGACTGCAGATGAAGCTTGCCCAGCCCGCCCGCGCGAAGCTGTCCGCGCTGACCTGGTTCACCTCCCCGGTCATCACCACCAGGGTCTGGTTGCACCTCGCTCGGACGGGCACCGACGACCCGGTCGCAGCTCGGGCGCTGGTTCAGCAGGTCGTGCGGATGTCGTCGCGACTGAACACCGTCTGCCCGAGCCGCCGCGTCCTGCCGATCGACTCCGCCCGGGCCGCGCGGTCGGCCGCGCTGCAGACGATCCGCGACGGCCTGCTGACCGCCGGCCAGCTCGCTGCCCTGCTGCCCACCACCGACAGGATGACCGCGGGCGAACTGCTCGCTGTCGTCGACTCCGCGGCGCTCGGCCTGCCTGTTACGGACGAGCAGGCCCCGGCGCGGAGCGAGTTCCCGCTGTGGCTGGTGCTGTTCCTGCTGGCCGCCCGCCGTGACCAGATCGACCCGGCCGATCCCGACGACGTGTCCGAGGTCACCGACGGCGAGGAGACCGCCGAGGACGAGGCCCTGGCGGTGCAGTTGATGGTCGGTTACGTCGTCGGTGCACTGCTCCACCAAGGCGGCGCGCGGATCGTTTCGGAGCAGCGCGCTCCGCAGGCTGCACCGCACCACAACCGCACCGGTGCAGCCGCACCGCGCTCCGGTGAACCCGCTCCGGTGCACCCCATGAGCCAGGCCGGTGCAGCTGCTCCGGTGCACCAGCCCGCCGCTGCGCGCAACAGCGGTGCATCGGTGATCAGTGCACCTGTCTCCGAGTCGCCGCGAAGCGGTGCAGGTGGTGGGGGAGAGGCGCGGAGCAAGCGCGGTGACGAGGCCGACTTGGCGGTCCTGGTGGAGGCATCGCGGCGCGACCACGGTGGCGCGCCCCTCGGGCAGCGCGAGATCACCCGGGTTCTGGGTTGTGGGTTCCCGAAGGCGCGGCGGCTCGCCGACCGGCTCGGCTGGGTCGAGCCCAAGAACACCACCGACGCCGCCAGCGATCCGGATAACGACGGCAACGGCCCATCCGAAACCGATGCCGACAGCAACCACCAACAGCAGCACAACGCCACCGACGAAGCCGACGAACTCGAAACGAGCAGCACCCGATGAACATCCGAAGCGAGCAGACAAGCCCGATCCACAGGTCAGGCCCATCCAGCATTCAGCAGCCCTCAGCAGGGGAGCGGAGGGACGAATACGTCGATACACACCTATGCATCACGATCAAATGGAGCCTCGACTCCGATTGTCGTCGGTCGGCTAACCCGCCCGCCGCGGCGGCGTGCGCCGCCGCCGGCGTGGCCGGGGGCCGGGCCGGTGGTCGCTCGTGCTGACGGTTTCGAGCGGCCACAGCGCCGACTACCTGACCGGCGCGGTCGCGGCCGGTCGGGAGAACTACTACACCGGCGCCACCGCTGCCGGTGAGCCGCCGGGCCGCTGGTCAGGCCGGGGCGCGGAGGCGCTCGGGCTGTCCGGTGAGGTTGGCACCGAGGAGATGAGCGCGCTGTACGAGCGGTTCCTCGACCCGCGCGACGAACGGTTCGGCGACCCGATGCTGTGGGACGAGGCTGACACCCTCGGCCACACCGGTCGCGCGTACAAGTCGGAGGAGGAGATCTACCAGGCTGCACTGGCCGCCGAGCCCGGTGCAGACGCGGAGCGCCGCGAGGAGCTGCGCGCGGAGGCGGGACGCAACGTGCGCCGCAACGTCGCGTTCTACGACGCGACCTTTTCGGTGCAGAAGTCGATCACCGTCCTGCACACCTCGTTCGAAGCCCAAGAGGTCCGGGCGGTGCGGGCAGCGGAGCAGGCCCGGGCCGCTCTGCCCGGTGCAGTTGTGGAGGCGGAGCGGAGCGGGGACCGCTCCGCGGTGCACCGTTTGCAAGCCGCGGTGCAGCGCGCCCAGACCGAAGCGCTGGCCTGGGGCCAGCAGCGGCAAGCCGTCGAGGACGCGATCTGGGCCGGTAACCAGGCCCTGCTCGGCTATTTGTCCGACAAGGCCGGATACACCCGGGTCGGGCACCACGGCGGCGCCGCTGGCCGGTGGGCCGATGCCCACGACTGGACCGTCGCGTCGTTCTTCCAGCACGACTCCCGCAACCACGACCCCCAGCTGCACATCCACAACGCGATCCTCAATCGGGTCCAGGGACCGGACGGTGAGTGGCGCACGATCGACGGTGCCGCGTTGCACCGCTACCGCGGCGCCGCCGGCGCGATCGGCGAGCGGGTGATGGAACAGCACCTGACCCAAGCGCTCGGTGTCCGGTTCGCGATGCGGCCCGACGGCAAGTCCCGCGAGATCGTCGGCGTCGACCAGGCCGTCATGGACCTGTTCAGCTCCCGCCGCCGAGCCATCACCAAAAAGACAGCCAGGCTCGTGGACGAGTTCCGCGACAAGTTCGGCCGCGAGCCGAACGGCCTGGAGCTGGACCGGCTCCAGCGCTCGGCGACGTTCGCGACCCGCAAGGCCAAGTCCCACGACGGCGAGACCGTCGAGGATCGCCTGGAGCGCTGGGACCGCGAACTGCGCGCCGAAGTCTCCGGGGGGCTGGCCGCTGTCGCCGAGAAGGCCCTGCAGCACGCCGAGGCCGACCGCGCGGCGCAGCCGCTGCCGGAGGCGAAGGTGGTCGAGGAGGCGCTGGCCGAGGTCCAGGCAACCAAGGCTGCGTGGACCGCGGCCGACCTGACCCGGGCCATCAGCAACCGTCTGCCTGACGATCTCGGCAACCGCACGCCGGCCGAGATCGTCGAGCTGCTCGACACACTGACCGAACGGGCACTCGAGCGCGCCTGGTCGATCGAGGCCGCCCGCCCGGGCGACGCGAGCCTGCCCGACGAGCTGCGCCTCAACGACGGGTCATCGGCGTACCGGGCGCCCGGTGGGGAGCGGTTCATGACCGCCGCTCATCGCAGCGTCGAAGAGTCGCTCGCCGAGTTGGGTTACGCGCGCGGCGCGGCAGCGATGAACAGCGTCGACGCGGCCGGCTTCGTGAACCAGCTCGCCACTCAGGGCTTCACTCTTGGCCGCGGGCAGGATCTGGCGCTGCGCGGGATCCTGACCTCGGGCGCGAAGGTCGAGGCACTCATCGGCCCGGCCGGCACCGGAAAGTCCCGTGTCGTCGGTGCCCTCGCCAAGGCGTGGGAAGACCCCGCGCTGTGGGGTGGCCGCCAGCAGCGCATGGTCGGCCTCGCCGCATCGCAGGCCGCGACCGAGGTCCTGGCCGGCGACGGTGTCACCGCCCGCAACATCACGCGCTGGCTGATGACGCAGGACAAGATCGCCAACGGTACGGCGAACCGCGAGCAGCTGGCGTGGGCGCTGCGCGACGGCGATCTGGTCGTCGTCGACGAGTCCGCGATGGCCGAGACCGCCGATCTCGCTGCGATCCAGCGGCACTGCGAGGCGGCCGGGGCCAAGCTGCTGCTGGTCGGCGACCCGCGCCAGTTGGCCGCCGTCGGTGCCGGCGGCGGCATGGAACTGGTGACCAAGACCGCACTGACCCACGAACTCGGCGAAACCCACCGCTTCCAGCAGGACTGGGAAGGCCCAGCCTCGCTGCGGCTGCGCGCCGGGGACGCCTCGGTGCTGGCCGAGTACTACAAGTACGGCCGCATCATCGACGGCGAGCACGCCGAACGCGCCCAGCGTCTCGCGGCCGACGCCTGGCTGGCCGACCACCTCAAAGGCCTGAACACCCTGCTCGTCACCGACACCAACGAGCAGGCCGCCAGCGTCGCCGCAGAGCTGCGCGCCCGCCTGGTCAAGCTGCGCCGCGTCGACGACCTGAACACCGTCGAGCTAGGAGGCGACGGCAACCGCGCTGGCCGCGGCGACCTCATCCAGGCCCGCATGAACGACTGGCAACACAAGGGCGAGGACGGCACCAGCCGGCCCGTGTTCAACCGCGACGAGTTCCGCGTCGAGGAGATCCTGGTCAACGGATCCATCCGAGCGATACCGCTCGACCGCGACACCCGCCAGCCCATCGAGGGCCAGAGCGTGATCCTGCCCTCCTGGTACGTCCAGGAGAACGTGACACTGGCCTACGCCGCCACCGTCCACGCCGCCCAGGGCGCCACCGTCGACACCACCCACGGCGTCGTATCGGCCCGAACGTCGCTGAGGTCGCTGTACGTGCAACTGACCCGCGGACGGATCTCTAACACCGTCCACGTCGTCACCAAGGCCGCCCACGCCGACGCCGAGACCGGCGAGGTCGCACGCGCGGCGCGCAAGTCCGCGACCGCCGTCCTGGCTGCGGCGTTCGACGCCGACGAAGCCGCGCCGGAGTCCTCGGGCCTGCAGGCCGAAGCCGACGACGCCGCCGACGCGGGCACGTACCGCACGGCGTTCGAACGGCTCACCGACGCCATCACCGTCGCCACCGGCGACCGCACCGCCCAGTGGCTGCAAGCCCTCGAAGCCGACGACGTACTCACTCCCGACGAGTGCCAGCGGCTGATCGGCGAGGACGGCGCAGCGACCCTGTCGACCTTGCTGCGCCGCGTCGAGCTCGCCGGCGTCGACGCCGAACAGGTCCTGCGCGACGCGATCGCGAAACGCTCACTGGAAGGCGCCCGGCAGCTGACCAGCGTGCTACAGGACCGCATCACCCGCACCACCGAACTGGACCCGACCACGACCAGCCTTGCCGACCTGGTTCCGGCGACCGTGAGCGCCCAATGGAGCACCTACCTGCACGAACTCGCGGCCGAAGCCGACAAGCGCCACCACCAGCTCGGCGAGGCGGTCGCCGACGAGCAGCCGCAATGGGCACTCGAGGCCCTCGGCCCGGTGCCGGGCACCGACAGCCCAGGCGCCGAGACGGACCGCGCGACGTGGGTCGAGCGCGCCGCTGCCGTGGCCGCTCACCGCGAGATCGCCGGCATCACCGACCCGGCCGAAGCACTCGGGTCGGCGCCGAAACCCGGCCAGCCGGAGATGTATGCCACCTGGCGGCAAGCGTGGCGGGCGCTCGGCCGCCCCGAAGCCGACCGTGCCGAGGCCGAGATGACCACCGGCCAGCTCCGCGTCCGAGTCCGCGCCTACGACCGCGAGCAGACGTGGGCACCGCCCTATGTCGCCCACGAACTGGCCGGGACCCGCGCAGGCGCCGAAGACCAGCGCCGTGAGGCCACTCGCCTGCGCGCCGAAGCCGCCGCCCTGTCCGCCGAGGGCGTAGATCGCGTCCACGAATTGCAGGTCCAGGCGGCCGAGGCTGAAGCGCTCGCCGAGGCGCTCGACGCGCGCGCCGCCGAGCTGCAGCTGGCCGACGACGCCCGGGCGACCTGGTACGCCCACACCGCCGAAACCCGCGCCGCCGCGCAGCGCGCCGCCGACGAACTCGCCACCCGCGGTATCGACAACACCGACGACGGACCCACCGTCGACGACTGGATCGCCGCCAACCTCGCCGCCGACCGCGCCGAAGACCCCCACCGCGTCATCACCGACGAGCTCGACCTCACAGAAATCGCAGCACAGCAAGAACGCGACCGCGCCAGCGCCGTACGAGCCGACGAGTTCGTCGAAGCCGAACTCGTACACGACCAGCTCGACACCGGCCGCGACGACGCGGAGGACATCGCCGACGAATCCATATCCGACGCCGAGATTGTCGCGGAACCCAACAACACCGACCAGACCGACCCAGTCGAGACGCAGAGCGACTTCGACAAGCCGACGGCCAACACCGTCGACGACCTGGCACCGGCCGACCTGCGCGACGTAGCCGCAGCCGAGGACCACGCCCCCGAGGCCGAATCGATGCGGATCCCGACCGCAGACGAAACCGCCGACGCCGTACGGCGCGCGCAACGGGCGCTGATCGAGCTACGGCAGCGCGAGCAGGCCGACGCCGAACGCGAAGCCGCCGAAGCCGACCGCCGCGAAGAGGATCTCGCGGCCTGGCACGCCGAACGCGAGTTCAGCGCAACCGATGCCACCAGCAACCACACCCAAGCCGGCGACTCGCTCGGCCTGGACGACTAGCCCCACAAGGAGAACGATCATGGCGAAGTTCACAACCTGGCTCGACGGACTGCTCAACCGGATCGCGCCGCTGCAGCCGACGGGTGACTACCCGGCTCAGATCCAGCGGGCTCAGGACCGCATGGACACTTTGGACCGGCTGGCCGACACCGAGCCGGACTCGCTGCGCGCAGCGGCGTACCAGTCGGTGTGGCAGACCATGGGCGAGGAACTCGGGTTCGTCGTGGCCGACCTCGACCGCGGCCGGCTCAACGACGAAGCACTGACGACGGCGATCGAGCAGTGGGAGAACTACGGCCGTGCCTACCTCGCCCAGAACGCGATCAGCGCCGACACCGTGTTTCCGCAGCGGCAAGGGACGAACTACGACCCGGCCGGCGACGTCGCGCTGGCTCGCGACGCGATCCGCACCGACCTGCGCCAGGCCGAAGGTCGCGGCGACCAGCACCGCGCCACCGTCCTGCGCGACTTCGACGCCCAACTCGACAAGATGGTCGAGCTGTACACGCTGCAGGCCGCCGACCAGCGCGCCGCGGGCCGCGACGAGACCCCGAAACTGGACCGGGAAGCCTTTCGCCGGGAGCTCAGCGAGCACGCCGCGTTGTTCAGCGGCAAGGTCCACCCCGGGCCGGAGATCGCGCTGCCGAACGCTCTCTTTCCGGCGCTGTCGTCGAACCACCCCGGACTGTGGGAGCGGCACCAGCAACTGTTCAGCGCGACGCTGGACTGGTCGTCGAATGTACGGCACCCGATCCTGAACAGCACCCAGTACGAGCCGCCCGCGGCGGCGTCGTCCGCCGTGCGTGACCACGCTGCCGCCGTGCACGCCTGGGCGCTGGCCGAAGCCAAGCAGGCCCGCAACGCCGGGCAAAAGGCGCGAGCGGATGGGCTGCAAGACTTCGCCGACGACGTCGTCATGGTTCTCAGCCAGTACGAGGATCGCGCCACGACCAACCCCGGCCAGGACGGTGAAGACCTCGACCAGCTGGACCGTCACGCGTTCGGAGACGCGCTGGACCACGTTGCCGGGCTCGGCAACGAGAGCCTCACCGACGACGACGCGATCGTGCTGCCCGAGCAGCTGCGCACCGGTGCATACGAGCTCGGCGACGATGAGGATCCCGAAGACGTCGAGGCGCGACTGATCCTGCGCCGCCACCAGCTGTTCCCGGGGCTCGGCCAGCCCGTGGAGTCAGTCGAGGTCGCAGACGTGCTGCTCGATCACCTGGACAACGTCGAGGACTGGATCAGGCTCCGCCCGCCCAACCTGGGTCACCGGCCACTGATCGTCGGATTGTCGCAGCAGGCCGACCAGGCGGTTGCCGCCGGCGACTTCGAGCTGGCCGCCCGGTACCGCGAACTCGCCGAGCAGATCGACGACCAGGCCCAGTTCGACGAATACGAGGCGGTCGAAGGCGCGCTGCGGGCCCCCGACCGGCGTGCCCACCTCGCCGAACAGCAGACCCTGACCGAGGCGCGCCTGCAGGAGCAGGTCTCCCGCCACGGGCTGGTCCTGCCCGACAGCAACGCCGACCAAACCGGCGCCGAGCCGCTCGAGCGCGACAGCGACCAGATGCTCGAGAACGCCGTCCAGCACGCCTACGACATGATCGTCAGCGACCGGGCCGCCGAACGCCAGTTCGACCTCGGAACCCCCAGCGACCATGACCCCGTCGACCTCGGCCAGCTCAAGCATCGCCTCGCACTGCACAGCCGGCTGAGTGACGCCACGCCCTACGCCTCCGAGCAAATCGACCAGGCCCTGCAGCGCCTCACCACGCACCAGATCGGTCCGCGCGCCGAATTGCTCGATTACAACGAGCACGGCGAGCGCCGCCCCAGCGTGCGGATCACCGGCGACGCGCAGTACGGCGTCGCCGTCGACGCGGGTGCCGGCGAGCAGGCACGCCGTGCCGACGACGACACCGCGGCGGACGACCACAGCGACCGACTCGCCGAGCTCGTCAGCGCCGCCGAGCGCGCGGAAATGAACGCGGAACGTCTCGACGACGCCGACAACCCAGCCGGCGCAGCACGGCTGCGGGAACAGGCCCGGCAATGGCTTCAGGAGGCCGATCAGCTCGCAGCGGCGGCCGATCTAGGGAGCATCTACACCGACACCGACGCCAACACTGGTGACGAGTTGGGACCGTCCGAGCAGACCGGCGACGCAGAGACAACGGGCACTTCAGACCTGAGCCAGAAGGATGTCGCGAAGTGGCGCGACCGTCTCACCGCATCGGTCATGGAAGAGGCAGCGCGGACGAAGGAACCGCTCTCGTTCTCCTCCGCCAACTTCGCTTCGCCTCCTGCAACCATTCATGCGCCGGCGCGTGAGACCGGCGCCGCCGTGGGGCGCATTTTTCAGCCCAGGGTCGACTTCGACAGCTGGCTCGACCAGTCCACGCAGCACCAGATCGACGCTCCTAGCGGCACTAACGCCCCGATCGACAGCGATTCGACACGGACGACACGGGACGTCGAGGCAGCGAGGACTGAGCAGGGCGACGCCGCACCCGACGCCGAGTGGCGGCGAGAGCTTGACGCCGAGCTGGAGGCGGCCAAGTACAACGAACCGCAGCGCCGCCGGAAGACACTCGCGCGCCAAGTCGACGAACTCGCCGACACCGCGGCAAGCAACGGTGACGCCGAGCGGGCGAGGCGGCTGAGGATCCTCACCAGCGACACCCGTCATGTTCCGTACGCCTGGGATGGCGAGTCCGAGATCATCCCTGGGCCCTGGCAGACCGCAGCCGAGGAAGTTGCCGAGGCCGAGGTCTCGGCAGGACGTGAGGTTGCCGGCCGCGAAAGTACCGACCAGGAAGGCCGCGACGACCATGGCAGTGCCGAGCAGGTCGACGACGACAGCGACGAGCTGGCCGACCCCGCGTCGTACCTGACGGCCGAGCAGCGCGCCGCGGCCGAAGCCATGGAAGCCCCCGATCTCGGACACGCCCGGATCGCCGAGCGGCTCGCGCAGCTTGCCGGCGAGGCTGCCCACGCCGGGGACGATGAGCGTGAGGAGCGGTTCGGCATGCTCGCCGACGACGTACGGTTCGCGGCCGCAGATGCTGAGTACAACGCGATGCAGCTGGCGGCCGCCAGCAGCGACAGCGAGGCGGAGTTCGTGCGGGGCGCGGCGCGACCTTCAGACGTGGGTCCAGCAGCAAGCCAAGGGCCTGCAGGTCCAGCTGCCAGCCGATCTCGGTGACGAGAGTGAGGCCACCGACGACAAGCAAGCGCGCACCGAACATGCCGACGAGTTGGAGGCCGCCGAGTACAACGACCGTGCGCGCGGTAACGAGACGCTCGTCGCCCAGGTCGACGAGCTGGCGGCCACCGCCGAAAGCAGCGGTGACGTGGAGGAGAAGATCGCTGCTCGCGAGGGCGTCGAGCTGGTCGCCGCCGGCGACCGCGGCGACGAACCGTCGGAGAGCGTCAAGGCGGCCACCGAGACCAGCGCGTGCTCGGTGGCGATCAGCCGTGCGCAGCGCTCGGTCGAGCAGGTTCACGAGCGGATCGAAGTCGACCAGCAGATGCGGGACGAGCGCGATGACGAACTGGTCCGCTGGCACGCCGAGGACCGTGCCACCGAAGCAGTCGACGAGCAGGCCATTGAAGACACCGGGCCGGCGCTCGGCGACGACCAGCAGGTCTGACTCGGCTGACGCCCCGCCCTCTTCGGGGCGGGGCGTTTTCGGTCCTGCGGCCCGAGCAAGGTCCCGGTGCCTGGCTGGGGCTGGCGGGCGGCTAGCGGACCAGGTCCCCTCCGGCCAAGTCGGTCCCGGCAGTTCTCACCTGGAGGACAAACCGCGTCCACCAGCTGACAACGGCCGAAACCAACTTGGCCGGGGCCTCTGACCCGGCCCGCTAGGCGGCAGTAGCCGGCAGGCCCCCAAGAACGGGGCTGCCGCTACACAAGCCCACCAGCGAAAGGGATGACCACCGTGACCAACGACCGGAACAGCATCCACAGCACGACCTGCGCCCTCTGGTGCAGCCCGAAGAAGTACCGCTTCTGCGGCTCGCCGATCTGCTGCGAGCACCTGCACACCCCGCAGGCCGTTGCCGCCCGCAACAACACCAAGGGCGGCAAGCGATGACGACCAGGACCAGCGAGCACCGCGACGTCACCCCGGCCGAGCAGCCCTACGTGGACGGCAAGTTCGTCAGCCTCTGCTCGTGCGGCGCCGAGTTCTTCGGCGACGACCCAGACGACGCCGACTACCAGCTGCTCGTGCACAGCGCTCCCGACGAGATCACCAACTAACCCACCGGCCGGGGACGCGCCGTGGTGAAGGACTACCAGACACCCACGGCGCTCCCCGCACCACAGGAAGGAGCCGACCATGACTTTGAGCTTGACTGACCTGTTCTGCGGCGCCGGTGGATCCAGCTCGGGCGCGATGCAGATCCCGGGGATCGATGTGCGGATCGCCGCGAACCACTGGGCGCTGGCGGTGGCCGTGCACAACCTGAACCACCCCAACACCGACCACTCCACCGCCGACCTGCACAAGGAGGACCCGAGGTTCTTCCCGCGCACCGACATTTTGTGGGCCTCGCCGGAGTGCACGAAGTGGTCGCAGGCCAACGGCAAGCAGCTGCCCGCGATCGAGGAAGGGCTGTTCGAGGACCCGCTGTCCAACGAGGCCGCGCAGCGCTCGCGGCTGCTGATGTTCGACGTGCTCAAGTTCGCCGAGTACCACCGCTACCGGGTGATGATCATCGAGAACGTCGTCGACATCGCCGTCCAGGAAAAATACCGGCTGGCGTGGCACGTGTGGCGCCAAGACCTGATGAAGCTGGGCTACAAGTTCCGGGTCGTGTCACTGAACTCGATGCACGCCCAGGCGTTCGGGCCGCCGGCGCCGCAGTCGCGGGACCGGATCTACATCGCGTGCTGGCTGGACGGGACACCGGCGCCGGACTTCGAGCAGATCCTCCGTCCGCAGGCGTACTGCACGCGCTGTGAGGCGATGGTGGAGTCGCAGCAGGCGTGGGCTCAGGGCAAGTCCGTGGGCCGGTACCGCCAGGCCTACCACTACGTACACGCCGCCTGCGGCACCGTCGTCGAGCCGGGATACCTCCCCGCTGCTGCGGCGATCGACTGGAGCGTGCCGGGGGAGCGGATCGGGGATCGGTTGAAGCCGAAGACCCGGGCGCGGATCGCTGCTGGGATCGCTCGCTACTGGGGCGCGTTCCACTTGGAGGCGGCCGGGAACGCCTACGACGCGACGGACCCGAACCACCCGCGTTACGGCGACCCGGACGGCTACTACCGCGCCTGGGGGATGGATGAGGTTCTCCGGACCCTGCATACCACTGCGTCGAAGGCGCTCGCGGTTCCGGTTGAGGGCCGCGACGGTAAGCAGGCCGACCCGATGTGGTGGCCGATGCGGACCCAGACGACCCGGGCCGAGACCGCAATGGTCACACCGTTCGTCGCCGAGCTGCGCGGTGGCGGGTCGGACGCACGGTCGGTGATGCAGCCCGCGGCGACGTTCTGTGCCAGCGGCAACCACCACGGCCTCGTGACCCCGTCCGGCGGCTCGTGGAACGACGACGCCCGCCCGACCGACGAAGCGCTGCGAACCCTGACCACCCGGGAGGCGTACGCACTGGTCTCGCCTTACTACGGCAACGCCCACTACGCCAAGCCCGCCGACGAGCCGATGGGAACCCTGACCACCGTTGACCGCTACGCGCTCGTGCACCGCAACAACACCGGCGGTGCCGAGATGACGACCCCGGTCACTGAGTACATGCGAACGCTCACCACCGCCGGGCACCAGTCGCTGATCCAGGCCGGGCCGCGTGGCGGTCGCCCGAAGGTCTCACCGGCCGACCTGAAGGAAGCCGAGGCGATGGTGCCGGAGTGCCTGTTCCGCATGTTCATGCCGCGCGAGGTCGCCGCCGGAATGGCGTTCGCGCCCGACTACCGATTCGACGTCCTCAACGAGAAAGGCAAGCCACCCAGCAACCGTGACCTCGTGAAGATGACCGGCAACGCCGTCACCCCGCCCGCCGCCAGGGACATGATCGGCGCCGCGATCGCACCACTCGGCTACGCCGCCTAACCAACACAACAGGGGAGGGCCGCACGGCGTACCGGCGGCCCTCCCCACCCACCACACAAGGGAGATCCGATGAAGCCCAAGGACAACGACGCTCGACTCTGGGCCCTCATGCTCGACCCGCTACGCGAAGCCGGCCACGACCAGACCGCAGCCGAACTGCTCAGCCGCCGACTGGTCGCGCTGGTCCGCCGCGAACGCGACCCGCAGCGCCGCACTTATGCGCCGGGCGACCCGCTGCCTGACCCGGCACCCGCGATGCTCGTCGACCTCGACGGCGCCGTGTGGGAACACCAGGACGCCGGAAACTGCATGTACAGGATGAGGAAGACCAGCCGGGCGCAGTACGACGAGACGACCGAGTGGGAGGGGGTCCGGCTGTGGCCCTACCTGCTGGAGGAGGTTGGGCCGCTGACCAGCACCACCACGGAGGGAGGCTGATCATGTATCAGCGCATCCCCATCGGAACGGTGATCACGACCTTCGAGCAGGTGGAGGAGCTGAGCGCCGCAGCCATCTCTGCCGTGGTCATCGACCGCGACGGCACGCCGTGGATCGTGTTCCAGAACGAAGACGGCGACGACTTCGCCATCACCGCGGAGTGCCCCGACGAAGGAATCCCGGCCCAGCTCGGCTTCTGGGGTCTGTGCGAGCGCGGCCCGCTGCGGGTGGTGTTCAACGGCGACACCAGCCCAGAAGCGTGGGGCGGCCTGGAGCAGCACAATGAGGTGAAGTCATGACGATCAAGGTCCGGCTGCTCGGTGAACCCGACGAGATCAACGCGATGGTCGTGCACCTGCAGGAGGAGTTCGAGGTGGCCGGCGGTGAGCGCAGCTACCCCAACCGTGGAGATTTCGGAGTCCGCGTCTACCTGGCGGTCCGGACCCGCGCCGCGGCCACCAGCAAGAGCGCGCAGCGCGAACGCGTCCAGGACGAGGCGAAGGAGGTCGATCCGTGAACACGAACCCCACCACCAGCAGGGGACGGTCTCGAGCTGCTGCACCGGACCGGCTGGCGCGTGCGGCTCACTGGCACGCAGCCCGTGGTCTGGCGGTGTTTCCGCTGTCGCCTGGCAGCAAGATCCCGGCGGTCGAGGACTGGCCGCACATCGCCACGACGGACAGCGACCAGATCACGCGGTGGTGGCGCGAGGCCGCGTACAACATCGGAGTCGCCACCGGCCCCTCTGGGCTGCTCGTCGTCGACCTCGACCGACCCCGCACTCCTGACCAGATCGCGCCGGCCACCGCACGCGGCGCCAGCTGCGGACGCGACGTACTCGACCAGCTCGCGGAGGCAGCAGGCCAACGACTGCCGAAAACCTGGAGCGTCACCACCCCCAGCGGCGGACAGCACCTGTACTTCCGGCGGCCTGAAGGGGTCGAGTTCGGCAACAGCGCCGGGCGGCTCGGATGGAAGATCGACACCAGGGGAATCGGTGGGTACGTGGTCGGAGCTGGATCGATGATCCACGGCCAGCGCTACCGCGCAGACGTCATCCGCCGGCCCGCCCTGCTGCCGGACTGGATCGCCAACCAGCTCACACCGCCGCCACCGGCTGAAACCCCCAACGCACCGCACAACGCCGACGCCTACGCCCTGGCCGCGCTGACGGGAGAACTCGACAACCTCCTGGCCGCCACCGAAGGCCACCGCAACCACACCTTGAACCGCGCCGCGTTCCTGCTCGGCCAGTTGGTCGCCGGCGGCGCGCTCGACAAGGCCACCGTGCACGACGAACTCCTCTCGGCAGCCGAACGCATCGGGCTCAGCCGCGCCGAAGCCGAACGCACCATCCACTCCGGGCTCCGGGGCGGCGCACAGCACCCCCGATCCAGGAAGACCGCCTAGAGCTTCCCCGACGCACGTGAGGCGCGGAACCGCAGCTACGCGGTTCCGCCCCTCAGCGGTTCGAGTGCCGACCCGGTGTCAGGCTGAGCGGTGCTCGACCGGGGCTACAGCGCTGGGCACCGCTCCCTGGCCTGAAGCCCAGTCGATGACGTCGCGGACGCCCTCCAGGTACCCCGGCTGAGGCGGCATCGATGCGGACTTGTAGCCGTCAGGAGACCGCTGGATCAACGAGCCGACCTCCGCCCGGATAGCCGCGACCGCGGCCGGCGTCGCAGTCTCCACATCAACTCCCGGTACCGGGAGCGGCGGCCACATGCGCGTCCAATCTGTAGGCGAAGGGCTGAGACGCTGCTCGGCGCCGGTCAGCCAGCGGAAGGTCCCGACGACACCGGAGGTGTAGTTCGTCTCCCACTCCCGCCCGTCGCCACTAACTACAAGCTCCGGCAACGCGGCCTCAGCCCGTCGCCAAACGTCCACAAACTCCGACGAACCGACCCGCACGTTGGCGAACGGCTCAACCACCCGTACCCGGTCAGTGATCTCCATGCCACCAACGGTCCCAGACACCGCCGACACTTTCCACGCCACGAAGCCCCCAGTTGTCACCCGCGATGAGCCTACGTTACATTCGAACAGGTGAGCGAATCGGAGGTTTGATGTGCGATACGAGAGCCGGTTCGACCCCGAAGCGCGCTGGCCGCAGCTCGGGCTCGGAGTGTGGGACGCCATCGAGCAGCACTGGATCGCGCGCAACCTTGCGGGCGACGTTGCGAGCTGGCACGCGGCGATCCTGAGCCTCCGTTACACCGAGGTGGGCGAACGCCCGGACGACTGCGCCTGGTACCGCGATCCGGCCCCGTACGTCGAACTGCACGTCACGGCGAGCCGTACCGAGGTCGCCATGTTGCACATGTGGGCTCGGGAGCCTGACGGCCTCCACGGCTACGTCACCTATCTCGAGCGACCCGCCAGCGATGGCGGACGGTGGGCGCCCGCGACGGCGCTCAGACCGTTGATGCCGGACGAAATGGAACAGTTCGCTGAGCGTCAAGCAGCTCGCCGGCGCGTGAGCGGGGCCGCCTGATGGCCGGTGCGCTCCGCGAAGGAGTAATCACGCTAGTCGGTGGTCTCGGAGACCGGTGGGTGTTCTACGTGTCCGACTGGGAGGACCAACGCCGAGCAGCCCAGAGCATGGGACGAACGGCGGACGAGTTCGCAGGCTGGCCGCTCGCCTACCGGCAGGAGTCGCCAGGCAGCAGCCGGTGGGTATGGGCGGCAAGCGACGACTGGCCCAGGTCGAGCACGTTGCACAACGCCGCCTAGCCAGCCCGGTCGCAGGCCGGTGCTCGACGACGCCGCTGTGGATACTGGGCCGCCAAGGATCTCGACCAGACCAGGCCCCTGACGGCGACGAGGTCGACTCGCACAGAGGACAGGAGTCGAGCGGCGCCGCGCCGAGGTACAGCAGCTGCGAGAGCTTGCTGAGGGCAACACACTGACCAAGGGTCATGAGCATCAAGCTCGGCCGCACCGAAGATGCGATTCGCTCGAAAGCACAGGCCGAGGCATCACCCTCGCGCTGGCGAACCGGACACCGTACGGCGACGTCTCCAGCTGATCACCACGCGTACGCGGTCCGGTGACAATTCGTGCAACCGGAGACGCACACCTCGATCTGGGCGCATGCTGGCCTTATGGCTCGGCACTGTGGCAAGTGCGAAGGGGCGGATGTCCCCGAACACCACCGCCTGTGCCCGCACCGCCGCCCAGGCTTGCGCGTAGGCAAGATCAAGGTCGTCGTCTGGCCGCCGTTCGGCGGGCGACCGGCGAAGCGGCGAGACTCCGATGCCTCCCGGGCGCGACGGACTGATTCGGCCGCGGTCCGGCTACCTGCGGACCTCACCGGCCCAGTCGAAGTTGACTAGCCAAGCTGGTCGAAGAGATCCCCTCCGAGTCGGCGCTGCCGGGCGGAAGCCGCTACGACGTGAAGTGGGACGGCTACCTTCACCGCGCTCTTTGTGCCGCGACAGAGGCGAGTGCGGCTCGCCAGGTGTTTAGGCGATCCGGTTCCGCCAAAGGATTAGGTTCTTGCGGGTGGTGAGGATGCTCGGGTGGTCTGGGCCGTGGATCCGCAGGCGGTCGGTGAGGAGCTGCTCGTATGCGGCTGCCGCTCCAGCTGCGTCGCCGGCTTCTCCGCGCCAGTGGGCCAGGTTGTTGCGGGTGGTGAGGGTGTTTGGGTGGTCTGGGCCGAGGGTCCGCAGATGGTCGGTGAGGAGCTGCTCGTATGAGGCTGCCGCTCCAGCTGCGTCGCTGGCTTGCCCACGCAAGGACGCCAGGTTGCCGCGGGTGATGAGGATGTCTGGGTGGTCTGGGCCGAGGACCCGCAACTGGTCGGCGAGGAGCTGCTCGTATGAGGCTGCCGCTCCAGCTGCGTCGCCCGAACGGCCGCGCCAGGATGCCAGGTTGCCGCGGGTGGTGAGGGTGTTTGGGTGGTCTGGGTCGAGGATCCGTAGCTGGTCGGTGAGGAGTTCCTCGTATGAGGCTGCCGCTCCAGCTGCGTCGCCCGAACGGCCGCGCCAGTGGGCCAGGTTGTTGCGGGTGGTGAGGGTGTTTGGGTGGTCTGGGCCGAGGACCCGCAAGCGGTCGGCGAGGAGTTGCTCGCACGCAGCCACCGCTCCCGCTGCATCTCCGGCTTGCCCGCGCATGGACGCCAGGTTGCCGCGGGTGGTGAGGATGTCTGGGTGGTCTGGGCCGAGGATCCGCAACTGGTCGGCGAGGAGTTGCTCGTAGGCGGCCACCGCGCCGGCTGCGTCGCCGGCTTGCCCACGCCAGGATGCCAGGTTGCCGCGGGTGGTGAGGGTGTATGGGTGGTCTGGGCCGAGGATCCGTAGCTGGTCGGTGAGGAGTTCCTCGTATGAGGCTGCCGCTCCAGCTGCGTCGCCCGAACGGCCGCGCCAGGACGCGAGGTTGTTCCGGGTGGTGAGGGTGTCTGGGTGGTCTGGGCCGAGAACCCGCAAGCGGTCGGCGAGGAGTTGCTCGTATGCAACCACCGCTCCCGCTGCATCTCCGGCTTGCCCGCGCGAGGATGCCAGGTTGTTGCGGGTGGTGAGGGTGTTTGGGTGGTCTGGGCCGAGGGTCCGCAGATGGTCGGCGAGGAGCTGCTCGTATGCAACCACCGCTCCGGCTGCGTCGCCAGCATCTCCGCGCCAATAGGCCAGGTTGCCGCGGGTGCTGAGGGTGTCTGGGTGGTCTGGGCCGAGGATCCGCACCTGGTCGGTGAGGAGCTGCTCGTATGAGGCTGCCGCTCCGGCTGCGTCGCCGGCTTCTCCGCGCCAGGACGCCAGGTTGTTGCGGGTGGTGAGGGTGTTTGGGTGGTCTGGGCCGAGGGTCCGCAGATGGTCGGTGAGAAGTTGCTCGTATGCAACCACTGCTCCGGCTGCGTCGCCGGCTTCTCCGCGCCAGGACGCCAGGTTGCCGCGGGTGATTAGGGTGCTCCGGTGGTCTGGGCCGAGGATCCGCAGGCGGTCGGTGAGGAGCTCCTCGTATGCGGCCACTGCTCCAGCCGCATCTCCGGCTTGCCCACGCAAGGACGCCAGGTTGTTGCGGGTGATGAGGGTGTCTGGGTGGTCTGGGCCGAGGAGCTGCAGGCGGTCGGTGAGGAGCTGCTCGAATGCGGCCGCCGCTCCAGCCGCGTCGCCGGCTTCTCCGCGCAAGGACGCCAGGTTGCCGCGTGCGGTGAGGGTGTCTGGATGGTCCGGCCCGAGGCGGTTGGCCGCCGTCAGGTGGAGAGTCGTGGCGGCTTCGATAGCTGTGGTAAAGAGGCCAGCCTTGCCTAGGCTTTGAACGGTGCGAAAGAGCAACGGGTGGGCGCCGTTCTCGCTGTCCCATAGTGCTCGCTCGTGCGGCCCTCCTGTAAGGGTGGTGGCGTTTGCACGTAAAACCCGGGCCTGATCCGAGTCGCGTTCGACGGAGGGCCAGATGTCTAGCAGTGCATCAGCGGCGGCGACGGCAGCGGCAGCAGCGGCAACAGTGGCGTTAGCCAGCAGTACTTCGTGCGCGCTGCGCTGGACAAGGACATGCAGTTGCAAGGTCGCGCTCGCTGTGTTCCAGGCGGCCAGGCTGAATCGGCGGAGATTCATCAACCCTCGTCGCACCACGTCGACGGTGACCTCACTATCGGGAAGGCTGATTCGCTTTGCGACATACTCGCCGACGGACTTAGCGGTAAGTACTCCGAAAGGAACCTCGTTAGGGCCCAGAAGACAGGCCAGCTCAAGGATCGCTGCTGCAATGCCTTGAGGTGGCGCCTGGTTAGCTCGTTCGATCGCCAATGTCATGGTCGCTGCGACTGTCCGGATTGACCCGTCAAAGAGTTCCTGCATGTGCGGGAACAGCTCGTCAAGTCTCCGAGTCTTGTCGGCGAATAGGTGGCGGTAGGAACTGCATGGCAGGTCTTGGTCGACGAGGTATGCGGATGCGTGACTGAGTGCCAGCGGCGAACGACCAAGGTCATTGGCGACACCTGTCAGGTCATCGGCCAATGATGCAGGCAGACGCTGCTGAAGGTAGTCGAATGCCTGACTAGCAGTGAAGACGTCGACGTCGATCCGATCGCGACCACTGAACAGGGAATCGTCTTGGCGGACGGTAGTCGCGACCACCCGGCCGCTGCCGGCCCTGGCGACCGGCCACAGCCCTGTTAGATCGGCTGCGTTCTCGACATTATCGAGCACAACCAACCACCGCACGCTCGTTGTAAGGAGCCAACCGAGGAACAACTGCGCGGCGGCTTCGGGCTCGTCAGGGGCGCCAATCCCCACCTGAGCCGCAGCTTGTGCAAATAAAGCGGTGGTACCAACACGACTATCAGCATTTGCCCAAACCACAAGATCCAGGTCACCAGCTGAGACAAGCTCTCGGGCGTAGGCCGCAGCGAGATGGCTCTTGCCGGTCCCAGATTGTCCACAGAGCACTGCGGTGCGACCGGCGGCTGCCGCGGCCAACAGCTGCTCACGCTGATGTTTTCGAGATTGGAAGTGCTTAGGTTCCTCGAGTGCCAACCCCAGCCATGAAGGCCAAGGGGCTCGCTTGGAATGAGGCCCGTAGGAGATTGTGAGATCTCGACCCACGTTGACGCGCTCCAGGACGGAGCTTGCCCAGCCCTTGTTGCTCGCGGCAGTTTCGGGCTCTACTGCCGCGTTTGAGGGCCCGCTGACCTATCGATTCCTGCCTCGACGACACCGATGTCTATGCCGCCACTCGTCTTGACGTCCTGCATGTGCACCGCAGAGCCGGCCGAACGGACCTCCTGGATGCGGATGAACTCTGCCTCGACCCCCGCGAGGTCAACCCCGAGAACCCCCACTGCCGCTTGGACACCTGGCGTGTCCCGGAGTGTCTTAACAAACGTTTGTGCCGTATCCAGCAAGTCCTGCTCTTCGTTCTCGCTAGCACCTGACAGCGCATCGGTCAGCGTTTCCTCCAAAGCCGCCCGCTGCACATCGGATCCCGGCTTGTTCTCAAGCGCCGCCACATCGACCTTGTGCCGACTCAGAAGTCCCTTCAGTCGTATGTAGCCGTCCTTTACGACCTGGGAAGCCGTGTCCTTGGCGCCGCTCGCTGCCCCCGCTACGACGGCAGCGACTATCAGTGATACAGGGTCCACAGACCCACCCCCTAAACGATCCGGAGACCCAGCTCCAGTGATGAAGAGACCAGTCTTCCTCACATAACGTCACCAAGTCGACCCCCGTGAGCTATTGATTGTGCACGTGCACGACCAGCAGCCGTATCTCAACAGCTGGCCGAAGAGTTCAGTCAACGTGCCGCGCCGTCATCGTCCGGAGCGGCACGTCGGCGCGGATCTTGTCGCGCCAGCGCAACGACACTGACCGGTTCCCCGATGTCGCCAGGGCCGCCGCAGCCCAGCTCGACGACGGCGCCGTGGTCGACGGCGAGCTGGTGATCATGGTCGACGGCCGGCTCAGCTTCGACGCCCTGCAACGGCGCCTGGTCACTACTCCTGCCAAGGCCCGCCAAATGGTCGCCTCGATCCCCGCGTCGTACGTCGCGTTCGACCTGCTCGCCTACGGCGGAGTCGACCTGCGGACCCAACGCTGGACCACCGAAGCCATGGGGATCGAGGGACTGGCGGTCAAGGGCGCCAGTTCGCGCTACGTCGGCGCGCGGCGTGAGTGGTTGAAGGTGATGAAGCGCAGAGACACCGTCGAGGTGATCTGCGGTGGAGTGATCGGACCCATCGAGCGGCCCGAAGTCGTGATCGCCGGCCGGTATCTCGGCGGCGACCTGGTCGTTGTCGGCCGCACCGTTCCGCTCACCGACGCCCAGTCGGCCGAGCTCGCCGCGGTGCTCCGGCCCGCTCGCCGCAACCACCCTTGGCCGGACGAGATCAGTTCGCAGCGGTGGGCAGGTCGAGACTCCAAGAAGCCGCTGACCAAGACCCGGCCCGACGATGTGGTCGAGGTCAGCGCCGATGCAGCGATCCAGGCTAGCCAATGGCGACACCCACTCCGATACGCAGGTACCGCGGAAACCTTCAGCCCGATGACGTCCCGACACTTCCCCTCGCCCAGTGACAGGTAGGAACGTTCGAGCGCAGCGACCTTCGCGTCTTTGCAACCCCCGGTCTTTACCGCGGCTTGAGCACTTCTAACCTGCGAGCTCTCGGCGGCAAAAGCTGCCTGTTCGACATCGGGCGGTCCTCGGGGTGGCCTTCACCAGCGGATACCCCGGAGCCGTACGGCACATGACGGGCCCTGCTGTGGTGTGGCCTCACCCCGAGGAGCATTTCTAGGATGCCTGAAGCCGGCTCGGCTTGCGGCTGGTTATCCACAGACCCCGGCCAACAGGACCGCGCCCCGAGCCGCTGGCCAAGAACTGCGCCGCTTCTTGACCCTGCAGTAAAGGCACGCCAGCGGTTTGAAAGTCGTCGCCGTGGTCAACGGTGCCTTTCGACCCCTGTCTCGATACGACGTGCATCGGCAGACGCGCCTTCTCACCCTTCAAGCTCGACGGGCGGCTCGTCGGGGCTGGCAGAGAAGACGGTCTGACCCTGGGGCAATCGGCTGCGTGACAATCCGCGATTTGCCCTTAGCTTGGACGATATCTGCTCTTTTCGCCTGGCCAACTCCGCATGTGGGAGCTTGCCAAGGCGTGTGACGTTAAAGTCAACGAGGATGCTGTGTAGCCGCTCAGCGTCTTCTTTATGCAACCTATGCTGGTAGTAGGCGAATAGCGCCAGTGTGTGAAGAACGTCGTCAACCGCCGGCACCTTGGGATGCCGTTCGAGCGTCCGGACAAGATATTTGGTCCAACCCGGCTCCTGTAAGCCGAACGCGAACAATGCGCCCATGACTGCCGCAAACGGCTCATTCACAAAAACAACGTCATCGAAGCAGCGGTCAAGGCTCTTGAGTAGCTTCCGCGACGAGAGAGATGTCAACATTCCACTGAAAGCGAGTAGAATAGGGGAGAGTTCGAGAAACATTTCAACGAAAGCATCCGCGCGGTTCTTTGGGACGCGACGCTGCTCGGCCAGCATACGCCCCATTTTTCCGAGCACCTCTTGATATGCCTCGTCCTGTTCATAAATCTGGACTTGGACGCCCCATACAAGCAGCACCTCGTGAAGTACACGCTTCTTTAGTTCGGGGTTTCGAATCAGGTCCGAATCGCGCAGTACATTCGAGACAAGGCGTAGTGCGGCGTCGATTCTTACGACATCTGGCGCATCTTCGATACGATCGAGAGGGAACGGGAGTTGCTCGGGCTCGTCGAAGCGGTCAAGCCAGTCCACTGATTCGTCACTGGATGATGCAAACTCATCATCTTCATCTTCGCTGTGGGCGCTCAGATCCAGTTGGGCGATCAAGGAATCTACGGACTGATGCGTCGGTGGTTTTTCAACTTCGACGAAAAGCCCAGATCCGTTGCGAGGGCGATCTGATGCGCCAAACAATGTCTCCGCAGCAATTTCGACCGTTCGGGCGTCACTCCTCATCAGCGCCGCATAATGTGAGATTATCGGCGCATAGTACAGTGGGCGCTCATAGAGTTTGTCGAGGAAATCCCGCGAGAACATGGCGTGCTTGGCGCTAAACAGGTGGAGATAGCTCGCTTGTCTGAACACCACTTGTCCGGCCCGTTCGGAAAGCAGGTAGCAGTCCTTGAAGCCTTGGAGAACTGAACTGGGATTTTCCTGCCAGTCGACCTCTTCGAAGTACTCATGGAAGACTCTGACTACGTCGTGCTCTGCTAGTGATCCTTTGTCCTGTCGGACAAATTCCGCCGCCAATGTTCCAAGCATGTCGGATCTGTCGCGGTGGTCGAGAATAAATCTTGAATCGTCGGACACTTCGCCGCGTCCAAGGAGCAAATTGACATACGTGTCAAGCAATGCCGTCTCGGACGTAACGGAGGCGAGCGATTCTCCATGTAAGAGTGTGCTGATAACCATGGAGAATACGAAGGGCGTGCGGGAAAGACTTAGGTGGTTAACGATCTCGATGGCCTTGCGGGCGAGAAAATTTGCGCGGCCCGGAGCCACGAGGGATGCCATTTTTTGCACGTCGCGAGTATTTAGCCTACCCAGATATCGCGAAGTCGCCGGAACGCCTGCCTCGCGCAGCTGGTCCCCGACAACAATCTCGGCGCCGATCTTGCAGCCGATTGCTGCCCAGGAGAACTCCTCCTTCGCCAAATCTGAGATGAGCCTAGTCAATTTACGCTGCGGGTAGATCGCGACGTTGTCCACCGCGAGTGCGATCGGAGGGAACTCGGCGCCTCGGCCCGATTTGATGCCGGCCAAGAGCAGCTTCTTCTCGACTGCGCGGCGTAGAGGCGAGGGGCCTGCTTTGAGATCATTGTGAAAATCGATAACGATGGGGACTTCATCCGGGTATAGCCGGGAGCGCTGGTCGACAAGCCATTCGAGGGAGCTGGTGAGGCCGGCGCCATCATCGCCGGCGAGTAGTAGCCGCTGCTCCGACAAGTCCGATTTGAGATCACATCGTTGAATACGGACACCATCTTCGAGGTCCTGCGACGCAACGAACTGTTCGTGGGTGACTGGCAGCAACACGGGGGGAATGAGAAGCTGACTCATGTCGAGACCGTCGACGCTGCCCAAATGTTCGGCGAGAATTGATGTGCGGCGCACATCCTCTTCGATTACCTCGGTCGCTCGCGAGGGATCGCTTGCGTCTATCGTCTGGACCGCGGCAGCTGGTGCGGGCCAGAATGACCTCAAGAACCCGTCTAGCTCGTCGTGGGAGTCGCCGTACGGCACAGGAACAATAGGCTCGTCCCGATGCTCTGTATTTAGTTGGGCCACCTCTGCTTTTGTGCACAGCCGATAATGGAGATTCTCAGTAGATGGGAAGGTATTTTTGAGCCATCTGCGCAGCGATCCAAAATTTGGATCGCTGAGACCTGAACCACACCCAATGAAAACTAGGCTTTTCGCCACCGCAAGTGCTTGCTCAAGTCCCATCGCTGCGTTATCTGCTGTGATTGCGGCATAGGTCTCGATCCCGAGGACGATGCTATCGGTCTCGGACCAGATGCCATGCAAGTGCCCGATCGAATTTGATCGACCCTGAATCACGGCTTGCATTTGGTCTGGTCGCTTCCAGACTGCGGATTGACGGCCCGACACTTCTTCCAAGATTTGATCGTAGTTGGTAGTCAGGATTGGGCACGCAAGTCCCACGATTGATTCGACGAGCGTCGGTGAAGTGACCTTAAGCTCGCCGACGTCGCGGCGCATCCATCGTTTGTAGGCCGCTTGCGCGTGAGCGCTGAGTTCCGTAGAGACCTTAGTTGCCGCTGATAGAAGCGAGGGCATGTGATCTGCTCCTCGCTGTAAGTCACCCCGAGCGCCCTCGGCCCACGTTTCGGGTAGGCCCGGAACGTTTTCCTCGACGTAGTCGATTCCAGAGCGTATGAGCCCGAGCCAGGATGCAGTTGGAGCGTTGTCCGTTGCGGCGACGCTGACTCCAGACCCCACGACTACGATCACACGATTGTTTCTGAATTCTTCAGCAAGCTCGCGCAGCAGCATGCCGCCCCCTCCGAAGCACGACTGGTTCCCCCCCAGTCACCAAGGGCGCAGCATCGCATAGAGGCCGGTGAATATCCAGTCCTCGCAAGCAAGAAGCGTTCCCAGGTGTGTAGCTCTGCACTCCTGCAGCAGGCGTGCTCGACGCGTCAGCCATGGGCAGTTCCGCACGACGGCGTCACCCCAAACTTCTGGGCCGGATGTATGACGAGTCTATGGCGCCGGCCGCTTGATTCGACCGTTGCGACCGAGCGCGCTTACGCGGCGCGGGGCCCTCCTGATGGATGAGTGCGCGGTCCGGCGATGTGCCCCGGTCCACTCGCTTTGTATCTAGTTCGCGGCTAAGGTGAAATTTGTGAGCGCCCTATTCATCTCCGCTGCCCCATCCGCTGGTGGTTTCTGGGAAAACAATAAGGATCTTCTAGCGCTAGGTGTCTCTCTGTTGGCCCTCATTGTGTCACTCGTGACTGCGAGGCAGAACGTAAACACCACAAAGGAACTCGCCCGGAAAGCCTCAATGCATGCTGAGAGGATGGCCCGCTCGTCGACGTATCAGCGTTTACATGAGCTGATGATAGAACCCGTCGCAGCTTCAGGCCGCCGTAAGCTGTTCCTGGCCGCGCGAGACGGTCAATTCCCCGGACTTGGAGACGATGGCTGGGATGAAATCAATTACTCCCTCGCGCTTTATGATACCCTCGGCGGGTATGTATACCGCGGGCAAGTCGACCGGGATGTCGTTCTCGACGCGTGGCATCATCCATTGGCAAACATAGCCGGTCCAGTCCGCGAGTTCGTGAACTACCGGGTTCAGCACGGCGTTGATCAGCCTTGGGCGTATCTCATGCAGTTGCTCGTCGATGGTGAGCAGTTCCCCTGTAGGTGTCCAACCTCAACTGAGCGATGACGTGAGGGCCGACTTCTTAGTTGACCACACTGAGTGGCGACCTAGATGACCTACCCGGGCGCGGTCCTCTGGGGCAGTGGACGAGTGCTGGCAACGGACGGGGCCGACGCATGTGTCGAGGTGCGCGAAGACCCTCAGTTGAGTAGCGCGTTGTGGACCAATAACGCGAACTCGCGTACTGGCACGTGCAGATTCCGCGGTGGTATCCGCTCGAAATCTCTAGCCGTCAGCTCCGTACCCCGGTCCCAGGTGCCGCGACAGTTTCCGCCGCTGGCACGGTCCCGAGTCCGGATCGATGGATCAGATTCGTGGCATCTTTCGTGGCATCAACTCACGGAGACGCATCGGAGATCCCGCCACGATTGACGGCAGTCGCGAAGCTCAAACGACCGATGAGAGCGGATACGACGGCGTCATTCCTCCTCGTAATGAGAAGGTCATCCGTTCGACTCCTCCTCTGTTGGGTCGAGATGGCCGTCAGGTGCTCAAGAACCCCAAGCAGCTGTAGCACCCCGACCCTGTGGCACCGGGGCTGTCAATGGTGCTGTCAATGAAGACGAGTCGGAACATGCCAAAAGCGGCAGTGATGACAGCCGCCAAGCCCACCAATCACGCTGGTGACAGTCCAGAGCGGGTGGAGCGTCCAACTTGTAAAGCGGTGGTTAGGGGTTCGAGTCCCCTCGTCGGCTCTTTGAATTGGGCTTATGTTTTGGTGGCTATGGAAGAAATGGCCCCGGCTGACTGCGGTGGCGTGCTCATACTTCGGTCGCGATTCGCGGCTGCGTGGGGGTCGGTCCGGCCTCGGCGCGGTATGGCAGCAGGTGGTGGAGCAGCAGGCCGGACAGGGCGGCGAAGGTGATTGCTCCGTAGGCGCCGTAGATCGTGAACTGGTTTTCCACGCTGATTCCGCCGAGGGTGGTCACGGTCCAGCCGAGCGCCCACAAGATCGGCAGGGCGGCGGCCCATGCCCAGCGTTGGTGGGTCTTGGCTGACAGCGCCAGGGTTTGCGCCGGGCCTAGGACGGCGCCGGTGAGGGTGCCCATCAAGGCCAGGTCGCCGAGTGTGGTGCCGTAGTCGACGGTCGTGGCGCCGAGTAGGAGACCCAGGCCCATACCGATCGCGGTGGCTGGTATCCAGGTGCGCGGATCGAGCCGTCGGCGGCTGACGAGCACCTGTCCGGCTCCTAGGACGGCGCCGGTGACTACGCCACCGAGCAGTGCGGCGAGGGCGTCGTTGACGCGTCCAGCGGTGAGGTTGCCGGCGATGCCGGCGATCGGGAAGGCGAGGAAGCCCGCGGTCCAGAGCATCCAGGTTCGGAGGAAGGCGGGTGGTGGTCGGTTCATGGTTCTCAGCTCCTGGGGTCCGTGCCGCCGGACCGGGCGGTGAGCCCGACGAGGTCGGCGCTCACCTCCCACAGTCGCGCGGCGACCGTTTCGTCATAGCTGCGGCGGGAGGACCGCGTGGGTTTGCTGTTGGCGTAGTAGCGGCCCGACGTCCGCTCGATCTGCGGCGCGGATGCTGTGTGGATGGAGGTTGCTGCGCCGCGGGTGGGGGATTTCATGAAGGGGCGCAGGACAGGGACGAGTAGCCGTTGGGCTCGGCCAGGGTCGCTGGCACCGAACGAGGTGCTCACCAGACCGGGATGTACGGCGTTGGCCGTGACTGCGGTGTGCCGCAGTCTCCTGGCGAGCTCGTAGGTGAACAGGACGTTGGCGAGTTTGGACTGGTTGTAGGCGCGGGCGCCGGAGTACGACTGTTCGCCCTGCAGGTCGTCGAAGTCGATGCGCCCCATCGCCTGGGCGTTGGAGGAGACGGTGACCACGCGGCCGGCGGTACTTCGCTTCAGGCTCTCGAGGAGCAGGCTGGTGAGGAGGAACGGTGCGAGATGGTTGAGGGCGAAGGTGTGCTCGAGTCCGTCGGCGGTGAGGTGGCGTGTGTTCCAGTAGCCGCCGACGTTGTTGATCAGTACATCGATGCGTGGATGGCGCTGGAGCACCTCGGCGGCCAGCCGCCGCACTTCTCGCTGGGAGGACAGGTCCGCGACGAACATGTCCACGTCCTGACCGCCCGCCGCGCGGATCTCGCGCGCCGCATCGTCGGTACGTGCTGGGTCTCGCCCGGCGATCAGCACCCGGGCGCCCAGCTTCGCCAGGCCGAGGGCGGTCGCCTTGCCGATTCCTCCGGTACTGCCGGTGATCAGAACAGTTCGGCCGTTCATGCGGTCTCGTTCAGCCGGCATCCCTGTTCACCCGCCTGAGCAGCAGGACGCCGAGCACGACCAGCCACGCACCCCACAGGTAGCTGCCGAGGAGGCCGCCCAGTTCCCACACCGGTACGCCGGGGACCGCGGTGGACAGGATGTCGCCCTGATTGACGAAGTACAGGGCGCTTGCGAGCAGTCCGAGCCAGCCCGTCCACGCAGGCATCACTCGGGACCGCAGGATGATGACGCTGACCGTGACGGACCAGGCGACAGCGAGAGACTGGCCGAGATGTTCCCCGAGCAGCGCGCCGCCGTACTGATGCTGAGCAGTCCAGGCCGCGGCCACCGCCGCGCGAGTGCTTTCGTCGCCACTGACGTAGGAATCGGCCAGAGCCGGTACGACGAACACCCAGCGGAGAAACCCGATCAACGACAACAACACCGACGCGGCACCCAGATAGGTAGCTGTCCGCAGTGCAGCATCGCCGCGACGAGCCAACGCTGTCGGCAGCAACAAGATCGGCACCGCCAGTACGGCGTACGTCCAGGCGACCGCGAACCACGTCCACACCAAACTCGCACCACCGGCTGCGAACTCGGGGAGTACGACGTCGGCAGGTTCGCGCAGGATGTCGGGCCAGTCGAACGTGATCGACAACACCGTCGCCGCGATCGTGAACGCCACCGTCGAAGCGATGAACAAGAGGCCAGTCACCACAACGGTTCTGCGGCTGGCGCCAGCTGTCGAACGTCCCACCGCGACAGGCCGCCCGGCCACTTCGCTCGTGTGCTCCGTGCTGATTGTGCCCATGCGAACCGCCCCCAGCACGGCACGAAACTGTGGCAACCCTGAGGGGTTGCTGAGCGCAAGATCTGACCGCGCTGGCCACAGCATGTTCCTTTCCACGAGCCCTGTCCAGGCTCGACAGCAGCGGGCGCCGAGACGCTGATGGTAGACAGGGCTCGCGAATAGGCACATGCTGGCGATTGAGCCGCGTTGGGCGTGCAGTGACCCGGTCAGGGTCACTCGGCCGTGTCGGCTCTGGGTGGGATTCCACATGAGCATCGATCTAGCTCGACGCAGCAGCACGGCAAGTGACCGGAAGATCGCCACCTTGACGGGGTGGTTGATGGTGATCACCTTCGTCACTTCGATTCCGGCGTTCTTCTTCCTGTACGCCCCTGTCCGGGACAATCCCGGGCTGATCACCGGGACGGGCGCCGACCCCACAGCGAGTGTGGCGTTGGGCGCTGTCCTCGAACTCGTCCTCATCGTCGCCAGCCTCGGCACCGCCGTCGTGCCCTACGCGATCTACAAGCGGTACAGCGAAGGCCTCGCACTGGGATACGTCGCCGCGCGCCTCGTGGAGGGCATGTTCACGGCCATCGGCATCCTCAGTCTGCTCACGTTCGTGTACATGCGGCAGGAAGGCACGGCCGACGCCGCACTCGGTCAGGCGTTCGTCGCGATCTACGACCGGGCGTTCCTGATCGGGCCAGGGGTTGTCGTCGGCGTCTCGAACGGACTGATTCTGGGCTGTCTGATGTACCGGACCGGTCTTGTGCCGCGGAAGCTGGCGATGTTCGGCCTGGTCGGAGGTCCGTTGATCATCCTGTCGGGAGTCGCGGTCATGTTCGACATCACCGACCGCGGGGGCGCATTGCAGGCCCTCGCGACGATCCCCGAGTTCATCTGGGAGCTGTCGTTCGGCATCTACCTCATCGTCAAGGGCTTCAAGCCCGCCCCGTAGCCAAGCCTCGGGCGCACCAAGTACGACGTGTGCCCGGTACGAGCAGGAGCAAGGCCATCGGTGCGCGGGGCACCGACATCGGTTCCGCCCCCAGACCCACCAGAGGAACACCATGGCCACCAGCACCACGGCAACCATGCGCGCGATCGTCCAGCACGCCTACGGCACGGCCGACGTCCTGCACCCTGAACGGATCGCCCGGCCCGAGATCTCCGGCTCCGAGGTCCTCGTCCGCGTGCACGCCGCCGGTCTCGACCGCGGCACCTGGCACCTGATGACGGGTACGCCGTACCTGCTTCGCCTCGCGTTCGGGCTCAGAGGACCGAAGAACCCGGTGGCGGGACGGGATGTCGCGGGCACGGTCGAGGCCGTCGGCCCGGCGGTGACCAGGTGGTCGGTGGGAGACGAGGTGTACGGCGTCGCGCCGGGCTCGTACGCCGAGTACGCCGTAGCCCGCGAGGACAAGCTCGCCCGGAAGCCCGCCGGCCTGTCCTTCGAGCAGGCCGCGGTGGTCCCGATCTCGGCGCTGACCGCGCTCGCCGCGGTGACCGCCGGGCGGATCGAGGCCGACCAGCACGTGCTTGTCACCGGAGCATCGGGCGGGGTCGGCAGTTACGTCGTACAGCTGGCGAAAGCCTTCGGCGCCGAAGTCACCGGCGTCGCCAGTACCGCCAAGCTCGACCTGGTGAAAGCCCTCGGCGCGGACCACGTCATCGACTACACCCGCGAGGGCTTCGCGGCGTCCGGCCCGTACGACCTGATCATCGACATCGCCGGCAATCCGTCCCTGTCCCGGCTGCGCCGCGCGCTCACGCCGACCGGCACAGCGGTACTCACCGGCGGCGAGGGCGGCGGCAAGCTGACCGGCGGCATGCACCGCCAGTTGGGTGCCCTGATCACGTCGCTGTTCCTGCGTCAGCGACTGACCATGGTCGTCAACAAGGAAAGCGGCAGGGATCTCGAGCGGATCACCGACCTGATCGAGACCGGCCAGGTGACGCCGAGCCTCGAGCGGACCTTCGCGCTCGACGACGTCCCGGACGCGATGCGTCACCTCATGGCCGGCAACGTGCGCGGCAAGGTCGCCATCACCATCTGAGCCGGCTCGGCAGGACACCCTTTTCCACGGGAGCAACCATGACCACGCCACCTCGTCCATGATCACCATCGACGGACTGACCAAGACCTACGGCACCACGCTCGCGGTCGACGACGTCACCTTCACCGCGGCTTCCGGCCGGGTGACCGGCTTCCTCGGCCCGAACGGCGCCGGGAAGTCGACCACGATGCGGATCATGGTCGGACTCACCCGGGCCACCTCCGGACACGCCACGATCTCCGGCCGCAGGTTCGCGGACCTGCCGAACCCAGGGCTCGAAGTGGGCGTCCTGCTCGACGCGTCCGCCCAGCACGCCGGTCGTACCGGCCGCGAAATTCTCACCCTTGCCCAGCAGTACATGGGCTTGCCGCGCGCACGCGTCGAAGAGATGCTCGCGGTGGTCAGCCTGACCCCGGACGAGGCCGGCCGGCGGGTGGGGGAGTACTCCCTGGGCATGCGTCAACGCCTCGGCATCGCGACCGCCCTGATCGGTGACCCGGAGGTGCTGATCCTCGACGAGCCCGCCAACGGGCTCGACCCGGCCGGTATCCGCTGGATGCGCGACCTGTTGCGCGGGTACGCCGACCGCGGCGGAACCGTCCTGCTCTCGTCGCACCTCCTGCACGAGATCGAGGTCATCGCCGACGACATCGTGATGATCGGCCTCGGCCGCATCGTCTCGCAAGGATCCAAGACCGATCTCCTGCGCGCGGCCGGCACCGTCGTACGCGCCGCAGACATCGCCCGGCTCGAGCAGGCGTTGACCGCCGCGGGACTCGTCACGACCCGCGCCGGAGACGGCGCGCTGCACACCGACACAGAAGCCGCACGAGTCGGCACCATCGCACTCGGGGCCGGTATCGCCCTGACCGAGTTGCGCGCTGCCGAAGGCGCCGGCCTCGAGGAGATGTTCCTCGAACTCACCTCCGCCAGCCAGCGAGAAGGAGTACCGGCATGACCGCCATCGCTGTGGAGACCGTCCGGGCAGGACGCACCAGCACACCACGCATCCCGCTGAGCCGGATCACGGCAGTCGAGCTCCGCAAGATGTTCGACACCCGCTCCGGCTTCTGGCTGATCGCCAGCATCGCCATCTCCGCTGTCCTCGCCGCCGGCGGCGTGATCCTGTTCGCCCCGAACGACCAGCTCACGTACTCCACCTTCGCGACCGCGATCCGTTTCCCGGTGGTGATCATCCTGCCGCTGATCGCGATCCTGGCCGTCACCAGCGAGTGGAGCCAAAGGACGGGGCTGACGACGTTCACGCTGGTCCCGCACCGGGGGCGGATCATTGCCGCCAAGGCGATCTCCTCGGTCGTCATCGCGATCGCGGCGATGGCCCTCACCTTCGCGGTCGGTGCCCTGGGCAACTTGTTGGGCGCGGCCGTCACCGGCGCCACTCTGGTGTGGGACGTGACCGTCACCCAGTGCCTGTACTACGTCCTGGGCATGGTCTTGAGCCTGCTGATCGGCTTCATGCTCGGCGTGCTCTTCCGAGCCTCGATCGGTGCCGTCGTCGCCTACTTCGTCTACACCTTCTTCCTGCCGACGATCTTCGGCCTGCTGGCCGGCAGTCAGCAGTGGTTCCACGACCTGCAGCCGTGGATCGACATCCAGTTCGCCCAGAGCGGCCTGTTCGTCTTCGACAAGTCGCTCACCGCAGAGCAGTGGGCCAACATCGGCGTCACCGGCATCGTCTGGCTCGTGGTCCCCCTGCTCGTCGGACTCCGCCAGGTGATGAGAGCCGAAGTGAAGTAGCAGGTCAGCGGCGAGCAGGAGCCCGGTATCAGTCAGCTTGTAAGACCTCTGGAGATGGTTTTGATGACAACGTCCGTTGCGTACCCGGTGCACGTGAACGCCGAGCTGGATCCGAGGCTGTCGCGGTGGCTCTGGCTGGTCAAGTGGGTGCTGGTGATCCCGCACTACGTCGTACTGGCGTTCCTGTGGATCGGATTCCTGCTGAGCTCGGTCGGTGCGTTCTTCGCGATCCTGTTCACCGGGCGCTACCCGCGGGCGATCTTCAACTACAACGTCGGCGTGATGCGATGGTCCTGGCGCGTGACGTACTACGCGTACGGCGCGCTCGGCACCGATCAGTACCCGCCCTTCACCTTGGCCGAGGTCAAGGACTACCCCGCGCACCTGTCCGTGGACTACCCCGAACACCTGTCGCGCGGACTCGTCCTGGTGAAGTGGTGGCTGCTCGCGATCCCGCACTACGTCATCGTCGGGGTCTTCGTCGGCGGCGGGGCCTGGGTCGCCAACCGCTCGGACAACTGGCAGTGGAACATCGGCAGCGGCGGCCTGGTCGGCATCCTGGTGATCATCGCCGCGGTCATCCTGGCCTTCACCGGGGCCTACCCCCGTCCGCTGTACGACGTGATCCTGGGCATGAACCGGTGGGCACTGCGGGTGGCCGGCTACGCGGCGCTGATGACCGACACCTACCCGCCGTTCCGGCTCGACCAAGGGGGAACGGATCCCGTCCTCGCGGTCCCGTCGGAGCAGTAGGGACCACACGCTCCGATCGAACGTGCTGCCTACGGGCGGAGAGTCGTTGCCCGGACTGTCATCCGCTCGCCCGGACGGTTGAAGATGCTGAGGATCTCCGCGGACCCGTCGCCGGTACTGCCGAACCAGTGCGGCGTCCGGGTGCTGAACTCGGCGATCTCGCCGGGTCCGAGCACCCAGTCGTCGTCGCCCAGCACGAGGCGCAGCCGGCCGGACAGGACGTAGATCCATTCGTGGCCGTCGTGTGCTCTGAGCTCGGGGACGACCTTGCCGGCCGGTACGACGATCTTCCACGCCTGCGTGCCGTCAGGCTGCTGCGTCAACGGAATCACTGTTCGGCCCTTGACCTGACCCGGCTTGAGCCGGATCCGCGGATCGCCCTGCACCGGCGCGGCGACGAGGTCGTCCAGCGGCACCCGATACACCTGCGACAGGGCGAGCAGCAGTTCCAGCGTCGGCCGTCGTTGTCCGGTCTCGAGCCGCGACAGCGTGCTCTTGGAGATTCCCGTCGCCGTCTCGACAGCGGTCAGGGTCATTCGGCGCTGCGCGCGCAACCGCTTGAGCCGCCCCCCGACCTTTTCGAGTACGACGGCAATCTCCGCCGCTGCGCTGTGGTCCACGCAGTCATCTGACGCCGATTTCCCACAAACAGCAACCTTTGTGGGCGAACGCCTTGTCCAGCCCCAGTCTCGGAACATGACCACACCATCGCTCGTTCCGAAACCTGTCCCGAAATCCCAGCCCGCCGTACCTGGACCTCCGACCAAGCACGAGTTGGCCGTGATGATCTGGCTGGCCGTGTTCCCGACCCTCACCGCCCTCAACCTCGCCCTTGGGGGCTGGCTCGGCACGCTGACGCCGGTCGTTCGGACCTTCGTCCTGGCGACCGTCGCCGTACCGATCGTCATCTACGGGTTCATGCCGCAGCTCCATCGGCTGCGCCGGCGCGTTCTGACCCGCCACGACCATGAGTAGCGAACCGCACGCCAGAACCGACTCGGCCGTCCGCGACGAGCTGCGTGCACGAACGACCGGCCCGCGCCGCGATCAGGAACTGGCGACCTGGCGGCTCCACCTCATGCGCTGCGGATACGCGTTCATGGGCGTGGGCATCGCCGTCGTCAAATGGCCCGTGCTGGTCCAGGACGCTCGATCGCTGCCGGTGATGGACAGCGTGGTTGCCTGCGTGCTCACGGCGATGTCCCTGCTGGCGTTCCTCGGGCTCAGGCACCCCACGCGCATGCTGCCGATCCTGCTGCTCGAGGTGGGCTGGAAGGTCATCTGGGTCAGCGCGGTGGCGGTGCCCCAGTGGATCGCCGGTGACCTGAACGCCGAAGCACGCGGCGTGCTGTTCCGCTGTGCCTTCGTCGTCGTCATCCTGGCCGTCATCCCTTGGCGCTACGCCTGGCGGCGCTACGCCCGGACCACAGGCGACGCCTGATGGATTCGTCCCGGCTCGCTCATCGGCTTTCTCGCGCGGCTGGTCGGGCGCGGTGCCCGGACCGTGTGCTTCGTCGATGGAGCGAACCGAGACGGATCCCTGGTCGTGCGTCAGTTGGGCTGGGTGCCTGTCACCGTGACCTCGGCCAGGCTGATCACGCCGGCGCTGGTGGCCGGCGACTGCACCTTGACGTACCGGGCGACGGTGTTGGTCGGCAGGCTGGTGACCGCCCCGGGGGTCGCCCCGAGGTTCAGCTTGGTCACGGTGGAGTCGGCCATCAGCTGGGCGTAGGTCCGGCCCGACATGCTGGCGGTGGAGAGGAACACCACCGCGTTGTTCAGCTTGTCGGCCGAGGCGTCGGTCCGGTTGTGCACCGTGACGTTGCTGACCCGGGAGCTGGTCAGCAGGTCGACCTGCCACCACGGCTGCGAGCTGGACGCCGTCCGGCTCACCGACCCGGCGGCGAAGATGCCGTTGGTGTTCCCGTCCACGGCCCGGGCGGCGGTGCCGACGTCGGTCGACGACTGCGTGGCCGGCCGGTTGGTGGACAGGTTCACGGCGCCGGTGGTGCCGCCGACCTGAAGCTCGGCCAGGTTCAGGGTGGTGATGATGCTCGACAGCTGCACCCGCACGTACCGGCCGGTGGCGTTGCCCGCGTTCAGGGTCAGGCTGTTGGTGGTGGACGAGAACGCCGCGAACGACAGCTCCTTCACCGAGTCGTCGGCCCGCAGCGCGGACATCGACCGGCCGTTCATGTCGGTCGAGGAGATGAACACCGAGCCGCTGCCCATCCGGTTCGAGTCGGTTCGGCTCCACACCGTGACCGTGGAGACGGCCGCCGCGGAACCGAGGTCGACCTGCCACCACGGCTGGGTGGAGAGGTTGGTCTGGGTCACCGAGCCGTTCGCGAACACGCCGTTGGTGTTGCCGTCCACCGCCCGGGCCGCCACCGCGCTACCGCTGGTGCTCGACTGGGTGGCGGTCTTGCCCCGGGCCAGGTTCGGACCGGTGACGGTCACCGTCGTGTTCGACACCGCGCTGTCCACCTTGCCGTCCCGCACGACCAGGCTGAAGGTCAGCGTGGTCGGTGTCGCCGGGGCCGTGAAGGTCGGCTTCTGCACTGTCCGGCTGGACAGCGTCACTGCCGGGCCACCGGTCTGGGTCCAGGTGTAGGTCAGCGGGTCGTTGTCGGCGTCGCGGCTGCCAGAGCCGTCCAGCGTCACGGGTACGCCGGACTCGGTCGACTGCGCCGCCCCCGCGCTCGCCACCGGCGCCGTGTTGGTGGTGACCGTGGTGGTGACGGCGGCGCTGTTGGCCTTGCCGTCCCGCACCACCAGGCTGAACGTCAGCGTGGTCCTGGTGGACGGGGCGGTGAAGGTCGGCTTCTGCACCGTCCGGCTGGACAGCGTCACCGCCGGCCCACCGGTCTGGGTCCACGTGTAGGTGAGCGGGTCGTTGTCGGCGTCGCGGCTGCCGGAGCCGTCCAGCGTCACCGCGGTACCCGTGGTGACCGTCTGCGCCGTACCGGCGTTCGCCACCGGCACCTGGTTGACCGCGCTGGTGGTGGTCACCGTGGTGGTCGCCGCCGCGCTGTTGGCGTGGCCGTCCCGCACCACCAGGCTGAAGGTCAGTGTGGACCCTGAGGACGGGGCGGTGAAGGTCGGCTTCGCCGCCGTCGTACTGGACAGCACCACCGCCGGTCCACCGGTCTGGGTCCACGCGTAGGTGAGGTCGTCGCCGTCGGCGTCGGTGCCGGACCCGTTCAGGGTCACGGTCGTACCAGCAACGACCGACTGCGGCGCACCGGCGTTCGCCACCGGGAGGTGGTTGTTCGACTCCGAGAGCGGCCGCGGGGTGCAGTTGCTCATCGAGACCGTGAAGGGCTGGACGTCGTTGTCCGTCTCGATCATGGCGCCGTCCTCGGAGCCGCTGAGCGAGATCGTGTACGCCTGGCCGGCGTTCACGCGGGTCTCCCGCCACTCGTCCGTACCGCGCTGCCACTCGACGATCAGGATCCGGCCGGTGACCACGCGAACGGTGCACCCGTCGGCCCAGGCACCCATGTACGGGTAGAGCGGAACGCCCGACTCCGAGTACACGGTGCGCGCGTTGTCGCCGGAGCGGCCGTTGCCCTGGTACGCCGTACCGACCGGCCAGGTGATCACGCCGCCGTACCAGTCACCGGGGTTCTCGCCGGTGCCGGCGTAGCGCCAGCGGGCGTTGACCCAGGAGACCGGGTCGCAAGTGGTGGGGTCGGTACAGGCGACCGGCGTCGGCGGGACCGGCGGGCCGGGCACGAAGGCGTACTCGAACGGCGAACCGCTCTGCACGCTGACGATGCTGTTGCCGCTCAGAGTGGTCGGCACGGTGTAGCTCTGGCCGGCCGACAGGTCGGCCAGTGACGCGTGCGAGTCCCCGACCGGGCCGGAGAACACGGTGGCGCTGCCCGAGGTGACGGTGATCTTCCAGTTCGCCACCTGCGGGGCCGGCGCGTAGACGTCGTGCGAGGCGGTGTAGCCGTACCGGGCCCGGCTGGGGTCGGTCTCGGCCGGCCAGACGGCGGCGTACCCGCTGTCCGACGGACCCCACGGGCACGGGCTGCTGGTGCAGCTCCACGTCACCCGGGGCGACTGGCCGTCGCCGGCCGGCGGGGGCGTGACCGGCCCACCCGGGGTGAACGTGTACTCGAACGCGGAGCCGCTCTGCACGCTGACGATGCTGCTGCTGCTCAGGGTGCTGGACACGGTGTAGCTCTCGCCGGCCGACAGCGTGGCCAGCGACGAGTGCGAGTCGTCGGCCGGGCCTGCGTAAACCGTGGCGCTGCCGGAGGTGACGGTGATCTTCCAGCCGGCCACCTTGGACACCTGCGCGTAGACGTCCGCGGAGACGGTGTAGCCGTAGCGGGCCCGGACCGGCTGGGCCGCGGCCGGCCAGACTGCCGCGTTGCTGGTGTAGCTCTGGCCTGACGGGCACGGGCTGCTGGTGCAGTCCCAGGTGGCCAGCACCGAGCCGTCACCGGAGGCCGGCGGCGGGTCGGTCGGGGTGCCGGGGGTGATCGTGTACTCGAACGACCCACCGTCCTGCACGCTGACGAGGCTGCTGTTACTCAGCGTGCTGGGCAGGGTGTAGCTGTCGCCGGTCTGCAGACTGGCCAGCGACGAGTGCGAGTCGTCCGCCGGGCCGGCGAACACGGTGGCACTGCCGGACGTGACGGTGATCTTCCAGCCCGCCACCTTGGGCGCCGGGGCGTACACGTCGTGGGAGACGGTGTAGCCGTAACGGGCCCGGACCGGCTCGGCCGCGGCCGGCCAGACCGCCGTGTTGCTGGTGTCCGACGGGCCCCACGGGCACGGGCTGCTGGTGCAGGACCAGGTCGCCACGACGGAGGACACAGGATCACCCTCGGCTGCCAGCGCGGGCGGGGCAGCGAGCCCCAGCACCATCGTGACCGCGGTAGTGAGAACGAAAAATGCGGTCGCAAAACGTTTCAACATGCCGGCCCCCCGGATTATGACTCTCTGCTTTCGGCAAACCGTAGCCCAAGTCGCTCTCTGTCAACCGAAAAAGATGCAAAAAGATGCAACCCAGAACCATTTGTTATGGACTTCATCACGCTACGGAAAAGCCCAATTACTCCTTGATGAGACCCATTGCTCATCGATGAGAAACAAGTGGTGAATACACCGACTACGGAACTTCCAGCTCGCGGAGCTCGGCGCGGCCTTCGTCGGCGCGGTCCGGGAGCAGGGTGAGAGTCACTGCTCGCTCGAAGCGCGCACCGATGCGTTCGAACGCGTCAGTGGCGGCCAGGAGCGTGTCCGGGACGCCTGCCAGGCGGCCAGTTGCCCTCAGGAGGCAGGCCGCGGCCCAGTCGTTCTCCTGGCTCAGCGGGCCGGCTCGCTCGATGAGTTCGGCCGCGTCAGGCAGGCCGGCCACCACGGCCAGTTCGGCCGCACCGGCCCGCGCGTACGGCGCCCACCAGTACTCGCCGAAGTCCTCGAAGGCACGCCGTACGACGTCCTCGGCGTCCTCGGTACGGCGCAGGTGCACGGCCACCCGCGCCTGCGCGAACAGCGCGGGAGCTTCGAGCCAGGGAGCGTCTGCCAACGCGGCGCAGCCGGCGACCTCGAGGGCGCGCTCCTGCCAGGTGTCGTAGTGGCCGTCATCGCGCAGACCGTGGACCATCGCAGCGACTGCCAGCGCGGACGCCATCCACTCGATGGGTGGACGGCCGGCGCGTTTCCACCGTTCCCAGAGGGCGTCCGTCTGCTTGACGCAAGTGTCGAAATCGCCGGTGAGCGCCGTCACCCGGATCAGCCGGGGCAGGGAGATGTATGGATGGTCACCCACAGGGTCGTCGGGGGCACCCAGCGTCTCCGCTGCCGCCCGCAGGTCGCCGACCGCGACCGCCGTGGTCGGCCAGACGTGGAAGGCGTCGATGATCTCGGCGGCGGCGTACGGCTCGTGCCGCGGCAGCGGTCTGGTCAACCGCATCCGCTCCACGGCGCCGGCGCGGGCCTCGCGGAGGTGACCCGAGTTCGCGGCAGCGACCATGGCGGCGTCGATCGCGCCCGCGATCAGGACCGGATCGCCGGTTCCGCGGGCGGCCTCGACGGCCGCGCGGGCGAAGTGGGGATCGGCGTCGATCCGGGGGCGGCCGCTGGACCAGGCCTTCGCGGTCGCAAGGAGCGCGGCGACGTGCGGATCGCCCGGTACGGCGCTCTCGACCGCCTGGGCGAGCATCCGATCGGTGTCCTCGGGCGCGAACTGGTACAGGTCCCCGGTGGGGTAGCGGTTGACCGCGATCACCGCGGTGGCCAGCATCGTGGCCCGAACGTTGCCATCGGCAACTGCGCGGTCGGCGGCGTCGAGCAGGAGCCGGACCTGGGTCTGGGCCTCCGACACGGCGAGCGTGGCGTCGCCGGCGGACCGCAGGTCGAGGGCAGCGGTGACTCCGTCGGCGGCGCGGTCCGCCGCCGCCCGGTAGTGGCCGATCGACTCGACGAACTCCCGCCGGGCGAAGCTCAGATGACCGAGGGAGCGCGCCAGCCGGTGGGCGGTCCTGTCGGCCTCGGGCGGAGTCGCCGACAGGGCGGCGCGCAGGTCCGCGACGACCTCGTCGTACGCCGGTTGCCAGCCGTCGTCGTCGAGCTGGGCCTCGAGCTCGCCGGCGCGATCAGCGGCCCAGTGCAGGACGCTGTCCCGGGCGATGGCGAGCTCTTCGCGGGTCAGCTGGTCGCGGGCGAACTCCCGGATGGTTTCGAGGAGCAGCCAGCGGGACCCGCGGCGCAGGACGAGGCTCTTGTCGGTCAGCCGTCCGAGGAGATCAGCGACCTCGCCGCGGCCGAGTTCGGGGCTGACTGCGCAGGCGGCGGCCAGGTCGAAGCCACCGACGTACGTCGACAACCGCCGGAGCAGCAGCTTCTCGGCCTCGTCCAGCAGGTCGTAGCTCCAGCCGATCACCGCATTCAGCGACCGGTGCCGTACGTCGACGCCGCGGCCGCCGCTGAGCAACCGGAGCCGGTCGTCGAGCGCTACTCGCAGGCCATCCGCACCGAGCGAACCGATCCGGGCGGCTGCCAGCTCGATTGCCAGCGGCATCCGGTCAAGGCGCGCACAGATCTCGTCGACGTCCGCTGAGGTGTCGAAAGTGGGGTCGGCCGCCCGGGCTCGCTCGACGAACAGCTCGCCGGCCGCGTCCAGTGGCGGCAGCAGCACCGTCTGCTCACCGGGTACGCCGAGTCGCTCCCGGCTGGTGGCGAGGACGGTCACGCCCGAGCAGCCGTCGAGTAGACGCTCCACCAGCTCGGCGACCTCGTCCACCAGGTGCTCGCAGTTGTCCAGCACGAGCAGCCACTGCCCAGTCTGCAACTGCTCGACCAGCACCTGCTCGAGACTCTGCGGCGGACGCTCGGCCACCCCCAGGACAGTGGCGACCGTCCGCGTCACCAGACCGGCACGCACCGGTACCAAGTCCACAAAGGCCCCCGACGCACCGGTCCCACCTGCCACCACCGTGGCCAGGCGCGTCTTCCCCATCCCGCCAGGCCCTAGCAGCGTCACGAGTCGCGCCCGACCGAGCGCCTCGCGGACCGCAGACAGCTCCTCGGCGCGGCCGACGAAACTCGTCCGCCCAGCGGGCAGACCACTCATCCCCGGTCCATCGGCTGCCTGCGCGGGCGGCGCCTCCACCAGGTCGGCCAGCTCACGGCGGTTGGCCACGGCGTACTTGCGCAGGAGCGACGACACGTGGCTCTCGACTGTGCGCACCGAGATGTGCAGCGCGCGGGCGATCTGCGCGTTCGTTCGATGGTTCGCGAGGGCGGCGAGCACCTCCGCCTCGCGGGCGGACACCTCCGGCATCCGCTCATCATGACCGATCCGTGGTGCATCAGTGGTGGGCACGGATGTGGGTCGGTGGTCCTCGCGGCGAGATTGGACGTACCAGTTCAACCCCTTGGAGGTAGTGATGAGTACGACGATGACGACCACCCGCCGGCCGCGCACGGGGACCGTGGCGCTGTGGGTGGTGCAGGTCCTGCTGGCCGGTTCGTTCGTGCTCGCGGCGCTGCCGAAGCTGACGGGTGACCAGGTGATGGTCGACATGTTCGCGTTGATCGGCGCCGGGCAGTGGCTCAGGTACGCCGTCGGCGCGCTGGAGCTGGCCGGGGCGGTCGCGCTGCTCGTGCCGCGGCTCGGTGGGGCGGCCGCGCTCGGCCTGTCCGGGCTGATGGCCGGTGCGATCGTGACGAACGTGGCCGTGCTCGGCGTCTCCGCGGCGGTGCCGGCGACGTACCTGGTGCTCGCCGGCGTGATCGCATGGTTCCGGCGGGACTCGATCGTGGGTCTGGTCCGATGATCGCGGCGTTCGAGGGGTCGCTGCTGCGGCCCGGCGATGCGGAGTACGAGTCGAGCCGGACGGTGTGGAACGCGATGGTCGACCGTCGCCCGGCGGTGATCGCGCGGTGCGCGAGTACGGCGGACGTCGTCGCGGCACTGCGGCACGGGCAGGCGGCGGGGCTCGAGATCGGCGTGCGGTGCGGCGGGCACAGCTTCCTCGGCCTGCCAGTCGTGGAGGACGGGCTGCTGATCGATCTGTCCAGGCTCAGCTCGGTGCAGGTCGACCCGGTCCGGCGCCGCGCGCGGGTCGGCGGCGGCGCGCTGCTCGGTGACCTCGACGTCGCGGCCCAGCGCTACGGTCTCGCCACCACGGCCGGCAACGTCTCCCACACCGGTGTCGGTGGGCTGACCCTCGGCGGCGGCATCGGCTGGCTGGCCCGGCAGTATGGCCTGACCTGCGACAACGTGGAGTCGTACGAGCTGGTCACCGCCGACGGAGTCGTACGGCGGGTCTCGGCGACCGAGCACCCCGACCTCTTCTGGGGACTCCGCGGGGGCGGTGGCGCGTTCGGCGTGGTGACCTCGTTCGAGTTCCGGCTACACCCGGTCGGAACCCGGGCGCTCTGCGTCGACCTTCACTACAGACTGGAGGATGCCGGTACGGCGCTCCGCGGCTGGCGTGACCTGTTCGCCGGTACGCCGCGCCAAGCGACGCCCGTTGCCCGGGTGACCCAGGTCAACGGACGGCCCATGGCGACGATCGGGTACGTCTGGGTCGGCGACCCGCGCGAGGGCCTCGAACTGCTTCCGTCGTACCAGGCGGTCGGCAGACCGGTCGGGCAGACGGTCCGGCATCTCAGCTACCTGGACCTGCAGACCCGGTCCGACGACGCCGACCGCCACGCCCTCCGCCGCTACTGCAAGGGCCACTACCTGCGCACGCTCCCGGACGCGGCCATCGACGCATTCCTTGCCGATGGCAAGCACCCCGGCCGGCTGACCCTCAACGGCGGCGCCATCGCCGACGTCCCCGACGACGCGACGGCGTTCAGCCACCGCGACGCGCTGATCGAGTTCACCACCGGCGACGACTGGACCGACCCGGACGAGGACGACGCCCGCGTCGCCGCCACCCGCGCCTACGCCGCGGGTCTGACGCCGTACACCAGTGGCACCTACGTCAACACCATCGCCGACGCCGACAGTGCCGCCATCCACCGCGCCTACTCACCCGCCAAACTGGCCGCCCTGCAAGCACTCAAACACACCTACGACCCGACCAACGTCTTCACCCGCACCCCGCTGAACACGCCCGGTCGCGTGCTCTCGGCGTGACAGGGCCGGATTCGGTGAGCTGATGCACGCCTTCGGGATGGACTCGGACGGGGTTCGAGTTGCCCGTCGGCTTTCGAGGTCAGCAGCAGGTCTGTAGGTAGGCCTGGAGGTCGGACAGGGCTGCGGCGGCGCCGGCTTTGTCGGCTCGGTAGAGGACTGCCTTGCCTTCGCGGCGGGAGGTGACGATGCCGCCGCGGCGGAGGAGGTCCAGTTGCTGGGAGGCGGTGGACTGGCCGATGGCGGCTTGTTCGGCGACCTCGTTGACGGACAGTTCGGCGCCGCGGGCGAACAGGAGCATGATGCGCTGGCGGGTCGGGTTCGACAGGGCCTTCAGGAAGTCGTGGGTGGCGGCCTGGAGCTGTACCGGTTCTGCGGGAGCGCTGTCAGCCTTCTTCGCCATGGTGACCAGGGTAATCAGTATCGACGTTTCGTCATATCGGGATATTACGATATGTTCGGCTCATGACTTCTGATGCAGTGGTGATTGTCGGTGGAGGGCAGTCTGGGCTTGCTGGGGCGTTCGCTGTTCGCGAGGCCGGGGTGCGGCCGGTGGTGCTGGAGGCCGGCGATCGGACCGTTGGATCGTGGCCGGAGTACTACGACAGCTTGACGCTCTTCTCTCCTGCTCGGTTCAGCGGCTTCCCCGGAGCGCCGTTCCCCGGTGAGCAGGACCGTTACCCGACGCGGGACGAGGTTGTCTCCTACCTCGACAAGCTCGGCGTCGGTCTCGACGCGGAGATCCACCTCAAGACTCGGGTCGCGACGGTGGAGACCTCTGGTGCAGGCTTCGTCCTGCGTACGGCTGCTGGCGGGGAGTTCCGGGCTGCTGGTGTGATTTGTGCGAGCGGGTCGTTCAGCCGGCCGTACGTGCCGCAGATCCCCGGCGACTTCACCGGCCAGATCCTCCACGTCGCGCAGTACCGCGGTCCTCAGCAGTACGCCGGTCAGCGGGTTGTCGTGGTCGGCGCCGGCAACTCCGCGATCCAGGTTGGCTACGAGTTGGCCGAGTTGGCCGACGTGACCTTGGCCGTACGGCGACCCGTGCAGTTCGTGCCGCAGGTCCGTGCTGGCCGTGACATGCACTTCTGGCTGCATGCTCTGCGACTGGACCTTCTGCCGCCTTCGGTCTTGAGCCGGCTCATCCGCGGGACGCCGGTCTTCGACACGGGCCTCTACGCTGCGGCACTCGAGTCAGGTCTGCTCGACCAGAGGCCGATGTTCACCCGGTTCGAGGGCGACCAGGTGGTGTGGTCCGACGGCAGTCGCGAGCACGTCGACACCGTCATTCTGGCGACCGGCTACCGGCCGAACCTTCCGTACCTGGAAGGCCTGGGCGCACTCGACGAGACAGGCATGCCGAAGCACCGGCGCGGCCTGTCGTTGACCCATCCGGGTCTGGCCTACCTCGGCCTCGAGTTCCAGCGCTCGTTTTCGTCGAACACGTTGCGCAGGGTTTCGCGCGACGCTCAGTACGTCGCTCGGCGCCTGCTGGCGCGGTAGGCAACCGTGATACGAGCAGTAGCAGTAAACCCGCTACGACGCAGGCGGCAGCGACTGCGACGACGAGGAATCGGTAGCCGGCGGTTGCTGCGATGAGGGCGCCGCCGAGTGGGGCCGAGGCTCTGGCTACCAGGACGGGCGCGGCCAGGGTGCCGGCGATTGTGCCGTAGCCGCTGGCGCCGTAGCGGTCCAGCAGGATTGCGGGGGTTGCGATCGAGGCTACGCCGAAGCCGAGGCCGAAGAGGATCAGGCAGCCGACGGCTCCGGCGGTGTGTCGTCCGACGACTGGGAGCATGGAGAGTGCTGCTCCTTGGAGGACGAAGATCGCTCCGGCAATGGTGGCCATGGGCAACCATCGGGTGGACAGGGTGGTGACGATGCGGCCGGTGACCGACAGGAGGCCGAGCAGGCCGGCGAGGGTCGCGGCGACGGTGGCTGGGTGGCCGAGGGTGATCAGGTAGAGGACCAGGTGGACGGCGATGACGGCGAGGGCGGCGCCGTTCAGGACGAACGTTGCCGCTAGTAGCCAGAAGGCGGGATCGCGGAACGCTCGGCTGGGGGAGGGGCGGGTGTGCCGCGGCATGTGAGCGGCGGGCGCTCGGGTGCTTCGTAGTACTAGGCCGTGCAGCGGCACGGTGACGACTGCGAGGAGAACGGCCAGGACGACGAGGGCGGAGCGCCATTGCAGGTGGGCGACCAGTTGGCCGGTGAGGGGGATGAAGATCGAGCTGGCGAAGCCGGCGACCAGGGTGACGGCGAGCAGGGCTCTCGCGCGCCGGGCGGGAGTGGTGACGGCGACGATGACGGCGAAGGCCGGCTCGTACAGGACCATCGCTGATGCGATGCCGATGGCAACGAACACGGCGTACAGCTGGGCCGCGGTCTGGACCTGCGACCAGCAGAGCACAGCTGTTGCGCCGAGCATGGAACCGACGGTCATCAAGGCATGGCCGCCGCGGGCGTCGAGCCAGCGTCCGACCGGGATCGACAGCAGGCCGGAGACGAGTACGGCGACGGTCAGTGCTCCGGCCGCTGTCGTGGTCGAGATGCCCAGTTCGCGGCTCATCGGGCCGAGGATGACGCTGAAGGCGTAGTAGAGGACGCCGTACCCGACGGTCTGGGTCGCGGCGAGCGCGCTGATCAAGCGCGTCGGTCCAGGTCTGGCGGCGGTCTCCACTGCCAGACCTGGACCGGAGGCCATCAGCCGCAGCAGCCCGACTGGGTGGTGGGCTTGGACTCGACGACGGTCAGGAGGCCACCGCTGATGCCAGTGGCCAACCCGCGGCCGGCCGGTGCGCTGATCGTGACCGCCTCCGGGGCCGGTCCGCAGCAACCACCGGCTTCGTCGGACGACCCGCCGAAGGCGAGGTTCGACGAACAGACACCGGTCTCGGGCAGATTCAGCTGTACGTCGCGAGCCGCCTCCCAGTCGCCTGCCAACGCGGCGACCACCGAGCGAGCCTGCTCGTACCCGGTCGCCAGCAGGAAGGTCGGCGCTCGGCCGTACGCCTTCGCGCCGACGGCGTAGTACCCGGACTCCGGGTGCTGCAGCTCGTCCACGCCGTGAGGCGGCACCGTGCCGCAGGAGTGCTGGTTCGGGTCGATCAACGGGGCCAGCTGCCGGGTCGAGCCCAGGATCGGGTCGAGGTCCAGCCGCAGCTCGCCGACCATGTCGTGGTCGGGGCGGAAGCCGGTGGAGTTCACGATCGTGTCTACCACGACCCGTCGGTCGCCTGCGGCCAGTTCGGCGCGGCCGTCCGTCGTACGAGTGATCGCCTCGATGCGGAAGCTGCTGACGAGTTCGACCCGGCCTGACTGGACGAGCTTCTTCAGCCGGGCGCCGAGCGCGCCGCGGGCGGGAAGCTCGTCGGCGTCGCCGCCGCCGTACGTCCGTGCCTGGTCCTCGCCCCGCACCACCCAGAGCACCTCGGTGCCCGGCTCGGTCTCGGCCAGTTCCCCGAGTTCGAGCAGCGTCGTGGCGGCCGAGTGGCCGGCTCCCACGACCGCCGTACGACGGCCGGCGAAGCGCTCGCGGTCACGCCCGAAGACGTCCGGGAGCGCGGCCGAGACGGCGTCGGCCAGCTCGGTCTCGCCTCGGGCGGGGATCCCCGAGCCGCCGAGGACGTTCGGCCGGCGCCAGGTGCCGGCGGCGTCGATCACCGCGGCGGCGAGCAGTTCCTCCCCGTCGGCCAGACGCACCAGGAAGGGAGCATCCTCGCGACCCGCCGTACGGACGCGGTCGAAGCCGACGCGCGTCACGGCGATCACCTGAGCGCCGTACTGGATCCGGTCGGCCAGCTGCGGCGTCTTCGCCAGCGGTGCCAGGTAGGCGTCGATGAGATCGCCGCCGGTCGGCAGGTCGTCCAGGTTCGGCTCGATCCAGGAGGTCTGCTCGAGCAAGCGGCGGGCAGCGCCGTCGATGTCGTAGCGCCACGGGCTGAACAGCTTCACGTGCCGCCACTCGTCGATCGCCGCGGCCACACCCGGGCCGGACTCCAGTACGACGAACCGCAGCCCGCGCTCCGCCAGGTGAGCGGCGGCGGCCAGCCCCACCGGTCCGGCGCCGATCACGACAACCGGCAGGTCCTTCGATGAAACGCTCATGGGTCTGTCTCCAAAGACTGTCCTGAGTTGATGATCATCTAATCAACGGACCCCACCTTGCCTCCTGATTAGACGTAAGTCAAGATAGATGTATGTCGAGACAGGAGCTGTCGCTCGAGCCGGTCGGCGGGTGCTGCGTCCCGATCATGGACGCGGCCCTGGACAGTGCCGCCGCGGTCGAAGGCGCGTCGGTGTTCAAGGCGCTCGCCGACCCGATCCGCCTGCGGCTGATGTCGATCATCGCCTCGACCGCCGGGGAAGTCTGCGTCTGTGACCTCACCCCGCAGTTCGACGTCTCCGGCCCGACGATCTCCCACCACCTGAAGGTCCTTCGTGAGGCCGGGCTGGTCGACTGCGAGCGCCGCGGCACCTGGGTGTACTACTGGCCGCTGCCGGAGCGCCTGACCTGGATGTCGACGTTGCTGTCGGTTCCGGCTGATGCCCGGCACTGAACCGACGTGACGCCGCCGCGCGAGATCCGCGTCGTCGTGATCGGCGGCGGTCAAGCCGGGCTGGCCACCGGCTTCTACCTGCGCCGCTCAGGGCTGGTTCCCGGCGAGGACTTCGTCATCCTCGACGCGGCCAAGCAGCCTGGCGGCGCCTGGGCGCGGATGTGGCCATCCTTGCGGACGTTCTCGCCCACCCAGTACTCGTCGCTGCCCGGCTGGATGATGCCGCCGTGGACCGGCGACTCCGGGTATCCGTTGGCCTCACACGTCGTCGACTACCTGACGCAGTACGAGAAGCGGTACGACCTTGCCGTACGGCGAGCCGCCGCGGTCGGCTCGGTCAGTCGCGAGGGGCAGCGCCTCGTCGTCCACAGCGCCGCCGGTGATTGGCTGGCCGAGCGAGTGGTCTCGGCGACCGGCACCTGGTCGCGGCCGTTCGTCCCGTCGTACCCGGGATCGTTCGCCGGTCGGCAGCTGCACACCGCGTCGTACCGCGACGCCTCTGCCTTTGCCGGTCGGCGCGTCCTGATCGTCGGCGGTGGCAACTCGGCGGCGCAGATCCTTGCCGAGGTGTCGGCGGTCGCCGACACGACCTGGGTGACGCTGCGAACGCCGCGGTTCCTTCCCGACGACGTCGACGGCCGGGCGTTGTTCGAGATCGCGACCAGACGGCAGCGCGCCCGGCAGCTCGGCGAACCTGACATCGGCGGCGTTTCCGGACTCGGTGACATCGTGATGGTCGAGAGCGTCCGGCAGGCGCGCGACCGCGGCGTATTGCGGGCTCGCGGGCCCTTCGCGCGGCTGGTCGAGGATGGCGTTCAATGGCGCGACGGCACCAAGTCGTCGTACGACGTGATCATTTGGTGCACCGGCTTCCGGCCCGCGCTCAGCCACCTCGTACCACTCGGGCTGCGAGGGCCGGACGGCAGTATCCCGACCGATGGCACCCGGGCGATGAAGGAGCCTCGGCTGCACCTGATCGGCTACGGCGACTGGACGGGTCCGGCGTCGGCCACGCTGATCGGAGCCGGTCGCACCGCACGGGACCTGGTGGCCGAGCTCTGATCAGTGAGTCGCGGTCTGCAGTTCGCCGACGAGCTTCTCGATCCGGGCACGGATCTCGTCGCGCACCTGCCGGACGACCTCGATCGGCTGCCCGGCCGGATCGGTGAGCTCCCAGTCCTCGTACCGCTTGCCCGGGAAGATCGGGCAGGCGTCGCCGCAGCCCATGGTGACGATGACGTCGCTCTCACGCACGGTCTCGGTCTCGAGGCGCTGGGGGACGGCGCCGGTGATGTCGATGCCGACCTCCCGCATCGCCTCGACCGCGACCGGGTTGATCTGGTCGCGCGGCTCGGACCCGGCCGACCGCACCTCGACCGTGTCGCCGGCGAGGTGCCGCAGCCATCCGGCGGCCATCTGGGACCGGCCGGCGTTGTGGACGCAGACGAACAGAACGCTGGGCTTGCTCACGGGGATGCTCCTGTACTCGCAGGGGTGTGGGGTACGACGACCTCGTCGGCCGCTCGTCCGACTGCCGGGTAGAGCAGCCGGACAAGGGCGACACCGACGGCAGCGCCGATCACCTGGGCGATCACGAAGCCTGGAAGGGATCCCGGCGCGATTCCGGCGAAGGTGTCGCTGAAGGCCCGCCCGATCGTGACCGCCGGGTTGGCGAACGAGGTCGAGGAGGTGAACCAGTACGCCGAACCGATGTACGCACCGACCGCGGCCGGCGCGATCGAGGCCCGCCCGGATGCCGCGAGGGCGAAGATCAGCACGATCAGCCCGGCCGTCGCGACCACCTCGCCGAGCCAGAGATGGCCGGCGCTGCGATCTGTCGTCGACCACGACACCGCTGCTTCGTCGTACATGAGGTTGGCCAGTAGGGCGCCGAGTGCCGCGCCGATGATCTGCGCGGGGATGTAGGCGGCCAGGTCGCGTGGTGTGAGGCCGGCGCCGCTGCGTCGTCCGATCCACCAGTCGACCGCGGACACCACCGGGTTGAAGTGAGCGCCCGACACCGGTCCGATCATCAGGATGAGCACGGCGAGCCCGAGCGCGGTGGCGAACGCGTTCTCCAGCAGTTGCAGTCCCACGTCGTTCGGCGACAACGACGCGGCCGCGATCCCGGACCCGACCACGACGGTGACCAGCAGCCCGGTCCCGATCCCTTCGGCGATCGCCCGTCGCCACAGGGGAAGGGCGGTCACTCGCGCGCCTCGGCAACCAGCGGCGCCAGCCGATCGATCCGGCGTTCGAGCTCGCTGTACGCCGCCTCGAAGGCCGCGTCGGTGTTGGTTCGTGCGGGATCCGGCACCGACCAGTGGACGCGGGGCCGTGCCTCGGCGGGCAAGTCCTCGTATGCGATGTCGCAGACGGCGACGACCAGATCGTCGGTGCTCACGACCTCGTCCACCTGGGCGGTCCGCCAGGTGTCGGTCTCGAGACCGTGGCGTCGGGCAACTTTCAGCGCCCGCGGATGCACCCGCTCGGCGGGGCGGGTGCCGGCGGACGTCACCGGCACGTGACTGCGCCGCGCCCAGATCGCCGCCGCCAACTGCGAACGCGCCGAGTTGTGCGTGCACACGAACACCACTCGCGAGGCCGCTGTCAGCGAAGGGCTGGTGGCGATCGCGAGGGTCTCGGGGACCAGCCGAACGTAGGTGCGCCGGTGATCTCCCTCCGATCGCGTCCGCACCACCAGTCCGGCGTCCTGCAGGACCTTCAGGTGGTGGGCCACGAGGTTGGTCGGCATCTCGAGCAGCGCCCCCAGTTCGCTGGGGGCTGCGTCTCCGACCATCAAGGCGTCGACGACGGCCAGTCGTGCCGGATCCCCGAGCGCGGCATGCACCCGCGCCCGGGCGACCCTGGAGGTTTCCTCAGTGCTCATTGCCTCAATAATCACTGAGCTATCTGATGGTGTCAATTCCCGGTCGTCAGCGGTCCTGGGTCAGCCGGACCCGGCGGAGCAGCTGGGCGTTCGCGGCGACGACGATCGTCGAGGCCGACATCAGTACGGCGCCGATCGCCGGGCTGAGCGTGAACCCTGCCCACGCGAGCGCTCCGGCGGCGAGCGGGATCGCGACGATGTTGTAGCCGGCCGCCCAGGCCAGATTCTGGATCATCTTGCGGTACGACGCCTTCGACAGCCGGATCACGCCGGTGACGCCGCGCGGGTCCGACGACGCGAGGACGACGCCGGCCGACTCGATGGCGACGTCGGTCCCGGCACCGATCGCGATGCCGACGTCGGCGCGGGCCAGGGCCGGTGCGTCGTTCACGCCGTCGCCGACCATCGCCACCGTCAGGCCGCGGGACTGCAGCTCGCTGACCGCCTTGTCCTTGTCGGCCGGCAGCACCTCGGCGAACACCTCGTCGACGCCGTCACGGAAGCCGAGGTCGGCGGCGACCGCGCGGGCCACGGGTTCGGCGTCGCCGGTGATCATGACGATCTTGGCCACACCCACCGCGCGGAGCTGCTCGACGGCCTCGCGGGCCTCGGGCCGGACCTCGTCCTCGAGCGCGATCGCGCCGGTGGCCGCGGCCGTGGAGCTGTCGACGCGCAGCAGGTACAGCACGGCCGCTCCGCGCCCGGACCATTCCTCAGCCCGGTCCCGCAGGACGCCCGGCACCGTGGCGTCCAGTTCCCGCAGCAGCGCGGGCCCGCCGACGGCGTACGTCGTACCGTCCACTGTTGCCTGAACCCCACGACCGGTGAGCGAGGTGAAGTCGCCGGCCTTGGCGCGTCCTCCGCGCTGGTCGGCGGCGGTGACGATCGCCCGGGCCAGCGGGTGCTCGCTGTCGGCCTCGACGGCGCCGGCGATCCGCAGTACCTCGGTCTCGTCGATCCCGTCGCCGGCGATGCCGGTCACCGCGTGCTCGCCCTTGGTCAGCGTGCCGGTCTTGTCGAACAGTACGGCGTTCACGGTGCGCATCCGCTCCAGCGCCAGCCGGTCCTTGACCAGGATGCCGGCCTTCGCCGCGACCGCCGTGGACAGCGCGATCACCAGCGGGATGGCCAGTCCGAGGGCGTGCGGGCACGCGATCACCAGCACGGTGACGGTCCGTACGACGGACTCGTCGAGCGTGCCGAACGCCCACCAGGCCAGGAAAGTGACCAGCGCGGCAGCGGTCGCGATGTAGAACAGCATCGCGGCGAACCGGTCGGCCAGCACCTGCGCCCGCCCGCTGGACTGCTGCGCCTCGCTCACCAGCCGCTGGATCCCGGCCAGTGCAGTGTCCTCGCCGATCGCGTCGACCCGGACCCGGATCGCGGAGTCCGTCGCCACGGTCCCGGCGACCACGCGGTCGCCGACGGTCCGCGAGACCGGCCGGGACTCGCCGGTGATCATCGACTCGTCCAGCTCGGCCGCGCCGTCGACGATCTCCCCGTCGGCCGGTACGCGCGCGCCGGACCTGACCAGTACGACGTCGCCGACGCTCAGGTCGGAGATCGACACGGTCTCGACCCCGTCGTCGGTGACGCGCTCGGCGTCGTCCGGCAGCAACGCGGCCAGGGCGGCGAGGGCGCCTTGCGCCTGGCCGATGGCCTTCATCTCCTGCCAGTGGCCCAGCAGCATGATCGTGACCAGCGCGGCGAGCTCCCACCAGAAGTCCAGGTCGAACGCGCCGAGGCTGGTCGCCAGCGAGGCGACGTAAGCGACGGTGATCGCCATGGAGATCAGCAGCATCATCCCCGGCGCGCGATCGCGGGCCTCCCGTACGCCGCCGACCAGGAACGGCCAGCCGCCGTAGAAGAACACGACGGTACCCAGGGTCGGGCCGACCCAGCTCAGGCCGGGGAAGTCGAGGGTGTAGCCGAACCAGTCCATCACCATGTGGCTGGTGGCAACGATCGGCAGCGTCAGCAGCAGGCTGAGCCAGAACTTGCGCCGGAACATCTCGGGGTCGTGACCGGCGTGCTTGTCGTGGCCGCCGTGCCCGGCGTGCTGGTCGTGCCCGCTGTGAGCGTCGTGCTGGATCGGTGGGCCCTGGTGGTGCTCGTGGTCAGCGTGCTGGTGATGCTGGCCGGATCGAGTGGCCTTCACGGTGATCAGTCCTCTCAGCGTCTCCGTCGATGAGGTCGCGGGTATGAACCGGTGCCTCACGACTCCGAACAATATACCCTAGGGGGGTATTTCGATGAAGGGGAAAATTCTTTATTTGATCGAGCGTTCCAGATAAGGCAGACTGAATGGCATGGCACGCGTAAGGGAGTTCGACACCGAGGCCGCGCTGGAGGCGGCAATGGTGGTCTTCCGGCGCCGGGGCTATGAGGGCTCGTCGTTGCAAGAGCTGGTCGATGCCACCGGTGTCGGGCGTGGCTCGTTGTACGCGGCCTTCGGGAGCAAGGACGGGCTGTACAGGGCGGTGCTGGATCGGTATCGGGAGCAGCAAGCCATCCCGTTGATCGAGCTGCTGCACAGCGGGGCGCCGGTACGAGAGCTCGTTCGCGGCATTCTCGTCGATCTGGTGGACGTCATCGTGCGCGAAGGGCGCGACCAGAACTGCCTGATCGTGACCGCCGCGACCGAACGCGTGGCCCACGACCCCGAAGTGGCCGCCCGGATCGAAGCGACGACGGCGTCGCTGGAGGACGCGCTGACCGAAGTGATCACCGCGGCCCAGGCCGGCGGCGAACTGAGCGGTGACGATCCGAGGGGTCTGGCGCGCTTCGTGCTCACGACCATTCACGGCCTGCGTGTCATGGGAGCGATCAACCCCGATCGCCGCTACCTGATGACCGTCGTGGAGGCGGCCCTGGTCGCCCTGCGTTGAGCTTTTTGTGCCCTAAATCTGTAACGATCATTCCATATAAAGCCCGGCAGGGCGGAGGAGATCTTCACGTGGTCGACGCCGTACCCGCCCAGCACAGGCGGATGCCGGCGCGCTCAGCCTGCGGGTCGCAGGCACGTTCCCGCCTGAGCAGGCCGAGCAGGCGCATCGCCTGTTCGAGGCCGGGGGTATTCGCGGGCGACTGATCCTTCAGTTCTGACCCAGCAACGTTCCACATCACCAACACACCGGCTGCCCGGCAGCCATTGGAGCGACATGACCATCGGCGTTGGCATCATCGGAGCAAGCACTGGAGGCTGGGCCGCCCTCAGTCATGTTCCCGCGCTCACAGCACTTCCCGACTACGAGATCCGTGCGATCAGCACCTCCCGCCGCTCGTCCGCGGAAGCGGCCGCGCAGCAGTTCGGCGTACCGGCTGCCTTTGACAACCACGTGGAGTTGATCGCCCACCCAGGCGTCGATCTGGTGGTGGTTTCGGTCAAGGTGCCTCACCACCACGCGTTGATCACCGCGGCCGTGGAGGCCGGCAAGATGGTCTACAGCGAATGGCCGTTGGGCGTCGACTCCCAGGAGGCCGCGGATCTGGCGGTTCGAGCGGAGGCGGCCGGAGTTCGTACGGTCATCGGCCTGCAGGGCAGCTGCCTGCCGGTGGTCCGCCACACTCGCGCGCTGATCGACGACGGCTATGTCGGGAAGGTCCTCGGTACGACGGTGGTCGGGTCGGGCGTCTCCTGGACCGCCGAGACCGACCGCGCCCACGCCTACCTGTACGACGCCGCCTTCGGCGTCACGCCCCTGACCGCGTCCGTGCTGCACGCGCTGGAGGGAGTGCATCACGCCCTCGGCGACCTCACGTCCGTTTCGGCCATCTTGGTCAACAGCCTGACGCAGGCGCGGGTAGCCGACGAGGACACCACCATCCCGGTGACGTCACCCGATCAGGTCTCCCTTGCGGGGACCTTCCGCAGCGGAGCCGCGGCCTCGGTGTTCTACCGGGGCGGGTTCACCCGCGGTGACAACTTCCGGTGGGAGATCCACGGCACAGAAGGCGATCTGGTCCTGTCCGCGCCGGGGATCAGCGGCAACCTCCAGGCCCTGGACCTGCGGCTGCAGGGCGGCCGGGGCGACGCTCAGGTGCTCACGGACCTCACCGTCCCCGACGAGCTCTACGGTCCGGTACCACGCGACCTGTCCGGACTGGCCCAGGGCGTCGCCCAGTTGTACGCCCAGTTCGCCCGGGACCTGCGCGACAACACCCACACCGTGCCGGACTTCGCCTACGCGCTCAAGCAGCACCACCTCGTCGACACGATCCAACGAGCCTCCGACACCGGAACCACCCAGCTCCTGGCATGAGGCTCGCATCGGAGACCGCTGTGCTGGTGCGTACGGCGACGCTCGACAGTGTGCCGGTCCGAGCTGACGTTCAACACCTACCAGGAGACCGGCGCCGGTCCCTTGATGATCGGCGACGTGAGCTTCACCGGGGAGACGCGGCTCGAGAGCGAGAACATCGGGTCGGCGTACTACGTCCAGCTGCCGGTGACCGGTCGGTTCGAGTCGCGGCATGCGGCGTCGACCTGATCGCGAGCCGCCACGCTTCGGCGGTGTACGTTCCCGACGGCGGGCGGTTCTCCGGTCGTTGGCCGGCCGGGTATCGAGCGCTGTGCGTGCGCGTCGAGCGATCGGCTGTCGACCCGACCCTCGCCCGGCTGGTAGGCGACCATATTTCCCGCCGAATCACCTTCGACCCGGTCATGGACACTCACGACGGGTACGGTCGCAGCTGGGCCGAACTGCTGTACTCCATTCAGGGGCAGTTGCTCAGCGGCGCGGGATGATGGGGCATGCGCTGACCGCGGCGCCGCTGGTGGACAGCGTGCTCAGCGGTTTCGTCCTTGCGGCAGCAGGTGCGAACCTCGGGGCCGCTCGTCGGCCAAGTCGCCGCGGCCCGGCCGGCCACGGTCCGCACAGCCATCGAACTCATCGAGGCAGACCCGCAGGCACCGCTCACCGTGTCCGTGCTGGCCGCGCAGTGCGGTGTTGGTTCACGGATGCTTCAGAAGGGTTTCCAGCAGCATCTGGGCCTGTCGCCGATGGAGTACTTGCGCGACGTCCGGCTGCGCCGCGCGCACGAAGAGCTGCGGGGCGCGGATCCGTATGTCGAATCCGTCGCCGCCGTTGCGCGCCGCTGGGGCTTCACCCATCTCGGCCGGTTTGCCGCCGCGCACGAGGCGAAGTACGGCAAGAAGCCGCTGCGGACGCTTCGCGGACAGCCGGGTTCGGGTTCCGGCTCTTTGCTCGGGATGCCTGATTCTCCCCGCTAACGGTCGATCAGACTGCCTTCGACCGGAAAGACGCGGGAACCAGCAATGACGAGTGAACCCCTGGCGGACGTGCGTGACATGTACATGGCGCACACCATGTTTCTCCGCGAGTTCGGCCTCGCGCCGAACCTGATCACCGGTGTCGCCGCGGGCGACACTGCACGTGCGGCGGTCGTTGCCGATCACATCGAACTCATCGACTCCGTCCTGCACCACCATCACCAGAGCGAGGACGGCCACCTCTGGCACCGATTCCTTGAACGCGCCGGCACCGACGCCGTCTCCGTCGTCTCGACGATGGAGGCTCAGCACCACGACATCGACGTACTGCTGACCGCGATGCGGGACGAGCTCAAGCCGTGGCGAGACTCTGCCGACCCAGCTCAGGGCTCGGTGATCGCCGGCACCGTCGACACGTTGAACAAGCACCTCGCCGAACACCTTGCCGTCGAGGAGAACTACGCACTTCCGCTGATCGAGAAGCACATCACCGCGGCCGAATGGGGTCAGATGGTGGCCGCTGGTTCCTCCGACGTACCGCCCGAGCAGATGCCGCTGATGTTCGGCCTGATGGCCTACGAGGCGGACCCCGACACCCTCCGCGACATCATCGCGACCTTGCCGCGCGAGGTCAGCGCGGTCATCGGTGACCTGGCCGCCCAAGCCTTCGCCGAGTACTCGGTCCGCGTGCCCGGCACTCCGACTCCGCAGCGCGAAGCCTCGACCGATCGTCGACTGACCCAACCGAACGCCTGAGCCCGGCAGGCACTGTTTCGACAGTGTCTGCCGGGCTTTGTCATGCGGGAATATGCCCGGGCCGATGCCTGTCAAGGGGAACGCGTACCGGCCTATTCAATAGGAGGCCATCGCCGTCGCAGGCCGGTTGTTCCCGACGCCCGGCGGGGTGCTGCTCTGCGCTGGTGGCAACAGCAATATCGGCGCTGTCGGCGTCAGCGGTGCGTGCCTCAATAGGAGTATCTGTAGGCCGACGTCCAGGTCACGTCGTCGTTCCACGGACCGAGCGGGCAGGTGATCACGCGGCCGGCGTTCTGGGGCGGCGGTTCGACCTGGAAGGTCCGCTTCGTGCCGCCGGCCGTCGGCTCCTGGACGATGCGCACTTTGGCGACCAACTCCGCCGACGCGGGGCTCAACAGAGTGCCCTCGGTGGTGAGCGCCGTTCCGTACAGGGAAAGCTGGCTGTCTACCAGCACGGTTTCCTCCGACCGAGTGCGGACGGTCACTACCTCCAGTACGCCGACGGGACGCCGTTCTTCTACCTCGGCGACACGCACTGGATCCTTCCGCACTACCGCCTCGACACCTCCAACGCACCGGGGGTCGCTTCTGCTTACAGTTGCGCATCGGCGCGCCGCGTATCCCTGCTATGCCCGTTCCCGCGATTGTTCCGTTCGTATCGCGAAGCGCTTGAATTTATACTTGTCAACCGGACGCGCGACGGCATGGGGTGTCGGCCGTCACGCTCGCAGCGAAAATTGTCAAACCGACCATATCTCTGGCGGTTAACGTTCTCGAGGCGGACGAAATGTTCAGAGAATGGTCATGGGGGTTGGCAACGCGGGGTGCCTGGAGCATAATCCTCAACCTCGACCGGTCGGGGCAGTCACAGTCGGCGGGGCAAGGGGGGAATCCAATGCATCTGCAATCGTTCGTTGTCAGAAACTTTCGGCGACTGCGGGAGATCACCATCGACCTGGCGACCGATGCCACGGTCTTCGTCGGAGCAAACAACAGTGGCAAAACATCGGCGATGCACATCTTCGAGTACTTTCTGGCGAAGTCCGCGAAATTTTCTGTTCACGACTTCGGCGCGGAGTCGTGGCAGAAGTTCGATGTCTTCGATCCGGCCGTCGAGAACAGCGCGCTGCCGACTATCACCCTGGATCTGTGGTTCAGCGTGGATGACGCGAACCTGCACCGGGTGATCGATCTGTTGCCCGATCTGGAATGGACCCAGTCGGCACCGGTGGGAGTTCGGCTCTCCTTCGAGCCCAAAGATCCGATCGATCTGTACGCGAACTTTCGGACGATGTGCGACGAGCCGGGCAGTTGGCCGATGGGTTTGCACGACTACCTGCGCAAACGCCTGAGCACCGAGTACCACGTCGCCTATTACAAGCTGGATCACCGCGACAAGGACAAGCAGCCTGCCCAACGGCTCGAACGAGGCAAGGAAATTCTGCACTCGATCATCCGGGTCGACCTGCTCCAGGCGCAACGGCATCTTGCGGACGAGGACCAGTTGGGTCGAGGCGAGGATCTGTCCAGGACGCTCGGCCGGTACTACGAGCACCACCTGGACAAGCCCGAGGTAGCCCCGGATGCTCTGCAAGCACTGTCGGACTCGGAAAAGAATCTCAACGCGCACTTTGCCGGGGTCTTCGGCTCAGTCGTCGGCCAACTGAACAAACTCGGGTACCCCGGCCTGACCAACCCGGAACTGGTGATCAAGGCCGAACTGGGCGGCGAGAGGCTGCTTACCTCCTCCGGGACGCAGGTCCACTACGTCGTCCCCGGCAGTACAGCGATCACGCTACCTGACCGGTACAACGGTCTGGGATTCAAGAACCTGATCTATATGGTCGTGGAAATCCTGGCCGCACACCAGGCACGGAAGAGCATCGCGGTGGCCAGGCCTCCGGTCCACCTGATCATGATCGAGGAGCCCGAGTCCCACCTGCACGCTCAACTGCAGCAGGTCTTCATCCGGCAACTTCAAACCCTCGTCACCGGACCGGACGCAGCGGGTACCCAGTTCGTCCTGACCACTCATTCGTCGCACATCGTCTACGAGAACTTCAAGTCGATCCGCTACTTCGCCCGGATCGACGACCAGGGTCCGTTCCATTACAGCGAGGTCCGTGACCTGTCGGTGTTCTACGGCGAGACTGCCGACGACACGCGGAAGTTTTTGCTGCAGTACCTCAAGCTCACACATTGCGATCTCTTCTTCGCCGACGCGGTAATTCTTGCCGAGGGCAACGTCGAGCGCCTTCTGCTTCCCTTGCTGATCGCGAAATTCTGTCCCCGCCTGGAGGCATCGCACCTGACGATCCTGGAGCTAGGTGGCGCCTTCAGTCATCGCTTCAAGGAACTCGTGCACTTTCTCGGACTTCGCTGCCTGATCATCACCGATATCGACAGCGTGCGACCGGAAGGGCACCACAAGGCGTGCACGACCGATGTGGCCGGGGCCATCACCGCCAACCCGACGTTGAAGACCTGGATCCCGTGCGAACAGACCATCGACGCGCTTCTCACGGCAGGACCCGCCCGTCTGGTGGACCCCGCGTCGGCAAAAGTTCGGGTCGCGTACCAGACGCTGCACAAAGTCAGTTGGAACGGTGACTCGAAAGAGATCGCAGGCCGAACCTTCGAGGAAGCCCTGGCCTTCGAGAATCTGGAATGGAGTCAGGACGACGCCAACAAAGACTTCATGCTCCAGGTCGGCCAGGCCGCGCGCGACGGCGAACTCGGCCCGCTCCTGCAGGCGATCTTCGACAAGATCCGCGACACACTCGACAAGACCGCGTTCGCCTTGACGCTGATCGAGAAAGACGTGAACTGGAACTGCCCCGCCTACCTGCAGGAGGGGCTGAACTGGCTGGCCGACCAGCTCCACGGCACCGACGCCCTCCCTGCTGCCGCGGGAGGTGGCGATGAGTCGGCGAGCTGACCAACCTGATACCCCCGCCGATCTGGCCGTGCGGCGGATTCTGCGGGAGCGCAAGGTGCCGGCGTTCACGATGATCGCGGGTGCCGGTTCGGGGAAGACGACGTCGCTGATCAAGGCACTTGATCATGTGATCGCGTCGCGTGGATCCGAGATGCTCGCCCAGCGGCAGCAGGTGGCGTGTATCACCTACACGGAGATCGCCCGACAGGAGATCGAGGACGAACTGGCCGGCAACCCTATCGTGCACGTGTCGACCATTCACAGCTTTCTCTGGACGATCGTCGAGCCCTTCGGCGAAGACATTCGCCAGTGGCTCGGCGAGCACGGGGCGCTGGACGTGGATCAGGCCGAGGCCAAGTACGCGGCGATGGGGCCGCAGACGCGGCAGAAGACGAAGCAGGATCTGCGGGACAAGATCGATCGCAAACGGGACCAGCTGTCGAAGCTCCCGGCCGTCGAGGAGTTCCGGCTCGGCGTCGGCACCAACTATGCGCGAGGTATCGTCGGCTACGCCGACATCGTCAAACTGGGGCCGGATCTCATCCTTCGCAGATCGCTGCTGGCGCGTCTGGTTTCCCGTAGGTACCCCGTCTTGTTCGTCGACGAGAGCCAGGACACCTTCGACGCGGTCGTCGATTGCCTGCGGCATGTCGCGGTTGAAGAAAGCGATGCCTTCTGCCTCGGCTTCTTCGGAGACCCCATGCAGATGATCTACACGAACGGGACCGGCGAGATCCCTGTAGAACCGGACTGGGAGGAGATCCCCAAGCCCGAGAACTTCAGGTCACCGCTCAAAGTTCTCGACGTCATCAACGTCATCCGAGGTGACCACGACATCCTGCACCAGAGGTCGGGTCTGCCGGTGGACAAGCAAAGGGCCGGCGAGGTCACCTACTTCGTCTTCCCCCAAGGCGTTGGTCGCAACGAGCTGCTCGGCCAGACACGGAAATGGCTCCGGGAGCAGTCGGAGATCGATGCCTGGAAAGCGGACGACGGGACGGATCAGAGCAAGACCCTTGTCATCACCCACCGGATGGCCGCCGGCAGGCTCGGGTTCGAGGCCTTGTACGACACCTTTCACGGCACCGTGCTCGCCGCCGACTTCACCGAAGGAAAGGCCTGGCCGCTGACGCCCTTCCTGGGCACATTGCTGCCGTTGGTCGAGGCAGCCGGAAGTAACCGGAACGCCCTGTTGCCGATGCTCCGCACATCGAGTCCGCTGCTGCGACCGGGGAACATCGACGCCGTATCGGCCCAGGAAACCCTCGCGACCCTCCGCGCCGGAGTCGACGAACTCGTCAAGGTGGTGGCGGTTGCCGGTCCCGGCTCCATCAAGGACGCTCTGGCCGCGGCCCACAACCACAGCCTGATCGAACTGGACGATCGGTTGATCGCCTTGCTGGGCGACGACCTGCCTGAGCCGATGGGATCAATCGATAAAGCGCTGAGGGCGTATCTGGACTGCGATGTGACCGAACTCGAAGGTTACTCGCGCTACATCAGCCAGGAGTCGCCGTACTCGACGCAACATGGGGTCAAGGGTGCGGAGTACCAGGACGTCATCGTGGTGCTGGACGATGACGAAGGTACACACAATCAGTACTCGTACGAGAAGTTCTTCGGTCTCAGGTCGTTCTCCTCCGGAGACGGCACCGTCACTCGCACCCGTCGCCTGCTCTATGTCTGCGCGTCACGAGCGACCCGGGCGCTGGCGATCGTCTTCTATGCGACCGACGTGGACGCGGCCATCAAGGCACTCGGGGGTTTGGGGTTGCCGGGCGCCGAGTCGGTGGTGACGGCAGAGATGGTCACGCGCGAACTCGACGATGGGGCGGAGACATAGGCCGCCGAACCGCCGGGCTCAGCGCGCACATGCGCACGGGTTGCCTTGAGGACCCGCCGGTGGCGGGGCAGCGCAACGCCCAGAACGGTCTGCGTGATCCTGGCGAAGGACGGCGACAGGACACCCTGGCACTCGGAGTTGGGCGGGCGGCGGGGCTGAAGGGCTCCTCGGGTAGGGATGCCTACTGGGTAGACGCAGCGGGCGCCGGCGGATGGCGTCGGTCAGGCTGTTCGTCGGCGGGGAGGCTGTGCCAGGTGTCGAAGGCGAGGGCTGCCGCGGCGTCGGCGTCGCCGGACTCGATGAGGTCGATGAGTTGGTTGTGGCGGGTGACCGAGGTCGGACCGTCCACGCCGAAGCGGAGGCGTTCGGCTCGGCGGATCAAGGGGTCGAAGCGCTCCAGGACTGCTTCGAGGGCTTGGTTGCCGAGGGCTACGACTGGAATCTTGTGGAGTTCCTCGTCGGCGGTGAGGGCGGCGGTGACGTCGCCGGAGGCAACGGCTGCGGCGAAGCGGCGGTTGGCTTCTCGCATCTGGGTGACGTGGTCCTTGGTGAGCCGGCTGGTGACCTGGCGTACGGCGAGCTCGTGCATGGCGGCGACGACGTCCTTGGCGTCGCGGACCACCTGGATGTCGATGGCGCTGACTGTGGTGGACCGGCCGGGGAGAGCCACGACCAGGCCGCTGGCGCCCAGGCGGAGGAGGGCTTCGCGGACCGGGGTCCGGCTGACTCCCAGCCATTCGGCCAGGTCGCCGTCCTTGAGCTGTTCGCCGGGGCGGAAGGTGCCGTCGACGATGGCGTCGCGGAGGCGTCGGTAGACGTCGTCGCGGAGGAGGGTTCGGTCGACGGCGGGGGTGCCCACGGGGATCGGCATGGCAACATATTGCACCCCAAACGGGCGCCGGTGTCACATTCACACAGGGACTTGTGGGTATCTGGGCGGTGCAATATATTGCATATCAGAGGTGGCGACCGCCGGCTCGTGGTGGAGGAGAGGACCGGATCAATGGAGATCAAGAACGTGGTGCTGGTGCACGGCGCGTTTGCCGACGGCTCGGGGTGGCGTGGGGTGTACGACGAACTGACGGCGCGCGGGTACCGGGTGTCGATCGTGCAGAACCCGCTCACCTCGCTGGAGGACGACGTCGCGGCGACCACCCGGGTGCTGAACCGGCAGGACGGGCCGGCGATCCTCGTCGGGCACTCGTGGGGTGGGACGGTCATCACCGAGGCCGGCGTTCACCCGAACGTGGCCGGTCTGGTCTACGTGTCCGCTCTCGTCCCCGATGCCGGTGAGACGACCGCGCAGCAGTACGAGGGGTTCGCGGCGACGCCCGACTTCGTCATCGACGTGGTCGACGACGGGTTCGGGTACCTCAACCACGACAAGTTCAAGGCCGGGTTCGCTCACGACACGAGCGACGCGGACGCCGCGTTCCTGCGGGACTCGCAGATCCCGATCAACATGGCGGTGTTCGAGACCGCGGTGAAGAACGCCGCCTGGCGGGACAAGCCGACCTGGGCCGTCATCGCCACCGAGGACAAGTCGTTCGACCAGGCGATGCTGCTGCACATGGCGACGCGGGCCGACGCGAAGATCACCACCGTGTCCGCCAGCCACGCGCTGTTCATCACGCAGGCCGGCGTCGTCGCCGACACCATCGACGAGGCCGCGAAGGGCGCAGTGCGCTGAGGTCCTGGTCGAGGCGGGGAGGGGACAGATGGCGGTCAGCCCGTTTCAGGTGACGCTGTGGATCGAGCTGCTGGCTGCCGGCCTCGGCGGACTTCAGGGGGCGTTGTTCGCGGCGGGTGTGAGGACCCGCCGGATCGACGTACTGGGAGTGATCGTGATCGGGCTCGCGGTCTCACTCGGCGGGAGCCTGTTGCGGGACATCGTGCTCAACCAGCCACCGGTCGTTGTCTGGAGCAACTGGTACCTGATCGTCGCCGGGGCCTCGGCGATCCTCGGCATGGTGGTGCAGCCCGTGCTGGCCCGCGTGGACTGGCTGATCACTGTGCTCGACGCCGTGGTGATGGGGCTGTTCGGCGCGATCGGGGCCTCGAAGGCACTGTCGCTCGGGGTGGGCGTGGCGGGCGCGCTGGTGGTCGGCGTCATCGCGGCCATCGGTGGCGGGATGTTGCGCGACGTCATGCTGAGCCTGCCGTTCTCCTTCCTGCACGTCGGGACCTTGTACGCCGTCGCGGCGGGCGCCGGCACCGGCGTACTGGTTCTCCTGGCTGACCTCGGTACGCCGATTCCGGTCGCGGGACTCGTCTGCGTCGTCGTGACCACGCTCGTGCGCCTGGCCGCGGTGCGCTTCGACTGGACGTTCCCCGAGCAGTTCGCCGTACGGCGCCCGAAGGCGCCGCCGCAGGTTTGACCGGCGCAGGTGTCGACGGGGCCCTCGTGATCCGCGATCATCGGCAGAGATCACGGAATCGAGGAGCACATGAAGCTACGCCGGAGTCTGTTGGCGATGGTGTTTGCCGCGTGCCTGGTGAGTGGCTGTTCAGGATCGGGCAGCGAGCCGGTTTGTGAGGCCACTACGCCCGGCGTGAGTGCGCCGCCGCCCAGTGAGTGTTAGTGCCAGGGGCCGAGTAGTTCGGTGATCTTCTCGGTGAGGGTGAACTGCAGGAGCGGGCCGAAGGTGATGCGGTGGACTCCGGCGGCCTGGAGCTCGGCGTACGAGCCTGAGTAGGCGCCCTTGACCGGGTCGGCGGTGACGTTCAGAGGGCCGGAGAGTTCGGACAGCAGGGTCTTGAGGGCCTCGGCATTGGGGACGCCGACCGGGTAGACGCAGCGGGCGCCGGCGGCCTCGCAGGCCTTGGAGCGGTTGACGGCTTCGGTCAGCGGGTCTTCGAAGGTTTCCAGCTTGGTGAGCAGCGCGTCGGTCCGGGCGTTGATGACGAGCTCCACGTTGGCGTCGTCGGCGGCGGCACGGAGGGCGCCGATGTAGTCGGCGTGCTCGGTGAGGGACCGCAGGCGGGACTCGGAGTGGACGGTGTCCTCGATGTTGATGCCGACGATGCCGGCTTCGAGGGCGCGCTCGACCAGTTCGGCGGCGGGAGTGTTGTAGCCGGACTCTAGGTCGGCGGTGACGGGGACGTCGACCGCGGAGGTGATGCGGCGTACGCCGTCGAGGGCGTCGGCCAGGGTCATGCCCTCGTTGTCCTTCTGGCCGCGGGAGTCGGCCAACGGGTGGCTGCCGACGCTGAGGGCGGGGAAGCCGGCCGCGACCACGGCGCGGGCTGACCAGGCGTCCCAGACGGTGGGCAGGACGAGCGTCGTACCGGTGTGGTGGAGGCGAAGGAGTTCGCTGGCCTTTTCGGCGAGATCGGTCATGCTCCGAGCTTTACACAGTGCCCTAGCGGAGCGTGAAGCCCGTGCCGAGCGGGTCGTTCGGGTCGAGGGTGAAGGTGGCGGTGCCGGTTTCGTACGCCGTGCCTTCGACCTCGGTCACGACGGCGGGATGCTTGCCGGACTCGACTTCGGCGACGACGCGGGCCTGGAACGTGGTGTTGATGATCGACTCGTGGTGGAGGGTTCGGCCGATGGGCAGGCGGCCGTCGGCGTGCAGGAGGGCTGCACGGGCCGAGGTGCCGGAGCCGCAGGGGGAGCGGTCGGCCTCGCCGTCGGCGAAGATCGTGAGGTTGCGCTGGTGCGGGCCGGTCGGGGTCTGGCCGAGGTCGTCGTACAGGATCGTGCCGTAGATGCCGTTCAGGCGGTGGTCGGTGGGATGCTTGGACCACTCGGTGTCGTTGAGGAGCCACTTGATCTCTCGCCCGATGGTGAGCAGGGTCGAGTAGTGGGTGGGGGTCACGGACAGGCCGAGGGTCGCGGCGTCGACGGAGGCGTAGAGGGCGCCGCCGTAGCTGATGTCGGCGTGGGTTTCGCCCTGGCTGGTTCGGATCGGGAGGTCGCGGGCGACGACGTACGACGGGATGTTGCGGAAGGCAACGTTCGTGACGACGCCGGCGGCGCGGGTGACTCGGGCGGTGACGCGGCCCGAGGGGACGTCGATGACGACGTCGGTATCGCCTTCGACGGCGGCGGCGACCCGCCCGGTGGTGACGGCCCACGTGGCCAGGGCGATGGTGCCGTGGCCGCAGGCGGTGGAGTAGCCGTCCTTGTGCCAGAACAGGACGCCGAAGTGGGCGCCGTCGTCGTCCGGCGGGACCAGGAAACCGCCGTACATGTCGGCGTGGCCGCGCGGCTCGTTGACGAGGAACTTGCGGACGGCATCGACCTCGGCGGACTGCTGGGCGAACGCCCGGCGGTCCAGGACCGTGGCGCCGGGAATGTCCGGTACGCCGGTCAGCGCGATGCGGAACGGTTCGCCGGCGGTGTGGTAGTCGACCGTGGAGACCTTCACGGGCGCTCGATCTTCGGGAGGGCCAGCCAGGCGGCGAGGTTGTCGAGCTCCTCGTCGATCGCCTTGGTGATCGCGCGGGTGAAACGGACGTCCGGATGGAGAGCGTTGACCCGCAGTACGCCGGCCTTGCGGTCGGCCTTGAGGTCCGCCTTTCCGATCAGTTGGGAGCCGTGCAGGACCGGGAGGGCGAAGTATCCCCAGCGGCGTTGGGCGGCCGGTTTGTACATCTCGAGGGTGTACTCGAAGTCCCAGAGTTCCACGGCTCGGGTGCGGTTGTGGATCAGGCGGTCGAAGGGCGACAGGAGTGCGGTGCGGCCGGTGAGGTCGTCGGTCGAGGCCTCGGGGTCGAGCTGCCAAATGCCAGGAGTGTCCTCGATCTCGACCGGTTCGCCGACCTCGCCGACGATGGCGGGTTCCACCGGGACCGCGGTGCCCTTGGCTCGGGCGATGCCCAGACAACGGAGGCGGCGCTCGTTCTTCCGGCGGGTTGCTTCGGCGGCGGTGGGGACGACGAGGTCGGTGGGGTAGACGTTCTCGGCGAGGTCCCAGATGCGTTCGCGCGCGATCCGGCCGGAGATGGCGACCTGGCCGGTCATCACCAGCAGCTCGAGCATCTGGGTGACGTTGCGGTTGTTGGTCCAGCCGGTGGATTTCCACGGGACCTTGCAGGTGTCGGGGATCTCGCGGGACGTGACCGGGCCGCGGTCGCGCAGGACGGCGAGGATGTCCTTCTGGAAGGACTCGTTCGCCGTCATCCACTGCTGGACGGACGGGTGCAGGTCGGGGTCGGCGAGGTAGAGGCCGACATCCGTCATCGGGCGGATCAACGCGTTGAACTCGAAGAGGGTCCGGTCGGTCTCGACGGCATGCTTCAGCTGCTCCGGCTGGTACGACGGGCCGAGGCGGCTCCAGGCGACCAGGTCGGCGCTGGGGGCGACCGCGGCGGTCGGATCGATCTGGAGCAGGGTCAGCTGCTCGACGGTCGCGACCAGGTCGGTCGGCCTGGGGGCGTCGAGCAGCTGGGCCCGGACGGCGATCCGGCGGGCCTGGTCCCGGGTGAGGCGGCGAAGTCCCATACGCGGCAGGCTAGTCCGTACCGCGTGGGCTGGGCAGGTAGGCAATGCGGCCGGGAAGGTTGGTGGGGCTGAGGCTGCAGCGGCCGGGAAGAGAAGGGAGTGTGGTCCGGCGGGTGCGGAGGTCTGGGCGACCTCGACCAGGCGGACGCCCTCGCTGCGCGGTCAGACCGTACGGAGGACCGAGACGACCACGCCGAGGATGGTGGCGTTGTCGCCGTCGATGACCTCGTACGCCGGGTTACGGGGCTCCAGGTACACGTGGCCGTTGCGGCGGCGGTAGACCTTGACCGTGGCCTCCTCGTCGATCATCGCGGCGACGATCTGGCCGGAGTGGGCCTCGGACTGCTGGCGGACGACGACCATGTCGCCGTCGCAGATCGCGGCGTCGACCATCGACTCGCCGCGGACTCGGAGGGCGAAGACGGTGCCGCGGCCGGTCAGGTCGCGGGGGAGGCTGAGCTGTTCGTCGACGTGCTCGATCGCGGAGATCGGCGTACCGGCGGCGATGTCGCCGACGACGGGGACCGAGACCGAGTTGTCGGAGGACGCCGCGGTGTGGTCGTGCTGGAGGAACAAGCGGACGTCGATCGGGCGCGACACGGAGGCGCCGCGCTGGAGGAAGCCCTTGTCCTCGAGCGCGGCCAGGTGCTTGCCGACCGAGGACGACGAGCGCAGGCCGACGGCGTCGCCGATCTGGCGGGTGCTCGGTGAGTAGCCGTGGCGGTTCACCCAGTCGCGGATCACGACCAGGATCTGCTGCTGGCGCTGCGGCAACGATGCTGGGGCCAGATGCTCGAACGGGTCGGCGTCATAAGTACTCACCCGGGGAAGCCTAGAGGGCGCCACCCCCAAAACCGCCGAGCGGCTCGGGGCGACCTCTCGGTCCTCGTACGGTGGGGCGATGTTGCCGATGGGGTTGTCGATGTTGTGGGAGCGGGTCGAGCCGGAGCAGGCGTTGCGGGAGCGCTTCGGGTTCGAGGGGTTCGAGGCGGTGGGGGCGTGGGTGCCGGGCGTCCTGGCCGAGGTCTGGGAGATCGAGGTCGCCGGCACCGCGCGGATGGTGATCAGCGATCACAACGCGATCGTGTGGGTGGACACCGATCGGGGTCCGCTGGTGGTGAAGTGGTCGCGGGCACAGGCGCTGTTCGGACAGCTCGAGGCGTCGGCGCGGTTGTTGCGGGTGCTGGACGAGCGCGGTGTGTCGGTGGCGGCTCCGCTGCAGAGCACGGACGGGCGCGAGCGCGTGGTGATCGACGGACCGCTCGGCGACCTGTCGGTCGCGGTGCTGCCGGAGATCACCGGGGACTGGCTCGACATCACCGACGAGGACGCCGTGCACGCGGCGGGAGTGTGCCTGGCTGAGCTGCACAACGCGCTGAGCGGGTACGAGGACGACCGCCTGCCGACGACCAACCCGCGGTCGGAGACCGGCCTGCCGCCGCTCGACGACGACCCGAAGCAACTGGTGCACAACGACTTCCGCGCCGCGAACATCCTCACCCAGGGATCGAAGATCGTCGGCGTGCTCGACTTCGACGAGATCGCCTGGGGCCACCGGGTCGAGGACCTCGCGTACGCCTCGGTCTACCTCGCCACGCGCTTCACCGGCTGGGGCCCGACGCCGCCGGCCGTACGGCAGACGCTGCGTGCGGGGTACGAGTCGGTGCGTCCGTTGAGCCCGGCCGAGGACGAGCGGTACGACGACCTGGTCCGTTGGCACGAGCAACGCTGCGGGTTCTGAACCACCGTTTCAGTTCCTGACACGCTGTTTTAGAGAGGGCTAGTCCGGCGGCTCCAGGTCGGTCAGCCAGGTCTTCAGCAAACCCTCCAGCTGGCTGGTCTGTGCTGCGCTCAGCCCGGCCAGCAGGCGCTGCTCGTTGGCCATGTGGGCGCTGAAGGCCTTGTCGATCAGGCGCCGCCCGGCCGGAGTCAGCCGTACGACGCGGCCGCGGCCGTCGGTGCTGCTGCGCATCCGCCGGACCAGTCCGGCCTGCTCGAGCCGGTCGACGCGCTTGCTGACGGCGCCGGTGGTGACCATCGTGTGCAGCGCGATCTCACCGGGCGCCCGCTCGTACGGCGTACCGGCGCGGCGGAGTGCCGCCAGGACGTCGAACTCGCCCTCGGACAGTCCGAACTTGGCGTAGACCACGGCCAGCTCGGCGGTCAGGTGGGCCGCGAGCCGGTGCAGCCGGCCGATCACGCCCTGCGGGCTGACGTCGAGGTCGGGGCGTTCGGTCTGCCAGGCGGCCTGGATCCGGTCGACGCGGTCTTCGTTCACCCGGTCAGCATATATCTTCCATGGAAGATATAGTGTCTTCCATGGAAGATAAAGTGTGGCGCTGGCTGCTGGTGACCGCGATCGCACCGATCGCGTGGGGGACCAACTACTTCGTCACGCACGAGTACCTGCCGACCGGCTACCCCCTGTACGGCGGGGTGATCCGCGCGCTGCCCGCCGGGCTCCTGCTGCTCGCCCTGGCCAGGAGCCTGCCGCGCGGCGACTGGTGGTGGAAGTCGCTGGTGCTCGGGGTCTGCAACGTGGGCGCGTTCTTCGCGCTGATCTATGTCGCGTCGCAGCTGCTGCCGGTCAGCGTCGCGTCGACGATCATGTCGGCCACACCGCTGACCATGGGCCTGTTCGCCTGGGTCCTGCTCGGCGCCCGGCCGTCGGGGCGGGTGCTGATCGGAGCGGTCGCCGGAATCGCCGGTGTCTGTCTCATGCTCGGCGGTGGGACCGGCGGCATCCGCGCGGCCGGAGTACTCGCGTCGGTGGCCGCATTGACGCTGTCCTCCTGCGGCTACGTGCTGGCCAAGAAGTGGGGCCGCGGCGGTGACCTCCTGGCAACCACTGCCTGGCAGCTGGTCGCTGGTGGTCTGGTGCTGGTCCCGTTCGCGGTCCTGGTCGAGGGTGCACCGCCGGTGCTCGACCTGCGGGCCGTCGGCGGTTTCGCGTACGTCGTACTGGTGGCCACGGCAGGTGCGTACGTGGCGTGGTTCACCGGACTGCGGCATCTGGATGCGGCCACGGTCGGGCTGGTCGGGCTGCTCAACCCGGTCACCGGGGTCCTGCTGGGTACGACGCTGGCCGGTGACCACCTGACCCTGGGGCAGGTGGCTGGTCTGGCACTGGTCCTGACAGGTGTGGCCCTGGGCCGACCAGCCAGGAGGCGGTCGGCCCGGAAGGAGGCTGTCGCGGTCAGCTGACCTTCTGCCGGGCGATGCCACCCGTGAGGGTCAGGTGCCGCTGCGGGGGCATTCGGCGGGTCGGCGTCAGCAGCCCGAGCCGCTCGGCGGCGGCACCGGCCTGGAAACGGGTCTCGACACCCAGTACGGCGTACAGGTCCGAGATCCGGCGGGCGAGAGTTCGCGGGCCCAGCGACAGCCGTCGGGCGATCGTGGTGTCCGGGAAGCCCTGGGCCATCAGGCGCAGCAGTTGGCGCTGTTCCTCGAGCAGTTCGTTGTTGTCGGCGGTCTCCACGCTTCCCAGGGTCGCGGGCGCGAATAGACAGCCGATAGACGTCTGGTCGTCTATCGGGCGTGTACGCCCGCGGAGCAGGCTGGCCGCCGGATCGAGCCACGGAGTGGAACAGATGACGATGCCCCACGAGCCAGCCGTCCTGCTGGTGCACGGAGCCTGGCACGGTGCCTGGTGCTGGGAGGAACTACGCCCCGAGCTGCGCATGCTCGGTGTGGACACGTTGGTGATGGACCTGCCGAGCACCGGCAACGCCGAGCAGGGCCTGTACGCCGACGCCCGCGCCCTGCGGGTCACGGTCGACGCGCTGGACCGGCCGGTGGTCGTGCTCGCCCACGGGTACGGCGGGATCGTGGTCAGTGAGGGGCTGGCCGGTGCGGCGAACGTCGTGCACCTGGTCTACGCGGCGTCGCCGCTGCTCGCGGAAGGGGAGAAGCGCTGCGCCGTCCCGCTGGGTGACGGCCGGCTGGTGATGCCGCCCGAGGACGCGGCGCAGGTGCTGTACGGCGACCTGGCGCCGGACGAGGTGGTCCGGGCCGTCTCCCGGCTGCGCCCACACAGCCACCGGGCCTTCACCGAGGTGCCGACCCGGGCCGCTTGGCGGGACATCCCGTCGACGCTGGTGCTCGGCGGCAGCGACCGGAGCATGCCCGACGAGCTCGTACGCCGGTCGACCGCTCGCGCGACGGCGGTCCGGACGGTCCCCGGCGGAGCCGCGCTCTTCTACTCGGCCCCGGTCGAGCTGGCCGAGCTGGTGCACGACGTGGTGCGGGAGGCCGAGGCCCGCGAGGGCTGTGTCGCCGGACTGGCGTGAACAAGACGTCGGCGTCGCGTTGACAACCTGCTGGCAGGCTGACGTGCTGCGCCGGGGCAGTGCTACACGTTTCGTGCGGTGTTGCACACTGGCAGTCGCGGGGTCGACGGAGTGGAGTGGAGGACGGTGTCAGGGCACCTGAGGTTCGCCGTACTGGGGCCCGTCCGAGCCTGGAGGGGCGACCGCGAACTCAAGCTCGGACCACCTCAGCAGCGGGCCGTCCTGGCGGTGCTGCTGCTCCGGGAGAACGCTCAGGTGTCGGTGCCGGAGATCATCGACGCGCTCTGGGTCGAGGACATGCCCAGCTCGGCCGAGCACGTCGTCCGCAGCTACATCTACCGGCTGCGCAAGGTGCTGGGCGACGCGTCCGAGGCGGGTAGTTCGGTGATCGGCTCGGTGGGCCACGGGTACCTGCTGACGACCGGGCCGGGGTCGCTGGACGTGGCCACCTTTCGCGAAGGTCTGAGCACCGCGCAGGAGGCGAGCCGGTCCGGCGAGTACGCCAAGGCCGTGCTGCTGCTCGACGACGCACTCGGCCTCTGGCGCGGTTCCGCGCTGGCTGGCGTACCGGGGGAGTTCGCGGAGTCGCAGCGGGTCCACCTGGACCAGCTGCGACTGACGGCACTGGAGGCGAAGGCGGTCGCCCAGGTCGAGGCGGGCGCGTACGGCGACGCCGAGGTGCTGCTGGACCAGCTGACCACCGAGCACCCGCTGAACGAGCGCTTCCGGGAGCTCCGGATGCTGGCTCTGTACCGGCATGGCCGCCAGTCCGACGCGCTGACCGTGTACCGGCAGACCCAGGAACTGCTGGCCGAGGAGCTGGGTGTCGATCCCGGTCCGGCGCTGCGGGCACTGCACGAGCGCATCCTGCGAGGTGATCCGACGCTGGTGCCCAGCCGCCCGGTGGTTGTCGCGGCGGCGCCTGCGGCCGAGGAGCCGGTGGTCGAGATCGAGGGCGCCGTACGGCCGGTGCAGCTGCCGGCCGGGCTGCGCGGATTCGTCGGGCGACAAGGCGAGCTGCAGCGTGCGGAAGGCCTGCTGAGCTGCGAGGACACCGGCGAGATGCAGTCCGTGGTGGTCGTGACCGGCATGGCCGGTGTCGGCAAGACGACGTTCGCGCTGCACTGGGCGCACCGGATCGCCGACCGGTTCCCGGACGGCCAGATCTACCTGAACCTGCGCGGCTTCGACCCAGCCCGGCCCACGCTGACCGTGCAAGAGGCGCTGATGGCTCTCTTCGACTCGCTCGGTGTCCGCGCGTCGCACCTGCCTGACGACGTCGACCGCCAAGCGGCGTACCTGCGCAGTCTGGTCGCCGGCAAGCGCCTGCTGATCCTGCTGGACAACGTCCGCGACGCGGAACAGGTCCGGCCGCTGCTACCGGGTGGCAGCACCTGCCTGGTCATCGTGACCAGTCGCAACCAGCTGCGTAGCCTCAGCGTGCACGACGGCGCGGACCTGATCGAGCTGGACGTGCTCTCGTCGCAGGACGCCCTGCACCTGCTCGACCGGCGGCTCGGCCCGGCGCACCCGCAGGACAGCACGGAGCTGGCCGAGATCGCGGAGCGCTGCGGACGTCTGCCGCTGGCAATTGCGGTGGTCGCCGCCCGGGTCGCGACCGCTCCCCACTTCTCGCTGTCTGCCGCGCTGGCCGAGCTGCGCGACCAGCAGGGTGTGCTGGACGCGTTCATGGACGTCGACGCGGTCGTCGACGTCCGCTCGGTCTTCTCCTGGTCGGTGCAGGCGTTGTCGGAGCCGGCGGCCGAGCTGTTCCAGCTGATGGCTCTGCACCGTGCCATGTCCTGCGACGAGTCCGCGGCTGCGAGCCTGATCGGCCGGCCGTTGCCGTTGGTACGACGGCTGCTCGGAGAGCTGCTGACCGCGAACCTTATCTTCGCGGGTGAGCCCGGCCGGTACATGTACCACGACCTCGTCCGCCTGTACGCCGCGGAGCTGGCGGCCGGCCTGCCCGCCGACCAGCGCCGGTCCGCGATCCACCGGCTGCTCGACCACTACGCGATCAGCGCCCAGAACGCGGACTTCACGATCAACCCGCACCGGCCGCAGGTCGACCCGATCGAGCCGCAGCCGGGCGTCGTCGTACTGGAGAGCACGAGCTACGAGCAGGCGTTCGGCTGGTTCGCGACCGAGCACGAGCCACTGCTGTCGGCGATGAGCCTCGCGGTGGACGAGGGCTTCGACGAGCACGTGTGGCGGCTGGCCCGGGTGCTGGACACGTTCCTCTACCGGACCGGGCGCTGGCGGCAGTCGCTGGCCTCCGACGAGACCGGACTGGCTGCGGCCGACCGGCTCGGCGACCGGGTGCTGCAGGCGCGGTTCCACAACAGCCTGGGCCGCGGCCACGTCCGGCTCAAGCAGTACGACGAGGCCCACGCGCACCTGGTGCGGGCGATCTCCATGTACGAGGAGGAAGGCGAGACCGATCGGGCCGCCAACGGGTACGCCACGCTGGCCACGCTCGCCTCCGACCGCGGTGACGCCCACGAGGCGATCCGGCTGTACCGGCAGGCGCTGGAACTGACCGGGGACCCGGTGATCCGGGCGATGGCGATCAACAACCTCGGCAACGCGTACTCCAACCTCGGCGACCACGGCCAGGCCCTGACGCTGTGTCTGGAGTCCCTGCGGCTGTGGGGCGAGGTCGGAGACCGGCACGGCGAGGCGAACACCTGGGACAGCGTCGGCCACGCGCACCACATGCTCGGCCACCACACCAAGGCGGCGAGGGCGTACCGGCACGCCATCGCGACGTTCGCCGAGCTGGGCGACCAGGTCAACCAGGCGACCACGCTGATCAACCTCGGCGACAGCCTGATCTCCGCCGACGACCCGGCCGGTGCACGGGACGCCTGGACCCAGGCGCTCGAGCTGCTGGCCGGCCTGGACGACGCGGCCGCCGCCAAGGTCCGAGACCGACTCTCGGACCACTTGACCTAGCGGATCCTCAGCGGTCCGGGCGTCGGCCAGAGGTTGCCGCCGACGGTCAGGTCGCTGAGCCGCGACCGCAGTACGTCGGCCGCCGGGTCGCCCAGGTCGTCGAGGATGCCGAGCGCCTCCAGCCAGGCGCGGTCCGCCTCGGCCCGGCGACCGGTGGCCAGCAGCAGGTCGCCGAGCTGCTCCAGCGCGGTCGCCTGGAACGCGTGATCGCCTGTCGTGGCGCGGATCTCGACCGCCGCCCGGGCCGCGTCGATCGCCGACTCGTGATCGCCGAGGTGCCCCCAGGCGGTCGCGAGCAGGTGCAGCGCGCCCGCCTCGGCCCGGCGTTGCCCGACCTCGCGGAACAGCGTGCAGGCCTCGGTGCCGACCACCACCGCCTCGTCGTACTTGCCTAGGGCAATCAATGTCAGCGCGACCTGGTACGCGGACTTGGCGGTGTTGCCGGGTTGGCCGGTGGCCTGGTCGGTGACCTGTGCGGAGCGGCCGTAGGACAGGGCTTCCGTGAGGCGGCCGGCGTCCAGGCAGACCGCGGCCAGGTTCCGAAGCGTTGCGGCCTGACCAGACGGGTCGCCTAGCTGCTGGAAGAGGTCGAGGGCCTTCAACTGCTCGGCGATGGCGTCCTCCTGTCGTCCGGCGCCTCGGTGTGCACCACCGATGCCCGAGTGACCGTGCGCCTGGCCGATCAGGTCGCCGGCGCGTTCTGCCGCACGCAGTCCGGCCTGCTGGATCTCCAGCAGGTCCTGCCAGTTGTTGCCACGATGCGGTCCGATCCATGCCGCGTACGCGAACCGCCAGCAGAGGTCGTCGAAGCCGTGCTCGAGAGCGAGCTTCGCGACGGCGACCAGGTTGCGGCCTTCGGTCTCGTGCCAGTTCAGCGCCGACCTGGCGTCCTCGATCGTCTCCGGCTCGCTGAGCCCAGCAGGGAAGGTGATCGCGGGCTCACCGGCCTGCAGCCAAGGCCGCGCGGCGACGGCGGTCTGCAGGTAGTTGTCGACCAGCCGGTGGAGCGCGGCCGACCGCAGCTCGGGTGGGTCGAGCTGCTCGGCCAGCTCAGCGGCGTACGTGCGCATCAGGTCGTGCAGCTCGTACCGGCCGGGTCTGCGGTTCATCAGCTGACTGCTGTCGACCAGCTGGTCGAGCAGACGAACGGTCTGGCCTTGCGGCAAACCGGCCAGCGCGGCAGCGGCCGGTACGCCGATGTCCGCGCCCGGGAAGGTCGCGATCAGCCGGAGCAGCCGGGCCGCGTCGGGTGAGAGCGCGTGGTACGACCAGGAGAAGACGCTGCGGAGGTCGGTGCTCGGGTCGTCGCCGCTGCCGAGGAAGTCGAGCTGGTCGCGTTCGCCGGAGAGTTCGGCGACCAGGTCGGCGAGCCGGGCGTCGGGGGACCTGGTGGCTCGCTCCGCTGCGATCACCAGAGCCAGCGGGAGGCCGTTGCACCGGCGTACGAGGTCGTCGATGGCAGTAGGCGCCAGGCGGGCCCGGTCGCCGATGATGCGGGTCAGGAGCTCGGCCGCTTCGCTGCTGGGTAGCTGGTCGAGCGTGAGGCGGTGGGCGCCTTCGCGGACGACCAGGCCGCGCAGCTGGGTCCTGCTGGTGATCAGGACGAGGCTGCCCGAGCCTGGGAGCAGCGGGCGGATTTGGCTCGCGTCCGCCGCGTTGTCGAGCAGCAGGAGCATGCGCTTGCCGGCCAGAACAGTCCGGAGCAGTGCGGATCGACTGTCGAGGTCCGTGGGGATCTGCTGGTCGGTGATGCCGAGCGAGCGCAGTACGGTCTCGATCGCCATCGAGGACTCGAGCGGTCGGCCAGGACCGTGGCCGCGCAGGTTCAGGTAGAGCTGGCCGTCCGGGAACTGGTGCTTGACGCTGTGCGCCCAGTGCACGGCCAGCGCGGTCTTGCCGACTCCACCGGGACCGTCCAGCGCCACGATGACGACCGGAGGATCGATGGTGCCCGGGATCAGCGTGTCCAGTACGGCGAGGTCCGCGGTGCGCCCGGTGAAGCGGGTGATGTCCGTCGGGAGTTGACGCGGGCGGTGGTGCTCGCGGCGGCGCTGGACGGTTCTGGGACCGCCGCTGTTCAGCACTTCGTCGTACAGGCTGCGGAGCTCCGGACCGGGATCGACACCGAGCTCGTCGGCCAGGTAGGTCCGGATGCGGTGGTAGACGTGCAGAGCCTCCGCCTGGTGGCCGGACCGGAACTGCGCCTGCATCAGCAGTACGGCGAGACGCTCGCGCGCCGGGTACCGCCGCACCAGCGACGTCAGCTGCGGCACGATATCGGCGTGCTGGTCCAGCTCGAGCTGGTCGGCCGCCAGCAGCTCGATCGCGCGGAGCCGCTCCTCGGTCAGTGCTGGTGCGTTGTCGCGGACCAGCGCTGACGGCGGCAGACCGCTGAGCGGCTCACCGCGCCACTGCGCCAGGGCCTTGCGAAGCAGTCCGATCCGAGTGGACGCGTCCTGCTCCTGTACGGCCTCCTCCACTCCGCTTCGGAACTGCAGGAGGTCCAGCTGCGCCGGGTCGATGGTGATCCGGTAGCCGTGCGGCTCGGTGGTGATCTGGTCGCGACTGGTGTCCAGTGCGGTGCGCAGGCGGGAGACCGTGGTCTGCAGCGCGGCGTCCGGGTTGGCCGGAAGGTCGGACTCCCAGAGGGCGTCGACCAGCTCGTTGCGGGACACCGTGCTGTTCGCGCGCAGCAGGAGAGCGGCCAGCACGAGCCGTCCGCGGCCGGGCGGTACGACGTTGCGCTCCGCCACCACCGCCTCGACCGGCCCGAGCAGGTGAAACCTCATCACTCTCACCATCCCCCAGACAGCTCGTCCTGACGAGGGCACAGATGCCGGGCGCCGGGTCGGAGGTTGGCTGCGGTCCGGAGTACGGCGGATAAGGTGGCTCGGTGAGTCGGCGGACAGATGGTGGAGCACCTAGGCAGCCCAGGCCTTCGCAGGGGCAGGACCGGGCGGAGCTCTCGCCGCGGGACAAGTGGATCACGATCTTCGGCCGCAAGCCGGTGCTCGAGGCCCTGAACGACCCCGCGCTGACGGTGGCCAAGGTGGTGATCGCCGACAACGCCGGTGGCGAGTCGCTGGACGAGATCCTGGCCACCGCCCGCCGGGTCGGTACGCCGGTCGAGCGGGCCACCGCGACCCGGGTGAAGTGGCTGGCCGGCAACGGCAAGCAGGACCAGGGCGTGGTCGCCGACGTCGACGCTCCCCGGATGACCCCGCTGCAGAACTTCCTGCGCCACCGGGGCCGCCGTCCCACCCAGGTCTTCCTGCTGGACGGCGTGACGAACCCGGGCAACGTCGGGATGATCCTGCGGACCGCCACCGGCGCGGGCTTCGACGGCGTCGTCCTGCCGCGGGCCGGGACGCCGCACGTCGGGCCGCTGGTGATCAAGGCCTCGGCCGGGGTCGCGTTCCAGGCCCCGATCGTGAACGCCCCGACCGCCGCCGGCGCCGTCGACGCCTTCCGCGAGGCCGGGTACGAGATCTACGGGCTGTCGGCCCGGTCGCAGCGGTCGCTGTTCCGCACCGAGCTGGCGCCGCGGGCGGTGTTCGTCCTCGGTGGCGAGACGCACGGGATCTCCGTCCGGACCGACACCGACCTGCGGATCCCGCTGCACAACGGCGTCGAGTCGCTGAATGTCGCGGTCGCGGCGGCTGTGGTGGCCTTCGAGGTGGCGAACCGCCGCTGAGCGTCGTACGGTGTGGTCTAGATCACATGCATGCGGTGCGGACCACGTGGGCACTTCCGTGGTGCACCAGTCACGACGGTGAACTTCAGACGCCGGCGCGAGTGCGGCCAGATGGGCGGGCCGGGTCTCGGCCGGCGTCTTTCCCGTCCCGCGTGACCTGGTGCAGGTGCGGGCAGCAGGCGCCGCCGCAGAACCGGTAGTGCTTGGGGCTGCACCACGGCTTGCACTCGGGCTTCTGATCACCTCTGGTCATCACCCCACTGTTACCGCCTGGGCGTCGGTACGTCGTACAGGCGCGCCGAGGCAAGCGCCTTCCACCGGCTCCTAGCCGTGGAGGTCCCGGAGTACGTCGTGCAGCACCTTCGCGAACGGCTCCGGCTGGTCGGCGAAGCCGGTGTGGTCGCCGGGGAAGACCGTCGGCGCGACCCCGAGCTCCTGGCCGAGCCGGTGGCAGGTGCGGTCGCACAGCTGCCCGCCGGACTCCTCGCCGAGCCCGATCAGCACCTTCCGGGAGCGCAGGACCGCCAGATCCGGCATCCAGTGCGTGCTCGGCCGCAGCTCGTGCTCGAACCAGAACCGCTCGTCCGCCACCGACTGGGCGTCGCGCTCGCCGCCGAACATCATCTCCAGCGCCTCGTCCGGCACCTGCAGGTTCGCCTGGTCCATGAACATCCGCCAGGCGCCGAGCACGTCGCCGCTGAGGTAGGTCTCGCACATCGCGTCCGTCTCGGCGTGCACGCGGTCGGCATCGTCCAGCAGGCCGACGATCGGCGGCTCGTGCGCGATCACCGCGGTGAGCTGCTCGGGGTGTGCCTCGGCCAGGGCGAGCACTGACACGGCGCCGCCGCTGGAGCCGAAGGCGATCGCCGGCCCGGCGTCGACGTGCGCGATCAGCCGGGACAGGTCGTCGGCGCGCTGCTGGGGCGTGGAGTCCCGGTCGCGGTCCTCGACCGGGCTGCGGTTGATCGCCCGCGGGTCGGTGGTGAGCACGGTGTGGTCGGTGGCCAGCAGGTCGGCCAGCGGGGCGAAGGATCGGGCGTCCATCGGTGCGCCGGCCAGGACGACGAGCGGGCCGTTGCCTTGGCCGCGCAGCTCGTAGTACAGCGTGGCGCCGGGGACGGCGAGGATGTTGGTCTGCATGGGATTCTCCCTGGTTGGTCTCTGGGTCTCGACCATGCCGGAGGAGGGCGGTGGGACTCCAACACCTGTTCCTGGCCGATTAACACTCCAGGTGTGTTAACTGGTCGCGTGCCCGACGACCTGGAGATCCGACTGCTGCGCTACTTCGTCGCGGTCGCGGAGGAACTGCACTTCAGCCGGGCCGCCGAGAAGCTGTACGTCGCCCAGCAGGCACTCAGCCGGGACATCCAGCGGCTGGAGGAGCGGGCCGGCGTACGGCTGCTGGACCGGACCACCCGGCGGGTGACGCTGACGCCCGCCGGGCGGACGCTGCTCGACCGGGCTCGGCAGCTGGTCGCTCTGCACGACGCGACCGTGCTGGAGTTGCGTGGCGAGGCCCGCTCGCTGACCGTGGATGTTGTCGGGCCCGGGCTGACTCCTTCGCTGGTGCTGGCGGAGGCTCGCCGGATCGCTCCGGAGGTGGAGTTCTTCGCCCGCTTTCACAGCGGCGGGGAGTCCGCCGCGCCGCACCTGCTGGCTGAGCGGCTCGACGTGACGTTCGGCCGGCTCACTGGCTCGTACGGCGAGTTGGAGCGTCGCGACGTACGGCGGGAGCCGTTGACCGTGCTGCTGCCGATTGGGCACCCGCTGGCCGAGCTGGACGCCGTACCGGTGGCTGAACTGGGTCCGGCGGGGGTGTGCTTCCGGGCTGGTGACCACGTGACGGCCGGGTGGGAGCACGCCGTACTGCAGCTGCTGTCGCCGCTGGGTTACCAGGCTGGCGGGGCGCATCCGCATGTGCTGGGGGCTGATGAGGTTGCCCAGCACCTGCGGGACCGGAACGCGCCCATCCTGGCGCTGAGCACGCAGCCACGGGTGCCTGGGTCGGTGGTGCGGCCGGTGGTCGAGCCGGAGGCGCTGTACCCGTGGGCGATGTACTGGCGGCGGGAGGCTGCGCATCCCGGACTGGTGGCGCTGCATGCCGGGGTGGATCGGCTGGGGGCTGCGGAGGGCTGGCTGGACCAGCCGGAGGGGGCCTGGCTGCCGCGGCCTGAGGCGGGTGAGTGAGGTGGAGGCTCGGGGCGGCCTGGTGGGCTCGCGTGTGCCGGTCGAGATCGTCGGGCTGCTGGTGTCGCCGGTGCATGCCTTCGAGGGGCGGCCGCAGGACGGGCCTCGGGTTGATCCGCTCGATGGGGTGGTCGATCGGGTGATCGTGCGGGCCGGGCTGGGGCTGGTGGGGGATCGGTACTTCAACCAGGCGGTACACCGGAAGGCGGCGGTGACGGTCTTCGCCGTCGAGTCCTTGGAGACTCTGGCCGACGAGTTGGGGATTGCGGTGCCTGATCCACAGCTGGTGCGGCGGAACGTGGTGCTTCGAGGGTTCCCGGTGGATGAGCTGGCCGCGCGGCGGTTGGCGGACGGGAGTCGCGTGGAGGGGCGGGTGTTCTCGCTCGACTCCGGGCTGGGGGCGGTGCGGTTCCAGGCGCATCGGCCGGCGAACCCGTGTGCGTGGATGGACGTGGCGGTGGCGCCGGGGGCGTTCAAGGGGTTGCGCGGGCACGGTGGGGTGCGGTGCGAGCCGTTGGACGACGGGGAGCTGCGGCTCGGGCCGGCCCTGCTGACGCTTTGATTTCGGCGGGCTTTCGGCGGGTGGGGTTAGCTTGCTGAGATGGTGAGGCGTTGGGTGGGGGCGGTGCTGCTGGCCGGCGTACTGGTGGGCTGCTCGGAGGAGACGGCTGCTGGTCCGTCGACTGCTGCTCCTGTTACTCCGAGCGGCAGCAGTGCCGATCCGACGCCTTCGCTGACGCCTACGCCGGCCCCTTCGCCGACGCCGACGCCGACGCCGACGGTACGGCGTACGGCGCAGTCGGTGCTGCGGATGCCGGCGCTGGGGAACAAGGCGCTCCGCGTGGTCCCGTACACGGGCACCGCGGACGACCGCCCCGGGACCGTCATCCAGAACCGTGGCGTCGCGGCCTCACCGCGAGGAGCACGCGGCGGAGTCGGTCCGGGCGAGATCGGGAACTTCATCGTCACCGCGCACCGGACCACGCACGGACGCCCGTTCGGCCGGGTGCCCCAGTTGAAGCACGGTGACCACGTCCTGGTCGCCGCCAACGGCATGATCTACGACTACGTAATCGACCGGACGATGACCATCTCGTTCCGCAAGCCCGCGGAGCTGGCGCAGCAGAACGCGGCCGTCCCCGGTCGCCCGGGCGTGCCGGCGACGCAGGCGAAGATCACCCTCAGCACCTGCGCCACGCCGGAAGACCATGCCCAAGGCAACTACTGGAAGGACGCCCTGGGCAACCCCGAGCACCGCATCAACAAGATCGGCACCCTGGTGGCGACCCGGCCCGCCTAGGCGCGACCGAACTTCCACCACTTCGGCTTGTTGGCCTTGATCTCGTCCTCGGTGAGCGGCGGCGGCACCGGCGGCCGGGACTCCTCGGTGAGGAAGTCGCCGGACTCGGTGTCGTACGCGGTCACGCCGAGGCGGCGGCTGATCTCCATCACTAGCGGGATCGAGCGGGCGCCGTCGTTCAGGTAGAAGGTGATGTCGCGGACGTCGACCCCCTTGCCGATGGTCAGCTCGACGTCGTGGTCGTCGCCCTGCAGCACCAGCCACGACCGCTTGCTGGCATCGACTCCGGGTGCGACCTCGCGGACGATCTCGACCACCTCGTCAGCGGTCCCCAGCGACGGTGGCGCGTAGTCCTCCGGCAACTCGTCCAGCCGGCGGACACCACCCGGTCCTCGCAACGCGTAAATAGCCCAGCTCATGCCCCCACAGTACGGGCGGTGAGAAGTGCGAACGTCAGGTACTCACCCTTGTCCTGCTCCAGCATCGCGACAGCGGGGTCCGGCGAGCCACGGTGCTCGCTGACGGCCTGGGCCCAGGTGAGCCAGTCCTGCCAGCCGGACTCCTGCAGCCGGGCCGAGGTCACCTCGACCAGTTCGGTGATCTCCCAGTGGAACCGCCACCAGTCCGCGGTGTGCCAGGCGATCGCCTCCCAGCCGACCAGCTTCTTGATGTGCTCCGGGATGTACCCCAGCTCGCGGACCTCCCGCCGCAGCGCCGGAGTGGCGACGCCGAGCTGCCCGCCGGGCTTCAGGAAGCCGGTCAGGTAGGCGAGGTAGCCGTCCGCCGTACCGAAGTACTCGTAGGCGTCGATGCAGACGATCGCGTCGAAGAACCCGCGGGCGAACGGCAGCGCATGCGCCTCCGCCTTGATCGCGGTGATGTCGAGCCCGGTGAAGTTGGCCGCCGCCTCGGTCGGGTCGATCCACAGGTCCGCGGCCCACACCTGGACGCCGTACTCCTTGGCCAGGAAGACGCTGGTGGCACCCTTGCCCGACCCGAGGTCGAGCACGCGCATGCCCGGCTGCAGCTCGAGGTCCTTGGCGAGGTCCTCCAGCAGCCAGAGCGGGTGCGGGCCCATGTCGTTGGCGAGCACCCACTCCGCGTCGTACTTGGAGGACAGCGGGTACTCCGGCTTGTTCAGCAGGTCCATGGGGCCAACCCAACCGGGCATGACGAGCGGGGCGCAACCACATTAGGCGCTGCGCGCCATCGACTTCGAGGTTGTGAGGAACACCCGGTCCAGGCAGAGTCGTCCTATGCGGATGGAGGCGATGGACGCCGACGGGCTCCGCCAGGTCGAGACCTGGCTGGCGGCCGACCCGGTCGGCGGCGCGATGTTCGGCGGCTTCTACGGCGACGCCGTACGCCGATGGGCGCCGTTGCTGGAGGCCCCCACGCGCTTCGGCCGGCTGGTGCACGACGACGCCGGGCCGATCGGCTTCGTCGACCTGGAGATCCTGGACGGCGAGGCCGAGATCACGTACTACGTCGCACCGGACCACCGCGGCCAGGGCCTCGGTCACCAGATGGTGGCGCTGCTGGTCGAGCTGGCCCGCGAGCAGGGTGCGACGTCCGTCCACGCCGGGGTCGAGCCGACGAACGCCGCCAGCCTCGCCACCTTGCGCGCCGCGGGCTTCGCCGACCTCGGCGAAGACGAGTACGGCGACATCGAGCTGACCCTCGACCTGGTTGAAAACCAGGTGTCCTGAGCTCGGGTCCTCACCATCATGGGTGGATGGATCCGACCATTCAGCACTTCTACCGTGACCGCTACGTCGAGCACGACCGGCTGGCCCGCAGTGGGCATGGGCAGTTGGAGTTCCTCCGGACTCAGGAGCTCATCCGGCGCCACCTGCCGAAGGCACCCGCCCGGGTGCTCGATGTCGGTGGAGCGACCGGCGTCCATGCACGGTGGCTTGCGGCCGACGGGTACGACGTCGAGCTGGTCGATCCACTGGAGGAGCATGTCGCGCTGGCCTTGCGGAGCGGGGGGTTCGCGGCGTCGGTGGGTGATGCTCGCGCGCTCGCCCAAGCTGATGACAGCGTGGACGTCACGCTGCTGCTCGGGCCGCTGTATCACCTGGTCGAGCCGGCTGATCGCCTGCAGGCCTTGCGCGAGGCACGGCGGGTCACTCGCCCGGGCGGACTGATTGTTGCCGTTGGCATCAGTCGGTACGCCGGGCTGCTGGAGTGGGGCAACAACGGGCGGTTGACCGAGGACAAGCTGCCGGTGTTCACCGGGCTGTTGTCCACAGGCTTGCATTTCGACGACCCGAACGGCTTCACGACCGCGTACTTTCATGGTGTCGGCGAACTCACCGAGGAGTTCGCCGCGGCAGGGCTGGTGGAGGTCGCGGAGTTCGGTGTGGAAGGGCCGGCCGCGCACACGCTGGAGAACGCGGTGGGCGACGAGATCGATCGGCTGATGCCCGCCGCGGTGACGTTGGCGCGGTACGTGGAGGTGGACCCTTGGATGGTGGCGAGCAGCCTGCACTACCTGGCTGTCGGCCTAGTAGACGGAGTAGCCGCCGTCGATGAGGAGGACTGAGCCGGTCATGAACGAGCTCGCCGGGCTGGCGAGGTAGACGACGGAGGGGGCGATCTCATCAGGGGTTGCGTAGCGTTGCTGAGGTGCGTCGAGGATCCAGTTCTGGCGGAACTCGGGCCGGTCGACCGGCGCCATGTCGGTCTTCACGTAGCCCGGCGCGATCGCGTTGACGCGGATGTTGTGCGGGGCCCACTCGGCCGCCAGGCTGCGGGTCAGGTGATGGACGGCGGCCTTCGAGGCGTTGTACGACGCCTGCCACTGCGGGCGGTTGACGATCTGCGCCGACATGCTGCCCACGTTGACGATCACGCCACCGCCGGCGGCGATCATGCCGCGGGCGACCGCCGTACTGGTGTTCCACAACGCGGTCAGGTTGAGGTCGATGACCTGCTGCCACTCGTCGTCCGGGACCTCGAGCGCCGGGCGGTGGATGGCGATCCCGGCGTTGTTCACCAGCACGTCGATACCGCCCAGCTCGGCGGTCACCTGCTCGACCATCGCGGTGACGTCCTCGCGGCGGGTGATGTCGGCGGTGACGGCCAGACCGCGGCGGCCGCGCTCGGCGATTTCACCGACGACCCGGTCGTTGCGCTCGGTGTCGCGCCCGGCGATCGCGACGTCGGCACCCGCCTCGGCCAGCGCGAGCGCGAAGGCCCGGCCGAGACCGCGGTTCCCACCGGTCACCAGCACCCGGCGGCCGTCCAGCCCGAAAGTGTCCAGCACGCTCATCCGGTACTCCGTAACGTTGGTGGCGGGTGACTCAGCGTAGGACACGGTCGTGCGAGGTCGCGGATCGATGTCAATAGCTGCAATCCGGTACGCCGTTGGGCGTGTCGCGCAGTAACATCATGCGGCGGTTCGGGCCAGGGGGTGGCAACCGGTCGCCGTACGACTTTTGGGCGGGCCGGCCTTCCACGGCCGCGAACTGGGGAGACGCAGGACAGCATGGCGAATGACGGAGCACCCAAGCCTGGGCACTTCCTGCCCGGCGGCGACGGCGACCAGGCCGCCACGACCCCACCGGCCGCACCACCGCAGCCCTCGGCCGCGCGCTTCGCTCCGCTGGCCGTAGAGCACGCGCCGGCCGCCGGGACGATGCCGGCCGGAGCCCCGGTGGAGCAGGCGTCAACCACTGCGTCCAGCGCCGAAGGCGCGACGGTTCCGGGCGGGCCGGCCTCAACCACCGCGCCCAGCGCCGAAGGCGCGACGGTTCCGGGCGGGCCGGCCTCAACCACCGCGCCCAGCGCCGAAGGCGCGAGGGCTCCGGGCGGCCAGGCTCCCTCTCCCTCCTCTTTCCCCACTCCCACAGGGGGCACGGGGTGGACGCCAGGTGCGGGGACGACTCCGTTGGCTGCGCCGACGCCTCGGTTGGGGGCTGAGGCTCCTGCTGGGCCGCCGCCGTTGCAGGGGTCGCGGATCGGGCCGCCTCCGCCGGGGGACGCTGCGGTCGCCGCGTTCAACGCGCGGTACCGGCCCGAGCCGATTCCGTTCGTGCCGAAGAAGCGGTCGAAGCTGCTGGTCGCCGGGGGCATCCTCGGTGTGATCGTGCTGGTCGGCGGTGTCGCGTTCGGCGGGCTGAAGCTGCTGGCGTCGTACGACGACTACGTCGCGAACCCGATCGGCAAGCCGTCGGTCGTCGGCACCGACGAGCCGGTCCAGGTCAAGCCGGCCGAGGCGGTCCCGGACGCCGTACTGACCGGGCAGAGCAAGCTCTACACGACCGGCAAGCTCAAGGCGGTCGGCTGCAAGGAGCCGGCGTACCGGCCGACGACCAAGGACAACGTTCGCGCGTACAACGAGACGCTGCTCAGCTGCCTGAACAAGGCGTGGGAGCCGGTGGTACGGGCGACCGGCGCCGAGTTCAACCCGCCGAAGCTGGTCATCTTCGACAACGGCCAGGAGACGGCCTGCGGCGTTCACGACAAGGCGGTGAACACGTACTGCCCGGCGGACGGCGGCGTGCTGGCGATGCAGTGGGAGGACTGGCCGGAGGACTACGCCGACAACCGGCCGCTGGCGCGGGTCGACCTGGCCTACGACCTCGGGTACATGTACGCGCTGCACGTCCAGCACCTGACCGGGATCTTCGAGGCGGCGGGATCGATGCAGGACACCGCGCCGAACGAGAAGGCCCGCCTGGAGCTGGACCGGCGACAGGCGCTGCAGGCGGCTTGCCTGGCGTCGGTCTTCCTGACGACGGAGAAGGCGACGTTCCCGCTGCGCGGCGACCTGCTGAAGCAGTACCAGTGGCGCAGCAAGAACAGTGGCGACGAGCTCACCGAGGACAAGGTGCGTGACCACGGCTCTCGCAAGAGCGTTGAGCAGTGGATGGCCCGGGGCTTCGCCAGCGGCGATCCGGCCGCCTGCAACACTTTCACGGCGACCCCCGCCAAGGTCAGCTGACGCGAGAAGACTGGAACCCCGATGACCGACCTCGACCCGCCCACGCCGGCCGCCGAAACACCTGACGCCGGTACGCCCGGCACCGGCTCCACCGGGGCAGGTCGGCAGGACGAGACGACCGAGCTCGCAACCTCCGCGAGCGCCATGGCGGCCGGCGCTACCACCTCTGCCCGGGCCGCCGCCGTCACCGCGGAAGCCGTCGGCTCGTCCGGTCCGATGGATGCCAGGTCCGCCGGCCAGGGCTCGTCCGGCTCGGAGAGCGACGGCTCGTCCGCTGCTGGGGTTACCGGTGCTCCGGCGCCGGGGCACTTTCTGCCTGCTGGGAAGGGGGAGAGTGGGGCCTCCACGGAGGCTGGGCGTCGGCCGGTGCGGCGGGGGCAGCCGATGGAGTTGGGGAAGGCCAAACCGCTGTCGTCGGGGGAGCCGATTCAGCGCAAGGGCGCGCCGTTGCCGACCGAGCCTGGACAGAGTGGGTACGGCGCTCCGCCGCCGGCGCCGCTGGCGGGGGCTCCCTCGACTCCGCTGACCGGAACGCGGCAGCGTGGTGGGGCCCGGCCGGTCGGATGGAACACGCCGTCGGCCCGGCAGGCGCCGCAGTTCACCGATCCGCCGCTGCCTCCGCGACGCAGCCTGCCGAAGCCGGTGCTGGTCAGCGCCGCCGTCGCCGGACTCGTCGCCCTGGTCGGCGCGGCCGTGCTCGGCTACCGCGCGATGGACACCTTCGACACCGTCGCGAACCCGCTCGCCAACCCGTCGGTCAAGCAGACCGAGGCCCCGCTGACGCTGCCGCAGCCGACCGTCACGGTGACCGCCACGCCGGTTCCGGACGCCGTACGGGTGAAGCAGAACGGCCTGTACCGCGCCGGGAAAGTTGCTGCTGGCAACTGTCAGGAGCCGAAGCTCAAGCCGAGCACCGAGGTCGCCGTACTGCGCTACTACCAGGCCCTGCTGCCCTGCCTGAACCGCGCGTGGGCACCGATCGTCCGCAAGGCCGGCTACGAGTTCCGCCCGCCGAAGCTCGTCCTGTGGGCGACCGGCCAGGGCGCGTGCCCGGGTGAGCCCGACGATGTCGCCTACTACTGCAGCGACGGCGAGACCATCACCATGCGCGGCGACCTCGACGCGAAGCTCTTCCGCCAGAACCCGACCTTCGGGCGCGTCGACATGATGGACACCCTGGCGCACGAGTACGGCCATCACGTCCAGCAGCTGACGAACATCCTGATCTCGTCCCACTCGCGCGAAGGCTGGGCCACGACCCCGGCGGCGAAGCTCGAGGAGAACCGCCGGCTGGAGCTCCAGGCCACCTGCCTCGGCGCGGTCTTCCTCGGCGCCAACAAGACCGCTCTGGGCCTCAGCGGCGAACGGCTGACGATGTGGGAGTACCACACCCAGCACTCCGGCGACGAGTACAACCCGAAGAAGATCCGCGACCACGGCTCCCGCAAGAGCCAGTGGGTCTGGGGCGGTCCCGCCTTCAAGTCCGCCAACCCCGCAAGCTGCAACACCTTCGTGGCCCCCGCCGCGAAGGTGAGCTGATGTACCGACGGCACTTCCTGGCCGTCGTCGCCGTACTGGTCGCCACCCTGCTTGCCGGAGGGTGCACGGCGGCTCCCGCGCCCGTCGCCGAGGGTGCGCCGGTCACGTCGACCAGTTCACCTCCGGCGAGTACACCGGCCCCGTCGCCTCTCATCACCGCAGCGCCCCGACCTGTCGACAAGGAGCTCGGCCTGTTGGCGAACGGGCTCTACCGGGCGGGAAAGGTCCCAGCGGTCAGGTGCGGTACGCCGAAGTCCGCGATGAGCTCGAAGGCCGCGATGGTCCGGTTCGCGCGGATTGTGCTCGACTGCCTCAATCGTGCATGGCGCCCGGTGGTCGAGCGATCTTCGAATCTCTTCACCGCGCCGGCGGGCCTCGTCGACTACTCGACCGGGCAGGCGTCTCCGTGCGGCCCGGCGCATGAGGGCGTGTACGGCTTCTACTGCGGCACGAATACCATCATCTACGTCCGGCTGTCCACCTACCTGACCGACGATGCCGACTCCCCGTACGCCGAGGCGGCCGTGATTCACCTGCTGGCGCACGAGTACGGGCACCACGTGCAGAACCTGGTCGGCATCAGTACCTTCTACGCGGAGCGGTACTGGCGCGCCGAGGGGGCGGCGCGGCTGCAGGAGAACCGGCGGCACGAGTTGCAGGGTGAGTGCCTCGCCGCGGCCTTTCTCGGAGCGAACAAGAAGTCGCTACGGCTGACCGGTGCGCGGTACGCGATGATCCAGCAGTCCTTCGGCGGCGGGGATGATCCGGGCGATCGGACGCACGGATCATCCGCCAGCAGCAGAGCCTGGACGGCGGGCGCCTACCGGACAGGCAGCCCGTCAGCCTGCAACACGTTCGTGGCGCCCGCCGCCAAGGTGAGCTGACCACCGCGAAGTCTGGCGCCAACTAACTCCGTACCCCGTAGCCGTCAGAGGGCGAGTTTGAAGCCCTCGTGGCTCATGGTGAAGCCTAGGTTGGTGTAGAAGCGGTGGGCGTCGGTGCGGGACTTGTCCGACGTGAGCTGGACGAGGGAGCAGCCGCGGCGGCGGGATTCGTCCACGGCCCAGTTGATGAGGGTGGTGCCGAGGCCGGTGCCTCGGGTGGAGGGGGCTACGCGGACGGCTTCGATCTGGGCTCGGGTGGCGCCTCGGCGGGAGAGGCCGGGGATGAAGGTGAGCTGGAAGGTGCCGACGACCTCGCCGTTGCGGTCGGCAACGATCAGGAGCTGGTTCGGGTCGGCGTCGAGGGCGGTGAAGGCTTCGGCGTACGGCGTGAGGTCGTCGAGCGACTCCCGGGTGCTGCCGAGCTGGTCGTCGGCGATCAGGGTGACGATTGCGGGGACGTCGGCGAGGGTGGCGCGGCGGATCTCGACGGTGGTCATGCGAGGAGTTTCTCAGGCCGCGACCATCGCGGGCAGCTGCGGGGTCGGCCCGGCGGCTGAACCGGTTAGTTGAGCGGGTCAGCATCCTCCGCCGTCACAGTCCTTGCCTTATGCAATCACATTGCGTTAGCCAGAAGGTGTTTGCGGGGCAGGCAGGGGGGCACGAGTGGTTGAGACACCACTGCACCGCCCGTGGCCGGGGTCGCGTGGAGGCGGTGCGCGTGGCAGCGGGAGCGGGCTCAGTCCGGAAGGAAGATGTCCGATGACCGCACCACTGGCAATCGACTTCACCCAACCCTTCGAGGATGCCTTCGGCAAGCTTCTCGGATTCATTCCCAACCTGCTCGGCGGCCTGGTCATCCTGGCGGTCGGGTACTTCGTGGCGAAACTGCTCGGCAAGCTGGTCGGCAAGGTGCTCGGCAAGGTCGGGTTCGACCAGTGGATGGAACGGGCCGGCGTGTCCGGCGTCCTGCAGCGGTCCGGCACGGGGCTGACCGCTTCGGCGATGCTCGGCAAGGTCGTGTTCTGGTTCGTGTTCCTGATCAGCTTCACGATGTTCGCCTCCGCGCTCGGCGTACCGGAGATCTCGAACTTCATGAGCTCGATGCTCGGCTACATCCCGCGGATCTTCGCCGCGATCGTGATCGTCTGCCTGGCGGCGCTGTTCGCGAACTTCCTGGCCGCGATCATCCGCGGTGCCACCGGCAACGAGACGCTGGCCAAGGTCGGCAGGTACGCGATCCTGGTGTACGCCGCGTTCGCCGCGCTGACGCAGCTGGGCATCGCGGTCCAGCTCACCGGCAACACCCTGCTGATCGTGCTCGGTGGTGTGGCGCTCGCGCTGGGTCTGGCTTTCGGCCTCGGGGGCCGCGAGATGGCCGGCGAGGCGCTGCGCACGCTGTTCGACCGGGGTCAGGCGATGGCCGCGAACCGTCCCGCGGGCGGTGCGGACACGTCGTACCAGAACGGTGCCGACGCGTCGTACCAGAACGGGAACGGGTACCAGAACGGTCAGGGGAACGGTTACCAGACTGATCAGTCCGGCTACCCGAGTGAGCAGCAGTACCCGGCGACCCACGGTGCACCGCAGGCCGGCGGCTACTCGAACGGTACGACGGGTGCCAACGGCAACTGGACCGGTGACAACGGCAACTGGTCGGACGGCCAGCGCTAGACCCTCTTGCCGGTGGGGTCACCACCGGGAGGAGTTACCCGGGTGGGTGCGATCGGATCGGATCGCACCCACCCGGTTTGTCATGCCTGCTGCGCGTCCGGACCGGCGCGGCGGACGTCCTCGACCTTGGTCATCGCGTCGCGGAGGTCCTTGAGCCAGGTCTCGCTGTGCTGGGCGACCAGCTTCACGCACCAGCCGAGGGCGTCGCTGCGGGAGCGGGCCACGCCGGCGTCGACGAGGGTGTCGAGGACCTGGCGCTCGGGCTGGCGCAGTCGGGTCATCACGGGGGCGGACAGAGAGGTGAACACCGTACGGGTCTCACCGCAGCGGACGCCCCAGGCGACCTTGCGGCGGGTCGAGTGCTCGAGCTCGCGGGCGATCTCGATGCGGCGCTCACGGGTGTCCTCACGGAACTGCTTGATCCGGCCCTCTTCGGCGGCGGACCGTGCGGCCGGACTGACGTCCCCGGCCTGCTCGGGCGCGGCGATGGTGCCGACGATCAGGATCTCGTCCCGATCGTGGCTCACCTCCGGGGCGCCTTCGAACCACTCCTGCGGGAGGCGGCCGGTCAGCCAGCCGCTTACCCGCTCATCATCTGTACTCATGCTTACATGATTACACCGCAATCAAAATCTTGTCAGTAGGTGGGCCGAGCCGGCTCGCGGTGGAGCCGGCCCTTGCCTGGAGTTCTCGGGTGGAGAGACTGGCGTGTGGTTGGTCGCCGCGGTTCCGCCGGGTGAGGTTGTTGGAACTTCTCGCCGCTGCCGGCGGCGACAGAGCGTAGAGAGCCTGGCTCGGGGGTGTGCGGTCGCCCGCCAGCCCGCCAGCCCGCCAGCCCGCCAGCCAGCCCGCCAGCCCGCCAGCCAGCCAGCCAGCCCGCCAGCCCGCCAGCCAGCCAGCCAGCCCGCCTGCCGCCCGCCAGCCAGCCCGCCTGCCGCCGGCCCGCCAGCCAGCCCGCCTGCCCGCCTGCCCGCCTGCCGCCGGCCCGCCAGCCAGCCCGCCTGCCGCCCGCCAGCCCGCCAGCCCGCCAGCCAGCCAGAGAGCCCGCCTGCCGCCTGCCCGCCTGCCGCCGGCCCGCCAGCCAGCCCGCCTGCCGCCCGCCAGCCAGCCAGCCCGCCTGCCGCCGGCCCGCCAGCCAGCCAGAGAGCCCGCCTGCCCGCCTGCCCGCCTGCCGCCGGCCCGCCAGCCCGCTCGCCAGCCCGCTCGCTCGCCCGCCAGCCCGCTCGCCCGCCTGCCCGCCTGCCCGCCTGCCGCCGGCCCGCCAGCCCGCTCGCCCGCCAGCCCGCTTGCTCGCTTGCCTGCTTGCCCGCCGGCTCGCCCGCTCGCTCGCCGCTTGCCTGCCGCCCGCCTGGCCGCCCGCCCACCTGGTGGCGGACGGCGGGGCCCGCGGCGGGGAGGTCAGGCGGGGGCGTTCGACCTGTACGCCGTGCGGATGGTGGTGTGGGCTTCGGGGGCCGCCTCGGTGTGGTCCAGGCCTAGGAGGATGGCGCCTACTACGGGTGGGACCTCGACGATCTGGGGGATTGCTTGGGGAGCCGCTGCTGCTAGTTGGGTGGTGATCTCCTCCAGGAGGAGGGGGTGGTTGGCGGTGAGGACTCCGCCGCCGAGGATCACCGGGGTGGGCTCGTTGAGGAGGTCCAGGCGGCGTAGGGCTACTACGGCCATCGTGACGATTTCTTCGGCTTGGCGGTGGACTACCGCGGTGGCCACGGGGTCGCCGGCGGCGGCGACCTGGAAGAGGATCGGGGTGGCTTCCAGGCGGCGTACGGCGGGGATGTCGCCCAGGTGCATGGCCTCGATGAGTTCGGGCATCGAGTGGACGCCGAAGTGCTGGGGAAGGACGGTCATCAGGGCGGTGGCCGGGCCGCGGCCGTCGTCGGCTCGGGCGGCTGCCCAAATCGCCTCTTCGGCGAGTTGCTGGCCGCCGCCCCAGTCGCCGGAGATGCGGCCGACGGCGGGGAAGCGGGCGGTGCGGCCGTCCGGCAGTAGGCCGCAGCAGTTGATGCCGGCGCCGCAGACGACCGCCACTCCGCGGGGCTCGTCGAGGCCGGCGCGGAGGAGGGCGAAGGTGTCGTTGGCGACGTGGACCCGCGAGGCCCAGCCGTAGGAGCGGAAGGCGTCGGCCAGGCGCTCCTCCTCGATGGGGAGATCCGCGTTCGCCAGGCACGCGGAGATCTGTTCCACCAAAGGGGGGTGGGAGGGGGAGCCTGCCGCCCCGAAGCGCCTGCCGCCTTCGGCGACGGCGCCTGTGGTGAGGCCCGGCTCCAGGGCGAGGCCGTCCGCTCTGCCGCCTCCGGCGAGCAGACCCGGGCTGCCGCCGAAAGGCAGCCCGGCAGCGCGCGCCGCAGTCGCGACCAGGGGCAGGAGGCCGTCGACGGCTGCCTGGGCGCCCACGAGGTGGGGCTCGAAGCCGCCGCCTCGGGCGGTGCCGAGGACGGTGCCGTCGGGGGCTACCAGGGCGACGTCCGTCTTGCTGTTGCCGGCGTCGAAGGCGAGGACTCCTCCAGGGACCAGGGGTGCCTGGAGGGCCTCGGCTTCGTTCGCCACGGTCACGCCCACGGGAGGTACTCGCGGTTGTGGGCGAGCAGCTTGTCGGTGAGTGCCCGGGCGTACTCGATCTGCCCGATCAGCGGGTGCGCCAGCAACGCGGTGAACACGCGGTCCGCACCACCCTTCAAAGCTGCTTCGAGAGCCAGATTCTCGTACGCCGTGACGTTCGCGACCAGCCCGGCGTACAGCGGCTCGAGGGGTGAGATCGGCAGCGGCGTCGTACCGGAGGCTCCGACCGTGGCCGGGACCTCGATGACGGCGTCGTCGGGCAGGAACGGCAGCGCGCCGTTGTTCAGCGTGTTGACGACCTGGACGTCGCCCGTGTCGTTCAGCAACGACGACGCCAGCGCGACCGCGGCCTCGGAGTAGTACGCGCCACCGCGCTGCTCCAGCAGGGCGGGCTTCTCGTCCAGCGCGGGATCGGCGTACAGGTCGAGCAGCTGCTTCTCGATCGCCGCGACCTCGGCGGCCCGCGACGGCTTCTCCAGCAGCTCGCGGACGACCTCGTCGTGCGCGTAGAAGTAGCGCAGGTAGTACGACGGTACGACGCCCAGCTGCAGCAGCAGCTCCGCAGGCAGCTTCAGATCCGCTGCCAGCTCGCCCACGTGCGAGGCGAGCAACGACGGCAGGTGATCAACCCCGTCGACCCGTACGGCGCGCTCCCACGTCAGGTGGTTCAGCCCGACGTGATCCAGCGCGACCTCCTCCGGCGTCACCCCGAGCAGCCGCGCGAACCGCCGCTGGAACCCGATGGCCACGTTGCACAGCCCGACGGCCTTGTGCCCCTCGGACAGCAGCGCGCGCGTGACGATGCCGACCGGGTTGGTGAAGTCGACGATCCACGCGTCCGGGTTCGTACGGCGTACGCGCTCGGCGATGTCCAGCACCACAGGCACGGTTCGCAGAGCCTTCGCGAGCCCGCCCGCGCCGGTCGTCTCCTGACCGACGCAACCGCACTCGAGCGGCCACGTCTCGTCCTGGTTGCGGGCCGCCTGACCGCCGACCCGGAGCTGCAGCAGGACGGCGTCCGCGCCGTCGATGCCCGCGTCCAGGTCGCTGGTCGTGGTGACCTTGCCGGGATGTCCTTGTTTGGCGAAGATCCGCTGGGCCAGACCACCGACCAGTTCGAGCCGGTCCGCGGCCGGGTCGACCAGGACGAGTTCGTCCACCGGCAGCGAGTCACGCAGCCGGGCGAACCCGTCGACCAGCTCGGGAGTGTAGGTGGATCCGCCGCCTACGACTGTGAGTTTCAACCTTTGACCCCTGTGAGTGTGACGCCTTCGATGAAGGCCTTTTGGGCGAAGAAGAACAAGATGATCACCGGTGCCATCACCAGCAAGGTGGCGGCCATGGTGAGGTTCCAGTTGGTGTGGTGGGCGCCCTTGAAGGACTCCAGGCCGTAGCTCAGGGTCCAGGCCGCCGGGTTCTCGGACGCGTAGATCTGCGGGCCGAAGTAGTCGTTCCAGCAGTAGAAGAACTGGAACAGCGCGACCGCGGCGATGGCCGGCCGGGCCATCGGCAGCACGATCCGGACCAGCGCCTTGAACTCGCCGCAGCCGTCCACCTTCGCGGCGTCGACGTAGTCCTTCGGGATAGTCAGCAGGAACTGCCGGAGCAGGAAGATCGAGAAGGCGTCGGTGAACGCCATCGGGATGATCAGCGGCCACAGCGTCCCGGACAGGTGCAGCTGCTTGGCCCAGAACAGGTACATCGGCACGATCACCACCTGCGGCGGCAGCATCATCGTCGCGATCACCAGCATCAGCGCGAAGTTGCGGCCGCGGAACTTGAAGCGGGCCAGCGCGTAGGCGACGGGGATGCTGGACAGCAGCGTCAGCGCGGTGCCCAGCCCGGCGTACAGGAGGGTGTTCTTCCACCAGGTCAGGAAGCCCGGGGTCTCCCACACCGTGCGCAGGTTCTCCCAGTGCCAGGCGTCCGGCCACAGGTCGCGGGTCAGCGCCTGCTGGTCGCTCATCAGCGCGGTCAGGGCCACGAACACGAACGGCAGCAGGAAGAACAGCGCGGCCGCGATCGCCAGGGAATGCACGGCGATCCAGTTCAGGAACCTGGTACGCCGTGCTGTGCGTCCCGCCGCGGTCAGCTGCACCGAAGCGGCGGTCAGGGAAGGGGAAGTCGTCATCGTCATCGTTCGGCCACGCCCCTCAGTCGTCCGTGCCCAGGAAGCCGCTGCGGCGGCGCATCAGTACGGCGGTGAACACCATCGCGAGCGCGAACAGCACCAGCGCGACCACACTCGCGCCACCGGTGTCGAACCGCTGGAACCCGAGGTTGTAGACCAGCTGCGGCAGCGTCAGGGTCGAGTTCTCCGGGTAGCCGGGCTGGAACTGTTGCCCTGAGCCACCGATCACGCCGCTCGCGACCTTCCCGGCCACCAGGGGCTGGGTGTAGTACTGCATGGTCTGGATGATTCCGGTGACGACCGCGAACAGCACGATCGGCGAGATGTTCGGCAGCGTGACGAAGCGGAACTTCTGCCACGCCCCGGCGCCGTCCAGCGACGCCGCCTCGTACTGGTCCTGCGGTACGTCGAGCAGCGAGGCCATGAAGATCACCATCAGGTCGCCGATCCCCCACAGCGCCAGCAGCGTCAGCGCCGGCTTCGACCAGGCCGGGTCGTTGAACCAGCCCGGCTGAGGGAGCCCGATGCTGCCGAGGATGTTGTTCACCGGACCGGTGCCCGGGTTGAGCAGGAACGCGAACGCCATCGTCGCGGCTACCGGCGGAGCCAGGTACGGCAGGTAGAAGGCGGTCCGGAAGAACCCGGCGCCGGTCTTCACCTTGGTGATCAGCATCCCGATGCCGAGCCCGAACAGGACCCGCAGGGTGACCATCACGATCACGAGCCACAGCGTGTTGCGCAGGGCCGGCCAGAAGAACGGGTAGTCGTTGAAGACGTAGGACCAGTTCTTCAGGCCGGTCCAGGTCGGCGGCGTGAACCCGTCGTACTTCATGAAGCTGAAGTAGACGGTCGAGATCAGCGGGTAGAGGAAGAAGACGCTGACGCCGATCAGCCAGGGGGACAGGAAGGCGAGGATGCGGAGCCGGTCCCGGCGCTGCTTGCTCCGCAGCCCGGGTGCCGGCTTCAGCACGGTGGAGGCGGTCGTCATCACTTGGCCTGCGCGAGGTCCTTGTCGATCTGCTGGTCGGTCTTCGCCAGGCCGCCGGCCAGATCGGTCTGCTTGCCGGCCTCGAAGGCGAAGCCGAAGTCCTGCAGGGTGAGCTGGTACGCGCCACCGTTCGGGCTGGCCGGCGTGGTGCTGCTCTTCGGGTGCTGGGCGATCTCCAGGAAGACCTTGAAGTTGTCGTCGGCCTGCAGCTTGGGCGACTTCAGCGCGTCCAGCGTGGACGGCACGTTGTGGATCGCGTTGGCGAAGTTGACCACGGCGTCGGTGTCGGTGGTCATGTACTTGACCAGTTCCCAGGCCGCGTTCTGCTTCTCGCTGGTGCTGGCGATCCCGATGACCGTGCCGGACAGGTAGCCCTTGCCGTAGCTGTCGACCTGGTCGTCCGGGACCGGGAACGGCGCGACGCCGATCTCGAACTTGGTCCCGGCTTCCTTGGCCATCCCGAGCCGCCACTCACCGTCGATCGCCATCGCGACCTGGCCGGTGTGGAAGGGGTTCTTGGCGCCGAACTCGTCACCGAAGGTGGCCCGGTACTTCTCCAGCTTGGCGAAGCCGCCGAGCTCGGCGACCAGGTTCTTCTGCCAGGTCAGCATCTTGCCGAAGGCCGGGTCGGCGGCCAGGTTCGACTTGCCGTCGGCGGTGAAGTACGTCGGGTTCCACTGCGCGGCGAAGTGCGTGGTGGTCGACTCGTAGCCGTGGAAGTTCGGCATGAAGCCGAGCTGGCTGAAGCTGTCGCCCTTGGCCTTGGTCAGCTTCTTGGCCGCGGCGTCGAACTCCGACAGCGTCTTCGGCGGCGCCGTGATGCCGGCCGCCTTGAACGCGTCCTTGTTGTAGTACAGGCCGTACGCGTCGTTCAGCAGCGGCAGCGTGCAGCGGGTGCCCTCGAACTGGGTGTAGTCCTGCAGCGCCTTCGGGAAGGTCTTGTCCAGGTCGACGTTCGACTTCTCCAGGAACGGCTTCAGGTCCGCGAAGACCTTCGACTGGCAGAACGTGCCGACGTTGTCGGTGGTGAACGACGAGACCACGTCCGGCGAGTTCGGGCCGCCGGCCCGCAGCGCCTGCTTGATCTTGTCGTCGTTGATGTTGCCGACGACCTTGACCTTGATGTTGGGGTGCGCGGCCTCGAAGGCCTTCACGTTGGCGTCGATCGCGGCGGCCTCGCTGGGCGCGGACCAGCCGTGCCAGAAGGTGATCGTGGTCTCCTGCGTGGCGTCGTCGCTGGCCGGCGGCGCGCTCGACGTACCGGTGCAGGCGGTGGCGAGCAGCGCGACCGCGGCGGCGGCGAGCGCGGCCCGGTGAGTTGCCCTGTGGACACGGGACATGGCGTTTCTCCCTGATCTGGCGCGTACGGATCCACCGGAGCAGGTCGCTGACCTGTCCGTTGGGGGTTGTCGAAGGTGCGGGTGGGGTTAGTCGGTGCCGCCCCCGCTCGTCGGGCCGGCTGTGTCGAAGACTTCGTCGCGGGTGATGCTCAGGGCTGACTGCAGGGCCCCGGACAGCACCGGGTCGTTGGGTACGGCGGTCATCAGCAGCCGCGGCCGGGGGACGGCCAGCTCGGCCAGCTCCTCCTGGACGAGGCCGCGGAGTCGTTCGCCGCCGGCGGTGATCACGCCACCGGCCAGGACGATCAGTTCGGGGTCGACCACGGCGACGACGGCGGCCAGACCGACGGCCAGCCGGTGGGCGAACTCGGCCAGTACGGCGTCGCCCGCGCCCGGGGTGTCCAGGGCGGCGGCGATCGCGGCTTCCGGCGTACGGGCTTTGAGGCCGTGCGACCGGGCCAGGGCCAGGACGGGTTCGCCGCCGGCCAGTTCCTGGAAGCCGCCGGCGTTGTTGCGGCCGACGTTGCGGACCAGCGGCGTCCCGGGCAGCGGCAGGAAGGCGACCTCACCCGCGCCGCCGGTCGCGCCGCGGACGAGCCGGCCGTTGATGACGACGGCCGCGCCGATTCCCTCCTCGCCCCAGAGCAGGACGAAGTTGTCGCTGCCGGCGGCGTGGCCGACGCGCTGCTCGGCGACGGCGGCCAGGTTCACGTCGTTCTCGATCTCGAGCGGTACGGCGATCGCGGCCGCGAGCTCCTCGAGCAGGTGCGGCGCGTGCCAGCCCGGGAGATGCATCGCGTAGCGCAGGCGGCCGGTGGTCGGGTCGAAGCCGCCGGGCGTGCCGATCGAGACGCGGTGCAGGCGGTCCTTGGTCAGCGCGGCTTCGCCGAGGGCGCCCTCGATCGCCTTGACCACCCGTTCGACGGTGCCCTTGGCGCTGCGCCCGGGGGTCGGCAGCTCGTACCGGCCCACGACCTTGCCGGTCAGGTCGGCGACGGCCGAGCGGATCCGGGCCGGCGTGACGTCCAGGCCGGCGACGTACGCGATGCCGCCGTTGATCTCGTAGAGCTGGGCGTTCGGGCCGGGCCGGCCGGCGCTGGTGCCGCTCGGGCGGACCAGGCCGACGTTCTCCAGGCGGGACAGCAACTGGGAGGCGGTCGGCTTGGACAGGCCGGTCAGGTTGCCGAGCGTCGTCCGGGACAGCGGTCCCTGGGCGAGCAGCAGGTCGAGAGCGGCGCGGTCGTTCATCGCGCGGAGCAGGCGGGGAGTGCCGGGTGTACTGGCCATGCGCTAACCCTGCCCTCCTTCGGCCGTCTGATGCGGGTGCCGTGCCGATTCCCGCCAACTGTTAGGAAAGTTTCCTATTACCGCGAGACCGTACGGGGCCGATCGGGCGGTGTCAATCAGTTGGCCGGACCGGTGACCGAACCGTGCCGATCTGGTGCGTGCGGGTCGGAGGTTAGGGTGGGCTTACCTGGTCCGGTCCTGGGGGGAGAGCTGTTCGTGGCGTACCAAGTGGGGGAGACGATCACCGGCGGGCAGGTGCTGCGCCGCGCGGTCGGCCGGCATCGCAAGCGGCTGGCGCTCGGCGTGTTCTGGTTGTCGCTGCACCAGGCGACCGAGGCGGCCGTCCCGGTGACGATCGGCATCTTCGTCGATCGCGCGGTGTCGACCGGCCGGCTGGAGCCGCTGCTGTGGTGCGTGCTGATGATGGCGGGGCTGTTCGCCGTACTGTCGACGGCCTGGAAGACCGGTGCGCGGCAGGGAGTGCGCTCCGCGGAGTACGAGATGCACCAACTGCGGCTGGAGGTGGCGCAGCGCGTGCTGGACCCGCGTGGTCACCGGACCGGGATGCGGGCGGGTGAGCTGCTGTCGATCGCCACGTCGGACGCGGAGAGGGCGGCGCTGATCATGCGGGCGCTGGCTATTGGTACAGCGGCGACGACGGCGCTGGTGGTGTCGTCGGTGGTGCTGCTGCTGATCGACGTGCCGCTCGGGCTGGGAGTGCTGGTCGGCGTACCGCTGCTGGTGCTGGGGATCCAGGCGCTGTCGCCGCTGCTGACCCGGCGGACCTCCACGCAGCAGGAGTCGGTCGCCAGTACGACGGCGCTGGCTACTGACCTGGTGAGCGGGTTGCGAGCGCTGCGGGGGATCGGTGCGCAGCACAACGCGGCTGAGCGGTACCGGCGGTCGAGTCAGGCCACTCTGGAAGCCACGCTGAAGGCTGCGTCGACCAACGGGTTGCAGGACGGCCTGACTACTGCGGCCAGCGGGCTGCTGCTGGCGGCGGTGGCTGGTGTGGCCGGGTGGTTCGCGTTGAACGGGCGGATCAGCGTCGGCGAGCTGATCACGGTGGTGGGGCTCGCGCAGTTCGTGGCGGAGCCGGTGGCGACGCTGGGGTACGTCAGCCAGGTGCTGGCGATGTCTCGTGCGTCGGCGGCTCGGCTGGCGTCGGTGCTGAGCTCGCCGCCGTTGATGGTGACCGGGTCGGTCGCCTCGGTGGATCCCGAGCGGCCGCTGCTGGAGCTTCGTGGGGTGGGGCACAAGACGTTGTCCGGCATGGACTTGAGCGTTGGCAGGGGTGAGCTGGTCGGCGTGCTCTGCTACGACCCGCGGGACGCGGATGCCTTGCTGGCGGTCGTTTCCGGACGGGCTCCGGAGTACTCGGGCGCTGTTGCTGTTGGCGGGCAGGCGATGGAGGAGCTGGACATCGACCTGCTGCGGCGGTCGGTGCTGGTCGAGCAGCACGACACGGACCTGTTCGAGGGAACGCTGCGGAGCAACCTGCTGGCTGGGTCTGCTGCTGACGAGAGGCGGCTGCGCGAGGTGGTTGCCGCCGCGGCGGCTGTCGACGTTGTCGATGCGCATGCTGATGGGCTGGATCATCCGCTGTCTGATCGCGGCCGGACGTTGTCGGGTGGGCAGCGGCAGCGACTCGGACTGGCCCGGGCGTTGCTGGCGGAACCGCCGTTGCTCGTGCTGCACGACCCCAGTACGGCGGTGGATGCGGTGACGGAGGAGGTGCTGGCGGAGGGGTTGGCGTCGATGCGTGGGGTGTCTTCGTTGGGGACGCTGGTGCTGACCAGCAGTCCGGCGTTGCTGGGGAAAATGCATCGAGTGGTGGTGATCGCCGACGGCGAGGTTGTTGCTGAGGGCACCCATGCTGAGTTGGCGGACGATGCCGCGTACGCCGGGGCGGTGCTCCGATGAGTGAGTCCGAACTGCTGCCTGTTGCTACTCCCAGAGCTACCTGGTCCGTTCTCTGGCGGGAGATTCGGCAGTTGCGTGGGACGTCGCTGGTTGCTGCTCTGGTGATCACCGTGGCGAGTGCGGCCGGGCTGGTTGCTCCCTGGGCGCTCGGCGTGCTGGTGGACGACATCGCCAGCGGCGCCGACCGGTCGGCCGTCGTACGGGTGGTGCTGCTGATCGGGGTGAGCGCCCTGGTGTCCGGTGCGCTGACCGCTCTCGGCGTCACGCTGGTTGCGCGGGTGGGCGAGACGGTGCTGGCGCGGCTGCGGGAAAAGGTGCTGGACCGGGTGCTGCAGTTGCCGGCGCCCGTGCTGGACAAGGTACGGACCGGAGATCTGCTGTCCCGCGTCGGTGACGACGTCTCGTCGGTCGCGGCGGCGTTGACCGAGATCGGGCCGGTGCTGCTGTCGGCGACGCTGACGATCGTGCTGACGGCGGCCGGGCTGTTCGCACTCGACTGGCGGCTCGGCGTGGCCGGGCTGCTCTCGCTACCGATGTACCTGTGGGCGCTGCGCTGGTACCTGCCGCGCTCCGCGCCGTACTACGTCCGCGAACGCGCGGCGCTCGGCGAACGCTCGGAAGCGATCATCACCTCGCTGCGCGGCAGCGCGACGGTCCGCGCGTACCGGCTCGAGGACGCCCAGCTCGCACGGATCCGCGACCGCTCCGCCGTCGCCCGGGACCTCTCGCTGAACGTGTTCCGGCTGTTCAGCTTCTTCTCGTCGCGGATCAACCACGCCGAGTTCGTCGGCCTGACCGCGATCCTGACCGCCGGATTCTTCTTGGTGCGTGGGGATCTGGTGACGGTCGGCGCGGTGACCGCGGCCGCGTTGTACTTCCACCGGCTGTTCAACCCGATCGGTGCGCTGCTGATGCAGTTCGACGCCGTACAGACCGCTGCGGCCGGGTTGGCACGGTTGGCCGGCGTCGTGGAGATCCCGGCGGTTGCGGAGCCGCCGGCTGGTGCGGAGCCGGTCGACGCGACACTGGAGCTGGTCGACGTCCAGCACTCGTACGACGGGCCGCTCGTCGTCGACGGTGCATCGCTGAAGCTGCTGCCGGGGGAGCAGGTCGCGCTGGTCGGCGCTAGTGGCGCCGGGAAGACCACGCTGGCGGCCGTGGCCGCGGGGGTGCTTGAGCCGACCGGTGGGGTGGTTCGGATCGGCGGAGTGGACATTCGGGAGCTCGGCGAGGCGCGGACACGTTCGTACGTCGCCCTGCTGAGCCAGGAGGTCCACGTGTTCTCCGGGCCGCTGGTGGACGACGTACGGCTGGCTCGCGCTGACGCCACGGTCGACGAGGTCGAGGCGGCGCTGGAGCGAGTCGGTGCGCTGGCGTGGGTGCGGGCCTTGCCGGACGGGCTGGACACCCACGTGGGCGAGAACGGCGAGCAGCTGACCGGTGCACAGTCGCAGCAGGTCGCACTGGCTCGGCTGGTCCTCGCTGACCCGGCGGTCGCCGTACTGGATGAGGCGACGGCCGAGGCCGGGTCAGCTGGTGCCCGCGAGTTGGAACGGGCGAGTGCTGCAGCTACTGAGGGCCGTACGACGCTGGTGGTGGCGCACCGGCTCACGCAGGCCGAGCAGGCGGACCGGATCGTCGTGATGGACCAGGGCAAGCTGGTGGAGTCCGGGACGCACGCCGAGCTGTTGGCGTCCCGAGGGCGCTACGCCCAGCTTTGGCACAGCTGGACTGGCACAGCGACTACGGAAGGCGCCAGTCGATAGGAGAACCGCCCTGCTCGACCAGCAGGGCGTTCACCCGGCTGAACGGCTTGGACCCGAAGAACCCGCGGTCGGCCGACATCGGGCTCGGGTGTGCGCTCTCGACGTACGGGGTGTCCCCGAGCATCGGCTTGAGCGTCTGCGCGTCGCGTCCCCACAGGATCGCGACCAGCGGCCCGCCGCGCTTCACCAGCGCGTGGATCGCCTGCTCGGTCACGGCTTCCCAGCCCTTGCCGCGGTGCGACGCGGGCTTGCCCGGCTGCACGGTGAGCACCCTGTTGAGCATCAGCACGCCCTGGTCGGCCCACGGCGTCAGGTCGCCGTTGGTCGGCTTGTCGACGCCGACGTCACTCATCAGCTCGCGGTAGATGTTCGCCAGGCTGCGCGGCACCGGCCGCACGTCCGGCGCGACCGAGAAGCTCAACCCGACCGGGTGCCCCGGCGTCGGGTACGGATCCTGGCCGACGACCAGCACCTTCACGTCCGCGAGCGGCCGCTGGAACGCCCGCAGCACGTTCTCCCCGGCCGGCAGGTACGGCCGCCCCGCGGCGATCTCCGCGCGCAGGAACTCCCCCATCCGCGCCACGTTCTCACTCACCGGCTCCAGGGCCTCGGCCCAGTCCGCCGCGATCAGGTCACCCAACTTGGAACTCACCCGCCACAGCATCCCAGTCCTCCGGCCGCTCCGCACCGCGGGGGTGGAGGAATCGGAGAGAGAAGAGGAGGGGAGGAGGGGAGAGGTGCGCGGAAGGGAGCGGGGAGGGAGAGGAGCGGGGAGCAAGGTGGTGGATGTCACGCACTGTTCGCGTGTCGGTCGACCGGAGGGTTGGGGCGACCGGGTAGAAAGGTCGGCGGCCCCGCAGGGTATGAGCTTGCGGGGCTTTGCTATGCCAGGGGCCAGCTGAAGACGGTGGATGGTGGGGACGGGTGGTGGCGGTTGTAGAAGCGGTGGGCGTCGGTGCGGGTGTTGGCGGAGTCGAGTTCCAGGTGGGTGGCGCCGTGGTCGGTGGCCCACTGGTGGGCGGTCTTCAGGAGTGCTGTACCTACGCCGGTGGAGCGTTGGGTGGGGGAGACGGCCAGGTCCTCGAGCCAGCAGCGTTGGCCGAAGCGGACTGATTCGATGTCCAGGTACAGGGTGCAGAACGCGATGACCTGGTCGTCCTCAGCGGCGGCCAGTACGGCGGTGCTCGGGCCGGCGATGACTCGCGTGAGGCGGTCGGCGGCGACTGCGGGGTCCCAGTGAGCGGGCTTGGTGCCGGGTGGGGCGAAGAGCCAGTCGTAGGCGGCGACCAGTTGGGGGATGTCGGCTGGAGTGGCTGCGCGGATCATGGTCCGGAGCCTAGGGAGCCGTAGGGCGTGGGCCACAGGTCCACTTCGGTGGAGGTTCTTCAGGCCACTAGGTGTTGCAGGGCCTTGGTGTAGCGGCGGGCGTAGAACTGCTGGGTGGTGCGGCCGAGGGGGCCGGCGAGTTTGGTGTACCAGGCGCCGGGGCGGCTGTAGGCGCGGAGGGTGAAGAAGACGCCGTCGGGTTCGCTGGTGACCAGGAAGGACTCCTCGCCGGACTCGGGGTGGCCGGGGAGGGTGCCGTAGGCGAAGCCGATCTGCTGGTCGTCGTCGGCGGTCCAGACGACCCGGCAGGGAATCTTGATCGGGCCGAGGCGGCCGAGGCAGTTGGCGCCGATGGTGGCGGGGGTGTCGGTGGCGCTGATCCGCATACCGGCGCCGCGGTGCATCTGCCAGGTGGTGACGACCTCGCCGGCCCGGCGGAAGAGCTTGTCACCCTCGCCGAGCCGGGTGCGGAGGTCCATCCGGTGGTAGCCCTCCGGGGTGTCGTCGAAACGGGTCGACCCGACCGCGTCGTACGAGAAACGCAGCGCGGCCAGGTCGTCCAAGGTCGTCATGGTGGTCCGGTGCCCGCTCAGCTCGACTTCAAGCCGGCGGTCTGCCCGGCCTTCAGCGCCTTCACGAGCGCCTTCACCTTGGTCTCGTTCAGCAGGACGACGCTCTGCCCCCTGCGGGTGGCGTTCGGGTTCGACACCGGCATACCGAGCGAGACTCCGTCGCCGCCGGTGGTCACCTTCCGCATCGCGAGGGCGAAGCTGACCACGTCGAACGGGCCCATGTCGTCGTCGACGGTCAGCGCGTCCGCGCCGGAGGTGGCGATCTTGTAGTAGCGGACCGGGTTCACGAACGTCTTCCACGACAGGGCGTTGCTCGCGGTCAGGCCGATCACCTCGCGCTGCCGCTCGGCGCGGCCGAAGTCGTCGCCGAGGCCGGGGACCTTGCGGGACCGGACGTACCCGAGCGCGGTGGTGCCGTCCAGCTCCTGGCAGCCCGGCTTCAGGTTGATGTGGGCGTCCTTGTCCTTCATGGCCTTCTTCACGCACACGTCGACACCGCCGACGCTGTCGATGATCGAGGCGAAACCGCCGAAGCCGATCTCGACGTAGTGGTCGATCCGCAGGCCGGTGTAGTTCTCCAGGGTCTGCGTCAGCAGCTTCGGGCCGCCCTTGCTGCCCTCGAACGCGGTGTTGATCTTGCCGTTCCCGCGGCCCGGGATCGGCACCCAGCTGTCGCGCGGCACGCTGATCAGCGCGGGCGGACCGGAGTCCGGGACGTGCAGCAGGATGATCGTGTCGGTGCGGTTGCCGCCGACGCTGCCCGTGCCCAGCTTCTTCTTCTCCTCGGTGCTCAGGCCTTCGCGGCTGTCGGACCCGACCAGCAGGTACGTCGTACCGGCGGCGTCGGCCGGGCGGTTGCCGGCCGGTGCCGCGTCGACCTTGTCGATTCGGCTCCACGCGTACAGCGGAACGACGATCAGGGTCAGCACGAACAGCAGGATGACCAGGCCGATCAGGCGGCCGACCAGGCTGCGCCGCTTCTTGGGGCGGACCGGCGTGCGGCCGACCAGGCGGGGGTCGATGGGCTGCGGTTGACTCATGGCACGACCGTATCCGGCGCGGCGGTGCTCCCGCGTCACCCCAGCGAACGGTTTGCGCCCAGACTTTCAGACCGCGCCGGGTCCGGGCCTCCGCCGAAAGGAGGAATTCGCCGCCTGGATCGAACCAATTCGCCGGAACGTGCGCGGCGGCTGGCCGGTCCGGGCCGCGAACAGCCTGCTGAAGTACGCCGGGTCGTCGTACCCGACGTCGCGCGCGATCGTCGCGACCGGCAGGTCGGTCTCGGCCAGCAGCGCCTTCGCGGCGTTGAGGCGCGTGGTCAGGATCACTTCCTGCGGGGTCGACCCCGTCGACAACCGGACGGCGTCGCGCAGCTCGGGAACGGTCAGACCGAGCTCAGCGGCGTAGTCCGGAATCGACAGCGGGCGGGTCGCGAGCGCTCGGAGACGGTCGACCAGAGTTCCGACGGTCGGGTCGGACAGGCCGGCGAGCTCGTAGAGGCCGGCGAGCAGGTGGACGTCGGGACCGCCGGACCGGGCGGTGCGCAGGAGTTTGGTGAAGGCGCGTTCGACCGGCCGCGGGTCGGCGTACCGGCGTACGGGCTGGTCGACGTCGAGATGGCCGAGGTCGGCGAGGGCGTCGGCGGCGGGACCGCTGAAGAGGACCCAGGACTGCTGCCAGGTCGTGGTCGGCCGGTAGGCGTGCAGTACGCCGGGGAACAGCCAAAGGATCGCTGGGCCGTTGATCTCGTGCAGTTGCCGGTCGGGGCCGTGCAGCAGGTGTCCCCGGCCACGACGGACCAGTACGGCGGCGTGGCAGCCGAGCGCGCGTTCGGGGGACGGGCGAGCGGGGTGGGTCTGCTCACCGGCGCCGAGGCAGAAGAGTCCAAGTCGGCGCTGGGCCTCGTTGGGTGTCAGGTAGAACGACCATTCGTCCACACGGACAAGAGTCCAAGAAGCAGCACAGCTGTGTCCATTCACTACCAAGGTAAAGCCAGGTCAACTGGACAGGTGCTGACTTCCAACGGATACCGCCTGGACGAGCGACGCTTGGGACGACTGGTGGCGGTGCCCACCGAGGAGCGAGGTGATCGGGAGGCACTCAGAGCGAGACTGTGGCGTGACGGCTACCTGTGGCTCCGAGGACTGCTGGATCCCGAAGTGAGCAACGGATTTCGGGAGTACTACTTCGAGCGGACCGGTCTGGCCGACCGCGACGGGCGGCCGCAGGAGGTCGACCGCGCCGCGCTCCGGAAGGTGCTGTTCGGCGAGGTCGTACCGGGCCCCGAGTACGACGCCTTCTGCCGGCAGGCCGCGATCAAGGACTGGTTCGGCTGGTTCTTCGGCGCCGAGACGTTCCTGCACCGGCGCAAGATCATCCGGCACACCGCACCCGGCGAGAACGGCATCGGTACGGCGACGCAGGCCCATTACGACCTCGTCTACCTGCGCGAAGGCACCGACCAGGTGCTGTCCGCGTGGATCCCGCTCGGTGACTGCCCGGTCGAGCGCGGCGGCCTGACCTACCTGGAAGGCAGCCATCACCGCGTACTGCGCGAGGAGGCCGAAGGCCGGCTGCAGCGACCGGCGGCGTCGATCACCGCGGACCTGCCCGCGCTGGCCGAGGAGTACGACGCGCGCTGGCTGGTCGCGGACTACGCGGCCGGCGACGTGGTGATCCACACCGCGCACACGATCCACGCGGCGCTGGACAACGTGGACGACCGGATGCGGCTGTCCACCGACATTCGCTACCAGCCGGCGGAGTTGCCCGTGGATGGGCGGTGGCAGGCGCACTGGCACGACCGTGACTGGCTCTGAGCCACCCTCCGGCAGGCCTCTTGCTAACGACAATCATTTTAGTTAGTGTCTCGACCGTGAATCGAAACGAGTTGGTGGCAGGGGTGGCGGACAAGGCGGGGATCCCGCGCAACCAGGCCGAGCGGTTCCTCGACGCCCTGGGCGACGTGGTCACCGAGGCCGTGCACAAGGGCGACAAGGTCTCGCTGACCGGCCTGCTCAGCATCGAGCGGGTGATGCGCGCGCCGCGCACCGGCCGCAACCCGCAGACCGGCGAACCGCTGTCGATCCCGGCCGGCTACTCGGTCCGGCTGTCGTGCGGCAGCCGGCTGAAGGCTGCCGCACGCGGCGACCTGCGCACGATCAGCGGCTGACCGCCGTCACCCAGTACGGCGTCTCGGGCGTCGGCGGAGTGCTGAACCGGGCGTTCGGCAGGTAGATCCGCGGCCCGAAGAAGGCCGCCGTGGTCGGGACGTCGAAGTCCGGGCTGGTGATCTCGCGGACCAACCGGCCTCGGGACCCGGAGCGGTTGAGGTCCAGGACGGCGATCTTGTTCAGCCGGTTCTGTACGACGTACAGGGTGTCCCCGGAGCGGAGCAGGCCGTCGCCGGCCGTCATCAGTGTGCTGCCGAGGTCGATCCGCCGGGTCACGCCGGTGCGCGGGTCGACCTTGAACAGGAAGCCGGTCCCGGACTGGACGATGATCAGCGACCGGCGGTCCGGCGTCAGCTCGATGCCGTTGGCGTTGAGGTTGACCGTGTCGTGCACGTAGTCGCCGCTCAGCGGGATGGTCTGCGCCGCGCCGAGCTTGCCGTGCCGGCCGATCGGGACCTTGTAGAGCACCGGCTGCCGCGAGTCGGTGAAGTACGCCGCGTCCCGCCCGAGGATCACGTCGTTGACGAACGTCGGCGTTGCGGTGGTGAACGTGTAGCTCGCGAGCACCTTGCCGGTCCGGGTGTCGATCACGCGGCCGTTGCCGCCGGCGGCCCCGGCCACGAACAGGCGACCGCGCTCGTCGACCTTCATCCCGAGCGACGCGGTCCCCGGGCCCTGGCTGATCACCCGGCCCTTGCCGGTGCGGAGGTCGGCCGCGTAGATGTCGCCGTCGACGCGCGAGCCGAAGTACGCCTTTCCGCGGTCGATCGCGATGCCCTCGGGCTGGAAGCCGTTCGGCAGGTCGAAGTGCTTCGGGTACGCCGTACTGGCGGCGTGAGTCGTGCCGGTCGGTACCGCGGTGGCGGTCCCGGCGGTGGTGAGCAGCAGTGCGGAGACGGAGACCGCGGCGACGAAGGCGCGGCGGGACAGCGGGCCGGACATGAGCTGATGACCTCCTGGTCGGTGACAACGCGCCGACTCGATCGCCCCCGGAAGCCGACGATGTGCTCTCGACGGTAGACAACGAAACAAAGGGCGCAAGGGTTCACCGCGATTGGGTAATGTCGCAGGCACAGACACGTCAACAGGTCGCCGGACCAGGATCCGCGGGCCGCGCACGCAGGGGAGTTCGATGACCTCAGGGATCGACATTTCGGGGCTGTCCGGAACCGTCCGGCCGCAGGACGACCTGTACCTGTACGCGAACGGCCCGTGGCTGGACGCGCACGAGATCCCCGCCGACAAGGCGATCTACGGCGCCTTCCACGCGCTGGCCGACGACGCCGAGCAGAGCGTCCGCGGGCTGGTCGAGCAGACCCTGACCGCCGGGCACCCCAAGGGCAGCGAGGCCCGCAAGATCGCGGATCTGTACGGCAGCTTCCTGGACGAGGAGACCGTCGAGCGGCTCGGCGCCGACCCGATCGCGGACCAGCTCGCGCTGGCGGCCGGCCTCACGGACCGTGCGGACCTGGTCGCGGCGCTCGGCACGCTGGAACTGCAGGGCGTCGGCGGCGTCTTCCGGTACGGCGTGGACATCGACGCCAAGCAGTCCGACCAGTACGTCGTGTACGTGCTGCAGGGCGGCATCAGCCTGCCCGACGAGTCGTACTACCGCGAGGACTCGTTCGCCGAGCAGCGGACGGCGTACATCGCGCACGTGGCGCGGATGCTCGAGCTGGCCGGCCTCGCCGACCCCGAGGGCGCGGCCGAGCGGGTGCTCGCGCTGGAGACCCGGCTCGCGGCCGGCCACTGGGACCGGGTGAAGACCCGCGACGTCACCGCGACGTACAACAAGGTCAGCCGTTCCGAGCTGGAGGCGCTGACGCCCGGCTTCGACTGGTCGGCGTGGATGGCGACGGCCGGCGTACCGGAGAACGCCTTCGACACGATCGTCGTGCAGCAGCCGGACTACCTGACCGTCGCCGCGGAGGCGCTGCAGGAGATCGAGCTGGACCACTGGAAGGAGTGGCTCAGCTGGCGGATCGTGCACGCCGCGGCGCCGCTGCTCAGCTCGGCGTTCGTCAAGGAGAACTTCGAGTTCTACGGCCGGACGCTGACCGGCGCGCCGGAGCTGCGGGAGCGGTGGAAGCGCGGGCTCGGCGTGGTCGAGTCGGCGCTCGGTGAGGCGGTCGCTCAGCTGTACGTCGCGGAGTACTTCCCGCCGGCCGCGAAGGCCCGGATGGTCGACCTGGTCGCGAACCTGGTCGAGGCGTACCGGCGCCGGATCGAGGCGCTGGACTGGATGAGCCCGGAGACCCGCAAGCGGGCGCTGGACAAGCTCGGCCGGTTCACGCCGAAGATCGGGTACCCGGACAAGTGGCGCGACTACAGCGCGCTGGAGATCGTCGCCGGTGACCTGGTCGGCAACGTCCGCCGTTCGGTCGCCGTCGAGACCGCCCGCGACCTGGCCAAGCTGGGCACGCCGGTCGATCCCGACGAGTGGCAGATGACGCCGCAGACCGTGAACGCGTACTACAACCCGCGCGCCAACGAGATCGTCTTCCCGGCCGCGATCCTGCGCCCGCCGTTCTTCGGGCTGGACTCCGACGACGCGCTGAACTACGGCGCGATCGGGGCCGTGATCGGGCACGAGATCGGCCACGGTTTCGACGACCAGGGCTCCAAGTACGACGGCGACGGCAACATCAGCGACTGGTGGACCGACGCCGACCGGGCCGCCTTCGAGGTCCGCGCCAACGCGCTCGTCGCGCAGTACGAAGAACTGTCGCCGACCGGCGGTGACGGCCAGAAGGTGAACGGCAAGCTCACGCTCGGCGAGAACATCGGCGACCTGGGCGGGCTGTCGATCGCCTACACGGCGTACGAGATCTCCCTGAACGGCGAAGAGCCGCCGGTGGTGGACGGGCTGACCGGGGCCGAGCGGTTCTTCGTCGCCTGGGGCAAGGCGTGGTCGACCAAGACCCGGCCGGCCGAGGTGGTCCGGCGGCTGGCGATCGACCCGCACTCGCCGCCGGAGTTCCGCTGCAACGCGGTGGTGCGGAACATCGACGCGTTCCACACCACCTTCGGCACCGCCCCCGGCGACCAGATGTGGCTGCCGGAGGAAGACCGCGTCAAGATCTGGTGAGTACGACGAAAGCGCCGGTCCCCCAGCGGGGACCGGCGCTTTCGCGTGGGGTCAGCTCATCCAGTTCTGGATCGCGTCGATCTCCCTCGGCATCGCGGCCGAGAGGTTCTCGGTGCCCTCGTCGGTGATCAGGATGTCGTCCTCGATCCGGATGCCGATGCCGCGCAGGTCCTCCGGCACGGTCAGGTCCTCGGCCTGGAAGTACAGGCCGGGCTCGACGGTCAGCACGTAGCCGGTCTTCAGGTCGCCGCGGTACTGCTCGGTGCGGGCCGCGGCGCAGTCGTGCACGTCGAGGCCGAGCATGTGGCTGACACCGTGCAGCGTGTAGCGCTGGTAGATGCCGCTGTCCGGGTCGAGCGCCTCGTCGGCCGAGACCGGCAGCAGCTCCATCGCGTCCAGACCGCGGACCAGCACCTCGATCGCCGCCTTGTGCCCGGAGCCGAACGCGACCCCCGGACGCAGCGCCGCGATGCCGGCGTTCTGCGCGTCCAGGACGAGCTGGTACAGCTCGCGCTGACGCGGGGTGAACTCGCCGTTCACCGGCAGCGTGCGGGTGATGTCGGCGGTGTAGAGGCTGCGGTTCTCCACGCCCATGTCGAGCAGCATCAGCGTGCCGTCGTTCACCGGGCCGTCGTTCTCGATCCAGTGCAGGGTGGTCGCGTGCGAGCCGGCCGCGGCGATCGACGTGTAGCCGACGTCGTTGCCCTCCGCGCGGGCCCGGCGCCAGAAGGTGCCCTCGATCCAGCGCTCGCCGTACTTGCGGACCTGGTCCATCTCGGCCAGTACGTCGGAGAAGCCGCGGTGCGTGATCGCGACGGCGTCGCGCAGCTGCTCGATCTCGAACGGGTCCTTGACCAGCCGCAGCTCGGACAGCGTCGCGGCCAGCTCCTGGTCGCGGTCGGCGTCGACCTTCACGCCGCTGAGCAGTGACGCCAGCGAGGCGTCCTCGCCCCGCCGTACGCGGGTCGGTACGTCGCTCTTCAGCGCGCCGGCGAGCTCGTCGACGTGCCGGGTCTCCAGGCCGAACTCCTTGGCCGTCTCGGTCAGCGACGGACGGCGACCGGCCCACAGCTCGCCGTACATCCGGTCGCGCCAGAACTCCTCGCCCTGGCTGCGCTCCGAGCGCGGCCGGAAGTAGAGCACCGAGTCGTGGCCGCTGCCGTTCGGCTCGAGCACCAGGACGGCGTCCGAGGTCTGGTCGCCGGCCAGCCAGACGTAGTCGGTGTGCGGGCGGAAGACGAAGTCGGTGTCGTTCGAGCGGACCTTGTAGGTGCCGGCGGGGATCACCAGACGCTCGCCGGGAAAGGCCTGCGACAGGGCGGCGCGGCGCTTCTCGGTCCAGGCCGCGACGTCGCGCAGGCTGGCGTCGGTGCGCTCGATGTCACCCCAGCCGGAGTTCATGAAGGAGCGCAGCTTGTCCTTCGGCTCGTTGTCGTGGCTGGCCGTCTTCGGGGCCTTCTCGGTCGTCTCGGTCATCGTCGACCATTCCTCGTCTCAGCGCTGGGTGTACAGGTGGTCACCGCGGAGCGTGCCACTGTCCGGCAGCGCCTCGGCGGGGTCGGAGCCGACGCGGGTGATCGCGTTCCGCCCGTCCACGAAGACTACGCTCGGCGTGAACGCCTTCGCCTCCTCGTTCTCGAACTGGCCGTAGGCGATCAGGATGACCAGGTCACCGGGATGGATCAGGTGCGCCGCCGCGCCGTTGATCCCGACCACCCCGGAGTCGCGCGGGCCCTCGATCAGGTACGTCGAGAGCCGGTGGCCGTTGGTGATGTCGACGATGTCGACCTTCTCGCCGGGCAGCAGGTTCGCCGCGTCCATCAGCGTCGCGTCCAGCGTGCAGGACCCGACGTAGTCCAGGTCGGCCTGGGTGACGGTGGCCCGGTGCACCTTCGACTTCATCATCTCGCGCAGCATGGCGCTCATCATCCAGGCCACCCGGTGGAGTGTCAGTGGTCACCGTCACCCTGCGCTCAGCGGTGGACGAGTTCAGGCTCCCGCTCGGAGCCGACCGCGGGCTCGAACCGGCGGCGCAGCTTCTCGCCTTCGACGTCCACGTCCGGCAGCAACCGGTCCAGCCGGCGCGGCAACCACCAGGCCGAGCGGCCGAGCAGCGCCAGGACGGCGGGCACGATCGTCATCCGGACCACGAAGGCGTCGACGGCCACCGCGAAGGCCAGACCGAAGCCGATCTGCTGGACCAGCGTCTCGGTGGACAGGATGAAGCCGGTGAACACCGCGATCATAATCACCGCCGCGGCCGTCACCACCCGGGCGCTGTGACCGAAACCGTCCACGACGGCCGCGCGCGGAGCCGCGCCGCGCACGTGCTCCTCCCGCATCCGGGTGACCAGGAAGACCTGGTAGTCCATCGCGAGCCCGAACACGATCCCGACCAGGAACACCGGCAGCATGCTGATGATCGGCCCGGTCTGTCCCTCGATGCCGAACAGGCCGGCCAGCCAGCCCCACTGGAACACCGCGACCACGGCGCCGAAGGTGGCCGCCACCGTCAGCAGGAAGCCCAGTGTCGCCTTCAGCGGGATCAGCAGCGAGCGGAACACGAGCAGCAGCAACAGGAAGGCCAGCCCGACGATCAAGGACAGGTAGGGCAGCAACGCGTCGTTCAGCTGGTTGGAGATGTCGATGTTCATCGCGGTGACACCGGTGACCGACACCTCGGCCCCGGCTGCCTCGGGCAGGTCGCGAATCGCCTCGACGAGGTCCGTGGTCTCCGTCGTGCTCGGGCCGCTGGTGGGAATCACGGTCAGCAGAGCGGTGTCACCAGCCGGATTGAAGGTCGCGGGTGTCACCACCGCGACATCCGGCAACGCCCGTACGGCGGTCGCCGTACTCGCCGCGGCGGCCTGCGGGTCAGCGGCACCGGCCACGTCGACCACCATCAGGAGCGGGCCGTTGAAGCCGGGGCCGAAGCCGTCGGACAGCAGTTGGTACGCCTTGCGCTGCGTCGAGTCCGGCGCGGCGGTGCTGTCGTCGGGCAGTCCAAGCTCGAGGGAGGCCGCCGGGATCGCGAGCGCTCCCAGGCCGATCACGGCCGTCAGCAGCACGGCGACCGGACGGCGGGTGACGAAGCCGGCCCAGCGGCGTCCGACCGTCGGTTTTCCGCCGGAGCCCTCGGGATCGCCGCCGCGCAGACCGGGGATCCGACCACCCAGCACCCGTCGCCCGGCCATCCCGAGCAGCGCGGGCAGCAGCGTCAGCGCGATCGCCACGGCGATCACGACGGTGAAGGCGGCCGCGAGTCCCATCTGGGTGAGGAACGGGACGTTCACCACGAACAGGCCACCGAGGGCGATGACGACGGTCAGCCCGGCGAAGACCACCGCCGATCCGGCGGTCCCGACCGCTCGGCCGACCGCCTCCTCCGGCTCCAGGCCGGTACTCAGCTCGTGCCGGTAGCGGGACATGATGAACAGGGCGTAGTCGATCGAGACCGCGAGCCCGATCATCATCGCGAGGATCGGCGTCCCGGAGCCGATGTCGGCGAAACCGGTCGCGATCGTGATCGCGGCGATCCCGATCCCCACCCCGATGATTGCCGACAGCAACGGAAGGCCGGCGGCGACCAGCGAGCCGAAGGTGATCAGCAGCACCACGGAGGCCACGCCGACGCCGATCACCTCGGCCAGGCTCTGCTCGCCCTGCTCCATCATCGCGTCCCCGCCGTACTCGACGGTCAGGCCTGCCGCCCTGGCCGGCTCGACCGCGGCGGCCACGGCCTCCCGGGACTCCGTCGTCACCTCCTGGCCGGTGACGTCGTACGAGACCTGGGCGTAGCCGGTGCGGCCGTCGGCCGAGATTGCCCGGGCGGCGTACGGGTCCGAGACCTCCGCGACCTGCGGGCCGGTCCTGAGCCGGTCGAGCACGCCTTTCACGGCGGCGGTGTTGTCCGGTGCGGCGAGCTGCTCACCCGGCGGCGCCTGGAAGACGATCCGCGCGACGCCGCTGTCGGCACCGGCCTGCGGGAACCGCTCGTCGAGCAGGTCGACGGCCCGCTGCGACTCGGTCCCCGGGATCGAGAAGCCGTCGCTGACCGGACCGGACAGCGTCGCGGCGCCGGCGATGCCGGCCAGGAGCAGCCCGAGCCAGACGAACACGACCGTCCTGCGCCGCCGGAACGCGAACCGGCCGAGCCGGTAGAGGTAGGTAGCCATGCTCACGATCGTTGCGGCGGGACCCGGTAGTCCGCGTCCGCCCAGTGCGGGCTTCCCGCCGTACTGCGGTCGTCGTACGGGCTACTGCGGCTGCTGTACGCCGGCGCGGACCAGGCCGGTCCGGTACGCGATCACCACGAGTTGCGCCCGGTCCCGGGCGTCGAGCTTCACCATCGCCCGGTTCACGTGCGTCTTGGCGGTCAGCGGCGACAGCACCAGCCGGTCGGCGATCTCGTCGTTGGACAGGCCGAGCGCGACCAGACCGACGACCTCGCGCTCGCGATCGGTCAGCACCGCCAGCTCCTCGGCGTCCGTCGACGTGCCGATCTCGGGCTGCGCCAGGAACCGGTTCATCAGGCCGCGCACCGCTTTCGGCGACAGCAGCGCGTCGCCGCCCGCGACGACCCGGATCGCGCTGATCAGCTCGTCCGGTTCCACGCTCTTGCCGAGGAACCCGCTGGCGCCCGCCCGGATCGCCTCGAAGACGTACTCGTCGACCTCGAACGTGGTCAGGATGAGCACCTTCACCCCGGCCAGCGAGTCGTCCGCGGTGATCTGCCGGGTCGCGGCCAGTCCGTCCGTCCCGGGCATCCGGACGTCCATCAGGATCACGTCGGCCCGCTCGCTGCGGGCCAGCTCGACCGCCTGCCGGCCGTTCGCGGCCTCAGCGACGACCTCCAGGCCGGGCGCTGAGTTCACCAGCACCCGGAAGCCGCTGCGGATCAGCGTCTGGTCGTCGGCCAGCAGTACCCGGATCGTCACCTGTGTCTCCAGTCTCCAGCGGCAGAACGGCACGCACCCGGAACCCGCCGTGCGGCACCGGCCCGACGGTCAGGTCGCCGCCGACCGCGGTCACCCGCTCCCGCATCCCGAGCAGTCCGTGCCCGGCACCGACCGGCACCGCGGCGGTCCGGTACGGCGTACCGGGGTGGCCGCCGTCGTCGGTGATCTCGATCGTGAGCGAGCCGCGCTGCTGCTCGAAGCGGATCTGGACGACGGCGCCGGACGCGTGCTTGACCACGTTGGTCAGGGATTCCTGCAGAATCCGGTACGCCGTCAGCTCGATCACGTCCGGCAGCGGTCCGGCAGCGGGTGGCTGCCAGTCGACCACCAGCCCGGCGGCGGTGAACGAGTCGATCAGCGTGCCGATCTCCTGCAACGTCGGCGTCGGCGCTGTCGGCAGGGTGCCGTCGCCCGAGCGGCGGAGCACACCGAGCAGCACGGTGAGCTCACGCAGTACTGTCCGGCCTCCCTCGCGCACCAGCGCGAGCGCGCGGTCGGCCTCGTCGGGCTGGTCGCGGAGCAGGTGCGACGCGACGCCGGCCTGGACGTTCATCAGCGCGATGTGGTGGGCGATCACGTCGTGCAGCTCGTGCGCGATCCGCAGCCGCTCGTCGATCACCCGGCGTTCGGCCTCTTCCTCACGGGACTGCTCGGCCCGCCGGACCCGGTCCTCCAGCTCCGCCTGGTACGCCTGGCGATAGCGGACGGCTTCGGCGAGAGCGCCGGCGAACAGCACCAGGACGGCGACGGGCAGGTTCTCCAGCACGCCGCCGTCGGTGAAGAGCGTGGTGGTGCCGACCATGATGACGACCGTGGCGACGACGGCGATCGAACGGGTCCGCCGGTCCTTCTGCATCACGACCGTGTAGATCGCGCAGGCCATCGCCAGCGCGATCGCGCTCTTCACCTCGGTGGTCACCGCGTACGCGACCGCGGCCGCCGTCGTGATCGCGAGCACGATGAGCGGCGCCCGGCGCCGGAACACCAGCGCCGCGCAGGCGATCACGATGATCACCACCCGGCCGAAGGTCAGGTCGATCTGCCGCTGACCGTGGGCGGCGCCGGGCTGGGCCAGGTTGATGACCAGCAGGACGAGCGCGATGGCGCAGTCGCACGCCACCGGATGCAGCTTCAATCCGGCGTACCAGCGCGCGGGCACACCCATGTCCTCACAGTACGGGTGCGGGCTTCGCCGCCGCGTCGTCCACGGGCGGTACGCGGTGGGTACTGCGAACGCAGTACGCCTGGAAGGAGATCGGGGTCAGGCGAGGAACTCGCGGAGCGCGGTGGTCGGGTCGGGGGCTGCTTGCAGGGCGACGCCACGGGGCAGCAGCTTCAGTTGTCCGCTGTGGACGCGGCCGGCGACGCAGGCTCGTTCCCACAGCAGGATCGTCTGGAGCGCGACCGCGTCGTACACAGGTCCGTTCGGATCGCTCCAGCGGGGACTGCCGAACTGGCGGCGCAGGTGCTTGGCGACCTTGCCCGAGGCGGTCTCGCCGGCGAGCCCGACGCCGGTGAAGGTCGGTGCGAACGCTTCGGCGGCGACGGTGACGATGTCGGCGTCGAGCATCGCCTGGAGGCTGGTCATGGGGAGAGCTCCTGAAGGGCGGTGAGGTAGGCGTCGAGACGTTGCTCGGCGGCCGTGGTGGTCAGGTCGAGTCTGCCTGCCGCGCGCCAGGCCGCGGCGGTGAGGTGGATGTCCTCGGAGCAGGCGAGGGGGTCGCGGACGAGCCAGTAGTAGCGGTCGGCCGGACTCGGCGCCAGCGTGCCGCCGGCGGCCTCGTAGGCGGCGACGAAGTCCAGGCCCAGGGAAGGGCCGTGCAGCAGGGCGAGGTTCACGGCGCAGTGCGCGACGTCCAGGTCGGCCGGACCCCAGCTCGGACTCGCCCAGTCGACCACACCGGTGAGCTGGTTCTTCCCGTCGAACAGCACGTTGCCGGGCTGGAAGTCGCGGTGCAGATAGCGCCCTTCGTACGACGGCACCGGCCCACGGATGACATCGATCGCGGCCGCCCACACCCGCCGGTCGGCACCGGGCGGAGTGATCACGGTGTCGGCAGTCGTCAGGGTCGTGTACTTGGGCGGCCGCTCGACAGGCCGGAGGGCATGGATGGCCACGAGCTGACGCGCGAGCAGCGGAATCCGGGCCTCCACTCCCGCGTCATCGAGAACCGGTCGGCCAGGCAGATGCGTCATCAGCAGCGACGGGTACTCGCACTCGGCCCCGACGGGATCGACACCGACCAGCTCGGGACCGATCACGGTGGTTGCCGTAAGCATCGACAACGCGGCGGCCTCGCGGGTCAACGCGTCCTCGGCGTCGATCACGTCGACGTACGAACGCAGGACCAGCGCACGGGTCTCACCGTTCGGCCCGGCAACACTCAGCCGCCGCATCTCGGCAGTGATCCCCCCGACCAGCACCTCGACCCGAACGACCCGTTCACCGTCGGCAAGCTGATCCGCCACCCAGGCAAGAGTTCTCGGTCGCACAGTCACCGACCCACCTCATCACCCGACCGCCCCCACACGGAAACCCTTTTCGGTACGGCGGGTCAGCGCTGCAGCGCTTGCGCCGCCTGGACGGCCAGGTCTCGGAGGATGGTGTAGCGCGGGCGGAGGTGTTCGATTCGTTCGACGTCGGGGGCTGAGGGCTCGAGGTGTTCGCCGCCGGGGATCGGGGAGAGGCCTAGGGCTACGGCCGCGGCGCCACGGGCGCCTACTTCGGCTTCGGCGCAGACGTCGGTGGGGCGGGCGAAGGTTGCGGTGAGGCAGCGGCGCCACCAGGCGGAGGCATCGATTCCGCCGCCGCCGAGGACGACCTCGAGCTTGCGGCCGAACAGGGTGTCGAGCATGCGGAGGCCCCGGTCGATCTCCAGCGAAGCGCCTTGCAGGGACGCCGCGAGCAGGTCGGCGGCGTCGTCGTCGAAGGACAGGCCGAAGTAGACGCCGGAGCCGCCGGGGACCGTCTCGGGTGGGCGGGTGCCGGCCTGGAACGGGATCGCGATGACGCGGGACGAGCCGATCTCGACGTCGGTCGGTTCCTGGTGCGCCTCGTCGAGTTGCAGCACGGTGGTGAGCCAGGCGTGCAGGTTCCCGGCGGCGGAGAAGGCCATGCCGGTCACCGCGCGCTTGTCGTCGACGCGGTAGCGCCAGAGCTCCCACGGCAGCTCGGGCGCCTGGTCGATCGGGTGCACGACCCGTACGGCGGCCGACGTGCCGACGGTGACGGCCGCGGTCGACTCGTCGTACCCGCCGGTCCCGACGTTGGAGGCCGCGCCGTCGCCGGTCGGCGGATGGATCGGTACGCCGACCAGCCCGGGCCAGCGGCGCGCGTACGTGCCGGCCAGTACGCCGGTCCAGCCGCTCGGCACGATCGTCGGCAGGCGGTCGGGGGTCACCCCGGCGATCGCGAGCGCCTCGGCGTCGTACTCGCCGGTGGCCAGGTCGAGCGAACCGGTGCCGGAGGCAATCGAGACCGACGTGACGCGCTCGCCGGTGAGGCGTTCGAGGACGAGGTCGGGCAGGCCGGCGAAGGACGCGGCCTGCACCTCGGACAGCAACCAGGGGATGCGGCGCGGCCAGTACAGGCGGTGCAGCCAGGAGCCGGTGCGGGCGTGGAAGGCGTGCTCGTCGAACGCGGGGTCGAGCCGGGGCTGGACCGAGCGGGTGTCGGCCCAGGTGATCAGCGGGGTCAGCGCCGCGCCGTGGTTGTCGAGGGCAACGATCGAGTGCCACTGCGAGGAGAGCACGATCGCGGTGATGCCGTCGAGGTGGCCGTTCTGCTGCAGCTCGTCGAGGCAGCCGAGCAGGCCCTCGACGTACTCGTGCAGGTCGATGGTCGCCGAACCGCCGGTCGCGTACGTCGGCGTGATCTTGTGCCGCGCCAGGGCGCCGGGCACCGGCGAGGCGTCAGCAGCTGACAGGACGAGTGCTCTTGCGGATGAGGTGCCCAGGTCAAGGGCCAGGACATGGTCAGTCGGCGGCATGCAGTGCCTCGAGGAACGACGCGGCCCACACGTTCACGTCGTGCGCGGCCAGGTGCTTGCGCATCGCCTTCATCCGGCGGCCGAGCTGGCGGTCGTCGGTGTTCATCGCGTCGACGATGGTGTCCTTCATGCCGTTGATGTCGTGCGGGTTGACCAGGAACGCCTGCCGGAACTCGTCGGCCGCGCCGGCGAACTCGCTCAGCACCAGCGCGCCGGTGTCGTCGTACCGGCAGGCGACGTACTCCTTGGCGACCAGGTTCATCCCGTCCCGCAGCGGCGTCACCACGGCGACGTCGGCGGCCCGGAACAGCGCGGCCATCTCGGTCCGCGAGTACGACGTGTGCAGGTAGTTGATCGCGGGCGTGCCGATCCGGCCGTGCTCGCCGTTGATCCGGCCGACCAGCAGCTCGATCTCGTCACGCAGCACCCGGTACTGCTCGACGCGTTCCCGCGACGGCGTCGCCACCTGGATGAACACCGCGTCGTCGACCGAGACGCGCTTCTCGTCCAGCAGCTCACCGAACGCGCGCAGTCGTTGCCGGATGCCCTTGGTGTAGTCGAGCCGGTCGACGCCGAGCAGGATGTGGGCCGGGTTGCCGACCTCCTTGCGCATCTCCGCCGCGCGGGCCTCGGTCTCCGGCTGGCGGGCGATCTGCTCCAGCTCGCCGACGTCGATCGAGATCGGGAACGCCTTGGCCCGGACGATCCGGTCGTCGGGCAGGTGGATCCGGTCGCCGCGGGTCCGCAGGCCCATCCGGTTGCGGGCCAGGCGGGCGAAGTTCGATGCCGCGCCCGGTCGCTGGAAGCCGACCAGGTCGGCGCCCATCAGGCCGTCCAGGATCTGCCGGCGCCACGGCATCTGCGCGAACAGCTCGGTCGGCGGGAACGGGATGTGCAGGAAGAACCCGATCCGGACGTCGGGACGCAGCCGGCGCAGCATCGCCGGGACCAGCTGCAGCTGGTAGTCGTGCACCCAGACCACGGCGTTGTCGTCGGCGACGTCGGCGGCCGCCTCGGCGAACCGCCGGTTCACCGCGACGTAGGCCTCCCACCACTCCCGGTGGAACTCCGGCGGCACGATCACGTCGTGGTACAGCGGCCAGAGCGTCGCGTTCGAGAAGCCCTCGTAGTACAGCTCGACGTCCTCGGCCGACAGCGTGACCGGGACCAGGTGCATCCCGTCGGTGTCGAACGGGTCGACCTTCTCGTCCTTGCCGCCGGTCCAGCCGACCCACGCCCCGTGGTGGCGCTGCATCACCGGTGCGAGGGCGGTGACCAGTCCTCCTGGGCTGCGCCGCCACGCCGTACTGCCGTCGGGCATCTCGACCCGGTCGACCGGCAACCGGTTGGCCACCACCACGAAGGAACTGCGTCCGCTCGGCATCTGCTGTTATCCACCCAGGTATTCGTCGTCGCCGGGGTACGTGACCCCGATCTGTCGGCGTGTCTCGTCGAGCAGTTCGAGGATCTCGATCGTTGCGGCGTGCGGCAGGGCCGGACACTCGATCTGTCCGGCACGCAGGGCGCGCATCACCTCGGCTGCTTCGTAGTGGTACCCACGTCCATGCGTCGGTACGTCGACCCGCTCCTGGCCGGCCGCTGTACTGCGCACGTAGTGGTCGGGGTGGTGGAACCGGCTCGGCAGCAGCAAGCTGCCCTCGGGGCCACTCACCGAGGCGGTCCACGGGTTCTGCGAGCGCAGGCCGCAGGTCAGGCCCGCGACCGCGCCGGAGTCGTACCGCCAGGCCATCGCGACGTTCAGGTCGACGCCGTCGGAGTTCAGCGAACCGACCGCCTTGATCTCGTCGGGGCGGCCGAGCGCCATGTGCACGAACGTCATCGGGTAGATGCCGCCGTCCATCAGCGCGCCGCCGCCGAGCGCGGGGTCGAGCAGCCGCGCGGGCAGCTGCGGCTTGTGGAAACCGAAGTCGGCCAGGGCTTCCATCGGCTCGCCGATCACGCCCTTGGCCAGGTCGGCGAACATCGCTTGGACGACCGGGTTGGTGCGCATCCACATCGCTTCGGCGAACAAGGTGTTGTGGTCACGGGCAACCGTCACCAGGTCCTTGGCCTGCCGCGCGGTCAGCGTCACCGGCTTCTCGCACAGGACGGCGACACCGGCCTGCAGCGCGGCCCGGGCGACCGCGTAGTGCTGCGGGTGCGGCGTGCCGATGTAGAGGACGTCCACGGTCCCGGAGTCGATCAGTTGCCGGTAGTCGTCGTACCGGTGCTCGATGCCGTGGGTGTCGGCGAACGCGTTGGCGCTGTCCAGGGAACGGGACGCGACAGCGGTCGCGACCGCGTCGTCGAGCTCGGCGAGATCGGCGGTGAACTGCGTCGAGATGTTGCCAGTAGCAACGACACCCCAACGGACCTGGTCTATACCCACTGTCTGAACTCCGGGGTCGGGAACGGGCCGTCGGTCTCGATTCTCGCGGTCTCGAAGGCGTGGGCCAAGCGAATGAGGGTGGCGTCACTCCCGGCGGTGCCACCGAGCACGATGCCGACCGGCAGTCCGGCCACCGTCCCGGACGGCACCGAGAGCAACGGGTAGCCGGCCAGCGCGGCGTGCTGGGAGGAACTGCCGAGCACGTGGTCGCCGTTGACCAGGTCGATCGTCCAGGCCGGCGAGTACGCGGGGCTGACCAGGGCGTCGAGCTGATTGTCCCGCAGCAACGTGTCGATCCCGTCACGACCGGTCCGCAGTGCGGACAACCGGGCGGCGACGTAGATCGGCGAGTCCAGGCCGCCGGTCTCCTCGGCCCGCTCGAACAGCTCCTGGCCGAACCAGGGCAGCTCCTCGTCCGGGTGCTCGCGGTTGAACGCGATCAGCTCGGCCAGCGTCCGCGGCGCACCCTCCTTGCGGGTCGCCAGGTACTTGGCCAGGCCGACCTTCAGCTCGTGCAGCGGGACCTGCAGCTGGTCGTCGTCACCGAGCGCCCGCAGCGACAGGTGGTCGACCAAGGTCGCGCCGCAGCGGCTGAACGTCTCCAGCGCCTTCTCGGTGACCTGGTCGAGCCCGGTCGAGTAGCCCCACAGCGATCCCCGCAGTACGCCGATCCGTACGTCGCTGAGGTCCGTGCCGCGGCAGGCCTCCAGGTAATCGGTGCCGCCACCGGTGAGCACGGTCAGCAGGGCAGCGGACTGCGCGACCGTGCGGGTCATCGGTCCGGCGGTGTCCTGGGAGTGGGAGATCGGGATGATGCCCTGCTGCGGCACCAGGCCGACGGTCGGCTTCAGGCCGACGACGCCGTTCAGGGCGGCCGGGCAGACGATCGAGCCGTTGGTCTCGGTACCGATCGCGAAGTCGGCCAGGCCCGCGGCGACCGCCGCGCCCGAGCCGCTGGACGATCCGCCGGCGGACCGGTTCAGGGCGTACGGGTTGCGCGTCAGGCCGCCGTACGCGCTCCAGCCGGACGACGAGCCGTAGCCGCGGAAGTTCGCCCACTCGCTGAGGTTGGTCTTGCCGAGGATCACACATCCGGCCTCACGCAGGCGTCGGACGAGCAACGCGTCGTCCGGCGGAGGCGGCTGGTCGGCCAGCGCCAGCGACCCGGCGGTGGTGGCCAGGTCGGCGGTGTCGATGTTGTCCTTCACCAGGACCGGTACGCCGTGCAGCGGACCGCGTGTGCGCCCGTCGTCACGCTCCGTGTCCAGGCGGGCCGCGTCGGACGCCGCAGCGGGGTTCGGCGTACAGACCGCACGGACCACGGAGTCGACCTCCTGGATCCTGGCCTGCAGCTCTTCGACCGATGCGAGGGCGGGTCGAGGGTCCGGCACAACGCCACCGGAGCCCTGTCGAGGTGAGCTCACGTCCAAGATCCTGCCAGAGTTGAGTCGGCCCGGACGGGGCTCGCCGGGCGGGGACGATCGGCCGGGAGGTCCCGGAACGGGCCGGAAACGACACGGCCGGATCGCTGCCGGGTGAATGACACGGCTGTTGTTCAGCCCGTAGAGTGGAGCGCGGACGGACGATCACCGACCGCACGGGAGTACCAGCAGATGGACAGCGCGAACGCGAGCTCCAACGGCCCGGACGCCGGCCCGGCGCAGCCGGCCGCTGCCGGGCTCTCGGAGCGGGACGGCGCCATCCTCGGCTTCGAACGGCACTGGTGGAAGTACGCCGGGGCCAAGGAGCAGGCGATCCGCGACCAGTTCCAGATGTCGGCCACCCGGTACTACCAGGTCCTCAACGCGCTGATCGACCGGCCGGAGGCCCTCGCCCACGACCCGCTGCTGGTCAAGCGGCTGCGCCGGTTGCGCGCCGCCCGGCAGCGCGCTCGTTCCGCTCGTCGACTGGGTATCGAGGTCTAGGTTTTGACCCGCAAGGACGAACGGGGACAGGTTCTCTCCTCCCTCGTGGCGGTGCTGGCCGTCGTCGCGATCGTCGGAGGGCTGCTGGTGCTGTTCGGCACCCGCGGCAGCAACGACAGCGCCGCGGACGAGGGCAAGCCGGCGGCGGCCACGCCGTCGGTGACGCCGAGTACGACGCCGACGGCCGTGATCAGCTCGGAGCCGACGCCCGCGCCGACCGAGGCTCCGACGCCCGAGCCGACGGCTCCGGTGGCGCCGACCTCGGCGCCGACGAGCGCGCCGACCGTCGTGCCGACGCCGACGGTCGCCGTACCGCCGTCGGAGCGGCCCGCGGTGGAGATCTACAACAACACCGGCCGCAAGGGCCTGGCCCAGTCGGTCGGCGGCCGCGCGCACCAGGCCGGCTGGACCGTCACCGGCGCCGACAACTGGCACGGCAAGATCGTCACCAGCACCGTGTACTACCCGGCCGGCATGCAGGCCGAGGCCGCGCAGCTCGCGCAGGACCTCGGCATCCCGCGGATCAAGGACGCGCTGGACAACATGAAGAAGGACCGGCTCACCGTCATCCTCACCTCGGAATACTCCGGATGAGCACTCCCGTACTGGCGACCACAGCCGGGCGGGAGGGCTGGGAAGCGATCGTCGCCGATCCGGCCGGAGCGGTGATCGCGTCGGACTTCGACGGCACGCTGTCGCCGCTGGTCGAGGACCCGTCGCGGTCGCGCGCCGCCGACGGCGCGCTGGACGCGTTGGCCCGGCTGGCGCGGTCGGTCGGGCAGGTCGCCATCGTCACCGGGCGTCCGGCGCTCGTGGCGACGGAGCTGTCGGGGGTCACGGGACATGCTGGGCTCGGACAGCTGGTGGTGCTCGGGCACTACGGCCTGGAGCGCTGGGAGGCCGCCACTGGTGCCGTGACCAGCGACCCGGTGCCTGCTGGGGTTGCGGTCGCGCGGGAGCAGTTGCCGGCCGTGCTGGCCGCGGCCGGGTGGGCTGACGCGTTCGTGGAGGACAAGGAGAGCTCGCTCGCCGTTCACACCCGGCGGCTGGCTGATCCGGCCGGTGCGCTCGAGGCTCTGCGGCAGCCGTTGACCGAGCTGGCCGAGTCGGTCGAGCTGCGGCTGGAGCCGGGCAACCTGGTGCTCGAGCTGCGGCCGCCGGGGATCGACAAGGGCGTGGCGATTCGCCGGCTGGTGGAGTCCACCGGCGCCCGGTCGGTGCTGTACGCGGGTGACGACCTGGGCGATCTCGCGGCCTTCCGGGCTCTGAGCGAGGCGCGGGCGGACGGGCTGTTCGCCGTACTGGTTGCTGCTCGGTCGTCGGGTGCCGCCGAGCTCGTCGAGGCCGCGGACATCGTGGTCGACGACTCGGCCGGGGTCGTCACCGTGCTGACCGCGTTGTCGGACGCGATCGCCGCGCGCGGCTAGCGCTTCCGGCTGAAGGTTTGCTGCAGGGTCCGGCCGAACGGCTGGGGCGGGTGCTCGGTGTAGTTGCCGTCCTTGAGACCCGCCAGGCGTTCGAACGGGTTGCGGGAGGCAGGGCAGCCGGTGCGGGCCCAGGACCACGCGACGGCGACGACGTACAGGGGAAGCATCGGCAGGCCGATCAGGCAGAAGTACTGCCAGGAGTGGCGTTCCTCGTGCCTGACCAGGACCGGACGGGCGTCGAGGTAGGCGCGGTCGTTCTTGGTGAGGAGGACGTTGCCGACGGTGAACGCGCCGGCGACCGGGAAACCGAGCCGGTAGCCGTTGGCGTAGTACAGGCCGCGCGGGCCGCGGCTGAGCTTCGCGCGTCCGATCAGGGCGATCAGGAAGCCGGCCAGGGTCGACAGGTTGACGTAGTTCACCACCAGCTTGAGCTTCTGCGCGGCGGTCATGATCCAGTATTGCCCGCTCGGCGGGGGTTTGTCGGCGGGATGCGTCAGGATGGGTGCCGTGAGTTCGGTGGTACGACGCTGGCGGCCCGGGCGTCCGGTGGATCCGCACCAGGTGATCGGTGGGTTGCGGAAGGGGCCGGGGGATCCGGCGTATGTCGTGGACCCCGGACGGCGGACCGTCTGGCGGGCGACGCGGACTCCTGACGGGCCGGTGCTGCTGCGGCTGACGCCGTACACCGCGATGGCCGAGGTCGAGGCCGAGGCTTGGGGCCCCGGCACTTCGTGGGCGCTGGACGGCGTACCGGAGCTGCTGGGGGAGGCGGACTCGTGGGACGGGTTCACGCCGCTGGCCGAGCACCGGCCGTTGGTGGACGCGGCGCGGAGGTTCCCGCACTTCCGCGTACCGCGGACGCGGGCCGTCTTCGAGGCGATGGCCGCGGCGGGCATCGAGCAGGTCGTCACCGGCAAGGAAGCCTTCCGTGCCTGGCGTCTCCTGCTCCGCGAGTACGGCGAACCGGCGCCCGGCCCGGCCGCCCCTGACGGACGCGTGATGATGGTCCCGCCCTCGCCAGAGGAGTGGCGCCTGATTCCGTCCTGGCAGTGGCTCCGCGCCGGCGTCGAAGGCCGCCGCTCCCGCGTGGTCATCACCGCCGCCACCCGCGCTCGCGCCCTCGAACGGACCTTGGAGCTCACCGACTCGGCCGAGATCGAACGCCGTCTTCGGTCTCTCCCCGGCGTCGGCGTCTGGACCGCCGCCGAGGTTCGCCAGCGCGCCCACGGCGACGCCGACGCCTTCTCGTTCGCCGACTACCACGTCTCCCGCAACGTCTCGTACGCCCTCACCGGCGAAGAGCTGGACGACGACGGCACCGCCGAGCTGATCGAGCCCTACCGAGGCCACCGCTACCGGGTCCAGGCCCTCCTGCAGCTGGCCGGCATCGGCCACCCCCGCTACGGCCCGCGCAAGTCGCTACCCACCCACACCCCCGGCGCGACCCACCGCCTGCGCTGAACGGTGGTGCGCGTCACCCGGCGCGGAACGGATCTCGGCGTGAGGGGTGGGCACTAGGTTCCCATCATGCGAATCGACGGGGACGGGCTGTACCTGGTGGCAGGCGTGGCCCTCCTGCTCGGGGCCGTGCTGCCCCGGTTGCTCAAGCGGTACGCCGTGTCCGCGCCGATCGCGTTCCTCGGGGCCGGGATGCTGCTCGGCTTCGTGGTGGAGCGCGGCAAGGTCAGTCCGCTGGCCGAGCCGAAGCTCACCGAGCACCTGGCCGAGCTGACGGTCCTGATCGCGTTGATGGGCGTCGGTCTCGCGATCGACCGCCCGATCGGCTGGCGGCGCTGGGCGGTCACGTGGCGGCTGCTGTTCGTCGCGATGCCGGCCTGCGTCGCGGCCATGGCCGGCCTCGGCTGGCTGCTCGGGCTGGCCCCGGCGCTGGCCCTGCTGGTCGGCGCCGTGCTCGCGCCGACCGACCCGGTGCTGGCCTCGGATGTCCAGGTCCAGGGGCCGACGACGGGTGAAGGCGCCGAACCGGAGGAGGACGACGAGGTCCGGTTCGCGCTGACGTCGGAGGCCGGGCTGAACGACGGGCTGGCGTTCCCGCTGGTCTACCTGGCGGTATTCGCCGCGACCAAGGGTGCGCTCGGCGACTGGGCCCTGGAGTGGATCGCGTGGGAGCTGATCGGCAAGTCCGTGATCGGGATCGTGGTGGGCGCCGTGGCCGGGCGGTTGCTCGGACGGATGGCGTTCTCGGCGCCGGTGCCGAGCTTCCGGCTGGCCGACTCGCGCGAGCCGGTGCTGGCGCTAGCGATGACGCTGGGCGTGTACGGCCTCGCCGAGGTGCTGCACGGCTACGGCTTCCTGGCCGTCTTCGTGGCCGCCATCGCTCTCCGGTCGGCCGAGCGGGCGCACGACTTCCACGAGGAGCTGCACAGCTTCGTGGAGCAGGTCGAGCACATCCTGACCTGGGGCGTCCTGCTCCTGCTCGGCGTCGCGGTCACCGGCGGCCTGCTCGCACCGCTGGACCTGAAGGGCGTCGTGCTCGGGGTCGGCCTGATCCTGGTGCTCCGGCCGCTGACCGCCTGGCTCAGCCTGCAGCGCACGGAGATGCGCCGGTCCGAGCGCTGGGTGACCGCGGCGTTCGGCGTACGGGGTGTCGGCTCGATCTTCTACCTCGCGTACGCCGGGTCGGACTTCGCCGACGACCTGCCCTGGCTGTGGGCGACGATCGGGTTCACCGTCGTGCTCAGCGTCGTCGTGCACGGCGTCGCGGCGACCCCGCTGATGCGCATGCTCGAACGCCGCCGCGAGTCCTGACCGCCCGCGCAGGCGGTTCCACCCCGTGCCGTACGGCGGAAGCGGCGTGGATCCCGGCGAGAAAGTCCTTCAGCTTCTCGAACATGTCTCCATCCTCTGAGCCAGACTGCCGCCGCAGAAGTGGCGTAAAGGACCCTGACCGCTAAGATTTTGACATGCCGCAACGCACCGTCTCCGTGCTCGCCTACGACGGCATGACCGCCTTCGAGGCCGGCATCGTGATCGAGGTGTTCGGGCTGGTCTGGCCCGACATCGACCAGCCCTGGTACGAGCTGAAGGTCTGCACCGAGACACCGGACCCGATCCGGGTGATCGGCGGGGCCACGCTCAGTACGCCGTACGGGCTGGAGGAGTTCGCGGCCGCTGACACGGTCGTCGTGCCGAGCGTCGCCGATCCGAAGGCCGCCACGTCCGCGCAGCTCATCGAGGCCCTCCAGCACGCGCACGCCCGTGGCGCCCGGATCGTCTCGATCTGCTCCGGCGCGTTCGCCCTGGCCGCCGCCGGACTGCTCGACGGCCGGCGCGCGACCACGCACTGGCGGTACGCCGACCAGTTGCGCGAGCGCTATCCCGCGATCCACGTCGACCCCGAGCCGCTCTATACCGACGAAGGCGACGTCCTGACCAGCGCCGGCTGCGCGGCCGGCCTCGACCTCGCGCTGCACCTGGTCCGCAAGGACCTCGGCGCCGCGGTCGCGAACGCGGTCGCCCGGCGCATGGTGATCCAGCCCTACCGCTCCGGCGGCCAGGCGCAGTACATCGAGTCCCCGATGCCGCCCGACCCGGTGGACGCGCCGGTCGCGCGCAGCCTCGGCTGGGCGCTCGAGCACCTGGCCGAGCCGATCGGCGTACCGGATCTGGCGCGCGAAGCCGGGCTGTCGCCGCGAACCTACCTGCGGCACTTCACCCGAGAGACCGGTACGACGCCCGCCAAGTGGCTGATCGCCCAGCGGATCCAGGCGGCGCTCGCGATGCTGGAGACGGGGGACGCGCCGGTCGAGGAGATCGCGCTGGCAGCCGGGTTCGCCACGCCGGTGACGTTTAGGCACCACTTCGCCAAGAGCGTGCGGACGTCGCCCTCGGCGTACCGCAGGGCGTTCCGCGCACGCCGGGGGTGAGCGCTCGCAACCCGGGCCCGGAGCGTCGTCCGTGGCTGAGACCTGTCGTCTCGGATGGTGGGATCACAGGACACAATATGGACCCGATTGGGTAACCTCGAACCTGCTCATCCAGAGGGACTGAGGGAAACGGCCCGTTGAAGTCCCGGCAACCCTCCCCGTGGAGGCCCCGTCCTGGGGTGCTCGCGGCGGACCGGTGCCAAATCCGTCCCACGCCGAGATCCGGCGCCCGGGGAAGATGAGGAGGAACCTCTCCATGAGCCAGACCGCCACCACCCCGCACACGATCCGTGAAGGGGCCTTCGGCAACGGTACGCACCTGAGCTGCCGGGCCTGCGGGGCGAAGTCCGAGCTCGGCCCGTTCTACGCGTGTATGGAGTGCTTCGGTCCGCTGGAGGTCGGGTACGAGTTCCCGACCATCACCCGCGAACAGATCGAGGCCGGCCCCAAGAACATCTGGCGCTACCAGCCGCTGCTGCCCGTCCCCGTCGACGTGGCCAGCTACCCGAACACCGAGCCGGGCTACACCCGGCTGATCGACGCCGGCAACCTGGCCCGCGAGCTCGGGCTGCGCAAGCTCTGGGTGAAGGACGACTCGGGCAACCCCACGCACTCCTTCAAGGACCGGGTGGTCGCGAGTGCCCTGAGCGCCACCCGCGAGCTGGGCATGAAGGTCTTCGCCTGCCCCTCCACCGGCAACCTGGCCAACGCCGTCGCCGCGGCCGCCGCCCGGGCCGGCATCCGCTCGGTCGTCTTCATCCCGAAGGACCTCGAGCGCCCCAAGATCATCACCACCGCCGTGTACGGCGGCACGCTGGTCGCCGTCGAGGGCAACTACGACGACGTGAACAAGCTCGCCTCCGAGATCGCCGGTGAGGAGGAGGGCTGGGCCTTCGTCAACGTGAACGTCCGGCCGTACTACTCCGAGGGCAGCAAGACGCTGGCCTTCGAGATCGCCGAGCAGCTCGGCTGGCGGATCCCGCAGCAGGTCGTGATCCCGGTCGCGTCCGGTTCGCAGCTGACCAAGATCGACAAGGGCTTCACCGAGCTCGGCAAGCTGGGCCTGGTCGACGCCACCGACTACAAGATCTACGGCGCGCAGGCGACCGGCTGCTCGCCGGTGGCGCAGGCCTTCCGCGACGGCCACGACGTGGTCAAGCCGGTCAAGCCGGACACCATCGCGAAGTCGCTGGCGATCGGCAACCCGGCCGACGGGCCGTACGTGCTCGACGTCGCCCGGCGTACCGGCGGCGTGATCGAGGACGTCAGCGACGAAGAGGTCGTCGAGGGCATCCAGCTGCTGGCCCGCACCGAGGGCATCTTCACCGAGACCGCGGGCGGGGTGACGGTCGCGACGCTGAAGAAGCTGATCGCCACCGGCCAGCTCGACCCCGAGGCCGAGACGGTGATCATCAACTCCGGCGACGGGCTCAAGACGCTCGACGCGGTGGCCGACCGGGTCGGCCCGAAGGTGACCATCCCCGCGTCGTACGACGCCTTCGTGAAGGCAGGTCTGCAGTGAGCGTCAGTGTCCGCGTCCCGACCATCCTGCGGCCCTACACCCAGGGCGCGTCCGAGGTCTCCGTCGAAGGTTCGACCCTGAGCGAGGTGCTGGAGTCGCTCGACACCTCGTACCCCGGGATCAAGAGCCGGGTGCTGGACGAGTCGGGCGAGCTGCGCCGCTTCGTCAACGTGTACGTCGACAACGACGACGTCCGGTTCGCCGAGGGGCTGCAGACCAGCATCAAGGACGGCGGTCAGGTCTCGATCATCCCGGCGGTCGCGGGCGGCTGCTGACCTTCTTGTGTCGACGAAACACCCCTCCCCGAGGGGTGTTTCGTCGTTTCTAGCCCGGCGGCCGCGCGAGGTAGGCCTGCTTCGCGTCGGGCGAGAACCCGCAGGCCCGGTAGAACGCGTGCGTGGACTCGCGCTTCGACCCGGTCATCAGCATCACCTTGTAGCAACCGGCGTCCCAGGCCGCCTGCAGCGTCGCCGCCATCAGCTGCTTGCCCAGCCCGGTCCCGCGGCGGCTCTCGTCGACGACCACGTTCTCGACGACGCCGTACGGCCTGCTGCCGCGGGTGAGGTTCGGGACGAGGTTCAGGTACGTCGTGGCGACCACCTCCCCGTCGACCTCCAGCACGCACAACCGGAAGAACTCCGACGCGACGATCCGGTCGAAGTCCGCGCGGTCGGTGAGCACCGGCTCGCCAGGGTGCAGCTGGTGGTAGAGCCTGCTGATCGCCTCGAAGTCACCGCGTCCGGCCGCTCGGAACATGAGTCGATCCAACCACGCGGCGGGTCCGCTTTTCAGCGCGGTTGAAAGGCCCGGCGGTAGGCCAGCGGAGAGATGTGCACTCGCCGGCCGAAGTGCTGGCGCAGGTTGATCGCGGTGCCGAACCCGCAGTGCCGGGCGACGTCCTCGACCGACAAGGCTGTGGTCTCCAGGAGTTCCTGGGCGTGGCGCACGCGCTGGGTGAGCAGCCACTGCAGCGGCGTCATCCCGGTCTGTTCGCGGAACCGCCGGTTGAGGGTGCGCGGGCTGACGGCCGCGTGGCGGGCGATGTCGGACAGCGTCAGCGGCTCACCGAGCCGGCCTTGCAGCCAGCGCATCGTCGGTTCCAGCGAACCACTGTCAGCGGTGGGCTCGTGGTGCACGATGAACTGCGCCTGGTCACCGGTGCGCTGTGGAGGGACGACGACGTGGCGGGCGACGTCGGCCGCCACGGCCGATCCGAAGTCGTTGCGCACCATGTGGATGCACAGGTCGAGGCCGGTGGCCGCTCCGGCCGACGTGAGCACGTCGCCGTGGTCGACGAACAGCACGTTGGGATCGACCTCGACCCGCGGGAAACGCTGCGCCAGGGACTCGGCGGAGGTCCAGTGGGTCGTCGCTCGCCGCCCGTCGAGCAAACCTGCCGCGGCGAGAACGGAGGCCCCGCTGCAGATCGAGGCGACCCGCGCACCGCGGCCGTGGGCCTGCCGCAGGAGCTCGAGCACCTCGGCGGCCGGTTCGATGTCCAGGCGTGCACCCGGCACGATCACGGTGTCGGCGGTGAGGGCCGCGGAGAGTGCGTGGGGTGCGGTGAGCTGGAACAGCTCGGCTCCGCCACGGCCGGTCACAGCCAGGCCTGGACGCTCCCCGCACACGAGCACCTCGTAGAGCGGAGCACCGAACACGGCCCCGGCCGGTCGGTCCTCCGAGGTCGCGGTCCCGAACACCTGACCCGGGATCGCGAGATTGAGACTGTCCACCCGGTCGAGGGCGATGACTGCGATCCGGTGCATGTCAACAATCTATCGGAGGTCGGCATTCTTGCCACTGTCGAGCAGCGCCGGTCGTCGCGACGATCAGTTGCATGCTCATCTTCGTGCAGCTCCTCGTCTACGTCGTCGGGGTCGTGCTGCTGCTCCTGTTCGGCTGGATCGCCGACCGGCTGCCCCCTCCGCCGGCGCCGCCGCGTTGCTGTGGTGCTTCCCGTCGCGGCGGTGGTAGGTGATGCTGGGCGGGTGAGTACGCCGGGGCAGGGCGACGGGATCGTCGGGCGGCGGCATGAGCTCGGTCTGCTCCGTGACTGGGTGGACCAGGCGCGCGGCGGCGCGGGTCGGCTGGTGCTGTGCAGTGGAGAGGCCGGGATCGGCAAGACCCGATTGGCGCAGGAAGTGGCGGGACTGGCGCTGGCGGCCGGCGCCACGGTGGCGTGGGGGCGATGCGTCGAGACTCAAGGTGCGCCGGCGTACTGGCCCTGGCAGCAGTTGCTCCGTTCGGTCGGGGCCGGCCCGTTGCCGGCCGCGGAAACCGAGGACCGGTTCAGGCTCCTCGAGGACATCGTTCGGGCCGTGGCGCGCGCGGCGGGCGAGAACGGACTGGTCGTCGTCCTGGACGACGTGCACCGGGCCGACGAGGGTTCGCTGCTGGTCCTGCGGCATCTCGCCGACCAGGTGACCTCCCTGCGTGTGCTCGTCCTCGCGACGCTGCGCGACTTCGAGCCGGCCACCGCGCGATTGATGCCGGAGCTGCTCCGCGCGCCGTCGGTGAAACGCCTGGCACTGCAGGGGTTGGATCCGGTGGAAGTCCGGCTGCAGTTGCCCCTGGCAACGGAGGAGCAAGCGCGACGGGTGCACGAGATCACCGGCGGGAACCCGCTGTTCGTCCGCGAGGTGGCCCGGGCGATGGCGGACGGCTCGTGGCGTCCGGACCGGCCACCGCGGAGCGTGCTCGACATCGTCGGTGCGCGACTGGACCGGACCAGCCCGGACTGCCGCCGACTGGTGCAGGCCGCGGCGATCATCGGCCGTGACTTCCGCGCCGGTCTCGTGGCGACCGTGCTCGGCCGACCGGTCGAGGAGTGTTTGCCGCTGATCGACGAGGCCGTGGCGTTCGGGCTCGTGGATCGCGTCGGCGCCGGCGGGGAGCACCGCTTCGTCCACGCGCTCACCCGCGACGCGGTCGAGGCGTCACTGGCCACCGCTGACCTGTGCGCCCTGCACCGGCGCGTGGCCGAGGTGCTGGAGACCGAGTTCGCGGCCGACCTGTCCGAGCATCTCGCCGACATCGCCCGGCACCGCGCCGAGCTGGCGGCGTACGGCGAAGGGGAAACGGCGCGGCGGTGGCTGGTGCGGGCCGCGGACGACGCGGTCCGGCGGCTCGCGTACGAACAAGGTGCTCGGCTCTACCGGGAGGCGCTGGCGGCGGCACCCTCCCCACCGGGCGAGAGATCGGTGATCCAGGCGGCGCTCGGCCGGGCGGCGTACCTGGCGGGTGACCTGCAGGCGTGCGTGACCGCGGCGGCCGCCGCGGCCGAGACGGCGCAGACGCCGGAGCAGCAGGCCGAGGCCGCGCTGGTGCTGGAAGCTGTTCCCGACCCGGCGATCAACGCGACGGCCAAGAGACTGTGCGAGGAAGCCCTGGCGACCACGCAGGACGACGCGCTCCGGGCCCGGCTCCTGGCCCAACGCAGCCACTTGGCCTTCTACGACGGCGAGCAGGAGCGGCTCGACGTGCTCAGCGCGGAAGCGCTCGACCTGGCGCGGGCCGCGCACGACGATCTCGCCCTGACGGATGCGCTGCGGGCCCGGCAAGAGGCCTGCCCCGGTCCGGCCGGTCGCGCCGAACGGCTGGAACTGGCGACCGAGATGCTGTCGCTGGCCCGGCGGACGGACAGTGCGCGGGCGGCGATGTGGGGTTGGCTGTGGCGACTCGACGCGCTGATCGAGAGCGGCGGGCTGGCGACGGCCGCCGACGAACTTGCCGCGTTGAAGGTCGCGGTCGACCGGCTCGGTGGCCCGGTCGGCGCCTGGCACCACGATCGCGTCGCGGCCTGCCTGGCCCAGGCCCGTGGCCGGTACGCCGACGCGTCCGCGATCGCCCGCCGGGGATTCGACCGGATGCGGGTGGTCGAGCCCGCGCCGGCGTCCGGCGCGTACTTCGCCTTGCTGACCGCGCTCGCGGGTCACGTCGGGGTGCCCGAGGAGGCGGCAGCCTTCGCGCGCCAGGCGTTCGACCCGCCGCCACGGTTCGCCACGATGGCCCAGCTGTCCCGGGCCTACCTGCAGCTGTGCTCGGGGCTGCCGGACGAGGCGGCGGCGTCGTACCGGCGGGCCGGACCGATCGAGACCTGGTCGCTGCCGGCCTTCTTCGTCATGCCCGGCTACGTGTACGCCGCGCTGGCGTGCGCCGGGCTCGGGCGGCACGACGACCTCGCCGTACTGGTCGAGCGGCTCGAACCGTTCCGCGGCGAGCACGCGGTCGGCAACGGTGTGGCGTACATGGGGCCGGTCGAGTTCGCCCTCGGACGGGCCGCGGCGGTGCTCGGACGCCTGGACGCGGCCGTCGACGACCTGACGGTGGCTGTCCGGCAGGCCGAGAGCGCCGGTGCGCCCGGGTTCGTCGCCGAAGCGGAGTACCACCTCGCGGTCGCGTTGCGCACGCGGAACGGCCCGGGAGACCGCCGGCGCGCATCGGCTGTGGCGCAGGACGCCGACCGGCTCGTCAGGTCCCTCGGCATGTCCGAGTACGCCGGACGCACCGCCGCCCTGCTGGTCGCCGGTGACGCGCCTGGAGGCCTCAGCCGTCGCGAGGCGGAGGTCGCGGCGCTCGTGGCCGAGGGGCTGACGAACCGGCAGATCGCCGAGCGGCTGGTGCTGTCCGAACGCACCGCGCAGAACCACGTCCAGCACATCCTCACCAAGCTCGGCTTCACCACCCGCAGCCAGATCGCCGCCTGGACCGCGCACCTGAGTACGGGAGTGAGTCGTTCGGCGGATTCCGTGGCGGCCCCGCCCTCCTAGCGTTACGGGTGCGGCCAACACCGGCCGTACCACCGAAGGAGACAGCCATGCAGTGGATCGCAGTCGCCACCCCGCCGTTCAGGACGATCGAGCAGTTCGACCAGGTGATGGAACACGTCGGCCCGGAACCCGAGGGCCTGGAGGCCCGCTACGTCGGTCCGTCGCCCGAAGGCCTTCGGGTGGTCACCCTGTGGGAGTCGAAGGCGCACGCGGACAAGTTCTTCGCCGAACGCCTCGGCCCGGCCCTGGCGAAGCTCCTCGGCCCGGAGCCGTCCGGCACCCCCCAGGTCCTCGGCGTCGAGGTGGCCCGCAGCTACCAGCGCCAGCCGGTCGGCTGATCGCTCAGCGCCTGCCGGCCGCCGTGAGCTGAGCCGGGGCGGCTGGCGGTGATCGGGGCCGTACCTGAGGATAGGCGGCATGCGAGCGATTGTGATCGAGCAGTTCGGGGTGCTGCCCACGGTGCAGGACGTGGCCGAGCCGGAGGTGGCCGCCGGTGGGGTGGTGCTGAAGGTCGAAGCCACGGGGTTGTGCCGCAGCGACTGGCACGGGTGGCAGGGGCACGACTCGGACATCGTGCTGCCGCACGTGCCGGGGCACGAGCTGGCCGGGACGATCGTGGCGGTCGGCGACGGGGTGAGCGGGTGGGAGATCGGCGATCGGGTGACGACGCCGTTCATCTGCGCCTGTGGGGAGTGCGAGCAGTGCCAGGAGGGCAACCAGCAGGTCTGCCCGAACCAGTTGCAGCCGGGCTTCAACTACTGGGGTTCGTTCGCGGAGTACGTCGCACTGCCGTTCGCGCAGGTGAATCTCGTGCGGCTGCCGGAGGAGATGAGCTTCGACACCGCGGCCGGGCTGGGATGCCGGTTCGCGACCTCGTTCCGGGCGGTGCACCAGGTGGGGAAGGTGCAGGCCGGCGAGGACGTCGTGGTGTTCGGGTGCGGGGGTGTGGGCTTGTCGGCGGTGATGATCGCGGCGGCGCTCGGTGCCCGGGTCGTTGCCGTGGACACCAATCCGGGGGCGCTGGAGCTGGCCCGGAAGTACGGCGCGGCCGACGTCGTACAGGCTGGGCCGGGGGCCGTCGACGAGATCCGCGCGCTGACCGGTGGTGGGCCTCGGGTGACGATGGATGCGCTGGGGTCCAACGAGATCGTGCAGCAGGCGCTCACCGTGCTGCGGCCGCAAGGACGGCACCTGCAGGTCGGGCTGCTGCCCTCCGGTGTCCAGCTCGACGTGTCCCGGCTGATCGGCCAGGAGCTGCAGTGGCTCGGCAGCCACGGGATGGCCGCGCACACCTACGCGGAGATGCTGGATCTGGTGGCGTCCGGCGTACTGCGGCCGCAGGACCTGATCACCCGGACGATCACCCTGGACGACGTACCGGCTGCTCTCGACGAGCTGACCGCCGGTACGCCGGCCGGGGTGACGGTTATCCAGCCACCTGCTCGACGTCCCTGACACCGCGCAGGGCCAGGTAGGCGGGCAGCGGCGACACGGCCAGCAGGCCGAGCGCGATCGCCAGGGTCCCGCGCGGACCGGCGTACTCACCCAGTACGCCGCCGAGCAGTCCGCCGAGCGGGAACAACGCCATGATCGCGAACCGTGTGGTCGCGTTCACCCGGCCGAGCAGGTGGTCCGGGCACAGCCGTTGCCGCAGGCTGACCGACGTGATGGCATAGACGATCTGCCCGAACTCGCCGGCGCCGGTGCCGACCAGCACGAGCAGGACGATCAGCCAGGTGGGCCAGTCGCCGCTCGCGAGGGGACCGAGCAGCCCGACCGGACCGACCACGACCGGCGCGAGCCAGATGATCCGCGCCGAGCCGAAGCGTCGCGCCAGCCGCGGCGTCGTCGCGGCGCCGAGGACGACGGTCAGCGACCCACCGGCCAGGGTCAGGCCGATCAGCGTCGAGGACAGGTGCAGGTCGCGGACGAGGAAGATCATCGTCACGGCGGAGGCCAGGGCGAACGAGAAGTTGCCGAGCGCGCTGGTCAGCACGAGCGCGGCCAGGGTGTGCGTCCGCCGGACGAAGGACAGGCCTTCGCGGATCTGCACCCGCAGCGAGTTCGTCGTACGGCGGGGTGCTGCTTCCGGCGTACGGATGCCGAGCAGGCAGACGGCGGACACGGCGAACGTGACGGCCTGGACCAGGACAACGTTCGCCGCGCCGAGCAGCGCGACGAGCCAGCCGCCGAGACCCGGGCCGACCACCTGGCCGGAGGCGCGGATCGCTTCCAGGGTGGAGTTCCCGGCGAGGACCTGGTCCTTGCCGACGACCGTCGGGAGGTAGCTCTGGTAGCCGACGTCGAAGAACACCCGGGCGAAGCCGGACAACAGGCTGACCACGACCAGCTGCGTGATGGTCAGTACGCCGAGCCAGGCGGCGACCGGAATTGTTGCCAGTAGCAAGCAACGGATCGCGTCCGAGGCAACCAGGACCGGGCGGCGGCGCCAGCGGTCGACCCAGGCGCCGGCCGGGAGACCGATCAGCGCGAACGCGACGGTGCTCGACGCGCTGAGCAGGCCCAGCTCGAACGGTGTGGCGTCGAGGGTGAGAACGGCCAGCAGGGGAAGGGCGACGCCGCTGACCTGGGCGCCCAACTGGCTGGTGGTCTGTCCGGCGAGCAGTAGCCGGAAATCGTGGTGCCGTAGCACGAGCAGCTCCAAGAACTCGGTGGGATCGGACCCCACCCTCCAGCTCTCGGAATTCGTCGCTAGGGGAGGGGTACGTTACCGGAGCCGCAAACGCGGGGCAACCTCAGGCGTCCTTCGGGAGGCGGGCGAGCAGGGTCTCGAGCATCTGGCGGGTGGTCGCGAAGTAGCTGTTCTCGTGGTTGAGCGCGCGGTGGAACGCGGCCAGCTCGGCGCTGGTGATCGTGCTCGAGAACGTGCTGATCTCGGTCAGGTCGAGGCGACGGTTGAACAGGTGGACGGTGTCGCGCCAGCGATGCAGCAGGCCGACGAGCTCGGCGTCGCGGTGCAGGCCGAGGGCGCCGGAGACGAGCGCGAGGTCGACGGCGGAGACGACCAGGCGGGGGTAGACCTGGCGGTGGCTCGGCGGGGTGGGGGAGAAGCGTTCGTCGGCGAGGAGGCGGGTGTTCTCCTGCAGCTCTTCGGCGACGGCGCGCAGCACCTCGCTGCGGCGTTCGGCGGCGGCGGTGAGGCGTTCGACGAAGATGCCGGTCAGGCCGGCGACCAGCGTGAGCGAGTTGACCGCCGGTTCCCAGCGGCTGTTGTCGGGCTTGAAGAACCAGATCACGCCGAGCACGAACGCGACGGCCAGGAGGCCGTAGCTGACGACGGAGACGACGGTCCGGCGGTACGCCGCCCAGGCGGTCCGATTGGTTGCCTCGGGCAATGCTTTGGTGAGTCGGCGCAGGCGGCCCAGCACCCGGAGCCGTGCGGTCGCGATCCGCCGGTCGGGGAGGGAGGGGCGGGCGCCGCCCTCGCCTTCGCTTCGCTCGGCACCCTCGCCCACGCTTCGCTGTGCATCCGGGCTGTCGCGACCGCTGCGGCTCTCGCCTTTCGCGCCAGGGCTTCCCGGCGTACCGGGTGGTGGGGTGCTCATCGCCAGATGTCGTCGGCCAGGGAGCTGGTGGCGGGGGCGGTGCCGGGGGCGAGCAGGATCAGGTCGAGGCCGAAGGGGCTCGGGCGGCGGGTGCGGCGGAAGCGGGAGCGGGCGTGCTCGACCGGGGTGAGCTCGCAGGCCGAGGTGAGCTTCTTCAGGCGCTCGGTGGAGAACTTGCGGGTGGTGTAGAGCAGGATCGTGTCGCCCTTGTCGAGCGCGACGTCGGTGTGGTCGGGCAGGCCCATCACGATCTGGTCGGGGGTGTTGTTCTGCCAGACGATCTTCACCAGCAGCGCGTCGTCGTCCTCGACCTCGCCGCGGAAGTCGAGGTTGTCCAGGTCGATCCGCAGGTCGGTGTTGTAGCGCAGCGCGCTGGTGACGAACTCCGCGAACGCCCGCGTCTGGTGGTACTCCTCGGCGGCCTCCTTCGCCGTCTCCGCGTTCAGCACGTTGGTACTGGCGACCTCGAGCAGCAACCGGTCCTGCGGGCGGAGCACCTTGGTCAGTGTCTGCAGCAGCTCGAGGTCGCTCTCGAAGTTGGCCAGCGTGTTGCCGGTCAGCCCGTACAGCAGCGGTTCGTCGCCGACCAGCTTGGCGAGCATCTGCCCGAGCTGCTCGACGTTGTCCGCGATCGAGAAGTCCAGCTGGACCGGCAGCACCTGCGCCATCGGGAAGCCCGCGCCGCGGACCGGTTCGAGCGTGCCCAGCCGGAGCATCTCCGAGCTCATGTCGACCGGGATGTAGAACATGTCCGGGTTGTACCGGTGCAGGTCGGCCACGATCGTGCGGTCCTTGACGCCGGTCCCGACGCCCAGGCTGACGAAGTGGAACCCGCCGTGGTCCACGTGCGGCCGGACCTGCCGCCAGTGCCGCTGGAACGACTCGGCGCCGGCCTTCATCACCAGGTAGAACGGGTCGTTGGTCGCGTTCGCCCAGGCGATGGTCGGGCCGATCCCCCAGTACGAGAAGCCCGACGTGATCTGCTTCCCGTCGCCGGTGGTGGAGTACGGGCCGCGCAGGTCGCCGGTCAGCGTCGCCAGCTTGTCGGTCTGGTCCTCGCCGACCAGCAGCAACGACCAGGAGAAGTCGTCGTCGACCAGTGCTTGCTCGAGCTTCCTGATCACGTGCACCGGCTCGCTCACCGCGGCAACCCCTCCCAAAGGCGTGGGCGCTCAGGTTATCGGTTGCCGCCGACCCCCGCAGTCCGGAAACCCGCTCCCAGGCGTCGCGGGTCAGACCGGGGTGACCGCGTCGGCCTCGCGGCCCTTGGGACCGTCGACGACCTCGAACTCGACCTGCTGGCCGTCCTCGAGGGTCTTGTACCCGTCGGAGACGATCCGGCTCCAGTGGACGAACACGTCGTCCTGCCCGTCGACCGCCAGGAACCCGTACCCCTTGTCGGCGTTGAACCACTTCACGGTGCCGCGCACCATTGGAAACTCCCGTGACCCTCAACGGGACCCGCTGCACTCGGGCCCCTCCGGTGCCCGTCGGCCGGAGTCCGGCCGTGCCGAGCGGTCCACCAGACTAGCCGAATCCGTCCCGGTACGCCGGACCGGTCCGCCGCGAACCGTCAGCGCAGCGCAGTCGCGGCCGGCTCCGGACGCGCAAGGATCCGCGCGGCAGCAGCCACCGCGAGCGCGCTCGCGACCAGGATCGCGCTGCACCACAGGGGTGCTCGGTCGCCGGCCAAGGTGATGCCGACGCCGCCCGCGACCGGGCCGAGGACCGCGCCGACGTTGAGGGCGGCGGTCGCCAGGCCGCCGGCCAGTACGGGCGACTCGGCGCCGGCGTACAGGGCCCGGGAGATCAGGGTGGAGCCGACCGCGAACGACAGCAGGCCCTGGACGAAGACGAGGGCGACAGCCGCGGCGGTCAGGTGGGCGGACCAGGCGAACAAGCACCAGCCGAGCAGGAGTGCGACACCGGCGGCAGCCAGTACGCCGGGTGCCTGGCGGTCGGCGTACCGGCCGGCGAGGGTGACGCCCGCGAAGGATCCCAGGCCGAAGAGCATCAGCAACGCGGGGATCCATGAGCGGTCGAGGCCGGTGACGTCGGTGAGGACCGGGGCGAGATAGGTGAACGTGCAGAACGTTGCCCCGTTCACCAATGCGCCGAGCACGAGCAGCACGACCAGCCGTGGCGACGGCCGGAGCCGCGCGACCGGTGGTTGCGGCGCGGTCCGATCGCGCGGCAGCGACCGGAAGATCGCGACCAGCGCGGGCAGGCAGATCAGCGCGACGGCCCAGAACGCCGAGCGCCAGCCGAGGTGCTGCCCGAGCCAGGCCCCGGCCGGTACGCCGGCGATGCAGGCGAGCGTCGTACCGGCCAGCAGTACGGCGGTCGCCCGGCCTTTGGCCTCGACCAGCGTGGACGCGGTCGCCAACGCGACGGCGAGGAACCCGGCGTTGGACAAAGCCGCGACCAGGCGAGTGATCAGCAGGACGGTGAAGTCGTCGGCCAGCGCCCCGACGACGTGGGCGAGCAGGAAGACGGTCAGTGTCGACAGCAGCGTGAGGCGCCGCGGCCAGCGTCGGCCGAGGAGGGCGATCGCCGGCGCGCCGACGACCATGCCGAGCGCGAACGCCGACGTGAGCCAGCCGGCGGTGGGGATCGAGACGGATAAATCGGCGGTGATCTCCGGCGTGAGCCCGGAGAGCATGAATTCGGAGGTCGCCTGGGCGAACACCGCCAGGGCGAGCAGGTACAGCACGAAGGGCATCGAGGACTCCACGACCACGAGACGATGGACGCGGCAGGACTGCCGCGCGAGAACACACATCGCCGACGGCCCGGGACAGGCTGAACGCCCGCACCGGCTGCGGTGCGGGCGAAGGATCAGCCACCGAACAGTCGGTGGCTAGCCTCTGTCGGCCTCGGGCGTGGACACGCTGGAATCCTAGAAGTGTGGTTCGAGGGACGGCAAAGAGTTAACTGCGGCGGGAGGCCGCGAGGCCTACCGCTCCGGCGACCACCAGGAGGAGCGCGGCGGTCAGGCCGAGGTCGTCGGTCTGGACCAGACCCTCCTCGTTGAGCAGGTAGATGGTCGCGGCGCCGGTCAGGACGGTGCCGGTGATGACACCGGGGACGTCCGCCTTCGTCTTCCTCATCCGCGCTCCACTGTGATGCTGCCGAGTTTGAGCTCTGCGTCGATCACGACCTTCTCCGGTCCGGCCTTGCCGTCGGCGCCGAGGTCGTTCAGCACGACCTTCGGGTCGTGGCCGCCTTCGCGTTGCCCACCCAGGCCGATCACCTCGCCGGCCTGCGCGCTCAGCGTACCGGTGACGTCGACGTTGGCCGGCAGCTTCAGCACGACCTCACCGACCCCGCCCTTGATCGTCACGTGCGCGCCCGGCGCGAACGTCGTCTTGGTCATGTCGACGTGCACCGACCCGGCGTCGAACGTGTAGTTGTTGCTGGTCGACGTGATCGGCTGGTCCGGCCGCGAGACCACGTTCACGTCCTTGAAGTCGCGCGGCACGCTCGGGAAGATCGTGCTGGCCGCGACCCCGGCCGCGAGCAGGATGCCGAGCGGAAGCAGCGCCATCGTCCGGCCGATGAACCCGCCGATCAGCATCCCGGCGCCCAGGGTGGCCACACCGATCGCCAGCATCGTCGGCGTCGACGATCCCGCGAGCCAGGCGATCGCGATCGCCAGGCCGGTCAGCGCGACGACGGCGGGCTTCACACCGCGGACACCCTTGACGGGCGGCTCGGCGGGCCGGGTCGGCGCCGGGGCGTAGCCGGCCGGCGGCTCGTCGACGTACAGGCCCAGGGGGTCGTCCTCGGTCCACACCGGCTGGACCGATTCGACGGTGCGGTCCTGTGGTCGCCGGGTGGCCGAGGACGACGTGCCCGCCGGGGGAGGTGGCGGGCCGTTCTGGGGAGCCTGCTGGCCGACGTACTGGGTGGTCTGCGGGTTCGGGGCGTACGGCGTGGGATCCTGCGGGCGGCTCTGCAGCGACGTGCCCTGGTGGGACCAGTGCGAGCGGCGGCCGTTCTTCGGCTTGCGGAAGACGAACAGGTAGAGCAGGCCGAGCACCACGATCGGGCCGGGGATCAGCTTGCCGAAGTTGAACGACGACATCACCGCGATCGCGACGAACACGCAGACGCCGAGCACGACCGGCCACAGCCACGGGTGGTCCGCGCGGACCCGGTTGCCGAGCAGGCCCTCGACCGGAGCCTTGTCCGAGCCCTCGTCCGGCATCAGGATCCAGCCGGCGATGTAGAACAGGATGCCCGGACCGATGATCACCAGCGTCGCCATCACGACGCGAACCAGTACCGGGTCGATGTTCAGCGCGCGGGCCATCCCGCCGCACACACCGGCCACCATCCGGTCGCTTCTGCTCCGTCGCCAGCTCTGCACGTCGCGCAGCTGGGTGCGATCGAAGCCGCTCTGGTTCTGCTCCATGACACCGATAGTGTCCCGCGCCGGGCCGCGGCGACATCGGGGATCCCCCTGCGCCGACCCCTGGAACTGGCCGGTCCCGCCTGATCCCTCCGGGTTGTCCCCGAGCCGACCCTGACCGCCGGGGGTTCGCGCTGAGGTGGCGCCCGGGGACAAGCCTGCTGGTGTCGGCCCTGTCCGCATGTGACGATCGTGGTGATGAGCCAACCAGCCGCAGCCGCGCCCCCAGGCGGAGCCTCCAGTGCAGGAGGCCCCGCTGGGTCGCCGCACGGGCAGAACCAGTCCGCCACGGCCGGCCAGCAGGCGCCGGCCGGTGGTGCGCGGCCGCACGCCGACCAGTACCGGCACTGGCACGGCGGACCGGCCGGCAGTGCGGCGTACGGGGTGCCTGGTGCGGGCCGTCCGGGTCAGCCGGGCGGTACGGCGTACGGGCCGCCTGGACCTGCTCCTGAGCCACCGCCGGTACGGCGGGCCTACCGGCGCTTCGAGGGACGGGTTGTCAGCGGCGTCGCGGGCGGGATCGCCGATCACCTGAACGTGCCGGACATCGCGGTGCGGCTCGTGTTCATCGCGGCGACCGTGTTCGGCGGGTTCGGCGTCCTGATCTACGCGGCGCTGTGGTTCCTGATGCCGCTGGCGGCTCCGACCGTCCCGGCCGCGCCGGGACTGGCGGCGCACACCCGGCAGAACATGCGGTCCGAAGTACCTCCGCCGCCGGTCAGCGAGGCCCGGACCCGGCGCCGCGAGAAGAACCGCGGCCAGATGATCGCGATCGTGGTTGTCGCGGCCGGCGTCCTGCTGCTCCTGCAGGCCGCCGGGCTCGGCATCGCGGGCAAGATGTTCTGGCCGCTGGTCTTCGCCGGGACCGGTCTGGCGCTGATCTGGCGGCAGGCCGACGAGACGCAGAAGGCCGCCTGGACGAACAAGGCGCCGACGCTCGGCAACCTGCTCGGCAAGGGCGGGATGAAGTCGATCGTCCGCGTCGTGGTCGGCGTGATCCTGCTCGGTACGGCGGTCACGGTCTTCCTGGTGCAGAACGGCCGCCTCTCGCAGGTCGGCGACGTCCTGGTCGCGCTGCTGCTCGCGGTCGTCGGCCTCGGCGTCATCGCCGGCCCGTGGGTGCACCGGCTGAGCCGTGACCTGAACGCCGAGCGCGGGGAGCGGATCCGGTCCCAGGAACGCGCCGACATGGCCGCGCACCTGCACGACTCGGTCCTGCAGACGCTGGCGCTGATCCAGAAGCAGGCGGCCGACCCGAAGGCCGTGACCCGGCTGGCCCGCTCGCAGGAGCGCGAGCTGCGGGCCTGGCTGTACGACGAGGACGACCAGACCGACAAGACCCTGGCCGGCGCCGCGAAGCGTGCCGCGGCCGAGGTCGAGGACTCCCACGGCGTACCGGTCGAGGTGGTCACGGTCGGCGACTGCGACCTGACCGAGGGGCTGTCGGCGATGGTGCGCGCGGCGCGGGAGTCGATGGTCAACGCGGCCAAGCACTCCGGCGCGGACAAGATCGACGTGTTCGTCGAGGTCGACGGCGACCGGGCGGAGATGTTCGTCCGGGACCGCGGCAAGGGCTTCGACACCGACGGCGTGCCCGAGGACCGGCTCGGTCTGCGGCACAGCGTGATGGGGAGAATGGAACGGCACGGCGGCCGCGCGACGGTGCGGTCGAGCCCGGAAACAGGCACCGAAGTGCGACTGGAGATGGACAGATGAGTCAACGACGGGTGGTCGTCATCGACGACCACGACATGTTCCGGGCCGGTGTGCGCAGCGAGATCGGCACCGCGGTGGAGATCGTCGGCGAGGGCGCCGACGTGGACAGCGCGGTGAAGGCGATCGTGGCGACCGAGCCGGACGTGGTCCTGCTCGACGTCCACCTGCCCGGCGGCGGTGGGACCGAGGTGATGAAGCAGGTGCACCAGCGGCACCCGGAGATCAAGTTCCTGGCGCTGTCGGTGTCGGACGCGGCCGAGGACGTGATCGGCGTGATCCGGGCCGGCGCCCGTGGGTACGTCACCAAGAACATCAGCGGCACCGAACTGGTCGACGCGATCGGCCGGGTCGCCGACGGCGACGCGGTGTTCTCGCCGCGGCTGGCCGGGTTCGTGCTGGACGCGTTCTCGGGCGCGATCGACATCGCGTCGGTCGACGAGGACCTCGACCGGCTGTCGCAGCGCGAGCGCGAGGTGCTGCGGCTGATCGCCCGCGGGTACGCGTACAAGGAGGTCGCGCGGGAGCTGTTCATCTCGGTGAAGACCGTCGAGACCCACGTGTCCTCGGTGCTGCGCAAGCTCCAGCTGTCCAACCGCCACGAGCTCACCCGCTGGGCCACGGACCGCCGCCTGGTCTGAGTTCTTCGACCGGTACGACGCGCCGGCGCGTCGTACCGGGGCGACCGTCGGCGCGTGCGCCGTACCGGCCGCTTTCCGTGCTGACCTGTGTCCCACCGATCGGGATTGTCGACATATCCGGCAGCGATCGGGGTACCGCCGAAGCTCAGTCAGCCGAGGCGGGAGGCGGTCGGTGATGGGACTTCTGGTCTGGAGATGTCTGGCGGCGGCCGTCGGGCTGTTCGGGTTGGTCGCGGCGGGCGTGCTGTGGTCGCCGTCGGCGTTGCTCGGCCTGCCGCTCGTCGGCGGCTGGGTGGCAGCGGTGGTGCTGTGGTGCGCCCGGGAAGGCCAGGACCAAGCAGCCGGCGGGCGGAGATCCCGCCTGTCCCGGTCGGTCCGGGACGGCTTCCTGCTCGCGCTCGCGCTGGTGGCCGTGGGCGGCCTCTGCTCGTTCCTCGGGTCGGCGGGGCTGCTGATCGCCATCCTGGTGGGCCTGACCTCACCGCCTGTCGTACGCCGGGTCGCCGCCTTGCTGGAACGCTTCGGCTGGAGGTCCTCCGCGGTGGACCGTCCCCCGAAGGACGACGTCGAGCGGATCGGGCAGCTGACCACCTCCGAGCTGTGCACTGCCTGGATCACCACCGGCCAGCATCTCCGGGCAGCTCCCTCACCGGCGGCCCTCCCGCTGGTGCGACTCCGCCAGCTGTACCTCGACGAGCTCGAACGCCGCGACCCTGTCGGCTTCAACGCCTGGCTGGCATCGTCGGCCAGCGCATCCGGCGACCCGCGGCGCTTCCTGACGCCCTGACTCACCGCCGTACGGGCGGCTGAGGTCACGCCGTACCGGCGGCGCGTACGTCGTACCGGCTCGGGCAGGCATCAATAGGGTGTGGGCATGGACTTCCTGCACGACGTGCTCACGCTGCTGCACCTGGTCGGCTTCGCCGCGCTCTTCGGCGGGTTCTTCACCCAGCTGAAGACCAAGGAGCCGGTCGTCAACAACGCGATGCTGCACGGCGCCCTGACCCAGCTCGTCACCGGCATCCTCCTGGTCGGCCTCGCCTCCGGCGTCAAGGACGACGACTTCACCGTCGACAACACCAAGATCGCGGTCAAGCTCGTCGTCGTCCTGGTCATCACCGTCCTGCTGTTCCTCTGGCGCCGCCGCCCGGCGATCACCCGCGGCATGCTGATGACCATCGGCGCCCTCACCCTCCTGAACGCGGTCATCGCGGTCTTCTGGCACTGAGTTCCGCGGGTCGCCGTACCACGTCGTGGGACGGCGCTGGCGGATTCCGGACAGGGCACACATGCGCCACCCCGGCGGGCGCGCGGACCTCTTCGGGGCTGAGATACCGTCGATGGTTATGGAGCGGAATCTCACTGCCGAACAGCTGGCGCTCTTCGAGAAGGAGTTCGCGTCGAACCCGCAGTACCGGGTGATGCAGAACGCCGTCACGGAAACGCCGGTCGCCAAGATCGCCCTGGATCGCCAGGTCGTCACCTCGATCGACCACTCGGTGTCGAACCTGCTGGACGACTGGAAGGTGACGAACCAGAAGAAGAGCGGCCGCTGCTGGCTGTTCGCGGGCCTGAACCTGCTCCGGGCCGGCGCCGCCGAGAAGCTCGGCGTGAAGGACTTCGAGTTCTCGCAGAACTACCTGCTGTTCTGGGACAAGTTCGAGCGGGCCAACTTCTTCCTCGAAGCGGTGATCGAGACCACCGACCGGCACGTCGACGACCGCACGGTCGCACACCTGCTGTCGGACCCGATCGGCGACGGCGGCCAGTGGAACATGTTCGTCGCGCTGGTCCGCAAGCACGGCCTGGTGCCGAAGACCGCGATGCCCGAGACCGAGAGCTCGTCGGCGACCGCCCAGCTCAACGACACCCTGCGCAAGCTGCTCCGCCAGGGCGCGCGCGACCTGCGCAAGCTCGACGACGTCGAGGCCCAGCGCGCCACCAAGCGTGAGCTGCTGACCACGATCCACCGGGTGCTGAGCATCCACCTCGGGACGCCGCCGCAGAAGTTCCTGTGGCAGTGGAAGGACAGCGACAAGGCCTTCCACCGCGACGGCTGGACCACCCCGGCCGAGTTCGCGGCGTCGTACGTGACGCTGCCGGTCGACGACTACGTCTGCATCGTGCACGACCCCCGCGAGTCCAGCCCGACCGGCAAGACCTTCACCGTCGACTACCTCGGCAACGTGATCGACGCGCCGCCGGTGGTCTACCTGAACGTCGAGATGGACCTGATGAAGCAGCTGGCCCAGGACGCGATCGTTGGCGGCGAGCCGGTCTGGTTCGGCTGCGACGTCGGCAAGCAGATGTCGGCCGACCTCGGCTACTGGGACGCCGCGCTGTACGACTACGAGGCCGTGTACGACACGTCGTTCACGCTGGACAAGGCCGAGCGGCTGCTGCACCACGAGACGCTGATGACGCACGCGATGCTGTTCACCGGCGTCGACCTGGTCGACGGCAAGCCGCGGCGCTGGCGCGTCGAGAACAGCTGGGGCGACGAGAAGGCCGACAACGGCTTCTGGACGATGAACGACTCGTGGTTCGGCGAGCACGTCTTCGAGATCGCCGTACGGCGGTCGGCGCTGCCGGCCGAGCTGCTCGCGGCGTTCGACGAGGAGCCGATCGTGCTGCCCGCGTGGGACCCGATGGGCGCGCTCGCGGACTGACTTTCTGCTGCTGGGCGTTGATGGGTACGGCTTTTCAGGCCCCGGACCTCTGTGGTCCGGGGCCTGTTGCTGTTACTTGGTGAGGGCCTCGCGGACGAGAGCGACGCCTTCCTCGCGGCGCTCCATCGTCGGCAGGTGCCCGGCCCAGTCCAGCTCGGTGAGCTCGACGTCCGGCAGCTGACTCGCCAGGTGTGCCGCGCCGGTCCTGAAGAACTCGAGATCGTGCGCCCCGACGTACAGCCGCACCGGCATCGTGAGCTTGTCCGGCGTGACCTCGTACTCCTCGTTCTCCACGTCGCCGGCCGCGAGCTGCACCTCGAACGCGTTCTTCTGCATCGCGAACAGCAGCTCACGAGCAGCGTCGTCGCCGTCCGGCCCGAGCCAGGTGCGCACGTTGACAGCGGTCGCCCCGTCGACATCGCCCTTCTCCAGCAGCGCGTTCTCCTCGCCCCACAAGGTACGAAGGTCAGCCGTCGGCTCCACCCCGTCCACCGGCGGCGCCAGCAGCACGACCCGACTGAACCGCTCAGGCGCCCGACTCACCGCCTGCAGCACCACGTTCCCGCCGTACGACGCGCCAACCACAGCCACCTGCTCGCCGATCGCGCCCTGCTTCTGCAGTACGTCGAGCACCTCCAACAGATCCCCGGCATCCGAGTACGCCGCCCCCGCGGCCAGCGGCGTCTCGCCGTACCCGCGCAGATCCACGGTGATCACCCGGTGATCCCGCCCCAAATCCTCAACCTGCGGCCCCCACATCCGCGAGTCCGCCACCCCGGCGTGCACCAGCAACACCGCGGGCCCGTCGCCCGCCACCACATGATGAATCGTCATGCGAGGAGCTTCGGGGCTGCGGCACCCAGCCGCAAACGCTTTAGCCGAGGCCTGTGGCGAAGAGCACGGCGGCACTTGCCTGCGCCGCCCTGCCTTCAGTTCAGGTCAGTGGAGTGAGCCAGCTCTTTCGCCGACTCCAGTTCCTGCAATCGCGCCGTGAGCCCGGCGTGGACCCACTCGTACGCATCGCTCCCCAGCGTGATCCGCCTCGGCGCAGGCTCGACACCGACCGACGCGATGATCGCGTCGGCGATCTTGTCCGGATCACCAGGACCGTTCGCAGTGATGCCGCCGGGCGCCTCCATCGCCGGCCGCGCCTGGCCGATCGGCGTACCGGCGTACGCCTCCATCGCCGGCGCGATGTCGAGCGACGCACCGAATCCGGTCCGGGAGATGCCCGGCTCGACCAGCGTCACACCGATGCCCAACGGCGCGAGCTCGCCGACCAGCGCCTCGAAGAAGCCTTCGACACCCCACTTCGTCGCGTGGTAGAGGTTGCCGCCCGCGAACGTGACCTGCCCGCCGGCGCTCGACAGCTGCACGATCCGGCCGTTGCCCTGGCCCCGTAAGTGCGGCAGTACGGCGCGCGTCAGCTGGATCGGCGCGACCAGGTTGGTCGCGATTTGCGCCTGGATCTGCGCGTCGGTGAACTCCTCGGCGGCCCCGAACGTCCCGTAGCCGGCGTTCGACACGACCACGTCGATCCGCCCGAGTTCGGCGAACACGCGATCGACGACCGCGCGCAGTTGCGGTACGTCGGTGACGTCGAGCTCGGCGGTCCACAGCTGTTCGCCGTACTGGTTCGCCAGTTCGGCGAGGCGCTCGGGCTTGCGCGCGGTGCCGTACGACTCCGCCGCCACGCGCGCCCGCCTGCTCGACGCGGCGTACGACGAGTTCTCCGCCCGCGGGCTGGCCGGCGCGCGCGTCGACCGGATCGCGGCCGAGGCGCGCGCGAACAAGCAGGCGATCTACGTTTACTTCGGCTCCAAGGACGGCCTGTTCGACGCGATGCTCGCGGTCCGCATGAGCAGCCTTGCCGATGCCGCCCCTTTCACCCCCGACGACCTCCCGGCGTACGCCGGCGCGCTGTTCGACGCCCTCCAGGACAACCCCGACATCCTCCGCCTGACCCAATGGGCCTGGCTGGAACGCGCCGACGTCACCCCCGCCGAGATCGAGTCCCACGAAGCCAAGGCCAAAGCCATCGCCGCCGCCTCACCGGCGGCCCTGTCCGAGACCCGAGCGATGGACATCTTCATCCTCGTCGTCGGCCTCTGCACGGCCTGGACCACCACCGCCCCCGCCCTCCGCGCAGCGGGCGTGTCCGACCCAGCAGCCCGCCAGGCGGCCCACCGTGCCGCGGTAGTAGCCGCAACCGCCGCCGTCGTCGATCGGCTGTCCGCCGACTGACTCCCGCGCTAGAGCCGGATGACGGTGAAGAGTTCGGCGTAGTGGTTTTCGGGGAGGCCTGCCTGGGTGGCGTTGTGGGCCAGGAGGTCGCGGACTCGGGCGAGCAGGTGGGTGGGGTCTCGGTGCTGGCTGTGGTGGGACTCGATGGCGGCGAGTTTCTGGTCCATGACGTCGGTGATGTCGACGTGGTGGTTGGTCTCGGGGTGTTCCATCATCCACAGTTCGTCGACGTCCCAGGCCGGCTCGTCGAGCTCGGGGAACGCGTACGGGTTGCCGATCGCGGGGAAGAACGCGCGGACCGTCGCCTCGCCGGTCGCCAGGTGGTCCGGGTGTGAGACCGGGAGCTTGGACCAGTTGCGCTCGGGTGAGGAACTGACCAGGCGCTGCGGCCGCACCTGCCGGGTGACGCGGACGATGTCGCGGACGAGTGCGAGGGTCGGCTCGACCTCGCCGTCGGCGTACCCGAGGAAGTGCAGCTGGTCCACCCCGACGTGCGCGGCTGCGGCGGTCTGCTCGGCCCGGCGTACGGCGGGCATCTCGGCGCGGTTCCGGTCCGGCTCGAAGCCGCCGGCCTGGCCGTCGGTGACCAGGCAGTAGTGCACCTCGATCCCGGCCTTCGTCCAGGTCGCGACGGTGCCGGCCGCGGCGAAGTCGATGTCGTCCGGGTGCGCGGCGATCACCAGCACACGCTCGATCTCGTGGTCCGGACGGGGATTTGCCGCGGGTACGCTCACGTCGCCAGCTTAGTGAACCTTCAAGCACCCACGGCAGGGTGCTGTACGGCGTACCGGCGTACGGCGACCGGCCGCCGTACAAGCAGCCGGCCGCCGTACGGCCTGCTAGCTCGCGAACGTCGCCAGCGCGCGCCGGTGCTGGATGACCGTGTCGACGATGCCGTAGTCGCGCGCCGCCTCGGCCCGCAGCACGTGATCCCGATCGGTGTCGTGGCGGAGCTGCTCGATCGACTGGCCGGTGTGCGTGGCGAGGATCTCCTCGACCTCCGCCCGCACGCGAACCACCTCGTCGGCCTGCAGGATCAGGTCGGGGATCGTGCCCTGACCGCGGGCGGCCGGCTGGTGCAGTACGACGCGCGCGTGCGGCACCACCGCGCGCTGACCCGGTTCGCCGGCCGCGAGCAGGACGGCGCCGGCGGCGATCGCCTGGCCGATGCAGAAGGTCGAGACCGGCGAACTGATGTACTGCATGGTGTCGTAGATCGCGAGCATCGCGGTCATGTCGCCGCCCTCGCAGTTGATGTAGAGGTTGATCGGCTGCTCGGGCCGGTCGGCCTCCAGGTGCAGCAGTTGCGCGATCATCGCGTTGGCGACGCCGGCGTCGATCCCGGTGCCGAGGTAGATGATGCGCTCGGACAGCAGGTGCGAGTAGACGTCCATGATCCGCTCGCCGCGCGCGCTCTGGGTGATCACGTTGGGAATCGTGTAGGTGCTCATCGCGCCGTCTCCGTCCGCAGGGGCATGACCTGGTCGAACGACTCCACCAGGTGGTCGATGAAGCCGAACTCCATCGCTTCGCGCGCCGTGTACCAGTGGTCGTGCAGCGAGTCCTCGTACACGGTCTCCACCGGCTGCCCGGTGTCGTCCGCGATCAGCCCGAGCACGGTGTCGCGGATGTGACGCAGGTCGTTGGCCTGGATCTCGATCTCCACCGCCGACCCGCCGATCCCCGCCGACCCCTGGTGCATCAGCACGCGGGCGTGCGGCAGCGCGTACCGCTTCCCCTTGGTCCCCGCCGACAGCAGGAACTGCCCCGCGCTGCACGCGAGCCCGAGGGCCACCGTCGCCACGTCACACGGCACCAGCCGCATCACGTCCCGGATCGCCAGCATCGACGGCACCGACCCGCCGAGCGAGTGGATCCACAACGCGATGTCGGTCTCGGGATCCTCCGCCGCCAACGTCAGTATCTGTGTCGCGAGCAACGTCCCGTTGTCGTCGTTCAACACGCCATCCAGTACGACGACCCGCCGCCGCAACAGTTGCAACCGAGCCTGCTCCCCGAAGAGCGGCGCCTTGTTCTCATCAGCCATGCATCCACCATGACCGGGCCAGTACGCCGTACCCCAGCTTTTCTGCTCCCAGCAACTCTGCTCTCAGCCAACACCAACGTCGTGAGCGACCCGGAGGACTGCCTGGGCGGTGGGGACCGAGGGCGGGCGGGCCTGAGGACTTTCAGGCGTCGGTCCCGGGCCGGGGAAGGGGACGGGTGACCGGCGTACGAGAACTGTCTGTGGCAGCGCCTACCCTGGTGGGCGATGACTACGCTGTTTTCTCCTGATGAGCTTCCCGTGCCGCTCGACGCGCCCAGGAAGGGTAAGGCCGACCCTGAGGCGTTGCTGGAGGGGCTGAACCCTCAGCAGCGGGCTGCGGTGGTGCACGCGGGGAAGCCGCTGCTGGTGGTGGCCGGCGCGGGGTCGGGCAAGACCCGTGTCCTGACCAGAAGGATCGCGTACCTGCTGGGGGCGCGGGACGCGCATCCGGGGTCGATCCTGGCGATCACGTTCACCAACAAGGCGGCCGCGGAAATGCGGGAGCGCGTGGTCGACCTCGTCGGGCCGCGGGCGAAGCTGATGTGGGTCTCGACGTTCCACTCCTCCTGCGTGCGGATCCTGCGCCGGGACATCAAGCGGTTCGGGATCAGCTCGACGTTCTCGATCTACGACGCCACCGACTCGCGCCGGCTGATGACGCTGGTCTGCCGCGAGCTCGACCTGGACGTCAAGCAGTACAACCCGCGCGCCGTCCTGAACTGGATCTCCACCCAGAAGAACGAGCTGGTCGACCACGAGTCGGCCGCCGCCAAGGCCGAGAACCACCTGGAGGAGAAGTACGCCGAGTGCTACCGCATCTACCAGGAGCGGCTCGCGCAGGCCAACGCGCTGGACTTCGACGACCTGCTGATGACCACGGTCAACCTGCTGCAAGCCTTCCCGGAGGTCCGGGAGTACTACCGCCGGCGGTTCCGTCACGTGCTCGTCGACGAGTACCAGGACACCAACCACGCGCAGTACACGCTGATCCGCGAGATCTGCGGCGAGGACGAGCCGGGCCGCAACGGCCCGAGCGCGCCGCCGGCCGAGCTGATGGTGGTGGGTGACTCCGACCAGTCGATCTACGCGTTCCGCGGCGCCACGATCCGCAACATCCTCGCGTTCGAGGAGGACTTCGCCGGCGCCGAGACCATCCTGCTGGAGCAGAACTACCGTTCCACCCAGACCATCCTGACCGCGGCGAACTCGGTGATCAGCCGCAACGAGGGCCGGATGGCCAAGAACCTGTGGTCCGACCAGGGCCAGGGCGAGCAGATCGCCGTGTACGTCGCCGACAACGAGCACGACGAGGCGCAGTTCGTCGCTGACGAGATCGACCGGCTGGCCGACGCCGACAAGGTGAAGCCCTCCGACGTCGCGGTGTTCTACCGGACCAACGCGCAGTCGCGGGTGTTCGAGGAAGTGTTCATCCGCACCGGCCACCCGTACAAGGTGGTCGGCGGCGTCCGGTTCTACGAGCGCAAGGAGGTCCGCGACGCGCTCGCGTACCTGCGCGTGCTGGTCAACCCCGAGGACACCGTCTCGCTGCGCCGGATCATGAACGTGCCCAAGCGCGGCATCGGCGACCGCGCCGAGGCGGCGATCGAGGCGCTGGCGGCGCGGGACCGGATCTCGTTCGCGCAGGCGATGCGGCGGGCGCAGGACGCGCCGGCGATGGCGTCGCGCTCGGTCAACGCCGTACAGGCCTTCGTGGACATCCTCGACGAGCTGACCGCGATGGTCGACTCGGGGGCGCCGCCGGACGACATCCTGGACGTAGCGCTGCACCGCAGCGGGTACTACGAGGAACTGCAGAAATCGCCGGACCCGCAGGACGAGACCCGCCTGGAGAACCTGGACGAGTTCATCTCCGTCGCGCGCGAGTTCGTCGAGGAGCGTACGGCGGCCGCCGAGCCGTCGGACCTGCAGGCGTTCCTCGAGCGGGTCGCGCTGGTCGCGGACGCCGATCAGATCCCGGACGCCGACGACGACGGTGGCGTGGTCACGCTGATGACGCTGCACACGGCGAAGGGGCTGGAGTTCCCGGTCGTGTTCCTGACCGGCATGGAGGACGGCGTCTTCCCGCACTCGCGGTCGCTGACCGATCTGAAGGAGCTCGAGGAGGAACGGCGGCTCGCGTACGTCGGCATCACGCGTGCGCGGCAACGGCTGGCGATCTCGCGCGCCGCGGTGCGCTCCGCGTTCGGGGCACCGCAGCACAACCCGGCGTCACGATTCCTGGAGGAGATCCCGTCGGAGCTCCTCGACTGGCGCCGCGACGAGTCGGCGATCACGCGCTGGTCAGGCACGGGAACTCGCGCGGGCGGCGCTGGCGGCGGGATACCGAGCCGGTACGAGCCTGCGCGTCGTACGCCGTCGGCGTCGGACAAGCCGGTGATCAACCTGAACCCGGGCGACCGGGTGGTCCACGACAGCTTCGGGATGGGCACGGTCGTCGTGGTTCGCGGCGAAGGGCAGCAGGCCCAGGCGGACATCGACTTCGGATCCGAGGGCGTGAAGCGGCTGCTGCTGAGGTATGCGCCGGTGGAGAAGATCTAATAGGCCGTTCTACCCGGTGCGGCCAGTGGGTGCTGGTCGACCCCGAGGTCGCCCGGAAGGCGCGCGAGCGGATCCTCCAGCGGACGACGCCGGCCAGGATGGTGAAGGCCGTGCCCGACGGGAGGGTGGTCGTGCCGCGGCGGTTCGGCGTACTGGAGTCAGCGGTGGGTTTCCAGTTCCGTGGTCAGCCAGCGGGCGAAGGCCTTGGGGTCCTTGAGGGTGTTGCCGGTGATGCGGAGTTGGGGGTCGCCGTGGACGGTGACGGCCAGCTCGGTGGACGTGATCTCGGTGATGTCGCGCCAGGCGAGGTGACGACGGCCGATCGTGACGCCTTGGGTGTCGATGGTCAGAGTCCAGGCGCCGGAAATTAGGTAGTACATGTAGCCCACCACGACGGCCAAGGCGACGACGGCGAAGGTTGCGCGGAAGTACGCGAGGGCACCCCAGGGCTGGGCGCCGGTGAGTCGGTCGATGGTGCTGATGCCGTTGGTCAGCAGGAGACCGGACCAGACGACGAGCATCAGGATGGGGAACCGGCGGGCGCGGATGACCAGGCGGCCGGTCTCGCGGAGCGTGTTCGTCCACTCGGTGGGGCCGTCGGGCGGCATGGACGGGACCTCCTCGGGGCTGGAAGCGGTGATCGTCCCACGCGAGCAGGTCCGCGGGCGCGGCGCTTCGTCCTGCGGGAGCAGGTCCGCGGCCGTGCGCTCGTCGTACAAAAGCTAGCGGTGGGTCTCCAGCTCGGTGGTCAACCAAAGGGCCAACGCTGACGGATCGCGGACTGTGCTGTTGGTGATGCGGAGGTCTTCGGTGCCGTGCACGGTGACCTGTTCCTTGCCGGACGTGATGCTGCTGATCTCGGACCACGCGACGCGCTGCCGGCCGAGGGTGAGCCCGGTGGAATCGACAACCAGAGTCCAGCGGCGAGTGCGCAGGTTGTTGAGGATCATCACCAGCGCGACCGCGGCGCCCACCGCCAGGATCGTACGGACGTAGGCGAAGAAGTCCCAGGAAGCGCCGCTGGAGACGTGACCGATGGTCCGAGTGCCGTTGACCAGCAGGATCCCGCCGGACACGACCAGGCTGAGGGCGAGCCGGGTGCGCTCTGGCCCGACCACCAAGCGGCCGTGCTCACGGAGCGTGGTCGTCCACTGGGCGGGACCGTCTGACGGCATCGGGGACCTTCCTCGGGGCGGGAGACGGCGATCTTCCCACGAAGCGGGTCAGGAATCAGGCGTTCGCGTTGCGCGGTGAGCCTGCCGTGGGTCACTCTGGGTCTTCAGCCCTCCCCGGACGACAGGTCCTCCCATGCCCAAGGCAGCTGACAGCTCCAACCGCCGGATCATCCTGGCGGGAGCCAACCCTGGGCTGCGGCTGTTCGACGAGCACGGCAAGGTCACCGCGTACGCGTCGATCTGGATGGTCGACTGGTCGGTACGCGGATCCGGTACGGCGGTGGTGCTGTGGTTCGACGGGATCGTCCGGGTGGTGTCCGAGGACGTCGACCTCGCCGCCTGGCTGGAACGGTACTTCGTCCGCTCGTTCCTCGAGGTCCAAGGCCTGCCGTGGCACGAGCCGGCCGTCGAACGCGACCTCGTCCAGGTCTCCATGAACCTCGCCGACGGCCTCAGCGCCAAGGCCGCCGACATCCAGATCGAGATGGGCGGCGTACTCGACCGCAGGCTGTTCGCCACCGACAACTTCCAGCTCGCCGACGGCATGCACAGCCTGAGCCTGGTGATCGCCCCCGTCCGCTCCGCCACGGTCTCCATCGGCGGCGCCTCCGTCCCAGGCTTCGTCCAGGTCGACGGTTCCCACGACCGCCCGGGCTCGTCCGCATTCCTCACGACCGCCGAGGTCTGGCGCCGGTAGTTCGTACGGCGAGTAGCAGTTGGTACGGCGGCCCGCCCGCGGCCGCCCGGCCCCGCACCTGCGACGCCCGTGTCCGCGGCGTCCACCCCGCTGCGGCGCCCCGCCCCGCCCGCGACGCGCGTCCGCCCCGGGCGGCGCCCGCCCGGCTGCGGCGCCCGCCCCGCCCGCGACGCGCGTCCGCCCCCGCGCCCGTGACACGTGCCGTACTGGTGCGCCACAGACCGCGTCGCCACTGCACCGGTCAGCCGTTGCCGACGATGCCGCGCCTGCACAAGGCGCGCGGGCAGCTGATCGCCGAGCACCCTGCCAGCGTGACGCCCGGCGCGCACCGTCCTCGTTGGCATCTGTCCGCCGAGCTGCCGCTGGGGGCGACGTCCAGGAACGCCTGCTTGCTTGCCGCCGATGTACCCCCACCACTCACCAACCTTGCCGGAACCTGCTGGTTCAGGCGTGGGTGCCGTCGGCGGATCTCTGTTGATCGGGGCTTGCTGAGTGGTGCACGTCCGCGCCGAGGTTCTCGACGGGCCAGGAACTCGTACTTCGCCGCGTCGCCCCAGGTGTTCGCGTTGCAGCGCGGCCGAGATCTTCAGGTATCTGCTGCGCGAGGCGGACCGTGCCGATCGAGGCGAGACGGCAGCTCGGGGACCGGGCGTTCGGCGTACAGGTCTGGCCGGTCGACGGGCGGTGGGGCTTGTCCGCCGGCGGGCCCGACGTGCACCACCGTCCAACCTCGTCGGAGCCCGAGGCCGCAGGCGTGGGTAGGCCGCTGGAAGTGGGTTTTGGCGAGGTTAGTCAGTGGTGGGCGTCGGCGGGGGCAGCCCACCAGGTGTCCATGCGCTGCTGGGGTTGGGCCGCGGTGCCTTGCTCGACCACTCGTGCCGTGTGCAGCAGGTACGCCGCGATGCCGGCGGCGCCCTGCATCCAGCCGACGGCGGGTGGGAGGAGTGGGTTTTCGTTGCGGTGTTCGGTGAAGCGCCAGTACGTGCCGCCCTCGTGGAACGCGTGCTCGACGAGGGTGTCGGCGAGCAGCGTCGCGAAGGCCAGGTCTTCGGCGGATCCCGTGCGGTGCCAGGAGTCGAGGAGGATGTCGCCGACGCCGGCGGTACCGCAGCAGCGGCCGTCGTTGTCCCAGAAGCCGGGGTGGAGTCGCGCGGGCAGGCCCGACGTACGGACGCTGTGCAGGCAGCGCGCACGCCAGTCCGCAGGCGCCGTACCGGCGACCGACTTGACGCCCGCGGCGTCCAGCGCCGCGAAGGCCAGCGAGGTGCCCGACGCGCCGTGGCACCAGGTGTAGGTGAACTCGTCCTCGTCGTTGATCTCCGTCGGGATGTACCGCTGGACGATGAAGCCGCGTCCGTCCGTCACGCCGAGCGAGACCAGTTGCTCGGAGACCTTCGTGGCCGCGGCGACCAACTCGGGCCGGCCCAGCGACAGGCCGGCGGAGGCGAGCGCGGCCGCGACGCCGGCGAGCCCGTGAGACAGGTTCGGCATCACGGCACCGGCCTCGGGCCGGAACCGCCGAGGCACGAACGGCCAGCCGACATCGATCGCCCCGACCTCGGCGCCGACCGCGGCCCTCGCCTCGGCGTCAACTCCGGCTCCGACCTCCGCCTCGGCCTCGGCACCGGCCAGGGCGATCTCGGTGAGCAGGATCCCGGCCGCGTGGTCGGCGAGTTCGCGGCCGCCTTCGACGCCGTGCCGGGCCGCCCACACGCCGCCGAGCAGCACTCCCGCCGTACCGAGTGTCATGTCGTGGATCCGCGCACCCGGCGCGAATCGCGGCGGGACCATCAACGTCTGCGGCCATCCGTCGTCGGCGGCCAACTCCTGCAGGCGTACGACAGCAGCCCGTACGCCGTCCAGCCGGTCGAGCGCGACCAGCGCGCCGATCGTGCTGACCAGCCCGTCGAAGAACGTGACGTCGGAGCAGCCCGGGATCTCGCGGATCAGCCGCTCGGCGATCGCGTCGCCCAGCTTGGTCTCGGCAGCCGTCCAGGGACGACTCAGCCGGATCTCCGCCAGCGTGTGCGCCAGCCCGGCGATCCCGCTGTGCATCCCGTCCCGGTCGTCCGGAACCTGCGGCTCGTCCCCGGTCACGCTGGTCGGGATCCACGGCCCGTCGTCCGCCCACCGCACCTGCCCGAGCGTCCACTGCCAGGCGGCCTCAGCCGTGTCCCGGTACGTCGCACCCGCGCTACTCACCGGCCCATCGTGCCAGCTCAGTTCCCGAGCTAGTACGCCGCCCGGCCCGCACCTTCCTCTGTATCCCGTTCGGCACTTGCCGTACTTCGCACGTCGAGGACCTGCCGCAGGTCGGTCTACATCAGCGCAGTGGTCGGCCGCGGGAGGGCGTTGCGGAGGCGGATGCCGCTGTACTCGAGGGTGCTCGCGATGACCTCGTCCCAGAAGGCGTGGAGGTTGGGGAGGACTCGGAGTTGGATGCCGGCCTCGGCGTGGAGGGTGAAGAGGTTGCCTACTCGTTCGGGCGGCGCGAGGGGGACGACCTCCGTGGTGGCGACGACGGCGGCGTCGTGTTCGACGAAGGGGGCGGCGGGGAGGCGGTAGGCGTAGAGCTTGACGGTGCGGATCGCCTCGAGCCAGGCGTACTCGACGGCGTGGACGCGTGGGGAGGAGCCTGGCCCGATGATGCGGGCTAGGTCTTCGGGGGTGGTGCCGGGGCCCGCCCACGCCATCGCGCGGGGGCACTGCCGGGGGAACCAGTAGTCGGGGGCACGGTCGTGCCCTACGGCCCAGACGTACGGCGCCTTCTGCCGCGCGGTGGCGGCGACGTGCGGGCGGAAGACCTCGATCGTCGGGTCCTCGGAGAAGTGCAGGACCTCGCCAGGAGCCGGACGCATGCCGGCGAGCCTAGGCGGTTCGCCGATCGTCAGGCGACCCGTTTCCGTGCCGGAGCAGTGGGAACAAGGTCAGTGGACACAGGGAAACCGAAGATCAGGGGTTGAGGCCGCAGACCTCGCGGAGCCACGGCATCGGGTTGATCGCCGAGCCGCCGTTGGGGTGGACCTCGAAGTGCAGGTGCGGGCCGGTGGTGTTGCCGGTGACGCCGACCGCGCCGACCTGGTCGCCGGCGTACACGGTCTCGCCGACCTCGACGCTGAACTTCGACATGTGGTTGTACCAGGTGACGGTGCCGTCGGCGTGCTCGACCTGGACCTGGCGGCCGTAGGCGCCCGCCCAGTCGGCGAAGATGACCTTGCCCTTCATCACCGAGCGGATCGGGGTGCCGATCGGGGCGGCGAAGTCGGTGCCGGTGTGGTTCGCGGCCCAGCGGCTGCCGCCCTGGCCGAAGGTGGCGGTGATGTGGTAGCCGGAGATCATCATCTCGCAGCGGGTGGCCGACTCGCGGGCCTTCTCGGCGGCGGCGGCCGCGGCGGCCTTGGCGGCGGCCAGCGACGACGCGCGCTTGGCAGTCAGTGCGCGGGTGGCGTCCAGCTTGGCGGCGCGGGCCTTGGAGAGGCGGTCCGCGGCGGCCTGCTTTTTGGTGGCGTCGGTGCTGGTGAGCTCGACCCGGGAGGAGTCACGGGTGGCCAGCTGGCGGCGCTCGATCCGGGCCGTGGTGACCTCGGAGAGGCTGCTGCCGCCCGACAGAGCGGCGATGTTGACCGCGGAGTTCGCCTGCGTCGGCGACGCCAGGGAGCTGTGGCTGAAGCCGACAGCGCCTGCCGCCGCAGCGAGCGCTGCGGTAAGACCGACGATCTGGGTACTGCTGGGGGTGTTACGCCGGGCAACACGATGTTTGGCGTGACGTGATGCGCCGGTCTTGCGCGCAGCACTGTTGCCTGGCGTGACGCGGTTTCCCGCGGCACGGTGCTGGGACACAACGTGGCCTTTCGGTCACAGGGGAGGGGCACTGTCCACTCGCCCGGGGTTTATTCCCCTGGCGGGCTCATGCACCATAACGGACGGGTCACGAGCCGACAAACCCTGCCACCCCGTTTCGGGCCTCTCCTTCACGAAACTTTTGCATGAGCCGCTGCACGTGCATCCGCTCGCCCGCCTGGGAACCTGCTAGGTCAACCAGTTTCGGGTCCGGATCTTGACAAAGATCCGGCAAGTTCAGTTTCAGTGATCGAGCGAGTCCGTACGGCGATCAGCCCACCGCCCGTACGGCGATCAGTCCGCACCCGTACGGCGAGCACCCGCGACCCCGTACGACGAGCTCTCAGGCGACCCGCTCGTCGTCAAGGTGAGCCAGAACACCCGAGATCTGGTGCACCACGTCGCCGTGGAACGGCAGCGACAGGTGCCCGACCCCGCGGATCCGCACGTTCCGCGCGATCAGGTCCGGATGCGCGATCCGCGCCCGCCGCTGCGGCACGATCAGCTGGTCCACGTCGCTGTAGAACGCGACGAACCGCGTCCGGCAGTCGGCAGCCGGCTCGGCGAGCTCCTCCATCAGGTCGCTCTCCGGCCGGAGCTGCTTCACCAGCGGCCAGCGCAGCAGGCGGGCCGCGACCGTGCCCTGGTGCGGCGTGCCGAGCGTGACGCAGCTGTGCACGCGCTCGTCCCCGCCGAGGCGCTGGACGTAGTACCGCGCGATCAGCCCGCCCAGGCTGTGGCCGACGATGTGGATCTGGTCCGAGCCGGACTCCTCGCACAGCGCCTCGACCTCGGCCGCCATCCGCTCGGCGGTCGAGCGCACGTCCAGCGTCAGCGGCGAGTACGAGAACGTGTGGATCCGGCTGAACCCGCGGCGCAGCAGCTGCCGGCGCATCAGCGCGAAGACGGTGTGGTTGTCGACGATCCCGTGCGCCAGCAGGATCGGCGTACCGGCCGCGCGGACGTCGCCGACCACCAGGCTGCGCTGAGCCGGGGTGAGGCCGTCCAGGCTGAGCCGGTCCGTGCGGCTGCCCGCACCGCCGACCAGGCCGAGCGGGTACATGGCCAGGTGGGTGGTCAGCCAGCCGATCTCGACCGCCGCGCCCTGGAGTACGCGAGGTGACAGCGCCGAGCGCGCGCCGTACCGGAGTCCGTCCAGTGCCTCTCGCAGCCCGCTGCGCGCAGCAGCACCGGACTGATCGACAGCCTCAGCACTCATCGGCGACTCCTCACCTTGAATCAGACCCCCCGCGCAACTGGTCTGACTTCTCTTTCACGGTAACCGGTTCCCCGATCGCGTGGCGGGGAACACACGCCTTCGTGTCTTATCCGTGAGGTGCGCCTCGGATAACCTGCGAAACTGGACGCAACGCGGCGCTCCAGTACTGAAAGGCTCGAGCCATGCCTGCCACCAGCACCCTGCGCATCGTCGTCGCCAAGCCGGGCCTGGACGGGCACGACCGGGGCGCCAAGATCGTCGCCCGGGCGCTGCGCGACGCCGGGATGGAGGTCATCTACACCGGCCTGCACCAGACCCCGGAGCAGATCGTCGAGACCGCCATCGCCGAGGACGCCGACGCGATCGGCCTGTCGGTGCTGTCCGGTGCGCACATGACGCTGTTCAAGAAGGTCCGTGAGCTGCTGGCCGCCCGGGACGCCGACGACATCGTCGTGTTCGGCGGCGGGATCATCCCCGAGGCCGACCTGGCCCCGCTGGCCGAGCTCGGCGTCCGCCGGATCTTCACCCCCGGCGCGCCGACCCACGAGATCGTCGACTGGGTCCGCACCAACGTCGGCGACGCGTCGGCCACCACTGCCTGACGGAGCAGCCGCCGGTACGGCGCGAAGCGGAGCACCGGATCCGCTCCGGAGTGTGACGACGACCGTGCGCAGTCGTTCTGAAGCCGATCGGTCGTTTCAGCTTAGTTACTAATCGGTAATACCGAATCGTTAAGAAACACCTGGTTGTGCGGGCTGTCGAATCGCGGTCGCATACAGCCATGCGTTTGTCCGTACAGAACGAGCGGTTCAGGTGTGTGGCTCAGGACACATCGCCCCCGATCTCGGTTACTGTCCGGACAGGGCGGATCGCAGCGTGGTGGGGGACTGTGGACGACCTGCGCAGGACCAAGTGAGATCCCATCGGGAGAGGGCAGGTACACGATGAGGTTTGAACGATCACACGCACGCCGGGCGGTCGCTCTGGCCATGACCGGCAGCCTTGTGCTGCTGGCCTCCGCGTGCGGCGGTGACGACGGGGACAGCGGTGGCGGCGGCGGTTCGGCCGGGGGAGCGCTCGAAGGGCGCGGTCCGATCACGTTTGCCACCGGCAAGGACACGTCGGGGAACCTGACCAACCAGGTCGCCGCGTGGAACTCGCAGCACCCGGACGAGAAGGTCACGGTTTCGGAGCTTCCGGAGTCGGCGGACCAGCAGCGCGCGCAGATGATCCAGAACGCGCAGAACAAGTCCGACTCGTTCAGCGTGCTGAACCTCGACGTCGTCTGGACGGCCGAGTTCGCCGCGAACCGCTGGGTCACCGAGCTGCCGCAGGACCAGTTCCCGGATCTCGGGAAGCTGCTGCCGTCGACCCTCGACACGGCCAAGTACCGCGACAAGCTGTACGCCGTACCGGTGACGTCCGACGGTGGTCTGCTGTACTACCGCAAGGACCTGCTGGACAAGGCGGGCGTGAAGCCGCCGACGACGTGGGCCGAGATGAAGGACGCCTGCGCCAAGGTCAAGGCGTTGCCGGAGGCAAAGAGCGCCAACTGCTACGCCGGACAGTTCGAGAAGTACGAGGGCCTCACGGTCAACTTCTCCGAGGCGGTCAACGGTGCGGGCGGTGTGGTCGTCGGCGAGGACGGCAAGCCGAACGTCGACACCCCCGAGGCGCTGGAAGGCCTGAACTTCCTGGTCGACGGCTTCAAGTCGGGTGAGATCCCGAAGGCCGCGATCACCTACCAGGAGGAGCCCGGCCGACGGGCCTTCCAGGAGGGCAACCTGATCTTCCACCGGAACTGGCCGTACGTGTACGCGCTGGCCGGCAAGACCGACGGTTCGTCGAAGATCGCCGGCAAGTTCGCGGTCGCGCCGCTGCCGGGTCTGAAGGGCCCGGGCGTGTCCACCCTCGGTGGGCACAACTACGCGATCTCGGAGTTCGCCAAGAACAAGGCGACCGCGGCGGACTTCATCAAGTTCATGTCCAGCGAGGAGCGCCAGAAGGCCAACATCGAGAAGACCTCGCAGGCCCCGACCTGGGCGTCGCTGTACGACGACCCGGCGCTGACCAAGCAGTTCCCCTACCTCGCTCCGCTGAAGGCCTCGATCGAGTCCGCGAAGTCGCGGCCGAAGGTGGTCAAGTACGGCGATGTCACCACCGCCATCCAGGAAGCCGCGTACGGCGCCCTGACCGGCACGACACCTCCGAAGGATGCGCTGGCCGGCTTGCAGACCAAGCTGAGCACGCTCATCACGCAATGATCGAACCGGCGGGGCCGGTACGCAGCGACTGCTGCGTACCGGCCCCGGCCTGTCCCCACCGCCGTGAGGCCGTGGAGAGAAGGAGGCGAAGGTGAGTGCATCCGACGTGGTCGCCACGCAGCGACCACCAACGGGGACCGGCAAGGTCCGCAAGACAACGTTCAACGAAGGCACCGGGCGGCTGGCCGCGCTGTTGCTGTCCCCGACCCTGATCGTCCTGGTCCTGGTCGTCGTCTACCCGATCATCTCGGCGCTGCGGGAGTCGCTCTACACCAGCGGTCAGCGCGTCGACGCGGACGGGTTCGTGATCAAGGGCTCGGAGTTCGTCGGGCTCGACAACTACACCGCGATCTTCTCCGGGGAGACCGGGGAGCGTTTCTGGAACGCGTTCTACAACACCACGTTCTTCACCGTCACGTGTGTGGTCCTGGAGACCGTGCTCGGGGTGGCGATGGCTCTGGTGATGCACAAGGCGTTCAAGGGCCGCGCCATCGTCCGGGCCAGCATCCTGGTGCCGTGGGCGATCCCGACCGTGGTGTCGGCGCTGCTGTGGAAGTGGATCTTCCAGGCCGACGGCGCCGCGAACGCGCTGCTCGGGACGCAGATCCTGTGGTCGACCGAAGGATGGCAGTCGGTCGCGTCGGTGATCGTCGCCGACACCTGGAAGACCGCGCCGTTCATCGGGCTGCTGGTGCTCGCGGGCCTGCAGACCATTCCCGACGAGGTGTACGAGGCGGCGAAGGTCGACGGTGCCAGTCCGTTCCAGACCTTCCTGAAGATCACGCTGCCGTTGGTGAAGCCGGCGCTGCTGGTCGCCGTGCTGTTCCGCATTCTCGACACGCTGCGGATCTTCGACCTGCCGTTCGTCCTGGTCGGTCCGAACAAGCAGTCCGTGGAGACGCTGTCGATACTGGCCTATCTGGAGGCGAACCAGACCAGGTACGGTCCGGCCGCGGCGTACGCGACGTTGCTGTTCCTGTACGTCGCGATCGTGGCGTTCGTGTTCGTGAAACTGCTTGGTGCGGACGTGCTGGGCGACGCTGTGCAGAAGAAGAAGACCAGGAAGGGCAAGGACCGTGACAGTGCGCCCCCGGGCGTCGCGTTGGGTTCTGCTGCCGGTATGAGCGGTGTGGGGAGTGGAGTCTGATGGCCACGGCAACCAATGCTCCGGCCAAGATCGACGTCAAGGCGGCTGAGGCGAGCCCGCTGCGGAAGTACCTGCCTCTGGTGGGTGTGGCGATCATCGTCCTGTACTGCCTGGCGCCGTTCTACTGGATGGTCGTCTCGGCTTTGCGCCGGCCGACCGACCAGTTCGAGAACTCGATCATCCCGACCACCTGGTCGCTGACGAACTTCACGGACGTCTTCAAGCCGGGCACAGGGTTCGGTCGCGCCCTGCTGAACAGCCTGCTGGTGGCCGGGACGGTGACGATCCTGACCCTGGTGATCGGCATGGTCGCGGCCTACACGCTGGCCCGGCTGGAGTTCCGGTTCAAGAACGTGGTGCTGGCGATCATCATCACCACGTCGATGTTCCCGGGCATCTCGCTGGTGATCCCGCTGCTGAAGCTGTTCATCGACATCAAGTGGATCAACACCTACCAGGCGATGATCGTCCCGAGCCTCTCGTTCGCGCTGCCGTTGGCGGTGTGGACGTTGACCACGTTCTTCCGGCAGATGCCGCGGGAACTGGAACAAGCGGCGATGGTGGACGGCTGCACTCCGGCGCAGGCGTTCTACAAGGTCATCCTGCCGCTCGCGGCACCTGGCGTGTTCACCACGGCGATCATCACGTTCATCGCGGCCTGGAACGAGTTCCTCATCGCGCTGAGCATGATCAACAAGAAGGAACTGCAGACCGCCAACGTGGTCATCTCGCAGTTCACCGGTGCCTCCGGGCGAGACCAACCGTTCGGCAGCCAGATGGCCGCCGGTGTCGTCGTCACCATCCCGCTGGTGATCGCGGTGCTGATCTTCCAGCGCCGGATCGTCGCCGGCCTGACGGCAGGCGGCGTGAAGTGAGCTACGACCGGGACCGCGACGAACGCGATCGGCGCGACCGCGAGGAGCGGGACCGCCGGGACCGGGAGGACCGGGACCGCAGGGATCGCGAAGAACGCGACCGCCGCGATCGTGAGGATCGCGACCGGCGTCGCTGAGAAGAAGTTCAGGGCCGGCACCTTCGGGTGCCGGCCCTGAGTCGTTCTAGACCTTCAGCCAGACCGTTGCGTCGACGGGGAGTTCGCCGTCGAGCAGGGGCTCCGAGGCGAGCAGGAGCTCGCCGGCGGGGAGGTCGATCGGCGCGCTGCCGAGGTTGACCACGCAGCGGAAGCCCGGGTCGCGGGTGAAGGACAGGACTCCGGCGGGAGCGTCGTCGTCCCAGGTGAGGCGGCCTTCGCCGAGGGCCTCTTCGGTGCGCCGGATCTTCAGCGCGGCCCGGTAGAGGTTCAGGTGGCTGTCCGGGTCGCTCTCCTGGGCCGCGGCCGTCAGCGGCGCCCAGTCGGCGGGCTGCGGGAGCCAGGGCTGGCTCGTACCGTCGCTGAACCCGTACGGCGGTTCGCTGCCGCTCCACGGGATCGGCACCCGGCAGCCGTCCCGGCCGCGGACGGTGTGGCCGGAGCGCTCCCAGGTCGGGTCGTCCAGGGTCTCCTCCGGCAGGTCCTCCACCTCGGGCAGGCCCAGCTCGTCGCCCTGGTAGATGTACGCGCCACCTGGCAGTGCCAGCTCCAGCAGCGCCGCCGCCCGGGCCCGGCGCAGTCCGAGCGCCAGGTCGGTCGGGACCTCGCCGGCACCGGCCAGCGCGTCCTGCAGCGCCCGGCCGTACCGCGTGCGGTGCCGGATGGTGTCGTGGTTGCTCAACACCCAGGTCGCCGGCGCACCGACGGCCCACAGGCTCTCGGTGGTGTAGTCGATGACCTGCCGCAGCTCCTTCGCGTCCCACGCGCACCGCAGTACGTCGAAGTTGAACGCCGAGTGCAGCTCGTTGGAGCGCACGTACTGGGCCAGCCGCTCGGCCGGCGACAGCCAGGCCTCGGCCACGAAGACCCGCGGGCCCTGCGGGGTGTCGGCGTACTCGTCGGCGATCGCGCGCCAGCGCTGGTGGATCGTGTGCACGCCCGGCTGGTCGTAGAACGGGTTGCCGACGTACTTCTCGCGGGTCGGCTGCCCGTCCTTCAGCGGTACGTCGGGCAGCGTCGCGTCCTTGGCCATCGAGTCGGCGACGTCGATCCGGAACCCGTCGATGCCGCGGTCGAACCAGAACCGCAGGATCGCGTCGAACTCCTCGATCACCGTCGGGTGGTCCCAGTTCCAGTCCGGCTGCGAGATGTCGAACATGTGCAGGTACCACTGCCCGTCCTCGATCTGCTGCCAGGCGCCACCTCCGAACGCGGCCGGCCAGTTCGTCGGCGGCTGCCCGTCGACCCCGTCACGGAACCAGAACAGGTCCCGCTCCGGAGAGCCCTTGCCCGCGGCCAGGGCCGCCTTGAACCACGGGTGGTCCCAGGAGCAGTGGTTCGGTACCAGGTCGATCAGGATCCGGATCCCGAGCGCGTGCGCCTCCGCGATCAGCGCGTCGGCGTCGGCCAGCGTGCCGAACTCGGGGTTGATGTCGCGGTAGTCCGACACGTCGTACCCGCCGTCGAGCAGCGGCGACGGGTACCACGGGCTGATCCAGATCGCGTCGATGCCGAGCTGGGCCAGGTACGGCAGCCGGGCCCGGATCCCGTTCACGTCCCCGGTGCCGTCGCCGTCGGCGTCGGCGAACGACCGGGGGTACACCTGGTAGACGACGGCACTACGCCACCAGTCGTCAGCTGGTCTGGTTGATGCTTCAGTCATGCGAACCAGCCTTTCACGCTGGGGCAACCAACCTGTGACAGTCGTCTCAGCGTGTACCCCGGCTGTTGCCACGGGCGCCGGGGTGGCTAGTCTCAGCCCGACGGAACGCGCCCGGCGACCGTGCCTCTCCGCACCGCTGCCTGCCGCGGCCCAACTCGAACAGGCGAGAGAGGGACCACAGTCGTGGACTTGATGGAGTACCAGGCGAAGACTGTCTTCGCCAAGCACGGTGTACGGACGACGGTGGGTGAAGTCGTCCACACGCCGGAGGAAGCCCGCGCGGCGGCCGAGAAGCTCGGTGGCGGCACGGTGGTCGTGAAGGCCCAGGTGCTGACCGGCGGCCGCGGCAAGGCCGGCGGCGTCAAGATCGCCACCTCGCCCGACGAGGCGGAGGCCCGAGCCCGCGAGATCCTCGGTCTCGACATCAAGGGCCACATCGTCAAGACGCTGAACATCGTTCCGGCGGCCTCGATCGCGGAGGAGTACTACTTCTCCTTCCTGATCGACCGGGCCAACCGGAACTACCTGTGCATCGCGTCGGCGGCCGGCGGCATGGAGATCGAGGAGGTCGCGCACACCAACCCGGACGCGGTCGCCAAGATCTCGATCGACCCGGCGACCGGTGTCGACGAGGCCAAGGCCCGCGAGATCGCCGAGCAGGCCGGCTACCCGGCCGACATCATCGACGCGGTCGCGCCGGAGATCGTCAAGCTGTACGAGGTGTTCCTGGCCGAGGACGCGACGCTTGTCGAGGTCAACCCGCTGGTCAAGCTCAAGGACGGCAACGTCGAGGCGCTGGACGGCAAGGTCTCGCTGGACGAGAACGCCGACTTCCGGCACCCGGAGTTCGCGGAGTTCGCCGACTCGTCGGCGGCCGACCCGCTGGAGGCCAAGGCGAAGGCCAAGGGCCTGAACTACGTGAAGCTCGACGGTTCCGTCGGCATCATCGGCAACGGCGCCGGGCTCGTGATGAGCACCCTGGACGTCGTCGCGTACGCCGGTGAGGAGTTCGGTGGGCAGAAGCCGGCCAACTTCCTCGACATCGGTGGTGGCGCCTCCGCCGAGGTGATGGCCAACGGCCTGGAGATCATCATCTCCGACCCGCAGGTGAAGAGCGTGTTCGTCAACGTCTTCGGCGGCATCACCGCCTGCGACGCGGTCGCCAACGGCATCGTGCAGGCCTTCGCGCTGCTCGAGGGCCGCGGCGAAGCGGTCAGCAAGCCGCTGGTCGTCCGCCTGGACGGCAACAACGCCGACGAGGGTCGCCGGATCCTCGACGAGGCCGGCCTGGCCGGTCTGGAGCGGGTCGACACGATGGACGGCGCCGCCAAGCGGGCCGCCGAGCTGGCTGCGAAGTAAGGGATCGCTGAACATGTCTATCTTCCTGACCAAGGACAGCAAGGTCATCGTCCAGGGCATGACCGGCTCCGAGGGCACCAAGCACACCACCCGGATGCTTGCCTCCGGCACCAACATCGTCGGCGGCGTGAACCCGCGCAAGGCCGGCGAGAGCGTCGACTTCGACGGCAAGGCCGTTCCGGTCTTCGGTGGCGTCGCGGACGCGATGAAGGAGACCGGCGCGAACGTGTCGGTCGTCTTCGTGCCGCCGAAGTTCACCAAGGACGCGGTGCTCGAGGCGATCGAGGCCGAGATCCCGCTGGTCGTGGTGATCACCGAGGGCGTGCCGGTGCACGACACCGCCGCGTTCTTCGCCGCCGCGCAGGCCTCCGGCAAGACCCGGATCATCGGCCCGAACTGCCCCGGCATCATCACGCCGGGCGAGTCGAACGCGGGCATCATCCCGGCGACCATCGCGGGCGCCGGCCGGATCGGTCTGGTGTCGAAGTCCGGCACGCTGACCTACCAGATGATGTACGAGCTGAGCGACTTCGGCTTCTCCACCGCGATCGGCATCGGCGGCGACCCGATCGTCGGCACCACGCACATCGACGCGCTGCAGGCGTTCCAGGACGACCCGGACACCGACGCGATCGTGATGATCGGCGAGATCGGCGGCGACGCCGAGGAGCGGGCGGCGGCGTTCATCAAGGAGAACGTCACCAAGCCGGTCGTCGGCTACGTCGCGGGCTTCACCGCGCCGGAGGGCAAGACGATGGGCCACGCGGGCGCGATCGTGTCCGGTTCGTCCGGTACGGCGGCCGCCAAGCAGGAAGCGCTCGAGGCGGTCGGAGTGAAGGTCGGCAAGACGCCGACCGAGACGGCCAACCTGATGCGCGCCATCATGCAGGACCTGAACAAGTAAGTACGTCGTACGACGAAAGGCCGCGGTCCTCGGACCGCGGCCTTTCGCGTTGGGCCTACTTGAAGGTGGCCGAGCGGTCCGCCGCGCGGCCGAGCACGTCGGTGAACACGCTGTCGGTGATGTCCAGGTTCTTCAGCACCGGGTACAGCAGGTAGACCGCGCGGTCCCCGGAGCCGGCGATGCCGATCCGGAAGGTGAAGATCTTGCCGCCGCCGGTGTCGTAGCTGGCCTTCCAGGCCTCGCCCTTGAGCGCGCCCTGGCTGATCGAGCCGGTCGACTTCACGGTCGCGGTCGAGGTGGTCTTCGCGCAGCCGTCGACGTTCTTGCGGATCTGGGCCACGAACGCCGACGCGGCGGCCGGGGTGGCGAACTTGGCGACGGTGGCGTCCAGGCCGAACTCGGTCGGCACCTGGGCGTCCGGTACGACGTACGTCTGCGTCTTGTACTTGGTCGCCTTGGCCTTCTTCAGGTCGATCTTCTCGCACAGCGTGCCGGAGCGGGCCTCACCGTCGACGCTGACCCACGGCTTCTGGATGCTGGACAGCACGGGGAGGTCGATCGGCGCCATGAACCCGGCGCTCTCCTGGGTCGGCAGCAGCCCGGCCTTGGCGGCCAGCGTGCCGGTGCCGCAGTCGGCGCCGGTCTCGGCGCAGATGCGCTTCAGCCCGGCGCTGGCGGTGGCCAGTACGCCGTCGGGCTTGGGCGGCGTACTGCCGGTGGTGTCGTGCTCGACGACCATCGTCGCCTGGCCTGCCGTCGTCACGCTGACGGTCCGGTACTTGCTCGACTTGGTGCCGGTCGGCTGGCCGAAGACCGCGATCACGCCGCGCTCGCCGAGACCCTCGGTGACGTAGCTGGAGATCAGGCGGACCTGCGGGGTGTTGCACTGGCTCAGCCAGCCGGTGATCGTGGTGTACGACTTGCCGGCCGCGGCGGTGTCGTTGGAGACCTCGACGTACTGGACCGCGGTGTCCTTGGTGGTGGCGTTCTTGAACGTCCGCACCCAGGTCCGGATCCCGGCCGGGTCGGCGAAGCGCTGGGCCTGGCAGACGAACGACTTGTCCGGCGCGCTGCTGCCGTCGGCCGTCGCCGCGATCGCCCAGCTGCCGGTCGCGGTCAGCGGCTTGGCCGCCGGGCCGTCGATCAGGACCTTGGCGTCGGCCAGCGCGTTCTCGTCGCCGGCGCCCTTGCTGGCGTCAGGGCTGGACTTGGAGTCGCCCGGGGAGTCGTCGCCGCCGAAGGCGTTCACCGCGGCGATTCCGCCGCCGCCGAGCAGGACCACGACCGCCGCTCCGGCGCCGATCATCTGGTTCCGGCGGCGGGACTGCTGACGCCGCGCCTCACGGGCCGCGGCGCGACCTCCGCCGCGGGGCGCACGGTGGGAACCGGACAATGACTCCAGACCTCCTGACTCAACCCCTGGTCCACGCCGAATGTACCTGGTAGCCCTCAAAGCAAATCAGCCACGCCGAGGTCAACTCTGGCGAAGTGTTCCACATCCGGCGTGTCAGAACGAGCTGTGTCCGGCGGAGGGGGACGATGGGGGTTAGATGACCGACATGCTGAGCCGTCCGGGCGCCCGTGACGGCGGATCCCACCAGGCGCCCGGGCCCGCCCAGCCCGCGCCGACTGTCCCGCCCAGGCCGGTGGTGGTCGCTGCTGTCGTCGGAGCGGGCGCCTGTCTGCTGGCCGGGCTGCTGGCGTGTGCCGCGGTCGCGGTGATCGGCTGGCTGGCCGCGACCTTCGGCGGAGCCTCCGGCGCGGTCCGGGCCGGCGCGTCGGTCTGGCTGCTCGCCCACAAGGCCGGGCTCACCCTGAACGGCGCCTCGATCTCGGTCGCTCCCCTCGGCCTGACCGCGTTCGTCGGCTGGTGCCTGTACCGCGGTGGCCGGTTCACCGCGCGGATCAGCGCCGCCGACCGTGGCAAGGACCTGCTGACCGCCGCCGGCGTGTTCGCTGCGACGTACGGTCTCGGCGCGCTGATCATCGCGCTGCTCACCTCCGAGGGCGCGCTGAAGATCTCGCCGCTGTCGGCCTTCCTCGGTGCCGCCTCGCTGGCGGTCGTCGCGGGTTCGGCCGGGATCCTGGTCGAGTCCGGCGCCGCCGCGGACCTCGCCGACGCGACCCCGACGGGGCTGCGCGACGCCGTACCGGCTGCCGCGGCCGCCGTACTGACCGTGATCGGCTTCGCCGCCCTCCTGTACGGCGTACTGCTGGCGATCCGCTTCTCGCGGGTGACCGCGATGCTGGACCTGCTCGACACCGGCGTCGTCGGGTCGGTCGTGCTGTTCGCGATCTGCCTCGGCCTGCTGCCGAACCTGGTCGTCTACTTCGTCTCGTTCCTGGCCGGGCCGGGGTTCCAGCTCGGCGTCGGGACGTCGATCGCGCCGACCGGCGTCGACGTCGGAAACCTGCCCGCCCTGCCGCTGCTGGCCGCCGTACCGAGTGACGGCAGCACGCCGACGTACTTCCTGGTGCTGACCGCGATCGTGCCGTTGCTCGCCGGAGTCGTCGCCGGGCTCGTGGTGGCGCGGCGCGGGCTGGCCGCGCCGGAGTCCGACGCGCTGGGCTGGGACGCGTTCGCGCTGCGCGGCGCGATGTCGGCGCTGCTGGCGAGCGTGGGGCTGCTGATCCTGATGCTGCTGGCCGGCGGCTCGGCCGGGCCGGGGCGGATGGCCGACTTCGGCGTGTCGAGCGCGCTTCCGGCCGCTGCGCTGCTCGGCGCCGGGATGGCGATCGGCGCGGCGGTCGCGGCCGGCGTACTGGCGGCTCGCCGGCCGGCCGAGCACGTGCAGCCGACGGCCTGACGGCCCGGCCGACCGGAGCCCTGAGCCCGGGCGATAAGGTTTGGCGCGTGACAGACCCGGTGGCGCCCACGCCTCACCCCGCGCGGCTGGTCGTGCTCGTCTCCGGCTCCGGCTCGAACCTGCAGGCCCTGCTCGACGCCTGCCAGGATCCCGCGTACGGCGCCCAGGTGGTCGCCGTCGGCGCGGACCGCGACGGCATCGCCGGGCTCGACAAGGCCGCGGCGGCCGGCGTCCCGACGTTCGTGCATAAGGTCAAGGAGTACGCCGAGCGGGCCGACTGGGACCGCGCACTGACCGCGTCGGTCGCTTCCTACCAGCCCGACCTGGTGGTCTCGGCCGGGTTCCTGAAGCTGGTCGGCGACGACTTCCTCGCCGCCTTCGGGGACCGCTACATCAACACCCACAACGCGCTGTTGCCGGCCTTTCCCGGCATCCATGGCCCCCGTGACGCGCTCGAGTACGGCGTGAAGGTGGCCGGCGCGACGCTGTTCTTCGTCGACGGCGGCGTCGACACCGGGCCGATCATCGGCCAGGTCGTCGTACCGGTTGAGGACGACGACACCGAAGAAACCCTGACCGAGCGGATCAAGGAGGTCGAGCGCCGCCAACTGGTGGACTGGGTCGGCCGGCTGGTTCGCCAGGGCTGGACCATCACCGGACGAAAGGTTCGACTGAAGTGAGCACCGACCGCAGGCCGATCCGCCGGGCGCTGATCAGCGTCTACGACAAGACCGGTCTGGAGGAGCTCGCTTCCGCGTTGCACGCGGCCGGCGTCCAGATCGTCTCCACCGGTTCCACGGCGGGGCGGATCGCCGCGGCCGGCGTACCGGTCACCAAGGTCGAGGAGCTGACCGGCTTCCCCGAGTGCCTGGACGGGCGGGTCAAGACCCTGCACCCGAAGGTGCACGCCGGGCTGCTGGCCGACGTCCGCAAGGCCGACCATGTCGAGCAGCTGGCCGAGATGCGGGTCGAGCCGTTCGACCTGCTGGTCAGCAACCTGTACCCGTTCACCGAGACGGTCGCCTCCGGCGCCTCCACCGAGGAGTGCATCGAGCAGATCGACATCGGTGGGCCGTCGATGGTCCGCGGCGCGGCGAAGAACCACGCGAACGTCGCCGTGGTGACCTCGCCCTCGCAGTACGAGGACATCTACACGGTGCTGGAAGAGGGTGGTTTCTCGCTGGCCGAGCGGCAGAAGCTGGCCGCCGCGGCCTTCGTGCACACCGCCGAGTACGACGTCGCCGTCGCGTCCTGGATGGGCAGCGTGCTCACCGACACCGGCGACGGCTCGGTGTTCCCGGCGTGGGTCGGGTCGGCGTGGGACAAGAAGGCCGTCCTGCGGTACGGCGAGAACCCGCACCAGCCGGCCGCGCTGTACCTGAACGGCCGCGGCGGTCTGGCCGGTGCGGAGCAGTTGCACGGCAAGGAGATGTCGTACAACAACTACGTCGACGCCGACGCGGCGCGGCGGACGGCGTACGACTTCGCCGAGCCGGCGGTGGCGATCATCAAGCACGCCAACCCGTGCGGGATCGCGGTCGGCGCCGACATCGCCGAGGCGCACCGGCGCGCGCACGAGTGCGACCCGGTCTCGGCGTACGGCGGAGTGATCGCGACCAACGCCCCGGTCTCGGTCGAGATGGCCAAGCAGGTCGCGGAGATCTTCACCGAGGTGCTCGTCGCCCCGGCGTACGAGGACGGCGCGGTCGAGATCCTGCAGGGCAAGAAGAACATCCGCCTGCTCGTCGCGCCGCCGCGCTCGGACGCCGAGCTCGTCGAGATGCGCGCGATCAGCGGCGGCCTGCTCCTGCAGCACAGCGACCGCTTCCAGGCCGAGGGCGACGACCCGAACGCCTGGACCCTGGCCGCCGGTGAGGCCGCCTCGCCCGAGGTGCTCGCCGACCTCGCCTTCGCCTGGAAGGCCTGTCGCGCGGTCAAGTCCAACGCCATCCTGCTCGCCTCCCAGGGCGCGTCGGTCGGCGTCGGCATGGGCCAGGTCAACCGCGTCGACTCCTGCCGCCTCGCCGTCACCCGCGCCGGCGAACGCGCCGCCGGCTCCGTCGCCGCCTCCGACGCGTTCTTCCCCTTCCCGGACGGCCTGGAGGTCCTCCTCGAAGCCGGCGTCACCGCGGTCGTCCAGCCCGGCGGCTCCATCCGCGACGAGGCCGCCATCGAAGCCGCCACCAAGGCCGGCGTCACCATGTACTTCACGGGGACGCGACACTTCTTCCACTGAGTTTCTCCCCACGCAGGAGGCGACCGCCGTGGTGCGGTCGCCTCCTGCGTCTTTTTCCCGAGAGGACCGACGTGCCGATCGAGTACGAGGCGAAGGTCCTCGACATCGACGCAGCAGCCATCCGCCGCCGCATCGCGACCGCCGGAGGCCGGCGCCTCGGAGAAGTGCTGCTCCGCCGCTTCGTGTACGACGTGACGCCCGGTGACACCAGCCGCTGGATCCGCCTCCGCGACGACGGCAGCCAGGCCACCCTGACCGTCAAGGAGATCGCCCACGACGGCATCGACGGAACCACCGAGACCGAGGTGACGGTGGGGGACTTCGCCGACGCGCACGAGCTGGTGCAGCGGATGGGATTCCGGGCGAAGTCGTACCAGGAGAACCGGCGGGAGAGTTTCGAGCTGGCGGGAGCGCGGCTGGAGATCGACAGCTGGCCGTTGATTCCGGCGTACCTGGAGATCGAAGGGAGCTCACGGGACCACGTGGTGGAGGTGGCGGGACTGCTCGGGGTGGAGGCGGAGCGGTTGACCGGCGAGAACACGGTCAAGGTTACGCGCGCTACGGGATCGACTTGGCAGGCTTGACCGAGTTGCGGTTCGGCACTCCCGAGGCGTGACGCCGGCCGTGTGTACGTCGGCCGCGGGTGGGCACAGGCCGGGCGAGGGAGGGTTTTGACCAGGCCCACGAGGAGTGCTGATGGCTGAGAGCAAGGTGTCCGACGAGCTGTGGGACGAGTTCCACCTGCTGGTGAACATGACGTCGCGCGAGCTGGAGGACTGGCTGCGCACGAACGCGTCGTCCGAGACCACCGAGGCGCTGCCTGAGGATGCGGGTGAGGAGCTGGGCGCCCAGGTCGTCCGGATTCTCGGCAAGCGCCGCGCTGACCTCACCGACGACGACATCTCCACCATGGAACGCGTGACGATCCGCGTCCGCCGTGAACGCGGCGAGGACCTCGACCCGGTCGCGGGCGACGCTCACTGGCGCCACAAGTTGATGTCGGTGGGCCACGACCCGCTCAAGCCGACGGGCGCCAAGACCTTCTGAGCGACTAACTCAAGAGCCTGGGGAAAGAAAGCGCTCTCCTGGCTGGCGACGTTGTGCCGAAATGACTTCGGTAGAGACATTGCCGAACTCCTCGGTGGCACTTAGGGTGAGCCGCACCTGTCCCGATGTGACCGCCCGGTGGGGAGAACGATGTCAGTGAAACGTCGTCGCAGTTTCGTGGTGCTCACGGCCTTGGCCGTGGTGGCGCCGGTGGGGTTGACCGCGGTACCGGCCGACGCGCACAGCAGCAAGCGCGTGGTCGGGTACTACACGCAGTGGAGCGGCTACGACCGCAACTTCCTGGTCAGCGACCTGGTGAAGAACGGGACGGCCGCCAAGCTGACCCACCTGAACTACGCGTTCGGGTTCCTGGACGAGCAGGGCAAGTGCGTCAGCAGCGATCCGTGGGCCGACTACCAGCGGCCGTTCACCGCTGAGCAGAGCGTCAGCGGCCAGGCCGACGTTGCCGGTCAGCCGCTGTCCGGCAACCTGAACCAGCTCAAGCAGCTGAAGAAGAAGTACCCGAAGCTGCGGATCAGCATCTCGCTCGGCGGCTGGACGGGATCGAAGTACTTCTCCGACGCCGCGCTCACCCCGGCCAGCCGGGCGGCCAGCGTGAAGTCCTGCCTGGACCTGTGGATCAAGGGGAACCTGCCGGGCGCACCGGCCGGTGCCGCGAAGGGTGTCTTCGACGGCGTCGACCTGGACTGGGAGTGGCCGGGCAGCGAAGGCAACCCGGGCAACGTGATCCGGCCCCAGGACAAGCAGAACTTCTCCGCGCTGGTGCACGAATACCGCACCCAGCTCGACCGTTCGTCCTGGCCGTTCAAGGGCCGGTACACGCTCTCGGCGTTCCTGCCGGCCGCACCGGCCCAGATCGACAACGGGTTCGAGGTCAAGAAGCTCTTCAAGGACCTGACCTTCGGTACGACGCAGGGCTACGACTACCACGGCGCCTGGGACCCGCAGACCAACCAGCAGTCCGCGATCGACGGGCCTGCCGGTGATCCCGCGCCGGCCGAGTTCAGCTCGCAGGTGACGATCGACGCGTACCTGACCCGCGGCGCGCCGCGGAGCAAGCTGGTGATGGGCGTCCCGTTCTACAGTCGCGGCTGGACGGGCGTGACGAACCAGAACAACGGCCTCTTCCAGCCCGCCACCGGCGCCGCTCCGGCGACGTACGAGCCTGGGTACGAGGACTACAAGTTGCTCAAGGCCCAGCTGGGCAAGTTCACCGTCCACCGCGACGAGAAGGCCGGCTTCGCCTGGCTGTTCGACGGTACGACGTTCTGGACCTGGGACGACCCGACCGAGATGAAGCGCAAGGCGCGCTACATCAACCATCGCGGCCTCGGCGGCGCGATGATCTGGTCCCTGGACGGCGACACCGCCGACGGCGAGCTGATCACGTCGCTGCACCGTAATCTCCGGTGAGATGTCGCTGACGAAGGCCTAGGGTGTCGGGGTGGACCTCGACATCCTGGCCGACCGGTTCGGCGCGCGGAACGCCGAACCGGTGCACGTCGGGTGCTCCGGCGCGACCGTCGTCCGGCTGGAGCGTGGGACGGAAACCCTTTACTACAAGGCCGGTCCCGACGCTGCCGACGAAGCGGACCGGGTCGCGTGGCTCAGCGCGACCGGCTTCGGCTGTCCGCAACTGCTTGATCGAGGCAACGACTGGATGCTGACCTCGGCACTCCCCGGCCGCGACGCCTCCCAGCCCTGGCCCGCCGCCGAGCGCCCCGCCGTACTGCGAGCCGTCGCTGAGTGCCTGAGGCAGCTGCATTCCCTGACCGACTGCCCCTTCGCCTCGCCGTTCCCGGGCGCGAAGACAATCGTCACCCATGGCGACTACTGCATGCCGAACGTCCTGGTCGACCCGGAGACCCTGCGCTTCACCGGCGTACTGGACCTCAGCCGCCTCGGCCTCGGCGACCCGTACGTCGACGTCGCCCTGATGACGATGAGCCTGTCCGGCGACCTGAACCCCCAGTACGGCGGCCCGCCGGCAGCGCGCTCGTTCGCCCTGGACTACGGCGCGGACCCGGAGGACGACCGGATCCCTTGGTACATAAGCCTCGACAACTTCTAGAGGTTGCGCAGCAGCGCGAGGACCTTGGGCCAGGCGTCGGCCTGGGCCGCGGCGTTGGTGGGGCGGTCGCCGCCGAGGTAGGCGGTGTGGTCGGCGGCCGGCTCGTAGACCCGGGTGCCTTGGGGCATGTACGGGTAGGTGCCGACGTTGTGGCCGGCGCCGGGGTAGACGAGGGCCTTGTGGGGATAGGGGTTCTCGGCCGCGTCCAGTTCGGTGACGATCAGCTGGGCGGCCGGAGCCGACGGCCAGATGCCGTCCGCCGTACCAGCGACGGTGAGGACCGGGCCACTGACGCGGTCGACCGGGATCAGGTCGTCGGTGGCCAGCGGTTCGCCGTGCAGGGTCCAGGCACTGGTGAGGTAGTCGGGGAAGCCGGCGACGACTTTCGCGCTCGGCGCGTACAGGATCGCGCCGTGGATCAGCGTGGGGAAGTTCTCCGCGATCAGCAGCGCGGCCTCGGCGCCGCGGGACGGGCCGAACGCGACGACGTGCGCGCGGTCGACGCCCGGTTGCGAGGCCAGGATCGACGCCGCCGTACGGAAGTACTCGAGCGGGATCTCCTTCAGGGCCTTCGGCAGCCCGGGAGCACCGAAGTACGCGACCGTCAGCGCCGGGAACCCGTGCGAGGCCAGCAGAGCGGCCGTCAACGCCTGGCTCATCCCGCCCTCGGACCCACCGAGCAGCAGCACCGCCGGATGCCGTTTCCCGTCCGGCTTCGGCAGGAACAACCCGCCGACCACTTGGTCCTTCGCCAACGTCAACGCGCGGTCGGTCACCCCGTCCGTCGCCCATCGGCGGGTCTGCGTCGCCGTGGCCAGTGTCTTCGCGCCGTCTCGCACACTGATCCGCACGACCGCGTGCGGCCCCTCGCCGTTCACCTCCGGGAGGTAGAACTGCTGGTCGGGATCCCCGTCCGGCGGATTCATCGCCCAGAACAACCCCATCCCGTCGACGCCCCCGTAGCTCCCACCCACCGGGGCCGCCCGGTCCAGGTCGACCACCCCCACGTCATCAGCCTCGTACGACGCCGACGCCCGCCAGTTCTTCCCCGCCCGATCGGTAGCCTCCGCCACCACCTCGACCCGATCGCCACCACCCAGCCCAGTGACCTTCACGTGCGTCACCTCATCAGCCACCACCACCTCGGGCCCGACATCGACCCGGACCTCGCCGGGCCCGGAACACCCCGTCGCCACCAGCACCAGAACCGCCAGAACCACCAGAACCCGACGCATCCACATCACCCCACCAACCGGTCTACCTCGGCTGGAGGTCACCTGACGACGACCTGAAGGCTCGGCGGTAGGCGCTGGGGGTGGTGTGCAGGGCGGACTGGAGGCGGCGGCGGAGGTTGGTGGCGGTGGAGAGGCCGACCTGGTGGGCGATGGTTTCGACGGGGAGGTCGGTGGTTTCGAGGAGTTGGCGGGTTCGGGCGATGCGTTGGGCGAGCAGCCACTGGCCGGGGGTGGTGCCGAGTTGTTCGGTGAAGCGGCGGGTGAGGGTTCGGGGGGAGAGGGCACAGCGGTTGGCGAGGTCGTCGACGGTCAGCGGCTCGGACAGGCGGTCGGAGGCCCAGTCGAGCAGGGGCGCGAGGGAATCGACGGCGGCGCTCGGGGTTTCGACGCGGTACTGGACCTGGCCGCCTTCGCGGTGCGGCGGCATCACCATGCGGCGCGCCACGCGGGCGGCGTACGCGGCACCGTGGTCGGTGCGGACCAGATGCAGGCAGAGGTCCAGCCCGGTGCCGGAGCCCGCGCTGGTGGCGAGGTCACCGTGGTCGATGTAGAGCACGTCGGGATCAACCCGTACGGCGGGGAACCGGCGCTGCAGCTCCTCGCCGTACGCCCAGTGTGTGGTCGCGGTTCGCCCGTCCAGCAGACCGGTCGCGGCCAGAGCGAACGCGCCGGAGCAGATGCTCACGAGTCGGGCACCACGCCGATGGGCCCGCTGCAGCGCGCGCAGGACAGCCGGCGACGGCGGCTCGTCGATCGGTAGCCAGCCCGGCACGATCACCGTGTCGGCGCGATCCAGCGCGCGCAACCCCAACGGCACCAGCATCTCGAAACCGTTCAACGTCGCCACCGCGCCCGGCGTTTCCGTGCACACGCCGAAGCTGTACTCGTCGCCCCGGAAAACCCCGGCCGCGCACCCCAGCTCGAACGTGCTCTGCGGAGCTTTCACCAGCGCGACCACCCGATGCCTGGCCATGGCAGAAAAGTACCCGATGAAGACTTTCCTGACACTGTCCGCCAAGCCTCGCGCCACGGCAGGCTGAGGCCTATGGATTTCGAGTGGACCACCCCGGCCGACGACCGACCCACCCGCGAACTCTTCCCCGGCATCCGCCTGCGCTCACTGTGGAAGAGCCCGGCGGGTGCCTCAGCCCACGTACTGGAAATGGACCCCGGCTCGACCTGGCAAGGCATCGACGTGCACGAGCCAGGCCCCGAGGAGGTGTACGTCGTCGATGGTGTCTTCAACGACGGCCTGCGCGACTACCCGGCCGGCAGCTTCATCCACTGTCCGGCCGGTAGTCAGCACGTCCCTCAAACCACCGAGGGCTGCACGATCTTCGTCTTCTACCCCGAGGGCTAGTTCGACTCGCGGAGTTCGGTCGGTGCGCCGTGCACGGCCGGGATCGTTCCGAGCTTGCCGGCCTGGAAGTCCTCGAAGGCCTGGACGACCTCGTCGCGGGTGTTCATCACGAACGGCCCGGCCATCGCGACAGGCTCACGAATCGGCCGACCGCCGAGCACCAGTACGTCGAGGTTCGGCTCCGCCAGTGGCTGCGAGGTCGAGGCGGCGGTGCGGATCGTGTCGCCCGGTCCGAACAGCGCCAGCTGGCCCTTCCGGAACGGCCGCCGCTCGGCACCGACCGTGCCCTGACCGGCCAGCACGTAGACGAGCGCGTTGTAGTCCGCCTGCCAAGGCAGCACCATCTCCGCGCCCGGGCTCACCGATGCGTGCACCAGCGTGATCGGCGTGTGCGTCGACCCCGGCCCGTCGTACCCGCCGACCGATCCGGCGATGACGCGGATCAGCGCGCCGCCGTCGGGCGTCGACAGCAGCGCCGAGTCGCCGCCGCGAATGTCCTGGTACCGCGGCGCCGCCCACTTCTGCGCGGCCGGCAGGTTCACCCACAGCTGGATCCCGTGGAACAGCCCACCACTCAGGACGAGGTGCTCCGGGGGCGTCTCGATGTGCAGCAGGCCGGACCCGGCGGTCATCCATTGCGTGTCGCCGTTGGTGATCACGCCGCCGTTGCCCTGCGAGTCCTGGTGCTCCATGATCCCGTCGAGCATGTAGGTGACGGTCTCGAACCCGCGGTGCGGGTGCCACGGCGTGCCCTTCGGCTCGCCCGGCGCGTACTCGACCTCACCCATCTGGTCCATGTGGATGAACGGGTCGAGGTCCCGCAGGTCCACGCCCGCGAAGGCCCGGCGTACGGGGAACCCCTCGCCCTCGTACCCGGTCGGCGCCGACGTCACCGACCGCACCGCGCGCTCACGGGACACGGCCGGGTCGGGCTGGTGGACGCGGGGCAGCACGGTGATGTCGCTGACGGTGACGGCAGGCATGGAAGTCTCCTCGCTGGGCAGGTAGTTCAAGAATAAACTAACTGCCCCAACAGCGGCAAGGCCGCAGAAGATTCCCCGTTACAGGTACTGCCCGACCAGGCGCGTGCTCTGCTCCCGCCAGTACGACGGAACGTCGGCCGGCACCAGCTCGGCCAGCTGCGCCTGACTCGGCTCGGCGATCTCCGCGATCCGCGTGGCCTGCCGCGCGACCGTCGCCTCGAACACGCTGCGCGCCTCGCGCCCGTTCCCGAACCCGTACTGCCCGCGCAACGGCCCGAGCAACCGCCCGACGCGTTGGCCGACGCCGTCGCCGAGGGTGAACCCCGCGTCGTCGGCGAGGCCGCGGAAGATCTCCACCAGCTCGCCGACGGAGTAGTCGCCGAACCGCAGTGTGACCGGGAACCGCGACCGCAGCCCGCTGTTGGCGTCCAGCAGCGTCTTCATCTCCTTCGAGTAGCCCGCGAGCACTACCACCAGGTCGGTCCGGTGCAGCTCGATCTGCTGGACCAGCGTCGCGATCGCCTCCGCGCTGTACGCCGTACTGTCGGCCAGCGCGTACGCCTCGTCGATGAACAGCACCCCGCCGATCGCGCTCTCGACCACCTGGCGGACCTTCGGCGCGGTCTGACCGATGTACTGCGCGATCAGGTCGCCCCGGGTCACCTCGACCAGCTGCCCGCTGCCGAGCAGGCCCAGGTCCCGGTAGATCTCGGCGACCAGCCGGGCGACCGTCGTCTTGCCCGTCCCCGGGTTGCCGACGAAGACCATGTGCCGGGACTGCTCGACCGGCTTCATCCCGGCCTTCGCCCGCAGCACCTCGGCCTCCGCCTCGGCGGTCAGCCGGCGGACGGCGTCCTTGACCTCGCTGAGGCCGACCAGCTGGTCGAGCTGCTCGAGCGCGGAGCGCGTCGTCGCCGGCTCCTGCACCCCGACGCCCTCGCTCGCAAGCAAGGGCAGGTCGTCGGCGAGCAGCTCGCGGACCTGTTCCGGCGTCGGGTCCGCAAGCGCCGCGATCCGGACCGCCTGCCGGACCGAGATCTGCTCCAGCAGTGAGCGCGCCGCCCGGGCGTTCCCGAAACCGATTGCCCTGGGCAACCGCCTCAGCAGCAACGGGACCCGGTCGGCGAGGTCGTCGGCGAGCACGTAACCCGCCGTACCGGCCAGGGTGCGGAAGAGCGTGAGCAGCTCGCCGTCGGTGTAGTCGGGGAAGTTCAGCACTCGCTGGACCCGCGACCGCAGCGCGGGGTGACTGTCCAGCAGTTCCGTGATCGCATCCGGGTAGCTGGCCAGTACGACGACCAGGTCGTCGCGCTGCTCGTCCATCGCCTGCACCAGCGCCGACAGCGCCTCCGGCTGCTTGGCCAGCCGGTGCACCTCGTCGACGTACAGCAGGCCGCCGACCGCGCGGGCAACGGCGCTCCGCACGTTGGCGGCTGCCTGGCCGGTGCCGCCGGCAAGGATCTCCGCGCGGCCGACGGCGACGACGTGCCCGGAGGTGAGCCGGCCGTGCTGCCGGTACGCCGCCGCGAGGTGACGCGCGACGGTCGACTTGCCGGTCCCCGGACGGCCGACGAACAGCAAGGGGCGGGTCCGCCGCGTGATCGTCATCCCCGCCCCGGCCCGGAGCCCGGCGACCTTGGCCTCGGCGACCAGTTCGCCGATCTGCTCCTTGACCGTTGTCAGCCCGACCATCCCGGCCAGCTCACCCATCGGGTCCGGGCCGGCGGGCGTGACCGTGTGGTGCCGGGCGGCGGCCCGGAGGTCGTACAGCGTGCGCAGGTTCCGTAGGTACAGCGCGGGCAGCGCCAGGTCCGTCGGTTTGAGCGGCCAGCCCGGCAGTCCCTTCAAGGACCCGCCGACCAGGTAGGCCGCGGCCAGCCAGCGCCGGACCGCATGAGCGGCCCCCGCCTCGCAAGCCCGCGCCATCCAGCCTTCCTGGCGGCGGATCCACGCCTTGCGGTCGTGCCGTTTCGCGATGTCGTCGAAGTGTTCCTGCACCTGCGCCGTGCTCACCCCGGCGAACAGCAGCCCGGCCGGTACGTCGGTCCGCCCGACCTGGTGCAACAGCTCGGCCAGGTGCAGGTCGAACGACTGCTCGCGCTCGAAGGTGACGGCCGAGATCTCCGCGTACGCCGCCCGCAACCGGGTGATGCCCCAGATCAGCAGCTCCAGCGGGTTCTCCGACTGCTCCGGCAGTACGGCGTACGCCTCGTCGCTGCCGCACAGCTCGGTGCGCCACAGCTCCTTCAGTTCGCCGTACGGGAGCTCGCGGTGCGCGCGCAGCAGGTCGGGGTCGTCGGCGACCCGGTCGAAGAGCTCGGCGATCAGGGTCCGGCGCGGTTCCAGCGGCTCGACGCCGCGGTACAGCTCGAGCACCTGGCGGAAGAAACCGACCAGCAGCTCCCGCAGGTCGGGTGCGTCGCCGAGGTCCTGGAAGGCGCCTCCGGGTAGCTCGAAGCGGCTCCGGAACATCCAGCTGTCGTACTGGTACGGCGAGAAGGGCTCCTTGCGGAACTCGTCCATCAGGTACGCCAGGTTGTTCGCACCCGGCCCGCTGACGATGCTCATCGGCGGGTAGAGCCGGGCCGTCAGGTCGTGGAAGGCCGACGCCAGGTACGGCGCGTCCTCGCGCAGGTGGGTCCGCTTCAGCTCGCCGGTCAGCCGGATGGGCTCGAACGCCGGGTCCAGGACCAGCTCGGTCGCCCGCGCCTTGGTCTCCTCGAGCCACCCGTCCGGGAACGGCCAGGGCGCGCTCGGCCCGAACACGTGCAGGTACGAGCGGTCTTCGCTGAGCAGGATCCGCAGATCCTCGGGCAGGTCGGCCATGGGCCCGAGACTAGGGCGCGGCCGTGTCAGCCGCGCCCTGGTCTCGAGCCCTCGGTGGGTCGGTCAGGCGCCGACGAGGTCCTTCTCGGCCGGCTTCCCGGGCTCGTCCACGCGCAGGGACTCGCCCTCGATGTCGACCTTCGGGGTGATCCGGTCGAGCCACTTCGGGAACCACCAGGCGCGGTCGCCGAGCAGCGAGAGCACCGCGGGGACGATCGTCATCCGGACGACGAAGGCGTCGATCAGGACGCCGATCGTCAGGCCGAAGCCGATCGTCTTGATGATCGGGTCGTGCACCAGGATGAAGCCCGCGAACACCGCCGCCATGATCAGCGCGGCCGCGGTCACCACGCGGGCGCCGTGCCCGACGCCGGCGATGGTCGCCTCGGTGGCGTGCTTGCCGTGCACGAACTCCTCACGGACCCGGGACACGATGAACACCTCGTAGTCCATCGCCAGGCCGAACAGGATGCCCATCATGATGATCGGCAGGAAGCTGACCAGCGGGCCCGGGGAGTCCACCCCGAACAGCGCCGCGCCCCAGCCGAGCTGGAAGACGCCGACCGTGATGCCGAACGTCGCGCCGATCGTCAGCAGGAAGCCCAGCGTCGCCTTCAGCGGGACCAGGATCGAGCGGAACGCCAGCAGGAGCAGCAGGAACGACAACCCGATCACGACCAGCAGGTACGTCGGAAGCGCGTCGGTCAGCTTCTGCGAGACGTCGACACCGATCGCCGTGTTGCCGGTGATCGAGATGTCGGCGCCGTTCTGCGACAGCGGCTTGAGGGTGTCCCGCAGGTCGCCGACCAGGTCGGCGGTCTGCTCGCTCGCCGGGCCGCTGGCCGGGATCACGCTGATCAGCCGGGTCGCGCCGTCCTTGCTCGCCGGGCCGGGCTGCGCCGCGACGATGTCCTTCAGGCCCTTCGTCGCGCCGAGCACCTGACCGACCAGCGCTTCGGACTGCTGGGCGTTCGGCGTCTTCACGACGACCACGAGCGGGCCGTTCGAGCCCGGGCCGAAAGCGGCCGCTGACAGGTCGTACGCGATCCGCTGGTTGGAGTTCTCCGGCGCGGTCGCGCCGTCCGGCATGGCCAGCCGCATGTCCTGCACCGGCAGCGCCAGCGCGCCGAGCCCGAGGATGCCCAGGGCAACGATCGGGACGCGGAAGCGGGTCACCAGCCGGGCCCAGCGGAAGCCGAAGCCGTCCTTGACCACGACCGGCTCGGCGGCGTGGGCGCCGTGGTTGCGCAGCTTGCGCGGCAGGACGCGGTTGCCGACGAAGCCGAGCATCGCCGGCAGCAGCGTCAAAGCCACCAGTACGGCGGTCAGCACGGTCGCGGCCGCGGCCAGACCCATCGCGGTCAGGAACGGAACCCCGACCAGGCTCAGCCCGGCCAGCGCGATCACGACGGTCGCCCCCGCGAACAGTACGGCGGAACCGGCGGTCGCCGTCGCCCGCGCGACCGACTCCTCCGGGTCCATGCCCTCGGCCAGCTGGGTACGGTGCCGCGAGCTGATGAACAACGCGTAGTCGATGCCGACGGCCAGGCCGAGCATCAGCGCCAGGATCGGAGCCGTCGACGAGACCTCGGTGAACGCGGTGACCAGGAACAGCCCGGCCATCCCGGCCAGGACGCCGATGAGGGCCGTCAGCAACGTCATGCCCGCGGCGACCAGCGAGCCGAAGGTGACCACCAGGATGACGGCGGCGATCGCGACACCGATGATCTCGGTGCTGCCGATCTCCGGCGGCCCGCCGACCACGGCGCCACCCGGGACGACCTGCAGGTCACCCGAGCTGAGCGCGCTCAGACCGTCGTACGCCGTGGTGCTCTCCTTGGAGAGCTGGTCGGCGGACTTGGTGAACGAGACCTGGATGAGCCCGGTGGACCCGTCCTGGCTGATCGCCTTCGCGGTGTACGGGTCGACCGCGCCGGCGACCTCGGGGACCTTGGCCACCTTCGCGACGGTGACGCCGACCGCGGCCTTGACCGCCGGGTCCATCAGCGTCTTGCCGGGCGGCGCCTTGACCACGACGCTGGCCGACGCTCCGCTCGCGGCCGGCATGTCCTTGGCCAGCGCGTCGAGCGCGCGCTGCGACTCGGTGCCCGGGATCGAGAACGTGTTTGCGGTCTGGCCGCCCAGGGTCAGCGCGCCGACCCCGAGCAGGACCAGGACGAACGTCCAGATCGCGGCGACGAGCCGCCGGCGCTGGTAGGAGAACCGGCCGAGCCGGTACAAGAGATTCGCCATCGGGGGTACGTCCGTTCGGGTCGTCCGGTCGGGCAGGGGATCGGTGCGGAATCCGGAGTCATCAGCTGCCGGACGAGGGGTGGGCCGGCTTGAGCAGCCGGCGGAGGGCGGTCTCGCAGAGGTCGCGCAGCTCGGCGTCGTTGCGCTCGCCCGGGTGCCGGCACTCGCCGAGCAGCCCGTTGACGGCGAACTTCGCGATGTCCAGCTCGAGCCGGTCGGCGCCCTGGCCGGCCATCAGCTCGGTGAGCTTGATCCCGTCGGCCACCAGTTCGTCGAACTCGGGCATCGTGTCGATCACCGTCAACACGTCCTGCAGGACGGCGATCAGCCCGCGCATCTCCACCGCGAGCTCGACGAAGCGCACGATCGCCAGCTCCTGCGACCGCTCCGGCGGAAGCTGCTCCGCCTGGCTGACGACCTCTTTCAGCGCCTGCTGGGACGGCGACAGCACGGCGGCGAGCACCGCGGCCTTGCCGTTGAAGTGGTAGAGCACGGTCGCCTTGGAGCACCCGGCCGCGGTCGCGATGTCCTGCAACGAGGTCGCGTTGTAGCCGTTGCTCGCGAACAGGGTCATCGCCTGCTGCACGATCTCGCGCCGGGTCCGCTCACGCGCGGGCGTGCTCTCTGCCATGTCAGCCAGCTTGCCTGACCGATCGGCCAGTTTTCAACCGATCGGTCAGCTTTGTGCTTCACCTCACTGGACGGGGACGGAAGGGTGGTGGATCTGAGTGGAGGTTCGGTGGGTGTGGTGAGGTTTGAGCGGGGGAGCTGACGGGGGTTCTGACGTGGACGAGGGTCGGTAGTTGCCGGGGGTTGGTGCGTGGCAGACTCCTGTGTTGTGACGGCTCAGATTTTGGATGGCAAGGCGACTGCGGCGGCGATCAAGGACGAGTTGAAGGTCCGGGTGGCCAAGCTGGCCGAGCAGGGCATCGTGCCGGGGCTCGGGACGATCCTGGTCGGCGACGACCCGGGCAGCCGGGCGTACGTCGCGGGCAAGCACCGCGACTGCGCGGCGGTCGGGATCTCCTCGATCGAGGTCGAGCTGCCGGCCGACACCACGCAGGACGAGATCGCCGCGAAGGTCCGCGAGCTGAACGAGAACCCGGCCTGCACCGGGTTCATCGTGCAACTGCCGCTGCCCAAGCACGTCGACACCAACGAGATCCTCGGCCTGATCGACCCGCTCAAGGACGCCGACGGCCTGCACCCGGTCAGCCTCGGCAAGCTGGTCCTCGGCCAGGACGGTCCGCTGCCCTGTACGCCGAAGGGCTGCGTCGAGATCCTCCGCCGGTACGACGTACCGATCGCCGGCGCGCACGTGGTCGTCGTCGGCCGCGGCGTCACCGCGGGCCGGCCGATGGGGCTGCTGTTCACCCGCAAGTCCGAGAACGCGACCGTCACCCAGTGCCACACCGGCACGAAGGACCTGGCCTCGGTGGTCCGCACCGGCGACATCGTGATCGCCGCCGCCGGGTCGGCCGGGCTGATCACCGCCGACATGGTGAAGCCGGGCGCGGTCCTGCTCGACGTCGGCACCAGCCGCAGCGCCGAGGGCAAGATCGTCGGCGACATCGACCCCGCGGCCCGCGAGGCCGCCGCCTGGATCGCCCCGATGCCCGGCGGCATCGGCCCGATGACCCGCGCGATGCTGCTCACCAACGTCGTCGAAGCCGCCGAAGCCGCCGCCGGATCTCCCGCATGACCGCCGGCATCCCGAGCGCGCCCGCCCGCATCCCCGGCGCAACCAACTGATGGCCGCCGCGGCCGAGCAGCGGCGGAGTGAGTGGCCGTTGGCGATCTGTGTGCTGGCGGGACTGGCCGGACTGGTCATCCTGACCTTTTACAACTGGCGCAACGGCATCCTGATCTTCTCCGGCAGCGTCCTGCTCGCCGGCCTGCTGCGCCTCGCGCTCAACGACGACCAGGCCGGTCTGCTGCACGTCCGCGGCCGGATGTTCGACACCGCGCTGCTGCTCGCGGCCGGCGCCGCCATCCTCGTGCTCGCCCTGATCATCCCGAACGGCTGACCGAACGGGCACCCTCCGAAAACCGCGGCATCTTTTCCCTCCGCTCACGCGTCGTACCCGTGTGGTCACCGACCGGTGACGGAGGGGAGTACGGGAGATGGAGCGCAGGAAGAGATGGTTGACAGCGGCAACCGGCGTACTGGCCGGAGCGCTGGCGATCGGATGGGTGGAAGGGCCCGGCGCGCAGGCGAGCCAACAGCCTGAGGCGTTGCGCACGGCTACCAGCCAGCCAACGAAGAAGCAGGTCGTCACGCTGGTCACCGGCGACCGGGTCGTGGTGAACGGCGAGCACGTCTCGATCGACCCCGGCCCCGGCCGGGACAAGGTGGTCTTCAAGCTGCGGCGGTCGCACGGCCGGCTGTCGGTGCTTCCGCTCGACGTCAGCTCGGCGGTGACGTCGGGCAAGCTCGACCGGCGGTTGTTCGACGTGTCCGGCCTGCTGGAGATGGGGTACGACGACCAGCGGTCGACGACGATCCCGCTGATCGTCGCGACCAGAGGCCGTTCCAGCACGTTGCCAGGAGCAACGAAAAGGAAGGACCTTCCGGCGATCGGCGCCACCGCCGTCACGGTCGACAAGTCGACGACCGGGCAGTTCCTCCGCCAGGTCACCGGACAGACCCGCGACGCGGCCGGCATCGACCACGTCTGGCTGGACGCCAAGCGCAAGGTGCTGCTGGACAAGTCGGTCCCGCAGATCGGCGCGCCGAAAGCCTGGAAGGCCGGGTTCACCGGCAAGGGCGTCAAGGTCGCGATCCTGGACACGGGCATCGACCCGAACCATCCGGATTTCAAGGGCCGGATCGGCGCCACGAAGAACTTCACCACGGACCCCGTGGGGGACCAGTTCGGCCACGGCACGCACGTCGCGTCGACGGTCGCCGGGTCCGGTGCGGCGTCGGGCGGCAAGTACAAGGGCGTTGCGCCGGACGCGACGTTGCTCGACGGCAAGGTCTGCGACGGCGGTGGTAGCTGCTCGGACTCGGCGATGCTCGCCGGGTTGCAGTGGGCCGCGGTCGAGCAGAAGGCCAAGGTCGTCAACTTCAGCATCGGCGGCCCGGACACCCCCGAGGTCGACCCGATCGAGGCCGCGATCAACAAGCTCACCGCACGGACCGGCACGCTCTTCGTCGTTGCCGCAGGCAATGAAGGTCCGGGCGACGGGACGGTTGCGTCACCGGGCAGCGCGGACGCGGCGCTGACCGTCGGCGCGGTCGACAAGTCCGACCAGCTCGCGGAGTTCTCCAGCCGCGGCCCGCGGGTCGGCGACGGTGCGATCAAGCCCGACGTCACCGGTCCGGGCGTGGACATCGTCGCCGCGCGAGCCAAGGACGCCGACATCGGCGACCCGGTCGGTACGCAGTACATGATGCTGTCCGGTACGTCGATGGCGACGCCGCACGTCGCGGGCACTGCCGCGCTGCTCGCGCAGCAGCACCCGACCTGGACGGCGAACGAGCTCAAGCCGATGGTGATGGGATCGGCGAAGGTCATCGCCGGCCAGACCGTCTACCAGCAAGGCGCCGGCCGGGTCGACGCAGGCCAGGCGATCGTCCAGTTGCTGACCGCAACGCCGGGCAGCGTCTCGTTCGGTACGGCGCTGTGGCCGCACGCCGACGACAAGCCGGTCGCCAAGCAGGTTGCCTTCCGCAACCTCGGCAAGGCGGCTGCCACCCTGCAGCTGAAGGTCTCCGCGACCGGTCCGGACGGCAAGCCGGCGCCGGCGACCGCGTTCAAGCTCGCGGCGCAGAGCGTCACCGTGCCCGTGGGCGGCACGGCGTCGGTCACCGTCACCTCGGACACGCGTCACCAGGGCGCCGACGGCCAGTACGCCGGCCGCCTGGTGGCCACGGCTCCGGGCACCAGCCTGGGCATCCCGTTGGCCGTCGAAAAGGAGATCGAGAGCTACGACGTCACCGTCAAGCATCTCGGTCCCGACGGCAAGGGCACAGACGTGAACTACACGACGCTGCTCGGCATCACCGACGACCGGTTCGTCGAGGTCCGCACCGACGCGCAGGGCACCGCGAAGCTGCGGCTGCCGAAGGGCGAGTACTTCGTCGACGGCAACCTGATGGACGCCAAGGAGCGCGTCTACCAACTGGTCTGGCCGAAGCTCGTCGTCGACCGGGCGACAACCGTCGCGGTCGACGCCCGCAAGGCCGGCCCGGTCCGGATGACGTTGCCGCGATCGGACGCGCGACTGGCTCGGGTCGAGATCGGCTACGAGCGCCTGATCAACGAGTGGGTGCAGTCCAACTCGACGTACGCGGCCGCGCTCGGCCAGGTCTTCGTCGGTTCGATGGGCGCGTCGGTCTCCGCCGACGAGATGACGTCGTTCGTCGCCTCCCGCTGGGGCGTGCCGGGCAAGAACGGCGACTTCCGCAACACGCCGTACACGTACGACCTCCTGCAGGGCCGGACCGGGAGCTACTTCACCGGCTACCAACGGACCGTGCGGGATCACGAACTGGCGAAGCTGTCGACGCTCTACACCGCGGACCACGCGGGCCAGCAGGTCTTCGACGAGCGGTTCGGATCGCTGCCGGGCATGCACATGAGCGCTTCCGGCTGGCCGTTCGCGTACAGCCTGCCGAGCCGCGTCACTCACCTGGTCGAGGCCAAGGGCGTCACTTGGGCCGCTCAGGTCAACACGTTCGTCGAAGACGGCGAGTACTACACCTATCCGCTGTCGTACTCGTTCACCGGCAAGACGTTCCGTCCTGGTGCTTCGTACGGCGAACGCTGGGGCGCCGCGGCCGCGACGATGGACGTCGCCGGCGGCGGCGTCTACCGCGAGGGCAACCTGATGGACCTGTTCCTGTTCCCGAACGGCGACGCGGACGGCCACGACGGGATGTCGGACGAGGTCGTAGCGAGCAGCACCAAGCTGTTCCGCGACGGCAAGCTGGTCGACCAGTCACCGGTTCCCGGCCAGCTCTTCCTGGAGGAGCTGCCGGCCGGCAAGGCGTCGTACCGGATGGAGATCGTGCAGAACCGGCCGATGCTGCAGCTCGCGAACCGGATGGAGGGCGTCTGGACGTTCAGCTCGCAGGACACCGGTGGGACCAAGGTCCTGCTGCCCTTGAAGGCGGTGCGGTTCACGCCGCGGGTCGACGAGCGGAACGCGGTCAAACGGCTGCCGATCAGCGTGCTGGATCTCGCGGTCACCAGTGCGGCCGGCGCGACGGCGTCGCCGGCCAAGTCGGTCGTCGTCCAGGTGTCGGGTGACGCCGGCAAGACCTGGCAGCGCGCGAGGGTGCTGCCGGCCGGCAACGGCAAGTACAAGGCTGTCTTCACGACGCCGGCCGGGGCGACGGTCTCGCTGAAGTCGGTGGTCGTCGACCGGGACGGCAGCACGGCGACGCAGACCGTGCTCAACGCGTACCGGTTGCGGTAGACGCGACGAAGGCCCCCGGGGAGCTCCCCGGGGGCCTTCCGCAACGTTCTGGGTCAGCCGATCAGGCCGAGCGCCTTGACCGCGTCGCGCTCCTCGCCGAGCTCGGCGGTGCTGGCGTCGATCCGGCCGCGGGAGAAGTCGTTGATCTCCAGGCCCTGGACGATCTCCCAGTTGCCGTCCTTGGTGGTCACCGGGAACGACGAGATCAGGCCCTCCGGTACGCCGTACGAACCGTCGGACACGACCGCCATCGACAGCCAGTCACCGTCGGCCGAACCGCGCAGCCAGTCGCGGGTGTGGTCGATCGTCGCGGCCGCGGCCGAGGCCGCCGAGGAGGCGCCGCGGGCCTCGATGATCGCCGCGCCGCGCTTCTGCACGGTCGGGATGAAGTCGTTCTCCAGCCAGTCCTGGTCGTTGACGACCTCGGCCGCGTTCTTGCCGGCCACCTCGGCGTGGAAGATGTCCGGGTACTGCGTGGCGCTGTGGTTGCCCCAGATCGTCAGCTTCTTCAGGTCCGTCACGTGGGTGCCGGTCTTGCGGGCCAGCTGCGCCAGCGCGCGGTTGTGGTCCAGGCGGGTCAGCGCGGAGAACCGCTCGGCCGGGATGTCCGGCGCGTTCGACTTGGCGATCAGCGCGTTGGTGTTGGCCGGGTTGCCGGTGACGGTGATCCGGATGTCGTCGGCGGCGTGGTCGTTCAGCGCCTTGCCCTGGCCGGTGAAGATCGCGCCGTTGGCCTCGAGCAGGTCACCGCGCTCCATGCCCTTGGTCCGCGGCCGGGCGCCGACCAGCAGGGCGACGTTCGCGCCGTCGAAGATGACGTTCGGGTCGTCGCCGATCTCGACGCCGGCCAGCGTCGGGAACGCGCTGTCGTCGAGCTCCATCACGACCCCCTCCAGCGCCTTCAGCGCCGGGGTGATCTCCAGCAGCCGCAGCTCGACCGGGGTGTCCGGGCCCAGCAGTGCACCGCTCGCGATCCGGAACAGCAGGCTGTAACCGATCTGACCGGCGGCGCCGGTGACGGCCACCTTCACGGGGGTAGTGCTCACGACACGCTCCTTGGGAACTCGACTGGCTGTACTTCGGACGCTAGCAACCCGCACGCCCGCTGGCGACGGTGGGGCCGGTGATTCCTGCCACCTCCGGCGACGGCAGTGAAAGGATGACGGGATGGAGCGCACAGTCGGGTCCGGGACGGCGACCGTCGAGGCCGTTGCGGACGGGACGTTCGTGGTGCGGGTGGACGGCTCGTTGCAGTCGCAGGTCGACCTGGCCGACCCCACGCACCTCGCCTTCGAGTACATGCGGCGGATCGGTGACGTCGTGGACGCGGTCGCCGCGCGCAAGCAGCCGATCTCCGTGCTGCACATCGGTGGCGCCGGACTGTCCCTGGCCCGGTACGTCGCGGTGACGCGCCCGCGGTCGCGGCAGATCGTGCTCGAGCCGGACGAGGACCTGACCGAGTTCGTCCGCGAGGCGCTGCCGCTGCCGAAGCGGTCGGGGATCAAGGTCCGCCCGGAGACGGGCCGGGCGGGCATCAGCGGCGTGTACGAGGACTCGGTCGACCTGCTGATCGTGGACGCATTCGTCCGTGAGGCCGTCCCGGAGAACCTCGTCACCCGCGAGTTCGCCGCCGAGTGCGCCCGCGTCCTGCGGCCGGGCGGCGTACTGGTGCAGAACCTGATCGACGGCTCGGCCGGCCTGGCCTTCGTACGCCGAGTGGCCGCGACGGCGCGGGAAGCCTTCGGTCAGGGCGTCGTCCTCGCCGAGCGGAAGGTGCTGCGCGGCAAGTCCTTCGGCAACGTCGTCCTGGTCGCGTCGCGGCAGCCCGTCCCGGACCTGACCGCCGCCGGGCGGCGCGCGCAACCGCCGTACGAGGTGATGCCGCTGACCGAGCTGGCCGGCAAGGCCGAACCGCTGACCGACGGCGAGACCTTCGTCTCGCCCGCGGCGCCCTCGGGCACCTTCGGCTAACTGAACATTTCGCCGTCAGCTTCGACGCGGCGCAGCCCCGGCGGCGACTACTGTGTCCCGGTGGCCGACGTCCGAGTTTCCGCGCTGACCTACTACCCCGTGAAGGGGCTGGCCGGCGTCTCCGCCGACCGTGCCGAGATCGGCGCCACCGGGCTGAAGCACGATCGTAGCTTCATGCTGGTCGGCCCCGACGGCGCCTTCTACAGCCAGCGCAGCCTGCCCGCGATGGCGCCGCTGCGGGTCGAGGTGCTCGACGGCGACGGGCTGCGGCTGTCCGACGGATCGACCGCCGTGGAGATCGAGGTCGCGTACGACGGGAAGCGGCGCGACGTCAGCCTGTTCGGCAAGTGGTTCGGCGCCGGCGTGGTGCAGGACCCGGCGGCCGACGCCTGGTTCACCGAACGCCTCGGCAAGCCCGCGGCGCTGGTCCGGGTGACGCCCGAGCACGAGCGTCCGGGCTGGGGAGTGCACGCCGGGCAGACCGGCTTCGGCGACGCACACGCGCTGCTGATCACGTCGCAGGCGTCGCTCGACGAGCTGAACGCGCGGATCGTCGAGTCCGGCGGCGAGCCGATCCCGATGAACCGCTTCCGCCCGAACCTCGTCGTCTCCGGCTGGACTTCGCCGCACACCGAAGACCGGGTGATGCGGGCGGTCGCCGGTTCCCTGGAGCTCGGGTACGCCGCCCGCGCGATCCGCTGCGCCGTGCCGACCGTGGACCAGGCGACCGGCGTCAAGTCGGGCCCGGAGCCGACGCGGACGTTGGCCAAGTACCGGCGCGAGCCGTCGTACGGCGGTGGGGTCAGCTTCGGGATGAAGGCCGCGGTGCTGACGCCCGGGGTGGTCGCGGTCGGCGACGCTTTCTCCGTGGCCGAATGGCTGGCCGGAGGTCCCGATCCCGCCCCTTCGACTCGGTAGTCTCGTCGCACCGATGACCTGGGAGGTCACTGTGCGACGGATCGTCTGTGTGCTCGGACTCGCGCTCGCCACCGTGACGGGCACGCTCGCTCCGCCGGCGGTTGCTTCGGGCAACGTTGCTGATGGCAACGGAGGGGTCGTTGCCTCGGGCGACCATGCTGCCGGGCGCGACCTGAGCGCCGGGCGAACGCCCGGGCAGGCGGCGTACGACGTACGGCTTGCTGCTGACGCGAGCGGCGTGACCTGGACCGGTCGGGAGAAGATCTCGTTCACGAACACCGGTGACCTGCCGCTGCGCGAGGTGTACCTGCGGCTGTGGGGCAACGCGTGGGACGGCTGCAAGTCGCCGGTCAAGGTCAGCCGCTTCCACGGCGGGACTGCGGCGACGCCGACGGTGAACTGCACGGCGGTCAAGGTCGACCTGAAGAAGCCGCTGCGGCCCGGTCAACGCGGGTCTGTCGCCTTCGACGTCACGATGACCGCGCCGGCGCGGGCCGAGCAGTTCGGCCGCTCGGGCGCGTACAGCTTCTTCGGCAACGCCCTTCCGGTGCTGGCGGTCCGCGACCAGGCCGGCTGGCACCTCGAGCCCGACGTCGGCATCGGCGAGAGCTACTACACGCTTGCCGCCGACTTCACCGTCCGGCTCGACCATCCCGCCGGGCTCGTCGTGCCCGCGACCGGCACGGTGACGACGTCACGCCGTACGACGACCATCTCGAAAGCCCAGCAGGTCAGGGACTTCGCCTGGGCTGTCGGCCCCTTCCAGCAGGCCGTGACCAAGTCGCCCGGCGGCATCACCATCCGCACGTCGTGGACGGGCGTGGTGACGCCCTTCGCCGTCAAGGACGCCCAGACCCGGGCCGCCGCCGCGCTCGACGACTTCGGCCGCCGCTTCGGCAAGTACCCGTACGGCGAGGTCGACCTGGTGCTGAACGACAACTGGGAGTCCTTCTACGGCATGGAGTACCCCGGCCTCGTCCTGCTGATCGCCCCACCGAACGAGGAGGGGCCGGTCGTCCACGAGCTCGCCCACCAGTGGTTCTACGGCATCGTCGGCAACAACGAGTACGCCGATCCGTGGCTGGACGAGTCGTTCGCCGTCTACGCGTCGTACATCCACATCGGCGACAACCAGCCCGACTGCTGGCCCGGCCGCCTGGACCACCTGATCACCAACACCATGGGCTACTGGGCCAAGACCCCCGGCTGGTCGGCGTACGTCTACTCGTACGGCGGCTGCATGCTCCACGACCTCGAACGCGTCCTGGGCCCGCCGGCGATGGCCAAGATGCTCAAGTCCTACACGGCGGCCCACTGGTACGGAGTCGCCACCCCGCAGGCCTTCAAGGCCGCCGCCCAGGCCGCCACGTCGAAGGACCTGACCCAGTTCTGGAAGGACCACGCAATCGGCTAGTCCCAGCTGAGCCGGCCACCTTCGAGCTGCGGCCGGTACTCGGTGGAATCGCCCGATGGGTACGTCCACTGGACCGGCCGCCCCAGCACGAACGCGTCCGCGACCTGCGACAACATCACCGCCGTACTCGGCCAGATCGACCCGGTGCTGCCGTCGGTCGCGTCGAGCGCGCCGACGCAACCGTGCAGCTCGCCGTCGCGAAGGTCCACGAAGAGGTCGACGTCGGTACCCGACGCGGCCAGCGGCAGGAACGTGTCGAGCCACACGAAGGAGTACGAGCCGGCCGGTCCGTCGGCGTCCTCGTGCGGCATGTCGCTGTAGATGCTGCGCATCATCCGGTGGCGGGTGAGCATGGCCTCGCAGGTCAGCGGGGTGAAGAAGAACGGCAGCAGGTTGCCGAAATCCGTCACCACCCGCATGCCGTTGCTGAGGTTCAGCCAAGCCAGCACATCGGGCGGCAGCGGACGACCTACGGCCTTGCTGATCGCCTCCACGGCGGCCGGTGAAGCAGGCGGCTGGAGTGCTTCGTAGGCGGCGGGCAGGTGCTGCTCGAGCCAGCCGGTGATGAGATTCCAGGACTCTTCGACGGTACGTTCCACCGCTGCATTCTGGGGGCTCGGAGGGTCTGGCCGCCTGCTGTGTGACAAGTGCGCCCTTCGCGGGTTATCTTGACGTCAAGAGAGATGTCTTGATGTCAAGATAGTGGAGGATCGCGTGCGGCGGATCACAGTGGAACGGCCGGTGGTGGAACTCGACGGGGACGAGATGACGCGGATCATCTGGCGGTTCGTGAAGGAGCGGCTGATTCATCCGTACCTGGACGTCGAGCTGGAGTACTACGACCTCGGGATCGAGCACCGGGACGCGACCGGCGACCAGGTGACGGTGGACGCGGCGGAGGCGATCAAGCGGCACGGCGCCGGGGTGAAGTGCGCGACGATCACGCCGGACGAGGCTCGGGTGGAGGAGTTCGGGCTGCAGCGGATGTGGGCCTCGCCGAACGGGACGATTCGCAACATCCTCGGGGGAGTGGTGTTCCGCGAGCCGATCATCATCCGGAACGTGCCGCGGCTGGTGCCCGGGTGGACCAAGCCGATCGTGATCGGGCGGCACGCGCACGGGGACCAGTACAAGGCGACCAACTTCACCGTGCCGGGCGCCGGCGAGCTGACGATCACGTTCACGCCGGAGGACGGGTCGGAGCCGATCCAGCACGTCGTCGCGAACTACGGGCCGGACGGCGGGGTCGCGCTCGGGATGTACAACTTCACCAAGTCGATCGAGGACTTCGCGCGCGCGTCGTTCGCGTACGGGCTGAAGCGGGACTACCCGGTCTACCTGTCGACCAAGAACACGGTGCTCAAGGCGTACGACGGGCTGTTCAAGGACGTCTTCCAGTCGGTCTACGAGGCCGAGTTCGAGGCCGAGTTCGTACGGCGTGGGCTGCGGTACGAGCACCGGCTGATCGACGACATGGTCGCGTCGGCGCTGAAGTGGGACGGCGGGTACGTGTGGGCCTGCAAGAACTACGACGGGGACGTGCAGTCGGACACGGTCGCGCAGGGGTTCGGGTCGCTCGGGCTGATGACGTCGGTGCTGATGACGCCCGACGGGCAGACCGTCGAGGCCGAGGCGGCGCACGGCACGGTCACCCGGCACTACCGCCGCCACCAGCGCGGCGAGCCGACGTCGACCAACCCGATCGCCTCGATCTTCGCCTGGACCGGGGGCCTCAAGCACCGCGGCAAGCTCGACGGCACGCCGGAGGTCATCGCCTTCGCCGACACGCTCGAACAGGTCTGCGTCGACACCGTCGAGCAGGGCCAGATGACCAAGGACCTCGCCCGCCTGATCGGCCCCGACCAGGAGTGGCTCACCACCGAGCAGTTCCTCGCCGCCCTGGACGAGAACCTGCAGAAACAGATCAGCCGGCAGTAGCCCGCGTGACCTGGATGCTGCGGTTGGGGATGTGGGGTGGGGAGGGAAGCGCGCCGCCCGGGGCCTTTGCTGCGCTCCGGCTGACTAGAGCAGGGCGATCAACGTGTACAGCGCGGGGGCGCTGAACATGACGAGGAGGAGCCAGGCGACCATGCGGTGGCCTGGTTTGGCTCGGTCGAGGGACGAGGCGAAGGCCAGGACGGCGCCTTCCTCGGTGTGGCGGCTGAGGCCCATGCGTTTGGCTTCGCCGGGGCGGTTGTCCGGGCGTTCGTCGGCCAGCGCGTCGGGTGGGATCCCGAACAGCGCAGGCCGGGCCGGATCGAGATCGTCGCGCTCCCCGGACATCCGGCCTCCCACGGATCGGTGGAGGCTCAAGCTAACCCCGCGAACGTTGTCGGCTCAAGCACCTTCGCCCATGATCTCACCTAGTCGAAGTCGACGACCCAAGCGACTCGAGTCTTCTCGGTGCAGACGCCGAGCAAGCCGCACAGGGCGCCCACCTTGCGGGTCGAGTCGCCGCGGCCGACGCCGAGCTCGGTGAGCCCGCAGTTGAAGATCGTCCCCGCGCGCTCGGACTTCAGTTTGTCGAACGCCGACTTGGCGCTCATGCCGTCGCCGCCGGTCGCGGCGAAGCTGTTGCCGCCGTCGGAGACGTCGCCGTTCTCCGCCCGGGTCTCCGCGTCGCTGCCGGCGCCGTTCGACAGGTCGCTGTTGCGCTGCAGCGGCGCGCAGCCGCGGTCCTGGCGGGCGTTGTCGACCAGGCTGAAGAGCTCGACCTCGGCGCCGCTCATGTTGCCGTCGTCGTCGTTGGGCGGCGGCGTCGTGGTCGTCGGATCGTCCGTGGGTGTGCGGGTCGGGGTCTTCGTCGGCCGCGGGTTCTGAGTCTCGCTGCTCGGGGGCGGGGCCGTCGTCGTACCGGATGTCGGCGTGCCGGTCGGCCGCGTGGTGGGACCGTGCGTCGGCGTGACCGTGGGATCACCAGGCCCCGGCGTACCAGGCGTCTCCCCAGGCGTCGTGGTCACACCAGGCGTCGTCGGCGTCCGGCCAGGCGTCGGCGGCGTCGACGGTACGGCGGTCGGTGGCGCGTCCGTGGTGTCGACGACCGGATCGGTCGACGCGGTGATGTACGTGTCGTCGTCGCGGCTGATGTACGGGACGGACGCGTCGGCCTGGTCGCTCTGCGGTTCGTGCAGGAGGATCCAGGAGATCGGGGTGATCACCAGGATCACGGATGCGATGGCGATCAGCGGACGGCGGACCCGCGACGGTTGCGGGGCGGCCCTCCTGCTGCGCCGGCGCCGAGCGGTGGCTCCGGGCTCTGACATGTACCTGCGTGTTCCCTTCACGGTCGCCCCACGACGTGCCTCGTTCGTCTCACCGGGCGCCGGTGAGGGGCGGTCGGTGAGGTGCAAGGACGGATCTACCCGCTGCGTTCACCGGCCAAGCGGCCGGCGGCTGTTGCTGTTCGACAAACTGCACCGGCTCCACAGTGGGGCGGCGACAAAACATTGTCCTGACAAATTAGCGACCGCGTGTCGCGCTCGACAAGCGGAGAGGATCAGCTGCTGACCCGACCGAAGTCCTGGACCCAGCTGCCCGGGCCCCACTCCTGCTTGACCTGGCCGTCGTCGTACCCGATGCCGATCCGGTTGAACTTGCAGTTGAGGATGTTGGCCCGGTGCCCGTCGCTGTTCATCCAGGCGGCGAACACGCGCTGCGCGCTGCTGTAGCCGGCGGCGATGTTCTCGCCCCAGCCGCTGCCGCGGAACCCGGCCGCCGCGATCCGGTCGCCCGGGCCCTGGCCGTCGGGGTTGGTGTGGTCCATGTAGTGCCGGCGGACCATGTCCGACGCGTGCCGGCCGGCGGCCTCCACCAGGCTGTCGTCCAGCTGGAGCGGGCGGCAGCCCTGGTTGCGCCGGGCCTGGTTGGTCAGGTCGAGGACCTCGCGCTCGATCGAGCTGGTCCCGCCGCCACCCGACGGGGGCGGCGGCGGGTCGTCCGGCGTCGTCTCGGTCGTCGTCGGTGGGCGCGGGGTCTTGGTGGTCGTTTTCGTGGTCGACGGCTTCGGCTTCACGGTGTCGCCGGCGATCGTCGGCCGGCCGCTCGGGCGGACCGTCACCGTGACGACGCCGCCGGGCGTGGAGGTGACCACGGTGCTCGGCGAGTTGGTGGCCGTCGACGTGGTGGTCGACTCGGCCGATCCCAGCGCCGGCGTACCGGTCGGGGCGATCGTGGTGGTGACGCCGTTCGGCAGCGTCTTGGTGACGGTGACCAGCGGCTTGCCGGGCTTGGCCGGAGCGGAGTGGTCGACGGCCGCCGGCCCGGCGTTGTCCTCGGAGACGTTCAGGACCTTGGTCTGCCCGTCGGCGACGTCCGAGCCGTCGCGGTGCGTCATCAGGTAGACCACGGGACCGATGGCCAGCAACACCGACAGGGCACTCACGACCGGGCCGATCAGGCCTCGACTTCGCTTGCGCGCTGCTCTTCTGCTGCGGTGTCGCCCAGGGGTTGGCGAGTCCGTCATGGGTGGGCGAGATCCTCTTCGTTCGTTCGTACCGAGTCGTCCGTCGATCCCCCGCGCACAGCTCCAGGCCCCCCTGGTTACCGAACAGAGACCTTAACCGATCGGCAAGGTCACTGTTACAAGCGTTCGAACGGTCTTAACGCACCCCGAAGATTGGGCGTCTCACCCGATCCCCCGGCGAGACGCCCGCGCCACCCCAGGCTCTATCCGCCGAAGTCCTGGACCCAGCTGCCGTTGCCCCAGTCGGGCTTGACCTGGCCGCTGTCGTAGCCGATCCCGATCATCGTGTAGCTGCAGTTGAGCATGTTCTTGCGGTGGCCCTCGCTGTTCATCCAGCCCTTCACCACGGCGGCCGCGGAGCTGTAACCGACGGCGATGTTCTCGGCCATCGACCCGCCCTTGAACCCGGCCGCCTTCATCCGGTCGAACGGGTTGCGGCCGTCCTGGCTGTTGTGGTCGAAGTAGTGGTTGTCGACCATGTCGGCGGCGTGGTCCTCGGCCGCTCGGGCCAGCGCGCTGTTCGTGCGCAACGGTCCGCAGCCGGCCTTCTGCCGCTCGTTGTTCGTGAGTTGCAGGACCTGCGTCTCCATCGAGCCGCCGACCGGAGGCGGCTGGGTCGCGGTCGGCTTCGGCGTGGCGGTGTGGCTCGGCTTCGGCGACGACCTCGTCGGCTTGGGCGACGGCTTCGGCGTCCGCGTGGTGCCGCGGCTCGGCGCCGTGGTCGACCGGGTCGGCGTCGGCGTCGCGCTCGGCGTCTTCGACGGCGTCTTGCTCGGCGTCGGCGTCGGCGTCGGGGTCACGCTGGGAGTCGGGGTCAGGGTCGCGTCGTCCACGGGCGGGGTGTCGGAGGTGACGACGGTCAGCGGCTCGTCCTGGCTGGTCGGCGCGGCGTTCTTGCCGTCCCGGGTGAGGAACCACCCGCCGCCCGCGACCAGCCCGAGGACGACGAGAGCCGCGAGCACAGGTCCGGCGACGCCACGTCGTTTCGCGCGCCGAGGACCTTGGTGGCCAGGGAATTCGTCGTACTGAGTGTTGGACACCCGAGGCAACGTAGCGGAGATCGCCGGTGGCGACGAGCCCTTGTGACACAGGTCGTTCCCGCTCTTACAGACCTTTGACGTACTAGCGTTCAGCCCTAGTCCACAATCCAGGGAGCGATCGCGTGCACGTCGTCGTCGGTGCAGGACCAGTTGGTACGGCGGTCGCATGGTTGCTCGTCGACCGCGGTGAAGAGGTCAAACTCGTCACCCGCTCCGGCAGCGGACCCGATCACCCAGCACTCACCAAGGTGGCCGCGGACGCGTCTGACCCGGCGGCCTTGAGCGCGATCGTGGACGGCGCGAGCACCTTGCTGAGTTGTGGCGGTCCGCCTTACCGGCAATGGATCTCGCACTGGCCGGCACTCGGCGCCTCGCTGGTCGCGGCCGCCGAGAAGAGCGGCGCCGTACTGGTCACGACCGGAAACCTCTACCCGTACGGCGCTCCCGACGGCCCGATGCGCGAGCAGGACCCCGACCGGCCGAACTCGGCCAAGGGCAAGGTCCGCGCGCAGGTGTGGGCCGACGCGCTGGCAGCGCACCGCGCGGGGCGCATCCGTACGGCGGAAGTGCGTGGCTCGGACTACCTGGGCGCGGGCGCGGTGTCGTTCTTCACAGTCGGGGTGCTGCCGGGACTGTTGAAGGGCAAGCAGGTCGCCGTACCGGCTGACCTGGACGCGCCGCACAGCTGGACGGCGGTCGACGACGTCGCGCGGACGCTGCTCGCGGTCGCCGACGACGAGAACGCGTGGGGCCGGACGTGGTTGGTCCCGACGGCGCCGCCGGTGTCGATCCGCGACCTGGCGGCGGACACGGCGCGGTTGGCCGGTCTGCCCGCGGCGCGGGTGACCACGATGCCGGGCGCGGTGTTGTGGCTGGGTGGGTTGTTCAGCCCGCCGGTCAAGGAGATCCGAGAGCTGCAGTACCAGTTCCGCAGACCGTTCGTGATCGACTCGACGCAGGCCGAAGAAGCCTTCGGCATCCGGCCGGTGCCGACCGAGGACGCCCTCCGCGCGACCGTCGACGCGGCGCGCGGAGGGAGCTAGGGACGAGGCTGTGGATAAGTCCCACAGCTCGGCTCCCACAGCTTGTACCCTCAGTGCAGAAGGAAGGAGCGCGCAGGGCAGGCGCACTCAGCAGCGAGCGATGACGATGTCCGCGACGACCTTCCAGCCCAGGCTCCGGTAGAGCCGCAGGCCGTCGATCGACGCGATCAGGATGCCGCGCTTGGCGCCCTGAGCCGCGGCGGTCTCGACCAGCGACGCCATCACGGCGCTGCCGAGGCCGCGCCGCCGGTGCTGCGGGTCGGTCTCGATCCGGTCCGCGACGGCGTCCTCGCCGACCACCGCCATCCGGCCGCTCGACACCACGCCGCCGTGCACGGTGGCCCGGCAGACGATCAGGTCGGACTCCAGCTCGGTGTGCAGGGCGTACCGGTCGTTCAGCTGCAGGGCAGGTTGCTCGGACAGCTGGATGGTCATCAGCCAGTCCTGCTCGCGCTGCACCTCCAGCCCGAGCTCCTCGAACTGGTCGACCCGGGCCTCACGGTCGTCGGTGGCCAGCGTGATCCAGCCGGCGCCCCGGCCACCACCGGCCGCCATCGCCAGCTCGGCCGCCCGCTCGACCCGTTCCGGTTTGTCGTCCGCGTCGAGCACGACGTACTCCATGGCGCGGTTGTCCTCACCCGCGCGCACAATCAAGATCCCGTCGTTGTCGTCCTCGACCTTGGTCCAGCCCCTCGACACCGACCACCCCGCCTGCCAGCGGCGGACGAGCTCCTCACGATCTCTCACCCGTCGATTCAAGCAGTCCTGACGCCGGACGGCGAGGGGAACTGGTGTCGCCAGTCGAACAAATCCGCCTCACACTGTGGACGACTCGCTCAATCGGCGACGTTTTCCAGCAGTTTCCGGTAGTCCGGGTGCTCGGTCGCGAGCAGGTCGAAGCTGATCAGGTCCTCGTACGTGCCGTCGCGGCGCGGGCTCGCGGCGCGGGCCAGGCCGGTGCGGGTGAAACCGTTGACCTCGGCCACGTGGGCGGACGCGGTGTTCGGCGCGGCGGCGTACAGGACGAGCCGGCGCCGGCCGAGTCCGCCGTCGTCGAGCGGCGTGAACGCGTGCTTGATCGCCAGCCCGACCGCGGCCGACATCACGCCGCGGCCGCGGGCGTCCGGGTGGGCCCAGTAGCCGATCTCGGCGATCGTCGGGTCGATCCGGTTGCGCAGGTCGAAGGCGCTGATGTTGCCGAGCAGGTCGTCGGTCTCCGGGTCCGCGATCGCCCAGGAGACGCCGTCGCCGTCGGCGGCCAGGCCGAGCCGGCCCTCGATGAACGCGTGCGCGTCGTCCAGCCCGTACGGCGACGGCATGCCGGCCAGCCAGAGCTGCGTCCGCTCGTCGTTGCACGCGGCCATCACTCGTTCGGCGTCCTTCGCCTCGAGCGGGCGCAGGCGGACTCCGTTGCCCTCGACCACCGGGATGGTCCACCAGTGGCCCTGCGGCTCGAGCTCGTCGTCGCGGGTGATCGACGCGACCCACTCGTCCCGGCGTACGCCGCGCTGCAGGCCTTCCTCGGGCATCGTCACCAGCGACCGGAAGCCGGCCTTCCACGCCACGCGACGGGATCCCCAGTTGCCGACGTACGCGCGCCAGATGACCCGGTGCCAGCCGGCGCTGTCGAAGGCGTACCGCACCGCGAGCTTCACCGCGCGGGTCATCACGCCGTTGCCGCGGGCCCACGGTGACACCGCGAACCCGATCTCGCCCACGCCGCCCTGGCGGTCGCGCAGGTCGACGGTGCCCGCGTAGCGGCCGTCGTACTCGATTGCCCACGCGTACGAGCTCTCGTCGGCCCAGCGGGCCGGGACCTGCTCGGTCAGGAAGGCGACCGCGTGCTCCTGCAGGTACGGCACCGGGATGGTGGTCCAGCGCTGCATCTCCGGGTCCTGGCACGTCTCGTACGCCGGGCCGATGTCGGCCGTCGTGTGGGCGCGCAGGGTGACGGTGCCGTCGGTGAGCACGGGGACGTCGTCGGGGAATCGCATACCCGAAGGGTGAGGCTCACGACTGTCGCGAGGCAACGGCATTTCAGGGCGAGCCGCACGGAAAACAACACTTTCCCACTGCGCGGGGGCGTCGCAGACCGTAGTCTGTGCCTGTGAACGCTGCCGGAAACGCCGAACCGACCCGTGGCCGGGGCGGTCAGCTGGCTGCCCAGCGGCAGGCCACGATCGTTGCCGAAGTCAACAGCCGGGGCGCGGTCACGGTCGCCGAGCTGGTCGACCGGTTCGGTGTCTCGGACATGACGATCCGCCGCGACCTGGACGCGCTGGACTCGTCCGGCCTGCTGCACAAGGTGCACGGCGGCGCGACGTCGGTCGGGCTGCGCAGCGCGCACGAGCCCGGGTTCGACGCCAAGCTGACGCAGGAGTCGGGCGCCAAGCAGGCGATCGCGGCCGAGGCCGCGCGCCGGGTCCGGCCGGACAGTGCGATCGGCATCGGCGCCGGTACGACGACGTACGCGCTGGCGCGTCAGCTGCTGCGCGTGGAGAACCTGACCGTCGTGACGAACTCGGCGCGGATCGCCGACGTGTTCCACGGCAACAGCCGCTCGGACCGGACGGTCGTGCTGATCGGCGGGATCCGGACGCCGTCGGACGCGCTGGTCGGACCGATCGCGACGGCGGCGCTGCAGTCGCTGCACCTCGACATGCTGTTCCTCGGCGCGCACGGCGTGGACGCAGAGCACGGACTCAGTACGCCGAACCTGATGGAAGCCGAGACGAACCGGTCGTTCATCGCCGCCAGCCGCGAGGTCGTGCTGGTGGCCGACCACACCAAGTGGGGCACGGTCGGCCTGAGCACGTTCGCGACCTGGAACGACCTGGACGTCGTCGTCACCGACACCGGCCTCACGTCGGCAGCCCGCAAGTCCATGCGCGACACCGGCTGCGAACTGGTGCTCGCCGCCGGTTAGAGCGCTTGGGCTGAGGTCCGCTGCATGCGGCCGGAAACGTCGCACGGGCTGGGCCCGCTGCGGCCGGAAAAGCAGGATGAGCCATGGAGCGGTGCGGCCGAGCAAGCTCCGCTCACCTGCGCCGCGGCGTAGCGGCAGGCTCGGCGTACGCGCGCCGCGGTGAGCAAGCTGCGCTGACCTGCGCCGCGGCGTAGCGGCAGGCTCGGCGTACGCGCGCCGCGGTGAGCAAGCTGCGCTGACCTGCGCCGCGGCGTAGCGGCAGGCTCGGCGTACGCGCGTCGCGGTGAGCGAGCTGCGCTGACCTGCGCCGCGGCGTAGCGGCAGGCTCGGCGTACGCGTGCCGCGGTGAGCGAGCTGCGCTGACCTGCGCCGCGGCGTAGCTGCGGGCTCGGTGCACGCGCGCCGCAGTGAGCAAGCTGCGCTGACCTGCGCCGCGGCGTAGCTGCGGGCTCGGTGCACGCGCGCCGCGGTGAGCAAGCTGCGCTGACCTGCGCCGCGGCGTAGCTGCAGGCTCGGCGCACGCGCGCAGCGGTGAGCAAGGTCAGTCCACCCGCGCCGCGGCGGAGCCGCAGGCGGCTCGGGCGAGCGGGCCCCCCACCCCCTGCAGGAGTGGGGAGCGGGCTAGTTCAGCTTCGAGGCCCCGGGGGACGGGGTTGCTGCGAGCGAGCTGGGTGTGCGGAAACCGTGCTCCTGGAAAGCCTTCTCGATCGCGGTGAAGGTCTCGTCGGCCTTGGCGGTCTCGACCAGCGCGATGATGCAGCCGCCGAAGCCGCCGCCGGTCATCCGGGCGCCGAGTGCGCCCGCGGCCAGGGCGGTGTCGACGGCGACGTCGAGTTCCGGCACGGTGATCTCGAAGTCGTCGCGCAGTGAGGCGTGCGACGCGGTGAACAGTGGGCCGACGTCGCGCAGCCGGCCGGCGTGCATCAGCGCGACGGCCTGCTCGACCCGGTCGATCTCGGTCACCACGTGCCGGACCCGGCGACGGTCGACGTCGTCGGACAACCGCGACAGCGCGTCGTCCAGGTCGGCCAGGGCGATCGAGCGCAGAGCCGGTACGCCGAGCGCGGCCGCCGCGTTCTCGCAGCTCTTGCGCCGCGCGGCGTACTCGCCGTCGACGTGCCGGTGCGGGGCCTTCACGTCGATCACCAGCAGCGTGAGTCCCTCGGCCTCGGGGTCGAACGGGATCTGCTCGGTCGACATCGCGCGGATGTCGAAGTACAGCGCGTGCCCGGAGGTGCAGCACATCGACGCCATCTGGTCCATCAGCCCGACCGGCGCCCCGACGTACGAGTTCTCCGCCTTCTGCGCCAGCCGCGCAACCTCGGCCGGGTCGACCTCGATCCCGCGCAGGCCGAGCAGCGCCACGCCGGTCGCGCAGAGCAGCGCGGCCGACGACGACAGACCGGCACCGGTCGGCAGATCGGAGTCGACGAACAGGTTCGCGCCACCGATCGCGTAGCCGGACTCGCGCAGGATCCACGCCATGCCCGCCGGGTACGTCGCCCAGTCGGTGACCGACCCCGGCTCCAGCGAGTCGAGGGCGAACTCGATCACGCCCTTCTGCCCGTTCGTCGAGACCGCGACGACGCCGTCCTCGCGCGCCGACGCGGTGACCGAGATCTGGTTCGGCAACGCGATCGGGAGGACGAGCCCGTCGTTGTAGTCGGTGTGCTCGCCGATCAGGTTGACCCGGCCGGGCGCCCGCCAGGCGCCGTCGGGCGCTGTCCCGAAAGTCTCGCTGAAGGTGGTCATGAGGCCTCCCGGCCTGGACTGAGGAGTGGAGGGAGCGAAGCGACCGGAGCGACGAGGGAAGGCCGGGAGTTGAGCCTCATGACCACGCCGTGCCGCAGGCGCGGCAGAAAAGCACAGCTGCTCATGCGCCGACCTTACGAAGCGTCTCGGCGACGTCCTCGGGGCGGGTGTCGGAGATGAAGGCGCCCATGCCGGACTCCGAGCCGGCCAGGTACTTGATCTTGTCCGCGGCCCGGCGGATCGACAGCAGCTCGAGGTGCAGGTAGCCCAGCTCGCGGTCGACGCGCACGGGGGCGGCGTGCCAGGCGGCGATGTAGGGCAGGCGGTCGTCGTACAGGCCGTCGAAGCGGCGCAGGACGTCGAGGTAGAGCTGGACGAAGTCGTCGCGCTCGGTCTCGGTCAGCTCGCTGATGTCGGCGACCTGGCGGTGCGGGTAGAGGTGCACCTCGACCGGCCAGCGGGCGGCCTGCGGCACGAAGGCCGTCCAGGTCGCGTTCTCGGCGACGACGCGGATGCCGTCCTTGCGCTCGGCGGCCAGGATGTCGGCGAACAGGTTGCCGCCGGTCGCCTCGAAGTGCTCGCGGGCGCGGGCCATCAGGGTCCGGATCCGCGGCGGCAGGAACGGGTAGGCGTAGATCTGGCCGTGCGGGTGGCTGAGCGTGACGCCGATCTCGCGGCCGCGGTTCTCGAACGGGAAGACGTACTCGACGTCCGGCCGGGCGCTCAGCTCGGCGACCCGGTCGGCCCACGCCTCGACGACCAGGCGAGCCTGGCCCTGGGACAGGTCGGTGAACGACTTGTTGTGGTCGCTGGTGAAGCAGACGACCTCGGTCCGGCCGGGACCGGCGAACGACGGGAACCGGTTCGCGAAGACGGCCACGTTGTAGTCGTGGTCGGGGATCTCGGTCGGGTTGTCCGGCGTACTGGCGTCCAGCGGGCACTGGTCGGCCGGCGGCAGGTAGGTCCGGGTGTTGCGGTGGGTGGCGAAGGTGATCACGTCGCCGGTCAGCGGATCGGTCCGCAGGTCGACCTGCGGCTTCGGCGCGGCCAGGCCGCGGGTGTCGGCCAGCGGCACTCGCACCGGAGCGTCGGCAGGGTCGTAGTAGATGAGGTCCCGGCCGTCGGACAGTTTGGTGTCTGTCCGGCGCGCGCCACGCGTCGTCATGTGAATCATCATAAACCAACAGAATTGAACATGCATCGGAAGACCCGGCGCCGCTACTCTTGATCGATGGACGTCGCCCTACTTCCGCGTCCTCTCCCGCTGGCCCGGAGAGGACGCTAGGAACTCCCAGCCCATGAACGAGACCCTGCTCAACATCGTTTTGATCTTCGTCTTCGTGCTGATCGGTGGTGTGTTCGCCGCCGCCGAGATGGCCCTGGTCTCCCTGCGGGAGAGCCAGATCAAGTCGATCGCCACCCGAGGCCGGCGCGGCGAGACCGTCGCCCGGGTCGCCGCGAACCCGAACCGCTTCCTGTCCGCCGTGCAGATCGGCGTCACCCTGATGGGCTTCCTGTCCGCCGCCTTCGGTGGCGCGACCCTGGCCGACGGGCTGGCTCCGCACCTGCAGGACCTCGGCCTGCCCGAGTCCGTCGCGAGCACTGTCGCGCTGGTCCTGATCACGGTGGCCATCTCCTACGTGTCGATCGTGATCGGCGAGCTGGCGGCCAAGCGGCTCGCGCTGCAGCGGGCCGAGATGTTCGCCCTCGGCCTGGCGCCGCTGGTCGACCGGATCGCGTCGGCGGTCCGGCCGGTGATCTGGCTGCTGTCCAAGTCCACCGACCTGGTGGTCCGCGCGCTCGGCGGCGACCCGAACGCCAACCGTGAGGTGATGAGCGACGAAGAGTTGCGCGACCTCGTCTCGGCGCACGAGTCGCTGGGTGAGGAGGAGCGCCGGATCGTCGACGACGTCTTCGAGGCCGGCGGCCGGCAGTTGCGCGAGCTGATGCTGCCGCGGACCGAGGTGGACTTCGTGGACGCCGAGATGCCGGCGTACAAGGCGGTGAAGTTCGCCGCCGAGCGGCCGCACTCGCGCTACCCGGTGATGAACGGCTCGGCCGACGACATCGTCGGGTTCGTGCACGTGCGCGACCTGTTCGACCCGGCGGTCGCCTCGCGGTCGGTCCGGGTCGGCGACCTGGCGCGCGACGTGCTGATGCTGCCGGACACCGCGAAGCTGCTGCCGACGCTGACCGAGATGCGCCGCCGCTCGACGCACCTGGCGATCGTGCTCGACGAGTACGGCGGCACCGCCGGCATCGTCACGCTCGAGGACCTGGTCGAGGAGCTGATCGGCGACATCAAGGACGAGTACGACGAGGAGGCGGGGGAGACCACCCGCCTGCGCAGCGGTGACGTCGAGGTCGACGGGCTGCTCAACCTCGACGACTTCGCCGACGAGACCGGCGTCGAGCTGCCCGACGGCCCGTACGAGACGGTCGCCGGCTTCCTCGCCGCCCAGCTGGGCCGGGTTCCCGCCGTCGGCGACGAGGGCTCCGTCGACGGCTACAACATCACCGTCACCGAGATGGACGGCCGCCGGGTGGCGCGCGTCCGCGTCCACCGCGTCGCCGGCGAAGAAGTCAGCTGACTCCTACGAGGGCTGGTGCCTTCTCCTCGAGGAGCTTGCTCCTGGCGAGGACCACCAGCCCTCCGACGGTGAAGCCGAGGCCCTGGAAGATCAGCACCGGGATGATGCCGACGACGTCGCCGAGCAGGCCGGAGGCGACGATCCCGACGAGGACGGCGAGACCTTCCGCGGCGAACAACGCACCGAAGACGCGGCCTCGTGAGGCGTCGTCGGTGAGCCGCTGCACCACCGTCATCGAGGCGGCGACGACGAACGCCCCGGGCAGCCCCACCGCGATCATCAGCACGTACGCCGGCGTCAAACCGTCGTAGAACAAGGGATAGCAGAACAGGGCCAGGTCGATCAGCCCGAACAGCACCGCGCCCACGCCCCAGAGTTTCGCCGCCGCGAACCGCGCGCCGACCGCCGCCGCCACCAGTCCGCCGACGATCCCACCGACCGCCTGGGCCGAGACGATCAGCCCGTACGCCGTACCGTCGCCGCCCAGCTCCGCGCTGACGAACGGCGCGAACAGCGTGCTCATCGCGCCCTCGCCGACGCCGGTCACCAGCCCGAAGACGAACACGATCCGCATCGCCTTGCTGCTCAGGCAGATCCGCAACCCGTCCGTCCACTCGGCCTTCAACCGCTGCACCGCGCCGGAGGTCCGCTCGCGGACCACGGCGATCGCGCGGTGCCGCACGCCGTACAGCAAGCCCGTCGCGAGGAGATAGGTCGCCGCGTCGACCGTTGCCAACAGGGGCATCCCACCCGCGGCCGCCAGGACCCCGCCCAGCGCGGCACCGATCAGCCGGGCGATGTCGTTGCTCTGGCTGTTCAACGCGTTCGCCGTCACCAGTTGCTGCGGATCGACGAGGTGCGGCACGAGCGACTGCTCGGCCGGTCGGAAGAACTGCTGCAGGCAACTCTGCGCGAGCACGATCACGTAGACCACCCACAGCCCACTCTCGTCCCGTACGGCGAGCAGCGGCAGCAGCACGACCGCGTGCAGCAGATTGACCACGATCATCGTCCGCCGCCGGTCCCACCGGTCGACGAACACCCCGGCCAGCGAGCCCAGCACCACCAGCGGCACGAACGACGCCAGCAGCAACCCGCCGGACGCCAGGGTCGAGCCGGTCAGCGTGTAGACGTGGAAGGCGAGGCCGGTCCGCAGGATCCAGTCGCCGGTCAGTGAGATCAGCCCGGCGCTGAGCACCAGCCGGTAGTCGCGGCGACGGGCCAGCACTGCCCACAGGTCCTTCATGCGTCCTCCTCAGGCGGCGGTGCGGTCTCCTCGGGGAGCACGCTGATGATCCGGGTGATGTCGACCAGCCGGCTGCCCGGAGGCCTGGTGGACTTGTCGTCGATCGGCCGCTCGTCGACGTACCGCTGCAGCAGCGAGCCGATCTGCTCCTCCAGCTCTGCCAGTTCCTCCGCGGTCAGATAGATGCCGGTGTGACTGATGCCGGAGTTCTCGACCAGTACGTCGGGCTCGGTCCTGCGCCGCTGCTGCCAGTCGGTCAGGTTGTTCAGCGCCCGCTCGGCGATCAGCTGCTCGAGGATGTCCGCGGCGGCCGCGCCCTCGCTGGTCAGCCGCGCGCTGCGCCACGTCTGCGACGTGGAGACGAGTCGCCACGGGCGCTCGCGGTTGTCCTTGCCCGGTGCCGGCTCGACGAAGTCGTACTTGGCCAGCTGCCGCAGGTGGTGCGACGCCAGCGCCTGACTGATCCCCAGCCGCCGCGCCGCGTCGGCCGCGGTTAGCGGACCTTCCTTGCCGAGCAGCGCCTGCAGATCGAGCCGGACGGGGTGGGCCATCGCCCGGATCGCCAACGGATCGTCCAGCAACCGGCGCCGACGGGGATCCTCGGATTCCAAAGACATGCTTGGAATATGCGACAGCCGGAAGCTGATGTCAAGCTGTTGCTTGGAATAGCCGCTAGGGCTTCTTGGGGTTCTTGCCCTTCGACTTGCCCTGACCGGGGTTGTCCGGCTTGCCGGACTTGCTCGGCTTGCCCTGTCCGGGCGGCGTGGACTTCGTCGGCGGCTGGGCGACGGGCTTGCTGGTCACATTTACCCAGCGCTCGGTGGTGACGGTGGTGGTGCTGGAAGGACGAGGGGAGCTCGGCTTCGCCGTCGGGGGCGCCACCGGCGTGCTCCGCGGGGTCGACGGCGGGGTCAGGTCGGCAGTCTCCGGCAGCCGTTCGCCGCGGCTGTCCAGTACGACGCCGGTACCGCCGGCCGCGAGGACCGCCAGCGCGACGCCGGCGCCGACCAGCCTCCGCCGTGACCACCGGCGAGGCGACTCGCCGCCCAGGCCACCGGTCAGCTGCGCGGTGACGACGGGCACCGCCGTACCGGCGGCGACCTGGGCCGCGGTCGGTCGGTCGTCAGGGTTCTTCGCGAGCATGCTCATCAGCAGCTGCTCGAACTCACCGCCCAGTTGCGGGCGCAGGTCGCTCGGCGGAGTGGGCTCGGTCGAGACCTGCTGGTACATCACCACGGCCGGCTGATCGCCCTGGAACGGCGCATGCCCGGTGACGAGCTGGTAGAGCACGCACCCGAGCGCGTACACGTCGGAGGCCTTGCCCGCGGGCAGCCCCTGCGCGCGCTCGGGGGCGAGGTAGTGGACCGAGCCGAGGATCTGCCCGGTCGCCGTGAGCGTGGTCGTGGTGTCGGTGAGGAACCGCGCGATGCCGAAGTCGGTGACCTTGACCGTGCCGTCGGCGGTGAGCAGCAGGTTCTGCGGTTTCACGTCGCGGTGCACGATGTCGTTGCGGTGCGCCGCGGCCAGCCCGGCCGCGCTCTGCCGGATCACGTCGAGCGCGCGGTCGGGACCGAACGGTCCGCACAGCCGCAGTTCGACCGCGACCGTTCGCCCCTCGACGAGCTCCATCGCGATGAAGAAGCCGTCCTCGTACGGTCCGAAGTCGTACGCCGAGACCACGTGCGGGTCGGACAGCGACGCCGCCGCCCGGGCCTCGCGGTGGAACCGAGCGGCCATCTCCGGCTCGCGTCGTGCGGGCAGCAGCAGCTTGAGCGCGACCTCGCGGCCCAGGAGTTCGTCGGTGGCCCGGTACACCTCGCCCATGCCACCGCGTCCGAGTGGATCGCCCACCCGGTACCGCTCCGCCACCAGTACGTCGCGCATCATCCAGGGCTCTGTACCCCCTCCGTATGCGCTTCAGTCGAGCGGCCGGTCAGCCGAGCGGGTAGGCCGTGGCGCCGTCCGCGTGGTCGCGGAGCCAGTCGAGGGCCGACTCGGCGTGGCCGAGGACGGAGATGTGGCTGTCGGCGTCGTACCGGTTCAGCTCGGCGCACGGGATGTGCTCGGCCAGCCAGTCGGCGTGCGCGGGCGGGATGATCCGGTCGATCCCGCCGTGCAGCAGCAGGACCGGCGCGGTGATCTCGGCCGGGTCGCAGCCCCACGGCAGCAGGTAGGAGACGTCGTCGTCGATCGGTCCGTACGGGCCGGCCTCGACCGCGACCGGCCCGGCGACCTGGCCGAGCCAGGACCACGGGCCGTCGAACAACGCCAGGTCGACGGGTGCGAACTCCGGGTCGTAGTCCTCGCCCGACAGCAGCGCGCGCGCCTCGCGGCCGGCGCGCGCGGCCCGGAGCGCGGTGACGCCGGACGGGATCATCCCGCCGAACCAGTCCAGCCCCGGTACGCCGTACGGCGCGATGCCGGCCAGGCTGACGGCCGCCTGGACCCGGTCGCCGAGGGTCGCCGCACAACCGAGCGCGTACGAGCCGCCACCGGAGTAGCCCATCACGGCGAACCGGCCGAGACCGAGCGAGTCGGCGACGTACTCGGCGTCCCGTGCGACCGACCGCATCGTCCGGCCGGGCGCGACCGTCGACCCGCCGTACCCGGGCCGGTCGAACGAGACCCATCGCAGGCCGAGCCAGTCGGACGCCTCGAGCAGCGGCGCCGGCGGCGTACCGAGGTTCGGGGTGCCGTGGTGCCAGACGACCGGGACGCGGTGGTCCTCGCCGGGGTGCGTGTCGTACACGTGCAGCGTGCGGCCGTCGGGCAGGCGCAGGTCGGTCTCGTCCATGACAGTCCTTCGGGGTCGGTGCTGATTCGGACGGTACGTCGCCGCGGGTGGCGGGGGCTCGACATTGCGGCCGTTTTCTCGCGAACGGGCGAAATGTCGACGGGTGCGGGCCGCCTCCGACCTCTGCTGCGAAGATCCGTACCGACGAAAGGACGTCTCGTGAAGTATCTGCTGCTGATCCACAGCAACCCGAAGACCTGGGGCCACCCGTCGTTCCTGCACACCGAGGAGGGCGTCGCGCTGCCGAGGGCCGCGCGCAAGGCGCTCACCCAGCAGCTCGACGACCTGCTCGCCGAGCTGGCCGCGAACGGTGAGCTCGTCTCCGCCGACCCGCTGGAGGCGCCGTCGAGGGCGAAGGTGGTCCGCGTCCGTGAGGGCGTCCGCGCCACCACCGACGGCCCGTACTCCGAGGCGAAGGAGCAGCTCGCCGGCGTCTTCATCATCGACGTCGCCTCGCAGGAGCGGGCCGAGGAGGTCGCGGCCCGTATCCCGGAGGCGGCCTTCACCGCGGTCGAGCTGCGGCCGATCGCCGTACTCGACTGAGTAGTCAGGCGGGCGGGGCCACCAGTCGGGTGTGGTTGTCGCGGGTGGCGAGGGCGGGGTCGAGGGCGCCGAGGGCGAGCCAGGTGGCCCCGCCGACGCCGTCGTGGGCGGTCAGGACCTCACCGTGGAAGTGGTCGTGGATGCTCTGACGGAGCAATCGTCCGACCGGTGACGATTCGCCCGCGACACTGCCCGCGAGCACCAGCGGGCCGTTGTCCGACGTTGTCCGCAGCCGGCTGACCGTCTCTGTGAGCAGTTCGGCTGCGCGTTTCACCACGGCGTGCGCGGTCTGGTCGTTCTGGTCGAAGGCCGCCACCACCGTCCGGGCCAGTTCGGCCAGCAGCACCGGTGGTCGGGAGTTCACGGTCCGGATCAGGTCGTCACGCAGCAGGTCGTAGCCTTCACGCTCCGCGACAGCGCCCGGATCCCAGCCCGGCAGGACGGCCTGGACGACGGCCTCGCCGAGCAGCCCGATCGGCTCGCCCAGGTCGAGCGCGCGCAGCAGACTGCGCATCGCCTCGCGGCCGAGCCAGAAGCCCGACCCGTCGTCGCCGAGCAGCCAGCCGTGGCCGTCCGCCGTACGGACCAGACGGTGGTCGCGGACCAGGCCGGCCGCGCTGCCGGTGCCCGCGATCAGCACGGCGCCGTCCGCCTCCGGCGTACCGGAGGCGAAGGCGACCTCCAGGTCGCCGATGTAGCCGGGCGTGCAGACCAGGCCGGCGCCCGACCAGGCGGCGTCGAACTGCGCGGCCACCTCCGGCTTGGACAACGCCGAACCGCCCGCCGCGCCGATCACGGCGGCCTTCACCAGGGCCGGATCCAGACCGGTGAGCGCCTGGCGCAGCGCCAGTCCGAAGTTCGCCGCCGCGCTGGCGGGGTGGCTGGTCGGATTTCCGCCCGCGGCCGCCCCTCGACCGACTACGTTGCCCTCATGATCAGCGATCACGATCCGTGTGGACGTGCCGCCGAGGTCGCCGCCCAGGACCAGTGTGGTGTCAGGTCGCAGGACCACTGTGTCCTGTGGTTCCGGAAGGGCGTGGTCGACGGACATAGGCGATGCTCCAAACTGCTCAATCAGAGCCGTTAATGGACAACAACGTGCAAGGTCACGCAACGGTCCCGATCTGGAGGGAAGAGTGAGATGAGCCTTGACTTTAGCTGCCAGGTGAGAAAAGTTCTGTCCAGCAAACCGCAAACTTGCGCACTTGTCGGCACCAGGTGTGTCGCGGCGAACACATTAGTGGAGGGGCGGGGCCTCTGATGGCCAGTACGACGGACGGCAGCACGGGCGCGCACGCGGGAACCGGAACGAACACCGGTGGCGTCAGTGCGCAGTCGTATGTTCACACTCTGACGCCGATCCTGGCCGCTGTCACCGAGCAGATCGACGGTCCGATCCAGGACGCCGCGGACCTCTTCGTCACCTCGCTGCGCAACGACGGGGTGATCCAGGCCTTCGGGTCCGGTCACTCCGAGGCGCTCGCGATGGAGATCGCAGGCCGCGCCGGTGGCCTGATCGCCACCAACCGGCTCGCGCTGCGCGACCTGGTCCTGCTCGGTGGTGAGCCGGTCGAGCTGCTGCGCAGCGGCGAGCTCGAGCGGGACCCGTCGATCTCGCGCCGGCTGTACGAGCTGAGCGCGGCGCAGCAGAACGACCTGTTCGTGATCGCCTCCAACTCCGGCGTCAACGGCTCGATCGTCGAGCTGGCATCAGTCGTCAAGGAGCACGGTCACCCCCTGATCGCGATCACGTCGCTGCAGCACACGGCCGGCGTCGACTCGCGGCACCCGTCGGGCAAGAAGCTGATCGACTTCGCCGACGTGGTGCTCGACAACCACGCGCCGTACGGCGACTCCGTGCTCGACCTGCCGGGATTCGGCAAGGTTTGCGCCGTGTCGTCCATCACCGCCGCGCTGATCGCGCAGATGCTGGTCGCTGAGGTCCTGCGCCGGCTGGCCGAGGCAGGCGAAACCCCACCGGTCTACCTGTCGGCCAACATCCCCGGCGGCGACGACCACAACCACGCCCTGGAAGCAAAGTACGCCGGCCGGATCCGTCGTACTGCCTGAAACACACCTTGGAAGGCGGGACCATGAGTACTCCCAACAAACTGTCGCGGCGCCTGTTCCTGCAGCGCGCGGCGGTCGGCACCCTGCTGGCCACCGGCGGCAGCACGCTCCTGGCGGCCTGCGCCGGCAGCGGCAGCGACGACAACGGTTCCACCGGTGGCGGCGCCGACAAGACGGCCGACAACCCGTTCGGTATGGCGGACAAGGCGACCGTCGACGCGGTCATCTTCAACGGTGGTTACGGGTACGACTACGTGCAGTTCGCGGCCGACATCGCGCAGAAGAAGTTCGCCGGCTCGACGTTCAAGGTCGCCCCGTCCACCCAGATCGCCCAGCAGCTGCAGCCGCGCTTCGTCGGCGGCAACCCGCCGGACCTGATCGACAACTCCGGCGCGAACCAGATCGGCTTCAACACGATCCTGGACCAGCTGTCGACGCTCGACGACGTCTTCGAGGCCAACAACTACGAGGGCACGAAGATCGCCGACACCCTGTACCCGGGCGCCAAGAACCCGGGCACCTACGACGGCAAGTTCGTCGCGATGAACTACGTGCTCACCCTGTACGGCATCTGGTACTCCGACAGCCTGTTCAAGGAGAACGGCTGGGAGCCGCCGAAGACCTACGACGCGCTGCTCGACCTCGGCGCCAAGGCCAAGGCCAAGGGCAAGTACCTGTTCGTCTGGGGCAAGGAAGCCGCCACCTACTACCACACGATGGCCGTCGACGGCGCCATCAAGGAGGGTGGCGACGAGGTCCGGCTGGCGCTGGAGAACCTCAAGGAGAACTGCTGGTCGATGCCGCAGTTCCAGGGCATCTTCAAGGCCCTGGAGACGATGGTCAAGAACGGGTACTTCGTGCCCGGCGGCGCCGGCACCCAGTTCACCGCCGCCCAGGCGAAGTGGAGCAACGACCAGCAGGCCATCCTCTACCCCTCGGGCTCGTGGATCGAGAACGAGATGAAGAAGGCCACCAAGTCGGGCTTCAACATGAAGGGCGTCCCGGAGCCGACCCTGACCGAGAGCCCGAAGCTGCCTTACGAGTCGCTGCGGAGCGCGGCCGGCGAGCCGTTCATCGTCCCGGCCAAGGGCAAGAACGTTGCCGGTGGCAAGGAGCTGCTGCGGGCGATGCTGTCCAAGGAGGCGGCGACCAACTTCGCCAAGACCCGGCTCGCGCCGACCATCGTCAAGGGCCTGGTTCCCGCCGACGGCTTCGGCTCGACCGCGCTGCAGTCGCAGACCGCGATGCTCGACGCGGCCGGCACGAACGTCTTCGACTACCAGGTCTTCGGCCTGTACGGCATGAACACCGACCAGCTGGTGGTCTGGAACTCGTTCCTGTCCGGTCAGCTGGACGCGGCGGGCCTGACCAAGGGCCTGCAGCAGATCACCGACAAGGTGCGCAACGACAGCTCCGTCAAGAAGATCCCGGTCACCAAGTGACCATGACGCCAGATGTCGTGCCGGACGGCGGACCCCAGCGGTCCGCCGTCCGGCGGCGCCGCCGGCCGCTGACCTTCGACCGGGTCAGCTTCATGGTCGTGTTCCTCGGCCTGCCGCTGGCGGTGTTCGTGATCTTCGTGGTGTCGCCGTTCGTGCAGGCGCTGTGGTACTCGCTGACCGACTGGTCCGGGTTCAGCTCGGGGATGAACTTCGTCGGCTTCGACAACTACGTGCGCCTGTTCCACGACGACATCTTCCTGAAGGCCGTCCGCAACAACGTGCTGCTGGTGATCGTCGTACCGATCGTGACGATCGTGCTGGCGCTGACGCTGGCCACGCTGGTGACGATCGGCGGCTCCGGCACCGGGACCGTCCGCGGACTGCGCAACGCCGGGTTCTACCGGATCGTCTCGTTCTTCCCGTACGTCATCCCCGCCATCGTGATCGGCCTGATCTGGGCCCAGGTGTTCACCCCGGGCTCCGGCGTGCTGGACGCGTTGCTGTCGAAGATCGGCCTGTCCGGGTTCGAGAACTACGCCTGGCTCGGTGACGCGCGGACCGCGATGCCGGCCTCGATGTTCGTGATGATCTGGGGCTTCGTCGGCTTCTACATGGTGCTGTTCATCGCCGCCATCCGGGGCATCGAGCCCGAGGTGTTCGAGGCGGCCCGGATCGACGGCGCCGGCCGGTTCCGCAGCGCGGTGTCCATCACCGTGCCGCTGATCCGCGACAACGTGCAGACGGCGTACATCTATCTCGGCATCGCCGCTCTCGACGGGTTCGTCTACATGCAGGCGCTGAACCCCGGCGGTGGTCCGCAGAACTCGACCCTCGTGATGCCCCAGCAGCTGTTCACGACGGCCTTCACCAAGGGCCAGTTCGGGTACTCGACGGCGATGGGCGTGGTCCTGGCCGCGGTGACGATGCTGTTCGCGCTGCTGGTCTTCACCGTGAACGCCCTGACCGGCGGACGTGAGCCGAAGAAGAAGGTACGCCCATGACGACAACCACCGCCGACCGCGCCGGGTCCGTGCCGGCCTCCCGGGCGCCCGGCAAGCAGGCACCGGAAGGCCGGGGCGTGGCCACCACCGCCCACATCGCGCTGATCCTGTGGTCGCTGCTGGTGATCCTGCCGCTGGTGTGGACCGTGCTGTCCTCGTTCAAGTCGACGCAGGAGGTCCTCGGCAACCCGCTGGCGCTGCCGGGCAAGCTGCGCTTCGAGAACTACGTCAACGCCTGGACGACGGCCGGTATCGGTCGCTACTTCGCCAACACGGTGATCGTCGTGGGCACCGCGCTGGTGCTGGTGATGATCCTGGGCGCGATGTGCGCCTACGTGCTGGCCAGGTTCACGTTCCCCGGCAACCGGCTGATCTACTACTCGATGCTGGCCGGCCTGACCTTCCCGGTCTTCCTGGCGATCGTGCCGCTGTTCTTCGTGCTGAAGAACTTCTCGCTGCTGAACACCCTGCCAGGGTTGATCATCACCTACGTCGCGTTCGCGCTGCCGTTCACGGTCTTCTTCCTGCACAGCTTCTTCAAGGCGCTGCCGCACGAGATCTACGAGGCGGCGCAGATCGACGGCGCGGGAGAGTGGCGCACGTTCTTCTCGGTGATGCTGCCGATGGCCCGGCCGGGGATGGCGTCGGTCGCGATCTTCAACTTCCTGGGCCTGTGGAACCAGTTCCTGCTGCCCGTCGCCCTGAACACCGACTCGAAGAACTACGTGCTCTCGCAGGGCATGGCGTCGTTCGCGTCGCAGGCCGGCTACGCGGTCGACTTCGGTGCCCTGTTCGCGGCCGTGGTGATCACGGTGGCGCCGGTGCTGGTCGTCTACATCGTCTTCCAGCGTCAGCTGCAGGTCTCCGTCACCGCCGGAGGCGTGAAGTAGCCTTCGGGACGTGCTGAAGCGGCGTACGGTACTGCAGGGCGCTCTCGCGGGCGCCCTGCTTGCTGGTTGTTCGACCGAGAAGCCCAGCGGACCGGCCCGGACGAAGGACAACCCGTTCGGTGTCGTCGGGGATCGGCCTTTGGAAGTGGTCGTCTCCGAGGAGTACGGCGGCTTCGGCGCGCCGCAGTACCGGAGCAAGTACGAGCAGGCGGTCGTCACCGTCACACCGACGAAGCAGCTGCGGGACCTGCTGCAGTCGCGGTTCGCCGCGGGCAGCCCGCCGGACGTCGTACTGAACAGTGGTGACAAGGCTCTGAGCGTCAGCCGTCTGGTCGCCGACGGGCACCTGACCGACCTCGGGCCGCTGCTGACCGCGCCCTCGTGGGAGAACAAGGACGAGGCGGTCAAGGACGTCGTACTGCCCGGCCTGCTCGACTCCGGCCGGTACGACGGGACGCTGCGGTCGCTGAACTACCTGGTCGACGTCTACGGGCTCTGGTACTCCGCCCGGCTCTTCCAGCAGCGTGTCTGGGACGTGCCGCGGACCTGGCCCGAGCTGCTCGCGCTCGGCGCCGAGATGAGGGCCGCGGGGCTCGGGCCCTTCACGTACGCCGGGGTGCACCCGTACTACGTGTTCGAGGCGGTGATGACGCTCGCGGTGAAGACCGGCGGGCACGACGTCGCCAAGCGGATCGACAACCTCGAGGACGGCGCCTGGAAGGACCCGAGCGTCACCCGGGCCATTACCGCGTTCGGCGAGCTGTCCAAGCGCGGGCTGATCGCGACCGGGAGCGCCGAGTTCGACCACACCGGCTCGCAGACCCGGCTGCTGCAGTCGAAGGCCGGCCTGCTGCCGTGCGGGAACTGGCTGGAGAACGAGATGAAGCCGGTCATCCCGGCGGGCTTCGGGCTGACCATGTTCGCGCTGCCGTCGCTGGACGGGTCGCCGGCGCTGCCGCGCGGCGTGCACGTCACGCCCGGGTCGCCGCTGCTCGTCCCGGCGAAGGGGCCGAACGAGCCGGGCGGGGTCGAGTACCTGCGGGCGATGCTGTCGCGCGAGGTCGCCGGGCAGGTGACCAAGGAGACCAACCGGTTGACCGTCGTACGGGGTGCTGCGGACGGTCAGGAGATCAGTACGGCGCTGCGCTCGGCGCGCGACCTGCTGACGGCGGCGGGGGACCAGGCGATCAGCTGGTACTTCGCCGACTGGTACCCGACGCTGGGCAAGGCCGCGGGGCAGCTCACGGGCCAATACCTGGCCGGCGCCTTCCGGGTCGACGAGTGGACCGCCCGGATCCAGGCCGTCGCGGACCAGGTCAAGCAGGACGATTCGGTCACCAAGTACCACCGGGACTGAGCCATCTCGTAAGGTAAGGGCAACCTAAGTAAGCCTGCCCTTCCTGTGAGGTCCTCCATGCGCTCCCTGCTGCGACCGCTCGCGTTGCTGGCCGTCGTCCCGTTCGTCCTGTCCTCGTGCGGCTCCGGAACCGACGAGCCCGCGGCCGAGAGCGGTGGGGCTGCCTCCTCGGAGGCCGGCGCGTTCCCGGTCTCGATCAAGAACAAGTTCGGCACCGCCGAGCTCAAGGCGGCGCCGAAGCGGGTGGTTTCGGTCGGCCTGATCGAGCAGGACGCGCTGCTCGCGCTGGACGTCGCGCCGGTCGGCACCACCGAGTGGTTCGGCGAGAAGCCCGGCGCGCTGTTCCCGTGGGCCAAGGACAAGCTTGGCGACCGGCCGCTGCCGACGGTGCTGAGCGACAAGGACGGCATCCAGTTCGAGAAGATCGCGGCGCTGCAGCCGGACCTGATCATCGGGCTGTACTCGGGCATCACCGCCGACGACTACAAGAAACTGACCGCGATCGCCCCGACGGTCGCGCAGCCGCCGGGCCTGCCGGACTACGGTATCGCCTGGCAGGACGCGGCCCGTACGGTCGGCCAGGCCGTCGGCAAGCCGAAGCAGGCCGATGAGCTGGTGAAGAGCATCGAGGCGCGCTTCGCGACCGTCCGGTCCGAGCACCCCGAGTTCCAGGGCAAGCCGGCGCTGATGGCGACGCCGTACGAGGGGTACTTCATCTACGGCAGCCAGGATCCGCGCTCGCGCCTGCTGACCGACCTGGGCTTCACGCTGCCCAGCGGTCTGGACGGCCTGATCGGCGACAAGTTCGGCGCCAACATCAGCAAGGAGCGGATCGGGCTGCTCGACCAGCAGGCGCTGGTCTGGTTCCCGACCAAGGGCGGCACGGCGAAGCTGCAGGCCGACCCGCTGTACAAGAACCTCCCGGTCCGCACGCAGGGCCGCGACGTGTTCGTCGAGGAGAACTACGACGACCCGCTGTACGGCGCCACCAGCTTCGTCTCGGTGCTCAGCCTGCCGATCGTGCTCGACCAGCTCGTCCCCAAGCTGAAGGCAGCCGTCGACGGCAACCCGGCCACCACGGCCTAGAGACGAACAGATAGAGGTTGCTGAACGGGCTAGACCCAGACCACGTCGTCAAGGAAGTCTTCGACAGCGGTAGCCACCTGACCTAGCACCTCGGCGGACGCGGCGAGCCGGCCGGGGACGTACATCCCGTGGTCGGCTTCCGGGACCTCCAGCACGTACGGCGTCAGCTGCCGCGCCACGTCGCCGTCCCACAGTGGATCGTTGGTCCCGCCCACCAGCAGGAACGGCGAGCGGGATCGCTCCAGCGCCTCCACGACCTGCCTGTACTTCAGTAACGGCGTCAGCCACACTGCCGGATGCCCCCGCTCAGCCGCCAGGGCCGCGGCGTGCGTGCCGAGCGACTTCCCGATGAACAGCAGCCCCGACCCCGCCACTCCCAACGGCAGCCGCGGCGACACCTGGCCGATCACCCACGCCTCGAGCTCCGCCTCGGACAACTTCAGCGCGGCCTCGCGATTGGTCCACTCCACGTGCTCCACAGCAGCCTCGCGCCGCTCCGCCGCGTCCGCCGCGAACATCAGCAACGGAGCATGCGGCCCGTACTGCCCACCCGGCACCACCAAAGCCCGACGAGTTCCCATGCCGAAGACCCTACGACCACACCGCGGCCCACCTCCCGCTCCAGGCCCCTGGCCAACTTTTCTTCCCGGCCGCCGCGGCCTCAGCCCCCGGCAACCCTCCCGGCCGCAGCACCGCCGACCTCCAGCCTCCTCATAACTTCCTTCTTATGAGCAACCCGACACAGTCCCGGCTACGGATCAGACCCGGGGCGGTGTCAGAATCGGGGTATGTCAGCAGCCGTCCTCGACCTCGCTCCTGCCCCCGCGCACCCCACCAGCGCTCCCGTCGCCCCGGCGTCGGGGCGGTAGGCGCCGGATGGCGACGATCGGTGTCGCGATTCCGATCGAAGAACCCTTCGGCTCGGAGCTGCAGAAGTACCGGGCCGACTTCGGCGACCCGATGGCCTCCTCGATCCCGACCCACGTGACGCTGCTGCCGCCGACCGAGGTCCCCGACGAGGACCTCCCGCGGATCGACGAGCACCTCCTCGAGCTGGCCGCGAGGTTCCCGAGCTTCCGGATCCGCCTGCGCGGCACCGCGACGTTCCGCCCGATCTCACCGGTGGTGTTCGTCACGCTGGCCGAGGGGATCTCGTCGTGCGAGGTCCTGCAGTCGCAGGTCCGCTCCGGCCCGCTCGCGGTCGACCTGCGGTTCCCGTACCACCCGCACGTCACGGTCGCCCACGACCTCGACAAGGAGTCGCTGGACCGCGCGTACGACACGCTCGCGGACTACGACTGCGCCTTCGACGTCTCCGCGTTCAGCCGGTACGAGCACGGCGCCGACGGCGTCTGGCGGCCGCAGCGCGCCTTCCCGCTCAAGGGCTGACCCACCTGCCAGGCTGTACGGCGTACAGGCGGGCAGGACGGGTACAGGAGAGCAATGGGCGTCAAGGAACGGGGCAAGGCGGTCTGGGCGCGGTTCAGCCGCACGCAGCTGTGGCGGGCCTGGAAGCGGTACGGCGACCGGCGCGGCAACCGGTTGGCCGGGGCAACGAGCTTCTTCGGCTTCCTGTCGATGTTCCCGCTGATCGTGCTGTCCGCGGCCGTCGTCGGCGCGCTGCTCCCGAAGAGCGCGATCGACGTGATGAAGAAGGCCCTGGCCAAGAACCTGCCGGGCATCGGCGACCAGATCGACATCGACTCGCTGATCGCCAACGCGGGCACCATCGGGCTGATCTCCGGCGTCTCCCTGCTGCTCACCGGCCTCGGCTGGATCGACTCGTTGCGCGCCTCGATCCGGTCGATGCACGAGCTGGACGACCAGCCGGGCAACGCGGTCAAGCTGAAGGTGACCGACCTCGGCGCGCTGGTCGGCCTCGGCCTGATCGGCATCCTCGCCACGCTCGCCTCGTCGGTGCTGTCCGGGTTGTCGAAGAAGATCGTCGGGTGGGTCGACCTCGACGGCACCTGGCTGGCGGACTGGGGTCTCGGCCTGATCAGCGTGGTGGTCGGCGTCGCGGCCGGCGCCGTCCTGTTCCTGTACCTGCAGACCGCGATGCCGCGGATCATCCTGCCCCGCAAGGTCGCGCTGATCGCGGCGGTTGCCGGCGGCATCGTCTTCTTCGCCGCCCAGAAGCTCGGCAACGCCTACGTCAAGCACGTGATCGGCAGCAACGCGGCGTACGGCGCTCTGGCGCTGCCGCTCGCGCTGCTGGTCTGGATCTACCTGATGACGCGCGTCATCATGCTGATCGCCGCCTGGACCAAGGAAGCGACCCTCGACCACCGCTGGCACACCGGCGAGGCCGAGGAAGCCGCCCGCGCCGCGATGCCGTTCGAGACCGAGCAGGTGGTCCCGCGGCGGCGGACGAACGGTTCCACCAACCCCGAACCGGACGAGAACGGCCTGCTCCCGGGCCCACCCGGCAAGAAGTTCAAGGTCGTCCCGATCCCGGCGCGCAAGGCCGACACCGTCGCCGTGGCCGCCGGAGCCGTACTCGGCGCCACCGCCACCGCCATCACCGTCCAGCTGGCCAGAGCAGCCCGCTCACTCAAGCGTTAGTGTCTTCTGGCTCTGGTCTTCTTGCTGTGGACCCGTAGGGCCCTCGGCCTGCGCAGGAAGACAGCCAGCAGCAGGAACAGCGGCGCGGCGTACGCCCAGGACGGGATTCTCAGCGCCAGCGACTGCACGGCGAGCGCCGGCATCAGGACGGTGTGCGTGCGCTTCGGCAGCGGCGTACCGGCGGCGGACTTCTTCGACACGTTCGGGCCGGTCTTGGTCACGGGCTTGACCAGCGTCCCGACCGGGCTCAGCGCGTCGTAGTGGCTGAAGGACCAGTCGAGCAGCTTCGTGGCGTCCTCGGTGATGCCGTGCGGCGAGTTCATCAGCGTGACGACCAGCGTGTGCCCGTCCCGCCGGGCGGCGCCGATGAACGTGTTGCGGGCCAGCGTCGTGTAGCCGGTCTTGACGCCCAGCGCGCCGTCGTAGTTGAACAGCAGCTTGTTCTGGTTCGCGACCTGGTACGTCCCGGCCTTGGCCAGCGGGAAGTTCGTGTACTTCGTCGACGCGTACTTCGCGAAGTCCGGCCGCCCGAGCCCCGCCTGCGCGAACAGCGCCAGGTCGTACGCCGAGGAGACCTGCCCGTCCGCGTCCAGCCCGGTCGGATCCGTCACGTGCGTGTCGAGCGCACCGATCTCCTCGGCCTTCTTGTTCATCCGGTCGATGGTCGCCGCGATCCCGCCCTGGTCGTGCTGGGCCAGCGCGTGCACGGCGTCGTTCCCGGACGCGAGGAACATCCCCTGGAACAGCAGGTCCACCGAGTACCGCAGGCCCGGGTACACCCCGACCTTGCTGCCCTCGATCCCCGCATCGGCGTCCGACCCGACCACCACGTCGGCCTTGTTCAGCCGCGGCAGCAGCACCAGCGCCGTCAGCGTCTTGAGCGTGCTGGCCGGCCGCAGCTTCGCGTGCGGCGCCTTCGCGGCCAGCACGGTCCCCGTGTCGAGGTCCGCGACGACGAACGACCCGGCCTGTACCGCCGGCGGCGTCGCTCCCGCGGCCACGACCGTCGCCTCCGAGGTCAGCTGGACGCCACCGACCGGGCTCCGCGAGCCCTGGGCGGCGGCGGTCGCTGTGAGCGGGCCGGCCACCAGCATCACGGTGGTCGCGCACGCCGTCAGGAGCACACGCATCGGCCGCACTCTAGACAACCTCCAGCCCAAAAACCACGCACACCCCCTGCCAAGGCCGCACCCTGCCAGGCGAGGGAGCGGCCTCGACGGTTGGCATATCAAGGGCCGTACGCGCTCTGAGATCTAGTACTTGAGCGTTCCACCAACCCGGTAGTCACCCGCGCCGGCGTGCGGCTGCAGGAGCACGAAGAAGCACGTCCCCTTCGCCACCCCGGTCGCCAGCACGTGCCGGGACGCGTTCTTGGTGAAGGTCTGGACGTCGCCCAGATCCCCACCGCCCTCGCACTCCTCGACCAGCACATCGGTGGCCTTGGGCAGCGTCTTCAGCGTCAGCTCGATCTTGCCGCCCTTGGCGACGTACGTCCCACCCGTGCTCCACGTCGTGCCGGACACGAGATGACCGTACGGCTGGGTGACCCCCGCCGGGGCCGCCTGAGCAGCGACGGGCGCAGCCGCCAGCGTGCCGACGACCAGGACGGACACAAGAACCGCGGACTTCCTCAAGGCACTTCTCCTTCGCTCGATGGTGTGTCGCCCGTCCTGACGCGACGGCACCGGCAAAGGGTTGTACGCCGTGGAACCCGCGGCCGGTCCCCGCCAAGGTTGAGGGACCGGCCACGGAGCAGATGCCGGGACTCAGGCCCGGTACGCCGTCCACATGTTGCTGATCCGGGTGCTCTGACCCGGCGTGAACTGGTTGTAGCAGGAGTCGTAGGAGTAGTCCATGTAGTTGTGGATCGGGTCCAGCCCGGACAGCGAGCAGGAGTCCCGGCCGGTCGGGCAGCCGCTGCTGGCGCTGCCCTGGGCGGGCGTGTCGGAGACCGAGTCGTTCGTCGACGTACAGCCGCCCTGGAAGGTGTGGTAGAGCCCGAACCAGTGGCCCGCCTCGTGGGTCGCGGTCTTGCCGAGGTTGAAGTTCGTCGACGAGCCGCCGGGCAGCGAGCTGTACTGCACCCGGATGCCGTCGATCGACGGGTTGCTGGCGTAGTCCCACGGGAAGGTCGCGATGCCGAGGTAGCTGAAGTTGACCAGCCAGATGTTGAGCGCGTTCTTGCCGCCCTTGCGGGTCTGCGCCCGGTACGTCGTGCTCTGGCCGTCGCGGTGCCAGGTGCTGTTGTTGTACCGGTAGGTCCCGGCCAGCGTGAACGTGAACCCGGTGTTCGCCGCCGCGCTGGACTCGCCACCGGCGAAGTCCTGGTTCAGCTCCGCGATCTGCTGGTTGATCTGCGTCGCGGTGACGTCACCGGCGCCGCTGCTGCTGCGCATGACGTGGATGTAGACCGGCACGTTCGCCGAGGCCAGCGTGCCGGCTGCCGGCGCGAGTCCGCGAGCCCGCTTGGCCTTGAGCAGCTCGGCGGTCCTGGCCTCGACGGACTTCTGCTCGGCCGCGCTCAGCTCCCGGTGGTCGGCCTCCTGACCACCACGCGCCGACGTGGACTCGCCCGGGCTGTAGCACGGGTTCCCGGTCGCGTCGGCCGGCAACTTCGCCTGGGCCTGACCACCGAGCGGACTGAACGCGAGCGCCGTACCGACCAGCAGTACGGCGAACGCGCGGGGACGGGTGACGAAAGATCGCATGACGCGCTCCTCCAGATCGGGCCACTTGGGCGGTGCGGCCGAATCCCCCGATTTTCAGCACGGTTCCGCCGATCCCCAAGACCCACCAGTGCCACGGCAGTACTGCGCCGGACCGGACGAAGCCACTCACTCGTCCCGAACCGCCGGCCCCACGACGTTGGTCCTGAAAGAGGAAGCGCAGTCCCGCGCGAGCACCTGCTGACTTGCGCGGCCGGATGACTCGCCGCGCCGATACCATCGCCGGCATGGGCTACTCCTTCATGGGCCGCCGCGTCATCGTCTGGTCCGCCGTGATCGGCGTCGTCTTCGCCGTCATCGGCCTCGTCCTGCGACCGAGCAACATCGACTTCGCGGTCGGCGCGTTCCTGCTCGCCCTCGGAGCCTTCTCCCTGGCCGGCTACGGCCTCCTCGAAGGCCTCGCCGACCGCCTCCCGAACCGCTCGAAGCGCTAGCGGCCGTTCTCGCTAGGACAGCTCCGACTCCGCCTGCTGGATGGCGGCGAACTCCTCCTCGGGGGCCGAGGCGACGAGGTGGTGGCGGCTGTAGAACCAGAAGTAGGCGATGGCGGCGAGGAAGATGGCCGCGGTGATCGCTGCCGCCAGTTTGTCGACGAAGAAGGTGGCGATCACCGCGATGACGGCCAGGACGAGGGCGATGCCGGTGGTGACGGTGCCGCCGGGGGTGCGGTACGGGCGGGCGAGGTCGGGTTCGCGGACGCGCAGGACGATGTGGGACAGCGTCATCAGCACGTACGACACCGTGGCGCCGAAGACCGCGATGTTGATCAGGAGGGCGCCGTCCTGGGTGATGGCGGCGAGCAGGAAGCCGATGGCGCCGGGGACGAGCAGGGCCAGGTACGGCGTCTTGCGCTTGCCGGTGACCGACAGGAAGCGCGGCAGGTAGCCGGCGCGGGAGAGCGCGAAGAGTTGCCGCGAGTACGCGTAGACGATCGAGAAGAAGCTCGCGACGAGGCCCGCAAGGCCGACGTAGTTGACGAAGTCGGCGACCCAGGGATCACCGCCCAACGCCGTACGAAGGGCCAGCGGCAACGGGTTGTCCGACTCGGCGACGACAGCTGATCCCGCGCCGCCGGCGGTGAAGACGAGCATCAGCGCGGCGAAGACGAGCAGGACGCCCATCGCGGTGATGATCCCGCGCGGCATGTCGCGGACCGGGTCGCGGGCTTCCTCCGCGGCCAGCGGCACACCCTCCACGGCCAGGAAGAACCAGATCCCGTAGACCAGCGCGGCCAGCACCCCGGCGTACCCGAACGGGATGAACTCGCTCGCCCCCGCGGCATCGTTCGGCACGATGTCGAACAGCTTGTCGGCGTCGAACTGCGGGATCATCGCGACCACGAACACCACCAGCGCCACCACGGCGATCGCGGTGATCGCCATCGTGAGCCGCAGCGCCTCGCCCACGCCGTACAGGTGGATGCCGATGAAGATCACGTAGCAGCCCAGGTAGACAGGCCAGCTCGACGTCAGCCCGAACAGGCCGAGCGCCTCGATGTACCCGCCGATGAAGGTGGCGATCGCGGCCGGCGCGATCGCGTACTCGATCAGGATCGCGGTCCCGGTGGCGAAACCGCCCAACGGCCCGAGGGCCCGCCGCGCGAAGCCGTACCCGGCGCCGGCCACGGGGATCGCCGACGCGAGCTCGGCCAGCCCGAACACCATGCAGGTGTACATCGTGGCCATCAGCACGGTCGCGATCAGCAGCCCGCCCCAGCCGCCCTCGGCCAGACCGAAGTTCCAGCCGGCGAAGTCGCCGGAGATGACGTAGGCGACCCCCAGCCCGGCCAGCAGCACCCAGCCGGCCGCGCCTCGGCGCAGCTGGCGTTGCTCGAGGTACTCCTTGCCCACCTGCTGGTAGTCGACGCGCGAGGTCTTCCGGCTCATCGTGGCTCCAATGGTCTACGGGCATACCACTAGGAATGGCCACGAGGTTCCTCGCGCCGCGGGCCGGTGTCAAGGGAACGGACACATTGACATCGCGCCGGGCAGTTGCGTCAATGGACTGACCGCAGACCAATAGAACCCGGGAGTGACCGTGGCCTCAACCACCGGCAAGCTGACCGTGCAGCAACTGCGGGACCTGGTGGGCAAGGGAGAGATCGACACCGTCCTGGTCGCGATCACCGACATGCAGGGCCGGCTGCAGGGCAAACGCTGCGGCGCGCGCTACTTCCTCGAGGAGGTGGTGCAGCACGGCACCGAGGGCTGCAACTACCTGCTCGCCGTCGACGTCGACATGAACACCGTCGACGGCTACGAGATGTCCTCGTGGGAACGCGGGTACGGCGACCTGCTGATGGCCCCCGACCTCGACACGCTCCGGCTGCTGCCCTGGCTCGACGGCACCGCGCTGGTCATCTGCGACGTGCAGTGGCTCGACGGTCGACCGATGCCGGCGAGCCCGCGGCAGATCCTCCGGGCGCAGCTCGACCGGCTCGCCGAGCGCGGCCTCACGGCGTACGTCGGCACCGAGCTCGAGTTCATCGTGTTCAACGACACCTTCGAGCAGGCCTGGTCCAAGGGGTACCAGGACCTCGATCCGGCGAACCAGTACAACGTCGACTACTCGCTGCTCGGCACCGCGCGGATCGAGCCGCTGCTGCGCGACATCCGCAACTCGATGGAGGGCGCCGGCCTGTACGTCGAGTCGGCCAAGGGCGAGTGCAACCTCGGCCAGCAGGAGATCGCCTTCCGGTACGACGAAGCGCTGAAGACCTGCGACAACCACTCGATCTACAAGACCGGCGCGAAGGAGATCGCGGTCAAGCACGGCAAGAGCCTGACCTTCATGGCCAAGTACGACGAACGCGAAGGCAACTCCTGCCACATCCACCTGAGCTTCCGCGGCGCCGACGGCGACCCGGTCCTGGCGGGGGACCGCGAGCACGGGTTCAGCGTGCTGATGGAACAGTTCATCGCCGGCCAGCTCGCCTGTCTGCCCGAGCTGACCTACCTGCTCGCGCCGAACATCAACTCGTACAAGCGTTTCCAGGCCGGCAGCTTCGCGCCCACAGCGGTCGCGTGGGGTCTTGACAACCGCACGTGCGCGCTCCGCGTCGTCGGCCACGGCCAGTCGCTGCGCGTCGAGAACCGCTTGCCTGGCGGCGATGTGAACCCGTACCTGGCCGTCGCCGCGCTGATCGCGTCCGGCCTGCACGGCATCGAGAACGAGCTGGAGCTCGAGCCGCTGCTCGCCGGAAACGCCTACACCAGCGACAAACCGCACGTCCCGACGACGCTGCGCGAGGCGTCGGCGCTGTTCGGCGGTTCGAAGATCGCGCGCCAGGCGTTCGGCGACGAGATGGTCGACCACTACCTCAACGCGGCCAGGGTGGAGCTGGACGCGTACGACGCCGCCGTCACCGACTGGGAGCGGGTCCGTGGTTTCGAACGGCTCTGAGAGGCCACGGATCGGCATCACCACCTATCTCGAGCCGACGATCTGGGGAGTGTGGGAGCGTGACGCCGCGCTCCTGCCGCGGGTCTATCTCGATTCGGTGGTCGCGGCTGGCGGTACACCGATCCTCCTCCCGCCCGTCGGCACCGACCCGTCGATCCTCGACCTCTTCGACGGGCTCGTGATCGCCGGCGGCTGCGACGTCGACCCCACCTCGTACGGCGCTGTGCCGCACTCGGAGACCGTCGACACCAGACCGGGCCGCGACGAGCACGAAAAGGTGCTCATCCAGGCTGCCCTGGACAAAGACCTTCCGCTGCTCGCGATCTGCCGCGGCCTGCAAATGCTGAACGTCACCCTAGGTGGCACGCTGCAGCAGCACCTGCCCGAAGCGGTCGGCCACGACGAGCACCGCCCGTCGCCCGCGATCTTCGGCCGCACCGACGTCAAGATCGAACCGGATACGCTGACCAGCACCCTGTTCGGCGACCGGACGACCGTGCACTGCTACCACCACCAGGCCCTCGACGTCGTCGCCGACCGCCTGCGGGTGACGGCCCGCGCCGGAGACGGCACGGTCGAGGCGGCCGAGGTGACGGGCAAGGAATTCGCGCTCGGCGTGCAGTGGCACCCCGAGGAGAACCCCGACGACCTGCGGCTGTTCACCGCCCTGGTCGCCGAAGCATCGAGGAGAAGAACCCCGTGACGTACGACGTGATCAACCCGGCCACCGAGAAGGTGGTCCGCACGGTCGAGCTCGCCTCGGTCGAGCAGACCGATGCGGCCATCGCTCGCGCCGCCGAGGCGTTCACCACCTGGCGCGCGGTCGCCCCCGCGGACCGCGGGCGGCTGCTGCGCCGGTTCGCCGACGCGGTCGACGCCGACCTGGAGAACCTGGCCGCGCTCGAGGTGGAGAACGCCGGCCACACGATCGGCAACGCCCGCTGGGAAGCGGGCAACGTCCGCGACGTCCTGCACTACTACGCGGCCGCGCCCGAGCGCCTGTTCGGCCGGCAGATTCCCGTTGCTGGAGGCATCGATCTGACCGTGGCCGAACCGCTCGGCGTGGTCGGCGTGATCGTGCCGTGGAACTTCCCGATGCCCATTGCCGGCTGGGGCTTCGCACCGGCCCTCGCGGCCGGCAACACCGTCGTACTGAAGCCCGCCGAGCTGACCCCGCTGACCGCGATCCGCATCGGCGAGCTGGCGCTGGAGGCGGGGATTCCGCCGGGCGTGCTGGAGATCGTGCCGGGCGCGGGCACGGTCGTCGGGCAGCGGTTCGTCACCCATCCGGCGGTGCGCAAGGTCGTGTTCACGGGTTCGACCGGCGTCGGCAAGCAGGTGATGGCGGGCTGCGCCGACCAGGTGAAGCGGGTGACGCTGGAGCTCGGCGGCAAGTCCGCGAACGTGGTCTTCGCCGATGCGGATCTGGAGAAGGCCGCGGCGCAGGCGCCGTACGGCGTGTTCGACAACGCCGGGCAGGACTGCTGCGCGCGCTCGCGGATCCTGGTCGAGCGCTCGGTGCACGACCGGTTCCTGGAGCTGCTCGAGCCGGCGGTGCAGGGCGTCCGCGTGGGCGATCCGAGCGACGCCACGACCGAGATGGGACCGCTGATCTCGGCCCAGCAGCGCGAGCGGGTGGCGTCGTACGTCGACGCCGGGTCGCTGGCCTTCCGCGGGAGCGCGCCGGACGGGCCGGGGTACTGGTTCCCGCCGACGGTGCTGACCGGGCTCGCCGAGGACTCGCCGGCGTTGACCGAGGAGATCTTCGGCCCGGTCGTCGTGGTGGTCCCGTTCGACGACGAGGCCGACGCGATCCGGCGCGCCAACGATTCGGCGTACGGGCTGTCCGGATCGATCTGGACCCGCGACGTCGGGCGCGCGCTGCGGGTCAGCCGTGGCATCGAGGCGGGGAACCTGTCGGTGAACTCGCACTCGTCGGTGCGCTACTCCACGCCGTTCGGCGGCTTCAAGCAGTCCGGGCTCGGCCGCGAGCTCGGTCCGGACGCGCTGGCCGCGTTCACCGAGACCAAGAACATCTTCATCAGCACGGAGGACTGAATGAGTGACGTGAAGGCACACCGCCTCGAAGGCCGGGTCGCCGTCGTGACCGGCGGCGCGAGCGGTATCGGCCTGGCGAGCGTACGGCGGCTCGCGGCCGAGGGCGCGAAGGTCGTGATCGGGGACCTCGATCCCGTCGCGGGCAAGACCGCGGCCGACGAGGTGGGCGGGCTGTTCGTGCCGACCGACGTCACCGACGCTTCCGCGGTGGACACCCTGTTCCAGCAGGCCTTCGACACCTTCGGGGCGGTCGACATCGCGTTCAACAACGCGGGGATCTCGCCGCCCGAGGACGCCTCGATCCTGGACACCGGGCTGGAGGCGTGGCGCAAGGTGCAGGAGGTCAACCTGACCTCGGTCTACCTGTGCTGCAAGGCGGCGATCCCGTACATGCAGCGCCAGGGCAAAGGCTCGATCATCAACACCGCGTCGTTCGTGGCCGTGATGGGCGCGGCGACGTCGCAGATCTCGTACTCGGCGTCCAAGGGCGGCGTCCTGGCGATGAGCCGCGAGCTGGGCGTCGAGTTCGCCCGGCAGGGGATCCGCGTCAACGCGCTCTGCCCGGGCCCGGTGAACACGCCGCTGCTGCAGGAACTGTTCGCCGCAGACCCCGAACGCGCCCAGCGCCGTCTCGTGCACGTCCCGATGGGCCGCTTCGGCGAACCCGAGGAGATCGCCGCCGCGGTCGCGTTCCTCGCCTCCGACGACTCGTCGTTCATCACGGCCAACACGTTCCTCGTCGACGGCGGCATCTCGGGCGCATACGTAACCCCGCTCTGAAGGCTGACTTTGAGCACCGGCCGGTCACGGCAACGCGCCGAGAACGGCTGGTCGGTGCACAAGGTCGGGGCAGTGGGGGATTTAGGGTGAGGGATCCGACGGGGGAGAGGTGGCGGTGTGGTCGAGGAGGCGCGCGCTGGGGAGGCGCTGTTCCGGCCGGTGCGGGCGGGCAACCCGTTCGAGGAGACCGTCGAGCGGCTGCTGCAGTCGATCAAGCTCGGCGTGGTCGGTCCGGGCGAGCGCCTGCCGTCCGAGCGTGACCTCGCGGCGCGGCTGAACGTCTCCCGCGTCACGCTGCGGGAGGCGATCCGCGCGCTCACCGAAGCCGGGTACGTCGAGTCGCGCCGCGGCCGGTACGGCGGAACGTTCGTCAACACCCGCCTGCCACGCCCGAAGCGGGTCGGCGCGAAGAAGCTGGCCAGAGAGCTCGGTGACGGCCTCGAAGACGCACTGGTCCTCCGCTCGGCCCTGGAAGTCGGTGCGGCCGAGGCGGCGGCCTCGCGCGCTCTCGGTGTCGAGGAGCGCGACCACCTCACCCGGTGCCTGGCCGACACCGCGACGGCCAAGTTGACCGACTATCGGCGGATGGACTCGCGGCTGCACCTCGCGATCGCCGAGGTGAGCGGCTCGCCGTCGCTGACCACCGCGGTCGCCGACGTCCGGATGCGGCTGAACGCCCTGCTCGACGCGATTCCGCTGCTCGAACGCAACATCGTGCACTCCGACGAGCAGCACCAGCGGATCGTCGACGCCATCCTGGCCGGCGACGCGCCCGGCGCGCGGACGTCGATGCAGGAGCACCTGGCCGGCACCGCGGCCCTGCTGCGGGCCTTCCTGAGCTGACCCGCCGGGCGCAAATGGGGGAAATCCGGCGTACTGCGGCGCGACACGCCGGAGCCGTTGGCACCAGTGGGCCAAACCAGGCGCGAACAGATGGGTAACGAAGTGGTGGCGTCCAGATATCCGTGTGTGACACTCGCCGTGTCCGGTAGCACTCGACTGTGATGTCCGCGAATGTAATCCTTCGGGGAGAATGTTGATCGATGACTGACGACGAGCTGGTCGGGCGCGCCGGACTGGTCGAGCGCGCGCGGACGCAGCTCGAGACCAGTGGCTCCGTGCTGCTCTACGGCCCGACCGGAATCGGCAAGTCCGCGCTGGGCCGCGCGCTCGTCGCCGACCGCGCCCGCTCCGGCTGGCGCGTGCTGAGTGCTGCCCCCTCCCAGAGCGAGGCCGGCCTGCCGTACGTCACGCTGCTGGACCTCCTGTCCAACCAGCTCGAGCTGGCCTGGCAGGTGCTGCCCGACCACCTGCGCCAGCCGCTGGAGGTCGCACTGCTCAAGGCCAGCGCGCCGGACACGGTCCGGGACGAGCTGGCCGTGCGCCTCGCCGTACTGCACGTACTGCGGCGCCTGGCGGCGTCCGGCCCGGTGCTGCTGGTCGTGGACGACATCCAGTGGGTCGATCCGTCCAGTCTCGAAGTGCTGACCTTCTGCGCCCGCCGGCTGACCGAGGGCGTGCACATGCTGGCCACCGAGCAGGTGGCCGACGGTGACCTTCCGGTGATGGCCGAGGCGTGCCCGGAGCCGGTGCTGCAGCTGGAGGTGCCGGCGCTGGCCGAGCCCGACGTACTGGCTCTCCTGCGCAACCGGCTCTCCAGTCCGCTTCCCGTACGGACCGCCCGGCGCATCTACACGGCCAGCGACGGCAACCCGTTCATGGCGCTCGAGCTGGGCCGTGCGGTACTGCGGCACCCGCAGGGCGTCTCGCCGAACGACCCGCTCCCGGTGTCGAGCCGGCTGAAGACGCTGCTCGGCGACCGCCTGGCCGACCTCAGCCCGGCGACGCACGAGCTGCTCCTGCACGCGTCCGCCTCCCCGCGCCCGACCACGTCCCAGCTGGCCGCTTCGCTGGGCCGCTCGGTCGACGCGGAGCTGGCCGAGGCGGAGGGGTTCGGGCTGATCGACGTCTCGTCGGAGCGGCTGAGGTTCAACCACCCGCTGCTGCGCGAGTTCGTGTACGCCGAGGCGACGTCGGCCGCGCGACGGCAGGCCCACGCCTGCCTGGCCGCGGTGGTCGAGGAGCCGGTCGAGAACGCCACTCACCGGGCCCTGGCGACCCAGGAGGCCGACGCGGGCCTCGCCGCCGCGCTGGAGGAGGCCGGGACGACCGCAGGCGCTCGTGGGGCGCTCGGCGCCGCTGCGACGCTCTGGCGCCTCGCCGCCGACAGGACCCCGGCCGACGCGCCGGACGACCGTGCCCGGCGATTGACCCGAGCCGCTGACGACGCTGCCGCCGCTGGGCACCTGGTGGAGTCGGCGGAGATGGCTCGGCTCGCCGTACAGGCCGCGACCGTTGCCGAGGTCAAGGTTCCGGCGCTGCTGCTGCTCGTCGACGCTGCCTGGCCGGAGCGCGAGCAACGGATCGACCTGCTCGCCGAGGCGTTCGAGGCTGCCGAGGGCAACGACCGGCTCGAGGCGCAGGTGCGGATCATGCGCAGCCACAGCGCGTACTTCGATCGCCGGCTGGACGACGCGCGCGAGGACGCCCGCGTCGCCGAGGAGCTGGCCCGTCGCTGCGGCGACACCGAGGCCCTGGTCGACGCGCTGAGCGCGGCGCACCCGGTCGAGGTCGCGGTCGGTGGCGGCCAGACGTCGGACCGGCTGCTCGGCCTGGCCGGCGAGCTGGCGATCGGGCTGCCGCTGACCAAGAGCGTGGTACACGCGCGGCAGATGGCAGCGATGCGGGAGCTGTTCCGCGGCAACAACGCGGCGGCGATCGAAGGCATCAGCACGCTCGTCGAGGAGGTCCGCGTCGGCGGCGCGGTGCGCTGGCTGGCCGGAATCCTGATCTCGGCGACCGCGATCTACGAGCGCAGCGGCCGTGGGGCCGACGCGCTGACGGCCGGGCACGAGTGCCTCCAGCTGATGCAGGACCTGGGCGACGAGCCCGAGGTCGGCATGGTGATCGCCGCCCGCGCCGAGTGGGCCGGCGGGACGGCGACGATGGCGCGCGAGATGGCCGAGGCGTCGCTCGAGGCGGTCCGCGTGATCGGCAACGACGAGTGGACCGGTCCGGCGCTGTCCGCGGTCGGGCTGGTCGGCGTACTGGTCGGTGATCCGCAGCGGGCGGTCGAGGCCTTCGACGCGATCGCGGAGTCGGGGGAGGCGGCGATGCCGTACGACCCGGCCGTGATCCCGTGGCACGCGGACTACGCCGAGGCGCTGGTCGCCTCCGGCCGGCTGGACGACGCGGCGGCGCTGATCGCGGAGATCCGCGAGCGGGCCGACACGCTCGACCGCGAGGTGGTCCGGGTCGGTCTCGCGCGGTCCGAGGCGTTGCTGATCGCCAAGCAGGGCGACCCGGCGGCGGCGCTGGACCTGCTGGAGAAGACGATCGCGACCGCGGGGGACCACGTGTACCCGCTCGACCTCGCGCGCTGCGAGCTGACCCGCGGGCGGGTCGCGCGGCAGGCGCGGCGGCGCTCGGTCGCCCGGACGGCGTTCCTGGACGCGATCGAGCAGTTCGAGCAGTACGGCGCGCCCGCCTGGCGGGAGGTCGCCGAGACGGAGCTCGCGCGGCTCGACGTACCGAGCCGCAGCCGGCAGCCGTCCGAGCTGACCGACAACGAGCTGCAGATCGTCGCGATGGTCCGCGACGGGTCCACCAACCGCGAGATCGCCGCCGCGCTGTACCTGAGCGTGAAGGCCGTCGAGTCGCAGCTCACCCGGCTGTACCGGCGCTTCGGCGTCGCCAACCGGACCCAGCTGCTGCGCACGGTCGACCGCGGCCCCGATGTCGCGCAAAGGTAATCCCTTGAGGTGACCCGCCAGTAGCTTGCTGTCCCTTGCTGTCCGTCCGGCCGTCGAGCAGGGTCGTTCTCACGTAGAGAGCTCGCCCCTCGCTTGGGGCGGCCGAGTGAGGCGCGGCCGCCCCCTACGTGCACACTGGCAGGGTGAAACTGGAACGCAAGCATGCCCTGGTGCTGATCGCGATCGCGGTCTGGAACGTCGTCACGTACGTGACCTTCATCAAGAACCTCGCCGCCACCGAGAACCGCCCGACCGGGTACTACGTCGCGCACACCGTGCTGATCGTGGTCAACCTGGGGATCGCCGGCCTGCTCGGCACGTGGGGCGTGAAGGCGTACAAGGCCTCGAAGGCGGAATCGCCGGCGAAGGTCGACGCGCGGTAGCTCGACGTCAAGGCTTGACGAAGCGGCTCGGGGTCACGCCGAGCATGCGGCGGAAGTGCCTGGTCAGGTGGGACTGGTCGTAGAAGCCGGCCAGTGTCGCGACCTCGGCGGCCGGGCGGCCCTCCAGCAGGTACCGGCGGGCGAGGTCGACGCGACGACCGGTCAGGTACCGGTGGGGTGGCATGCCGAACTCCCGGCTGAACGCGCGGACGAGGTGCGCCGGGTGGGCGTGCACCAGCGTCGACGCCTCGTCCAGCGTGATCCCGCCGGGGAGGTGCGCGTCCAGCACCTCACGCAGCCGGCTGGCGACTCCCACGTCCCGCCGGTCGGGCGGTGCGACGACCTGGCGCTCGAGGTGCTGTCGTAGGCGCTCCTCGATCAGCGTGAGGCGGCTCTCCGCCTCCAGCGGCTCCTGACCCACCGCCAGTACGCCGTGCAGCTGCTCGATGCGCTGCCGGAGCAGTGGGTCGAGCAGCTCGGGCTGGTCGACGGCAGCGCCGATCCGGTCGATGCCGAGCCGGTCGGGCTCCAGGTACAGCACCCGCTTGCGGAACCCCTCCGGGCGGACCGACCGGCCGTCGTGGGGCACGTTGGGCGGCAGGATCGACACCTGCGCGCGGCTCAGGCCGTGCTCGCGGTGGTCCAGGTCGTACCGGACGACGCCCTCGTCGACGAGCAGGACCGTCCAGGCGTCGTGGGTGTGGCTCGGGTAGGCGTGCGACGGGAAGTAGGCGTGCAGCACCTCGACGACACCGTTCAGTTCCGGCCGCCAGGCCCGTACCTGCGCACTCGCGCTCACCCTTCAGAACACTACGCTTGCCTGCTGACAGCGGCGAAAGAGGCGGGGGAACGGGTGAAGGTCTACATCAGCGCGGACATGGAAGGCATCACCGGCCTGGTCGACGCCGAGGACGTCCAGCCGCCCGGCCGCGACTACGAGCGCGGCCGCGGGCTGATGACCGAGGACGTCAACGCCGCCGTCCGCGGCGCGTACGCCGCCGGCGCGACGTACGTGCTGGTCAACGACGCCCACGGCCCGATGCGCAACCTGCTGCCCGACCTGCTCGACCCGCGCGCCCTGCTGATCAAGGGCCGCCCGAAGCCGATGGGCATGATCGAGGGCCTGACGCCGGACTTCGACGCGGTCGTCTGTGTCGGCTTCCACTCCCGGGCCGGCACCCTCGGCGTGCTCAGCCACAGCTTCATGGGCCACGAGATCGAGGACATCTGGCTCGACGACCAGCCGGCCGGCGAGATCGGGCTCCTGCACGCGGCCGCCGCGGCGTACGGCGTACCGGTGGTTGCGCTCACCGGCGACGACACCGCGTGCGCCGAGGCTCGTGCGTGGGACCCACGGATCCAGGCCTTTGCGGTCAAACAAGCCAAGGACCGCTTCGCCGCGCAGCTCGTCCCGGTCACCGAGTCCCGAGCAGGCATCGAGCAGACGGTCACAGCGGCCCTGACCGAGCTGCCGAACGTCACTCCTCAGGCCACCCACCAACTGACCGTCCGCTGGCAGTCCGCTTCAGTCGCTTCGCACCTCCTGGCGATCCCCGGACTCAAGAAGACCGACGACCGCACCATCACCACCGAGGGCGACATGCTCCACCTCTACCGCCTCTTCAACCTGTACCTCCGCGTGGCGACCGCGGTCACGAGCAACCCGCCGTACTGCTGACCCCCGAGAAAGCCCGTACGACGGCCGCGAGCTGCTGCGGGCTCTCCAACTGCGGCAGGTGCCCGGTGTTCTCGAGCAGCTCGAACCGGGCGCCAGGAATCGCCGCGGCAAAAGCGCGCCCGTACGCCGGCCCCGCGATGCCGTCGCTGTCGCCCCACACCACCAGCGCCGGAACGTCGATGCCGCCCAGTCGCGCCAGCAGCCCGGGATCCGTCATGCCCTGCGCCGCGTAGACGGCCAGCGTGGCGCGGTTCGCCGCGAGCTGCGCCTGAGCCTCCGGCGGCAGCGCGTCCGGGTCGATCCGGAACGCCTCCGGATCGTGGTAGCTGAGCCGTGCGATCTCGGGGAAGCTGAGCGCGAAGAAGTCGGCGACCGGGTGACCGGGGACCTCGATGCCCACGGCATCGACCAGGACGATCGCGCCGATCCGCCTCCGGGCCGAGCCCGCCGCCGACGCCGCCGAGGTGCCGGCGGTCGACTCGAGCAGCGCCATCTCGGCGGCGATCCACCCGCCGATCGAGTTGCCTACGACGGTCACGTCCGTGAGGCCGAGCTCGTCGAGCAGGTCGACGTAGAGCCGGGCCAGGTCTGCAGGAGTACGCAGCGCATCCGGCCGCGCGGTGCCGCCGTACCCGGGGTGCGTCGGCGTGTAGACGTGCCGATCGGCCAGTACATCGGCGAACGCCGCGACGGTCTGCGGCCCGCCGCCACCGTGCAGCAGCAGAACGGCCGGTCCGCTGCCCTGCTCGGTCAGCCGGATGCCCTGGCGGGTGGTACTCGCTGTCGTCATATAAGGAACCTTAGATCAGCTTCCTTAGTTAGTCCAGAGCCTTATCTAAGGAAGCTGATACGCTGCGTCGGGTGAAGCCTTCGCTGCGGGAGATCGGGCTGGCCGTGAAGCGTCTGCAGTGGCGCCACCACTCCGCTGCCGGCAAGGAGCTCGCCGAGCTCGGCGTCTCGCTGCCGCAGTGGGACGTGCTCAGACACCTGCACGAACAGCCGGACGCGTCGCTGCACGAACTCGCCCAGCTGACCTTCCAGACCGACCAGTCGATGGGTTCGCTCGCTGCCCGGATGACCGCCCGCGGTCTGATCGAGCGACGCGAGGGCCCGGGCCGGGCGGTCCGCCACCAGCTCACGGCAGAGGGTGAGCGCATTCGTGAGCAGGGCGGACGGATCCTCGACGCCGTCCTGGCCGACTCGATCGGGCAGTTGTCGAAAGCCGAGCAGGTCACCTTGCTCGAGCTGCTCACGAAGGCGACTCGTTAAGAACGTACAAGCCACCGGGCCGTCCGGCGCGGCAGCTTTGGGCCTGTGGATGAGATCAGATTCGACACGAAGATCGCTGTGCTGCTGCGGGACGACCTGGCGGTGTGGCAGCGGCTGAACGTGACCGCGTTCCTGGTGTCCGGGCTGGCGACCGCTCAGCCGGAGCTGCTGGGCCTGCCGTACGAGGACGCCGACGGCACGCCGTACCTACCGATGTTCCGGCAGCCGGTGCTCGTGTTCGAGGGCTCCAAGGAGCAGATGGCGATCTCGCACGGGCGGGTGCTCGGGCGGGAGCTCCCGCACTCGGTGTTCACCGCCGATTTGTTTGCTACCGGCAACGACCGCGACAACCGCGCGGCCGTGAAGGCGGTCCGGCAAGCTGAACTGGACTTGGTCGGGATCGCGCTGCACGGACCGAAGAACGCCGTGGACAAGGTGCTGAAGGGCGCCCGCATGCACCCGTAAGACGCCCAGCGCCCCGGAGAGGTGCAACTCTCCGGGGCGCCGATGGGGGTTACCGCGGGATGTGGACTGTGGTCAAGCTCAACCGGTGAAGGTCGGGCGGCCGCGGACCGGCGCCAGGTCGGCGTGCGTCAGCGGCGTCGCGAGCATGGTCCGTACGGCGAGGTACTGGATGTCCGGCCTGACCACCTCGTAGAACGCCGTCGCCCACAGCGGTCGACCGGCCGGAACGTTCAGCGTCCGCGAGACCGGCGCCTTCTCCTCCGGGCTGTAGACGACCGGGATGTCCTCGGCGTACAGCTCCTTCGGCCCGGTGTAGATGTCCGTGCCCTGACCCAGCAGGAGCGAGAACAGCCCGCTGTACCCCGCTGGGCGGTTGGTGAGCGTCAGCTGCAGTTGCTGGCCGGTGCCGCGGTGGAACGTTGCCCAGAACGGCTCGGCCATCACCGGCCGCCCGGTCAGCCGGCTCTTGTCCAGGTTGCGGTACGTCGCCACAGCAGCGCCGTCGAGTACCAGGTCGAGTCGGTCGACACCGGTCACGTCGTACGTGCGCGACAGAGTCTGCTCCGGATCGACCTGCAGCGTCGCGAAGACGACGTCCCCGCTGGTCAGCTTGTAGCGCAGCGTCGGGAAGACCACCCGCTCACTGCGGTTCGTGAACGACACCTGAGCCTGCCGAGCAGAAGCCTTGGCAATCGAAGCAGAGCTCGCCGCCCCGGCGGCGGGCGTCCAGCTGACCGTCTTGCTCTGCCCGGCCCGCCGATGGTTCAGCTGGACCGTCAGAGTCGCGGTCAGCTTCTCCGCCCGGGTCTCCACCCGAGCAGACGTCCAGTCGATCGCCTGCAGCGTCCCGCTGTCGACTGCCACCGTCTGGTCGAGATACACGCTCGTGCGTCCCTTGATGGTCACCCGCACCGAGCCCTTGCCGCTCACCGCACCCACCAGCGCGACGTACGGGTTCCCGTCGAAAGCCTGCCGGTCGTCACCCGACAGCCCGCGCAGCACCACCGGAGTGACCATGAGCGAGTCCGACACCGTCTTCCCGGCGTACCGGAGCTCAACGGTCTGCTCGCCGGCCTTCAGGCCGGCAGGCAGCGTGACCAGCAGCCCCACTCGTCCGTCGTCGCTGACGCGTCCACTCGCGAGCACCTGTGCAGTGCCCTTCAACAGGACCTGATAGCCAACAGCAGGGACCAGACCGCTCCCGACAACGGCGACGGGCCGCCCAGCCAGCGCGTAGTCCGGCTTGACGGAGACCCGCGGCCGCGCACCCGGATCACCGACAGGCGGGCCGGTCCGGGGATCGCTGGTGACCACCACGTACGACGTATGCCCGGTGTCGCCGTAATTCACCCGGCTCAGATACTGCCCTCCCGGCCGGAGCCCCTGCCAGGACAGCTCGACCGGTGTCCTGCTGCCGATGCCCAGCGAGACCGTCGTGGGCGCCGCGGCGAAGGAGCCCTCGGTAGAGCCGAGCACGTAGCTTGTCAGGCTGTACCCGAGCACTCCGGTGCCGGCGTAGAAGCTCACCTCAACCTGGTAGAGCCCGGCCTGTGGGTCGTCCAGATCGATCTGCTCACCAGCAGAGGGCGTAGCCGCCCGCGCGACCAGCAGCCGGTCGCCGTAGTCGTTGATCCGGTAGACCGACAGGTCCAGGTCCGCGCCGGCGGTTCCGGTGGTCAGCGCGAACCTGGCGTGCGGCGTAGCGGCCGGCACCTCGATCACCTGGTTCTGCGTCGCTCCACCAGCGGTACCGGAGCCGTCGAGTCGCTGCCCGCGGCTCAGCCCCGTCACAGCGAGCGGGACGTCCAGGACATCGCCACCTGCGACAGTCAGCGTCGTACGGCCGGTACTGCCGCTGGCAGAGACCTCAGCCGGGGTCACCAGCGCAACAGGCCGTACGGCGAGCGCACTGCGCACGGTCTGCTCACCACTGCGCCAGACCAGCTGACCAGTCGCGTACGCGTCGAGCGGCGCGGTGGTCCGTGTGAAGGTCACCTGGAAGCTCTTGCTCTGGCCGGCCGCCGTGAAGCTCAGCGTCGACGGCTCCACAACGGTCTGTACGCCGGGAAGCGAGACCGGATCAGCGGTGAACGTCCCGGCGCCGGTCGAGGTCACCGTCCGCGTCACCGTCTGCCGCCCCGCCAGGGCGCCGACGCCGATCGACGCCAAGTTCAGGTCCGACGGATCCGGCGCCGACGCGTCACCGTGGATCGCCGCGAGGTATCCGGCCCAGTCGTCAGGCCCGTTCAGGTAGAGGAGTCCCGGGCTCAGGTACCGCGTGGGGTCGACCTGTCCGTTGCCCTCGGCAAACACATCGCCGGCGGACTCGCCGGCCGTCGGCCGGGTCGTCGTCATCAGCGCCGACTTGATCTCGGCCGGCGTCGCCGACGGGTGCAGTCCGAGGTACAGCGCGGCCAGGCCGGCCACGTGCGGCGAGGCCATCGACGTCCCCGACAGGAACGCGTACGCCGGCCGCTGCCCGGCGGCGTTGGCCGCCGCGGCAAGGATCCCGACGCCCGGCGCGGCCAGGTCGGGCTTGATCAGGTCACCGCCGTCGGCGTGCACCGGACCGCGCGAGGAGAACCCGGCGATCTGCGGTGTGGCGGGCTCCGGCAGGTTCGCCGGGTTTCCGTCGACCAGCGTCGCGGAAGGCGCATCGCTCGCGGCGTACGCGGTCAGTACGTCGTACCGGTCGGCGTCAACGGCGACGGTCGGCAAGCTGTGCGCATCCAGATCGACCGAGTCCGGCGTCGGGTTGACCAGGATCACGCCGATCCCGCCGGCGCGCTTGACCTCGGCGGACTTCGCCAGCCGATCGACGGTCCCGCGCTCGCAGAGCACGATCTTCCCGACCACCTTCGCGGAGTCGAGGGACCCGGGGCCGCACAGTGACGGCTGCGAAGCGGTCGGCGTACCGGCGACCGACGCGGCGACCAGCGGTCCATCGACAGGTGCACCCGGCAACGAAACCGACGCACCCAGCACAGCCGTCCCGTCGCCGAGCCGCACGGTGGCGGTCCGGCTCGGAATCGTGCTGGCCGCGGCGGTCGTGATCCATGGCGACGCGTTGTCGACCGTCGAGCTGTCCGGGCCCGCGTTGCCGCCGGCCGCGGCGACGAAGATGCCGGCCGACGCGGCGTTGCGGAACGCCTCGTCGACGATCGAGTCGGTGCTCTCGGCACCCGAGGCCATCCCGATCGAGTAGTTGATCACGTCGACGTTGTCGGCCACCGCCGCGTCGATCGCGGCGAGCAGGTCGCCGGTCGCGCAGCCGTCGTCCTCGGGCCCGGCCGCCGGCCCGCTCCAGCAGGCCTTGTACGCCGCGACCTTCGCAGCCGGGGAGACGCCGGAGAACCTGCCGACCGGTACGCCGTTCAGGTCGGCCTCGATGTCGTGCGCGCCGGCGGCGGTGCTGCTGGTGTGCGACCCGTGCTCGGAACCGTCGCGCGGCGACAGGTACTCGCCCGTCTGCGGCGTACCGATGTGGTCGGCGCCGAAGTTGTCGACGAAGTACCGGGCCGAGATCAGCTTGGTCGTGCACGCGGCAGCGGTGAACTGGACGCCCGTCGTACAGGCACCGGTGAAGGTTCCGCCGTCGGCCTTGCGGTACTTGATCGTGCTGCCGTCCAGGTACGGCTCCGCGCCCGCGGTCGTGCCGAGCGGAGCTCCGGCGAACGCCGGGTTCTCCGGCGCGATGCCGGTGTCGACGACGCCGACCACGACGCCCTGTCCGGCCTTGCCGACACCGCCGTTGGTTGCCCAGACCCCGTTGTCGCCGCTCAGCCCGAGGTAGTCGGTGGAGGAGACGGCGAGCGGCTTGCGCAGCACGTCCTTGACGACCGACAGCACCGACGGATCGGTGCGCAACTGCTCGGCCTGTACGGCGGACAGTTCCGCGGTGAACCCGTTCAGAGCCGCCGAGAACGACGAGATGACGCGACTGCCGACGGTCGCGGCGGTGGTGGTCTGCCGCCCACGCAGGTACTCGCGGTAGGCCTTCACGGGCGCGGAGTCGGCCCGCAGCCCTTCACCCTGACGAGGCGCCGTCCGCGCCTTGCCGGCCACGCCGCCGGCGTACGACGCTGCCGCGGGATCCCGCAGCGTGACGATGTACCGCTCCGGGGAACTGGCCTTGGCGGCGGTCACGCGGGAGCCTGCCCCAGGGGCGGCGACGCCGACCGGGGAGGTGGGCGGCGGGGCGGCGCTCGACGTCGCCGCGGACACGGCGGCAGCGCCGAGCATCGCCAGTGTGGTCAGGGCGGCAACGGCCGCGCGGCGGCGGAAGCGTGATCGGGCAGGGGGCACTGGGCGGTCCTTCAGCAGGGGAGCTCACCCAGAGTCGGTGAGCGGTCACAAGAGTTCTAGCGCCCGCTGCCTCGCCGCCTCAACGAAATCCGTGGCCAACCTGGCCATGGCATCGACCGGCCACTCCGGCGCCCGGAACAACGCGCTGCCGCACCCAGGCGCACACCAACCACCGCGCCCGCCGTTCCATCCGACGGCGGGGTGCGGCGATCGGCACGCACACCTCCGGGCCCAGGTACGCCCGCGCCCCCGGACCGGGTGGTCTCCGGGGCGCCGTGAGCAATGACCAGGTCAGCAGACTGTCGACACAGGCCCGCGCCGAGGCCGAGATCCGTACGCCGGACGCGAAGAACCCCCGGACCGTCGGGTCCGGGGGTTCTTCGTCAGCTGGTTCAGAAGTGGCCGGCGAGCGCGAAGGCGCTGATGGCCAGCGTCAGTGCGACGGCCGCGACGACCGCCTCGGCGAGCCAGCGGCGGTCGAGCCGGAGCCAGTGGCGGCGGGGGTGGTCCACAAGGGCATACAGGGCGGCGTGCGGAGCGGCCGGCTGGTCGGTGTCGGCGACCAGGGCCTGCGGAGCGTCGAGCGTGGTGAGCACGGGAAATACCTTCCCCATCAGGTTCTGCTGCGGGCGACTGTCTGTACCCAACGAGACATGGTCACCACCCGCCACCCCCGGCAAACCTCACAGTTGCGCAACGGGCGATGCCTGCGACTGCAGCCGCGCTCAGTCCGGGTGGCTGGCTGGAGGCCGTCGGCACAGGGGATCCCTGCAACCTCGCCATGGTTCGGGTCGCTCCCGCCTCACGACGGCCCGCACCCGGGCGGGGCTCCCCAGCGCCAACGCCCGCGTGCACCACCGGTCGTCGGGTACCTGACCGCCGGAGCCACCCGCCAGCCCCTCGCCGTCGCATGGAACGGCGGGCGCGCGGCTGGGAGCGGCAACTCCTTGTCCCCGGGGTGGCCGCACCTCCGGGTCGCCGTGCGCCGCTCGACCACCTCCACGCGGGAGGGAGGTCAGACGTAGCGGCTGAGACCGGAACTCCCCACCCGGCGCCGAGGTCTGCCCTGCCGCCCGTCGTGTTCCCACCCGCCAGCCCCCGCCGTCCAATGGAACGACGGGCGCGGCGGCTGGTGAACCGGATGAGAGCGGAAGCTCCTTCGGCTCCAGCTCAGACCCGGCGGAAGATCAGCGCGCGCTTGACCTCTTGGATCGCCTTGGTGACCTCGATGCCGCGGGGGCAGGCGTCGGTGCAGTTGAAGGTGGTCCGGCAGCGCCAGACGCCTTCCTTGTCGTTCAGGATCTCCAGCCGCTGCTCGGTGCCCTCGTCGCGGCTGTCGAAGATGAACCGGTGCGCGCCGACGATCGCCTGCGGGCCGAAGTACTGGCCGTCGGACCAGAACACCGGGCAGGACGTCGTACAGGCCGCGCAGAGGATGCACTTGGTGGTGTCGTCGAAGCGCTCCCGGTCGGACTGCGACTGGATCCGCTCCCGGCTCGGATCGTGCCCGTCGGTGACCAGGAACGGCATCACCGAGCGGTAGGCGTCGAAGAACGGCTCCATGTCGACGACCAGGTCCTTGAGCACCGGCAGGCCCTTGATGGGCTCGACGGTGATCTCCTTGTCCGGGTTCAGGTCCTTGATCAGCGTCTTGCAGGCCAGCCGGTTGCGGCCGTTGATCCGCATCGCGTCCGAACCGCAGACCCCGTGCGCGCAGGAGCGGCGGAACGTCAGCGTGCCGTCCTGCTCCCACTTGATCTTGTGCAGCGCGTCCAGCACCCGGTCCGTCGGCTGCAGGGTGACCGAGTACGTGATCCACTCGGAGTCCTCGGTGACCTCCGGGTTGTACCGGAGGATCTTGACCTTGACGTCCATCAGTACTTGCGCTCCATCGGCTTGTAGCGAGTCTGGACGACCGGCTTGTAGTCCAGCCTGATGTTGATGTTGCCGTCGGCATCGACCTCGCGGTAGGCCATCGTGTGCCGCATGAAGTTCACGTCGTCGCGCTTGTCGTAGTCCTCGCGGAAGTGCCCGCCGCGGGACTCCTTGCGCTCCAGCGCCGACACCACGAGCACCTCGGCCAGGTCGATCAGGAAGCCCAGCTCGACGGCCTCGAGCAGGTCGGTGTTGAACCGCTTGCCCTTGTCCTGGACGGCGACGTTGGCGAACCGGGTCTTCAGCGCCTCGATGTCGACCAGCGCCTGCTTCAGCGAGCCCTCGGTCCGGTACACCTGCGCGTTCAGGTCCATCGTGGCCTGCAGGTCGGCCCGGATCGCGGCCACGCGCTCGGAGCCGGTCGCGTTGCGCAGTCCCTCGACGAGGTCGACGACGAACTCCTCGGGCTGCTCCGGCAGCTCCTCGAACTCGGCGGTCTCGGCGTACTCCGCGGCCGCGATCCCGGCCCGGCGGCCGAACACGTTGATGTCGAGCAGCGAGTTCGTGCCCAGCCGGTTCGCGCCGTGCACGGACACGCAGGCGACCTCGCCGGCGGCGTACAGGCCGGGGATGACGTCGTCGTTGTTGGCCAGCGCCTCGCCGCGGATGTTGGTCGGGATGCCGCCCATCGCGTAGTGCGCGGTCGGGAAGACCGGGATCTGCTCGGTGTACGGCTCGACGCCGAGGTAGGTCCGGGCGAACTCGGTGATGTCCGGCAGCTTCGCGTCGATGTGCGCGGGCTCGAGGTGGGTCAGGTCGAGCATCACGTACGCGCCGTCCGGACCGCAGCCGCGGCCCTCGCGGACCTCGTTGGCCATCGCGCGGGCGACCATGTCCCGCGGCGCCAGGTCCTTGACGGTCGGCGCGTACCGCTCCATGAAGCGCTCGTTGTCCTTGTTGCGCAGGATGCCGCCCTCACCGCGGGCGGCCTCCGACAGCAGCACGCCGAGGCCGGCCAGGCCGGTCGGGTGGAACTGGAAGAACTCCATGTCCTCCAGCGGCAGGCCCTTGCGCCACACGATGCCCATGCCGTCACCGGTCAGGGTGTGCGCGTTGGACGTCGTACGGAAGACCTTGCCGAAGCCGCCCGAGGCGAACACGATCGACTTGGCGCTGAAGATGTGCAGCTCGCCGGTGGCCAGCTCGTAGGCGACGACGCCGGTCGCGCGGCCGCCGACCATCAGCAGGTCGAGCACGTAGAACTCGTTGAAGAACTCGACGTTCTGCTTGATGCACTGCTGGTACAGCGTCTGCAGGATCATGTGGCCGGTGCGGTCCGCCGCGAAGCAGGACCGCCGTACGACGGCCTCGCCGTGGTTGCGGGTGTGGCCACCGAAGAAGCGCTGGTCGATCTTGCCCTCGGCCGTCCGGTTGAACGGCAGGCCCATCTTCTCCAGGTCGAGCACCGCGTCGACGGCCTCGCGGCACATCACCTCGGCGGCGTCCTGGTCGACCAGGAAGTCACCGCCCTTGACGGTGTCGAAGGTGTGCCACTCCCAGTTGTCCTCCTCGACGTTGGCCAGCGCGGCGCACATGCCGCCCTGGGCCGCGCCGGTGTGCGACCGGGTCGGGTAGAGCTTGGTGAGCACGGCGGTCCGGGTCCGCTTGCTGGACTCCAGGGCGGCGCGCATCCCCGCACCGCCCGCACCGACGATCACTACGTCGTACTGGTGCCGCTGCATATTGAACTGTCCTTACTTGCAGACCGACAGCGTGCTGTTCGGGTCTAGGCAGGGGTCGAAGGTGAAGATCACCAGGGTGCCGAGTACGACGATCACGATCGAGGCCGTGATCAGCAGGCTCTTCAGCCAGAACCGGGTCTGGTCCTTCTCGGCGTAGTCGTTGATGATCGTGCGCATCCCGTTGGTGCCGTGCAGCATCGCCAGCCACAGCATCAGCAGGTCCCAGACCTGCCACAGCGGGTTGGCCCACTTGCCGGCCACGAAACCGAAGTCGAGCGCGGTGATGCCGCCGCCGAGCATCAGGTTGACGAACAGGTGGCCCAGCACCAGTACGACGAGCGCCAGGCCGGACAGCCGCATGAACAGCCAGCCGTACAGCTCGAAGTTGGTCTGGCCGGAGCGGTTGCGGCCGCCGCCCTTGAGCGAGCGGGACCGGCTGGAGGAACGCGGGGCCGCGATCTCGGTCATGGCTCAGCCTCCGAAGACGTGGGACAGGTGCCGGATCACGAAGGGCACGAACAGGACGACCCAGACGACGCCGACGCCGATCATCAGCTGGCGCTGGTAGCGCGGGCCCTTGGCCCAGAAGTCCACCAGGATCAGCCGGATGCCGTTGAAGGCGTGGAACAGGATCGCGGCGACCAGACCGACCTCCATCAGGCCGACGATCGGGTTCTTGTAGGTGCCGATCACCTCGTTGTACGCCTCCGGGGAGACCCGGACCAGCGCGGTGTCGAGCACGTGCACCAGCAGGAAGAAGAAGATCCCGACGCCGGTGATCCGGTGCGCCACCCACGACCACATGCCCTCGCGGCCGCGGTACAGGGTGCCGGCTGGTTTGCTGGGCAAACCGATCCTCCGATCGGACGACAGACCGAGAGCCGGGGGACGCGACTCCAGGGGGCGGGGGACTCAGCAGCTGGCCGCGATCGGCTCGGTCCGGAAGGGAACCAGACCGTTTCTGATGCTATCGCTGTGCCGAACCCTTTCCTGACGGTCCTCATGTGACATCGATCTCCCGGCTGTCGCTGCTGGTGACCGGGCTCACTGGCCCGTGCTGTTTACGCCGGATTGGCCCGTTCCGGTCGGCCGATCCGGGCCTAGGGTCGGAACTGCCGGCCCCGGGGCGGGCGACAGCGAGAAGAGAGGGGACGACGGTGAGTTTCTGGATCTGTGCGACCTGCGCGGTCGAGCACAGCGAGCAGGTCGAGGTCTGCGCGATCTGCGCCGACGAGCGGCAGTGGGTGCCGGCCGACGGCCAGCACTGGACCACGCTGGAGGAGCTGGCCGCGGCCGGCTACCGGGTGAACCTGAAGGAGGTCGAACCCGGCCTGCACGGCATCACCTCCGAGCCGGGCGCCGGGATCGGTCAGCAGTCGATGCTGGTGCGGACCAGCGAGGGCAATCTGCTCTGGGACCCGATCGGGTACCTGGACGACGCGGCTGTCGAGGCGGTGCGCGCGCTCGGTGAGGTGAAGGCGATCATCGCCAGCCACCCGCACATGTACGGCGTACAGGTGGAGTGGAGCAAGCGGCTCGGCGACGTACCGGTCTACGTCTCGGAGGCCGACGCCGAGTGGGTCGCCCGGCAGGACCCGGCGATCCGCACCTGGTCGGGCCAGCTCGACCTGCTGCCCGGCGTGACGCTGATCCAGCCCGGAGGCCACTTCCCCGGCAGCGCGGTCGTGCACTGGGCCGCCGGTGCCGACGGCAAGGGCGTGATCCTTGCCGGGGACACCCTTTTCGCGAACCCGGACCGCACGTCGGTGAGCTTCATGCGCTCGTACCCGAACCGCATCCCGCTGTCCGGTGCCGTCGTCGACCGGGTCGCGAAGGCACTGGACGTCTTCACCTACGACCGCCTGTACGGCAACTTCGGCGCCTCCATCCCGGCCGACGCCAAGCAGGTCGTCCGCTTCTCCGCCGACCGCCACGCGGCCTGGGCCCGGGGGGACTTCGACCACCTGACGTGAGTCGGGCAGTTGCTGAGCCCGCCGGGAGCGGGCTCTGCAACTAGGCCGCGAGCCTGCCCTGAGTGAGTTGCGTGTGCAGCCGGAGCATGCGTTGCACGCAGGTGTCCCAGTCGTACTGCTCCGCTCGTTCGCGGGCGGCTCGGCGGCGGTTGGGGACCTGGGTCAGCTCCAGTACGGCGTCTGCGAGGGTTTTCGGGTGGGCTTGGCCCCAGCGGCCGCAGGAGTCGGTGACGAGTTCTCGGGCACCGCCGGTGTCGGCGGTGACGACGGGGGTGCCGGCGGCGAGGGCTTCGAGGACTGCCAGGCCGAAGGTTTCGCCGGGGCAGACGGACAGGGCGATGTCGGCTTCGGCGAGGTGTTCGGCCAGGGTGGTGCGGCCGTCGACGTAGCCGTGGAAGTGGACGGGGGCGGTGCCGGCGATCGTGATCAGTTCGTCGAGGTGGGGGCCGGAGCCGTAGACGTCGAGGCGGAGCGGTACGCCGCGGCGGTGGAGTTCGACGGCGGTCGCGACGGCGAGGTGGGGGCTCTTCTCGCGGGACAGGCGGCCGGCGTGCACGAGTTTGAGGAGGCCGTCGTCGACGGGTTCGGCGCGGGACGGGTGGAAGGTGTCGAGGTCGACGCCGAGCGGGATGCGGATGAGGGGAGTGGTGACCTCGTCGAACTCGGCGGCCGCGTAGCGCGAGGTGACCACCACCGCGTCGTACGTGCGACTGAGGAGTTTGTAGAGCGCGCCGACCCCGGCGGCGACGCCCAACTGACGCCCGGTTCTGAGTGACAGCATCGCGTCCAGGCGTTCGTGGCTGAAGAGGATTGAACCGATGTCGTTCTTTTTGGCCCAGCGGGCGACCGGGAGCAGGGTCGACTTGTCGGAGATCTCGACCGTGGTCGGCGCGAAGCGTTCGAGGGTCTCGATCACGCGCCACGGGTCGGTGATCAGCCGGTAGCCGCCGCCGACCTTCGGTGCCTTCATCCGTACGACGGTGCCGTGCTCGGTGTGGGTCACGCTGTCGCGTTCGCCGGGCGTGATCAGGATCCGTTCGGCGCCGGCCTCGACGTAGCCCTGGCCGAGGTGCTCGATCGCGGTGCGCATGCCGCCGGAGGTGGGGCCGACGAAGTTCGCCAACTGAGCGATCCGCAAAGTCATGCGGCCCGCCGGACGCGCGCCGTACGGCCTGCTGCGGTCTCTGTTGTCAACGCGGTCGTGAGCTGCTTCTCCGCGAGCACCTCCGCGTAGTGCCGGTCCACCAGGTCGTCGACCACCGCCGGCCAGGTCCTCGTCTGCACCCGGCGCAGCCCGTGCGCCGCCATCGAGGCGCGCGCGTCGGGGTTGTCGAGCAGGAACGCCACGGCGTCCCGCAGCGACCCGGCCTTGCCGGGCTCGAACAGCAGCCCGTTCTCACCGGGGTGGATCAGATCCAGCGGACCGCCCGCCGCCGGCCCGACCGTCGCGACGCCGGAGGCCTGCGCCTCCTGGATCGTCTGGCAGAACGTCTCGTGCTCGCCGGTGTGCACGAACACGTCGAGACCGGCGAAGATCGAGGCCAGCTCGGCGCCGCGCCGCATACCCAGGAATGTTGCTTCCGGCAACTTCGCTTCGAGGGAGGCGCGGTCCGGGCCGTCGCCGACGATCACGACGCGGCACCCGAGTTCGGTCAGCTCGGCGAGCCGGCGCACCTTCTTCTCCGCGGCCAGCCGGCCGACGTACCCGACGATCGGTTTGCCGTCGGGGGAGATCTCCCGGCGCCACTGTTCCGAACGGTGGGAGGGATCGAAGAGCTCGAGGTTCACGCCCCGACCCCAGTGCTGCACCCGCGGTACGCCGGCCTCGATCAGCTGCTGCATCGCTGCCGACGAAGGGGCCAGCGTCCGGTCGACCCGCGAGTGCGTACGCCGGAGCCAGGCCCAGACAGCCCGGTCGGTCTTGGCGAACCACGGGTACTGCCGCGCGAACCCGGCGATGTCGGTCTGGAAGATCGCCACCGTCGGCAACCCGAGCCGCCGCGCGGCCCGCAGCCCGTACGCGCCGAGAATGAACGGCGAGGCCAGGTGCACGAGATCCGGCCGGAAGTCGGCCATCGCCCGCTCGATCCCCGGATCGGGCAGCCCCACCGGGAACTCCTTGTACCCAGGGATCCCGAAGCTCCGGGCGCGAATCACTCGCACCCCGTGGTAACTGTCCGGCCCGGGGCCGGCGGCCATGATCAGCAGCTCGTGGTCCCGCGCGAGCAACCGGTCGGCGACATGACGAACCGTGTTCGCCACGCCATTGATCTGCGGCAGGAAGGACTCAGCGACCATCACGATGCGCACACCCCAAAGGTTCCCGGCCCCCGGTGAACCCTCGGCGACGCCTCCGTGACCGACGGCCGATCCGTGGACGACACTGTCCGGGCCACCGAGTGACTTGCCGGTAACCACCAAGCGATCGCCGGTAGCTGCCAACCGAACACCCGGCGTCACATCGTGGACTGTCGGCCGTGCCGTCTACGCTCACAGCCACTCCGACGAACCGAAGGACTCCCGGTGGCCAGTGAACTCAGCGCTCTCCTACCCGACGGCCTCCCGCCGGGGCGGCTGATCGGCGCCACCGCTGACGCCCCGCTCTACTGGCTCAGCGACGACCCGGTCGACGCCGAGCTCTACCGCCGTCTGGTCGCGGACCACCCGCGGACAGGACTCTGGCCCGTCCTCGCCGAGTTCCTGGAGTACGACGCGAAGCGGCCCTGGGACGACCCGAGCGAGCTGACCCCAGGGCCCGTCACCGCCATCGACGCCCAGAGCCCGGCCGAGGTCCTGCAGTCCTTCTGGTCGGAGCTTCTGCCCGACGACGAGGACCTGGAGGAGTACACCGAGTCCCTGGAGCCGTTCGGCTTGACCTCCCCGGGCCTGGCAGGGCCCGGGGCTTCTGCCGGCTCGCCGGACGAGTTCGCATGCTGGCTCGCCGCCGACGAGCCGCCGGCCCGCCTCCTCCTGGCCAAGGCGAACCGGAGCGCGGACCTCCCCGCCGTCGTCGGCTGGAACGGCCCCCTCAACCACTCCAACGACATCGCCCCGCTCCTGACCACCCTCCGGAGCTGGGAAGACCGCTTCGGCGTACGGGTCGTCAAACTCGGCTTCGACACCCTCGACCTCAGCGTCGCCGCCCCACCCACGTCTGAGGAGCACGCCCTCCACGTGGCCGCCGAACACTGGGCCTTCTGCCCAGACACCATCGAACTGTCCCCTGGAGCCCTCCGCGAATACGCCGCCGACATCCAGAACGCCAACAGTTGGTCCTTCTGGTGGGACTGACAACCGGAAACCACCCCTCGTACGTCGCCGGGCCGGTAGCTCAGGAGGTCGGGTACTTCCAGGCGGACCATCGTGGACTGGCCAACTGGTGCTACGCCGGGCTTGGAGCCGCATTCGAAATCGTCAGCCCGGATTGGTCCTCGGTGGACGATGTGATGACGGCCCTGATGCCGACGGCGCCCCTCAGCCGGTACGCGTTCGTCGACCTGGCCGGCTGGACCCTGATGCTGAACAACGGGCCGAACGGCACCGACGTCGGAGTCATGCCGAGTCTGGCCGCCCGCCAACTCCGGTGCCGCGCGATCCGCGCCGTGTGCGTCCCCGACGAGGGGCCTGGGTACCCCGCGCGGATCCTCGAGGTCTACGGCCCGGACACGGAGTCACCCTTGGCACTGGAACGGTCCGTGGTCGCCGCCGATGACGGCGGACGCTGGATCTTCGAGACCGCCGGCCGCCCGTACGACTTCGAGGATGGCGACAGCCGTCAGCGCCGGCACAAGCGGGATCGCTTCACCTGCGAGATGCTCCACCGCTACCTGCGGGCCCTCGGCGTCCCCGCCACCGCCGTGCCCGACTGGACTACCGCCGTACTGATCGAATTGCTCCCAACGTGAGCCCGACACCGCTGCTCCGTCCTGTCGGTCATTGCGTCTCGGGCTGAGATGTTGAGGTTCGCGGAGGTACCGGCTGAGCACGTCCGGAAGTTTCAGTGTTTGACGTTGACCCCGGTGGCTGAGGACGGTTTCGTCGTCTGTCTTGGATTCAGTGTCCGGGAGCGCCCGCGTCGAGCCGAGCCTGGTAGTTCCCCGGTCGGCGAGGCTGGATTCCGGTTGGTCCTCCGGAGAGTTGAAGGACGTTGACTGTGGATTCGGGTTCTGTGGGTGAGTGGCAGCCGCTGATCTGTCGTGGTGATGGAGCGTGGATCGGCCTCATGCCTGATGGGCAGATCGGGGTCGGCGTGGAGGGAGAAGCACGCGCGTCGCTTCAGGCGGCGGGATATGTGCCGCTGTGGCCGTTCCTGGAGAACGAACTCTCGGAGTGCCTCGAGAACCTGTACGGCGTGTGGGATCGACTCGAGGGTCGGGGATTTGCGGGCCCGGAGACGCTTGTCCAAGAGACAGTGGTAACTGCATGGTCCTCGGGGCGCCCGTACTGGATGCAACTGTCGGCTTCCTGGGTCCCGGCCATGGTGCGGCGGCCGGGCTTCGATCCGAACTTTCTTCGGGAAATCATTGCTGAAATGTCCGGATGGGATGCGCTGCCAGCCGGTTTGGCCGGCGAGTTGCGTAGCGCCTCAAGTGAATTGTCAGCCGGTCCGGAACAGATGTCGGCACGGCAGCAGTCGAGGAGTTGCGAATGACTGGTCCACCGGTTCCGAACGTGGATGGAGTTCCCGGCGCTCTCAAGGTGGCGTTTCCGGAGTATGGGCGTCAGATCGACGCCCTGATGACGCATATGGCGGAGTACGGCGGCGTGATCGACTACAGGTTGATCTCTGAAGTCTTCAGGTGGGAGATCCTGAAGCGCGCAATGGCGACCGGGAATCCCGCCCTGTTGCGCGACGCGTACGCGTTCATCGAACGTCTGCTCGGAAGCCCTGATCAGAGTGTTCGCGACGCAACGGAGATCCGGATCGTCCCGCACATGCTGCAGGATCCAACCTGGAGTGAGCGGACCCGGCAGCTAGCTGGTCCACTCCTTCGTGGGGCGCTCGACCGCGAGGAGGATGCGGGTGACACCTGAGCAGGAGCAGTTGGTGTTTTCCTTGGTGACGGTTCCCGGGGCCGGGATCCGTTGTCGCCCGGCGAGTTCTTGAGGCGTTTCGGGGCCGGTGACGGGCGGGAGTTGGGCTGACGTTGCTGCGCGAGGCTGTTGAGCGTCAGGACGCTGACGAGGTCGAGGCTGCCTTGATCGTGTGCAACGCGTTCGGGTTCGGACCGGAGCACTTCGGGTTGCTTGTCGGGCTCGTCGGTGCGGACTGGCATGTGAAGCACGAGGACGTTGTCACGGTGTTGGGGCGATCGCGAGACCCTGCGGCGGTGGAGGCGTTGTACCGCACGACCTGGTGCTGCCTGCGTACTTGGAGTTCGACGAGAACCGGGCACTGGCCAGAAAGGCGGTTCGTGCGCTGGGTGCGTTGCGTGCGGACGAGGCGCTGCGGCGGGTGGTCGAGACGGAGGATGCGGTGGTACGAGAGTTCGCGGTCAAGGAACTGGCTCGCCGGAAGGCGCAGGACTGAGACCTCGCTCACGGTGCGTGCTGGATGTCACCGGGTTGTGTGTATCAGTAGCGGCACTGGGCGCATACCGTAAGAGGATGAGCCATCAGACCGAGTCCGGGTGGGACTTTCAGCCGGTGTACGGGCCGCTCGACGGGTTCGATCCGGCGGAGAAGCTGGGGGAGCCGGGGCAGTACCCGTTCACGCGGGGGGTCTACCCGACGATGTACACGCAGCGGCCGTGGACGATGCGGCAGTACGCGGGGTTCGGGACGGCGAAGGAGTCGAACCAGCGGTACCACCAGCTGATCGACGCGGGGACGATGGGGTTGTCGGTCGCGTTCGACCTGCCGACGCAGATGGGGTACGACTCCGATGCCGAGCTCGCGCACGGTGAGGTCGGCAAGGTGGGGGTGGCGATCGACTCGATCGACGACATGCGGATCCTGTTCGACAAGATCCCGCTGGACCAGGTGTCGACCTCGATGACGATCAACGCGCCGGGCTCGGTGCTGTTGCTGCTGTACCAACTGGTCGCCGAGGAGCAGGGGGTCAGCGGCGACAAGCTGACCGGGACGATCCAGAACGACGTCCTCAAGGAGTACATCGCCCGCGGCACCTACATCTACCCGCCGAAGGAGTCGCTGCGGCTGATCAGCGACATCTTCGGGTACTGCCAGGCCGAGCTGCCGCGCTGGAACACGATCTCGATCTCCGGCTACCACATGGCCGAGGCGGGGGCGACGCCCGCGCAGGAGATCGCGTTCACGCTGGCCGACGGGATCGAGTACGTCCGGGCCGCGGTCGCCGCGGGGCTCGACGTGGACGCGTTCGCGCCGCGGCTGTCGTTCTTCTTCGTCGCCCGGACCACGCTGCTGGAGGAGGTCGCGAAGTTCCGCGCCGCCCGGCGGATCTGGGCGCAGGTGATGCGCGACGAGTTCGGCGCCAAGAACCCGAAGTCGCTGATGCTCCGCTTCCACACCCAGACGGCCGGCGTGCAGCTGACCGCGCAGCAGCCCGAGGTCAACCTGGTCCGGGTCGCCGTGCAGGGCCTGGCCGCCGTCCTGGGTGGCACGCAGTCGCTGCACACCAACTCGTACGACGAGGCGATCGCGCTGCCGACCGAGAAGGCGGCCCGGCTCGCGCTGCGCACGCAGCAGGTGCTGGCCTACGAGACCGACGTGACCGCGACCGTCGACCCGTTCGCCGGCTCGTACGTCGTCGAGGCGCTGACCGACGAGGTCGAGGCCGCGGCGCGCGAGCTGATGGACCAGGTCGAGGAGTACGGCGGCGCGGTCGCGGCGATCGAGAAGGGTTTCCAGAAGCAGGAGATCGAGCGGTCGGCGTACAAGATCGCGCTGCAGATCGACAGCGGCGAGCGGGTCGTTGTCGGGCTCAACAAGTTCAAGGCCGCCGAGGAGGAGCCGTACGAGCCGCTGCGGGTCGACCCGGCGATCGAGGCCCAGCAGGTCGCGCGCCTCGCGAAGCTGCGCGCCGAACGTGACCAGGCCGCCGTCGACAAGGCCCTGGCCGAGCTGCAGAACGCTGCCCGAGGCAACGACAACTGCCTCTACCCGATGAAGGAAGCCCTGAAGGCCCGCGCGACCGTCGGCGAGGTCTGCAACGCCCTGCGCGAAGTCTGGGGCGTGTACGTGCCCGCCGACGCCTTCTAGTCGAGCAGGGCGGACGACACCAGGATCTTCGTGCCGAGGGTGATGGCGTCCTCGGACGGGTCGAAGCCCGGCGTGTGCAGGTCGGCCGCGCGGTCCTCACCGAGCGGCCGTACGCCGAGCCGCGCCATCGCGCCCGGCACGTGCTCGAGGTACCAGGCGAAGTCCTCGCCGCCGAGGCTCTGGTCGGTCTGGGCGAGCGCGTCGGAGCCCATGGTCTGCTCGACCGCCGTCCGGAACACCTCGATCGCGGCCGGGTCGTTCATCACCGGCGGGACGCCGTGGGTGACCTCGGTGTCCACCTGTACGCCGTACGGCGCGACCAGTTGCTCGGCGAGCCCCGGGATCAGCTCCGCGGCCAGGCGCCAGGCGCTCACGTCGAGGCAGCGCAGCGTGCCCTCGGCCTCGCCGCGCGCCGGGATCGCGTTCGCGGCCGAGCCGGACGTGATCCGGCCCCAGACCATCGACATGCCCGCGCGCGGGTCGACCCGGCGGGACAGGGCGGCGGGAAGCTCGGTGACCAGGGTCGCGAGGGCGTAGACCAGGTCGGCCGTGAGATGCGGGCGGGACGTGTGCCCGCCCGGGCCGGTCAGCCGGACGAGGATCCGGTCGGCCGCGGCGGTCAGCGCGCCGACCCGCAGGCCGACCTGGCCGACCTGCAACCGGGGATCGCAGTGCAGCCCGAAGATTCGCCGTACGCCGTCCAGGCCGCCGGCGGCGATTACGCCCAGCGCGCCGCCGGGCATCACCTCCTCGGCGGGCTGGAAGATCAGCCGCACCCGCCGGTCGAGCAGCCCGTCGCGGGCCATCCCGGCCAGCACCAGTGCCGCGCCGACCAGCGCCGACGTGTGGATGTCGTGGCCGCAGGCGTGCGCGACGCCGTCGATCGTGGACCGCCACGGGTTGGCGACCCCGTCCGGCACCGGCAGCGCGTCGATGTCGGCCCGCAGCGCCACGCAGGAGTCGCCCGACCCGATGTCGCAGATCAGCCCGGTCCCGGTCGGCAGCACCTGCGGCGACAGCCCGGCGTCGACGAGTTGTTGCCTGATCACCTCGGTCGTGCGCACCTCGTGCCACCCGAGCTCCGGGTGCGCGTGCAGGTCACGCCGTACGGCGATCGACTGCTCCCGCACCTCCTCGACGCGAGCCGCGACGTCGGACAGCAGCAGGTGGCGCGAGTTTCCCATCGGCCGATCATCTCATCCGGTACTGGCAGTGATCGGAGGGCCATCGGCGCCGGGCACCGGTCACCGAGTGTGATCGGCGAGACACCATGGCCGGACCAGGGGAGGCGCTGCGTGACCTGAGGCGCGCGGACGGTGACCGATCCGGAGAAGTTGCGGAGTTGTGACGAAAGCGCCGGTCACTTTCCGGTATCGAGGCCGTCTTGACGTTCAAAGAAAGCGGCGGCGGCCCCTATAGTCTGCGGATGCGGCACGCTGGGGAAGGCGTGCCGCGCACCAAGCAAATGGTTGACGAAGGAGACGTCCGGTGAAGAAGTACGTGCGGGGACTGGCGATCGTGGGCGCGGTGACGCTCGCCGTCGCCGCGTGTGGCAGCAAGCCGACCGAGGACTCGGCCGGTGGCAGCGCCAACAAGGACTTCAAGGCCTGCATGGTCTCCGACTCGGGTGGGTTCGACGACAAGTCGTTCAACCAGACGTCGTACGCCGGTCTCCAGGCGGCCGTCAAGGACAAGGGCCTGACCGAGGTCAAGGCCGAGTCGAAGTCGGACAACGACTACCCGACCAACATGACCGCGATGGTCCAGGCCGGCTGCAAGGTCATCGTGGCGGTCGGCTTCAAGCTCGAGGACGCCACCGACAAGGCGGCCACGGCCAACCCCGACATCAAGTTCGCGATCGTCGACTCGGCCCCGGCCAAGCCGATCGCGAACGTCAAGCCGCTCGGCTTCAACACCGCGCAGTCCAGCTTCCAGGCCGGCTACCTCGCCGCGGCGATGTCGAAGTCCGGCAAGGTCGGCACCTTCGGCGGCATCAAGATCCCGCCGGTGACGATCTTCATGGACGGTTTCGCCGAGGGCGTGCGCTACTACAACCAGGCCAAGGGCAAGAACGTCCAGGTGCTCGGCTGGGACGACGCGAAGCAGTCCGGCCTGTTCACCGGTGACTTCGAGGACAAGGCCAAGGGCCAGAACACCGCGCAGAACCTGATCACCCAGGGCGCCGACATCATCTTCCCGGTGGCCGGCCCGTCCGGTCTGGGCGGTCTGCAGGCGGCCAAGGCCAGCAACGGCAAGGTCAACGCCATCTGGGTCGACACCGACGGTTGCGAGAGCGCCGCGGAGTACTGCTCGGTGCTGATCACCAGCGTCAAGAAGGGCATGGACGTCGCCGTTCAGGACGCCGTCGTCTCCGTGGTCGACAACAAGTTCGACAACAGCCAGTTCATCGGCACCCTCGACAACGGCGGTACGTCGCTGGCGCCGTTCCACGAGTTCGACAGCAAGGTCCCGGCCGAGCTGAAGACCGAGCTGGAGACGCTGAAGGCCGACATCATCAGCGGCAAGGTCCCGGTCGCGTCGAAGGCTCAGCCCAAGGCCTCCTGACCCACAGCGCAACCGCGTAGTACGGTGCGAGCCAGGAAGGCGAAGCCCCCACCGGGGCCGCCTTCCTGGCTCGCCGTCTGAAGAGAGGCTGCCCGCATGCATCTCGAGCTGTCCGGCCTGACCAAGAGCTTCGGCTCGCTGGTCGCCAACGACCACATCGACCTGGTCATCGAACCGGGTGAGATCCACTGCCTGCTCGGTGAGAACGGGGCCGGCAAGTCGACCCTGATGAACATGCTCTACGGGCTGCTGCAGCCCGACTCCGGCGAGATCGTGATCGACGGCGAGAAGGTCGCGATCACCTCGCCCAGCGACGCGATCGGGCACGGCATCGGCATGGTGCACCAGCACTTCATGCTGGTCCCGGTCTTCACCGTCGCCGAGAACATCATGCTCGGCCGGGAGAACACCCACGCCGGCGGCGTGCTGGACCGCAAGAAGGCGCACGCGCTGGTCAGCGAGCTGTCCGACCGGTACGGGTTCGAGGTCGACCCCGAGGCGCTGGTCGAGGACATCCCGGTCGGTGTGCAGCAGCGGGTCGAGATCATCAAGGCGCTCACCAACGACGCCCGGGTGCTGATCCTGGACGAGCCGACCGCGGTGCTCACCCCGGCCGAGATCGACGAGCTGATCACGGTGATGCGGCAGCTCAAGGAGAACGGCACCTCGATCGTCTTCATCACCCACAAGCTCAAGGAGGTCAAGGCGATCGCGGACAAGATCACCGTGATCCGCCGGGGCAAGGTGGTCGGCCAGGCCGAGCCGTCGGCGACCGAGGAGGAGCTGGCCGAGCTGATGGTCGGCCGCGCGGTCGACCTGGTGGTGAACAAGGAACCGGCTCAGCCGGGCGCCGCGGTGCTCACGATCGAGGGCCTGACGGTGATCGACGAGCGTGGGTTCACGGCCGTCGACGCGGTCGACCTGGAGGTCCGGGCCGGCGAGATCCTCGCCGTGGCCGGTGTCCAGGGCAACGGTCAGACCGAGCTCGCCGAGGCGCTGCTCGGGCTCACCCCGATCGCGGCCGGCAAGATCTCGCTGGACGGCAACGACCTGACCGGCCGCAGTACGCGGGACCGGCTCGACGCCGGGATCGGGTACGTGCCCGAGGACCGCGGTCACGACGGCTTCGTGGGCAGCTTCACCGTCGCCGAGAACCTGGTGCTCGACCTGTTCCGCGACGAGCCGTTCGGCCGGGGTCTTTCGCTGCGGACCGACGAGATCGAGAAGAACGCGCACGCCCGGATCCAGGAGTTCGACATCCGTACGCAGGGTGCCGACCTGCCGGTGTCGTCGCTGTCCGGCGGCAACCAGCAGAAGGTCGTGCTGGCCCGGGAGCTGTCGCGGCCGCTGAAGCTGCTGGTCGCGTCGCAGCCGACCCGCGGCGTGGACGTCGGCTCGATCGAGTTCCTGCACACCCGGATCGTGCAGGAGCGCGACCAGGGCACCGCGGTGCTGATCGTGTCCACCGAGCTGGACGAGATCGCCGCGCTGGCCGACCGGGTCGCGGTGATGTACCGCGGCAAGGTGGTCGGCGTCGTACCCGCCGACACCCCGCGCGACGAGCTGGGGCTGATGATGGCCGGGGCCAGCAAACGCGAGGCCGAGGCCGAGGCGACCGAGCACCCGACCACGTTGGGAACCATCTAGATGAGCAACGACACGACCACCGAGCCGGCCCAGGAGCCGACTCAGGAGCCGGCGCCCGCGAGCCCGGTCAAGGAGCCGGCCGCGAGCGGGCTGCCGTCCTGGGCGGTGCAGGGGCTGGTCTCGCTGAGCGCGATCGTGCTGGCGCTGGTCGTCGGCGCGATCCTGATCATCGTCGGCGACGACCAGGTGAAAGCGGCCGTCGGGTACTTCGGCGCCGCGCCGCTGGACACGCTGTCGGCCGCGCTGACCGCGGTCGGCGAGGCGTACAAGGCCCTGGCCGTCGGCGCGCTCGGCGGCATGAACCCGATCGCGGAGTCGCTGACCCAGGCGACGCCGCTGATCTGTGGCGGCCTCGCGGTCTCGCTCGCCTTCCGGACCGGGCTGTTCAACATCGGGGCCCAGGGCCAGCTGATCATCGGCGCGATCCTGGCGGCGTACGTCGGGTTCGCGTGGCACCTGCCGCCGGTCCTGCACCTGGTGCTGGCGATCGTGGCCGGTCTGATCGGCGGTGCGATCTGGGGCGGCGTGGTCGGCCTGCTGAAGGCGCGGACCGGTGCGCACGAGGTGATCGTCACGATCATGCTCAACTACGTCGCGATCTACCTGCTGCAGTGGTTGCTGACGACAACGGCCTTCAAGCGGCCCGGTCGTGAGGACCCGATCAGCCCGATCGTCGACGCCAACGCGCAGTACCCGCAGATGGGCGACACCCGGCTGCACGTCGGGTTCCTGCTCGCGCTGCTGGCCGCGGTCTTCGTCTGGTGGTTGCTGAACCGCTCGACGATCGGCTTCGAGCTGCGCGCGGTCGGCGCCAACGCGGACGCCTCCCGGACGGCGGGCATGTCGGTCGGCCGGGCGTACCTGATCGCGATGGTCGTGGCCGGGGCGCTCGCCGGCCTGGCCGGCACGCAGCAGGTGCTCGGTACCGATCTCCCGTTGACCGACGGTGTGGCCGCCTCGATCGGGTTCGACGCGATCACCGTCGCGCTGCTCGGTCGCGGTACGCCGCTGGGCACGGTCCTGGCCGGTCTGCTCTTCGGTGCGCTGAACGCCGGCGGTCTGCAGATGCAGTTGCAGACGCAGACCCCGCTGACCCTGACCACCGTCCTGCAGGCCGTGATCGTGCTGTTCGTCGCGGCCCCGGCGCTGGTGCGCTCGGTCTTCCGGTTCCTGCCCAAGGAACGCGGGATCGGCGCCGTCCTCGCGAAAGGCTGGAACGGATGACCTCCACTGCTCAGGACGTGGTCCGCGAGCCCGCGCCGGCCGCGATCGAGGCTCCGGCCGACCGGACGCGGCGGCTGCGCGTCGGTGGGCTGATGCTGGTGTTCGCGCTGATCGGGCTCGGGCTGGCGATCTTCACCGGAGGCGGCAAGGCGACCTTCCAGCTGGTCTCGGGCGACCTGCAGAACAACCTGCTCGGCGTACCGGCCCAGCCGGTGGCGCTCCTGCTCGGCCTGCTCGGACTGGTTGCCGCGGGCGCCTACGTCGTACGCCGGGTGCCGCAGAGGTACTCGGGCTGGCTGGCCGTCGTCCTGGGGATCTGCTTCATCGGCGCGTTCCTGTGCTGGGCGGCGGCGGGCAAGACGTTCCCGCTGGCGAACCAGTTCCAGGGCACGCTGAACTTCGCGACCCCGCTGATCCTCGGGGCGCTGGCCGGCGTGCTGTGCGAGCGGGCCGGCGTGATCAACATCGCGATCGAGGGGCAGTTCCTGGTCGGCGCGTTCACGGCAGCCGTCGTGTCCAGTACGACGGGCAGCGCGACGGCGGCGCTGATCGCCGCGGCGGTGAGCGGCGTACTGATGGCGTGGCTGCTGGCGGTCTTCTCGATCAAGTACCTGGTGAACCAGGTCGTGCTCGGGGTCGTGCTCGTGGTGTTCGCGTCAGGCATCACCGGGTACCTGTTCGACCAGTTCCTGCAGGAGGACGCGGAGAACCTGAACACGCCGAGCGTGCTGTCGGCGGTGAAGATCCCCGGGCTGGGCGACATCCCGTTCGTCGGGCCGATCCTGTTCAACCAGACGGTTCTGGTCTACCTGACCTACATCGCGGTCGCGGTCGTCACGTTCGTGCTCTTCCAGACCCGCTGGGGTCTGCGGGTCCGCGCGGTCGGCGAGCACCCGAAGGCCGCCGACACGGTCGGCATTCGCGTGAAGCGGGTGCGGTACTCCGCCGTCCTGTGGGCGGGTGTGCTCGCGGGGCTCGGTGGGGCGTTCTTCACCGTCGGGTACGCCGGGTCGTTCTCCAAGGAGATGACCGCGGGCAACGGATTCATCGCGCTGGCCGCACTGATCATGGGCCGCTGGCACCCGATCGGCGCGATGGTCGCGGCACTGTTCTTCGGCTTCGCGACTCAGCTGCAGTCGCAGCTGCAGATCATCCAGACCCCGATCCCGGGCGAGCTGCTGCTGATGGCGCCGTACTTGGCCACGGTCATCGCCGTCGCTGGGTTGGTTGGCCGAGTGAGAGCTCCGAAGGCCGATGGTGAGCCCTACGTCACCGAGTAGCCCGGGGCCTGGCGTCCGAAGAATCGGGATGCGTCCGAAGAACCCGAGGCTATAGCGCACGGTTGTTCGGACGCATGCGAGTTCTTCGGACGCTGTGGAAGGGCGGGTTGGGTGATGGGGGATGCTGGTCAGGTGGATGTCGACTGGATTGCCCTGCGTGCTGCTGCTGTGACTGCGATGCGGCAGGCGTACGCGCCGTACTCCGGGTACGCCGTGGGCGCGGCCGCCCTGGTGGACGACGGCCGGGTGGTTGCCGGGTGCAACGTGGAGAACGCGTCGTACGGGCTGACCCTGTGCGCCGAGTGCGGACTGGTCTCCGCGCTGCACGCGACCGGTGGGGGACGCCTGGTGGCGTTCACCTGTGTGGATCACAACGAGGAACTGCTGACGCCGTGCGGACGATGCCGGCAGCTGCTGCACGAGCACGGCGGACCGAACCTGCTGCTGGAGTCCAAGACCGGCAGCCGCCCGCTGCGCGAGTTGCTGCCCGAAGCGTTCGGGCCCGAGAACCTGGAGGACCAGTGAACTTCGACGCGGTCGACGTCATTCGGACCAAGCGCGATCGAGGTGAGCTGAGCGACGGGCAGATCGACTGGGTGATCGACGCCTACACCCGCGGCGCGGTCGCCGACGAACAGATGTCGTCGCTGGCGATGGCGATCCTGCTGAACGGGATGACCCGGCGCGAGATCGCCCGCTGGACCGCGGCGATGATCGCGTCCGGCGAGCGGATGGACTTCGCGAAACTGTCCCGGCCGACCGCGGACAAGCACTCGACCGGTGGGGTCGGCGACAAGATCACGTTGCCGCTGGCACCGTTGGTCGCGGCCTGCGGCGTCGCCGTACCGCAGCTGTCCGGACGGGGACTCGGGCACACCGGCGGGACGCTCGACAAGCTGGAGTCGATCCCCGGCTGGCGCGCCGCGCTGTCGAACGCGGAGATGATGAACCAGCTCGAGGACGTCGGCGCGGTGATCTGCGCGGCCGGCGACGGGCTCGCGCCGGCCGACAAGAAGCTGTACGCGCTGCGCGACGTGACGGGAACGGTCGAGGCGATCCCGCTGATCGCGAGCTCGATCATGAGCAAGAAGATCGCCGAGGGCACCGGCGCGCTGGTGCTGGACGTGAAGGTCGGCACCGGGGCGTTCATGAAGGACCTCGCCGACGCGCGGGAGCTGGCCGAGACGATGGTTGCCCTGGGCACTGATGCCGGCGTCCGGACGGTCGCGCTGCTGACCGACATGTCGACACCGCTCGGCCTGACCGCGGGCAACGCGCTCGAGGTACGGGAGTCGGTGGAGGTGCTCGCGGGTGGTGGTCCGGCGGACGTCGTCGAGCTGACCGTCGCGCTGGCGGCGGAGATGCTCGCGGCGGCCGGGGTGACCGATGTGGATCCGGCGGAGAAGCTGCGGGACGGTTCGGCGATGGACGTGTGGCGGCGGATGATCGCCGCCCAGGACGGCGACCCGGACGCGGAGCTGCCCGTCGCGCCGGAGCAGCACGTGGTCAAGGCGGAGTCGTCGGGCGTGCTCAGCCGGCTGGACGCGTTGGCCGTCGGCGTCGCCGCGTGGCGACTGGGTGCCGGGCGTGCGCGCAAGGAGGACCCGGTCTCGCCGGTCGCCGGCGTCGAGCTCCACGCCAAGCCGGGCGACGAGGTCACCGCCGGTCAGCCGCTGCTCACCCTGCACGCCGACGACGCCGCCCGCTTCGAGCGTGCCCTGGAGTCACTGGCCGACGCGGTCGACATCGGTACGCCGTACGAGGCGCAGGACCTGATCATCGACCGCATCACTGGATAGATCTGTCGGTGGGGCCCGGCAGTCTGGCTGTATGACGAACTCCGAGCATCACCTCACCGCGGCGGCGCCCTTCGACTTCGGGATGTCGTTGCGGTTCGTCGGTGGTTTCTCGCCGACTGCTGGGGAGCAGCGGATTGGTGACGGGCGGCTGGTGAAGGCGCTTCGGGTGGGTGGGGAGACCGTGCTCGCCGAGGTCTCGGCGAGTGGGACGGCGGTCCAAGTAAGGCTGAGCGGGGCGCAGGGACAGGCGGCGGTTGCTGCGGCGTTGGACCGGATCCGGTTCTTCCTCAGTCTGGACGACGAGCTGGAGGAGTTCTACGCGCTGGCGGACGACGAGTTCCGGCCGGTGGTGGAGCGGCTGTACGGGTACCACCAGGTGAAGTTCAGCTCGCCGTGGGAGAACGTTGCCTGGGCCATCTTGTCGCAGCGGACGCCGAGAGCCGTTGCGGTGAAGGCGAAAGCGGCGCTGATCGAGGCCACCGGCAACTTGTTCGAGGCCGACGGCATCCTTCACCCGGCGTTCCCGGACGCCGAGCAGGTCGTGGCCCTCGACAACCTCGCCGAGGTGATCGGCAACGTGCGCAAGGCCGGCTACCTGCAGGGCGCGGCGCGCCGCTGGCTGGACCTGTCCGAGACGGAGCTGCGCCAGGCGCCGTACGAGGAAGCCAAGGAGCAACTGCTGTCGCTGCCAGGGATCGGGCCGTGGTCGGCGATGTTCGTGATGATCCGCGGCCTGGGCCGGACGGACGAAATGCCGACGGAGAAGGAGTTCCTGCGCGCCGCTGCCCGCGTCTACGGCCGGGCTCTCGACGAGAAGGCGCTCGTGCAACTGTCCGACCGCTACGGCCCCTGGCGTGGCTACTGGGCGCACTATCTGCGCGCGGACAGCTGACGCTGCTGGATCTTCAGCCGGACTTGGTGGTGAGGCGCTTGTACTGCTGCTGAGCCAGCGCCGTCGCCAGCTTGGTGTCGGGCTGCAGGTTGCCGGTGATCGGGCCGCTCTGACGGACGGTGATCTGGGCCAGCAGATTGCCGGTGACAAACGCGGCCTGGGCAATGGCTTCGATCTCGTCGGGGACCCCGTTGGGCCCGACCCGGCGCCCGGTGCGAATGTCGGGCACGCCTGGCACGGAGTAGTTGCCGCTGAAAATGTCCTGGCTCCAAAACCCGGCCCGCAGGTCCTGCGCCTTGCGCTTCGAGCCGGTCCGGAACAGGCGGATCGTGTACTGCTTCTCGCGATCCGGGCTGAGCCGCACCGCCTGGTAGCCCTCCTTGAAGCTCGCGTTCAGCAGCAGAGCGCGGTCCTCGGCCGGTACGCCGGAAATCGTGCCGAGGAACGACTGCAGCGTGAACGGCCCACTCAGCTCCCGCGCGTCCGGGCCGTACCCGTTCGGTACGACGATGAGCCCGGCCAGCGCACTCTTCGGCGCCACCGGCTGAGCACTCGGGGCCGCGGGCGCGGCGGCGCTGTCCGCCGTACGGGTCGTTGCGGCTCCTGCATCACCACCCGCACACCCCGGCAACGCCAGCAGGGCGCACACAACCAGCACGGTCACGCCCGGCGCAGTCCGCCTCACAACTCCTCCGCCAGCTCAAGGAACTCCTCAGCCGGACCCCATCAGACGAAGGTGAACGCCAGGCAACCACCGAACAACAAGACTCACCGTGACCGGCGTGTCACCGAACACGCGCCATGGTGGTGGGTGATGGGCGCGCTAAGGCGGCCGGGCTGGGGGCCAGTCCGTTGGTTGGAGGTCCCGGCCCGGATCAGAGGTAAGTGCGCGGCTGGGCGAGGAAGTTCTAATGTGCTGAAGCTGCGGCGAGTAGATCGGCGATGCGGCGGCGGGCGGCCTTCGGACTCAGGGGCTCGCAGCCGGCGTCGAGGCAGCGACGGACGACGCGCGGGTCGTCCTTGAGGAGCAGCAATCCCCGCCGGAGCAGGGTGAACGGGGGCTTGCGGTGCTCGCGCAGGTCGCGCTGGAAGCGGCGTACGAAGGTGACGATCCGGTGGTGGCGCACGCAGATCGCCGCTGCCAGGAGGCCTCGGCTCTTGAGGTCCGCGACGATCTGGTCGGCGAAGATGCCCTCGGCAATCACCAGCGGGTGGCCGGCGGTGCTCACGCGGTGGTGCCCGACGGTGGCGTTCGCTCTGATGTCGTACGTCGGCAGCTCGGCCGAACCCGTCGTGCACAACGTCTCCAGCGCGTCGACCGCGCGGCCGGCGTCCCACGACGCCGGGTCGTCCCAGTCGACGATGCCGAGCGGTGACCGCGGCATCGCGGCGTCGTCGCCGTCGCGGTAGAAGTCGTCGAGGCGGACCACCGGCAGCCCGACCAGTTCGGCCAGATGGGACTTCCCGGTCCCGGACGGCCCGGCCAGCAGGACCACACGCGCACTCACCGGGCTATTCTGCGCCATCGGGAACGCCGCGGTAACACCAGGCGTCCGACCGGCGATGTCACCGACGACCGGAACCCGAGCCAGGCCTCCGGTCCAGCCCTCACGAGCGGACCCCGACCGGTCCGCCCCCACCCCCGACCAGCGGAGCCCGACCGGGCCTCCGCCCCCACGAGCGGAGGCCACCATGCCGAATCGGCTGACCCGCGCCGGCACGCTCGTGTACGCCCTCGTCACCGTGTTCGTCGGCGGCAAAGCGGTCTGGATGATCGGCGTGGATGTCGTCTGGGACGGCAACCGCCTGTGGGCTGCCGTGCTGCTCGAACTTGTCGCCGTGGCGACCTGTGCGCTCTTTGCGGCCGCGACGGTCAGCCGTCGACCGTTGTACGGCGACGGCGATCACTTGCTCACGCAGTACGGCTGGATTGTTCTACTGAGCCTGACCGCCTTGGCACTCTTGGTGGTGGCGGTGAGCGGCCTGGAGAACTTCGGGGTGTGGCCAATCTCGCCCGCGGTGCTGGTGCCGTTCGGGGTCAACCGGTTGGAGCGTGCGTACTTCGAAGGTGTCGAGGAGACCCGCCGGGCGGCTGCTGCCGCCCGCGCCGAGGAGCGGTAACAACCACCATGCACCCTCACCACCCCGACGAGCGGAGTCTGAACGCATGCCGAACCGGTTGACTCGCCCAGGCGCCTTCGCCTACGCCGTCGTCACCCTGCTGCTCGCGTACGAGATCGTGTGGATGAGCAGGCTCGACGGCTTCTGGACCGCCGGGCCGATTCGGGCAGGCGTGGTGGTCGCGATCGTCGGTGTCCTCGTCGTGCTGTTCGCCGCGGCGACTGTCACGCGAACGCCGGTCGTCGGTCCGGGCGACCGCCTGCTGAGCCGGATCGGCGGGCCGACGGTGATCGGTCTGACCCTGGTCGCGTTGCTTGTGGTGGCCTTCGGGGAGCTGGACAACTTCGTGATGTGGCCGACGGCGCCGGCGCTCTTTGCGCCGTTCACGGTCCGGCGGCTCGAGCAGGCGTACTTCGAAGGTGTGGACGAGCGCCGCCAGGAAGCGGCGGCCGCCCGCGCCGAGCAGCAGTAGCTCAACCAAGCCCTAACCCAATCACCCCGCCGCTCATCTGAGCGGCGGGGTGCTCCCATGTGCCTCGAACTCTTGACACACCCGCCGCGCAAACGCTTCACTCTAGTTTGAGCAACGCCCTGCTCAGATGAGCGAGTCCGACGGAACGAAGGAGCAGCTCGTGCTGGAACAGCGGAAGCGGGTGGGGGCTGCGGTACTCGCCCTCACCTTGGTGACAACGGTCGGTGGCTGCGCCGGCTGGGGTGGTGGGGCCGGCGGTGGGGGCGCCGACAGCATCAACGTGCTGATGGTGAACAACCCGCAGATGGTCGACCTGCAGAAGCTCACCGCCGACAACTTCACCAAGCGGACCGGGATCAAGGTCAACTACACCGTCCTGCCGGAGAACGACGTCCGGGACAAGATCAGCCAGGAGTTCTCCAGCCAGGCCGGCCAGTACGACGTCGCCTCGCTGAGCAACTTCGAGATCCCGATCTACGCCACCAGCAAGTGGATCGCGCCGCTGTCGGACTACATCGCCAAGGACCCGAACTTCCACCAGGACGACGTCCTGAAGCCGATGACGGAGTCGCTCAGCGGCGCCGACGGCCAGGTGTACGGCGAACCGTTCTACGGGGAGTCGTCGTTCCTCATGTACCGCAAGGACATCCTGCAGTCCAAGGGCGTCACGATGCCGGCCAAGCCGACCTGGCAGCAGGTCGCTGACATCGCGGCCAAGGTCGACAACGCCCAGCCGGGGATGCGCGGCATCTGCCTGCGCGGCCAGCCGGGCTGGGGCCAGCTGTTCGCGCCGCTGACCACGGTGGTGAACACCTTCGGCGGCACCTGGTTCACGGAGGACTGGCAGGCCAAGGTCAACGCCCCGGAGTTCACCGAGGCGACCAAGTTCTACGTCGACCTGGTCCGCAACCACGGCGAGCTCGGCGCCCCGCAGGCCGGCTTCACCGAGTGCCTGAACAACCTTGTCCAGGGCAACGTCGCGATGTGGTACGACGCGACGTCGGCCGCCGGATCGCTGGAAGCGCCGAACTCACCGGTCAAGGGCAAGATGGGCTACGCCCCGGCGCCGGTCGTGAAGACCGACAGCTCCGGCTGGCTGTACGCATGGTCCTGGAGCATCCAGGAGGCCAGCAAGAAGAAGGACAACGCCTGGAAGTTCATCTCCTGGGCGTCCAGCAAGGAGTACGAGGAGCTGGTCGGCAAGGAGCTCGGCTGGTCCCGCGTCCCGGCCGGCAAGCGCGCTTCGACGTACACCAATCCGCAGTACGTGCAGGAGGCGAGCGCGTTCGCCGAGCCGACCCGGAAGGCGATCGAGGCCGCCGACCCGCGCAACCCCGGCGTCCAGCCGCGGCCGGCGATCGGGATCCAGTTCGTCGACGTGCCCGAGTTCCCCGACCTCGGGACGCAGGTCAGCCAGGACGTCAGCTCGGCGATCGCGGGCCGGATGAGCGTCGACGAGGCCCTGAAACGCGGGCAGGAGCTCGCCGACGACGTCGCCGAGCGCTATCGCTCCCGAGAAGCGAAGTGAGGAAGCCGTCATGAGTGTCGACACCGAGGCCCGCCCCAGCGGCCGGCACGCGGCCGGGCCGCCCGGATCGCAGTCCACGATGCTGCGCAAGACCGGTGACTGGGCCCGCCGGGCACCGTTGCTGCCGGCCCTGATCTTCATGATCATCGTGACCCAGCTGCCGTTCGTGGTCACGATCATCACCTCGTTCATGGACTGGAACGCCTACTACCCCGACGAGCGCGGCTTCGCCGGGATCGACAACTTCCGTCGGGTGCTGACCGACGCGAACACGCGGCAGGCGATCCTGGTGACGATCCTGCTGACCGCTGCCGTCGTCCTGATCAGCCTGCTGCTCGGGCTCGGCATCGCGTTGCTGCTGGACCGCAGGTTCCGCGGCCGCGGCGTGGTCCGGACGATGATGATCACGCCGTTCCTCGTCGTACCGGTCGCGGCCGCGCTGCTGTGGAAGCACGCGCTCTACAACCCGGAGTACGGGCTCTTCAACGGCGTGCTGACCTGGATCTTCGGGGACAACGCGCCGCAGCCGGACTGGATCAGCAACCAGCCGCTGTGGTCGGTGATCTTCGCGCTGGTCTGGCAGTGGACGCCGTTCATGATGCTGATCCTGCTGGCCGGGCTGCAGAGCCGGCCGCTGGACGTGATCGAGGCCGCCGGCATCGACGGCGCCAGCCAGTGGGACATCTTCCGCTACATGACGCTGCCGCACCTGCGCCAGTACCTCGAGCTCAGCGCGCTGCTCGGCTCGATCTACGTCGTACAGAACTTCGACGCGGTCTTCACGATCACGTCCGGTGGACTCGGTACGGCGAACCTGCCGTACACGATCTACCAGACCTTCTACACCGCGCACGACTACGGCCGGGCCTCGGCCGCGGGCGTGATCGTGGTGATCGGCACGATCATCATCGCGACGTTCGCCCTGCGGTCGGTCTCGTCGCTGTTCAAGGAGGAGAGCCGATGAGCAACACGGTGACGATCGTGACGGGCAGGAAGAAGCGCGGCGGTGGGGTCGCGCTGAGCGGGCTGGCCTGGATCGTCGGCACGCTGTTCGTGCTGCCGGTGCTGTGGATGGCGCTGACCTCGTTCCACGCCGAGGAGGACGCGGCGAAGAACCCGCCGGCCGTCGCGGCGCCGCTGACGCTGGACGGCTACCGGTCGTTCTTCGACAGCGGCCCGTGGCCGTCGATCGCGAACTCGCTGACCGCGAGCATCCTGTCCACGGTCCTGGTCATCCTGCTGGCCTTCCCGGCGGCGTACGCGCTGTCGATCAAGCCGGTGAAGAAGTGGACCGACGTGATGTTCTTCTTCCTGTCCACCAAGATGCTGCCGGTGGTGGCCGGGCTGCTGCCGATCTACCTGTTCGCCCAGTTCACCGGGCTGCTGGACAACATCTGGTTGCTGATCGTGCTCTACACGTCGATGAACCTGCCGATCGCGGTCTGGATGCTGCGCAGTTTCCTGGCCGAGGTGCCGGTCGAGATCCTCGAGGCGGCCTCGGTGGACGGCGCGGGGCTGGTCCGGACGTTGCGCTCCGTGGTCGCTCCGGTGGTGACGCCGGGGATCGCGTCGGCGGCGCTGATCTGCTTCATCTTCAGCTGGAACGAGCTGCTCTTCGCCCGGGTCCTGACAGGTACGGTGGCCCAGACCGCACCGGTGTTCCTGACCGGCTTCGTCACCAGCCAGGGGCTGTTCCTGGCCAAGGTCTGCGCGGCCTCGCTGGTGGTGTCGCTGCCCGTCCTGATCGCCGGCTTCGCCGCCCAGGACAAGCTGGTCCAGGGCCTGTCGCTGGGAGCCGTCAAGTGACCTTGCAGAAGCTCAGTTCCGCCGTACTGTCGTCGCTCGACCCGCAGGTGGGCGTGCCGGCCTACGACCGTACGGCGGTCAGCCCGGGCATCGTCCACTTCGGGGTCGGCGGGTTCCACCGGGCGCACCAGGCGATGTACCTGGACCGTTTGATGGGCGAGGGCAAGGCGTTGGACTGGGGGATCTGCGGCGTCGGCGTGCTGCCGCAGGACCGGCGGATGGCCGACGTGATGGCGGCCCAGGACTGCCTCTACACGCTGGTGGTGAAGTACCCGGACGGCACGCTCGAGCCGCGGGTGATCGGCTCGATCGTGGAGTACCTGTTCGCGCCGGACGACCCGGAGGCGGTGCTGGCCCGGATGACCGACCCGGCGACGCGGATCGTGTCGCTGACGATCACCGAGGGCGGGTACCACGTCAACCAGGTGACCGGCGAGCTGGACGCGTCCGACCCCGGCCTGGCCGCCGACCTGGAGCCGGGAGCGGTTCCTGGTACGGCGTTCGGGCTGGTGATCGAGGCGCTGGCCCGGCGCCGGGCGGCGGGCACGAAGCCGTTCACGGTGATGTCCTGCGACAACATCCCGGGCAACGGGCACGTCGCGAAGAAGATGCTGACCGCCTTCGCCCGGCTCCGGGACGCCGAACTGGCGGACTGGATCGAGGCCGAGGTGCGGTTCCCGAACTGCATGGTCGACCGGATCACGCCGGTCACCGCCGACGCGGACCGGGAGGCGCTGGCCGAGCGGTTCGGGGTGGAGGACGGCTGGCCGGTGGTGTGCGAGCCGTTCACGCAGTGGGTGCTGGAGGACGACTTCGGCGGCGTGCGGCCGCCGTACGAGGACGTCGGGGTGCAGGTCGTCGAGGACGTCGAGCCGTACGAGCTGATGAAGCTGCGGCTGCTCAACGCGAGTCACCAGGCGCTGTGCTACCTCGGGTACCTGGCCGGCTACCGGTACGCGCACGAGGTGTGCCAGGACAAGCTGTTCGTCGACTTCCTGCTCGGCTACATGACCGAGGAGGGCCAGCCGACGCTGCCCGCCGTACCGGGGGTGGACCTGGAGCAGTACAAGCACCAGCTGATCGAGCGGTTCGCCAACCCCGAGGTGCGGGACACCCTGGCCCGGCTGTGCGCGGAGAGCTCGGACCGGATCCCGAAGTGGCTGGTGCCGGTGATCCGCGAGCAGTTGGCCGCCGGACGTGGTGTCGAGCGGTCCGCGCTGGTGGTGGCCTCCTGGGCCCGGTACGCCGAGGGCGTGGACGAGCAGGGTGAGCCGATCGAGGTGGTCGACCGGCTGCGCGAAAAGCTGGTGGAGCGCGCCCAGCACAACCAGGAGGACCCACTGGTGTTCATCTCCGACCGGGACCTGTTCGGCGACCTCGTGGACGACGAGCGGTTCGTGACGGCGTACAAGGCGTCGCTTGCGTCGCTGCACGAGCGTGGCGCCCGCGCGACGCTGGAGGACCTGGCCCGATGAGCGGGGAGGGGGTCGAGAGCTGGCGGGGGGAGGACGACGAGCTGCTCGCGGACGTCGCCCGGCGGTACTACCTGGACAACACCTCCAAGGTGGAGATCGCCAAGCAGCTCGGCCTCAGCCGCTTCAAGGTCGCCCGGTTGCTGGAGGGCGCCCGGGAGCGGGGGATCGTCCAGATCCAGATCAAGAGCCCTTCGCCGGTCGACCGCGGCCTGTCCGAGGAGCTGGCGGCGGTGCTGGGCATCCCGCGCTGCGTGGCGACCACGGCGACCGGGTCGGCCGAGCAGGTCCGGGCGCAGGTCGCGGAGGCTGCTGCTCGGACGGTGATGCCGCTGGTCCGGGCGGGGGACCTGCTGGGGCTGACGTGGAGCCGGGCGGTCGACGCGATGGTCGACCACTTCGACGCGTTGCCGTCGTGCACGGTGATCCAGATGGCGGGCTCGCTGCACTCCCCGGCCGGTGGCGGTACGACGGTCGACCTGGCCCGTCGTGCGGCCGAGCTGGCCGGCGGTACGGCGTACGCGGTGCACGCGCCGCTGGTGGTGGACGACGTCGCCGCGGTGACCGCGCTGCGCCGCCAGCCGGGGATCGCCGACACCCTGGCGATGGCCGACGGCCTGGACATCTCCGTCGTCGCGATCGGCGCCTGGCGGGCCGGCTGTTCCACAGTGTGGGACGCGGTGTCGGAGTCGGTCCGCGACGAAGGCGTCGCCGGAGGCGCTGTGGCCGAGGTGAGTGGGCATCTGCTGGACGTGGACGGCAAACTGGTCGAGTCACCGCTGGAGCAGATGATCATCGCGGTGTCGATCGACCAGTTGCGCCGCCCAGCCGAGCGGGTCGCACTGGCGGCCGGCGCGCACCGGGCTCCCGCGGTGATCGCAGCGGTCCGGTCGGGACTGGTCAGCACCCTGGTGACGACCACAGACTTGGCCCGCGAAGTCCTGCGCCTACTTGCCGCCGCCGAGAGGAACCCTGTCTGATGACACAGCCGAAACTGGTCGCCGGTGTCGACTGCTCCACCCAGGCCACCAAGGTCGTGGTCTGCGACGCCGAGACCGGGGAGGTGCTGCGCGAGGGCCGGGCGCCGCACCCCGACGCCACCCAGGTGGACCCCGCCGAGTGGCTCAAGGCCTACCAGATCGCGTCGGAGGGGTTGCTGGACGACGTACAGGCTCTGTCCGTCGGTGGCCAGCAGCACGGGATGGTGCTGCTCGACGGCTCTGGTGCTGTGGTCCACCCGGCGGTGCTGTGGAACGACACCAGCTCGGCCGACGCCACTGTGGAACTGGTCGCCGAGCTGGGCGGTGCTGAGGCGTGGGCCGAGGCGATCGGCTCGCTGCCGGTGCCGAGCTTCACGGTGACCAAGCTGCGCTGGGTACAGTCGGCTGCCCCCGAGGCTGCGGCGCGTGCTGCAGCGGTTGCTTTGCCGCACGACTGGTTGACGCACCAGCTCGCTGCTGGACGCAACGGCATCGAGGACCTCACGACCGACCGTGGCGACGCGTCCGGGACTGGCTGGTGGTCCCCGGCGACCAACTCGTACCGGCCCGACCTGGTTGAGCGTGCCTTCGGCCGGTCGCTGGCACTACCGCGGGTTGCTGGGCCCCGGGAGATCGTTGGCGAGACCGCTTCTGGTGCGGTGATCGCTGCCGGGACCGGTGACAACATGGCGGCCGCTCTGGGCCTGGACCTCCAGCCCGGGGACGTCGCTGTGTCGCTGGGGACCTCTGGAACCGCCTTCGCGACCAGTACGACGCCGACTGCTGACCCGAGCGGGTTTGTCGCCGGGTTCGCGGACGCGACCGGGGGCTACCTGCCGTTGGTGTGCACACTGAACGCCGCACGCGTCATGTCGGCCACGGCCACGTTGCTGGGGATGGAGCTGGCCGAGCTGGACGAAGCGGCGCTGAACTCGCCCGGGAGCAACGGACTGGTCCTGCTGCCGTACCTGGATGGCGAGCGCACGCCGGATCTGCCGCACTCCACCGGTCTGGTCTACGGGCTGACCCGCGCGACCATGCAGCCCGCGACAATGGCCCGTGCGGCGGTCGAGGGCATGCTGTGCGGCCTGGCCGACGCGGTCGACGCACTGCGGGCCCAGGGGCTGCCGGTAGAGCGCGTGCTCCTGCTGGGCGGCGCGGCGCGCTCCCGCGCCGTACAGGCTCTTGCTCCTGCGTTGCTGGGGGCACCGGTCGTGCTGCCCGAGCCCGGCGAGTACGTCGCGCTGGGCGCGGCCCGCCAGGCCGCGTGGGCGCTGTCGGGCGCCGACACCCCGCCCACCTGGTCCGTTGCCGTAGGCAAGCCCGAGTCCTCGATCCTGAGCGACTCGGAGGCTGCCGAGGTGCGCGCCCGTTACGCCGCCGTCCTCCAGGGAACCCGCCCGCTCCTCACCCAGCCCTAGGGAACGTCCACACCGGCCGGGCCGTCCGACTCCCGACCAACCGGTGAGGACCGATGACCAGCAAGAAGACGCAAGCAACCCGCCGGGCGAAAGCCGCCCGGCGGGCCAAGCGCGTCGCCGCCCGCACCTTCCGCGAGGAACGTAGCCGCCGCCGCTGGCATTGGGACCTGGACGGCCTGATCACTCTGGCGTTCGCGGTCGCTGTCCTGGCCTTCGGAGTCTGGGTGGGCAGCGACACCTACCTGCTCCAGCACCGCGGCGAGGTGGTCCCGGCCACGGTGCTCGACATCGGCTCTGGCAAGCACCCCAAGATCGAGGTCCGCTACACCACCCAAGCCGGCCAGACCGTCGAAGACAGCACGGGAAACTACGACCAGGCCACCGCCGGGTCCACGATCGACGTGGTCTACGACTCCCGGCACCCCACCAGGATGCAGGCCGCCGACTACGGCTTCGACTACGTGCTCCCAAGCCTCACCGGCGCACTCGGCGCGGGCCTGCTGGCCTACGCCAGCACGCAGTTCTACCGCCGGGGCAAGCACTCGTGACCAAGTGGAAGCGCCGGTACGAAGGCGCTGCGATGGTCAGGTCCCATCTTCTTCGGGGTGGCCGCCGTGGTGATGCTGGGAATCGGAGCGGTGCGGCTGCCCGGCTGACTGCAGCTTCGTGCACGGGCTGTAACGAAAGGGCCCTGGGCAACGATAAGGCGGTGAGGCGCGGTCGCGCCGTTCGTTCTTGGGGGTCTTCATGCGTACGTCGTTCCGCCGCGTCCTGCCCGCGGTGCTCTCGCTCGGGCTGGTCGCGTTCGTGCTGCCGGCCGCCACCGCGGCCGCTTCGGCGGTGGCCGAGCCGTCGGTGACGGTCCTCAGCCCGGCCGCCGACAGCACAGTGCCGCTCGGCGACCTGGCGGTGCGGATGGCCGTCGACCTCGGCGGTGAGTCCAGCGGACGGGTCGACGTCACGCTCGGGTACTACGTGTCCGGTGCGGTCGACATCCCGGCCGGGTCGTGTGCCGACGGGTGCGAGGTGACCGTCCCGCTGCGCTTCGGCGAGTGGAACACGCCGCGGCCCGGGGGCGGGTCGGCGCTGCTCTCCGCGAAGCTGACGACGGCCGGCGGCGTGGTCACCTACGGGGGCGGGACCCTGTACCTCAGCGGTCCGACGGCGATCTCGGACGTCAAGTACCTCCGCGCCGGTGAGCTGTTCGACGGCGGCGTCGCGGACGCGACCGGTACGTTCCGGGTCAGCGTGGACTACCCGCCCGGCGACGCGGTCGCCGAGCTCCGGCTGATCGACAGCGGTGGCGTGACCCGGACGACCACCTCGGCGCCGTTCAGCATCAGCCGCGGGCTGAGCAAGGACGCGCTGTTCGACCTGGACCTGTCGGGCCTCGCCGACGGGCTGTACCAGGTCGAGACCAAGGCCCGGGGGACCGATGGCTTCTACGGCCAGGGCCGCACTTCGTCGCTCCGCGTCACCCACGCCAACCCGGCGGGCTTCGCCGCGCGCGACGAGTGGATGATCGCCGGCGCGGCGCCGTACGGCAGCGCGCTGACCGTCCAGGGGCCGCTGCTCAGCGGAAGCCGGCCGGCCACGGTGAAGCTGACGGTCAACGGTGCCGAGCGGCAGGTCGTGGTGACGCCGGGCTGGTCGACGAACAACTGGCAGCAACCAACCGCGCGTCAGTCGGTCAGCGTCTCGATGCAGGGTGCCGAGCTGCCGATCGGGACGCACCAGACCGAGTTCACCCTGTACGACCAGGCCGGCCGCATGATCGGCGAGCCGGCGAAGCAGTCGGTGGTCGTGTCGGACTTCAGCGGCAAGGCCGTCGCGCCGACGCTGGTTGTCGGGCGGAAGTCGACGGTGACCCTGTCGGCCGACGGGCCGGTCGGGTACCCGCTGACGACCTGCTACGTCGAACTGACCGCGCCGAAGCCGATGGACACGGTCCCGATGGGCCAGCTCTGTGCCTCCGGCACGTTGCGCGCGACCGCCCCGGTGACCCCGAAGGCGTCGGGTGCGAGCTACCTGAGCCTCTCGCTCGACACCGGCGTGGGCTACTACAAGGTGATCAGCCAGCCCGTCCAGGTGTACGCGGCCCGGCGGGCGGTCGTCAGTGCGCCGGCCACGCCGTACGGCGCCCGCGGTACGGCGAAGGTGACCGTGCAGGACAACCACACCACCGGAGCGTGGACCGCGGCTCCGGCGGGTGTCACCGTCACGCTTCAGCGTCAGGTCGTCGGCAGTACGGCGTGGGCGACCGTCGGCTCGGTGAAGACCGTTGCCGGCGGCATCGCTTCGATCCCGTTCACCAGTGGGGTCAACGGCAGCTTCCGCGCCGTGCTGGCGTCGTCGGTACCGGCTGAAACCGTCGTTTCGCCTTCGATCGCGGCGGTTTCCTACGCGACCGTGGTCTGGCGCAGCGTGCCGACCTCGGCGACGCGCGGCAAGGCGGTCACCTATCAGGTCGCCGCGTCGCCGTACGACGCCGGAGCCGTCGCGCACCTGCAGGTCCGCAAGCCCGGGTCGACGACGTGGACGATCGTGCGCAGTGTCGCCGTACCGACCAGCACCGTGACGTCGCTCGGCTACGCGTTCCCGACGGCCGGAAGTTGGGGCGTGCGGGTGCTGCGCGCCGCGACCACGCAGCACGCCGCCGGCCTGTCCGGCGCGGCGACGGTGAAGGTCAGCTAGCCAAGCGGGCTGGCTGGCCGGCTCAGGTGTTCGCCGCTGTGCGGATGTGGTCCGCCAGGGCATCCGTCGCTCGTCGGGAGGGTGGGCGACGGGTGCCGTGGGCGAGCAGGTGGCGGCGCAGGGACCAGGGATCGGTGAGTGGGCAGACGTCGAGGTCCGGGTGGGGAGCGACGGCTTTGCGTGGGGTGATGGCCAGACCGGCGCCTGCGGCTGCCAGTGGGATCAGCGTGTGCAGGTCGGGGACGAGCGTGCGGTAGCGCGGGACCGGTGCGTTGGCCGGGAGGTGCCGGTCGATCCACTGGCGTAGGGACGAGTCGAGGGACAGGCCGACCATCGGGTGCTCGGCGGCCTCGCGGTACGTCATGCCGGTGCGGCCGCTGAGGATGCCGCCGGCCTGGCCGATCACCACCAGGTGGTCCTCGCTAAGCGGTTCGAGCCGGAGGTCGGTGTCTTCGGCCTCGTCGTGCAGGACGATGCCGAGGTCGGCCTCGCCTTCCGCCAGCATGCGAAGGCTTTCCGGGGTCCGGTGCTCCGACACGGCGACGTCGTACTCCGGGAAGGCACGCAGGTACGACGTCAGCGCGAGCGGGACGATGCGGTGCATCCCGGAAGCACCAGCGACGAGTACGACGGGCCTGCGCGGCGCGGCGGTGTAGCTCGCGATCGCGCTGTCGAGGCGGATGGTCTCGGCGAGCACCGCCTCCGCGTGTCGGACCAAGGTGCTGCCGGCGGGCGTCGGGCGGATACCCCTGCGTTCGCGGATCAACAGAGGCAGACCGGCCTGCGCCTCGAGCGCGCGGACCCGGGCGCTGGCCGACGGAAGGCTCAGGTGCATCCGCCGGGCGCCTGCGGTGATGGACCCTTCGGTGACGACGTGGACGAAGAGCCGGAGGTCCTCCAGGTCGTAGCGCATGGGGTCAGCCTATGTCCTGGGCAGAGGCTGGCTGCGGTAATCGCGCATTGTGCTGGCCACCAACCAGACGGATCCTCGACACATGGACGAGGCCGTGGCGCGAGTAGCGCTGTCGTACGAGGCGTGCCAGCTCGCGGAAACCGCCGGTGCGGCTGTTCCGACGGCTGTCGACGAGCTCGCCGCCGCCTGTGCGGTCCTTCGAGCCACTGACCGGTACGTCGATGCGGTAGTTGCCGTCGCCCGGTCGAGAGGTGAGAGCTGGCCACGGATCGCTGCTGCTCTGGGCCGTTCGGAAGAGAGCATCCGGTGGAGGAAGCGGCCTGCCGACGACTGGTGGCGGGCTCACCTCCTGCAGGATCCGGAGGAAGCCGCGGTCGATCTCGACGACTGGGTCGGGCGGCATCTCGACCGCGACGCGGGCCCGGCGCCGGTCTCCGGGGTGCTGCGGCCCGTTTGATCAGACTCCCTTGCGGCTACCAGAGGACCGGAAGGGAGTACGACGATGAACGAGCAGGCGCAGGTTCCGCTGGTGAAGCTGGGCGACACCGATCTGGTGCTCGCGGACCCGGCCGACGACATCCGTGGCCGGACGGTCGTGGACGCCGCGGGGGAGAAGGTCGGCAAGGTGGACGGGCTGTTCCTCGACCACGACGAGGCGAAGGTCCGGCTGCTCGAGGTCGTCGACGGTGGGTTCCTCGGCCTCGGCAAGGAGTCCCGGCTGGTCCCGGTCGAACTGGTGCGGTCGGTGACGGAGGACGAGGTGACGATCGACCGTGACGAGCAGACGGTGATCGGTGCCCCAGGCTACGACCCGGAGCTGACCGACGCCCCGGACTACTTCGACACCCTGTACCAGTACTACGAGATCGGCCCGTTCTGGGCGCCTGGCGCGATCTACCGCCGGCCGCCGTACCGCCCGTAGACACAGAGCTTCGGCCCGCCGCGTGGCATGGAATCCGCGGCGGGCCGAAGTATGTCCCAGTCAAGCAGACGATCAGTCGATCAGCCCGCGGACGATCGTCGTCATCCGGTCGACCGGGATGGCGAAGCCGATGCCGATGTTGCCCGACCGGCTGGAGTTGCCGAGGGTGGCGATCGCGGTGTTCACGCCGACCACCTGACCGGCGGCGTTGACCAGCGGGCCGCCCGAGTTCCCCGGGTTGATCGCCGCGTCGGTCTGGATCGCCGTCTGCCGCGCACCGCTGTCGCCGAATCGCGCCTGCCGGTTGACCGCGCTGACGATCCCCGCCGTCACGGTCCCTTCGAGCCCCAGCGGCGACCCGACGGCGAGCACCGGGTCGCCGACCTTCAGCTCCGAGGACCGGCCGAGCGGGAGCGACCGCAGTCCCGAGCTCGACGCGTTCCCGGACACCAGCAGTACCGCCAGGTCGTTGTCCGCGTCCACGCCGATGATCTTGGTGTCCAGCGTCCGCCCGTTCGACAGCACGATCGAGACGTCGCGGGCGCCTTCCACCACGTGCGCGTTCGTCACCACGTGGCCTTCGGAGTCGATCGCGAAGCCCGAGCCGGTGGCCCGCCCGGCCCGGACCGACACCACCCCGGGCAGCACGCTCTCGGCCGCCGACGCGATCGACGGACCGCCGCCACCGGCCGCCGACGGAGCCGATGCCTGCGGCAACTGTGCGGTCGCGGCCGGCGGGCTGTCGTCGCCCCACCCGCCGGTGACCGCACCGGCCAGCCCGCCGGCCAGGACCGACAGCGCGATCCCGGCGGCGAGCGTGCGGCCGGTACGGCGTACCGGCTTGTCCGTCACCCCGGCCTCAGGTGCCACAACCGGAGAGGGGGGAGCCGGCGGGGCGGGGGCCGGGGTGACGGGGAACGGGAAGGCCGCTTGCTGCTCCGGTGGCGGCGGAGCGGCCGGTGGGGGACCGGGCTGGTAGTGCGGCCCGCGGAAGGGGTGACCCAGATGAGGACTCACAAGTGCTCCTTGGTGCTCACGGGAGCCGCGAGAACCACAGCAGCGACGCCAGCCCGGCCAGCAGCGCCGCGGCCAGGGCGATTCCCGCCACCAGGTTGGTGATCTCGCGTGGCTCGGTGGTCCAGCCGATGGACGACTGGAGGTCGGAGTACACGTCGCGCAGTTCCTCGTCGCTCTCGGCGGCGTAGAAGGAACCGCTGGTGGCCTCGGCCAGTCCCTGCAGGGACTCGGCGTCGGCGGGGACCGGGATGGACCGGCCTTCGAGGTCGATCGTGCCTTCGGGCGTGCCGTAGGCGATCGTCGAGACCGGTACGCCGGCCTGCGTCGCCTCCTGCGCGGCCTCGTCGATCGGCCGTCCGGCGGTGTTGCCGCCGTCGGACAGCAGCACGATCCGCGCCGGCGGCAGGTCCTCGGCGGCCTGGCTGTCCAGCGACCGGACCGCTTGCAGGCTGGTCAGGACGGCCTCGCCGATCGCCGTGCTGTCGGTCAGCGTGAGCTGCTCGATCGCGTCGACGGTGGCCTGGTGGTTGGTGCTCGGGGGCGCGACCACGGTCGCGGTCCGGGCGAACGAGACCAGACCGACGTTGAACTGTTCGGGCAGTTCGCGGACGAACTGCGTCGCGGCCTCCTTGGCGACGCTGAACCGGTCCGGCGCGACATCGGTCGCGGCCATCGAGTTGCTGATGTCCATCGCGACCACGACCGTCGCGCGTTCACGCGGAACCCGGACGTCGGTGACCGGGCGGGCGATCGCGATGGTCAGCACGACGATCGCGGCCAGGAACGCGAACGCCGGGGCGTGGCGTCGCCAGCCGGGCCGCTTGGGGGCGACCTTGTCCAGCATCGGCAGGGTGGCGAAGCGTACGGCGTACTGGCTGCGGCGGCGTTGGGCGATCACGTACGCGACCACCAGGGCGGCCGCGACCAGCAGCAGCCACAGCCACAGGGGTTGCTCGAATCTCATCGGATACCGGTCCTCCCTCGAGGGGTTCGGCGGGCGGCGGCCCGCTTGCGGGCGGAGGCGAACGCGGCGACGTCCCGGACCCAGTCGGTGTCGGTCCGCAGGACGAGGTGCGCCGCTCCCGAGGCCCGGATGGCTTGGGCGGTGCGCTCGCGGTGCTGCTCCATCGCGTCGGCGTACCGCCGCCGCAGTTTCTTGCTGGACGTCTGCACTTCCCGCCGCCGGCCCGTCTCGGGGTCGACCACGGTGAGCAGTCCGACCTCCGGCAGCTCCAGCTCCCGGGGGTCCAGCACCTCGACCGCGATCACCTCGTGCCGAGCGCTCAATCTCCTGAGTGCGTCTCCCCAATCACTGGTGTGAAAGTCGGAGACGACTACTCGGAGACCTGGTCTGGGGTGCTCTCGGTTGAGGCGGGTGATGGCGGTGGCGAGATCCGTCTCCGGGTGCTCGCCTGGTGTTGCTCTGGGCAACGACAGTAGGGTGCGGAAGGTGCGACGCAGCGCCGCCGACCCGCCAACAGCAGGAATGCGACGGACTTGGTTGCCCACGGCCACTCGGACACCGAGGGTGTTGCCGGGGCGGTCGGCCAGCAGACCGACCGCGCCGACAACGGCGATCGCGAGGTCACGCTTCTCGCTCAGCGCCGTACCGAAGTCCATGCTGGCCGACGCGTCGATCAGCGCCCAGGTCTCCAGCTCGCGCTCGGCGAGCGGCGCCCGGACGTGCGGTTCGAGCGAACGGGCCGTCACGTTCCAGTCCATTCGCCGTACGTCGTCCTGCCCGGCCTGGTACGGCCGCGCCTCGTTCGGCTCGCTGCCCGGACCGCTGAGCAGGCCCGTGATCTCGCCGCGCAGGAAGCCTTCCAGCTTCCGCTTCACGGAGAGTTCGAGCGAGCGCAACGCCCGCTCGCGCCCCGCCAACAGATCGGGGCCTGTCATGCCGCGGTTCCACCGCTGGCGTCGAAGCCCTGTACGGCGTTGATTCCGGGACCGTCGTCAGCCGGTACGACGTGCGGCTGCTCGACCGCGTGCAGCACCCGCGACACCACTGCCCGGGGATCGACCCCGTCGGCGAGCGCGTCGAAGGTCAGCACCAGCCGGTGCGCCATCACGTCGTGCGCGACGTCGTACACGTCGGCCGGAAGCACGTAGTCGCGGCCCCGCAGCAAGGCGAGCGCGCGCCCGGCGGCGACCAGTCCGAGCGTCGCCCGCGGGCTCACCCCGAACTCCAGCACGCCGCCGAGATCGTTGATCCCGTACTGTTGCGGCTCCCGCGTCGCGTGCACCAGCCGTACGACGTACTCGGCGACCGCGTTGTGCACGAAGACGTCTTCCGTTGCCTCCTGCAACTCACGCACCATCTCCGGCGTCAGGACGGCGTTCGCGTGCGGCCGGTGCGAACTCATCCGCTGCAGGATCGTGAGCTCCTCCATCGGGGTCGGGTAGTCGACGGTGATCTTCAGCAGGAACCGGTCCCGCTGCGCCTCGGGCAGCGCGTAGACGCCCTCGGACTCGATCGGGTTCTGCGTCGCCAGCACCAGGAACGGCTCCGGCAACGGGTAGCTCACCCCGCCGATGCTGACCTGCTGCTCGGCCATCGCCTCCAGCAACGCCGACTGCACCTTCGCCGGTGCCCGGTTGATCTCGTCGGCGAGCACCAGGTGGGCGAAGATCGGGCCGAGCTCGGTGTCGAACCCCTCCGCCGACGGCCGCCAGATCCGGGTCCCGACGATGTCACCGGGGACCAGGTCGGGCGTGAACTGCAGCCGGGCGAACCGGCCGCCGATCACCTCCGCCAGGGTCCGTACGGCGAGCGTCTTGGCGACGCCGGGGACCCCTTCGAGCAGGCAGTGACCGCGGGCCAGCAGGCCCACCATCATCCGCTCGACCAGCTGGTCCTGGCCGACGACGACCCGCTTCACCTCGAAGAGGGCGCGTTCGAGTACTGCGGTCATGCGTTGCCCTGGGGGTCGGCCTGGCTCTGGCTCTGCTCGGGCTGACTCTGCTCGGGCTGGGCCTGTCCGCTCTTCTCGGGGCAGTCGCGGCCGTCGCGCGGCTGGGCCTGACCCTCGGTGCCCGGTGACGGGGTGGTCGCGCCGTCCTCGACGGTCACGTACCCCTGCGACGGGACCGGGTCGCTGCCGGCGGCGTACGCGAACCCGCCGACGCCGAGGGCCGCGACGGCGACCGCACTACCGAGCAGGACACGCTTTCCGGGGAAGTTCATCTGTGACTCCTTTGATCGGATCGTGCGACCAATTCATCACCCGGCTGCGAAAACGACCGGAAAGCCGAGCGAAAGGCGACCGAAAGCGCATCCCGGAGCACGCCGCGATCGCCGTTACCTTTGGCATGTGCGACTACTGGTGGTGGAGGACGAGGAAGGCCTGGTCAGCGCGCTGCGCTCGGGACTCGGCCGGGCCGGCTATGCCGTCGACACGGCGCTGACCGGCGCCGAGGCGGTCGAGAAGCTCGCCACGACGGCGTACGACCTGGCGATCCTGGACATCACGCTGCCCGACACCAACGGGCTCGACCTGTGCCGGGCAGTACGGCGGGGCGAGATCGAGGTCGCGTCGGGGCGCGAGCTGCGGGTGCTGATGCTGACCGCGCGGGCGTCGCTGGCCGACCGGGTCCGCGGGCTGGACGAGGGTGCGGACGACTACCTGACCAAGCCGTTCGCGCTGGTCGAGCTGCTGGCCCGGATCCGCGCGCTGCTGCGGCGGGACGTGACGAACGGGTCGACCCAGTTGCACGTCGGCGACCTCGTCCTGGACTCGGCGCGGCACCTGGCGACGCGGGCCGGACGTGAGCTGCCGCTGACGCTGAAGGAGTTCGGCGTACTGCGGTACCTGATGTCGCGGCCCGGGCACGTCGTGTCGGCGGAGGAACTGCTCGAGCACGTGTGGGACGAGAACGCCGATCCGTTCACGCAGAGCGTCCGCGTGACGGTCGGGACGCTGCGGCGCAAGCTCACCCAGGAGGGCGAGGACCCCTTGCTGGAAACGGTGATCGGCCGGGGCTACCGGCTGAGAGGTGAGACATGAGGATCTTCCCGAGCGGGTTGACGTCCAGGCTGCCCGGGTGGGCGCAGACGATTCGCTTCCGGCTCACGCTGACGTACTCCGCCGTACTGATCGCGTTGTCGGCGTTGCTGCTGGGTGGTCTGTACTTCGCGTTGTCGGCGTACCTGGATCCGAAGCCGCTCGACCCGATCACGGTCAAGAAGGTCACCTACGAGCACAACGGCGAGATCAAGCTCAAGCCCGGGTACATCATCCAGGCCGCGGAGATCTCCAGCATCCAGTCGGCGGTCAACTACCAGACCCTGCAGACGCTGCGGAACTACTCGGCGGCGGGCATGGGCGTGCTGTTCCTGGTGAGTCTCGGCACCGGCTGGTGGTTGTCGGGTCGCGCGTTGCGTCCGGTGCGCGCGATCACGGCGACCGCGCAGGACATCTCCGCGACCGACCTGTCCCGGCGGATCGCGCTGACGGGTCCGCGGGACGAGCTGCGCAACCTGGCCGACACCGTCGACGACATGCTGGTCCGGCTCGAGTCGGCGTTCGTCGCGCAGCGCCAGCTGGTCGACGACGCGTCGCACGAGCTGCGCAATCCCTTGGCGGTGATCCAGGCCAACGTCGACGCCGTACTGGCGCACGACGACACCCCGCCGGAGGACCGGGCGCAGGCGACCGCGATCGTTTCCCGGGCGATCCAGCGGATGACGCGGCTCGTGGAGGATCTGCTCGCTTCGGCCCGACGTTCGTCGCCGGCCTTCGTCGACGCGGACGTGGACCTGGCCGGCATCGCGGGTGAGGCCGCCGAGGAGTACGCACTGCTGGCCGCCGATCGGGAGATCCGTCTCGTACGCCGACTGGCTCCCGGCCCGATCGCCGCCGGCGACGCTTCGGCTTTGCGGCGAGCGGTCGACAATTTGTTGTCGAACGCCGTCCGCCTCGCCCGAGGCGGGAGCGAGTTGGTCCTCGCTGTCGGAAGCCGCAACGGCTGGGCCTGGATCGCCGTCCGCGACGAGGGTCCGGGTATCGCCGAGGAAGACGCCGACCGAGTCTTCGACCGCTTCTTCCGCTCCGGCCAGCGCCAGGCTCCTGCCACCGTCCCCTCAACCGGCCAACGCCGAGCCGGGCTCGGTCTCGCCATCGTCCGCCAGATCGCCGAGTCCCACGGGGGCACGGTGTCCTTGTACTCGGAGATCGGCGTCGGCAGCACTTTCGTCGTGTGGCTGCCGGAGCGCTCGCTGACGAGCGACACCCGCCGCACGCCGACACCTCCGGCTGACGAGGATCCGCTCGGGCCACGTTCCTGACCTGTGGGTTGCTAGGTTCGGGGGATGCCTGCTCTGACTGTGGATGATGCGCGTGGCCGGGCCGCGGTGGTGGAGGTCCGGGGGTATCAGCTGGACTTCGACTTCACCGGTGGGGACGAGACGTTTCGGGCGGTGTCGACCGTGTGGTTCGCGGCGCGGGCCGGGGCGACATGGGTGGATGTGAAGGCTCGTGAGGTGGTGTCCGCCAGGCTCAACGGCGTACCGGTTGATGTGGGGCTGGTGGAGGACGGGCGCCTGCCGCTGACGAATCTCGCGGCGGAGAACGAGCTGGTTGTCGACGCGGTGATGGCGTACGCGCACGACGGCGAGGGCATGCAGCGGTCGGTGGATGCGGCTGACGGGCGGGTCTACCTGTACGGGATGTCGTCGCTGGAGTCGGCGCCGCGGTACTTCGCGTGCTTCGACCAGCCCGACCTCAAGGCGCCGTACCGGATCACCGCGACCGTCCCGCCGGACTGGATCGTGCTCGGCAACGGACCGGCGCAGCAGATCACGCCAGGCCGGTGGACGATCGCCGAGACCAAGCCGCTGTCGACGTACTTCGTCACGCTGGTCGCCGGGCCGTACCACCTGATCCGTTCCGAGTACGACGGGATCCCGCTCGGCCTCGGCTGCCGCCAGTCGCTCGCGCCGTACCTGGAACGCGACGCCGAGGACCTCTTCACGGTGACCGGCCAGGCCTTCGACGAGTACCACCGGCTGTTCGGCTACCGGTACCCGTTCGGCGAGTACCACCAGGTCTTCGTGCCCGACTTCAACCTCGGCGCGATGGAGAACCCGGGCTGCGTGACGGTCGACGACAAACTGGTCTTCCGGTCCAACGTCACCGACGCCGAGCGCAGCACCCGCGCCCGGATCCTGGTGCACGAGCTGGCGCACATGTGGTTCGGCGACCTGGTGACGATGAAGTGGTGGAACGACCTGTGGCTCAACGAGTCGTTCGCGGAGTACATGGCGCACCGCGTCTCGCACGACGTCACCGACCACCGCGGGCACTGGGAGGACTTCGGCTACGTCCGCAAGTGGTGGGGCCTGCAGGCCGACCAGCGCTCGTCGACGCACCCGGTCGCGTCCGATCCGGTCAAGGACGCCCGCGAGACGCTCGAGGACTTCGACGGGATCTCGTACGCCAAGGGCGCGGCGGTGCTGAAGCAACTCGCGGCGTACCTGGGTGACGAGGTGTTCCTGCGCGGCGTGAACGCGCACCTGGCCGCGCACGAGTACGGCAACGCGGACCTGCCGGAGTTCGTCGCGAAGCTGACCGAGGCGGGCGCTGTCGGGCTCGCGGAGTGGTCGGCTCAGTGGCTCCGGACGTCCGGGCTGGACACGATCAGCGTCACCCGTACGACGGACGGCGTGGTCCTGCGCCGTTCCAGGCCGGACGACGCCGAGCGCCCGCATCGCCTGAGGGTCGGCGCGTACGACGACGCCGGCCGGCCCACGTCGGTCGACGTACTGCTGGACGCGGACGAGGTCCCGGTCGCGCTCGACCCGGCGGCCGCGCTCGTCGTACCGGACGCCGGCGACGACACCTGGGCGAAGATCCGGCTCGACGCGGCCGGCCTCGAGGCGCTGCCGAAGGTACTTCCGCTGATTTCCGACGGCATCACGCGCGCTGTGATCTGGAACAGCATCCGCGACTCCGTCGCCGACGGTGACCTGGATCCCCAGCAGGCGTTGGAGATTCTGGTCGCGGCGCTGCCCGCCGAGAACAGCGACATCGCGGTCGGATCGTTGCTGCGGTGGGCCGAGGACAGCCTGCTCGGCCGGGCACTTCCGTACGAGCCGTTCCGCGCGCAGCTCGCGGACGCGTTGACCGATCGCCTGGTGACCTGCCCGCCCGGCAGCAGCCTGCAGCTGGCGATCGCGCGGGGCATGATCGCCACGACGAGCGACGCCGAGCTTCTCCGGGCCTGGCTCGGTGCAGCGGAAACAGCCGGTCTGGTGATCGACGCCGATCTCCGCTGGGCGCTGACCCTGCAGCTGGTCCGCCTCGGTGCCTTCGGCGCCGACGAGATCGACGCCGAACTCGCCCGCGATCACTCGACCGAAGGCACGATCCAGGCCGCCAGGTGCCGCGCCGCGTTGCCGGACGGCAAGGAAGCCGCCTGGAACCGGGTGATGACCGATCCGACGGTCGGCGTCAACGAGCTGTACGCGCTCTGCGCCGGCTTCTGGCACCCGTCCCAGGCCGAGCTCACCGCGCCGTACGTCGACCGGTACTTCGCCGAGATCGCCGGGACTGCGAAAATCCGCGCGGGGATCGCGGTCGGGCTGACCGCGGGCCGGATCTTCCCGCGCTACGCGGTGTCCGGGAACGTCGTCGACCAGGCGGAGTCGCTGATCGCTGACGACGTGGTCCCGGCCGGCATCCGGCGCGCCGTCGCCGACGCGACCGACGATCTGCGGCGCGCGGTGGGCGCCCGCACCCTGTGGACGAAGACCTCGCGGTGACCGGCGATCCGGCTTAGTCTGTGAAGCCTTCGCCCAGCAGAGGAGCCGTCATGCGCCGGTTCGTTGCCAGTGTTGTCGCAGTGCTCGTTGCCGCCCTGATCGGTTCTTCGCTCACCCCGGCGGTGGCCTCGGCCGCTGTCCTGGACGACGTCGCCGCGAAGCTCGCGACGATCCCGGGCCTGCGGATCGAGAGCAGCACCGTGATCAGCGGCAAGCCGTTCTTCGTGCTGCGCTACACGCAGCCGGCTGACCACAAGAAGCCGAACGGGGAGAAGTTCGAGCAACGCATCACGTTGTGGCACCGCGACTTCGCGCGGCCGACGGTCCTGCACACCACCGGGTACGGCGGGGTCGGCGGCGCGTTCACGTCCGAGCCGACCCGGCTCGTCGACGGCAACCAGCTGAACGTGGAGCAGCGCTTCTTCAACTCCTCGACTCCTGCCAGCCAGGACTGGTCGAAGCTGAACATCTGGCAGGCCGCGACCGATCACCACCGGATCGTCCAGGCCTTCAAGAAGGCCCTGTACGGCGGCAAGTGGGTGTCGACCGGCGCCTCGAAGGGCGGGATGACGTCGGTCTACCACCGCCGGTTCTACCCGAACGACGTCGACGCCACCGTCGCGTACGTCGCGCCGCAGGACGTGGTCAACAAGCGGGATTCGTACATCTCCTTCATCCAGGAAGCCGGGACCGATCCGCAGTGCAACCTGGCCCTGCGCAACATGCAGCGCAACACGCTGCTGCGGCGGCCCGCGATGCTGGCGAAGCTCAAGGAGTACGCCGCCGCGAACGGGCTCACCTACGAGAGCACCTTCGGATCGGCGGACCGGGCGCTGGAGGCCGCCGTACTGGACACGCCGTTCGCCTTCTGGCAGTACAGCACGCAGGCGAGCTGTCCCGACGTCCCCGGTACCGCGGCCGCGACGGACCAGCAGCTGTTCGACTTCATCGACCAGATCTCCGGCTGGGCGTTCTACTCCGACGAGGGCACGGCCGGTTTCCTGCCGTACTACTTCCAGGCGACCCAGCAGCTGAACTGGCCGGACGTCGCGAGCAAGACGACGTGGCTGAAGGGCCTTCTGCACTACCGCGAGGCCGGTGACGCGCCGGCCGCCGTACCGGACAGCATCGAGCCGCGGCACGAGCCGTTCGCGATGCTCGACGTCAATCTCTGGGTGAAGACGCAGGCACGGCGGATGCTGTTCGTGTACGGCGAGAACGACCCGTGGAGCGCGGAGAAGTTCGCGCCGGGGCCGGGCACGCGGGACTCGCACTGGTACACGCAGCCGGCCGGCAACCACGGCTCGAACATCGGCGGCCTGCCCGACGCCCAGCGGGCGGAGGCGACGACGATCCTGCAGCAGTGGATGGGGGTCGCGGCCCAGCCGGCGATCCAGCAGACGACGGTCGACCCGGGCGCCCGGCAGTTCAAGGCGCGCTGAGATCAGCGGACGTTGAGGCGCTGGGCGACTTCCTTGCGGGCCTGGTGGATGCGGGCCTTCACGGTGCCGAGCGGGACCTGCAGCTCGTCGGCGATCTCGGCGTAGGTGAGCGCGCCGAGGTCCCGCAGGACGAGCGGCTGGACGAGCTGCGGGTGGTGCGCCTCGAGCTGCTCCAGCGCCTCCAGCAGGTCGAGGCGCGAACCGGCGATCACCGAGGTCGTCCGCGGGTCGATCGACTCCGGCATGACCTCGGCCGACTGCTCGACCGAGCGCCGCTTGAGCGTGCGGTAGGTCTGGCGGGCCTGGTTGGTCGCGACGATCGTCAGCCAGCCGGCGAACGTCCCGGTGCCCCGGAAGGTGTGGATCTTGGTGGCGACCGTCATCAGCGTGTCCTGCGCCGCCTCTTCGGCGTCCTCCCGGTGCGGCAGGAACTTGGCCACCCGGCGCTGCACCTGCGGCCGGATCGCCTGCAGCAGCTCCGGCAGGGCCGCCTCGTCTCCGCCCGCCGCGCGCGCCGCCAACTCCTCGAGCTCGTCGTTCATGCTCCCCCAGGTGTTCGCCATGATCCTCTCCGTCACCGACAATAGTCCCGATGGACGCCATCGGAAGGTATCGCCTGCAGTCGAAGGTCGGCGCGGGTGCGTTCGCGACGGTCTGGCGCGGGTACGACGACGACCTGGACGTGGACGTCGCGGTGAAGGTCCTCGCCGACAACTGGGCGTCGCGCGCCGACGTCCGTGAGCGGTTCCTGTCCGAGGCGCGGCTGATGCGGCGGATCGCCAGCGACCGGGTGGTCCGCGTGTTCGACCTCGGCGCGCTGGAGGACGGGCGGCCGTACTTCGTCATGGACTACGTCAGCGGGGGCACGCTGGCCGAGGTACTGGCCGCTGGGCCTGTCGATCCGGCGGACGCGCTGTGGTGGGGTGCCGATCTCGCGCGGGCTGTTGCGGCGCTGCACGCGGAGGGCGTCGTCCACCGTGACATCACGCCGGCGAACCTGCTGCTACGGCCCTCGGGCGGCAAGGAGTCCGGTGGGGGAACGCACCGGATCGTGCTGGCTGATCTTGGTCTTGCCAAGCGCGCTGCCGAGGCGTCGGGGCTGACCGAGGCGGTCGGAACTCCGTCGTACATGGCGCCTGAGCAAGGGCGGGGGGACGGTGGTTTTGATGAGCGGGCTGATGTGTACGCCGTGGGTGCCGTCACGTATGCGCTGCTGACCGGGCGTGCTCCTTTTGTGGCGTCGTCGATCACCGATGTGGTCGGGCGGGATCCTGATCAGGACCCGCCTAGTCTCCGGCCGTTGCTGCAGGATGCGGTTGGTCAGGTCGACGAACTGCTGGCGCGGGCGCTCGCCTATCGCGTGGGGGATCGGTGGGCGCAGGCTCATACGCTTGCCGAGCGGTTGGAGGCGGAGGCGTACCGGTTGGAGCAGGAGGCGCCGCTGCTTGCTTCTCTTCGGACGTCGGCTGGTGGCGAGGACGGCGTCAGCACAACAGTCAATTCATCCGCCGGATCGGCCGCGGGTTCGTCCACCGGATCGGGGGCTGGGTCGGCCGCCGCTGTCCCGCCGGAGACCGTTGCTGGAACGTCCCGCCGCGGCCGGCGAGGAAAGCGGTGGAGGGGCCTTGCCCTGTTCGTGCTGGTGCCGGTGGTGTTTGTGGCTGCTGCGGTGGGGGCCTGGTACTTCGCTGGGCGCTGACGCTCACTGGGTGAGATGGCTAGAACCAAATCACCGAATGACTGCTTAGAGTAATCGTATGACTACTCTGCGGAAGTTTCTGGCTCCCGTGATGGTTGTTGGGCTGGTCCTTGTCCCGCTGCCGGCGGAAGCCGCTGGGGCGGCGGTCAGTTACGCGTGCCGGGCGGACACCAAGTTCGGGCAGCACCAGCTCTCCCTGCGCCAGGGGGCCGAGGCGAAAGCCCCGGCGACCGTACGCCCGGGCGCGCACTTCTACGTCGTGGTGGACCTCAAGCCGGGCTCGCTGCCCGGCGAGGTGAAGGGCTTCAAGCTGAAGGAGGTCCGCGATCTCTCCCTGCGGATTCCGATTCCGGCCAACGCGCAGTACGTGTCCGCCTGGCTCTCGGGCGGTTCAGGGCTCAACTCCACGCCCACGATCCAGGCCGCGAACGGCGTCGCGACACTCAAGGTCGCCGGCCCGATCGCAGGCGGTGCGTCGTACAAGCTGCCGCAGTTGACCGTGCACCTGAAGGCAGGCCGCTCCGGAGTGGTCGAGACCAAGCTCCAGGGCTCCAGCTTCGACAACCCCGGGCTCGACCTGCAGGCCACGATCAAGTGGAAGTTCGTGACGATCAAGTCCCCGGTCAAGTGCTACCCGGACCCGAACCCGGCGCTCACCCGCACGGAGATCCGCTGACTCAGTAGGTGACCGTGATCCGCCCGGCGGCCGGATCGACCTCCGCGTGCCCGCCGTACGGCAGGACCAACTGGGGATCGGTGTGCCCGATGTCGAGCCCGCTCACGAAGACCGCGTCGGGGTTGTACTCGGCGACCATCCGCCGGGCGACGTCGTACTGCTCGGTCACGTACAACGCCGCGGCCTCGTCCGAGCGCCGGTCCTCCAGCGACCAGGACTTCGGGCGGGCCCAGAGGACGGCCTGGAAACGCTCCAGCAGACCGCGTTCGCCGAAGTTGCGCAGGATGCGGTGGACCTGCGCAACGCTCGGGAGCTCTTCGCTGGTCTCGAGGAAGAGGACGCCGGAATACGACTCGACGGGCAGCATCCAGCGACCGACCGCCAGTTGCCAGTCGAGGATCTCCAGGCACCCACCCCACAGTCGGCCGCTGACCGGACCAGACGGACCCGACCACTGCCAGCCGGTGGCCGGGAACAGGTCCGGCTCGGACTCGAACGTCGCCGGGTCCGCCCAGTCGGAGTCGCGGTCGGTCCAGCCGGCCGCCGGGGTCAGCTCGAACGGCCCCGACGAGAAGAGGGCCGCACGCAACGACTTCTCGGTGTCGGGGTGCATCGCGCCCCCGCGGCCGAGCTGCACCATGACACTGCCGCCGTGGAAGGCCGGAATCCCCAACGAGTACAGGAAGTTCAGCAGGTTCGTGTTGTCGGAGTAGCCGAAGAACGGCTTCGGATCGGCGCGGAAGATCTCCGGATCGAGGTGCTTCAGCACGGTGATCTGGTCGTCGCCGCCGATGCTCGCGAACACCGCGCGGACCGACGGGTCCGCCCAGGCGGCGTGCAGATCGGCGGCCCGCTCGGCGGGTGTCGTCTCCAGCCGGGTAGTGGTCGGGTACTCGACCGGCTCGAGCCCCAGCGACCGCAGCCGCTGCAACCCCAGCTCGTACGGCGCCGGGAACAGCTCCGGCAGTCCGCCCGACGGCGACACGACCGCGACCTTGTCACCTGGTTTCGGCTTGGCAGCGGAGATCATGGCCCGACCTTATGCGGCGAACCGTCCGGCCGCACCGTGGTTATTCGTACGGCGAACCCCTTGGCGCGCGGTGCCCGCGCGGCATAGGTTGCAGCATGACGGACGCAGGCACGGGCGGCGGCTACGACCCGGCAATCTTCGAGAAACTGTTCGCCCTGGAGGCCAACAGCTTCTGGTACCGGGCGCGCAGCGACCTGATCAACTGGGCGCTCGACAAGTACTTCCCCGGCGCGGACTCGTTCCTCGAGCTCGGCTGCGGCAACGGCTACGTGCTCGACCGCGTGCGACAGATTCACCCCGACTGGCGACTGGTCGGCACCGAACTGTTCGAGGAAGGTCTGGTGAACGCCCGGATCCGGATGCCGGACGTCGAGCTGCGGCAGATGGACGCGACCAGGAACCCGTACGACGCGGAGTTCGACGTCGCCGGCGCGTTCGACGTGATCGAGCACGTCGAGGACGCGCCGCTGGTGCTCAAGGGCATGTTCCAGACCGTCAAGCCCGGCGGTGGAGTTCTCGTCACGGTTCCGCAGCACCAGTGGCTGTGGAGCGCCGCCGACGTCGCGGCCCACCACGTCAAGCGCTACAGCCGCCGCGTCCTGATCGACGAGCTCCGGGCGGCCGGCTTCGAGCCGGTCAAGGTGACGTCGTTCGTCTCCCTGCTGCTGCCCGCGATGATGGCTGCCCGCCTGCGCAGCAAGGAAACCGCGGACGTCGAAGGCGAGCTCGGCATGGCGGCCCCGCTGAACAGCGCGTGCTTCGCAGTCATGCGACTGGAAGCCGCGCTGATCCGGGCCGGGGTGCCCTTGCCGGCGGGCGGCTCGCTGCTGGCCGTCGCCCGCCGTCCGAGCTGAGTGTCAGACGCCGATCGGGTGCCAGACGGTCTTCAGTTCCAGGTACTGCGTCAGGCGGGACAAGCCCGGAGACTCGAGCCAGTCCTCGTCCGCGGGGCGGCGGACTCGCTTGAGGTTCTCGGCGGCGGCCGCTTCCAGGTCGCGGGCCTCGTCGGCCGACTCGGCACCGCACAGGTCGATCGCGTTGACGTCCATGTGCGACGCGAGCCACGGACCGATCTCGGTCGCTGAACCGGTGAGGATGTTGACGACCCCACCGGGCAGGTCCGAGGTGGCCATCACCTCGCCGAGCGTGATCGCGGGGATCGGGCGCTCGAAGGAGGTGACGACGACCGCGGTGTTGCCGGACACGATCGCGGGCGCGATGACGCTGGTCAGGCCCAGCAGGCTGGAGTCCTGCGGCGCCAGCAGCGCGACCACACCCGTTGCCTCGGGCACCGAGAAGTCGAAGTACGGGCCGGCCACCGGGTTGCTCGAGCCGACGACCTGGGCCAGCTTGTCGGCCCAGCCGGCGTACCAGACCCAGCGGTCGATCGCCGCGTCGACCAGCGGACGGGCCTTCGCGACCGACAGCCCCTCGGCCGCGGCGACCTCGGCGCTGAACTGGTCGTGCCGGCCTTCCATCACCTCGGCGATCCGGTAGAGCACCTGGCCGCGGTTGTACGCCGTCCGGGCCGACCAGCCGCCGAAGGCCTTGCGGGCCGCGACGACCGCGTCCCGGGCGTCCTTGCGGGAGGCCTGCGACGCGTTCGCGAGGAACTTGCCCTTGGCATCGTTCACCACGTACGACCGGCCCGACTCGCTGCGCGGGAAGGCGCCGCCGACGTACAGCTTGTAGGTCTTGCGCACGTCCAGCCGCGCGTCGGACTTAGTGGGCAAGGTAGGCCTCCAGACCGTGGCGGCCGCCCTCGCGGCCGTAGCCCGACTCCTTGTACCCGCCGAACGGCGAGGACGGGTCGAAGCGGTTGAACGTGTTCGCCCAGACCACGCCGGCGCGCAGCTGGTCGGCCATCCACAGGATCCGCGATCCCTTGTCGGTCCAGACGCCGGCGGACAGCCCGAACGGCGTGTTGTTGGCCTTCTCGACCGCTTCCTGGGGAGTGCGGAAGGTGAGCACCGACAGGACGGGCCCGAAGATCTCCTCGCGGGCGATCCGGTGCGCCTGCGAGACGCCGGTGAAGACGGTCGGCGGGAACCAGAACCCCTGCGTGGGCAGCTCGCACTCGGGCGACCAGCGCTCGGCGCCCTCGTCCTCGCCGACCTGCGACAGCTCGCGGATCCGGGCCAGCTGCTCGGCGGAGTTGATCGCGCCGATGTCGGTGTTCTTGTCCAGCGGGTCGCCGACCCGCAGCGTTCCCATCCGGCGCTTGAGGCGGGCCAGCACCTCGTCGTACACGCTCTCCTGGACCAGCAGCCGCGAACCGGCGCAGCAGACGTGGCCCTGGTTGAAGAAGATGCCGTTGACGATGCCCTCGACGGTCTGGTCGATCGGCGCGTCCTCGAAGACGATGTTCGCGGCCTTGCCGCCGAGCTCGAGCGTGACCTTCTTGTCCGTTCCGGCCACCGATCGTGCGATCGAACGTCCGACCGCGGTCGACCCGGTGAACGCGACCTTGTCGACGCCCTCGTGCTCGACCAGCGCCTGCCCGGTCCGCCCGGCGCCGGTGATGATGTTCACCACGCCCGGCGGGAGGTCGGCCTGCTGGCAGATCTCCGCGAACGCCAGCGCGGTCAGCGGAGTCGTCTCAGCGGGCTTCAGTACGACGGTGTTGCCGGCCGCGAGCGCCGGGGCGATCTTCCAGGCCAGCATCATCAGCGGGAAGTTCCACGGGATCACCTGCGCGGCGACGCCGAGCGGCTGCGGGTCCTCGCCGGCACCGGCGTACTCGAGCTTGTCGGCCCAGCCGGCGTAGTAGAAGAAGTGCGCGGCGACCAGTGGCAGGTCGACGTCGCGCGACTCGCGGATCGGCTTGCCGTTGTCCAGCGACTCCAGCACCGCCAGCTCGCGCGAGCGCTCCTGGATCAGCCGGGCGATCCGGTACAGGTACTTGGCCCGGTCCCGGCCCGCCATCGGGCCCCAGACCTTCTCGTACGCGCGCCGGGCGGCGCGGACGGCCTTGTCCACGTCGGCCGGACCGGCCTCGCTGACCTCGGCGAGCACCTCCTCCGACGCCGGGCTGACGGTCTTGAACGGCTTGCCGTCGGTCGCCTCGGTGAAGCTCCCGTTGATGAACAACCCGTACGACGACTTGATGTCGACGATCGCGCGCGACTCCGGCGCGGGTGCGTACTCGAATCTGCTCATGCCTCAGTCCAGCGTGAAGTAGTCGGGGCCGGGGTAGTGCCCGGTGGCCAGCTTGGTGCGTTGCATCAGCAGGTCGTTCAGCAGACTGGACGCCCCGAAGCGGAACAGCTCGGGGTCCAGCCAGTCCGGTCCGGCCGTCTCGTTGACGGTGACCAGGTACTTGATCGCGTCCTTCGCCGTACGGATGCCGCCAGCGGGCTTGACGCCGATGTGCAGGCCGGTGGCCTCGTGGTAGTCACGGACCGCCTCCAGCATCACCAGGGTGACCGGGAGGGTCGCGGCCGGGGAGACCTTGCCGGTGGAGGTCTTGATGAAGTCGGCGCCGGCCAGCATCGCCAGCCAGGACGCCCGCCGGACGTTGTCGTAGGTGACCAGCTCGCCGGTCTCCAGGATCACCTTCAGGTGCGCGTCACCGGCGGCGTCGCGGATCGCGGCGATCTCGTCGAAGACCAGGCCGTACCGGCCGGACAGGAACGCGCCGCGGTCGATCACCATGTCGACCTCGTCGGCGCCGGAGGCGACCGCGTCCTTGGTGTCCTGGATCTTGATCGCCAGGCTGGAGCGGCCGCTCGGGAACGCCGTCGCGACGCTCGCCACGTTGATGCCGGAACCGCGCAGCTCGTACTTCGCGGTCGCCACCAGGTCCGGGTAGACACAGACGGCGGCGACCTGCGGCGCGGTCGGGTCGGCCGGGTCCGGCCGTTTCGCCTTCGCGCACAGGGCCCGGACCTTGCCCGGGGTGTCCTGGCCCTCCAGCGTGGTCAGGTCGATCATCTGGATGGCGAGGTCCAGCGCGTACGCCTTGGCGGTGGTCTTGATCGACCGGGTGCTCAGCGTCGCCGCCCGCGCCTCGGCGCCGACCTGGTCGACACCCGGCAGACCGAGCAGGAACCGGCGCAACCGGTCCTCGGACGAGGTCACGTCGGCGAGGCTGTCCACCCCTGCGCCGGGGCTGCTGTCGGTAGTCGTCACCTTTCGCAGTCTAGGCCGTGTGTCTGGAACCTGTGTGGTCGCAGGTACTACTCGAAGGTGTAGGTCCCCGAGGTCGGACGCCAGCCGGCGGGCGGGTCCTCGCCGACCCGGCCGTCGACGGCTTCCCGCAGCAGGTCCGCCTGGCCGGTGTGGCGGCCGTACTCCTCCAACTGGTCGAACAACAACCGGCGGAGGCTGGCGTGGGTGCCGTCGGGCCAGGTGACATGGGCGTCCTGGCCCAGACCACCGTTCGCCACGGCGTCGGCGATCACCTGACGCGACCGCGCCACGGCGTCGTCCCAGAACGCGTAGAGCTGCTCGGGGGAGTCCTGCGCCGCGGTGTCGAACTCCCAGGTCTCAGTGCCGTCCGGACCGAGCTCCTCCCACGGCGTACCGAGCTTGCCGCCCTGGAACTTGACCCGCACCATGTAGTCCTCCTGCAGCGCGAGGTGCTTGAGGAGGCCGCCCAGCGTCAGCGACGACGCCCCGATCCGCTGGTTCAGCCCGTCGGAGTCCAGCCCGTCGGCCTTGTAGCGGAACGTCGAGCGCAGCCGGTTCAGCGCTCCCAGCAGGTGCTCGGCCTCCGTCCCTGCCTGCGGCGGCTCCCACGGGTAGTCGTTCTGATCGGTGTCATCACTCATGCACAGCACGCTAATCCGCTACCCGGACGATCGCCGTCCGCGAAGCCTCCGCTCGTCCGGCTGGGTGCGAGCGGCTACCTTGTCCGGGTGAAACCGAAGGTGACCGAGAACGAGCAGTACCTGTCGGCGTCGAACCGCATCACCGGCGTCGTCGTGATGGTGATCGGCCTGGCCGGGCTGGTCGACATCGTGCTGGAGTGGCGGACGACGGGCGGCCTGCTGGTCGGCGCCCTGATCGGCATCCTGATGCTCGTCGCGTACGTCGGCCTGGTGCGCCCCTCGGTGACGCTGCGTCCCGACGGCCTGCTGATCCGCAACCACGTCCGCGACCACCACGTCCCGTGGCACCGGATCGAGGACGCCGACGTGACCGACATCCTGCGGGTGCACACCACCGCCGGCAAGATCCGCTGCCCCGGCGTCCAGCTGGTGATGAAGGACCTGCGCAAGAGCCGCGTCGGCGGCCGCAAGCTCGGCGCGGAGAACTCGATCAGCCGTGCGGAGTTCGTCGTCGACCGGATCGACAACCACCGCGAACGGCACGCCGCCACCGCCGAGGGCGACGTCGTCACCACCTGGGCCGTCCCGGAACTGGCCGCCATCGGGGTCCTGGCCGTCGTCGCCGTGGTGGCCCAGATCCTCCGCTGACCGTCGAACCACACAGCACTTGGCGTCGTCTCATCTCGCGTGACCCCACGACTGACCCGGCGCCGCCTGCTGCTGTCCGCGACGGGCCTCGGCGTCGCCGCGGTCGGCGGACTGGAGACCGGGATCGTTCCAGGCCGCATCCGCGTCCACACCGCACTCGGTCTGACCGGTGAAGACGGAGTAGTCCCGGACGTCCCCAGCGGTCCCGTGGTCAGCGGCAGCTTCCGGTCCGCGGCGCGCCGTACGACGGTCGGCTGGTCCGTCATCTACCCCGACGGCCAGGCCCCGGATGCCAAGCTCCCCGTCGTCGTCATGATGCACGGGCGCGGCGGCGACCACACCTCGGCGATCAACGACCTCGGCGCCGACAAGTACCTCACCCAAGCGGTGCGGTCCGGTACGCCGCCCTTCGCTCTCGCCACTGTCGACGGCGGCCGCGACTCGTACTGGCACCATCGCTCCACCGGCGACGACGCGCAGCGCATGATCACCGCGGAACTCCTTCCCCTGCTGGCCAAACGCGGCCTGCGGACCGACCGGTACGGCGTACTCGGGTGGTCGATGGGCGGGTACGGCGCACTGCTCGCCGCCCGCGACAGCGACGGCCGCCTGGTGGCCGCTGCGGCGATGAGCCCGGCGCTGTGGAGCAGCGTCGACGAGTCGGCGCCGGGAGCGTTCGACGGCGCGGACGACTTCGCGGCGTACCAGGTCGACGGTGCCCGGCTCAGATCTGTTGCCCTGCGCATCGACTGCGGGCGGGACGACCCGTTCGCCGGCGCGGTCCGGGACCTGCGCCGCGACGTCGTCGCCGAGGGCGGGATCCAGGCCGGGGCGCACACGGCCGGCTACTGGCGGCGGATGCTGCCGGACCAGTTCCGCTTCCTCGGCACCCGGCTCGGCGTACCGGGCTGACGGAGCGCGACCATCCTCTGACGGAACGCGTCGGATTCGCCGAAATGAGGGGAACTTCACCACCGGATGCTGCGTCGGATCCCGTGTTCGGGCCGGAATGAACCTCTGGGTGATCCAGGATGGCTCCGGTATGTCCCCCCAGTACTCGAGAGTGGAGCGCATGAACTATCTCTCCAGCAAGAAGCTTCGCGTCCTGGCCGGCGCCGTCGCCGTCGCCAGCTGCGCGGTCCTCGCGATGCCGAACGCCCAGGCCGCGCCGGCCGCCGTTCAGGCGGAACGCCCGGTTCCGGGCGTCATCGACACCCCGGCGAACGTGCCCAACGCGGGCCGCGACGCCGGCTGGACGGCGGCCAAGGCGCTGGCGGCCGTCAAGAACAACAAGCTCTACGCCACCGGCAACATCGCGGCGTCGAAGTGCAAGCGGCCGGCCGTCGCGCTGAACACCGAGAAGAACGTCCGGTACTTCGAGTCCGAGCTCGTGCGCTGCATGTACGCCGCGTGGAAGCCGAACCTGTGGCGGATGGGCGCCCGCTGGGACGTCAAGCCGGCCCTGGTCGTGCACGGCTACAACACCGTGAATTCCGCCTGTGGCTCGGTCACCGGCTGGACGTCGTTCTACTGCTCCTACCGCGGTGGCACGATCTACATCCCGTGGCGTCAGCTGGTCACGTACTACGCGCAGAACCCGACGTTCGCCGTCGCCTACGCGACCAACACGATCGCGCACGAGTACGGGCACCACATCCAGAGCATGACCGGCATCCTGACCGCGTCGCACTGGCGTGGCAGCCACATGACGTACGACGCGTCGCTGGCGGAGAGCCGTCGCCGCGAGCTGCAGGCGTCCTGCCTCGGCTCGGCCTACATCGGCGCCAACAAGGCGTACTACCCGATGAGCGGCGGTCTGCTCACCGAGTGGAAGTGGGTCGTCTCGCACTCCGGCGACCAGCCGGGCTACCCGCGTGACCACGGCTCGTGGACCAACCACAACTACTGGTCGCTGGCCGGCTTCACCGGCAACGGGAAGAACACCCACCCGGGCAGCTGCCAGACCTGGTCGGCCCCGGCCACCCGGATCGCCTGATCCACGGTGGAACCGGTTCGGTGAAGGCTGAGCCGTAGCCGTAACGAAGGCGCCCGGAGAGCGTTGGCTCTCCGGGCGCCTTCGCGTTTTGCCGACACGTACACGATCTGCGATCGTGTGGTTACCGTGTTTCGGGTCCGCACGCCTTAGAGTCTGGGTCGAACGTCGAACGGCAGGAGTCAAGGACAGTGAACTACGACGAGTTCAACACCGAGTACACCAAGGTGCTGGACAAGATCAAGAGCGGTAAGTGCAGCTGGTCGGAGCTGTCCGGGCATGTCACCCGGCTCCGTCAGTCGACCGCGGGCATCACGGTGCCGGTCGAGCGGAGCCAGATCGACAGCGATCTCGCCGCGCTCAGCCAGATGGTCGACCTGTCGCGCCGCACCAACGACAAGGAGGACGTCTGGACGGTCACGTCCGAGGCGATCCGCCGGGCCAGCAGCCAGGAGGGCACGGTCGCCGACCGGATCGGCCGGATCGAGGCGAGCATCAACGACATCACCGCCCTGGCCAACCGCAACCCCGACGAGCGGGACGCGCTGATGCAGTCCACCAGCACGCTGCGCATCCTCCACTCGTCCCTGCAGAGCTCGCTGCGTTCCGAGCAGGCCGAGCAAGAGGCCGCAGCGGTCCGCTAGGACCACCACCGCAGGGAGTCTCCCGCCAGGTGTTCCCTGATCCCGTACACAGTTGAAGGGCCCCTCATCGAGGGGCCCTTCAACTGTTCCTGGTGCTTCTCGGATTTCGTGGCGGGTCAGCCCAGGGCCGCGCCGGCCGCGCGCAGCTCGTCCAGGGCGGCGGCGGCGTACGTACCGAGTTCGCCCTGACCCGCTTGCGTCCAGGCCGCCCAACCGCGTTTGAACGCGAGCACTCCCAGCTCCGCGGCGAGATGAGCCGTCGGCTCGGGGATGTCGCGGGCCACCAGCGCATCGGTCATCGCCGCGGCGAGGCCGACACTCTTGAGAGCGTCGCGCGCCTGGAGCTCGCTGTTGGCGGCGACGGCCGCCTGGATCTTCGGGTAGAGCTCCCGGTTGAACGACGTCATCATCGTTGCCGCGCGCTGCAGGCCCGCGCCGACCGCCTCGAGCGGAGTGGCGTCGGCGGGCGCGGTTGCGATCCCCTCGGTCAGCAGCTCGCTGAGTGCTGCCTGCCCGGCGACCAGCAGCTCACGCTTGTCGGGGAAGTGCCGGAAGAACGTGCTCTTGGTGACGCCCGCGCGTTCCGCGATCTCCGCGACCGTCGTCGCGTCGTACCCCTGCTCGGTGAACAGGTCGACCGCCGCCACGACCATCCGCTCGCGCGCTCCGGGTTCCCACCTCGCCATGGCACCATCATAGGTGACGGGACCATGGTCCCATGACGGTGCTACAGTGATGGGACAAGAGTCCCATCACTTCCTGGAGCTGTCATGCAGGTCTTCGTCACCGGGGCCACCGGCCTCATCGGCTCGGCGGTCGTCGCCGAGCTTCTCCAGCACGGCCACACCCCGCTCGGGCTGGCCCGTTCCGACGCCTCGGCCGCCAAGCTCGAGGCCGTTGGCGCGGAGGCGGTCCGAGGTTCGCTCACCGATCTCGACGTACTGCGGGCCGCGGCCGGTTCCGCCGACGGTGTCATTCATCTTGCCTTCAGCAACGATTTCAGCAGTCCGGAGGCGCTCGCCCGCTCGATCGAGGAGGAGGCCGCCGCGCAGGCCGCGATCGGCGAGGCCCTCGTCGGCACCGGCAAGCCGTACGTCGTGTGCTCCGGTACGCCGGCCGTCCCCGGCCGCGCGTCGACGGAGGCCGACGCCTTGCCGCTGGACGGCCCGGTCGCCGGACGCAGCCGAGCGGTCACCTCGACGCTTGCGTTCGCCGAGCGCGGCGTCCGTACGTCGGCCGTCCGCCTGCCTCGCACCGTGCACGCCGAAGGTCAGGGCGGTTTCGCCGGCCTGCTCACTCAGATCGCGCGGCAGTCCGGCGTCTCCGGCTACATCGGCGACGGCTCGCAGCGCTGGCCGGCGGTGCACGCGAAGGACGCGGCGGCGTTGTTCCGCCTCGCGCTCGAGAACGCGCCGGCCGGTACGGCGTGGCACGCGGTCGACGACGAGGGCGACCCGGTCAAGGCGATCGCGGAAGTGATCGGGCGACGGCTCGGTGTCCCGGTCCAGGAGGTCCCGGCGGACAGCTACGGGCCGATCGGAGCCATCTTCGCGGCTGATCAGCCGGCGTCCAGCGCCCACACCCGGGAGACGCTGAACTGGCAACCGGTCCACCCGAAGCTGCTCGACGACCTGGAACTGATCAAGCCCTGAGGTCGTCCTTGGATCGATCACGCCGTAGCCGCCGTCTCGACCGGCGGCGGCTACGGCTTGCGTGGTGGGGTGGTTAGCCGGCGCCCCCGAACGCTTCGCTCACAGAGTGGTGCCGGCGCGGCGGCTACTCATCTGCTTCGCGAGCTCAGATGCCGGCGGCTGCTGCCAGGTCTTGCTTGATGGCGGTGAGTTCTTCGGAGGCCTTCGCGCGCGCGGCGGCGACGTCGTCACCTTCGACGGGGATGACGACCTCCAAGTAGCACTTGAGCTTTGGCTCGGTCCCCGACGGGCGGACGACGACGCGGGCGCCCTCCGAGAGCGTGTAGCGCAGGCCGTCCGTCGGCGGCAGGTGGTCGCTGCCCTTGCTCAGGTCGTCGATGCGGTCGACGCTGTGCCCGCCGAGCGTCGTCGGCGGGGTCGCCCGCAGGCGGTCCATCGCGGCCGCGATCAGGCTGAGGTCCTCGACGCGCGCGGACAGCTGGTCGGTCGCGTGCAGTCCGTACTTCTTCGCCAGGTCGTCCAGCAGGTCGAGCAGCGTGCGCCCCTCGGCCTTCGCCCGGGCGCCCAGCTCGAGCACGCGGATCAGCGTCGAGATCCCGTCCTTGTCTTTCACCGCCGTGGGGTCGACGCAGTAGCCGAGCGCTTCCTCGTACCCGAACACCAGCTCCGGCACCCGGCCGATCCACTTGAAGCCGGTCAGCGTGTCCGTGTAGCGCACGTCGTACGCCGCCGCGATCTTGCCCAGCAACGACGACGACACGATCGAGCACGCCGCCACCCCGTCGGGCCTGCTGGAGAGCAGGAACTCCCCGAGCAGCGCGCCGAGCTCGTCACCGCGCAGCATCCGCCAGCCGCCCTCGGCGGCCGGATCCGGTACGGCGACCGCGCACCGGTCCGCGTCGGGATCGTTGGCGACCGCGAGATCGGCGCCCTCGGACCGGGCCAGGTCCAGCGCCGCGTCGATCGCGCCGGGCTCCTCCGGGTTCGGGAACGCGACGGTCGGGAAGTCGGGGTCCGGGTCGGCCTGCGTCGCCACGACCGCGGGAGCGGCGAAGCCGGCCCGGCGTACGGCTTCCTCGACGAGCAGCCGGCCGACGCCGTGCAGCGGGGTGTAGGCGACCTTGAGGTCGCGTGGCGCGTCGGCCGGGACCAGCGTGGCGATCCTGGTCAGGTAGGCGTCGAGCAGGTCGTCGCCGGCGGTCTGCCAGTCGTCGCCGCGCGGGACTGAGTCCAGCGGGCCGACCGCGTCGATGGCGGCCGCGATCTCGTGGTCGGCCGGCGGGACGATCTGCGAGCCGTCGCCGAGGTACACCTTGTACCCGTTGTCCTGCGGCGGGTTGTGCGACGCCGTCACCACGACACCCGCGACGGCCTTCAGGTGCGGGATCCCGAACGCGACCACCGGCGTCGGCGTCGGACGGTCGAGCAGCACGGCGTCGAGCCCGGCACCGCGCATCACCGCGGCGGTGTCGTGCGCGAACACGTCGGACTTGTGTCGCGCGTCGTACCCGATCAGCACGGGACCGTCGGTCAGCCCGTTCGCCTTCAGGTACGCCGCCAGCCCGGCCGCGGCCCGGATCACCACAACCCGGTTCATCCGGTTGGGCCCGGCCCCGACAGCCCCCCGAAGCCCCGCCGTCCCGAACTCGAGCTTCCCACCGAACCGGTCGGCCAGCTCGGCGTCGTCCCCAGCATCCAGCAGCCCCTGCAGCTCGGCCCGAGTGTCCCCATCGGGATCCTCAGCCAGCCAAGCCTCAGCAGCAGTACGAATCAGAACGGCATCGTTGACGGTCACCACCGCACGATACCGCCCGGTACGGCACAGAGCTTCGAGGAAGGATTCAGTGGCCGGAGGATTGGCAGGGGCGGGCTCTGATGTCGGCCACGTAGTCGTCCGGGGCGCCGGCTGCTTCTGCTGCTTCGGCGAGGATGCCCAGGTAGCGCGCCGACGGGAGGCCGCCCTCGTAGGCGTTCAGGACGTACATCCAGGCCAGCTGGGTGCCGTCGAGGGTTTGCACCCGGACCTGGATCTTGCGGTAGACGCCCTGGTCGATCCACTCCCACTCGTCCAGGCGCTCGACGTCCTTGGGGTGCACGTCGTACAGGGCGACGAAGACCTGGTTGGTCGGGTCGGCCGGGTCCTCGACGACCGTGGCCATCGAACCCTCCCAGCCGAGTTCCTCCCCACCGAAGGTGAGGCGCCAGCCGACGATCCACCCGGTCCCGCGCAGAGGCGAGTACGGGCACCGATCGGCCATCAGATTCGGGTCCAGATTCGACGCAAACGCGGCGTACAGGGTCACGAGATCACAGGATACGGAACAATGGCCTCTCGTGGCGCGAGTTGTGATCATCGGTGGCGGTCCTGGCGGGTACGAAGCGGCGAGTGCGGCCGCCCAGCTGGGAGCGGAGGTGACGGTTGTCGATTCCGACGGGATCGGCGGTTCTGCCGTGCTCACCGACTGCGTCCCCAGCAAGACCCTGATCGCCACCGCGGAGGTGATGACCGAGGTGGAGGAGGCCGGCGAGCTGGGCCTGCGGGTGGACGACGGCGACGACGACCCGGCGAACTCGGTCAGCGTCGAGTTCACCCAGGTCAACCAGCGGGTCAAGGCGCTGGCGACCGCCCAGTCCGAGGGGATCGCCCGGCGGCTGGCCGACGAGAAGATCCGCGTGATCCGCGGTCGCGGCAGCCTGGACGGCCCGGAGACCGTGGTGGTCGGCGACGAGCGCCTGGAGGCGGACGTCGTGCTGATCGCCACCGGTGCCAGGCCGCGCATCCTCAAGGGCTCGGAGCCCGACGGCGAGCGGATCCTGACCTGGGAGCAGGTCTACGAGCTCCAGGAGCTCCCCGAGAAGCTGATCGTGGTCGGGTCCGGCGTGACCGGCGCCGAGTTCGCCAGCGCGTACGACGCGCTCGGCAGCGAAGTCGTGCTGGTGTCGTCGCGGGACCGGGTCCTGCCGGGCGAGGATGCTGACGCCGCCGCCGTACTGGAAGACGTTTTCCGCCGACGCGGCCTGACCGTGCTCGGACGCTCCCGGGCCGAGTCGGTGAAGCGGCAGGGCGACGGTGTCGTGGTGACGCTCACCGACGGCCGGACGGTGAACGGTTCGCACGCGCTGCTGGCGGTCGGTTCACTGCCGAACACGGAAAACATGGGACTTGTCGAGTCGGGCGTGTCGCTCGACGACGGCGGCTTCGTCAAGGTCGACCGGGTGTCGCGGACGTCGAGCCGTGGGGTGTACGCCGCAGGCGACTGCACCGGCGTCCTGATGCTGGCGTCGGTGGCCGCGATGCAGGGCCGGATCGCGATGTCGCACGCGCTCGGCGACGCGGTCACGCCGCTGGACCAGTCGACGGTCTCGTCGAACGTCTTCACCGCGCCCGAGATCGCTACGGTCGGCCTGACCCAGGCGACGCTGGACGCCGGCGGCAGTACGGCGATGGTCGCCAAGGTCCCGCTCGCCGACAACGCGCGCGCCAAGATGCAGGGCGTCCGGGACGGTTTCGTGAAGCTCTTCTGCCTGCCGAACACCGGCATCGTGGTCGGCGGCGTGGTCGTCGCCCCGCGCGCGTCCGAGCTGATCCACCCGATCTCGCTCGCGGTCGCCGGCCGCCTGACGGTCGACCAGGTCGCGCAGGCCTTCACCGTCTACCCGTCGGTGACCGGCTCGATCGCCGAAGCCGCCCGCCGGTTGCACCTGCGGTCATGAAGTTCCTCGTGCTCTGGCAGATGGAGCTGAGCCTGCTGTCGCCGGAGATGGCGCGGGCGGTCGGCGCCATGCCGGAGTACGGCGAACGCCTGCAGCGCGAGGGCAAGGTGCTCGCGCGCTACCACGTGGTCGGATCGCACGGCGGGGCGTGGATCTACGACGTCGACTCGCACGAGGAGTTCGAGCGGCTGCTCGGCCGGGCGCCGGTGTTCAACTTCGCCCGGTACACCGTGCACGCGCTCGCGGAGATGGAAGCGCCTTCGTAGGCGGTCGGCGATTGACGGACTTCGTGACCCGGAGGATGGTGGAACCGACGGGAGGTCCCGCATGTTCGACGACGTGGACGACCCGACCCTGGACCGGCACCTGATCGTCACGCACCGGCTCCGCGCCCGGCGGATGCAGCTCGGACTGACCCAGAAGCAGGTCGTCACCCGGCTGGCGCGGCGCGGGATCCGGACCACGAACAAGACCCTCAGCTCCTTCGAGCACGGCGCCGGCGTCGACGTCGTCCGCCTGCCCGAGCTCGCGGCGGCCCTCGACTGCACGGTCACCTACCTGCTCGGCCTGACCGAACACCCGGCCCACTGGGAGCCCGACCACCATCCGGCCGTACGCCGTACGCCGGACAACGCGACCCCGAGCTGGATCCTCGGCCCCGACATCCCGAACCGGCCGCACCGGAGCCTGTAGACCATCCACCCCGGCCACCCCGCCCCGACTTTGAGCACGGGCCGACCACCCTCGCGCCGACTTGGTGGCCGACCGGTGCTCAAAGTCGCGGGACAGGGGTGCGCCCGGGCCGGAGAGGGGTCAGGTCCGAGCGCGGGAGCGGGATCAGCTGAGTCCCGGGCCGGAGAAGGGTCCGGTCCGGGCGCTGGGTGTGAATCAGCTGGGGGTGTTGGCGGACTTCGTGTCGCCGGGGGTGTTGGCCGAGTCGGCGGTGCCCGGGGTGTTGGCCGAGCTGGTGTCGTTCGGAGTGTTCACCGTGTTGGTGTCGCCCGGGGTGTTGGCGGACGCGGCGCCGGCCGGGGTGTCGGCCGAGGCTGTGTCGCCGGGGGTGTTCGCCGAGGCGGGCTCGCCGGGGGTGTTGGTGCTGGCGGTCTCGCCGGGGGTGTCGGCGGACTGGGCGGCGCCGGTGGTCGGTTGGGCCGTGGAGTCGGGGGCCGGCGTGGTCACCGTGGCCTTCGCCGGGTCGTTGAGGTCGGCGGGGGCGGCGTACGCCGCGGTGCCGATCCCGATGCCGGAGACGGCGGCGACGGTTCCGACTACGGCCCACTTACGCGTTGCTTTCATGGTGGTTCCTTTCTCGGAGGGGGAGCGCGGTGCTCCGGTGAACCCGGTGGGCGGCGTCGTACCAGCGTTCGGCCAGTGCGACCCGCTCCCGGGTGGCTTGCTGCCAACCGGCGTCCTGCACGCGGTGCGGTCCGGTGGCGAGTGAGAGGACGACCGAGGCGATCCGCAGCCGCAGCTGGCGCGGATCGACTTGCCGGTCGAAGGTGGACAGGCAGTGCTCGGCCAGCCCGTCGATGGCGTTGGCGTGCGGGGGCAGGACCTGCGCGAGCACACTCAGATGTCCGACCAGGCAGGCGAGGTCGTCGAGCCGATCGCCCGGCCCGGCCGTGTCGACGTCGAGCAGCCCGACGATCGCGCCGGACCGGTCGACGTGCACCTGCGCCTCGTAAAAGTCGCCGTGCACCGGTACGGTCGGCCCGATGATGCCCTCGGCAACTATCGCCGCCGACAGCCCGGTCGACCAACTGGCCAGCTCCGGTACGACGTGCCCGACCGATCGGGCGTAGTACGACGTCCGCTCGAGCCAGGATGTACGCCGAGGAGCCTCGAGCAGCGCGGTGGGCAACCGATCCAGCATCCGGGTCAGCTCAGCCGGATCGGTCCCCACAGGCCCGGATCGCAACGCCGACCGCAGCGCCCGCCCGCCGAGCGCCTCCAGCACCACGAGCCCGTCGACGGTCCATCCCAGACTCCGCGGAGCCGGTACGCCGGCGCCAGTGAGCAGCCGATGCCGGTCGTGCAGCGCCTGCCCCTGATCGGTCGGTACGACCTTCAGGAACAGTCGTCCCAGCGGCCCGACAGCCTCGACCACAGCCCGCCGCAACGGCCGGTAGGCGCGCAGCTTCACGGACACCGGGTGATCGCCCAACCCACACCGAGCGAACAACGAAGACACGGCGACCGGATCCAGCGCAACCCGCAACCCAGGAAGCCTGGGGTCGTTGGCAGCGCTCCAAACACCAACCTCGGCCGGCGCACCCGGCCCAGCCGGACCGCCGCCGGCCAGCGCACCCGGCCCTGCTGGACGGCCGCCGGCCAGCGCACCCGGCCCAGCGCCGACGACCGTCACCCCGTCCGGCAATAACCCACCGGCCGTGGCCCCGAGCACCTCGTCGAAAACGCCGCCCGGCCCGGAAACCTTCGCCCGATAAGCGACGGTGGCAGTCTCACCGTGGTGCGAGACCTCCGTCGAGCGCCACTCGATCAGCTCGCCGCCGGCCGCCTCGATCGCGGCGCCGAGGATCTCGCCGGCGGTCGCGCCGGTGAGAAGCTCCAGGGCCTCGCTCTGTTCTGCCATGCCCACAACACTGCACACCCACGATGAGCGATCCGTGAGCCGAATCTGAGAGACCTCTCATCAAGACGCGAGCCCCGCGTTGGCGACGGCGAGATGGTACGCCGAGTACGCCCGCAACGCGGTCAGCTGCTGCCCGGTGAGCCGGTCGCACACCCACTGCCAGTGCAGCGAGACCCACTCGCCGGGCGCGAGCGGATCGAGCAGGTCGTGCCGCCGGACGGTCTCCCGCCGAAGGGGGCCGAGGGCAAGCAGCCGCCCGGTCCAGGTCAGCGGGCGCGACTCGACCACGACCTCGCTCCCGGTGTCGGCGACCACCTGCCCCCACCGGATCCGGCACTGGTCGAGCACGTGCAGCGCCTGCGAACCCGCGCGCTCGTCGCCGAGCAACGCGACCCACGGATAGACGCAGAACACCTGGTAGCTGTGGTGCGGCCGCCCGCCGGCCTCCAGCATCGCCTCCAGGTCGTCGAGCAGCGGATTGCCGATCCAGTACGCCTCCACCACCTGCTGGTCCAGCGGATCGTTCAACCCCGCCGCCCGCGCGATGAGTTGCAGGCACGGCCACGCGCTCTCGAACTGCCGCGCCAGGTCGCGCACCTCGTCAACCGCACCACGCACGGACGACGTCAGCAGCGCGCCGGCGTCCGCGGGACCGCAGTACCCGAGCAGGTTCGGCGCCATCGCGTACCGCACGAACAGCAACGGCCCGGCGTCGGTCGCGATCATCACTCGCCGCCGAAGAACGCCAGCGCGTCGGCGGCGCGCTCGGCCGTCATCCGCTCCAGCGCGAACCCGCTGTGGATCAGGATGTACTCACCCGGGACGAACGGCCCGTCGAGCAGCGCCAGGTTGATCTCCCGCACCACTCCGGCCACCTCGACCCGTCCGAGGTCGCAGCCCTCGACGCTGCTCACGATCCGGCCCGGGATCCCGAGGCACATTACGGCGACACCCGCTCGGCAACGACGAGCTCGGTCACCAGCCGAGCCGCGGTCTCCACCGCGCCCTGCACCGCCGGAGTCAGCCCGATCCCCGCCTCGAGCTCAGCGGGCTCACATCCGACCACGACTACGCGCCCCAGCGTCCCACCCAGCCGCGGCACCAGCGCCAGTACGGCGTCCGGTCCGAGATCGTGCGCGTCCATCGCGACCTCGTCCTCCGGTACGGCGTCCGGCTCGGCCTCCATCACGTACACCGTGCCGGGCACTTCACCGCGCTGAACGACATCCACCAGCACGACCAACTCGTACGGCTCCAGCAGCTGGTACGCCAGGTGGATCCCGCGAATCCCGAAGTCCCGCACCTCGACCCCGTCCGGCCAGGTCTGTCGCGCCAGCACTTCGATCACCGACACCCCGAACGCGTCGTCGGTGCAGAAGACATTGCCCAACCCGGCAATCAGCACCGGCTCCCTCATCCCGCACCCACCAAGGGCTCCAGCTCGTCCGGCGCGAAGTACAGGTACCGCCCGTGCGACCGCTGCACCTCACCCTCCTCACCGTCCAGCGCCACGGCGACGTGCGTCTGCCCGTCCACATCAGCCAGTACGGCGACCACGGTCCCCACCCGATCCGCCAGGAACATGTCCTGCGCGTCCGCCCGCCGGATCCCCGGCCGCAACCGCACCCGTACGCCGTTGCCCACGGCAACCCCGCCGACCTGCACGGTGTCGGTCTCCGGCGAGACTGTGCTGTCGTTCCCCGGGTCCCACCACGGCACCTCGGCCGGCTCCGGCGCGGTCACCTCCCGCACGTACCGCAGCGTCCCGTGCAGCCGGTCGAGCAGTTCCTGCGGCATCCCGTCCACCCGGTCGAGCATCGCCGCCGCCCGCGGATCCGTCCCGCGCACCTCGCGCTTCTCCTCGTCGGTGAGCGTCATCGTCCGCAGGCTGAGGATCTCGTCGATCTCGGTCGCGTCGAACAGGTCGCCCTGGCTCTCGGGCGCGATCCGCGGATGGTCGTACAGGATGATCGGCGACGACAGCAGCAGCTCACCCGCGAGCACCGGGAAGATCCTGACGTTCTCGCACGCCGCCACGTACCCGGTCGCCCACTCCGGCGGTTCGAGCAGCGACAAGAACCGCGCTCCCTCCGCCGCGACCAGCACGTGGTGAGCGATCAACGCACGTTGCAGCGCGCCGGCCCGGTCGTGATCGCCGTCGGCGCTGGTGTTCTCGACCCGAAGCCGCAGCCGGCACACGCCGTACGGCCCAGGCAGCTCAGAGGCACTCAGTTCGACGAATCCCGCCAACGGCTGGCGCGACCGGCGAAGCTGCCCCTTGCCCAAGTCCTCGAAGATGCTCCCGCCAGGGATCGAAAACCCCTTCCGCAACGGAAGCTCCGACAGCCGCACCACAAACTCCACACACTGCTCGACGGCCTCGTCCCACGGCACATAGGTCGCCTCGGCGGTCTCCAACGCCCCGACCTCGACCCCGGCCACATCCAGAACGGTCCGCCGCTGCGCCTGCAGGAACCGCAGCCGGACAGTCACCTCACCATCCGACCCGTCCAGCAGACAGTCGGTCTGCGACCACGACCGCTCCGACGGATCCGCGTACCCCGGCGGCATCAGTACGCCGAACTGCCAGCGCACCCGGTTCTTCCCGTCCGACGCCCGGTACGGGTACAGCACGTACCCCTCGAACAACAACGCGTCCGCGACCTGCTGCACCGCGTCGAAGCGGCTCATTCCAGCTTCTCCTTCAGCAGCCGCTCGATCGCGTCGTCCCAGCCGGGCAACGCCTCCCGCGCCCGGTAGTCGTACAGCTTGTCGAACGTCTCCCGCCGCAACCGCAACCACGCGGCTCCCGGGAAGTGCTGGTCCATCGCCGCCCGCCACACCGGTACCGGCAGCGCGTACGACGTCTCCTTCTGCCACGCGACCGGCGTCACCGACAACGTCCCCGGCCGACCGGTGAAGATCGTCCCGTTGAAGAGCAGCAGCAGCGGTACGCCGCCCTCCCGCAGCGCGTACAGGTACTTGTGCGCGGCGACGTCGAAGTCGTAGCTGCACGGCAGCCCCAGGTCGACGTCGGCCGATCCGCTGAACCCGGGAACCATCTGCGTGACGAACGCCAGTTGCAGCGGCTTCAGCGTCTCGCCCCACCGAGCCCGTTCCCCGAACAGGTCCGCGAGCGCGTCGCCCTCGGCGTCGTCGTACCGGCGGCGGATCGGCTCGATCCGGATCTGGCAGCGCAGCGCGAGCGCGTGCACCGGCGTCCCGGTCGTCTCGGTGATCCGCAGGTGCAGCTGGATCGTCGGCGTCGCCGCGTACCGGTCGGCATCGGCGCCCAGGCAGGTGAACTCGAGGTCAACCACGGCACTTCTCCGCGACGCCGGCGAAGAACGCGTCGATCTGCTGCCAGACCTCCTCGCCGCCGGCGAAGCCCTCCCAGTACTGCCGGACCAGCCCGACGAGCTCGTAGCAGGCGTCGATCGGCACCAGGTAGCAGACGAAGCCGCTGGGAAGTCGCCGCAGGAGCACCGCCTCGACGTCCGGCACGAGCCCGACCAGCAAAGGATCTGCCGCCACGACCTCGGCCCAGCTCGCCAGGTCGAGCAGCGACTCGGTCGCTCCGCCGGGGCTGGGGTAGAAGGCGACGTGCCGCCCCTGATCGGTCTGGTGGAACAGGAACGCCAGGTCGACCGGGATACCCAGCGACTCCCACTGCGCCGGCGTCATCGCGAAGTTCACGTCGTACCGGTAGTTCTCCGGTACGGCGCGGTAGTGCCCGCGCGACGCCGCCTCGACGTCGAACAGCAGGTAGCACGGCCGGCACGTGCACAGCAGCCGATGATCCGGTACGTCGGCCACGTGCGGGTGCACGGGCCCGATCGGGACCGCGCACATCTCGCACTGCTCACCCGGCGCCAGCTGCGGCCGAACCCCGCCGGTGAACCCGCGGAGGACCGCCACGGGATCCACCGCGGCCCCGGCGCCCGCGCCGGGAACCGCCCCGGCGGGCGGCGGCTTCTCCCGGGCGAGGGCGCGCAGCGTCGACGACGGTCTCACGCGGGTTGCCTCCCTGGGATCGCGACCTTCCACTCGACCCCGTCCGGCAGCAGCGGCATCGCCTCCAGGGACGGAGCGCCGACCGGCGCGAGGGCACGACCGGCCAGGCGGACGTCGTACTGGGCGGTGCAGCGCGGGCAGGTGAGCTGATCGCCGTCCAGCCGGCCGTGCTGCAGCACCGACGAGCAGACCGGGCAACTGTTGCGATAGGCAAAGAATGTGCCGGCGAGGTTGGCGACCAGCAGCTCGAGATCGGCGACCACGAGCTTCTGCAGCCGGCCCGGCGCGGTGACGAGCGTGACCGGGTGCCAGCCCTCGGACTGCGGCCGGAACGGCTCGATCGTCAGCAGGGTCTGCTGCGGCTTGGTCTCGACCATCCCCTCCACCGCGACGGCGACGGCTTCGGGCGCGGCGTCGAGCACCGCGTTCTCCACGGTCAGCCGAACCGTCGCGGTGGAACCGGGACATCCGTCGCAGCTGCCCTGCAACCGCAGCTGCACGACGCCGTCGTCGTCGATGCCGAGGTAGTCGATGCCGCCGGCATGGGAGCCCAGGTACGGGCGGACGCTGTCCAGCGCGTGCTGGATCCGCGTCGCCACGTCGTCGGGATGGAGGTCGTGCAGCAGCAGCATGCCCGCCACCAGGTCGTCCTCGAGCACGGTCCGGACCTGCGGCTCGTCCAGCCGCGCGAGCAGCTGCTCGAGGCCCGCGCCGTGCAACGCGAGCACCGCCCGGACCAGTTCCTCGACCTTGGCCGTGATCTCCGGCTCGGCGCGCCGCTGGACCTCGTCCAGCAGCACGTCGATCCGTTCGCTCAGGGCCTGGACGTCGTGCCGGCTCCCAGTCGACGCCGTCATGTCAGTACGGCTTCACCGCGAGCGTGGGCGAGTGCAGATGGGTCTTCTCGCGCCCGTTGCCGACGAACATGTGCACTCCGCACGGCAGGCACGGGTCGAAGCTGCGGACCGCCCGCATGATGTCGATGCCCTTGAACGTCTCCGGCGGGTTCTCCTCGAAGATCGGCGTGTTCTGGACCGCGTCCTCGTACGGGCCGGGCGTGCCGTAGCTGTCCCGGACGCTGCCGTTCCACGGCGTCGGCGGGTACGGGTGGTAGTTCGCGATCTTTCCGTCGCGGATCACCATGTGGTGCGACAGCACCCCGCGGACCGCCTCGGTGAACCCGCACGAGATCGCGTCGTCCGGAACCTTGAACGGCGTCCAGGTCTCGGTCCGGCCCGCTCGTACCTCGGCCATCGCCTTCTCGCAGAAGTGCAGCGCGAGCGCGGCGGCGTACGCCTGGAAGTAGGTCCGGGCCCGGTTGCGCTCCAGGGCGTTGCTCCAGCGCGGGATCTTCCACTCGTACTCCGTGGCCGGCTTGAGTGCGGTCCGCGGCAGCTGGATCTTCACACTGTGCCCGGTGGCCTGGACGTAGTCGGTGTTCACCAGCCCGGACAGCGCGGTCGACCACAGCCGGGCGATCGGGCCGCCGCCGGTGTCGAGCGCGAGGTGGTCGGTGCCGTCGAACCAGCGCGGTGACATCGTCCAGCTGTAGGCGCCGGAGAAGTCGCGCTTCTGCGGCTTGGGGAGCGTGTGCTGGTTCCACGGGTGCCGGACGTCGATCGTGTTGCCCAGCGCGTCCTTGTCGACGAACTTCTCGTGACCGCCGCCGGCCCAGTCGTCGTAGAACGAGCTGCCGAGCAGGATCCGCAGGCCGAGGTTGATGTCCATCAGGCTGTTGGTGACCAGCTTGCCGTCCACGACGATGCCGGGCGTGACGAACATCTTCCGGCCCCAGGCCTCCATCGTCTCGTACCGGAAGTCGCAGACCGCCGGGTCCTGCAGGCTTCCCCAGCAGCCGAGCAGGATCCGCCGCTCGCCGACGTGCTCGTAACCGGGCAGCGCCTCGTAGAAGAAGTCGAACAGGTCGTCGTGCAGCGGCACGACCTTCTTCATGAACTCGATGTAGCGCATCAGCCGGGTCAGGTAGTCGGTGAACAGCTGGATCGTCGCCACCGTGCCCACCCCGCCGGGGTACAGCGTGGAGGGGTGCACGTGCCGGCCCTCCATCAGGCAGAACATCTCGCGGGTGTAGCGGCTGACGTGCAGCGCCTCGCGGTAGAAGTCGCCCTCCAGCGGGTTCAGCGACCGCATGATGTCGCCGATCGTCCGGTACCCGTGGTCGCCGGCGTGCGGGGCCTCGGTCCGGTTCGCCAGTTCCAGCACGCCCGGGTTGGTCTCCTTGACCATCCGCTCGCAGTAGTCCACCCCGACCAGGTTCTCCTGGAAGATGTTGTGGTCGAACATGTACTCCGCGGCCTCGCCGAGGTTGACGATCCACTCGCCCAGGTGCGGCGGCGCGACGCCGTAGGCCATGTTCTGCGCGTAGACCGAGCAGGTGGCGTGGTTGTCGCCGCAGATGCCGCAGATCCGGCTGGTGATGAAGTGCGCGTCGCGCGGGTCCTTGCCCTTCATGAAGATGCTGTAGCCGCGGAAGATGGACGACGTGCTGTGGCACTCCTCGACGGTCTTGGACTTGAAGTTCACGTTGGCGTAGATGCCGAGGCTGCCGACGATCCGGGTGATCGGGTCCCAGGCCATCTCGACGACGTCGGAGCTCTGGCCGGCGTCGGGTTCCAGGTGCTCGCCGATCTTCGGTTCGGTGGTGGTCATGGCTGCCGCACCTTCTCGTAGCCGGTGGTCAGGTTCGGGCCCGGGTGCCGCCACTTGGGCTCTTTGTTCTTCTGGTTCTGGGTGATCTTGCGCAGCCGCCGGATGACGGTGCCGTAGACCGTGCTCGCGGCGACCGAGATGTTGCTGCCGAACGGCTCGTCCATGAACGGCATGAACTTGTCCGGGAAACCGGGCATCGTGCAGGCGATGCAGATGCCTCCGACGTTCGGGCAGCCGCCGACCCCGTTGATCCAGCCGCGCTTGGGAACGTTGCAGTTGACCACCGGTCCCCAGCAGCCCAGCTTCACCAGGCACTTGGGGGACCCGTACTCCTTGGCGAAGTCGCCCTGCTCGTAGTACCCGGCACGGTCGCAGCCCTCGTGCACGGTCCGGCCGAACAGCCACTGCGGCCGCAGCTCGGCGTCCAGCGGGATCATCGGCGCCTGGCCGGCGACCTGGTAGAGCAGGTAGACCAGCGTCTCGGACAGGTTGTCGGGATGGATCGGGCAGCCGGGCACGCAAACGATCGGCAGGCCGGCCTTGGACTTCCAGTTCCAGCCGAGGTAGTCCGGCACGCCCATCGCGCCGGTCGGGTTGCCCGCCATCGCGTGGATCCCGCCGTACGCCGCACAGGTGCCGACGGCAACGACCGCGGTGGCCTTCGGCGCCAGCCGGTCCAGCCACTCCGACGTCTTCATCGGCTGGCCGGTGGCCGGGTTGTTGCCGAAACCGGCCCAGTACCCGTCGGCCTTGATGGCCTCGTTCGGAATCGACCCCTCGACCACCAGCACGAACGGCTCCAGCTCGCCGCGGTCGGCCTTGTGCCACCACTCGATGAAGTTGTCCGCGCCGGTCTCGGGGCCGCACTCGAAGTCGATCAGCGGCCAGTGCACGGCGATCTTCGGCAGTCCCGGCAGCGCCCCGAGCACGATCTCCTCGATACTCGGCTGGGTGGCCGCGGTGAGGGCGACGGAGTCGCCGTCGCAGCTCAGCCCGCCGTTCATCCAGAGGATGTGCACGACACCTTCGTCGGCCTCCTGCTGCGCCTGCTCGGGTTCCAGGGTCGTCGACATCGTCCGGGCCTCCTCGTCACAGGGAGTTCCCTTCGGAGGCTACGTTGCGGCCGGGCGCCGGGACAGACACTTGTGTCGGATATTAATGGCACTGTCCGGAAATCCGGGACTCCGCGATTCCCGGACATTCTTCGAAAGCGCGGTGGCCTTTTCGGACGATTTTCCGCGACGCGTCGATCAGCGGTGCCGCGAGGACTACGGTAGGGCATCGGACCACCCCTGAGAGCCGTGCTGAGATGTCTGACCTCCCGCCGGGCGACGCCGACCACGGCCTGTTCGTCGCGCCGGTGGTGGTCGTCTCCCACACCTTCCCGGCCCGGCCGGGCGCGTTGCCGGACGCCGAGCTGTTCGTCCGGGAGGCGCTGGAACCGGTCGTCCTGGAGCAGGCCGAGAGCGCTGCCCTGTACGACGCGATCACGGCGGCGATGCTGGCCGCCGCGGGCCCGGACAACGGCGCTTTCGACGTCACCGTGAGGATCTTCGCCGACGACGTGGAGGTCGAGGTGCTGCACGGCGCGTCGCGGCGGTGGCTGGGCACGTCGCCGCGCGCGGGGGACGAACCGTTCGGCGCGTGGCTGGAGGCCGTGCTGGCCCGGCAGGGGCTGTCGCAGGAGGCGGCCGCGCAGCAAGTCGGGGTCTCGGTCCGGACGATCAGCCGGTGGCTGCACGGCGACACCGAGCCCCGGCTGCGCGACCTGCGCCGGGTGCACGCGGTGTTCGGACCGCCGGCCGCCGGATAACGGACCCCGGTATTTCCGGATTGTCCGCTCTGGCGCAGTCAACGGCCCGGGTCTACGCTGCGAAAAGAGTCCGTCGATGACCGATTTCGCCATCTCCGATCGGCCTGCACCAGGTAATTCCTGACAATTCCATCGGCAGGTGGTGGGTGCCACGGCTGCTCAGGGTTCCCGTCTCCGGGTCCGGCTCATCGTGTCCGGCGTGGTTCAGGGCGTCGGCTTCCGGCCGTTCGTGTACGCCCTGGCGCGCGAGCTCGGGCTGTCCGGTCAGGTGACCAACACCCCCGCGGGGGTGGTCGTCGAGGTCGAGGGTGCCCCGGAGCCGGTGAGAGCGTTCGGGCGCAGGATCGGCACGGACGCGCCGCCGTTGGCGGTGGTGGAGTCGGTGGGGTGCGAGGAGGTGCCGGTGCGGGGCGGCACCGCCTTCGTCATCCGGGACTCGACCGGTGGGACCGGCCGGACCCTGGTCTCGCCGGACGTTGCTTTGTGCAACGACTGTGCCGCCGAGCAGGACGACCCGGCCGACCGCCGGTACCGGCACCCGTTCGTCACCTGCACGAACTGCGGGCCCCGCTTCACGATCATCACCGGCCTGCCGTACGACCGGCCGGCCACCACGATGGCCGGGTTCCCGCTCTGCCCCGACTGCGCCCGCGAGTACGCCGATCCGGCCGACCGCAGGTTCCACGCGCAGCCGATCGCCTGCCCGGCCTGCGGTCCACGGCTCAGCTTCGTGCGGCCGGGCGCCGACCCGTCGTACGACGAGAGCGCGCTGGCCGAGGCGCACCGGGTGCTGACCGACGGCGAGATCCTTGCCGTCAAAGGGATCGGGGGATTCCACCTGGTCTGCGACGCGGGCGATCCGGCGGCGGTCGCGATGCTGCGCAAACGCAAGGACCGCGGCGACAAGCCGTTCGCGGTGATGGCGGCGGACCTGGAGACCGCGCGGCAGATCGCGGTGATCGGTCCGGCCGAGGAGGCGTCGCTCACGGGGCACCAGCGCCCGATCGTGCTGCTGCGCCGTACCGTGTGCCCGGCGGTCGCCGCGGAGGTCGCGCCGGGCAATCCGGACCTGGGCGTGATGCTGCCGTACACGCCGTTGCACCGGCTGCTCTTCGACCAGCCCGGGCCCACCGTGCTGGTGATGACCAGCGGCAACGTGTCCGGCGAACCGATCGTGATCGACGACGCCGAGGCGTTGGACCGCCTCGCGCCGTTGGCGGACGCGTGGCTCGGCCACGACCGGCCGATCCACGTGCCGTGCGACGACTCCGTCGTCCGGGTGGTCGACGAGGTGGAACTGCCCGTACGGCGGTCGCGCGGCTACGCGCCGTTCCCGGTGGCGCTGCCGTTCCCGGTGCGCCCGGTGCTGGCCGTGGGCGGAGATCTGAAGAACACCTTCGCCGTCGCCGACGGGCGGTACGCGTGGCTGTCGGCGCACGTGGGGGACATGGACGACCTCGCGACCCTGGCCGCCTTCGAACGTGCCGAGCAGCATCTCGAGCAGTTGACCGGCGTACGGCCGGAAGTGCTGGTGACGGACAAGCATCCGGCGTACCGGTCACGGCAGTGGGCGAAGCTGCACGCCGAAGGGCGGCCGGTGGTCGGCGTACAGCATCATCACGCGCACCTGGCGTCGGTCCTGGCCGAGCACGGGTACGACGGTGAGCCGGTGATCGGCTTCGCCTTCGACGGGACCGGGTACGGCGACGACGGGGCGGTCTGGGGCGGTGAGGTGCTGCTCGCCGACTACGACGGGTTCGAGCGCTACGCCCACCTGGCCTACGTTCCGTTGCCCGGTGGTGATGCGGGGGTCCGGAATCCCTGCCGGATGGCGCTGGCGCACCTGCACGCGGCCGGCGTCGAGTGGGATCCGCGGCTTCCGGCGGTCCAGGCCTGCACGGGGGAGGAACTGGACCGCCTGAAGCTGCAGCTCGGCCGGAACCTGGCGTGCGCGCCGACGTCGAGCATGGGCCGGCTGTTCGACGCGGTGTCGTCGCTTGCGGGGGTGTGTCATCGGGCCGGCTACGAGGCGCAAGCCGCGATCGAGCTGGAAGGCCTCGCGCTGGGCACGCCGTACGGCGAGGCCTACGTCTTCCGTTGCGCGGAAGGACTGATCGACCCGGCGCCGGTGCTGGCGGCCGTCGTACGGGACGTTGTCGACGGGCTGCCGCCCGGGGTGATCGGGGCGCGGTTCCATCAGGGGCTGGTGGACGCGATGGTCGAGATCGCCGGGCGGGTTCGCGCCGCGCGCGGGCTGTCGACGGTCGCGCTGTCCGGCGGCGTGTTCGTCAACCAGTTGTTGCTGTCAGCAAGTAGCCGGGCGCTGGACGCGGCCGGCTTCACCGTACTGCGGCACCGGCGGGTCCCGCCCACCGATGCCGGGATCGCGCTCGGCCAGCTGGCCGTCGCGGCCCGTGTCCCCGTACCGAAGGAGGAAGCAGCATGTGTCTAGCGGTTCCGGGACGGGTCGTGGAGATCCGGGAAGAGGACGGCACGCGGATGGGAATGGTGGACTTCGGCGGGGTGCTGAAGGACGTCTGCCTGGCCTACCTGCCCGACCTGGAGGTCGGTGAGTACACGATCGTGCACGTCGGCTTCGCGCTGCAGCGGCTCGACGAGGAGTCCGCGCGGCAGTCGCTGGCGCTGTACCGGCAGCTGGGCGCGCTGGAGGAGGAGTTCGGGGACCACTGGGGACTCGCGGCGCAGCAGGCCGGGGAACGGCGGCCGCCGGGGACAGAGGAGACGATGTCATGAAGTACTTGGCCGAGTTCAGCGATCCGGTGCTGGCGAAGAAGCTGGTCGACCAGATCCACGCCACCGTCACCAGACCGTGGGCGATGATGGAGGTCTGCGGCGGGCAGACCCACACGATCGTGCGGCACGGGATCGACCAGCTGCTGCCGGACGGGGTCGAGATGATCCACGGCCCGGGCTGCCCGGTCTGCGTGACGCCGCTGGAGATCATCGACAAGGCGCTGGAGATCGCGTCCCAGCCCGGCGTGATCTTCTGCTCGTTCGGCGACATGCTGCGGGTGCCGGGCAGCAGCCGGGACCTGTTCCGGATCAAGAGCGAGGGCGGCGACGTACGGGTGGTCTACTCGCCGCTGGACGCGCTGAAGATCGCGAAGGACAACCCGGACCGCGAGGTGGTGTTCTTCGGGATCGGCTTCGAGACGACGGCGCCGCCGAACGCGATGACGGTGTACCAGGCCAAGCAGCAGGACATCGCGAACTTCAGCCTGCTGGTCTCGCACGTGCGGGTCCCGCCGGCCATCTCGGCGATCATGGAGTCGCCGAACTGCCGGGTGCAGGCGTTCCTCGCGGCCGGGCACGTGTGCAGCGTGATGGGCGTGTCGGAGTACCCGCCGCTGGCCGCGAAGTACCGGGTGCCGATCGTGGTCACCGGGTTCGAGCCGCTGGACATCCTGGCCGGGATCCTGCGCACGGTGACGCAGCTGGAGCGCGGCGAGCACGTGGTCGAGAACGCCTACCGGCGCGCGGTCACCGACGAGGGCAACACCGCCGCCCAGGCGATGCTGTCCGACGTCTTCGAGACGACCGACCGGGCCTGGCGGGGGATCGGGATGATCCCGCAGAGCGGCTGGCGGCTGTCCGAGCGCTACCGCGCGTACGACGCGGAGTACCGGTTCCAGGTCCGCGACATCGCCACCGAGGAGTCGAAGGTCTGCCGCAGCGGCGAGGTGCTGCAGGGGCACATCAAACCGCACGAGTGCGAAGCGTTCGGGACGCTGTGCACGCCGAGGAATCCACTGGGCGCCACGATGGTCTCGAGCGAGGGCGCCTGTGCGGCGTACTACCTCTACCGCCGGCTGCAGACGCCCGAGGTGGTGAGTTCCGTTGGCTGAGCAGGTGATGCTCCCGGATCCCGAACTGCCGAGCTTCGACGGCTGGACCTGCCCGCTGCCGCTGCGCGACCACCGGACCGTGGTGATGGGACACGGTGGCGGTGGGCAACTGTCGGCCGAGCTGATCGAGCACCTCTTCGTCCCGGCGTTCGCGAACCCGTTGCTGGAGGGGATGGCCGACTCCGCTGTGGTCACCCTCGGCGGTGCGCGGCTGGCGTTCTCGACGGATTCCTTCGTGGTGCAGCCGCTGTTCTTCCCCGGCGGCAGCATCGGCGACCTCGCGGTCAACGGCACGGTCAACGACCTGGCCATGTCCGGCGCGCAGGCGGCGTACCTGTCCTGCGGGTTCATCCTGGAGGAAGGCGTGGAGCTGTCCGTGGTCGGCCGGATCGCGGCCGACCTCGGGGCGGCGGCCCGCCGGGCCGGCGTGACCGTCGCGACCGGCGACACCAAGGTCGTCGACTCCGGCCACGGCGACGGCGTCTACGTGAACACCGCCGGGATCGGTCTGGTCCCCGACGGCGTCGACATCCGCCCGCAGCGCGCCGTACCGGGTGACGTGGTGATCGTCAGCGGCATGATCGGAGTGCACGGCATCGCGATCATGAGCGTGCGCGAGGGCATCTCGTTCGGCACCGAGGTGGTCAGCGACTGCGCCCCGCTGAACGGCCTGGTCGCCGCGATGCTCGACGTCACGCTCGACCTGCACGTCCTGCGCGACCCGACCCGCGGCGGCGTGGCCACGTCCCTGAACGAGATCGCCAAGGCCGCCGGCGTGGGCATCGAACTGACCGAGAGCGTGCTTCCCATTCCCGAGACCGTCGCCAACGCCTGTTCCTTCCTCGGCCTCGACCCCCTGTACGTCGCCAACGAGGGCAAGTTGCTCGCCGTCGTCGCCCCGGAGGACGCCGAGGCTGTCCTGGCGGCGCTCCAGGCCCATCCGCTGGGAGTCGACGCCGCCGTCATCGGTGAATGCGTACCCGACCACCCCGGCATGGTCGTCACCCGCACCACCTTCGGCGCCACCCGCGTCGTCGACACCCCGATCGGAGAACAACTGCCCCGCATCTGCTGAGCTCAGGAGGTCACCCGGTCCGGCGGTATCGTTCCCCGCGTGCGGGGGAACTGGCGGTGGGCTGCGGCTGTGGTCGTGTGTGTTGCCGCATGCATCGTTCTGCCGTTGCTGTGGCGGCACTCGATGGTGGATCTGAAGGTCTACCGGCTCGGCGGTGAGACGCTGCTCCGCAACGCCTCCGCCCTGTACGACGTACGCCTGGGTGGTACGCCGTTGCCCTTCACGTATCCGCCGTTCGCGGCGGTGGTGATGGTGCCGTTCGCCTTGATGCCCTGGCCGGTCGCTGCGGTGGTGTGGACCGCGATCACGCTGGTCTGCCTGGTGGCGGTCTGGCGGTTGTGCGTGCAACTGCCGCCGGCCGTGATGCTCGGGGTGGTTGCCGCGTCGCTGCTGCTCGAGCCGGTGCGGGAGACGCTGGGATTCGGGCAGATCAACCTGTTGCTCTGCGCCCTCGTCCTGTACGACGTACTCAACCGCAAGCATCCCGCGCGCGGGATCTGGATCGGTGTTGCCGCGGGCATCAAGCTCACGCCGCTGGTGTTCTTCGGGCTGCTCGTCGTCACTCGCCAGTGGAAAGCGCTGGCCTCCGCGACCGCCGGGTTCGCCGCGACCGTGCTGATCGGCTTCGCCGTCACGCCGCACGCGGCCGCGACGTACTGGACCTCGCTGGTCTCGGACGCCACCCGGGTCGGAGGACTTGCCTTCTCCAGCAACCAGTCCTGGAACGGGTTCCTGGTCCGCGTGCAGGGAAATCTCGACGGTGGCGGTCCGGTCTGGCTCGTGCTCGTCGCGCTGACGGCCGTGGCCGGTCTCTGCTTCTGCCGCGTCCTGTGGAACCAAGGCGACGCTCTCGCCGCCGTCTCCGTCTGCGGACTCCTCGGGCTGCTCTGCTCGCCGGTCTCCTGGAGCCACCACTGGGTCTGGTGCATCCCGCTCGGCGTCGTGGCCCTGCAGCGGCTGAACGGGCGGGTAAAAGTTGCTGTTGGCATCTTGTGGTGCGCCGTCTTCGCGGTGGCGCCGATCTGGTGGCCACCGAACCACGAGAACCGTGAACTGGAGTGGACGTTCGCAGATCAGCTGGCCGGTAACGCCTATCTGATCGCGGCGAATCTGGTTGTCGTGCTCGTCAGCTACTCGGTGAAAAGTTCCCGACACGCCGTGACAGCAACCTGCCAGTCGGTCTAGGCCGGTCTGACCCTTTCGGCCTGTCACTCTCGACAGGTGAGTACGGGGATCCTGGGGGACCCGGTCAACCGCCGCTGGTGGCTGACCGTGGCGGTTTGTGTTGCCGTCGGCATCCTTTTGCCGTTCGTCTGGGACCACACCGGCGCGGACCTGAAGGTCTACCGGCTCGGTGGGTCGATGGTGCTCGACGACCCGTCGTCGCTGTACGCCGCGCGGATGCGCGACATCACGATGCCGTTCACCTACCCCCTGTTCGGCGCGATGGTGATGGTCCCGGTCGCGGTGATGCCCTGGCCGGTCGCGTACGGCGTGTCGATCGCGGTCTCGTTGTTCGCGCTCGTGGTGATCTGGCGACTCTGCCTGCGCCGTCTGCCGCCGGCCAGTTCCTGGGGCCCGGCCGGACTGATCGCCGTCAGCGCCGCGTCACTGCTGATCGAACCGGTCCGCGAGACCCTGTCGTACGGGCAGATCAACCTGATCTTGTGCGCGCTCATCCTGTACGACGTACTGGAAGTCCGCCGGCCGCGCCGCGGCATCTGGCTGGGGATCGCCGCGGGCATCAAGCTCACGCCACTCGTGTTCTTCGGGATGCTGGTCGTCACCCGGCAGTGGCGGGCACTCGCGCACGCGTCGGCCGCGTTCGCCGCGACGATGCTGGCCGGGTTCCTCATCGCGCCCTCGGCGGCCTGGGAGTACTGGACCAAGCTGCTGTCCGACACCGGCCGGATCGGCGGGCTGGCCTACTCGGGCAACCAGTCCTGGAACGGCTTCCTGATCCGCGTCACCGGCGACCTGGACGGCGGCGGCCTGGCCTGGAAGGTCGCCGTCCTGCTGACCGTCGTCGCCGGCCTCTGGCTCACCCGCGCGCTGTGGCTGCGCGGTGAGCGACTCGGCGCGACCGCGGTCGCGGGCATGATCAGCCTGCTCTGCTCGCCGGTGTCGTGGAGCCACCACTGGGTCTGGATGATCCCGCTCGGCGTCGCGCTGCTCACCGGTACGCGAGTCGGGCGGCGGTTCCCGGTGCAGACCGCGGCGACCTGGTTCGGCCTGCTGGCGCTCGCGCCGATCTGGTGGGTTCCGCGTCGCGCCAACCGCGAGCTCGAGTGGAACATGCTCGAACAGGTCGCCGGCAACGCCTACCTGTGGCTGGCCCTGACCGCGGGCGTCCTGCTGGCCGCGGGTGGCCGGGCGAAGAAGGTGCCGTCGGCAACGGCTGTGCGGGCTGGCGTACCCGGCTAGAGGTCGTTCAGCCAGTCGTACCAGGTTTGCATGCCGGTGCCCTTTGTGGCCGAGACCTGCAGGACTCGCGCGCCGGGGCGGACCTCGTCGATCAGCCGCAGGCACAGGTCGACGTCGAAGTCGACGTACGGGAGCAGGTCGATCTTGTTCAGCAGGACGAGGTCGGCGGTGCGGAACATGTACGGGTACTTGGCCGGCTTGTCGGCGCCCTCGGTGACCGAGATGATCACCACCCGCGCGGCCTCACCGAGGTCGAACAGCGCCGGGCAGACCAGGTTGCCGACGTTCTCGACGAAGACCAGCGAGCCGTCCGGCGGCTCCAGCCGGGACAGCCCGGAGGCGAGCATCCGCGCGTCCAGGTGGCAGCCCGCGCCGGTGTTGATCTGGACGACCTTGCTGCCGGTCGCGCGGATCCGCTCGGCGTCGTACAGGGTCTCCTGGTCTCCCTCGATCACCAGGGCCTGGCGGCGGTCGCCGATCGCACGGATCGTGTGCTCCAGCACGGTGGTCTTGCCCGAGCCGGGGGAGCTCATCAGGTTGACCGCGGCGATGCCGTGCTCCTGCAGGCGGTGCCGGTTCGCGGCCGCGAGCGCGTCGTTCTTGGCCAGGATCTCCTGCTCCAGCAGGACGGTCCTGGTCTCCGCGACAGCCAGGTCCTCGGCGTGCCCGTGGCCGTGACCATGGCCGTGACCGTGCCCCTGCTCGTCGTCGTGCTGGTGGTCGTGGACGACGGTCAGCCGGGTGCCGGCGCCGTCCGGCTGTCCGCAACCGCAGGTGCTGCACATGTCAGGGCACCTCCACCGAGATGATTCTCAGCTGCTCGCCACTGAGGATGTCGAGGTCCGCACTGCCGCACGGGCACAGCAGGATCGGCTCGTCGAGGCCGAACTCGTCACCGCATCCTCGACAGTACGCCCGCCCCGGCGGCTCGTCGATGTCCAACCGGGCGCCCTGCAGACCGGTGCCCTGAACGACCACCTCGAAGCAGAACCGGACCGAGTCGGCCACGATGCCGGACAGCCGGCCGATCTCCAGCCGTACGGCGACGACCGGTCCGTCGCCGATCTTCTCGACGATCGCATCGACAACGCTCTCCGTGACGGCGAGCTCGTGCATCTCTCGACGCTAGGCGGGTCCGCGACCCACGGCAAGACAACGGCCCCCGGGAGCAGTGCTCCCAGGGGCCGTGGTGTCGCGAGCTCAGAAGTCGAAGCCGCCGAAGTCGCCGAAGTCGCCGCCGCCCATGTCGCCGCCGCCCGGGTCCTCGCTGAAGTCGAAGCCGCCGCCGTCGCCACCGTCACCGCCGTCGAAGCCACCGCCGTCGCCGCCCTCGAAGCCGCCGCCGGCCAGGTCGCCGTAGCCGCCCCCGGCGAACATGCCGCCGAGCATCGTGCCGATGAACATGCCGGTCATCACGCCGCCCAGCGCACCGAACATGCCCTGCGCGTACGGCGCGTACGCCGGTCCGGCCTGCCAGTACGGGACGCGCTGCGGGCCGACCATCACCTTGCGGATGTCCGGGTCGGCGCCGGCGCGGACCCGCTCGGCGTCCGCGGCGCAGGCCGGGACCTCGCGCGGGGCACCGCCGGCCGGGGCCCAGGTGACGTCCTCGACGGACGGGCCGTGCTGCGGGTTGAAGAAGCAGGACGGGCGGCGCTGCGGGAGCGGCTCGTTGTTGACCCGGGCGCGCACGCAGGCCATCGCGTACCGGCCGTCCTCGAGGATCTCGATCACGTGCTTGATCTGGTCGGCCGCGGTGACCTGCTCGACCGCCTGCTTGGCCGACTCGTACGAGTCCAGCGCGCGCTGGTAGTCCTGCCGGGCGCCGTCGCCGAGGTCCTTGCCGACCATGTCCAGGTCGAGGTCCTGCAGCTCCTCGCCGAACTTGGTGATGTCCTCGTCGGCGGTGCGCTTGACCGACTCGAGCTCGGCCGAGGTCACCTGGTCGCGCTGCTGGGTCTGCAGCTGGGTCCGGCGGTAGGAGCGGTAAGCCAGCACTGCGATCACGACCACCGCGATCAGCAGAATCAGTTCCATGACGTGCCTTCCTCGACGGGCTTTGAGTCGAGCCTACCGAAGCGGTCCAATTCCCCTGCGTGAACAGGCGTTCACCGCTCCTCGTACCGCTCCCGCATCGCCGGGCTCGCCGCCGGGCCGGAGGTGAACACGTAGCGTGGCCCGTCCACCGGCTGTCCGGTGGCGCGGTCGACCAGCACCGGCTCGACCTCCTCGCCGGTCTCGGAGTCGATCAGGATCATCGTCCGTTCCTCCGGGGCGAGCCGCTCGTTGCCCCAGGCCGCGAGCGCGACGATCACCGGCCGCAGCGACCGGCCCAGCTCGGTCAGCACGTACTCGTACCGGGGCGGTCGGTCCTGGTACTGCCGCCGCTCCAGCAGTCCGTCGTCCACCAGCGTCTTCAACCGCGTGGTCAGCATGCTCGAGGAGATCTTCAGGTTCCGCTGGAACTCGTCGAACCGCGTGAAGCCGTCGAACGCGTCGTGCAGGATCAGCAGCGTCCACCACTCGCCGACGTGCCGGGCGGTCGTCGACAGCGGGCAGGACAGATCCTCGAGCCGGAACTGGTTCCGCATCCACACACCCCTCACTTCGATTTCCGAAGCCAGTTTAGGGCGCGCCACGCAGGGTGACGGCAATCCCGGAGATCCGATCACTGTTTGCGCATAATCGGTCACAGCTGCTCATCAGCGAACAGAACTGCCGGAGGCTCTCCGATGCGTGTCACACCACCCCTGCGACTGACCCTGACCGCGGTGACCGGGCTTGCCCTGTTCGTCCCGGTGCTCCAGGTGCCGTGGAACGAACCGGCCCCGGCCGACGCCGCGCCCGTCTCGGCGTACGACGTCGAGCCGTCGTACCGGGAACTGCCCTTGCGACCGGCGACCGGGGCGAAGGTGGCGAGCGCGTCGGCGCAGACGCAAGCCTTCGGGATGGTCGGCGTCACCTGGCCGGCCCGCAAGAGCTCGTCCGGCATCGAGGCGAAGATCCGCGTCCAACGCAGCGGGAAGTGGGCGGCCTGGGAGCGGCTGGTCGTCGAGGACGAACACGGTCCGGACGGTGCCGAGGGCAAGGAACGCTCGGGGACCGAGCCGATCTGGGTCGGGACGGCGGACGGCGTCGAGGCGGCGGTCACCACCACCGACGGTACGCCGGTGCCGGACGCGAAGCTGATCCTGATCCAGCCCGGAACCAGGGCCGCGGACAACGATCCGCCGACCACGCCCGAGCAGCCGATCGAGCCCGAGGGCAGCCGCGCGCCGTACGGCATGCCGCGGATCGTCGGGCGGCCGGGCTGGGGTGCGGACGAGAGGCTGCGGTCGCACAACGGCGCCGCCTGCGCGAAGCCGAAGTACACCAGCACTGTGCAGGCCGCGTTCGTGCACCACACCGCGGACACCAACAACTACACCAGCGCGCAGGTCCCGGCGATGATCCGCGCCATGTACACGTACCACGTGAAGAGCCGTGGCTGGTGCGACCTCGGCTACAACTTCCTGGTCGACAAGTTCGGCCGCGCGTGGGAGGGCCGGTACGGCGGCATGCAGTTGCCGGTGCTCGGCGCGCACACCGGGTCGTTCAACGCGAACTCCTTCGGCGTCTCGCTGATCGGCAACTTCGACAAGGTCGCGCCGACCGCGCAGATGATGGAGATGACGGCCCGGATCGTCGCCTGGAAGCTGGACGCGAACTACCGCTCCCCGCTGGCCACGGTGATCCTGGACGGCAGCAAGCTCGGCACCGTCTCGGGCCACCGCGACACCAAGGCGACCGCGTGCCCCGGCAAGAACCTGTACTCCAGACTCGGTTGGCTGAAGCAACGGGTCAACGCCTTGATGGGCAAGAGCGTGTCCACCGAGATCTACCGGCGCGCGCAGCAGCACGGCGGGTACCGGGCGGTCGGGCAACCGTTCTGGGGCGAGCACCCGACGAAGACCGGACGGGCGACGTACTTCGGTGCCCTGGACATCTACTGGTCGGCGCGCACCGGCGCGTGGTCGGTGCGCGGTGGCTTCAAGGCGCAGTTCCGCAGGATCGGTCCGGACGGGTTCCTGGGGATGCCGACCGCCGAGCAGCGCAACGGCCGCGTCCCGGGCAGCCGGCTGCAGACGTTCCGCAACGGCGGCTTGTACTGGTCGCCGCAGACGGGCATGTTCCCGGTCGCCGGGTTGATCTCCCGCAAGTACGGCTCGCTCGGCGCGGAAGGATCGTGGCTCGGCCTGCCCACCTCGGGGATCTACCAGGTCAACGGTGGCCAGCAGCAACGGTTCCAGCACGGCAAGCTCACCGCCAGCACCCGCACGCAGAAGGTCTACGTCTCGTGAAACGCATGATGGTCGTCGCGCTCGTGGCAGCGACGTTGCCCAGTGGCCTCGCGGTCGCGCACGAGGGCGCCGTACCGCCCGAGGCCGAGGCGACCCAGACGATCACCGGCCGCGGCTTCGGCCACGGCCGCGGCATGTCCCAGTACGGCGCACAGGGCGCGGCCCTGGCCGGCAAGAACGTGCAGCAGATCCTCGACTTCTACTACCCCGGCACGGGGGTCGGCAAGGCGACCGGGTCGGTGCGGATCCGCATCACCGCGGACAGCACCGACGGCGTCCGGGTGATGTCGGTCAGCGGGCTGAAGCTGCGTGACCTGAAGACCAACAAGGTCTACACGTTGCCTGTGGCAAGCAACAGGAACCAGTGGTCGATCGATCCGCACGGTACGCACGGCACGCAGGTCCGTTCGTTCGACGCGAAGAAGCGGACCTGGTCGCTGTGGCGGACGTTGACCGGAATGGCGCAGTTCGAGGGGCCGGCCGTGATCGGGCTCGTCATGCCGAGCGGGGCGCAGGCGAAGTACCGCGGAGCGCTCCGGGCGGCCGATGTCGGCGGCGCGCACCTGGACACGATCAACGTGCTGCCGTTGGAGACCTACCTGCGCGGCGTCGTACCGCGCGAGGCGATCACCAGCTGGCGGCCGGCCGCGTTGCAGGCCCAGTCCGTTGCCGCGCGCACCTATGCGGCGTACCACCGCAAGCGTGCGGGGAGCCGGGCCTACGACCTGTGCGACACCATCGCCTGCCAGGTGTACGGCGGCTACTCGTCGGAGAAGGCGTCGACCAACGCGGCGATCGCGGCCACGGCCGGGCAGATCCGGCTCTACCGGAACACGCCGATCATCGCCGAGTTCTCGTCCTCGAACGGCGGCGCGACGACGGCCGGCACGGTCGCGTACCAGCTGGCCAAGCTGGACAGCTGGGACGCGTACCCGGGCAACAAGAACCCGAACGTCACCTGGTCGACGACGCGGACCAGCGCGCAGCTGCAGGCCGCTTTCGGGGTCGGCAAGCTGAAGGGCGTCTCGATCAGCCGGCGGACCGGGCTCGGGCCCGACGGCGGCCGGGTCACGCGGGTGGTCGCGACGGGCGCGGCCGGGACGCGCGCGTTCACCGGCGATCAGGTCCGGGCGAACCTGCATCTGAAGTCCGCCTGGTTCGTCTTCGGTAGTTGATATACCAAGAGGTGAACTCTTGACGCTGCACTCCAGCGACGGTTAGAACATGACATCGATGTCAGTCGCAGCCGCCCCTGAAGGAGTGCTCGATGCGCAGAAGAATTGGTATATCAACTAAGGCCTTTGCCGGGTTGCTGGCGGTGGCGGTGGTCGGCGCCCTGCACGCGCCCGGTGCCGAGGCTGCTCCGGCCGGCGAGCAGACGGCGGGGTATCCCGGCAGCGCCGCGGCGCGCGCCACCACGTCGTACCAGGCACTGAACAAGTACTTCGCGGCCGGACCGGGGTTGCTGCTGGAGGAGTACCCGAACGAGCAGCAGAACCCGTACTCGTACGTCTGGCCGTACTCGCAGGGCGCGGTCGCGGCCGAGAACCTCGCGGGCATCCCCGGCTCGGGCCGGAAGGCGGCCGCGGAGGCGGAGCGCCGGCTGGACGGGTACGAGCCGTACTGGAACGCGGGCACGACGCCGAAGGGCTACGACTCCTACGTCCGGCCGCCGCTCGGTCAGGGAGGTGACAAGTTCTACGACGACAACGAGTGGATCGGCCTGAACCTGATCCAGCACTACCAGCGGACTGGTGACCGCTCGTCGCTGGCCCGGGCGAAGGAGATCTTCGCGCTCGTCGTGCACGGCTGGGACAACGACCCGGCGCACCCGTGCGCGGGCGGCGTCTACTGGACCCAGGCGCCGTGGAGCCAGGACCGCAACACGATCTCGAACGGTCCGGGCGCGGAGCTCGGCGCGCACCTGTTCCTGCTGACCAGGGACAAGTCGTACCTGACCTGGGCCCAGAAGATGTACGAGTGGGCGCGGACCTGCATGCTCGCGCCGAACGGCCTGTACTGGGACCACATCGACCTGGCCGGAACGGTCGAGAAGACCCAGTGGAGCTACAACCAGGGCGTGATGCTCGGCGCCGGAACCCTGCTGTACAAGGCGACCGGCCAGAAGCGGTACCTGAACGAGGCGAAGGCGCTGGCCAACGCGTCGCTGGCCTTCTACGGCAGCGAGGACCGGCTCTGGAAGCAGCCGACCCGCTTCAACGCGATCTGGTTCAAGAACCTGCTGATCCTGGACTCGGTCACCCACGACCCGCGCTACACCCAGGTGATGAAGGCCTACTCCGCTCGCGCCTGGTCCGAGGTCCGTGACCCCGCCACCGGCCTGTTCCACTTCGCCGACGGCCCGGTCCAGCTCCTCGAGCAAGCCGGCATGGTGCAAATCGATGCCCTGCTGGCCTGGCCCCGCGGCCGCTACGACAAGCTGGCCTGACGAAAACAGCCCCTGGGTCCGCCGTGCGGCGGACCCAGGGGCTGAGGTCTGTCCGGGGTCAGTTCTTCGACGCCGTGACGGCGGCGGTGATCTGGACCTCGGTGGCGGGCTTGCCGTCGCCGGGGCCGCCCTGGCCGGTCTCGCTCGGGGCGACACCGGCGTTGGCGACCTTGTCGATGGCCTTCAGGCCGTTGGCGTCGACCGTGCCGAAGGCCGTGTACGCCGGGTCGAGGCCGGAGCCGTCGCCGTACACGATGAAGAACTGGCTGCCGTTGGTGTTCGGGCCGGAGTTGGCCATCGCGAGCGTGCCGCGGCCGTACTTCAGCTCGGGGAAGACCTCGTCCTTGAAGCTGTAGCCCGGGCCGCCGCTGCCGCTCGCGCTCGGGTCGCCGCACTGCAGGACCTGCAGGCCCTCGCCGACGGTGAGCCGGTGGCAGATCGTGTTGTCGAAGTACTTCTGGTTGACCAGGCTGACGAAGCTGTTCACCGTGCAGGGCGCGAGCGCGCTGTCCAGGGTCAGCCCGAGGTCGCCGACGGTGGTCTTCAGCGTGACGTCCGTCGTACCGCTGGCCTTGACCTTGCCGTTGGCCGGCGCGTTCACCTTCTTCGCCGCCGGACCGCCCTTGGTGTACGTGCAGTCCACCTCGGCCGGCAGCGCGGTCGGCCGCTTCAGCGGCGCCGCGAGCGCGGTCGGGATCGACACCGGCTTGTTGCCCGGCGCGGCCTCCGTCGGCTGCGAGCTCGTCGGGGTGTCACCCGCGGCCGGGGTCTCCTTGCCGCTGGTGTTCGCGGCGATCAGGACGACACCGACGATGACCACCACCACGGACACGATCGCCGCGATCGTGATCCCGAGCATCCGCCGCTGCCTGGCCCGCTCGGCCGCCCGCTCCGCCTGCCGCTGCGCCTTGCGCGCGGCGAGCTGCTGCTCGTGGGTCTTCTTGGACATCGCACTCCTCACCTGGTACGGGCCAACGCTGCAGGGAACCTACAACCAAACCCTGAGAATCACCTGTCAACCGCGCGGGTCGTAGGCCTCGGGACCGCCGTTGGTGTTGAGGTAGAGGGAGTACAGGGAGGTCGTCGCGGTCAGGAACAGGCGGTTGCGCTTGGCGCCGCCGAAGCAGAGGTTGGAGACGATCTCGGGGACGAGCAGCTTGCCGAGGAGGGTGGCGTCGGGGTCGTAGACGTGGACGCCGTCGGCGGCCGCGCCCCAGATGCGGCCCGCGCTGTCGAGGCGGATGCCGTCGAAGGCGCCGTTGCCGCACTCGGCGAAGACCTCGCCGCCGGACAGCGCCGTACCGTCGTCGGTCACGTCGAAGACCCGGATGGTGGCCTCCTCGGTGTCGGAGACGTACAGCTTCGAGCCGTCGGCGGAGAAGACCAGCCCGTTCGGCCGGTTGAAGTCGTCGGCGACCTTGGTGATCGCGCCGTCCGGAGCGATCCGGTAGACGTGGCAGCCCTCGGTCTCGATCTCGGCGCGGTGACCCTCGTAGTCGCTGTCGATCCCGTACGCCGGGTCGGTGAACCAGACCGCACCGTCCGGCCGGACCACCAGGTCGTTCGGGCTGTTCAGCCGGTGCCCCTCGTAGCCGTCGGCGAGGACCCGGACGGACCCGTCGTGCTCGGTCCGGGTGACCCGGCGGTGGCCGTGCTCGCAGCTGACCAGGCGGCCCTCCTGGTCGCGGGTGTGCCCGTTGGTGTTGCCGGCCGGTTCCCGGTACGCCGAGACCTGGTACGACGTCTCGTCCCAGCGCAGGATCCGGTCGTTGGGGATGTCGCTGAACAGCACGTACCGGCCCTGCGGCGAGTAGACCGGCCCCTCCAGCCAGCGTCCGCCGGTCCACAGCCGCTCGAGGTGTTTGTCCCCGAGCGGACCGTTCCACCGATCGTCGAGCTTCTCCCAGACAGCGGGAACAGTTCCGGCCAGCGGCTCGAGCAGGGACATCCGCACTCCTCACGATCGGGTGACAGCGTGGTCACCCGAGATCGTACGGCGGTCAAAGCCGTGGTGTGACCCACACTCTCGCCTTCCGGCCGGTAACTTCGTCCTACACTCAGGCGACGCCCGAAGGGAGCTGCGCTGTGCCGAACAGCAACAAGATCACGAAGGTTCTGGTCGCCAACCGGGGCGAGATCGCCGTCCGGGTCGTGCGCGCCGCCGCCGACGCCGGGCTGGGCAGCGTCGCCGTGTACGCCGAACCGGACCGCGACGCGCTGTTCGTCCGGCTCGCCGACGAGGCGTACTCGCTGAACGGCGCCACGCCGGCCGACTCGTACCTGAACATCGCCAAGATCCTGGACGTCGCGGCCCGCTCCGGCGCGGACGCGGTGCACCCGGGCTACGGCTTCCTCGCCGAGAACGCCGAGTTCGCGCAGGCCGTGATCGACGCCGGCCTGATCTGGATCGGCCCGCCGCCGTCGGCGATCGACTCGCTCGGCGACAAGGTCAAGGCCCGGCACATCGCCGAGAAGGTCGGCGCCCCGCAGGTCCCCGGCACGCCGGACCCGGTGGCCGGCGCCGACGAGGTCGTCGCGTTCGCGCAAGAGTACGGGCTGCCGATCGCGATCAAGGCGGCGTACGGCGGTGGTGGCCGCGGGATGAAGGTCGCTCGCACGCTGGAGGAGATCCCGGAGCTGTTCGAGTCCGCGACCCGCGAGGCGATCAGCGCGTTCGGCCGTGGCGAGTGCTTCGTCGAGCGGTACCTGGACAAGCCCCGGCACGTCGAGACCCAGTGCCTGGCCGATGCCCATGGCAACGTTGTCGTGGTGTCGACCCGGGACTGCTCGCTGCAGCGCCGGTATCAGAAACTGGTCGAGGAGGCGCCCGCGCCGTTCCTCACCGACGCGCAGATGGAGACGCTGTACACGTCGTCCAAGGCGATCCTGCGCGAGGCCGGGTACGTCGGCGCCGGCACCTGCGAGTTCCTGGTCGGGCAGGACGGGCTGATCTCGTTCCTCGAGGTGAACACCCGGCTGCAGGTCGAGCACCCGGTCTCCGAGGAGGTCACCGGGCTGGACCTGGTCCGCGAGATGTTCCGGATCGCCGACGGCGAGGAGCTCGGGTACGACGACCCGGCCGTGTCCGGGCACTCGATCGAGTTCCGGATCAACGCCGAGGACGGCGGCCGCGGCTTCCTGCCGGCGCCGGGCACGCTGACCCGCTGGCACCCGCCGTCCGGACCGGGCGTCCGGCTCGACGGCGGGTACGACCAGGGCGAGACGGTCCCGGGGTCGTTCGACTCGCTGGTGGCCAAGCTGATCGTCACCGGGCGGGACCGCAAGCAGGCGCTGGAGCGCTCGCGGCGCGCGCTGAAGGAGTTCGTCGTCGAGGGCATGCCGACGGTGATCCCGTTCCACGCGACCGTCGTCAGCGACCCGGCCTTCGTCGGGGACGACGGCTTCAAGGTGCACACCCGCTGGATCGAGACCGAGTTCGACAACCAGCTGACGCCGTACGACGGCCCGGCCGGGACCGCCGACGACGGTGAGCGGGAGAAGGTCACCGTCGAGGTCGGCGGGAAGCGGCTCGAGGTCGTGCTGCCGGCCGGGCTCGGCGCTTCGGCGGCCGCGGCCGGTGCTGGTGCGGGCGCGAAGAAGAAGCCGGCCAAGCGGGCCGGCGGGAGCGGGAAGGCGGCCGCCTCCGGGGACTCGCTGACGTCGCCGATGCAGGGCACGATCGTCAAGATCGCCGTCGAGGAGGGCGCGACGGTGGCCGAGGGCGACCTGGTCGTCGTCCTGGAGGCGATGAAGATGGAGCAGCCGCTGAACGCGCACAAGGCGGGCACGATCACGGGGTTGTCCGCCGAGGTCGGCGCCACGGTCGCCGCCGGTGCGGCGATCTGCGAGATCAAGGACTGACCCGGCCGACGCCCACCACTGATCAACCCTGGTCCTGCCCCGTTCGTCGCGCTCGGCCGAGCGCGAACGTGGGAGCATCGGCGAGGTTGATCAGTGGTGGGCGTCGGTGTCTAGTCCGTGGTGACCTCGATGACCTCGTCGGAGGCCGGCGGATCGCAGGGGTGGGCCTGCCACACGGCGTGGGTGGGGTCCCAGCGGACCAGGAGCCAGCCGTCGTGCGGCGACGGGACGCGGACGGTGCCGAGGCGGGCGGCCATCGACGCGGTCATCGTCGACGGGAGCTGCAGGATCAGGCGGGCGTCGTCGTCGGCGATGGTGACCGTGCCCTTGGTGCGCAGCGCCGACTTCGCCTGCTTGCGGTGCCGGCGGGAGAGCTTGTCGCGGATCTTGCCGTACACGTCCTCGCCGGCCTTGGTGGCCATCGCCTGCACGAACGGCAGCAGGGCCGAGCCCGCGAGCGCGCCGAGCAGCAGCTCGACGGCTCCGCGCAGATCTGCCTCGCTGGGCTCCGGGTCGGCCGCTTCTCCGGCGGTACGACGGGACGCTGCGTCGTCTTCGGGTTCGGTCACGGAGTTCATCTTCCCCTGTCAGGCACCGGCGTGGACGAACGGCGCCCACACGGCCGGACGGTTCGGGTACGTCGTACGGACTGCTTGGACGGCGGTGTGCAGGGCGACCGCCGGGTCCTGGGTCTGCACCGCCGAGTAGTACTGGCCGGCGACCGTCCGGGCGGTCTGGTCGCCGACGGACCAGAGGGTGCCGATCACGTGCCGGAAGCCGGCCATCTGGAACGCGCCGGTGATGTGCAGCGCCTCGTCGGTGAGGTCGCCGCGGGAGATGCTCGTGTCGCAGGCCGACAGGTAGGCGGTCTCCGCGTCGTCGAGTCTGAGCCGGGCGAGGTCCGCGACGGTGAGTGGATCGGACTGGTGGTGGTGCAGCAGGAGTTGGCTGGTCGCGGCGCCGTCGGCCGCGCTGACCGCGTGACAGGCGAAGTGGACCGATCGGTGCTGCGGCAGGGCGTCCAGGACGCGCTGCCTGGTCGCTTGATCGTCGGTGAGGATGCGCGCGGCGGGGAACCGGCTGCTCAGCTCGGCTGTCTCGTCGCGGACGCGCGGAAGCGGCGGTGTACCGGGTGCTGCGGGGACGCTCACGATCAGCGGTGCTTGGTCGGAGCCTCGGCCGGTACGGCGGGCGTCGGCGAGGCTGCGGACGGTCGGCACGTACGAGGAGATGACGAGGTCGAGAACGCTCGGGCCATCGGGCGATCCTGCGGCGTGCAAGGGCAGAGTGGTGAGTGGGCCGGTGGGAATCCACCACACACGGGCCGGACGGTCCAGAGCATCGAGGACTGGTTGAGTGACTGCTTTCCCCAACCAGGTCAGGGTTTTCTGGACCTCTTCGTCGTCCCTGCTCAAGATCGCCGTACGGAACGCTTCGGCTCGGTCGGTCAGGTCGGCGAAATGCAGTTCGGGGAGTTCGACCAGCTGAACGGTGCCGTCGGCGAGGATCAGCGCGTCGCAGCGCAGGACGCTGGTGTTGACGATCACGACCGGGCCTTCAGCACCGGCGATCGCCAGGAGTTCGTCGATCTTCGGTGGGCGGAGGAAGTCCTCGAAGCCGCTCTGGTGACGGATCGTGTCGATCAGCTGGTCCCACTCGTCGGCGAGAGCGTGCCGGTCCTCGCCGGACAGCGTCGGCTCGTCGGTCTGTGCGGTGAGGAATACCGCGCCCTCCGGCCGGTCGAGCGCCGTCCGCAGGTGCTCGAAACGGGCGGCGAGCTCGGGGTGGCGTTCGTGCAGGTCCGTCACCTCGGTGCGGGCGTCGAGTGCCTGACCGAGCAGTACGCCGCGGCCGGTTTCCAGGAGCTCGACCGCGCGGTCCGGCCGGCCGAGAGCGATCTCGCAGGCGGCGGCGTGGCCGGCCAGGCCGGTGAAGCCGGCCAGTTCGTGCTCGCGGTCGGCGTACGGGAGTCGGCGTGGCGCGGTCTGGGGGAGCAGCTCGACGGCGAGGCCGAGCGACTCGGAGGCTCCGGCGACGTCGGTGTTGTTGCTTTGGGCAAGCAAGCTGAAGGCGGTCAGGGTGGCCGCCTCGATCCGGCTGTGGACCGTCGCGGTCTGGTCGGCCGCGAGTTGCCGGAGGACTGCTAGGGCAGCGGCTCCGGCCTTGCGGTCGTTGGTGAGTTCGCTCTGGAACGCCAGCGCGGCGCCGTGGGAGAGCAGAGCGTCCGAACGCCGGTAACCGCTCGGGCCCGCGGCCACGGCTTCCGCCGTTGCCGAGACGAACTCGTCGAGCTGACGACGTTGTTTGGAAAGGCCGAACCGCCGAGTGAGACGTTTGGTTGGCTTGGGGGTACGCCGGAGGTCGGCGTTCAACAGACCTGAACCGCGAACGACCTGGGCCTGCTTGATGCCGGTCAGCACCGACAGGCGTTCGACTCGGTTCGGATGGCCTGGTGGGGTCGCGGCGAGGGCTTGCTCGGCGCGGGTGGTCGCCTCATCGAGGTCCGCGGGGCTGTGCGTCGCGTGGTACCGGGTGATCAGCAGCACGGCGAGGTTGGACTGGAAGCGGGGATGCAGCAGCCGGTCCGGCGGGGTCGCGGCCAGGGTCGCGCGGGCCAGGTCGATCGCGCGGTCGAGGACGGCCGGGTCGCGCGTGCGGCTCGACAGGTACTGACGGCGCAGGGCCTCGGCGAGGTTCGCTCCGGCGAAGGCGCGGGCGTCGCTGCGTGGACGGGCGGAGTCGAGCGCTTCCTGGAAGACCTCGATCGCCTCGGCGAGTGCGGACGAGTCGCCGAGCTGGTGGTGCCGGGACAGCAGACCTTCGCCGAGGTTGGACAGCCGGTTCGGCCGTCGTTGGTCGTCCACGTCAGTTGCCGCCAGCGCGGCGCGCACCGCGGCGATCGATTCCGCCAGGTCCTGCTCGGCCCCGGTCAGACGCCAGCGGAAGCGCAGTGCGCCCGCGAGATTGGACTGGAACGCGGGGATCAGCCGGTCGATGGAGGACAACCCCGCGCCGTGGTCCAGCGCCGCCGATGCCTGCCGGAACGCGTCGATCGCCTGATCCAGGACCTCGACCTGCGCGGACCGCTCGGCGCGTGACCACAGCGCGGTCCCCAGACCGTTCAGCGCCGCGCTCCGGGTGTCCGCCTCGTCGGCCAGCCCGAGTGCCTCCTCGAAGGCGGCGACCGCGGCGTCCAGGTCGGCGACGTTCCCACCGGTCTCGTACGCCGCGTGCAACCGCTCGGCCTCGGTCAGCGCCGAGGTCACCAGCATCCGCCGGAAGTACGCGTCGCCGGGAAGGTCACTCATCGGCCGGCCTCCCGCTGAGGTGTCCGACCGGGCCCTGCACCGGCGGCCCCACGTGATCGTCGGCCGCACCTCGGTCGCAACCTCACGCCCGGTGGTCCATGCAGTCGGCGGAGGTGTGCGGATCCCCGTGGCCGACGTGCACCTCGGCCATCCAGGCCGGGCCGCCGAGCATCAGCGGCATCAGGCCGAACGGCATCTCCACCGCCGGCGATCGCCCGAACGCCGGGCAGGGCAGCATGCCGTTGCGAAGCGTCGACTCGTACTCGTAGTTGATCCGCTCGACCCTCTCGTCGTCGAGCGGCAGCGCGACCGCCAACCGGTCGACCGCGATCAGCACCGCGCAGTGCGGGCACGCGTCGCCGGCCACGTCACCGCCGGTGATCCGGTACTGCGTCTTGCGGTCCCCGCTCGGTGCCTCCCACTTGATCGACACCGTGCCGCCCGCCTCGTACATCAGGTACAGGTGGGTCAGGTCACGCTTGGCCGCGATCCCGGCGGCCATCGCGTCCGCGAGCCCCCACTTGTTCACTTTCTTCGGTCCGAACACCTGCACTCCCCAGCGGTGCAGCGACCGGCCGTCCCCCGCGGCACGGGGGACGGCCGGTCGCGAAACGGTCAGAAGTTCTTCTTCACCTGGTCGATGATCGTGAACACCGCCAGCGCCCCGAACGCCAGGAAGGCGAAGGCCAGGACGGCGGTGCGCACCGCGCTGATCCGGATCGGCGCGGGCAGGGCCCGCGAGTTCATCCACCACAGCAGGCCGGAGTACACGAACATCATCGTGCCCGCCGTACAGGCCGAGATCACCAGCAGCACCAGCGGCTGGTCCAGCCCGGCCAGCAGCACGATGATGCCGAAGGCAACCAGGCCCCAGACCAGCCAGAAGTACAGCTTGGACTCGGTCACCGTGGACTCGCGCAGGTACCGGGCCTTGATCATGTCCGAGGCCAGCCGCGAGGTGTAGTCGACGATGCCGGCCGCGGCCGCGAACAGGCTGAACGCGCCGATCGCCCAGAACAGGTAGCCGAACCAGCCACCGACCGCCGACTGCAGGTTGACGCCCTCGATCTTCAGGAAGCTGATGTTGTTCTTGACCGACGAGTCGCCGAACAAGGTGGCGTGCGCCAGCATCGAGGTGAACAGGATCGTCAGCACGGTGATCAGCACGAAGGTCAGCAGCTGCTCGAGGTTGGCGAACTTCCACCAGCGCTTCCAGCGGGCCAGGTTCTCGTCGTTCGGCGGGAACGTGTAGCCGTTGGCGTGCGGGTCGGCCTGCTTCTCACCGGTCACCGGCGACGTCAGGCGCGGCACGTGGACGCCCATCCCGAAGCCCTTGTCTCGGATCCAGTTGCTCTGGCACAGGTTCTGCCCGCCGCCGGCCCCGGCGTACGCGATGGCCCCCATCATCAGCGCGAAGCCGAGCTGGTCGACCGGGAACTCCGGCGCGGTGACGGCGTCGCCGAGCGCGTTGTAGGTCTTGGCGCGGATCGCGAAGATCAGCGCCAGTACGACGAGCAGTGCGACCGCCGCGATCTTCACGAAGATCAGCCGTTCCAGCATCACGTAGACCACCGGCGCGAGGGTCAGGATCAGACCGATCACGACCAGGATGCCGATCGCGATCCAGCGCGGGTCGCCGGCGCCGAACAGGTACGTCAGCATCGACGCCGAGCTCGTGGCCCAGCCGGGCCAGAGATTCGCGAAGTACGTCATGATCGCGAAGAACAGGCCCCAGTGCTTGCCGTAGCGGTTGAAGCCGGTCAACGCGGTCTCACCAGTGGCCAGCGTGTACCGCTCGATCTCCATGTTCAGGAACCACTGGATCCCGACCCCGACGACGGCGCCCCACAGGAAGACCAGGCCGACCTGTGAGGAGATGTAGGGCCAGAGGATGAACTCGCCGGAGGCCAGTCCGACCCCGGCGCCGACCATGCCCGGGCCGACGATCCGCCAGGTGTTCGACGGCGGGTCCGGCAGGTCCCGGACCTGCGGCGCGGGCAGGTTCTTGGTGGGCAGGTTGAAGCGGTGTGGTGTTGACGTGGTGTCTGCCATGGGCTCCTCGCTCCCGGTCGACCCCCGTTCATCCGGACAGTAGCGAAGGTTGGGCGCACGAGCGACCCGACACCGCCGAGCGGTCCGATCGCGTCGGCGAGCGGTTGCCCGGGACGGGTCAGGGCCGTCCGGTGCCCGGTACGCCGACCCGCTGCGTGAGCACTCGGCCGCCGCGCGGACCGTTGGTGAGCCGGGCGAGGTTGTCGGCGATCGGCTCGTCCACGTGCCAGTCCGCGGTGAGGACGAACAGCGTACGGCGGTCGGCGCCACCGAGCGCCAGCGCGAACGGCGCCCGGTGCTCGTCCAGCTCGATCCGCTCGAGCACCTCGCCTCCTTCGGCCACCCGGACGACGGCCGAGTCGCCGGTGGACACCCAGATCGCACCGTCGACGTCGGTGCAGATCCCGTCCGGACCGAGGCCCTCGGCAAACACCCGGCGATTCCCCAGCCCGCCGTCCGCGGCGATGTCGAACGCCGTCAGCCGCCCCGCGAACGACTCGGAGATCACCAGCGTCTTCTCGTCCGGCAGGATCACCATCCCGTTCGGGAACTGGATGTCGTCGGCAACCTCCCGCACGTCACCCTCCGGAGTCACCAGCTTGATGTACCCCGGCTTCGGCGCCTCTCCACCGGCGAAGTCGAAGTCGGCGCCGTTCAGGTAGGCGTTGCCGAGCGTGTCCACGACGAGCTCGTTCCCGTGCTGCTCCGCCAGCACGGAGAAGGTCCCGTCGGGGTCCAACCGCCGCAGCTTGTCACCCGTCGTGAGCAGACTCCCGTCCGGCAGCCAGTCGATCGACCAGCCCATCAACTGCTCACTCGGCGTGGGCATCGTCTCCACGCTCCCGTCCAGCCCGACCGCGACGATCTCCTGCGCGATCCAGTTCGCGAACCACAACCGCCCGTCGTGCCACCGCGGAGACTCCGGAATCCCCAGCCCGTCCAGCAGGACCTCCATGACCGCCACCTCGTTCCGTAGGTTTTACCCCTACACGAACGGCGACGGCCCGGATCGACAGTCAGCCCCGCAGCATCTCCAGCGCCTTGGCGATCCGCCGTGCGCGGGTCTCGGGCTTCTTCGCGTCGAGTACGGCGTTGACGTGCTCGCGGCGGTGCGAGTAGCTGAGGCGCCGCCGAGGGCGGTGAGCACCTCGGCGGGGATCTCGACGTACGCGCCGCCGCCTCCGGCGTCCTGGATCACTGCCTCGAAGGTCTCCATGCGATCAAGCGTGGTCCGGCTGCTCGGCCTTGGAAAGCTTGCTTGGCCACCAGATCTTCGGGCCGATGTCGTGGGACAGGGCCGGGACGAGGAGGGAGCGGACCACGGTGGTGTCGAGGAGGACGCCGAAGGCGACCATGAAGGCGATCTGGACCAGGAACAGGATCGGGAGGACGGCCAGGGCGGAGAAGGTGGCGGCGAGGACGACGCCGGCTGAGGTGATGACGCCGCCGGTGACGGCCAGGCCGATCAGGATCCCCGGTCTGGTGCCTTGCTCGATCGACTCCTCCCGGACCCTCGTCATCAGGAAGATCGAATAGTCGATGCCCAGGGCCACCAGGAAGACGAAGGCGTAGAGCGGGATCGACGGGTCGGCGCCGGGGAAGTCGAAGACGTGGTTGAAGAACAGCGCGCTGACGCCGACGGTCGCGCCGAACGACAGCACGTTGCAGATCACTAGCAGCAGCGCGGCCGCGATCGAGCGGAGCAGCAGCATCAGGACGACGAAAATGACGCCCAGGATGGTCGGGATGATCACCCGCAGGTCCCGCTTGCTGGAGTCCAGGACGTCGAGGTTGATCGCCGTGTTGCCGCCGACCAGGATGTCCGGGCTGACCGTGTCCAGCTCGGTGCGCAGGTGCTCGACCACCTTGGTCGCCTCGGGGGAGTCCGCGGCCACCTTCAGCGTCGCCTGGACCAGGACCTTGCCCTCGACAACCTTCGGCGGTACGCCGGGCGCCACCGACGCCGAGGCGTTCGCGACGCCGTCGACCTTCGTCGCGGTTTCCACGACCTTGGCCGCCTGGCTCTCCGGCGTGAGGATCTGCACCGGCGTACCGGCGCCGGCGTCGAAGTGCTTGGCCAGTTCCTCCTGCCCAGTGACCGACTCGACCTTGTCCAGGAACAGTTCCTCCTGCGAGATGCCCGAGGCCTTGAACGTCGGCAGGAACGCCCCGCAGATCAGCAGCGCCAGCGCGCTCACTGCCCACACCTTGCGCGGGCTGCGCCCGACCATGCCGGAGACGCGGCCCCACAGCTTGCGCCCGCCGACCTGGTCGCGGGCGTGCACGTGGTCGACCCGCGGGATCGACGGCCAGAAGATCCGCCGGCCGAAGGCGAGCAGCAGCGCGGGCAGGAACGTCATCGCGGAGATCAGCGCGCCGGCGATGCCGATGGCACCGACCGGGCCGAGGCCCTTGGTGCTGCCGAGCTCGGACAGCAGCAGGCAGAGCAGGCCGAGGATGACGGTCGCGGCGCTGGCGGCGATCGGCTCGATCGAGGCCCGCCAGGCGACCTTCATCGCGTCGTACTTGTTCTCGAAGTCGTGCAGCTCTTCCTTGTACCGCGAGACCAGCAGCAGCGAGTAGTCGGTCGCGGCGCCGACGACGAGGATGAACAGGATGCCCTGGCTCTGGCCGTTCAGCTCGATTACGTCGGCCTTGGCCAGCGGGTACACGACCAGCGCGGCCAGCGCGAGACCGAAGACCGCGGTCAGCAGTACGGCGATCGGCAGCACCGGGCTGCGGTAGACGATCAGCAGGATGACGAAGACGACCGCCAGCGCGACGCCGAGCAGGATCCCGTCGATCCCGCCGAACGCCACCACGAAGTCGGCGAACACGCCACCCGGCCCGGTCACGTAGACCTGCAGGCCGGTCGGGGTCAGCGACTCCTTGATCTCGGCGCGCATCTTGTCGGCGACCGCGAACAGCACGGTCTCGCCTTCCTTGACCACCTCATCGGCCTGGTCGCCGTTCAGCTCGACGGTGACCAGCAGCGCCTTCTTGTCCTCCGACGGGATCACCGTCTTGACCGGCGCGGCCAGGTACTCGCCGATGGTCTTGCCGTTGCCGAGGTCAAGCTTCGGGACCTCGCCCAGGAACGCGTTGGTCTTGGCCAGGTCCTCCGGCGTGATCCCGCTGTCGCGCTCGATCAGCACGAAGTACGGGAGCGCCTTGGAGTCGACGAACTTGGCGGCCTGGTTGGAGACCAGCGTCGACTCGGCCTGCTTGGGCAGGAAGTTCGCGTTGTCGTTCTCCTGCACCTCGCTCAGCTTGCCGACCGTCGGACCGCCGAGCGAACCGACCAGCAGCCAGGCCACCAGTACGGCGGCGATCGCCGCCCGCCAGATCCACCGGCCCCCCTTGCGCGGCGCTGCGTGCTCGGCCTGATGTCCGGTGCTGTCCTGCTGGTTCACCGTGGTCCCCTCGTCGGTCTGCCGCCCGGCTGTTGACCGGCACAGTACCCAGCGAAGGGAGCCGAAACGGAAGGCACTCGCCGTGACATCTCCCACCCGCCGCCTGGCTCCTGACGACCGTCTTCTCTCACCACCCGCCGGGCGGTGTGCGGAGGCCGTTTCGGCGGCGTAACAACGAGATGACCGCATGGAAACACCCCGGTCATAGCGTCCTGGCCTAATCAGTGAGGTCGGATGATCGGAGACGAACGATGACGCTCGAGGCACGACCGGACACGGTCACCGTGCGCGAAGGCGCGGGTGCGGTGGGTACTGTCGAGGCGCCGCGGCGTGGGCGCTGGATCGACGTCTGGGACCCCGAGGACGGTGCGTTCTGGGCCGAGAAGGGCCGCCGGGTCGCCCGGCGCAACCTGTGGCCGTCGATCTTCGCCGAGTTCCTGGGCTTCTCGGTCTGGCAGCTGTGGAGCATCGTGGTCGTCTCGCTGCCGGCCGCCGGGTTCGGCTACAGCACCGACCAGATGTTCTGGCTGGTCGCCCTGCCGAGCGTGGTCGGCGCGACGCTGCGGCTGCCGTACACGTTCGCCGTCCCGAAGTTCGGCGGGCGGAACTGGACGATCGTGTCCGCGCTTCTGCTGCTGGTCCCGACCTGCGGCCTGGCGTTCTTCGTGAGCCGTCCGGACACACCGTTCTGGGTGATGGTCCTGGTCGCGGCGACCGCGGGCGCGGGTGGCGGCAACTTCGCCAGCTCGATGACCAACATCTCCTTCTTCTTCCCCGAACGCGACAAGGGCTTCGCGCTCGGCCTGAACGCCGCCGGCGGCAACCTCGGCGTCGCGGTCGTCCAGCTCGTCGTACCGGCCGTGATCGTGATCGGCGCCGGTCTCTCGCTGGAGCGGGCCGGCCTGATCTGGCTGCCGCTGATCGCGCTGGCCGCGATCCTGGCCTGGCGGGTGATGGACAATCTGTCCGCGGCGACCTCGTCGTTCCGGGCCTCGATCACGGCGGCGAAGCGGCCGCACACCTGGGTGATCTCGTTCCTCTACATCGGGACGTTCGGGTCGTTCATCGGCTTCTCGGCGGCGTTCCCGCTGCTGATCAAGACCACCTTCCCCGACATCGCCGGCGTGCAGCTCGCGTTCCTCGGCGCGCTGGTCGGCTCGGTCTCGCGCCCGTTCGGCGGCAAGCTGGCCGACTTGGTCGGCGGTGCCTGGGTGACGGTCTGCGCGTTCGTGGTGATGGGCGTCGGCATCCTGTCGGCGATCGTCTCGCTCAACGCCGGCAGCTTCGCCGGGTTCCTGATCAGCTTCCTGGTGCTGTTCGTGGCCAGCGGCGCGGGCAACGGTTCGACGTACCGGATGATTCCGGCGGTGTTCCGCTCGACGACGCGCGACCTGGACGGCGGTGTCGACCTGGTCCGGGCCCGGCGCGAGGCGGCGGCCTGCATCGGCATCGCCTCGGCCGTGGGCGCGTACGGCGGGTTCCTGGTGCCGCGCGGCTTCGCGATGTCGAGCGGTGCCTACGGGTCGCTGGTGCCGGCGCTGTACTGCTTCTGCGGCTTCTACGTCGTCTGCCTGCTGGTCACGTACTTCTGCTACCTGCGCAAGGGCGGACCGCTCAGCGGGGTGCGCGTGTGACGGCCACCCACTGCCCGTACTGCGCTCTGCAGTGCGCGATGACCCTGTCGCCTTCCCCGGTGGTTGTCACGCCGCGGGAGTTCCCGACCAACCGTGGCGGGCTGTGCCGGAAGGGCTGGACCTCCGCGGCGGTGCTGACCGTGCCGGACCGCCTGACGGCTCCGCTGGTGCGGGACGCCGACGGCGTCCTGGTGGAGACGACCTGGGACCACGCTCTGGACGTCGTCGCCGACCGGATCAAGGCGCTGCAGGCGTCGTACGGCAACGACTCGGTGGCTGTGTTCGGTGGTGGCGGGCTGACGAACGAGAAGGCGTACGCGCTGGGCAAGTTCGCCCGGGTGGCGCTGCGAACGGCGAACGTGGACTACAACGGCCGGTTCTGCATGTCGTCGGCGGCCGCGGCGACGAACCGCTCGTTCGGGGTCGACCGGGGGCTGCCGTTCCCGCTGACGGATCTTGGTGGTGCGCAGGCGATCCTGCTGGTCGGAAGCAATCTGGCCGAGACGATGCCGCCGGCTGTCGCGCATCTGGCGGCAGCGCGCGACGCGGGTGGGCTTCTGGTCGTCGACCCGCGTCGCTCGGCCACTGCGCAGCTGGGCCTTCACCTGCAGGCCACGCCGGGCAGCGACCTGGCGCTGGTGCTCGCACTGACTCATGTGGTGCTGCAGGAGGGGCTGGCGGACACGGAGTACCTGGCCGCCCGGACTGACGACCCTGATGCGCTGTACCGGTCGACGGCGGCCTGGTGGCCCGAGCGGGCTGAGCGGGTGACCGGCGTACCGGCTGGAGTGATCCGGCAGGCTGCGCGGGTGCTGGCGGCGGCTGCGCCGGTGCACGGCGGTGCTGGGGCCTTCGTACTCACGGGTCGTGGGGCTGAGCAGCACAGCAAGGGCACCGACACGGTCACGGCCTGCATCAACCTGGCGCTCGCGCTCGGACTGCCTGGGCGGGTTGGTAGCGGCTACGGCTGCATCACCGGCCAGGGCAACGGGCAGGGCGGGCGGGAGCACGGGCAGAAGGCGGATCAGCTGCCGGGCTACCGGAGCATTGCCGACCCTGCGGCTCGGGCGCACGTCGCCGGAGTGTGGGGCGTTGAGCCGGACTCGTTGCCGGGGCCGGGCAAGAGCGCTGTCGAGCTGATCAACGCGTTGGGGACAGCTGGTGGGCCGCGGGCGCTGATGGTGCACGGGAGCAACCTGCTGGTGTCCGCGCCGCGGCTGGCCTCGGTGCGGGAGCGGCTGGACTCCCTGGACCTGCTGGTGGTTGCCGACGTCGTACCGTCCGAGACGGCTTTGATTGCGGACGTGGTGTTCCCGGTGACGCAGTGGGCCGAGGAAGACGGCACGATGACGTCGCTGGAAGGGCGGGTACTGCGGAGGCGCGCCGCGGTGGCGCCGCCTGGTGACGCGCGGAGCGACCTGGCGATCTTCGCCGGGCTGGCGGAGCGGTTGGGGTGCTCGGCGGCGTTCTCGGTGTCGCCTGAGGAGGTGTTCGAGGAGCTGCGGCTGGCGAGTGCTGGTGGGATCGCGGACTACTCGGGGATCTCGTGGGCGCGGCTGGACGCCGGCGAGGCGTTGTACTGGCCGGTGCCGGCAGCGGATCACCCGGGGACGCCGCGGTTGTTCGCCGACTCCTTCGGTACGCCGGACGGCCGGGCTCGGGTGATCGCCGTAGAGCACCAGGCGGTTGCGGATGATCTGCGGTCGGATGCGCCGCTGTACTTGGTGACCGGCCGGCTGCTGGAGCACTACCAGAGTGGTGCGCAGACGCGGCGCGTGCCGGAGCTGCTGGAGGCGGAGCCGGAGGTGTTCGCCGAGATCCATCCTCGGGTGGCGGCTTCGCTCGGCGTTGCCGATGGCGGGCTGCTGCGGCTGCGGACCGCGCGTGGGTCGTTGGTGTGCCCGGCGCGGGTGACCGGGGACGTGCGGCCGGACACGATCTTCGTGCCGTTCCACTTCCCGGGTGTCAACGAGCTGACCAACGACGCGCTCGACCCGATCTCGCGGATGCCGGAGTTCAAGGCGTGCGCGGTCGAGGCGACGGCCGTCGTACGGGCTGAGGTGTCGGCATGAAGATCGTCATCATCGGTGCGGGCATGGCCGGAACCCGGCTGGCGGAGCTGCTCGGCGCCCACGAGGTCACGGTGCTGGGTGACGAGCCGTACTACCAGCGGCACCGGCTGACCGAGTACGTCGCTGGTCGGGCGCCGGAACCCCTTGTGGACGGATCGTTCCTGGCCGCTGTGAGTGTTGACCGCCGGGCTCGAGTGGTGGTCGACAGCGCCGGTGGCGAGCACGGGTACGACCACCTCGTGTTTGCGACGGGTGCTGCTCCCGCTGAAGCGAGTGGGCTGGTGCTGCGCACCGTCGGTGATGCTCGGCGAGTCGTCGAGGCGGCGGCCGGTGCTCGGCGGGTGGTGGTGCTGGGCGGCGGCGTGCTCGGAGTCGAGACGGCGTGCGCCCTGCGGAAGCGCGGGATCGCGGTGACGCTCGTGCACGACGGCGAGACGTTGCTCGACAACCGGGTGCGGGCGACGGCCGGGCGGCAGATCACGCGGATGGTGCGGCGGCTCGGCATCGAGGTGGTGCTGCAGGCGCGGGTGCAAAAGACCGAGACCCGGGACGACGGGCGGTTCCGGGCGCTGCATCTCGCCAGCGGGCAGACGGTGTTCGGCGACCTGCTGGTGAGTGCTGGTGGCGTTCGGCCGCGGGTCGAGCTCGCTGCGGGCCTGGCGATCGGGGTGGCGGGCGGGATTGCCGTCGACGCTTCGCTGACCACGGCGGACCCGCGGGTGCACGCGATCGGGGACTGCGCCGAGATCGACGGAGTGGTCAGCGGGACGGTCGGCGCGGCGTGGGACCAGGCCGAGGTTCTGGCGGATCTGCTGAACGAACGGCCGGTCCGCGACCTGGCGCCGGAGGTCCTTCGGCTGACGGCCGGCGGGCTGGACGTGATGGTGCTCGGCGACCGCGAGGCCGAGGGGCACGTCGTACGGCTGGCTGATGGTGAGCGGTACGTGCGGGCCGTGCTGGTCGACGGTGTCGTGCGGGCGGCCGTTGCGGTGAACGCGCCGGAGGTGGCCGCCGAGCTGGTGCTGCTGGCGGACCGGCGGACCGCGGTGGTCCCGGAGATGTTGCTGGGAGCAACGGAAGCGCCGAAGCAGGCGAAGCCGGTGTGCCGGTGCAACGGAGTGACGCGCTCCGTGATCGAAGCGGCGTGGAAGGCCGGTGCCGACAGTGTCGACGGCATCGCGGCACAGACCAGAGCGACCACCGGGTGCGGCAGTTGCACCGGCGCGGTGGGTGAACTTCTCGAGCGGTTTCGGCGCGGTGAGTCCGATCCCGTCCCGACCAGGAGGGCAACGATGACAGAGCTCGGCAAGGCGAAACACCTGGTGGTCGTCGGTGGCGGCATGGTCGCGCACCGGCTGGTCGAGGCGCTGCGGTCGCGCGACACCGGCGTCGAGTGGCGGATCACGGTCCTCGCCGAGGAACCCCGGCTGCCGTACGACCGGGTCGCGCTGACCAGCTACTTCTCCGGGCGCGATCCGCACGACCTGAGCCTGGGCGAGCCGGAGCTCTGGGACGATCCGGCCGTCACGTTGCGCAAGGGCGTGGCCGTCGTGGCCCTGGACGTCGAGGCGAAGACGGTCCGTACGACGCGCGACGAGGTGATCGCGTACGACGAGCTGGTGCTGGCGACGGGGTCGAGCGCGTTCGTGCCGCCGGTGAAGAACAGCGACGCGCAGGGCTGCTTCGTGTACCGCACGATCGACGACGTCGCCGCGCTGCGCGTGTACGTCGAACGCCTGCGGACGGAGCGCAAGGAGGTCCACGGAGTAGTGGTCGGCGGCGGTCTGCTGGGCCTGGAAGCGGCCGGCGCGCTGCGTGCTCTGGGCGCTTCGACCGAGGTGGTCGAGTTCGCGCCGCGGTTGATGCCGCTGCAGGTCGACGAGGGTGGCGGTAGCGCGCTGGCCCGGCTGATTCGTGGGCTTGACGTCGGCGTACGCACCTCGACCCAGACGACTCGGGTCAAGCTCACCTCGCAGGGGTCGGCGCGGGCGATGGCCGTTGCCGACGGCCCGGATCTGCCGGCGGACGTGGTGGTCTTTGCCACCGGTGTGCGGCCGCGGGACGAGCTGGCCCGCGCGGCGGGGCTGGCAGTCGGTGAGCGCGGCGGTGTCGTGGTCGACGACTCCTGCCGTACGTCGGTGCCGGGCGTCTGGGCGATCGGTGAGGTCGCGTGCATCGAGGGTCGCGTCTGGGGCCTGGTCGCCCCGGGGTACGCGATGGCCGAGATCGTGGCCGACCGGCTGCTCGGCGGCGCGGCGACGTTCCCGGGCGCGGACTCGTCGACCAAGCTGAAGCTGCTCGGCGTCGACGTGGCCAGCTTCGGCGACGCGTTCGGCGCGACCGAGGGCGCGCTCGACATCGTGTACGCCGACCCGGTCGCGGGCGTGTACAAGAAGCTCGTGCTGTCCGACGACGCGCGCACGCTGCTTGGTGGGATCCTGGTCGGCGACGCCTCGGCGTACGCCGCGCTACGCCCGATGGTCGGCCGCGAGCTCGGCACCGACCCGGCGTCGTACCTGCTGCCCGAGGGTGCGCAGCCGGTCAAGCTGGAGCTGCCGGACGACGCGCCGGTCTGCTCCTGCAACAACGTTGCCGCCGGCACCATTCGGTGCGCGGTGCGGGACGAGGGGTGTGGTGATCTCAAGTCGCTCTGCTCTCGCACGAAGGCCGGGACGAGCTGTGGATCGTGTCTGCCGATCGTGAAGAACCTGCTCAACGCCGAGCTCGCCGCGGCCGGTGTCGAGGTGAGCAAGGCGCTCTGCGAGCACTTCGCGCTGTCGCGGGCCGAGCTGTTCGACGTGGTCCGGGTGACCGGGCTGCGCACATTCAGCGAGATCGTCGAGCGGCACGGGTCCGGGCGCGGCTGCGACATCTGCAAGCCGGTGGTCGCGTCGATCCTGGCCAGCCTGGACCCAGGCGGCCACGTGCTCGAGGGTGAGCGCGCGACGCTGCAGGACACCAACGACCACGTGATGGCCAACATCCAGAAGGACGGCACGTACTCGGTCGTCCCGCGGATCCCCGGCGGCGAGGTGACGCCGGAGGGACTGATCGCGATCGGTGAGGTGGCCCGCGACTTCGGGCTCTACACCAAGATCACCGGCGGCCAGCGGGTCGACCTGTTCGGCGCGCGGATCGAGCAGCTGCCGGCGATCTGGGCGCGGCTCGTGGACGCCGGGTTCGAGTCCGGTCACGCCTACGGCAAGGCGTTGCGGACGGTGAAGTCGTGCGTCGGCTCGACGTGGTGCCGGTACGGCGTCCAGGACTCGGTCGGGATGGCCATCGCGCTGGAGCTGCGGTACCGCGGGCTGCGGTCGCCGCACAAGCTCAAGCTCGGCGTCTCCGGGTGCGCGCGGGAGTGCGCCGAGGCGCGCGGCAAGGACGTCGGCGTGATCGCGACCGAGTCCGGCTGGAACCTGTACGTCGGCGGCAACGGCGGCATGACGCCGCGGCACGCGCAGCTGCTCGCGTCCGACCTGACCGACGAGCAGTTGCTGCAGGCCATCGACCGGTTCCTGATGTACTACATCCGCACCGGCGACCGGCTGCAGCGGACCGCCGTCTGGATCAACGAGATCGACGGCGGGCTGGAGCACGTGCGCGACGTCGTACTGAACGACAGCCTGGGGATCGCGGCCGATCTCGACGCCGCGATGGCCGCGCACGTCGACTCCTACGTCGACGAGTGGCGGGCGACGCTGGACGACCCGGCCAAGCTGGCGCGGTTCGTGTCGTTCGTGAACGCGCCGGACCAGCCGGACGCCGACCTGCGGTACGTCGTGGAGCGCAGTCAGCCGCGGCCGGCGACGGCCGACGAACGCGGAACGCTGGAACCGGTCCTGCTGGCCGGTCCCCGATTGGAGGTACGCCGATGACCACCCTCACCACCGTGGCCGTGTGCGCCTACGAGGCGCTGCTGCCCGAGCGCGGCGTCGCTGCCCTCGTCGGCGACCGGCAGGTCGCGCTGTTCCGGACCTACGCCGGCGACGTGTACGCGCTGAGCAACACCGACCCGTTCAGCGGGGCGAACGTCCTGTCGCGGGGCATCGTCGGGAGCCGGGGTGACGTGCCGACGGTGGCGTCGCCGATGTTCAAGCAGGTCTTCGACCTGCGGACCGGGGAGTGTCTGGACGATCCGGCGGTGGCCGTGGCGGCGTACGCGGTGGAGGTGGTGGACGGGCAGGTGCTGGTCAGTTTGGACGCGACCGGGCTGGGGGTTGGTGCGCAGGAGCCGCGCGGTGAGCCTCAGCCTGCGCTGCTCGGCGATCCCGGCCGCGGTGGTCCCGGTGAAGGCTAAGCCGGGGCCGCTCAGCGGCTGCACGATCGCGGTCACGGCGCACCGGCGGGCCGACGACCTGATCGCGTCGTTCGAACGGCGCGGCGCGAAGGTGCTGCACGCGCCGACGCTGCAGATCGTGCCCGCGCCGGACGACCAGGCCCTGATCGAGGCGACCCGGCGGGTGATCGCGAACCCGCCGGACGACGTCGTGGTGACCACCGCGGTGGGATTTCGCGGCTGGGTCGAGGCGGCCGACACGGCCGGGTTGGCGGCTGATCTGCTCGGGACGTTGGAGCAGTCGCGGTTGTTGGCGCGCGGCCCGAAGGCGCGTGGGGCGATCCGGGCCGCTGGGTTGGTGGAGCACTGGTCGGCCCGGTCGGAAACCACGGCCGAGGTGGTCGAGTGGTTGCGCGACCAGGGCGTGGGTGGGCGGAAGATCGTCGTACAGCTGCATGGATTGTCGGACCCCGGACTGCAGGATGCGCTGCGGCAGGCCGGGGCGTCCGTGCGTGGGCTGGAGGTGTATCGCTGGGGGCCGGCGCCGGATCCCGCGGTGGTCGAGCGGGTGATCGGGCAGATCATCGGCGGAGCTGTTGATGCTGTGGTGCACACGTCGGCTCCTGCTGCGCAGGCGATGCTGGATGCTGCGGCGTTGCATGGGCAGTACGACGCTTTGGTGGCTGTGCTGCGTACTGGGAGGGTTTTGAATGCTTGTGTCGGGCCGGTGACTGCCGGGCCGTTTGCTGCTTTGGGCTTGGATCCGTTGGTGCCTGATCGGTATCGATTGGGTGCTTTGATTCGTAGCGTCACCGATCGGCTCACCGACGACAACGCTCGGTCGATCGAGACGGCGTTCGGGCAGTTGGTGATCCGGGGTGGTGCCGCTGTGCTGGATGGGGTGGTGCTGCCGCTCGGGCCGGGGCCGCGGGCTGTGTTGTCGGCGTTGGTCGATGCCGGGGGTGACGTGGTTTCCCGTCCTGAGTTGCTGGCTGTGCTCCCGGGGGCCGAGGACGTTCACGCGGTGGAGGTCACGGTCAATCGGTTGCGGACTGCGGTTGGGCGTCCTGAGCTGGTCCGGACTGTCGTACGGCGTGGCTACCGCTTGGCGGTCGAGTCGGCGGCGGTCGCGACATGAATCGTCTTCTCTCCTTGGAGGTTCGCCGATGACCGACCTCGTCGCGGCAGCACATGGCACCGCCGACCCGCGGGGGATCCAGGTGATCCACGCGCTGACCCGGGAGATCGCGCGTCAGCGTCCCTCGGTGCCGGTCTCGTTGGGTTTCGTCGATGTCGACACGCCCGCACTTCCGGCGCTGGTCGAGCGAGTGGTTGCCGATAGCAATCATGCGGTGATCGTGCCGCTGCTGCTGAGCTCGGGGTACCACGTGACCACCGACATCCAAGGTGAAGCCCGCCGGCGGCCGGACCAGGTCACCGCGGCGGATCCGTTGGGGCCGCATCCGGTTCTTGCTCAGATCCTGGCCGACCGGCTTGCCGAAAGTCTTGTCGCTGGGGTGGATGGCGTCGACAGTGTCGTACTGGCGGCGGCTGGGTCCTCGGACCGCCGAGCCCTGCTCGACTGCTCGAGCGTTGCCGCGGAGTTGTCCGCGGTGATCGACCGGCCGGTCGAGGTCGGTTACGTCTCCGGCGCCGGCGAGCGGCTGCCCGCCGTACTGGCTCGGACGACCGGTCGGGTCGCCGTTGCCACGTACTTGCTGGCGCCCGGTTTCTTCGCCGACCGAGTCGCCGCAGTCGCTGCCCGAGCCGGCGCGACCGCGAGTGCACCCCTCGGCGCCGACCCGCGCCTGGCCGCGCTGGCTCTGCACCGGTACGACGTGGCGCTCCGGACGGCAACGCTCACTGTCTGACCGAGGGCCTACTGTTTGCCCGTGGGGATCTTCGACAGGTTCAAGCGCCGCGCGAACACCGCGGAAGAACAGCGCGTCATACTGCCTGAAGCGGCGGCGTCTGCTGACGCTGAGCAGCAGATTGCTGACCTGCGGGAGCAGGTCGAGCTCTGGGTGCGCCCCGGCTTCCTCAGCCGCGCCGAGGTGCTGGAGTACGCCGGCGACTTCCGTGACGACGACCAGGTCCCGCTGGACGACGAGCAGCTGGCACAACTCGTCGAGGACGTCTGGCAGGCCCGCCTCGCCGAGCAGGCCTCCTGGCCGGCGTACACGGACGCCGACCGCGTCGCCGCCGCCTTCGCCGAGTTGGACGCGAACGGCGTGGTCGCGCGGATGAACTTCACCTGCTGCCAGAACTGCGGCGTCACCGAGATCGACGACGAGCGCCCCACCGACCGCCCGTCGACCGGCTACGTGTTCTTCCACCAGCAAGACGCCGAGCGCCTCGCGGACGAGCCGGCCCAGCTCTACCTGGCCTACGGCACCCTCGACCCCGAGCAGGGCCGAGTAGCCGAACAGGACCAAGCCATCGGCGAGCAGATCCGCGCCGCCCTCCTCGCCCAAGACCTCCCGGTCGAGTGGAGCGGCTCCTCCACCCAACGCATCTCGGTAGGCCCCCTCACCTGGCACCGCCGGCTGCCCTAGTCATTGGTCGGTACGAGCAACATCAGGTCGGTGGACCGGCGACTGGATAGCGTCGGGTTGTGAAGTACTGCTGCGACTACGCCTACTCGTGCCCGCAGCGCGACGCGGTCGCGTGCTACGCGCACGGCGGGTCCGACCCCTGCTGCGACGACGAGCAGGCGCACGAGTGCCTGCGGGACATGTACGGCACCGAGGACGGGTTGACGTTCGGCGACGGGTTCTTCTGCCGGCGGTGCGGAAACTACGAGTTGACCGGCCTGAAGCACGAGGCCGCCAAGGAGCCTGGGTTCCCACGGAAGTATCCGCCGGGCTGGTCAGCCGAGGCCGCAAAGGCGGGGCCGGTCGTGTTCCTGGTCGAGGACGTGTTCGACTTTGCCTTTCGAGGCGGAGTGCTCGTGGCGGGACGCCTGTACGGCGGAGTGGTTGCGGCGGGCGCGACGCTGTTCACCTACGACCGGCGACCGGTGCGCGTGATGTCGCTCGAGCTGATCCGCGGGAAGACCGACGACGCCGTGACGCTGCTGGTGGAGCGCGCCGAGGACCTGCGCGTCGTACCGAAGATGTACCTGCACGGCTGATCAGGCGCCGCGCAGGTTCTGCAGGTCGGCCTGGCAGCGGGCCTCTCCTCGGCCAGGTCGTGGAGGGTTCCTCGGGATCAGCCCAGTTGGGCCTGGCTCAGCATGGATTCGAAGGCTGCGACGTAGGTGGCGGCTTCGGGATCGTCCTGTTCGGTTCTCACCCAGGCGATCACCGTGCTGGTTCCGACCGGAATCACCGCGATGCGCAGTGCGAGGTCGGGCTGCAGGCCGAAGCAGACCTCGATGGGGGTCTGCGGTCCCGGGCAGCCGAGCGTGCCGTCCAGGGATCTGGTGGTGCTTGCGGTGACCAGCGTTGCGCTGTGTCCGTCGACGGTCGTGCTGGTCTCGTTGGTGAAGGCCGCGCCGGCACTGGTCAGGCTGCGGAGGTAGGACAGGTAGTCCGCAGGCGGCTGCTGCGGCGATGTGCTGTCCGGCCGGTAGAGAACGGCGGGGAGCAGGACCCGGATGTAGCGCTCGCCGTCGGCCGCAGCCCACGACACCAGAGTGCGGGTGTCCTCGGTGGGTGCGGGTTTGAACAAGCCGGGAACCGTTGCGGTGAAGGGGATCGCGAAGGTTCGACTGGTGAACGGGGTCTGTGAAGTGGTCGGCTCAGCGGGCGAGGTCGAGGGTGCGGTGGGTGGCACGGTGACCGCGACCGGGTCCTTGTCCGACGCGCATCCTGTGCCGAGGACGATCACCGCCAGGCAGAGCGCGGACGTGGTTCGGTTCGCCCGGTGGTTCATGGTGTTCCCCCTGGTGTTCTTCTCGTTCGACAGTGCGCCCGATCGCAGGCAGGCACCAGGGCTGGAGTCTTTTCGGCCGCGGGCGTTCGGTGGTCGGAATGTTCCCGGCGTGAGGCATGGCGGATGCCACCACGGAGTGCCAGGGTGATGAGTGGGGGCTGGTATGAACAGAACACCACATCATTGGGCGTTGGCCTGTGGGCTGGCGCTGGTTCTCACCGTGACGGCGTGCAACGGTGACCCGACCGAGGTCGACCCGGTCGACAACGCGGGGCCGGTGACGTTGCGGCTGGGAACGGCGGACGACGACGCGAAACCGGGCGGGCTGGCGATCCTGCAGTTCGTCGAGCAGGTCAGGACGCTGTCGGACGGCAAGCTGCTGATCTACCCGGTCTGGGAAGCGGCCGCCGGGGCGCAGCAGTGGGACCAGGTCGTCGCGCGGATGCTGAAGGACAAGAAGGTCGACCTGGCGATGATCCCGAGCCGGACCTGGGACACCGAGGGGGTCACGAGCCTGCGCGCGCTGAACGCGCCGTTCCTCGTGACGTCGGATGCGCTGGCCGACAAGATCGTCGGCACAGCGGAGCTGTCGGACGAACTGCTGGCCGGCCTCGACAAGGCCGGTGCCACTGGTCTTGCGATGATGCCGGAAGGCCTGCGTCATCCGTTCGGGTTCGGGCGGGCTCTCGTGTCACCGAAGGCCTTCGCCGGTCAGGGAATCCGGACCGCCAAATCCGATCTCGGCGACGCCACCATCCGCGCCTTCGGTGGAAAGCCCGACGATGCGGTCGGTGACCTGTACGGCGCAGGAGTCCGCTCGGGCACGCTGACCGGCGCCGAGACCGGGTTCGTCCTGTCCGACTCGCTCCCGACCGCCGGGATCGCGGCGGCCAACGTCACCTTCACCACCAAGGTGAACACGCTCGTCGCCAACTCGGAGGTGCTGGGCGGGCTGACGCCGGACAACCAGCGCATCCTGCAGGCGGCGGCGACGGCGACCCGTGAATGGGTGGTCGCGCACCGGGTGCCGGAGTCGGCGCACGCGGCGGCCTACTGCAACCGTGGCGGCAAGATCGTCAACGCGACCGCGGTCGAGCTGCGCGCTTTCGATCAGGCGGTCCGGCCGCTGTACGTCGAGCTCGAGCAGGACCCGAAGACCAAGGCGATGATCGACCGGATCCGCACGCTGAAGCAGTCGGTCCGGGTCCCACCGACCGGGATCGCCGTCCTCTGCTGAGCCGGTGAGGCCTACGCCGAGCCGGTCCGCAGTTTCTCCAGGTCGGCCTGGCAGCGGGCTTCTACCTCGGCGAGGTCGTGGAGGGTTTGCTCGATGTCGTGGCGGCGTTGTTCGAGGTCGGCTCGGCGTCTGGTGATCTGGTTGAGCAGGTAGACGAGTTGGCCCTCCTCGCCGGGTTCGGCGTCGTACATGTCGACGATGGTGGCGATCTCGTCGAGGGAGAAGCCGAGGCGTTTGCCGCGCAGGATGAGGGCCAGGCGGACGCGGTCGCGGGGGTGGTAGACGCGGGTGGTGCCGCGGCGTTCGGGGGTGAGCAGGCCGCGGTCCTCGTAGAAGCGGATCGTGCGCAGCGTGACGTCGTACTGGGACGCCAGTTCGGTGATCGTCCAGGTCCCTGAGTCCGCACTCACCGGAATATTGTGCACCTACGGCATCGTGCTTTACGTTTACGTAAGCGTCAACCAGCAGCCGGGAGCAGAGATGTCGTTCGAGTTGTCCGAGGAGCACCGCGAGTTCCGCGCCAGCGTGCGGGACTTCGCGCAGGCCGAGATCGCGCCGTACGCCGCCGAGTGGGACCGCAAGCACCACTTCCCGGTCGAGACCGTGCAGAAGATGGGGCAGCTCGGCCTGTTCGGGCTGACCGCGCCGGAGCAGTACGGCGGCGCCGGCGGCGACTTCACCAGCCTGTGCGTCGCGATCGAGGAGATCTCCCGCGCGGACCAGTCGATGGGCATCACGCTCGAGGCGGCGGTCGGGCTCGGGATCAACCCGATCCTGACCTACGGCACCGACGAGCAGAAGCAGACCTGGCTGCCGGACCTGGTCGCCGGGCGGACGCTGGCCGGGTTCGGGCTGACCGAGCCGGAGTCGGGCTCGGACGCCGGCGCGACGAAGACCCGCGCGGTGCTGGACGGCGACGAGTGGGTGATCGACGGGTCGAAGCAGTTCATCACCAACTCCGGCTCGAGCATCACCTCGGTCGTCACGGTCACCGCGCGCACCGGTGAGCGCCCCGACGGGCGGCCGGAGATCTCCACGATCATCGTCCCGGCCGGTACGCCGGGGTTCGTGGCCGAGGCGCAGTACGACAAGCTCGGCTGGCACGCTTCCGACACCCACCCGCTGTCGTTCGCGGGCTGCCGGGTGCCGAAGGAGAACCTGCTCGGCGAGCGCGGGCGCGGGTTCGCGCAGTTCCTGGCGACGCTCGACGACGGTCGGGTCGCGATCGGCGCGGTCGCGCTGGGCTGCATCAAGGCCTGCCTGGAGATGTCGGTCCAGTACGCCGGGGAGCGCAAGACGTTCGGCGTACCGATCGGGCAGAAGCAGGGCGTGGCGTTCCAGATCTCCGACCTGAAGGTGATGGCGGACGCGGCCGAGCTGCTCGTGTACCGCGCGGCGGCGCTGAAGGACGCCGGAGCGCCGTACCAGGAGTTCAAGCAGGCGGCGGCGGTCGCGAAGCTGTACTCGAGCGAGGCCGCGGTCACCGCCACGCGGATCGCGACGCAGGTGTTCGGTGGGTACGGCTTCATGGAGGAGTACCCGGTGACGCGGTTCTACCGCGACGCCAAGATCCTCGAGATCGGCGAGGGCACGTCGGAGGTGCAGCGGATGCTGATCGCCCGCGGCCTCGGCCTCCCGGTCGAGTGAGCACCACGACGACCGGCCGGATGACAGGATTGGCCGTATGACGCGCGATCACTGGACCGAGGTCAAGGTCGCCCGCGAGGCGACGCTGGGCCCGACCGAGAAGGCCAAGGCCAAGCTCGACTCGCAGAACAAGCTGTACGTCCGCGACCGGATCGCGCTGCTCGTCGACGAGGGCAGCTTCGTCGAGGACGCGCAGCTGGCCAACGCGCTCAACCCGGGCCTGCCCGCGGACGGCGTGGTCACCGGGCGGGCGCTCGTCGACGGCCGGCCGGCGCTGCTGGTCGCGAACGACCCGACCGTGAAGGCCGGGTCGTGGGGGGCGCGGACGGTCGAGAAGATCGTCCGGATCACCGAGGTCGCGCTGCGCGACGAACTGCCGATCTTCTGGCTGATCGATTCCGCGGGCGCACGGATCACCGACCAGGTCGACCTCTTCCCTGGTCGACGTGGCGCGGGACGGATCTTCCACAACCAGGTCGCGCTGTCCGGCAAGGTGCCGCAGATCTGCTGCCTGTTCGGCCCGTCGGCCGCGGGCGGCGCGTACATCCCGGCGTTCTGCGACCTGGTGATCATGGTCGACGGCAACGCCTCGATGTACCTGGGCTCGCCCCGGATGGCCGAGATGGTCGTCGGCGAGAAGGTGACGCTGGAGGAGATGGGCGGTGCGCGGATGCACACGTCGGTCTCCGGCTGCGGCGACCTGCTCGCGAGCGACGACACCGAGGCGATCGAGCTGGCGAAGCAGTACTTCTCGTACCTGCCCGGTTCGTGGCAGGTGCGGCCGCCGTCGTACGACGCCTCGGCGCCCGGCCGGGACTTCACCCGCGACCTGGTGCCGGCCGAGGAGTCGGTCGGCTTCGACATCCACGACGTGATCGACGCGCTGCTCGACGCGGACACGTTCTTCGAGCTCAAGCCGGCGTACGCGCCGGAGCTCGTCACGGGGTTCGGGCTGCTCGCCGGGCAGGTGGTCGGGATCGTCGCGAACCAGCCGGCCGTCAAGGGTGGTGTGCTGTTCGTCGACTCCGCGGACAAGGCGGCGCGGTTCATCTGGCTGTGCGACGCGTTCAACGTGCCGCTGGTGTACCTGTGCGACGTCCCGGGGTTCATGATCGGCTCCGAGGTCGAGCGGGCCGGGATCATCCGGCACGGCGCGAAGATGATCACCGCCGTGTCAGAGGCGACCGTGCCGACGGTGTCGGTGATCGTCCGCAAGGCGTACGGCGCCGGGCTGTACGCGATGTGCGGGCCGGGGTTCTCGCCGGACGCGTGCATCGCGCTGCCGACCGCGAAGATCGCGGTGATGGGCCCGGAGGCGGCGATCAACGCCGTGTACTACAACAAGATCCAGGAGATCGCCGAGGAGACCGAGCGGGTCGAGTACGTCGCGAAGCTGCGCGAGGAGTACGAGACCGACATCGACATCCTGCGGCTGGCCGCGGATCTGGTGATCGACGCGATCGTCGAGCCGGAGAACCTCCGCGAGGACCTGATCGCGCGCCTCGCGGCGGCGCAGACCAAGGACCGCCACTTCAGCACGAAGCGGCACGGGGTGCCGCCGGTTTAGAGCTTGGCGAGTTCGGCTTGCAGGTAGGCCTGCAGGCCGGACTGCCAGCGCTTGGCCTTGGCGCCGCGGACGGTGGTGTCGGCGGCCCACTCGTCGAGCCAGTCGGCGCCGAGCCAGTCGATCGCGCCGGTGAGCCGGTGGAGCGCGGTGGTCTTCGGGCGGTCGCCGTACGACGAGTAGAAGGCCGGCGGGACTTCGGCACCGAGCAGGTGCACGTGCTCCTCGAGCGCGGCGATCTCGATGCCGGGGTCGCCGACCTGGGGTGAGTCCCAGTCGATGAGAGTCGTGCTGTCGGGGCCGACGATGATGTTGGCGGGGTAGACGTCTCGGTGCAGCAGCGCGGTGGGAGTCTCTCTCAGGTGGTCGGCGTAGTGGTCGATCATCGCGTGGAGTTTGGGCAGGTGATCGGCGACCTGGGCGAGGCTGGTCCGGTCGAGGAGCTCGTGCTGGGTGTGGACCGGGTCGGTGAAGTGCAGGTCGAAGGTGCCGTTGCCGAAGGCGCCGGTCAGGCGCATGGGGAAGCGGATGGCGTGGAGTCGGCGGAACGCCGTGCCGACTGAGTGCCAGGTGTTGTCGGTTGCTCGGGCCTGCTCGATGAGGGTCAGGAGCATGTCGCCGGGTGCGTACTCGTAGAGGGCGGCGTCGTCGGTTGCGGCGAGCAGGGCGGGGGCTGGGACGTGGTGAGCCGCGAGGAAGTGGGCGCGGCGGTCGGCCGGTGGGGTTCCTGCGCGGTGGCGGAGGACCACCTCGCGGCCGTCTTCCAGTACGGCGTGCAGGATCTCGTGGTCGAAGCCGTGGCCGGTGAGGGGTGTGGTGGTGGCGACCGGTGGGAGACCGGCTTCGGTGACGAACTGGTGGAGGAGGTCCGGCGTACTGGGCATGGCCGGATTGTGTCGGAGGTTGGTTTGGGGGCGTAGCGGTTTTAGGCTCGACGGTATGAGGGCTCCTGAGCGTGGGGCGTTGCCGTTGTGGCCGGCTACGACGCTGGGCCGGGCGTACGGGCGGGTGACCGAGGTCGTCCAAGGCCTGTCCGACGCGGATTTCGCGCGGGCGACGCGGTGCCCGGGGATGGCGGTCGGGCCGCTGCTGGTGCATCTGCTGTACGACGCGGAGCGGGCGCTCGCGGCGTTCGCGACGCCGTCGGTGGACGAGCCGGATCGGGACTTCGTGTCGTACTGGAAGGACTATCCGCCGGGGGCCGACGGGGACACGACGTTCGTGCAGGTGGTTGCCTCGGCGTACGAACGGCCTTCGGTCGGGCTGGTTCGGCACTGGCGGGAGCTGTCCGAGGCGGCGGTGCGGGCGGCGGCGTTCGGGCTCGTTGACAAGGGCAAGCGGGTCGAGACGCAGGGGCACGTGCTGACGGCGAAGGACTTCGTGGCGACGCTGATCGTCGAGGCCACCGTGCATCACCTGGACCTGACCGTCGAGCTGCCGGACGCGCCGGAGCCCGATCCGGAGGCGCTGCAGGTGACCGCGCGGACGCTGGACGGGCTGTTCGGGCCGGAGGCGTGGGACGTGATCGGGTGGGACACCACGACGTACGTGCTGAAGGGCACGGGCCGGGCGCCGCTGGATGAGGCTGATCGGGAGATGCTCGGGGCGCATGCGGAGCGGCTGCCGCTGCTGGGGTAGTTGGTACGGCGTACTGGGGTGCTGCCGCTGGGGAGCTGTTCGGGTTGATCGGGTAGAACAGCCGGGTGACCAACTTTGCTGCTCGTCTTCGCGCCCGGGAACAACTGGTCGGCTACTGGGTGGTGCTCGACGCGCCGCCGTCCACCGAACGGATCGCGCGGGTGGGGTACGACTACGTGGTGCTGGACGCTCAGCACGGGCTGCTGAGCACGCGGGGGATTCTCGACGGGCTGACCGCGATCGACGCGGCGGGCGCCGGGCGGGGTGCGGTGCGGATCGGCTCCGACGCCGAGGCGAGCGCGACTGTCGGGCTGGTGCGCGTGGAGGCGAACAACGCGACGCCGATCGGGCGGGCGCTCGACGCGGGGGCGACCGGGGTGATCGTGCCGCTGGTGGACAACGCCGAGGACGCGGCGTTCGCCGTACGGGCAGCCAAGTACCCGCCGAGCGGGATCCGGTCGTACGGGCCGACGCGGGCCGGGCTGCGGATCGGGCCGGTGCCGGCGGAGTCGGACGCGGCGACCGTCGTCCTGGCGATGATCGAGACCGCGTCCGGGCTGGAGAACGTCGAGGAGATCTGCGCGACGCCGGGGCTTGACGGGATCTACGTCGGGCCGTCGGATCTGTGTCTGGCGATCGGCGGGAAGTTCCCTGGCGACCCGGACGTGGCCGAGGAGTTCGAGGCCGCGATCAAGCGGATCGCCGAGGTCGCCGCTGCGGCGGGCGTTGCCGCGGGCATCCACAACAACGACGGGGCGTCGGCGAAGGCGCGGCTGGCCCAGGGCTACACGTACGCGACGGTCTCCTCCGACATCGACCACCTGCAGGGCATCGCCGCCGAGCACCTGGCTGTCGTGAAGAGCTGAGCCGTCGCTGCGCTCCCCGTTGGTGCTTGTCTGCCGGACCGATGCAGGAATCGATGCGGGCAGCCGTTCAGGGCGGCTGCCGTGGGTGCTGGTCGGCGGTGATGCGGCCGGTGGGGTTGCTGGTGGTGCAGGTCGTTGCGGCCGGGGAACAGCAGATAGTTGTGTGCGCGGGTGCGCGGGTGCGCGGGTGCGCGGGTGCGCGGGTGCGCGGGTGCGCGGGGTGGCGAGGCGCCGGGCCGCAGGGTGGCGGGGTGTGCCGGGCGAAGTTGGGCTGGAGTGCGGCCTGTCTGGTGGCGGCTAGAGGACTCCGGCGAAGGGGTCTTCCAGGGACTGCCAGTCGAGGGTGGTCAGTTCGGCTTCGGTGAGGAGGCAGGCGTCGAGGACCGACTGGAGGCGGGCGGGGTCGAGGCCTACGCCGGTGGCTACCACCGTGCACTCGGCGAGGTGGTTGGTGTCGGACCATTCGCCGAGCGTGCCGAGGGAGGCGCTGTAGCCGGCGGATTCCCAGCGGACTCGTTGGGTCGGCCGGTTGGCGAGCCAGACGACTCCCCGGCTGCGGACGACGCCGTTGACGATGTCTTCGAGGGCGTCGTTGAGGCGGGCCGGGTGGAGTGGGCGGGTGGAGCGCCACAGCACGGTGGTGACGCCGTCGCCGCTGGGCTGGAGGCGGTCGCTGTCGGCGAGGTCGCCGGCCCAGGACTCGGCGGCGGTGAAGTCGAAGAGGCCGGTGCGGGCGACCGGCGCGGCCGGTACGCCGGCGGGGTCGGCGGCGACGACCGTCGTCCGCGGGTTGAGGTGGAGCAGCAGGTTCTGCAGACGCTCGGGGGCCTTGCTGCGGTGCGCGTTGGCGAGGACGCAGATGTCGGCGTACTCGATCTGCCGGGCGGTCAGCTCCGCGACGTTGCGCCGGTCGGGCGGGCCGAGGGCGAGGCCGCGTTCGTCGAGGAGCTCGTCGCCGGAGAGCTGCTCGACCAGCAGTACGGCGTCGACGACGCAGGTGACGGTGTCGACCTCGACCTCCGGCATCGTCGCGACGAGCGCGCTCGCGAGCGGCCGGGCCTCCATCGCAGGCGGGGTCGCGAGCACGATGTGTTGCCAGTGGCCGCGCGCGACCAGGGTCTCGAGTAGCGGGAGCAGCGACTCGATCAGCTGGCAGGCGCCGCAGTCGTCGTCGACGGCGAACTCACCGGCGTCGATCCGGCCGCCGGCGTCGAGGACCTGCCAGGTCAGGACGCCGCGGCTGCGCAGCTCGTCCTGGTCCACGACGATCGCCACGGTGGTCGCGTCGACGACGGCGTCCAGGACGGGACCGCGGAGGGTCGTCGAGAGCCCTACGAGCAGGGACAGCGGGGTCTTGCGGTGGGCGGCCATGATCGGAGTATATGAAAACGGTTTTCATCAGTCCAGAGGTTGACGCGTCAGACTTCCCCGGAAGGGCGGGAAATTTCCGCGGTACGGCGCGGAATCGTGGTCGCCGGGCTGTTAAGTGTTAAGCCGGTCACGCCCGGGCCGGGCGCAGATCGGCGCTTCCCCGTGCGGGTGAGTGCGGGCTAGCCTCCGGGGGAGATCTGAGGAGGCGCTGTGCCGGATCGGTCGGAGGTGCCGGAGGAGGAGTTCGCGGCCGTGCTGCGCGCCGCGATCCGGGCGCGCGGGCTGGGGCTGGAGCGGATCCGCGACCGGCTGCGGGCGCAGGGCGTGACGGTCAGCCTCGCGACGCTCAGCTACTGGCAGTCCGGCCGCTCGCGGCCTGAGCGCCGCGATTCGCTGGTCGCCGTGGCGCTGCTGGAGTCCGTACTGGAAGTTCCGACCGGCACGCTGTCGTCGTCGCTCGGTCCGCCGCGGCGGCGTGGTCGCTGGCTGAGCACTGTGCCGTCGTCGGAGATCGCGGCCTTCTGGGCCGAGCCCGATCCGGTCGAGGACGCGGTCAGTGAGGTCGACATCCGCTGGGACGAGCGGCTCACCCGGATCAGCCAGCACGATCACGTGTACGTCGGGGCGCAAGCCGGCGAGCTCGCCTACCACTCGCGCCAGGTACTCCGCGCCGAGGCGGACGGCCCGGACCGCTGGGTCGTGATCATGCACCTCGACGAGCACGACCGGTCGCTGCCGGCGATCCGTCCGCTGCGGCACTGTCACCTCGGCCGTGTCGTCTCCCGGCCGGCCGACGGGCTGCTGGTTGCCGAGCTGCTGTTCGATCGCCCGCTCCGCAAGGGCGAAACGGTGATCACCGAGCACGAGCTGGTGAACTCCCCGCCGTACCCGCCGTCCGACAACTACGAACGCAAGTTCCGGTTGCCGGTGCGCGAGTACGTCCTGGAGATCTCGTTCGAGAATCCGCCGGTCTGGTGCGAGCAGTACTCGCAGCTCGACGACGACGCCGAGCAGACCCGCGCGGTCGAGCCGGGCTCCGCGGTGCACGGCGTCGCCCTCAATTTCGGGCCCGGCCGGTACGGATTCCGCTGGTCCTTCTAGCTGGTTCAGCTGTGAACTGTTGAGGCGTTTTGTTAAGTGTGAAAGGGATCTGGGCGATGTCGGTCGCCGTTGTTCGCTCCTAGGGTCGGGCCACCCCTCCCGGACGGACAAGGAGCAAACGCATGAGACGGCGCAGGACGAAGATGATCGGTGGGTCGGCGGTGGTGGGCCTGGTGGCCGGCCTGGTGGCGATCGGCGGGCCGGCGACTGCGGCCGAGCCCTCGCCGGTGGGCCCGCGGCAGGTCAGCCCGCAGCAGGTGTCGGAACGGTTGCCCAAGGCATCTGATTTGGCCGGGCGGTGGATCGCGGACGACGGGAAGCTGCACGTTGCGGTGACCGGCGCGGCCGCGGCTGAACGGGTTCGCCAGGCCGGCGGTACGCCGGAGCTGGTGGCGCGCAGTCAGCAGCAGCTGGACGAGCTGCTGGCCAAGGTGGACAAGATCGTCCGGGCCGACCGGCCCGCGGGACTGCAGAGCTGGGGCATCGATCCGGTGTCCAACAAGGTGGTCGTCAAGGTGCGTGGCGCGTACGGCGCGCTGAACGGGCTCGGCGACGGCGTACAGGTCGTTCGGACCGGGAGCGACTTCCGGCAGCAGGCCGGCGACGTGCATCCGGGTGATCCGTGGTGGCCGGGCAGCGAGAGCAACTGCTCGGTCGGGTTCCCGGCGACCGATGCCCAGGGCAACAAGCACTTCCTGACCGCCGGGCACTGCACCAACGATGCGAACCAGGCGGCGTACGGCGCGAGCAGCCAGCAGAACCGGCTCGGTACGTCGAACGTCGGTGGCAGTCGCAGCATCAACGCTCGCGAGGGCGACATGGGTGTCGTCGCGGTGACCGAGGCGGGGTGGAACATCTCGCCGGAGGTGAACACGTGGGGCCAGCCCGCGGTGACCGTCACCGGTTCGGCCGAGGCGATCGTCGGTGAGACGGTCTGTCACTCGGGGAACACCGCGCCGAAGTTCGAGTGCGGGAAGGTGCGGGCGGTGAACCAGTCGATCGACTACGGGAGCGTGGTGATCGACGGGCTGACCACGACCGACGCCTGCTCGCAGGGCGGCGACTCCGGCGGTGCATGGCTGCGTGGGGACAAGGCGGTCGGGCTGCACTCCGGTGGCAACTCGAACTGCGTGGCGAACGACGACAACTCGATCTTCCAGCCGGTCAACGAGGCCCTGGCCAAGTGGAACCTCACGCTGCTCATCGGCGACGGCGGGACGGGCGACACCCAAGCTCCGACCGCCCCGGGGAACGTCCGGTCCACTGGTACGACGAGCAGCTCGGTCTCGCTCGCGTGGGACGCTGCCAGCGACAACGTCGGGGTCACCGGGTACGACGTCTACAACGGCAGCACGCTGGCCGCCTCGGTCGCCGGTACGTCCGCGACGGTCAGCGGGTTGAGTGCCGACACGGCGTACTCGTTCACCGTGCAGGCCAAGGACGCTGCGGGCAACAAGTCGCCGCAGAGCGCTGCGGTGTCGGCGCGGACGCAGCCGGGGAGCGGTGGGGGCCGGACGTTCAGCAACGGGACCGACTACCCGATCAGGGACTACCAGACGGTGGTGAGCGCGGTCCGCTCGACGGCGACCGGCCGGGCGGCCAGTCCGATGCAGGTGACGGTCGAAGGAAGCCACACGTGCTTGGAGGACCTCAACATCAGCCTGGTCTCGCCGAGCGGCCGCTGGTACTACCTGCAGCGGTACGGCGGCAGCACCTGCCACGCGCTGCCTGCCAGCAAGACCTACTCGGTGCCGACCACCGAAAACGCCGCAGGCACCTGGACCCTACGCATCGGCGACAACGGTCCGGGTGACACGGGCACTCTCACCAACTGGTCCATCACCCTCTGACCATCAGCGCTGGGCTGGGGTGTCGTGGGGACATGCTCTGGCCTGCCGGTCATCGCCTCTGAAAGTCGGGGGCGGTGGCCGGGTTGGTCTGGTAGGCAGGGGTCATGACGAACGTGATCGGGCGGTACGACGGTGAGTGGGGCGAGCTGGTTCGGCTGTTGAATCTGGGGTTTGCGGAGCCTTGGAGCGACGCGCAGCTGGCCGCCGAGCGGAAGATGTGGGAGCCGGCGCGGAGCATCGTGGCGCGGGAGGACAAGGAGCTGACGGGGCACACCACGTCGTTCGGGATGACGATGTCGGTGCCGGGTGGGCAGGTGCCGGTGGCGGGCGTGAGCATGGTGTGCGTCAGCCCGACCCACACTCGGCGCGGGATCCTGCGGGACCTGATGCGGGCCCAGTTGACCGAGCTGCACGAGACCGGGGTCGAGCCGGTCGCCGTACTGACGGCCAGCGAGCCGGTGATCTACGGCCGCTTCGGCTACGGCCTGGGGTCGGACCACCAGCAGATCACCGTGCCGAAGGCGTCCCGCGCGCTGCGCCCGGTCGCCGGAGTCGAGAACGTCAGGATCCGGTACGCCGATCCGTTGGAGGCCCGGTCGGTGACCACCAGGATCCACAACGACGAAGCGCTCGGCCGGCCCGGGATGTTCCAGCACGACGAGCGGTGGGAGGACTACGTCGGCGGTGAGAACGTGGTGACCGACACCAGCGGCGCCTCGCCGCTGCGCTGCGTGCTGGCCTCGGTCGACGGTGAGGTGACCGGGTACGCGCACTTCCGCACCCGCCGTACGACGAAGGGCTTCGTCGACGTGTCCCGGGTGCATGCCCGCGACCTGGCGGCGCACGCGGCGCTCTGGCAGTTCCTGCTGAACCAGGACCTGCTGGGCGAGACGACCTACAAGCAGTTGCCGTCGGATGACCCGCTGCTGGCGCTGCTGTTCGACCCACGGGCGCCGAAGCCGGTCACGGCGGATGGCCTGTGGGTGCGGCTGGCCGACGTGGGCAAGGCGCTGGCCGGGCGAACGTACGCCGAGGAGATCGACGTGGTGCTCGGCGTCACCGACGAGTTCCTGCCGTGGAACGCCGGGCAGTGGCATCTGGCCGGTGGGCCGGCCGGCGCGACCTGCGAGCCGACGGACCGGCCGGCCGACGTACTGGTCGACGTACGGGAGCTGGGGGCGGTGTACCTCGGCAGGCCGTCGCTGGAACTGCTGGGAGCGGCCGGACTGGTCGAGGAGCGGACCGCGGGGGCACTGGCCGCAACTTCGCGGGCATTCCTCGGAAAGCGCCTCCCCTGGCTCGACACCGGGTTCTGATTCAGAGCTACTCTTCCCGGATGCAGCCGACGCGACGCAGTGTGCTGGCAGTGGCTGCTGCCCTCGTCCTGGGGGTCGCGGCCGTCGTGCTGGTGGTGTTCGCGTCGGCCGGCGGGAGCGTGCAGCCGATGAGTGAGAGCACGCGGACGGCCGCGCCGCGGACCCTGCCGACGATCAGCGTGACCCAGTCGGTGCCGGATCAGACGGCCGGTCCCACGCCGTCGCCCAAGGAAGTGAAGCCGATCGAGTTCCCCGACTGGCTCAAGACGCTGTGGCTGGCTCTGGTGTACGCCGCTGCCGTGCTGCTCGTGCTGTTCCTGCTGCGGCTGGTCTACCGGATCCTGCGCAAGGTGGAGCTGCCGCAGGCCGAGGACGGCGACACGGACTGGGAGCGGGTGAAGGTGGACCGGCTCGCCGAGGCCGTGGAGTCCGGCCTGTCGGCCATGGACTCCGGTACGGCGACGGACGCGGTCATCGCGTGCTGGGTCGCGCTGGAGGACGCGGCCGCGTCAGCTGGTGTCGCGCGGGAGCCGTCGGAGACGCCGGCCGAGTTCACCGTGCGCGTGCTCGGTGTGGGTGGCATCTCCGAGCCGGAGCTGCTTCGGCTGGCCCAGCTGTACCGGGAGGCGCGCTACTCCACGCACGGCTCGACCGAAGCGGCCCGCACCGAAGCCCGGGCGGCGTTGCTCCGCCTGCGCGACGAGCTGGCCGCAGCGGTGGCCGCCCGATGAGCAACTGGCCGACCGAGGAGACCACTCGCACCAGCCCACCGGTCAAACGACCGGCCCGCGCGCTGAACGGGATCCTGCTGCGGCACCTGCTGATCTGTCTGGTGGCCGCGCTGCTGCTGATCGCGGCGCTCGGGATCGCAGGCATGTCGCCCAGGCCGATGTGGTTCGTCGGGCTGGCGCTGGCCGTCGGCTTCGTGTCGGTCGCCGTACGGCTGGTGTTCCCGCAGATCGTCGAGACCACCTGGCCGTCGCGGTTCGACGAGAAGTGGGCCGAGCTGCGGAGCCGGAGCAACGACAACCGCACGCAGTTCCTGGCCACCTGGGTGCAGGAGTCCTCGCGGCAGCGGCGGGCCGGTGAGGGCTCGCTGAGCTTCACCCGGCGGATCCGGCCGATGCTGCTGGAGCTGACCACCGACCGGCTGGTGAACAGGCACGGCATCGATCCGCGGCTGGAGCCGGACCGCGCCCGCGCGCTGGTCGGCGACCAGGTGTGGGACCTGATCACCGGGACCGAGGCGGCGACCGTGTCGTACGCCGAGCTCGAGCAGGCTGTCCAGACCATCGAGAAGCTGTGAGGAACCGTGACTGACCCCGAATCCCGCGAAGGCCCTCGTGACACGCCTGGTACCGAGGCCGGCCTGACGCCGTACGACGTGTCGGAGCTGAGCCGGCGGGTGCTGGAGCGGGTCGGCGAGGCCGTGGTCGGCAAGGGCGAGGCGCTGGAGCTGGTGCTGGCCGGGATCCTGGCCGGAGGGCACGTGCTGCTGGAGGACTACCCGGGCCTGGCCAAAACGCTGGCCGCGCGGTCGTTTGCGCAGGCGCTCGGGCTGGAGTTCCGGCGGGTCCAGTTCACCCCGGACCTGCTGCCCTCCGACGTCACCGGCGCGTTCGTGTACGACCAGAAGAACGGCGAGTTCGTCTTCCGGCCCGGTCCGATCTTCACCGGCCTGCTGCTCGCCGACGAGATCAACCGGACGCCTCCGAAGACCCAGGCCGCCCTGCTGGAGTCGATGCAGGAGCACCAGGTCACCGTCGAGGGCCAGACCTTCCCGCTGCCGGTGCCGTTCCACGTGCTGGCCACGGCGAACCCGGTCGAGTACGAGGGCACCTACCCGTTGCCGGAGGCCCAGCTCGACCGCTTCATGCTGCGGATCGGCTTCGGCTACCCCAGCGCCGACGAGGAGTGGCAGGTCCTGCAGCGCCGAATGGCACGCCGGCAGGAGGACCAGTACGTCGAGCCGGTCACCGACGCCGCCGGTCTGCTCGCCGCGCAGCGTGCTGTCGAGACGGTGACCGTCGACGACACCGTCGGCCGGTACTGCGTGGAGCTGGCTGCCGCTACCCGGCGGGACTCGCAGGTGCTCGTCGGGGCGTCGCCGCGTGGCTCCCTGGCGTTGCTGCTGACCGCCAGGTCGTACGCAGTCATCCAGGGCCGCGACTACGTCGTACCGGAGGATGTGAAGGCTGTGGCCGTGGCTGCGCTGGCGCACCGGATCACTGTGCGGCCGGAGCTGTGGCTGCACGACGTGACCGGTGCGAGCGTCGTACGGGCCGTGCTCGCGCAGGTGCCGGCTCCGCCGACTGTCGTGGGCGCCCGGCAGTGACCTGGCGGCCGACCCACGCGCAGGTCCGGGCGGTCTGTGTCGCCGCCGGACTGCTGGTGGTCGCGGTCGTCGCCCGCCGGCCCGACCTGGCCGTGCTGGGGATGCCGCTGGCCTTCGTCGCGGTCTGGGGACGCTTCTTCCGGCCGCGGACCGTTCCGCGGGTCGCGACCGAGCTGGACGCGGACGTGCTGTTCGAAGGGCAGGCGACGACGTACCGGGTGGTGGTGCCGGGCACGGTCGACCCGGACATCGACCTGGTCGTCGCGGCGGTGCCGCGGACGCAGTGGTTCCGGTACGACCCGCCGCAGGCCGCCGTGGCCGAGCCGGCGGCCGACGGGACCGTGTCGGTGGAGGTCGGCGTACGGTCCGAGCGGTGGGGGTTGCGGCGGCTGGAGCGGCCGCAGGTGATCGCCACGTCGGACCTGGGCTCGTACCGGGTGCACCTGCCGGACGCCGGTGTGCAGAGCGTCACCACACTGCCGCTGCGGGAGGGCTTCGAGGCTATTGACGCCGTACCGCGTCCTGCTGGGCTGGTCGGTCTGCACAGGTCGCGGCGGCCGGGTGAGGGGACGGAGCTGTCGGGAGTGCGGCCGTTCCGGACCGGCGACCGGCTGCGGCGGATCAACTGGTCGGTGTCGGCGCGCACTCGTGAGCTGCACGTGACGTCGACCTGGTCCGACCGGGACACCGAGGTCGTCATCCTGCTGGACACCGGTGCCGACGTCGGGATCAGTGAGGGGATCGACGGGCGTTCCAGCAGCCTGGACACGGCTGTGCGGGCCGCGGCGTCGATCGCCGAGCACTACCTGCGGCACGGGGACCGGGTGCGGCTGGTCGACACCGGTACGGCGGTTGGCGGTGTGCGTGCAGGGAGCGGGCGGGCGCATCTGCGGCGGGTCCTGGACGTGTTGGTGCACGCCGGCCAGAAGGGGCGTCAGCAGGACGAGCACGCGCTGGCCCGGCGGCACCGGATTCGGTCGGACAGCCTGGTGCTGGTGCTCAGTCCGCTGCTGCGGCCGGCTGTGCTCGGGTACGTCGTGACGCTGGTGCACTCCGGGTGCACGGTGATCGCCGTGGACACGCTGCCGGACGACGTGGCGGACGTGATCGACCTGGAGCAGCACGACTCCCAGGCGTGGCCGCTGGCGTGGCGCATCCGGCTGCTGGAGAGGCGCCGCGAGCTGGATCGTCTGGGGGACTTGGGCGTGCCGACTGTGCGGTGGCGAGGCGCGGGCACGTTGGACGAGGTACTGCGGGACGCGGCCCGCGTAGCCGCGGCACCGAGGATGCGCTCATGAACATCGCGGACCGGCTGACTCGGTGGCTGGGGGAGTTGCGGGCCTTCGGCCGGGCGCCTGTGATCGCGCGGTTGCTGATCGGCCTGGGCGGCGTGGTCGCTCTGGCGGTGCCGGCTCTGCAGCCGTGGGACCAGATGGATGCGGTGTGGGTGTTCGGTGTCCCGTTGCTGCTGGCCTGCTTGGTCCTGCCGGACTCCGCGGCCGGGTTGCTGTTCCTGGTCGTCGTACTGGCCGGGTGGTTGCTCAGGGCGCCGGGAGACGTGGGCTGGTCGACCGTGGTCACCGCGCTCGGGGTGCTCCTGCTGCACCTGGCGTCGGCGTACGCGGCGCAGCTGCCGTCGTACGCGAAGGTCGGGCCGCGGTCGCTCCGCAGGTGGTTGCTCCCGGCAAGCATCGCCGTGCTGCTCGCACCGGTGGTCGCGATCGGAGCGGCGATCGTGCGAGGTGCCGGCGTGCCTGGCTCCCTGGTCGTCACCGTCGCCGCGCTGGCGGCCGCGACGGCGGCGGTCTGGTTCGCGTCCGGTCAGTCGGTGAACGACTAGAGGGTCTCCAGCAGGTCGGTGGCCCAGGTGCAGGCGACCGGGTTCGGGCCGACGACCTGCATGGCTGCCATCACCGTCAGGAGCATGCCCGTCGCCATGAACTCGCGGGCCTCCTCCGGCGTCGCGCCGGTGAGATCGCGGACCGTGCGGTAGATCCGGCCGAAGCGGTCGCGGGAGGCCTTGCCGATTGCCGGCTCGGCGCTCGCGGCGAACCCGTGCAGCAGCACGACGAGCAACTCCCGCCGCTCGAGCAGTTGGTTGAACGCGTCCCCGAGGGTCTCCAGGTCGGCCTGCTTCTCGGCGGCCGTCCGGAACGCCTGCTCGACCTGGTCGCAGACTCGCTCCAGCGTGGCCAGGAACAGCTGCTGCTTGGTGCCGAACAGCCGGATCACGTACGGCTGCGAGACCCCCGCGAGCCGGGCGATCTCGTCGGTCTTCGTCCCGGCGTACCCGGACTCGCCGAACGCCACGATCGCCGCCTCCAGCACCTCTTCGCCGCGCTCGGCCGCGGTCAGCCTGGTTCTGGTCATGGTTGCAATGTTATCAGTCAATGCATACAGTGCTTGTTATCAGTCGATAACAACAAAGGATGCGCTATGACATCGACCGTCCTCGAGCCTGAGGTCCGAGCGACCCGCTCGCTCGGCACCGTGCTGGCTGTGGTGGGCATTCCCGTCTTCATGGTCACGCTCGACAACCTGGTGGTCACCACGGCGCTGCCGGTGATCAAGAACGACCTGGGCGCCTCGCTGACCGACCTGCAGTGGTTCGTGAACGCGTACACGCTGTCCTTCGCCGCGCTACTGCTGACCGCCTCGGCGATCGGGGACCGGCTCGGGCGCCGGCGGATCTTCCTGGCCGGGCTGGCCCTGTTCACGGTCGCGTCGGCGGCCTGTGCGCTGGCGACCGAGCCGTGGATGCTGATCGGCGCCCGCGCGATCCAGGGGGTGGGTGCTGCTGCCGTGATGCCGTTGTCGCTCACGCTGCTGTCGGCCGCCGTACCGGCGGACAAGCGGAGCGCCGCGATCGGGATCTGGGGTGGCATCTCCGGGCTCGGCGTCGCGGTCGGGCCGGTGGTCGGCGGCGCGGTCGTCGACGGGCTCAACTGGCAGTGGATCTTCTGGCTGAACGTGCCGATCGGCGTACTCGTGCTGCCGTTCGTGGCCCGCGTGCTGACGGAGTCGTACGGCGGTAGCCGCCGGTTCGACCCGGTCGGGCTGGTGCTGTCGGCGCTCGGCCTGCTGGGTGTCGTGTGGGGTGTCGTCCACGGCGCCGAGGACGGGTGGACGTCCGGACCGGTGCTCGGTGGACTGGTCGGTGGCGCTGCCCTGCTGATCGCTTTCCTGGTCTGGGAGAGCCGGTCGCCGGCGCCGATGCTGCCGCTGCGGCTGTTCCGGATCCGGGCGATCAGCGTGGTCAACGCGACGTCGTTCACGTTCTCGCTCGGGGTGTTCGGGGCGGTCTTCCTGCTGGCCCAGTTCTTCCAGGTGGTTCAGGGCTACTCGCCGCTCGACTCCGGGCTGCGGACCCTGCCGTGGACCGCGGCGCCGATGGTGGTCGCGCCGATCGCCGGGCTGATCGTGGACCGGGTCGGCGCGCGGGTGCTGATCGCCAGCGGCCAGGCGCTGCTCGCCGTGGCGCTCGGGTGGATGGCCGTGGTGACGACGGTGGACGTGGTGTACAGCTCGTACGTCGTACCGTTCCTGCTCGCCGGGGTCGGGATGGGGCTGACCTTCGCGCCGACCGCGAGCGTGGTGATGGGGGCCGCGTCGGAGAACGACCGCGGTGTCGCGTCGGGGACGAACAACACGGTCCGCGAGGTCGGCGTGGCGATGGGGGTCGCGGTGCTGGCGTCGGTGTTCGCCTCGGCCGGCGGGTACGAGTCGCCCGCCCGGTTCGTCGACGGCCTGGTCCCGGCGGTCTGGGTCGGCGCCGCGGTGGTCGCTGTGGGCGCGGCTGTTGCCCTGCTCATCCCGGGGCCGAGCAAGGCACGCTGAGCCGTGGTTGTGGCGCGCGCTCGAAGTCGCCGCCCTGCACGCGGCCTTCCTCCGGCCAGCGGGCGGCCGCCAGGCCGCTCCGCCAGGGGGCGGCTTCTGCCCCCACCCCTCCGCTCCTAGTCCCCCGCCCGCGCAGCGGGCGGGGGACTAGGAGCGGGGCTCGGTTGTCCCCGGTGTGCGGCAGGATGGTTCCTTCGCAACGGGTGGAGGGGACGCAAGTGCTGAATGCGGATGACGTTCGTCGGGTGGCCTTGTCGTTGCCGGGGACGGTGGAGAAGCAGCGGTGGAACCATCCGACCTTCGACGTCGGCGGGCGGATGTTCCTGACCGTGCCCGACGACCAGACGTCGTTCGCCGTGCGCTGCCCCCGGCTGGAGCGTGACGAGCTGATCGCGGCCGAGCCGGAGAAGTTCTGGGTGCCGCCGCACGAGGCCGGCTCGGCGTGGGTCCGGGCCCGGCTGTCGGCGCTGGAGGGCACCGACGAGCTGTACGACATCGTGCTCGACTCGTGGAACCAGACCGCGCCCGCGGCGTTGACGGACAAGCAGTAGCCGAAAGGCTGCCGCAGTTCAGTCCTCACGGGCCTTGAAGCGCGACTCGTCGAACCACAACGCCATGTCGACCCGCTGCTCCAGTTCCGCGACGGCCTTGGCGCCGCCGCGGTACAGGTGGCGGGACACCGGGATCACGCAGCCGTTGCCGCCGAACACCACCAACGTCCCGTCCTTGATCCGCATCACCCCGGCCACGCCGTCCCACGGCACCCGGTGCACACCGTCCTCGTCCCGCATCGTCAGTCCGTCGGCCGTCAGCACGAGCGTCATGGCCCGCGCCTCCCGCGAGAACGCCCGCGCCCCGAACGTCGGCCGGAACACCTGCCCCTCCGGCAATTCGCCGTCGTCCGCCGGGCACAAGGTGGTCTCCTCGAAGTCGAGATCCACCCAGCCCCGCGATCCCTCGAACGAGCCGTACGCGACCGCAGACCTCAGCGCGGCCGTCAGCGCCGCGGCGATCTGCTCCGGCCGAACAGCACGCATCTGCCCGACGTCCAGCTCCTCACGAGCCGGCTCGTCGAGCAGCTCAGCGGTCAGCTGGTTGAACTCCCGCCGCAGCTCGACATCCGTGGTGATCCGCACTTCCTCGAAGCGGTCGAGCGCGAGCTCCAGCTCGTCCGCGGTCGGCCCGTCCGCCGCCAATGTCGTCAGCGCGCGGCCTACCGCCAGCGCCACGTTCTCGTCGTGTCCCTCCCGCGCCTCCGCGTAGAACACCCAGTCCATCCGGCTGTCCGGCCGGCGCAGGGAGTCGGTGTCGACCACGTAGCTGTGCCCGCCGACGTGCCGGCAGTTCTCCTCGATGCGCTGCTGCAGCACGTCCACGACCAGCGCCGACTGCCTGGCCCCGTCCCCGTCCGGCAGCTCCAGTACGACAGCCGCTCCCGGGATCTCGTGCTCGACGAACACCGGCCCGGAGAACGACCGCACGCCGTACCGCGTGTGCTTCGGCCGGGTCCCTTGCGGCAGCGCCAGCTCCAGTCCGTCCGGGATCGGCCCGGTGATCTGCAGAACGGCGTTGTCGGCCGTGAACCACGTACGGGCGAAAGCGTTGACCTGCCCAGCGGTGATGCCGTCCGGGCCGGGCCCGTCGAGCCACGCCAGGCCGGCGCCGCGGGCGCCGTACCGGACGTGGTAGAGCAGCGCAGCCATCGGGTGCGTGACCCAGCCGTCCTCAGCAGCCAGTACGCCGGCCTCAACCTCCAGCCGCTCGACCGGTGGGGCCGACAGGGCCGCGCAGACGCCGGTGAGGAACTCGCCGACGCGCTCCTGCGTCCCGGAGGCGACGAAGCTGGTGGTGGTCGTCGAGACCGTGGCGTCGATCTGGATCGGCAGCCGGCGGACCGTGCTCATCACCAGGTGCTCCAGGGCGTGCGCGACGCCCACCGTCGGCAGCGTCTCGTCCCGTGCGCCGACGGCGAAGGTCAAGGTGGCGTCGGTGGTGGTCTGTGGCTCCTGGTGGTGCAGCAGACGAACACCGTCGAGGTACTGAGGCATCGGACGTCCTGTCGAGAGAGGAAGTGCCGAGGCTACCGACAGGTCGCCCCGGCGCCCGCGGGGTGGCGGCGGAAATGGGCGGGATCGGTGGAGTGCGGCCAGGTAGGGTCGTGGCGTGACGGACGCGACCACACCGAACAGCCCGATCGACCAGGTCTCCGAGCGGTTCCTCGAGCAGTACCTCGAGCTGATGCCGACCGCGGCGACCTTCATGGGGGTCGAGGGCCACGACCACGAGCTGCCCGACTACTCGCCGAACGGGTTCGAGGGCCTGCTCGAGCTGCACCAGCGCGCGCTGGCCGAGGCCCGCGCGATCCAGCCGGGCAGCCCGCGCGAGGAGGTCGCCCAGGACGCGTTCGTGGAACGGCTCGGGCTCGAGGTGGAGAACCTCGAGGCCGGCGTACCGCAGTCGCAGCTGAACGCGCTGACCTCGATCCCGGCCGAGATCCGCCAGGTGTTCGACCTGATGCCGACCGCGTCGGAGTCGGACTGGGAGCGGATCGCGATCCGGCTCAACCAGGTCGGTACGGCGCTCGACGGGTTCCGCGACACCGTGCTCGACCAGGCCGGCCAGGGCCGCGTGTCCGCCGTACGGCAGCTGAACGACCTGGCCACCCGGATCGCCAGCTGGACCGGCGCCGAGGGCGACGACTACTTCGCCGGCCTGGCCGCGCAGGCGCCCGAGGGACCGGTGAAGGCGTCCGTCGAAGCGGCGGCCGCGTCGGCGCGCAAGGCGTACGACCAGTTCGGGCAGTGGGTGACCACCGAGGTGGTGCCGCGCGGCCGGGCCCGGGACGCGGTCGGCCGGGAGATCTACGAGCTGGCCTCGCGCAACTTCCTCGGCGCGGCCGTCGACCTCGACGAGACCTACGCCTGGGGCTGGCAGGAGCTGGCCCGGATCGACGCCGAGATGCAGACCATCGCGGCCTCGCTGAACGACGGCGACCGCAGCATCAACGCCGCCGCCGAGCTGCTGGACAACGACCCGGCCCGCAAGATCCACGGCAAGGAGGCGTTCCGGGACTGGATGCAGCAGCTCGCCGACGCCGCCGTCGCGGAGCTGGCCGGCCAGCACTTCGACATCCCGGACGCGATCAAGCGGATCGAGTGCATGATCGCGCCGACCTCCGACGGGTCGATCTACTACACCGGCCCGAGCGAGGACCTGACCACGCGGCCCGGCCGGATGTGGTGGGCGGTGCCGAACGGCATCGAGGACTTCGCCACCTGGCGTGAGGTGACGACCGTCTACCACGAGGGCGTTCCCGGCCACCATCTGCAGGTCGCGCAGACGATGCTGCGCGGCGAGACGCTGAACCGCTGGCAGCGGATCGGCTGCTGGGTCTCCGGGCACGGCGAGGGCTGGGCCCTGTACGCCGAGCGGCTGATGGAAGAGCTCGGGTACCTCGAGGAGCCGGGCGCCAGGCTCGGGATGCTCGACGCGCAAGGCTTCCGGGCCGCGCGGGTGATCGTTGACATCGGCATGCATCTCGAGCTGGAGATCCCGCGGGACAACCCGCTCGGCTTCCGGCCGGGGGAGCGGTGGAACGCCGAGCTCGGGTTCGAGTTCCTGCGCGCGTACTCGCGGATGGAGACCGAGTTCCTGCGCGCAGAGCTGAACCGGTACCTGGGCTGGCCGGGGCAAGCGCCGTCGTACAAGGTCGGTGAGCGGATCTGGCTGCAGGCCCGCGAGGAGGTCCGCGCGCGGCGTGGTGCCGCGTTCGACCTGCGCAGCTTCCACCGCGAGGCCCTCGACCTCGGCTCGATCGGGCTCGACCCGCTGCGTCGCGCCCTCGCCCGCCTGTGAGCGCGGACACGGGGGACCGGCGTACGGCGGCCGACGCGGAGTCGGAGGTGCGCGGCGCGGAGCCGGAGGTGCGTCGGCCGCGGTTCGTGCTGGCCTCGCAGTCGCCGGCGCGGTTGAAGACGCTGCGCAACGCGGGCGTCGAGCCGGAGGTGATCGTCTCCGGCGTCGACGAGGACAACGTCACCGCCGAGAACCCCGGCGAGCTGGCCCGGCTGCTCGCGTGCCTGAAGGCCCGCGCGGTGGTCGCGAAGCTGGACGACCACGCCACGGTGCTCGGTTGCGACTCGGTGCTGGAGATCGACGGGGTCGCCTACGGCAAGCCCGGTACGCCGGAGATCGCGCGCGAACGGCTGAGGATGATGCGCGGGCGCAGCGGCGTACTGCACACCGGGCACTGCTTGTTCGACACCAACAGCAAGCAGGAGCTCCGCGAGCTCGCCTCCACCAAGGTGTTCTTCGCCGACCTCACCGACGACGAGATCGACGCGTACGTCGCCACCGGCGAGCCGCTGGTGGTCGCCGGCTCCTTCACCGTCGACGGCATCGGCGGACCGTTCGTCACGGGCATCGAGGGCGACTACCACAACGTCGTCGGGCTGTCCTTGCCGCTGCTGCGCCGCATGCTCGCGGACGTCGGCATCCCGTGGCCGTCACTCTGGCAGCCTCCGCACTTCGCGTACGACGAAGCCGAAGCAGCCATCTACGACGAAACCCGCGGCGGAGAGACCCGGGCCCGCGCGGCGGCCGAGGCGGTCCACCGGTTGTTGCCGCCGGACACTTCCCGCGTGCTGGAAGTTGCTGTGGGCACCGGGCTGGTCGGGGCCGAGCTTGTTGCTATGGGCAACCTCGTGCACGGGGTCGACCTGTCGCCGGCGATGTTGCAGCACGCGCGGTACCGGCTGCCGGGGCACGTGGCGGCGGCTGATGCCGCGCGGTTGCCGGTGGCGGACCGGCGGTGTGACGCGGTGGTCGCGGTCTGGTTGCTGCATCTGCTCGACGACACCGAGGGGATCATCGCCGAGGCCGCGCGAGTGCTCCGGCCGGGTGGGGTTTTCATCACCACGACGGAGAAGTCCGACGCGAGCCGGTACGCCGCCGGGCGGTCGCCGAAGGAGACCCGCTCGGGCGACGCGCTGTCCCACTTGGTGGCCCGCGGCGCCGAGCACGGCCTGGTGCTCGACGGCGCGACGACCTTCGAAGGTCCGGTTCGTGGCGGTCCTGGAGTGCCGGTCTACCCGTTGGTGAGCTTCCGCAAGCTGTGATCAGCTGATCCCGGCCTTCGCGTCCAGCAGTTGCAACAGGTCATGGGCCGCGAGCTCCACGTCCTTGTGCCGCCACTCGGAAGCGCGGTATACGCACGCGATCAGCCCGGTCCGGTGCACCCGCCGGAAATCGCCGTACACGAAGGCGTGCCGGGCCTTGGTCTCCTCGTTGGCGCCGTCGGTCAACCCGAGATGCCAAGCGCCGTACTCGTCCCACCCGTGGTTCGCCAGGTAGGCGTTCTGAGCGTCGGCGTCAGGCTGCGACGCACCCCAGTCACTGTCCAGCACGTACTGCCGGCCGTCGATCAGCTTCCGCGCGTACTCGACCGCCGCCGGGTTCACCTCGTACTTGGCCATACCCCGATTGTGCCCCCGAACGACGGGCGCTCAGCAGACCTCGTCGTCGTAACTGATCCTGAGCCGCTGCGGGGTGGGCTCCGAGGTGAGGAGGAGCCGAAAGCCTTCCAGCCGCTCGGCGCGGTCGGCGAACTCGTGCAAAGTCAGCCCGAACGACCACAGGTTGTCCGAGGCGATCGCCTCGAGCGCGGGTGCGGCGTCGTACTCGAGTGCGCAGCTCAGCTGGCTGATCGCACCCTCTGTGTCGATGAACTGCCTGGTGAAGTCCAGCGCGAAGTGTCGCCCGGCCTCGTCGCCGAAGTCGACGACGCCGTACTGGACGAGCAGCCCGTCGCCGTCGTCCTCCGGGCCGAGCACGTCCTCGGCGGGGACGGCTGCGAAGTCGAGGAACGCCTTCCAGACAAGGCGGATGGACGGCTGCGTGAGGTCGACGTCTCCAGCGACGAGCTGCTGCCGGAGGATCTGCGCCGAGTCCTCCGGGATCACGGGTGGGCGCTTGCGCGCCACCTGTTGGGGCCGGGGTGGAGGGGGCGTTTGGCGTGGCGCCAGTACGTCGCCCAGTCGCTGGCTCGGTCGGTCGACGGCGCGGCGGCCGGTAGGGCGGAGGCGCGGGCGGCGACCACGGCGACGAGGGCGGCGAGCTCCTCGGGGGTGGGGTCGCCCTTCACCACGCGGAGGACCGCCGCGGAGCCGGCCTCGGAGGCGGTGCTCGGGGTGTTGTCGGTCATCAGTACGGTCTCCCGTCGACAGCGGTCACAGGGGGATGTTGCCGTGCTTCTTCGGCGGGAGCGTGTCGCGCTTGGTGCGCAGCAGGCGCAGGGCGCGGACGATCTCGGCGCGGGTCTCGCTGGGCTTGATGACCGCGTCGATGTAGCCGCGTTCGGCCGCGATGTACGGGTTGGCGAGGTGGTCCTCGTACTCCGTGATCAGCTGCTGGCGACGCGTTTCGACGTCCTCGGCGGCGGCGAGCTCGCGGCGGTGCAGGATGTTGACGGCGCCCTGCGCGCCCATCACCGCGATCTGCGCGGTCGGCCAGGCGATGTTCATGTCGGCGCCCAGGTGCTTGGAGCCCATCACGTCGTACGCGCCGCCGTACGCCTTGCGGGTGATCACGGTGATCATCGGGACGGTCGCCTCGGCGTACGCGTAGATGAGCTTGGCGCCGCGGCGGATGATGCCGTTCCACTCCTGGTCGGTACCGGGCAGGAAGCCGGGCACGTCGACGAAGGTCAGGATCGGCACGTTGAACGCGTCGCAGGTGCGGACGAACCGGGCCGCCTTCTCGGAGGCGTCGATGTCGAGCGTGCCGGCGAACTGCATCGGCTGGTTCGCGACCACGCCGACCGGGCGGCCCTCGACGCGACCGAAGCCGACGATCAGGTTCGGCGCGAACAGCGACTGCACCTCGAGGAAGTCGCTGTCGTCGACGACGGCCTCGATCACGGTGTGCATGTCGTACGGCTGGTTCGGCGAGTCCGGGATCAGCGTGTCCAGCGCCGCGTCCAGGTCGTTGACCGCGAGGTCGGCCGGGGCGTCGTACACCGGCGGGTCCTCGAGGTTGTTCTGCGGCAGGTGCCCGACCAGGGCCTTCACCCAGTCGATCGCATCCTCCTCGTCGCTGCCCAGGTAGTGCGCGTTGCCGGACTTGGTGTTGTGCGTCCGGGCGCCGCCGAGCTCCTCCTGGGTGACGTCCTCGCCGGTGACGGTCTTGATCACGTCCGGGCCGGTGATGAACATGTACGACGACTCGTCCACCATCACTGTGAAGTCGGTGACGGCCGGCGAGTAGACCGCGCCGCCGGCGCACGGGCCCATGATGAGGGAGATCTGCGGGATCACCCCGGACGCGCGGACGTTGCGGCGGAAGATCTCGCCGTACAGGCCGAGACTCACGACACCTTCCTGGATCCGGGCGCCGCCGGAGTCGTTGATGCCGATCAGCGGGCAGCCGATCTTCATCGCCAGGTCCATCACCTTGACGATCTTCTCGCCGAACACCTCACCCAGCGAGCCGCCGAACACGGTGAAGTCCTGCGCGAACACGCACACCTGCCGGCCGTCGATGGTGCCGAACCCGGTCACCACGCCGTCGCCGTACGGGCGGTTCGCGTCCAGGCCGAACGACGTCGACCGGTGCCGGGCGAACTCGTCGAGCTCGGAGAACGACCCCTCGTCCAGCAGCAGCGCGATCCGCTCCCGCGCGGTCTTCTTGCCCCGCGCGTGCTGCTTCTCCACCGCGCGCTCCGACCCGGCGTGCACGGCCTCGTCCAGCCGCTGCTCCAGGTCCGCGAGCTTCCCGGCGGTGGTGTGGATGTTCACGGTCTCTCCCATAACCGGGCAGCCTAACCGCCCAGTAGCACTTCCGCCTGTGACGTCGGCCGCAGAACGCCGGGGGTGGCACGATGAAGCCGTGGAGTACGAGGAGTTCGACGCTGAGCGGATGCGGGTGGTCCGGGCGTGGGGTGTGGAGATCACCGACGCCGAGGTGCTGGCGGCCGAGGCTTTGCGGCTGCGGGAGCTGGCGGAGACGGTTGAGGGAGAGCGGGATCGTGACCGCGCCCGGCGGTACCTGGTGGCCGTGGATCAGCTGGTCGAGGGCGCCCGTACGCCGACCGACCCCGCGCTGGTTCGCGCCTCGGAGGTGCTGCAGCGCGCCGCCGACCCGGCCGGTACGCCGGACGAACGCCGCGCGCGGGCCGAGGCCGGGATGGCGGAGATCGGCCGGATCGCCGACGAGGCGCCGTCGGACGACGTACGGCATGCCGTGCTCATGCTGAACGGGACCCTGGCCGAGATCCTCGACGTACTCGAGCAGGCCTGACGTGCTCGACCGGCACCCGGCGAGCGAGGTGCCGGACGTCGGTGGCGGGCTGTGGGAGCGCGTCCGGGACGCCGTACTGGCGGAGTCCGGCGCGGCCACGTCGCTGTGGAACGGGCAGCTGAAGTACACCGACCCGGAGAAGAAGATCCTCGGGAGCGCCGCCGCCGACGGCACGCTGCGGCTCGGCAAGGATCGCGTCGTCCGTCCGCTGCAGGAGATGTCCGCGCACCGCGGAGGACCGGTCGAGCAGAAGCAGCTGCGTGCTTGGCGGAACGCGCTGGAGACGGTCGTGCACGAGTTCTGCCACCTGGCCGCGGAAGCGGGGTTCACCCACGCCGACCGGAAGGCGGGGATGAAGCGCCCGGAGCTCGGGCCGATCGAGGAGGGCACGACCGAGGCCTGGAGCCAGGCGCGGCTGGACCGGATCATCGACCGGGTGGTGCCGCCTGAGCTGGCCCGGCAGCTGACGTCGGTGCGGACCACCGAGTCGTACCCGGCGTGGGCACCCGCCGTACGGGCGTTCGCTCAGGACCTCGGCGCGGAAACCAGGCTGGACTTCGCCCAGGTGCTCGACCAGATGAGCCGTGCGGGACGCGCCGGTAAGGCGCAGGTCGCGGCGGATCTCCTGTTCAAGGCGTCCGAGCTCCCGTTCCTGGTACCGCTCGACGCCCAGGCCGCGATCCGGGAGGAGCTGCGGGCGACCATCGACCAGGGGTTCGCCGACCTGCGGCCATTGAACGAGAACAGGCCACCGGATCTCCCGGTGGTCGCCGGGCGCCGCGGACAGGAGATCGCGCGCGCTGCGGTTCTCGTCGTACGGCGGGCGGAGACGCGTTTCCAGCCGCCGAGGGCTTCGGAGCGGATCGTCGGCCGGCAGACGACGCCACTGGATCGAGAGATCGCGGGGCTGCGTGCGGTGCTCGACGCGCAATCGCCGACGGGTACGGCGGCCGGGGCGCAGTCACAGACGCCCTCGGGCGCAGGGACTGTGCAGGACCGGCCGCGGCTCGATCGGCCGACGGACGGCAAGCCCAGGACTCGATGAGTCGGAGGCCGTACCGGTGCTCAGTGCGGGCCGACGGCGAAGATCTTGGTGAGGCGGGCGGCCAGGGCGAGGTCGCCGCGGACCGACAGGCGTTGCTTGAGGACGGCGGTGACCGGGTCCTCGTTGCCGGTGACGATCCTCAGCAACGTGGCGGGGTCGGTGCGGACCGAGATCTGGGCCGGGCCGGTGCGGCCGGGCAGCAGTGCGCAGCGGCCGTCGGCGATCTGGAGGTGGTACTCGTCCACGCCCTCGCCGTGGACGCCGCCGGCCGCCCCCGTGATCTGCCAGGTGACGACCGCGTCGAACCCGCTGGCCCGGGCCGGCCGGAGGTACTCCGGCATCCGGCGAAAGATCTCGCGCAACGCGATCTCTCGCACACCCCCGATGAGTCGATGCCGAAGCTCCCGTTCCGACGTCCGGTCCACCAACCGGGCCAGTTCGCCCAGCTCGAGTCCTGACCAGTCGCCGGACTCCAGCCAGTGGGCACCGCCACGCTCGGCCAAGCAGACCTCCCCGTGGCGACTTCCTGACGAAGCCGTCCGGAGGCCTCGCGGCACTTCCGGGTGACTTCCTACCAGACCGTAGGAATTTCCTACGACCTGGTAGGTTTGTCAAGTGGTCAGCCCCGACGAACAGGTTCCGGAACCTCGCCGCCGGGCCGCGCACCTCGGCCCGGAACGCCGGCGGCCGATGATCCTCGAGGCCGCCCTGCAGGTCTTCTCCGAGCGCGGCTACGCCGGCACGACGATGCAGTCGGTCGCCGACGCCGCTGGTGTCACCAAGCCGGTCGTCTACGCCTCGTTCGCGAACCGCGACGAGCTGCTGCTGGCGCTGCTGGCCCGCGAGGAGCAGCACCTGGTGCTCTCGATCATGGCCGCGCTCCCCGCCGACCCGAGCGTCGGGACTCCGGAGGAGCACGTGCTCGAGGGGCTGACGGCGTTCCTGGAGACCGCGGCCAAGAACCCCCACTCCTGGCGGATCGTCTTCGGCGCCCAGTACGGCGCGGCGCCGGCCGTGGCCGACCGGGTCCGCGCCGCCCGCGCGTTCCTGGTCGAGGGCCTGCGGCTGACGCTGGTGCAGTCGCTGCCCGGCGTCACGGCCCCGGACGCGAACCTGCCCGTCCTGGCCGAGATGCTCGCCTCGATGACCGAGGCCTGCGCCCGGATGCTCGTTGTCGACGGCACCGACCGGACCCCGCAGGAGCTGGCCAAGGTGGTCTCCCAGGTCGTCGGCGGCGGCTTCGGCGCGGTCTGAGCGGTCCGTCGTACCATCGCCACGCTCGGTCACGATCTGCGTTCACTGGCCGGACCATGAGGCGAGAGAGCGCGGCCACAGATATCGTGGGCGAACGTGACCGAGACCGGCAGTCAGGCGAACGCCCGCACCCGTACCCGCGCACGTTTCGAAGTCCCTGAGGAGCTGCGGGCCGATGTCCGCCTGCTCGGCGAGATCCTGGGCCGCATCCTGGTCGAGTACGCCGGGCAGCCGCTGCTGGACGACGTGGAGAAGCTGCGCGAGCTGACCATCGCCGGCGACGGCGAAGCGGCCGAGCAGCTGGTCGCGACCTGGCCGCACGAGCGCGCCGAGGACGTCGCCCGCGCGTTCACCTGCTACTTCCACCTGACCAACCTGAGCGAGGAGCTGCACCGCGCCCGGGTCCTGCGCGAGCGCGACCGCTCCGGGGACGCCCCCGCGGTGTCGGAGCTGGCCCAGGCGGTCGAGCAGATCTCCACCGACGCCGGCGAGCAGCAGGCCCGCGCGCTGCTCAACGGGCTGGAGTTCCGCCCGGTCCTGACCGCGCACCCGACCGAGGCCCGCCGCCGCGCCGTACTGGCGACCATCCGGCGGATCTCCTCGCTGCTGGAGGAGCGCAACGACCCGCGCGCCGGTGAGGCCGAGCTGGCCGAGAACCGGCGCGGCCTGGTCGAGCAGGTCGACATCCTCTGGCGGACGTCGCAGCTGCGGACCAGCCGGCCGACGCCGCTGGACGAGGTGCGCTCGGCGATGGCGGTCTTCGAGGAGACCCTGTTCGATGTCGTCGGCAACGTCTACCGCCGGCTCGACGACGCCCTGGCCGGGGACGCCGCCGGGACCCGCCCGCCGGTGGTCGCGCCGTTCGTCCGGCTCGGGTCCTGGATCGGCGGCGACCGCGACGGCAACCCGAACGTCACCGCCGCGATCACCCGCGAGGCGATGCAGATCCAGGCCGACCACGTGCTGCGCGCGCTGGAGCAGGCGACCGACCAGCTCGGCCGGTCGCTGACGCTGGACGCGGCGACCACCCCGCCGTCCGCCCCGGTACGCCGGATCCTGGAGGACGCCCGCGCGGTCAACCCGGAGCTCATCGCCGACATCGAGACCCGCTCGCCGTCCGAGCCGCACAGGCAGCTCCTGCTGCTGGCAGCGCGCCGGCTGGCCGCCACCCGAGGGCGGGACGCCGACTTCGGCTACCCGCGGGCCAGCGACTTCGCCCACGAGCTGAAGGTCCTGCAGGACTCGCTGGTCTCGGCCGGCGCACCCCGCCAGGCGTACGGGCAGTTGCAGCAGCTCATCTGGCAGGTCAGCTCGTTCGGCTTCCACCTGGCTGAGCTGGAGGTCCGCCAGCACTCGTCGGTGCACGCCAAGGCGCTGGAAGAGGTCCTGGGCGGCGGTGAGCTGTCCGACCAGACCGAGGAGGTGCTGGCCACCCTCCGGGTGATCGGCCAGATCCAGCAGCGCTTCGGCCCCGAGGCGTGCCGTCGGTACGTCGTGTCGTTCACCCGGAACGCCGGTGACCTCGCGGCGGTCTACGAGCTGGCCGACGCGGCCATGGACGGCCGGCCGATCGAGCTGGACGTCGTACCGCTGTTCGAGACCGGCGAGGACCTGCAGAACTCCGTCGAGGTGCTGGACAACGCGATCCAGCTGACCCGGGTCCGGCACCGCCTGACCGCGAACGACCGCCGCTTCGAGGTCATGCTCGGCTACTCCGACTCCGCCAAGGACGTCGGCCCGGTCTCGGCCACGCTCGCCCTGTACGACGCGCAGGCGCGGATCACCGCCTGGGCCCAGCGCAACGCGATCCGGCTGACCCTGTTCCACGGCCGCGGCGGCGCGCTCGGCCGGGGCGGCGGCCCCGCCAACCGGGCCGTGCTCGCGCAGGCGCCCGGCTCGGTCGCCGGCCGGTTCAAGCTGACCGAGCAGGGCGAGGCGATCCCGGCCCGGTACGGCAACGCAGCGATCGCGCAGCGGCACATCGAGCAGGTCACGGCAGCCACGCTGCTGGCGTCGACCCCGGCGATCGAGGAGCGGGCCACGGCGGCAGCCGACCGGTTCGGCGAGATCGAGAAGGTCCTCGACGAGGCCGCCCGTACGGCGTACCACCGGCTGGTGAAGGCCGACGGGTTCGCCGAGTGGTTCGGCCGGGTCACCCCGCTGGAGGAGCTCGGTCAGCTGCCGCTCGGGTCGCGCCCGGCCCGGCGTGGTGTGGCGGTGTCCTCGCTGGAGGACCTGCGGGCGATCCCGTGGGTGTTCGCCTGGTCGCAGGCCCGGGTGAACGCACCGGGCTGGTACGGCCTGGGCTCCGCGCTGCAGGCGGTCGGTGACGTCGCCGCTCTGCAGGACGCGAACAAGAACTGGCCGCTGTTCCAGGTGATGCTGGAGAACGCGGAGATGTCGCTGGCCAAGACCGACCGGCGCATCCTCGGCCGCTACCTGGAGCTGGGCGACCGACCCGACCTGAGCCAGCTGATGCTGGACGAGCACGAGCTGACCACCGAGTGGGTGCTCAAGGTGCTCGACAGCGACCGGCTGCTGGCCGGCCGCCGGGTGCTGGGCCGGGCGGTCGAGCTGCGCAACCCGTACGTCGACGCGCTCAGCTACCTGCAGCTGCGAGCGCTGCGGACCCTGCGGACCGACGACTCACTCGACGAGGAGCAGATCGTGCGTACGCGCCGACTGCTGCTGCTGACCGTGTCGGGCGTTGCCGCCGGCCTGCAGAACACCGGCTGATGTTCGGAGACCTGGAGCGCCCGCCGCTGGACGAGAAGTTCCTGCGGGCGCGTCTGCTGCGTCCTGGTGGTCTGTGGACGCAGCTCGACGTACTGGCCGAGACGCCGTCCACCAACGCCGTCCTGGCCGCCGCTGCCCGCGCCGGAGCGCCTGAGGGCGTGGTCGCCACAGCGGAGTACCAGTCGTCCGGGCGTGGACGGCTGGGCCGTACGTGGACCACTCCGCCGCGCTCTGCGCTGCTGACGTCGGTCCTGCTGCGCCCGACGGCGGTACCGGCCGCCCGCTGGCCGTGGCTGGGCCTGCTGGTCTCCTTGGCCGTTGCGTCCGCCGTACGGCGGGTTGCCGAGGTCCCGGCGCTGGTGAAGTGGCCGAACGACGTACTGATCGAGGACCGGAAGCTCGCGGGCATCCTGCTCGAGCGGGTCGAGGGGCCGGCGGCGATCGTCGGGATGGGCCTCAACGTCACATTGCGCGCCGACGAGCGGCCGCACCCGGCGGCGACGTCGCTGGCGCTGGAGGGCGCGGCGACCACGGATCGGGTCACGGTGCTGTCCGCCGTACTGCGGGAGCTGGCCACGCGGTACCAGGAGTGGGTGGCCGCGGAGGGTGACCCGGCGGTGATCCTGCCCGACTATCAGGGGCTTTCGGCAACGATCGGCCGGCCGGTCCGGGTCGAGCTGCCGGACGGGAAGTTCCTGGAGGGCAAGGCCGCTGGACTGGACACCGACGGCCGGCTGCTGGTCGACACCGCCGACGGCCAGCGAGCACTGGCCGCCGGCGACGTGACGCACCTGCGGACCTAGGGCGTGTCTCCCGCTTCTCGCCTACTGCGCGGCACTCGGCACGGCACCTCGGAGCACTGGAGCAAAGCCCACGATGGAAAAACATCGAGGGCTTCACTCCAGCACTCCGAGCTACCGCACCGAGCACCTGCTCGCTACGGCGAGAAGCGGGAGACACGCCCTAGTGGGTGAACAGCTTGGCCGCGGTGATCAGCGTCTGGATGACGCCGTAGCCGAGCAGGACGGCGACGAGCGCCCAGGAGACGACTAGGCGAGGGGTCTGGTTCATGACGCGGCCTCCGTTGTTGCGGTGCTGCTGGACTTCTCGTGGAACCGCTCCGCGACGGGGCGGATCAGCAGGTTGGCGACGAAACCGATCGCGAGAACGCCGACCATCGTGAACAGGGCGGGCCGGTAGGCCTCCTCGGTCAGCGTGCCCGGCTTGCCCTCACGGTCGAGGAAGCCGTTGATGATGAGCGGGCCGAAGACCCCCGCGGCCGACCACGCGGTCAGCAGCCGGCCGTGGATCGCGCCGACCTGGTACGTGCCGAACAGATCCCGCAGGTACGCCGGTACGGTCGCGAAACCGCCGCCGTAGAAGGACAGGATGACCGCGGCGAGCAGGACGAACACCACCGTGCTGGTGTGCCCGACGGTCGCGAGCAGGAAGTACGCGATGATCCCGACGCCGAGGTAGAGCGCGTAGATCGGCTTGCGGCCGATCACGTCCGACGTCGTCGACCAGCCGAACCGGCCGGCCATGTTGAAGATCGACAGCACCCCGACGAACCCGGCCGCCGCGGCGACCGCGACCGAGGACTTGCCGTCGGGGTTGCGGAAGAAGTCCTGGATCATCGGGCTGGCCTGCTCCAGGATGCCGATCCCCGCGGTGACGTTGCAGAGCAGCACGACCCACAGCAGCCAGAACTGCGGGGTCTTGATCGCGTTCGCGGCCGAGACGTTCGCGGTCGTGACGAGTGCCTTCTGCTTGACCGTCGAGGGGTCGAAACCGTCCGGCTTCCAGCCCTCGGCGGGAACGCGGATGTTGAAGACCCCGAACATCATGATCACGAAGTAGCCGATGCCCAGGGTGAGGAACAGCGCGACCAGCGCGCCGCCGCCGGCCACCGAGGCCGAGTTGTTCGGGTCGTAGCCGTCGTCGTACAGGCCGAGCAGCTGGCGCGACAGCGGGCTGGCGACCAGCGCGCCGCCGCCGAAGCCCATGATCGCCAGGCCGGTGGCCAGGCCCGGGCGGTCGGGGAACCACTTGATCAGCGTCGAGACCGGCGAGATGTAGCCGATGCCCAGGCCGATGCCGCCGATCACGCCGTACCCGAGGTAGACCAGCCACAGCTGGCCGGTACCGATGCCCAGGGCCCCTACCAGGAAGCCCGCGGCCCAGAAGCAGGCCGAGACGAACATCGCCTTGCGCGGGCCGTTGCGCTCGACCCAGGTGCCGCCGACCGCGGCGGACAGGCCCAGCATCACGATCGCGATGCTGAAGATCACGCCGATCGAGGTCTGGCTGGCGTCGAAGTGCTTCACCATCGACGTCTTGTAGACCGAGGTCGCGTAGGCCTGACCGATGCACAGGTGGACCGCCAGCGCGGCCGGCGGGATCAGCCAGCGGCTGTAGCCCGGGGGCGCGACGCTGTGCTCCCGGTCGAGGACCGACAAGATGCCCATTCAACGACTCCTTCGGAAATGTCGCCCCCGGGTTGTGGCCCCCGAGGGCAACCTAGACCCATCGAGGGGGTTCCTGGCGGAACGGTATCCAAATTGTGAAGTCTTCAACCATCGTGTCGCCCGGCGACAATTCGCCCCCGAAGCTGTGAGACTGGGAGACATGGCGATCTCGGCGAAGTTGTTGGGCGAGGACGAGTACGTCGTCGTCAGCACCCGGACGCACTGGAAGGCACTGATCTTCCCGGTGTTCCTGCTGCTCGTGGTAGCGGGCGGCGGTGGGTTCCTGGCCGCGATCGTGCCGTCGGGCAGCCTGCAGACCCCGGCCCGGATCGCGATCGGCGTGGTCGGGCTGCTGGTGCTCGTGGTGTTCGGGGCGAAGCCGTTCCTGAACTGGTTCTTCTCGACGTACACGCTGACCAACCGGCGACTCATCACCCGGCACGGCATCCTGACCCGGACCGGCCGTGACATCCCGCTGATGCGGATCAACGACGTCTCGTACGAGCACGGCCTGATCGACCGGATGCTCGGCTGCGGCACGCTGCAGATCGAGTCCGCCGGTGAGCGCGGCCAGGTGGTCCTGCCGGACGTCCCGCACGTCGAGCACATGCACCTGCAGATGTCCGACCTGCTCTTCGGCGGGCCGGAGGGACGGCCCGGCGACGGGATCCTGGACGACGAGGCGCCGCCGGAGCAGCTCCGCCGGCGGCCTGCCGAGCAGCCGCCGGCCCCGCGGGAAGAGCCGGACGCCGAGACGCTGTTCAGCTCCGAGGACGACGACCGGCGCTGATCTGCCCCGGTCTGCCCCGCGAAATGGCCTGGTGCGGGGATCCGGCGTCCGAGAGCCTCGGCGCATGGAGCCTCTCATCGACCTCGGCCGACCCACTGCCGCGCGGGTGTACGACGTACTGCTCGGCGGCAAGGACAACTTCGCGTGCGACCGGGCGGTCTCTCGCCGGCTGACGGAGATCGCGCCCGAGCTCCCGGTCTGGGCCCGGGAGAACCGGCGCTGGTTGCGGCGCGTGGTCAGCTGGCTGGCCCGCGAGCACCGGATCGACCAGTTCCTCGATCTCGGCGCCGGCCTGCCGACCGCGGAGAACACGCACCAGATCGCGCAGGGCATCAACCCGGCCGCCAAGGTCGTGTACGTCGACATCGACCCGGCCGTGATCGCGCACGGCCGCGCCCTGCTGGTCGAGAACGAGCACACCGGTTTCGCCGCGGCCGACTTCACCCGGCCGCACCAGGTGCTGTCCGACGAAGCCGTCGTCGGCCTGGACGCGGAGCGCCCGATCGGCCTGATCGAGGCGCTGGTGCTGCAGCACGTGCCCGACCTCGACCACGCGCGCGAGATCCAGGCGGCGTACCTGGACAAGCTGCCGTCCGGGTCGTTCGTCGCGATCAGCCACGCCTGCAACGCCCAGGTCCCTGACGCCTTCGAGAACAGCTTCCCCGAGCTGCGCTTCCGGACGCCGGAGGAGATCCTGTCCCTGTTCGGCGACCTCGAGGTGCTCTCGCCGGGCCTCGTCCGGCTGTCCGAGTGGAACCCGTACGGCGAAGCCGAGATCGTTGACACCGGCAACTTCCTGTACTGCGCGGTCGCCCGCAAGCCCTGACCGCTGCCGGACCGACCCGCCCGCATACGCTGATCGCATGAACCGCGTGGTCGAAGCAGCCGAGAACGTCTTCCTGGTCAACGGCTCGGCCGTCAACTGGATCCTGCTGCGCGACGGCACCGACCTCACCCTCGTCGACGGCGGCTACCCCGGCGACGTGGACGACGTCGAGGCGTCGATCCGCACGATCGGCCGCCGCCCCGAGGATGTCCGCGCCATCCTCGTCACCCACGCCCACGCCGACCACCTCGGCGCGGTGAACCCGTTCCACGCCCGCTACGGCACCCCGGCGTACTTCGACCCCGTCGAGGTCGCCCACGCCCACCGCGACTACCTCGAACAGCTCACCCCACCGACGCTGCTCGCCAACATCTGGCGCCCCCGCGTCCTCCCGTGGGCCGTCCACATCCTCCGCAACGGCGCGACGAAGCCGGTCGCGGCGCCGCACGCCGAGCCCTTCCCCAGCCCCCTCGACCTCCCCGGCGCGCCCGTCCCCGTCCCCACCCACGGCCACACCTCAGGCCACACCGCCTTCCACCTGCCGTCGGTCGGCGCAGTCATCACCGGCGACGCCCTCGTCACCGGCCACCCGCTCTCACCCACCACCGGGCCGCAACTGCTCCCCGCGATGTTCGCCCACACCAGCCGAGCCGACCTGCTGGCCGCCCTCACGCCGTTGGAGTCCCTGGACGCCAACCTCGTCCTCCCGGGCCACGGGCCTCTCCACCACGGCCCGATCGCGGACGCGGTCGCCAGCGTCCGCGCGACGGGCTGAAGCGCGCGATCCCGAGATCACCGACACTCAGCCGAAGGCCTTATCGACAGCCCTGATTCGACAGCGCCTCAGTCGGCGGGGGCGAGAGTCTCGACGCGAATGACGGCGAGGTGGCCGTCGCCTGTGGTCCGGACCGGTTCGTCGAGCTCTGCGACGTCGCCGGGGCCTATCGTGATGGAGGTGTCCGCGGTCTGGAGGGTGGCTGATCCGTCGAGGCACACGATCACCAAGGGGTCGGCCTTGGTGATCGTGAGCGCGGCCTGGCCAGGGGAGAGGACTGTCACGGTGGCATTCGCTCGCCCGCGTCTGGTCATGATGTTGAGGTCGCGCGTCGGACCGGGCACCCGGCAGCTGACCTCGAGGCCACCGTCGAAGTGGAACGGCTCGTACGGCGTGAGGGTGTGCTCGGTGCCGGCCAGCAGAAGGGTCAGCGCCGAGCCCTCGACCAGGAGGATCGTGCGGTCGACGTTCGGGAAGACCGAGAAGTCGCAGTCCTCGGTGACCTCGGCCAGGCTTACGCGCCAGGTGAAGTCGGCCGAGGAACCGCCGAGCGGAGACTCCTCGGCGCCGCCGCTCGGCGGGCCACTCGCCAGTTCGGTGGTCAGACCGGCGCCGTTGCGCCAGGCGACTCGTTGCTGGTCGGCGGCCCGCTGGAGGCGTCTCAGCCCAGGCCCTTCAACAATTGGCGGGCCATGACGATGCGCTGGACCTGGTTGGTGCCTTCGTAGATCTGGGTGATCTTGGCGTCGCGCATCATCCGCTCGACCGGGTAGTCGTGGGTGTAGCCGTAGCCGCCGAGGAGCTGGACGGCGTCGGTGGTGACGGCCATCGCGACGTCGGAGGCGAAGCACTTCGCGGCGGCGCCGAAGTACGTGAGGTCAGCATCCCCACGCTCGGAGCGGGCGGCGGCCGCGTAGGTGAGCTGGCGGGCGGCCTCGAGCTTCATGCCCATGTCGGCGAGCATGAACTGCAGGCCCTGGAACTCCGCGATCGCCTTGCCGAACTGCTTGCGCTCCTTGACGTACCCGAGCGCGTAGTCGAGCGCGCCCTGCGCGATGCCGAGGGCCTGGGCGGCGATCGTCACCCGGGTGTGGTCGAGCGTCGCCATCGCCGTACCGAAGCCGGTGCCCGGGGCGCCGATCATCCGCGACGCCGGGATCCGGACGTTGTCGAAGTAGACCTCGCGGGTCGGCGAGCCCTTGATGCCGAGCTTCTTCTCCGGGGCGCCGAACGACACGCCCTCGTCGGCCTTCTCGACCACGAACGCGGAGATGCCCTTCGAGCGGGCGTCGGGGTCGGTGACCGCGAAGACCGTGTAGTAGTCGCTGACGCCGGCGTTGGTGATCCAGCGCTTCACGCCGTTCAGTACGAAGTCGTCGCCGTCGGCGACCGCGCGGGTCTTCATCGACACCGCGTCCGAACCGGCTTCGGGCTCGGACAGGCAGTACGAGAACATCGCGTCGCCGCTCGCGACCGGCGGCAGGTACCGCTGCTTGACCTCCTCGGACGCCGCCAGCAGCAGCGGCAGCGAGCCGAGCTTGTTCACCGCGGGGATCAGTGAGGTGGACGCGCAGGCGCGGGCCACCTCCTCGATCACGATCACCGTGGCCAGCGCGTCGGCGCCGGCGCCGCCGTAGGCCTCCGGGATGTGCGGGGCGTGGAAGTCCGAGGCCTTCAGCGCGTCGTACGACGCCTTCGGGAACTCGGCGAGCTCGTCGACGTCCCCGGCGTGCGGGGCCACCTTGGCGTCGCAGACGTCGCGGACCGCCGCCCGGATCGCCTCGTGCTCCTCGGACAGCGCGTACAGGTCGAATGAGTTACTCACGAGTTGCAATGTACGACGGATCGCCGCCGACGACGACCTCACGACACCGGAAAGTGACGTACGGCGCACCCACCGGCACCGGGCCGACCAGCGCCGTTCACGGAACGGAAAGTCGCGTCGGTAGAGTCGCCCGCATGACTGAAGGCACGCCCACCGGCTCGCTGCGGATCGCGGTGATCGGGACCAACTACCTCGGCGCCAACACCGCCGCCGGCATGGCCGAGTTCGGTTTCGACGTGATCGGCGTCGAGATCGACGAGCACCGGCTGAAGCTGCTCAACGACGGCAAGGCCCCGCTGTACGAGCCGGGTCTCGACCCGCTGCTGAAGAAGCACGTCGACTCCGGGCGGCTCCGGTTCACCAAGGACTACCGCGAGATCGCCGACTGGGCGGACGTGCACTTCATCTGCGTCGGGACCCCGCAGACCGAGGGCAGCGACGCCGCCGACCTGGCCCAGGTCAACTCGGTGGTCGACATGCTCGCGCCGCTGCTGACCCGGCCGACGCTGGTCGTCGGCCGATCGACCGTGCCGGTCGGTACGTCGAAGCTGGTCGAGCAGCGGTTCCACCGCGAGGCCCCGGCCGGGACCGGCGTCGAGATCGCGTGGCAGCCGGAGTTCCTGCGGGAGGCGCACGGCGTCGACGACACGCTGCACCCGGACCGCCTGGTGTTCGGCGTACAGACTCCGGAGGCCGAGGCGACGCTGCGGCAGGTGTTCGCGACGCCGATCGCCGAGGGCACGCCGGTCGTGGTCTGCAACCTGCCGACCGCCGAGCTGGTCAAGGGCGGGGCGAACGCCTTCCTGGCCACGAAGATCTCGTTCATCAACGCGCTCTCGGAGATGGCCGACGCGACCGGCGCCGACGTCACCCAGCTCGCGGACGCGCTGGGCTTCGACAAGCGGATCGGCCGCGGCATGCTGAACGCAGGGCCCGGGTACGGCGGTGGCTGCCTGCCCAAGGACCTGCGCGCCTTCATGGCCCGGGCCGGTGAGCTCGGGGTCGAGGAGGTGATCACGCTGCTGCGCGAGGTCGACGACATCAACTACCGGCGCCGCGCGCGGATCGTCGACGTCACCCACGAGCTGCTCGGCGCCGCGTGGGTCGGGCGGAACGTGACCGTGCTCGGCGCCGCGTTCAAGGCCGGGACGGACGACGTCCGGGACTCGCCCGCGCTCGACATCGCCGGGCGGATCCAGCTGCACGGCGCGACCGTCACCGTGTACGACCCGGAGGCGATGGAGAACGCGCGCCGGGTGCGCCCGACGTTGCGGTACGCCGGTTCGGCGCTCGAGGCCTGCGAGGGTGCGCACCTGGTGCTGCACCTGACGGAGTGGCCGGAGTTCCGCGAGCTGGACCCGGTCACGCTGAAGGAGGTCGTGGACACGCCGACGATCCTCGACGCGAGACTGCTGCTGGACGCGGGCCAGTGGCGCGCCGCCGGTTGGACCTACCGGGCGCCGGGCAAGCCGTAGAGCAGATCAGCTGACGGTCGCGTTGCGCATCACCGGACGGGTGAGCGCAACGAGGCCGATCAAGGCCGACGCGATACCGATGCCCAGGCAGACGCCGGTGATCCCGACGCCGTCGAGGTCGGCGAACGTGCCGAGCAGCGGGTTCATCACCACGAGCGCGAGGTTCTGGCACAGGACGACGACCGACTGCAGCCGCGACTGGAACTCGCGCTCGACCGAGTTCATCAGCAGCGGCAGCACGTGGCCCGTGAACAGGCCGACGCCGACCCCGCTGACCGCGGCCGCCGCGATCGTCAGTGGCAGCTGATCCGACAGTGACAGCCCGAACAACCCGGCCGCCGCGAAGAACAGCCCGATGGCCGCGACCATCCCGGGCCGGCTGAACGCGCCGCGCATCAGGATCCGCAACGCGATCGCGCCGACGCCGAGGCTGCGGGCCGCGATCAGCACACCCGCCGTACCCGCCGACCATTGGTGGTCGCGGGCGAGCAGCGGCAGCAGCAGGATGTCCAACGGCATCAGCAGGCCGGCGGCCAGCGTCATCGTGATCAGCAACGTCCGCGTCAGCGGCCGGCCGAACGCGACCTTCATCCCCTCGGCGATCGACCGGAACATCCCCAGCGTCGCCTTCGGCGGCAGCTCGATCGTCTTGCCCAGCAGGGCCAGGACGACGATCATCACCACGAACGTCAACGCGTCGAACCCGGCCGCCGCGGTCAGTCCGGCCCAGCCGACCAGCAGACCGCCGACCAGCGTGCCGATCACCGCGAACACCATGCCGGTGACCTGGAAGCTGGCCATCGCGCGCGGGATCTGCGCGGGCGGCACCAGCAGCCGCGGCATCGAGCGCGACGACGGCAGGAAGAACGCGTCGATCACGCCGACCACGAGGGCCGTGGTGACCAGCAGCCAGACCGGTTCGTCGACCGCGATCGTGGCCGGGACCAGCGCCGCGGTGACCACGAACATCGCCGTACAGCTGACGAGCAGGACGCGGGGCGCGCCGAACCGGTCACCGACCGCGCCGCCGATCAGCAGCAGCGCGGCGCGCGGAGCCGCGGCGAGCAGCAGGACCAGGCCGGCCACCTGCCCGCCGTAGTGGCTGGCGGACCAGCCGATCGCGAACGACATCGTGAGATCGCCGAGCAGGGACACGGCAGCACCGAGCAGCCAGATCCAGTAACGGATCGGGATGCGCTGGGTGTCCGGTTCTGCGGGCGGAGTCACGATCGACGACCTTAGACGACAACGGTTGGGATCTCACGGCTACCCGCACCGAAGGTGTGGAAAACCGTCTGGGGACCGCCTTAACGCAGCTCTTCGGCGCCCTCACGCACCGCGACGCCCTTGGCCTTGGCGAGCTCGGCCAGCGAGTCCTGGAAGTCGGTCATCTTCTCGAGCAGTTCGGGATCGTGCGCGGCCAGGATCCGCACCGCCAGCAGCCCCGCGTTGCGCGCGTTGCCGATCGAGACCGTCGCCACCGGGACGCCGGCCGGCATCTGCACGATCGACAGCAGCGAGTCCATCCCGTCCAGGTACTTCAGCGGCACCGGTACGCCGATCACCGGCAACGGCGTGACCGCGGCCAGCATGCCCGGCAGGTGCGCCGCGCCGCCCGCGCCGGCGATCAGCACCTTGAGCCCGCGGCCGTGCGCCTGCCGCCCGTACTCGATCATCTCCACCGGCATCCGGTGCGCGGAGATCACGTCCGCCTCGAAGGTCACGCCGAACTCGGCGCACACCTCCGCGGCGGCCTTCATCACCGGCCAGTCGGAGTCGGATCCCATCACGATGCCCACGGTCATGGCCGGTTCCTCACTCGTCGATCGTGCCGGTCAGGTACGCCGCGGCGTGCCGCGCGCGTTCGCGAACCTCGTCCAGGTCGTCGCCGTACGCCGTGACGTGGCCGACCTTGCGGCCCGGCTTCACGGACTTGCCGTAGAAGTGCACCTTCAGCCCCGGGTCGCGCGCCATGCAGTGCAGCAGTCCCAGGTGCATGTCCTCGACGTCGCCGCCGAGCACGTTCACCATCACGGTGTACGGCGCCCGCGCGGCCGGCGATCCCAGCGGCAGATCCAGCACGGCGCGCAGGTGGTTCTCGAACTGGCTGGTGACCGCGCCCTCGATCGACCAGTGGCCGGTGTTGTGCGGACGCATCGCGAGCTCGTTGACCAGCAGGCGGCCGTCGCGGGCCTCGAACATCTCGACCGCGAGGATGCCGACGACGCCGAGCTCGCCGGCGATCCGCAGCGCGGTCTGCTGGGCCTGCGCGGCCTTGTCCGGGTCCAGGCCGGGGGCGGGCGCGGTGACCTCGACGCAGATGCCGTCCTTCTGGACCGACTCCACGACGGGGTACGCGACGGCCTGGCCGTGCGGGCTGCGGGCGACGATCGCGGACAGCTCGCGGACGAAGTCGACCTTCTCCTCGGCCAGGATCGGTACGCCGGAGCCGAACGCCTGCGCGACCGCGGCGTCGTCCGGACCGTCGACGAACCAGACGCCCTTGCCGTCGTACCCGCCGCGCGTGGTCTTCAGGATGATCGGGAAGCCGCCGACGCGCTTGGCGAAGTCGGCGACGTCGGCCGGCGTCGCGACCACCTGGTGGGCCGGCGAGGGCGCGTCGATGGTGTCCAGCCGCTGCCGCATCACCGCCTTGTCCTGCGCGTGCACGAGCGCGTCCGGACCAGGCCGTACGGCGACGCCGGCCGCCTCCAGCTCGCGGAGCAGGTCGGTCGGGACGTGCTCGTGGTCGAAGGTGACGACGTCCGCCTCCGCGGCGAACGCCTTGACCGTCGCCGGGTCGCGGTAGTCGCCGACCGGAGCGTCGGCCACCGCCTGCGCCGCCGACACGGTCGGCCCCTCGGCCAGCACCCGCAGCTGGATTCCCAGCGCGACCGCCGACTCCTGCGTCATCCTGGCCAGCTGACCGCCGCCGACCATGCCCACCACGGGGGTCCCGACGGGGAGATCCTTACGCTCGAACTTCACGGTCCTGAGCCTAGTGGTTGAGCATTTGGCCGCTTACATCACCCGGCGCCCGGCGGCCACCCCGGCGCGCGGGCGATTTTCGTGTCGGCCCCCACGGCGGGTACCGTGAAGACTGCCCCACTGACTGCGCACAGCCAGTAGTCCGTTCACAGAGAGTCCACTGGTCCGTTGAAGATCTTCACCACGCTGTACCGCCAGGTCGAGCACCTGGTGCACGAAGTGGCCAAGTTCGGGCTGGTCGGTCTGCTCGGCATGGTCGTCGACCTGCCGATCTACAACTGGCTGGTGTTCGACAACCCCCTGGTCGTCTTCGGTACGCACGGCGACGGGATGCTGCACGACCGGCCGGTGACGGCGAAGTTCATCTCGGTCACGGTCGCCACCGTCGCGACGTACCTGGGCAACCGGCACTGGACCTGGCGGCACCGCGAGCGCACCGGGCTGCACCGCGAGTACGTCCTGTTCTTCGTCCTGAACGGCATCGGCCTGCTGATCTCGGCCGGCTGCCTCGGCTTCTCGCGGTACGTGCTGGACCTGCACACCGCGCTCGCCGACAACATCTCCGCGAACGTGATCGGCCTGGGCCTGGGCACCCTGTTCCGCTTCTGGTCCTACCGCAAGTGGGTCTTCCGCGAGGAGATCGAGCTCGACGAGGCCGAGCACCAGGCCAAGACCCCGGACTCACCGGCCGGCCTGGACGCCGAGAACACCGGCGACATCCCCGTGGTGCGCTGACTCCCACACACTTTCTGAAGGCCCGGAACAGGACATCCTGTTCCGGGCCTTTCACGGACGCAGGCTGCTGACTGCGAGGTCCAGGAAGTCGAGTGCCAGTTCGTTGCGGCGGCCGGCCGGAACGACCAGGCAGGTCTCGTCGGGCTCGGCGTCCGCGATCGGGAGGTAGACGAGGTCCGGGCGCGGATAGACCCGGGCCACCGTCTCGGGGACCAGGGCGATGCCGTGGCCGGAGGCGATCAGTTCGAACTTCTCCTCGATCGACGCGGTCCGGCGCCGTTGGGTGTTCATGATCTCCTCGCCGTCGAGGTCGGCCCGCACCACCGTCTCGCGGTCGGCCAGCCGGTGCGACAACGGCAGGCAGGCGACCCGCCGCTCATTGCCGATAGCAACGACACGCATCCCGGTCCGGTCGAAGGATCCCCGCAGGTAGCCGATGTCGGCCCGCCCGTCGCGCAGCGGCCCGTCCTGCTCCCACCAGTTGAGGCGCAGCAGGTCGACCTCGACGTCGGGGTACTTCGCGGCGAAGGCCACCACCACCTCGGACACCCGCAGTCCGGAGGCGAAGGCGACGACCAACCGCCGGACCCCGCGACCGACCTCGTGCACGCGCCGGACCGCGGAGTCGACACTGGCCAGCACTCCTGCCGCTTCCTCGCGCAACTGCTCGCCGGCCGGGGTGAGCTGCACGCTGCGCGTGGTACGGACGAACAGTTCGCAGCCGAGCTCGCGCTCCAGGGCGCGGATCTGCCGGCTGAGGACCGGCTGCGCGATGTAGAGCGCGTCGGCCGCCCGGCCGAAGTGCCGGTGCTCGGCGACCGCCGCGAAGTACCGCAGCTTGCGCAGATCGAGATCCATACCTCAACGGTATCAATAGTCACGGAGAGGTATTGGACCCCGGCGAGATGGCCACGCAGTGTTGACACCATGATTGTCATCACCACGCCGACCGGCGACATCGGCAGCCGACTGCTGCACCTGCTGCTGCAGGATCCCCATCAGGAGCAACTCCGCGTCATCGTGCGCGATCCCGCCAAACTCCCCGACGACGTCCGTGGACGCGTCGACATCGTCACCGGATCCCACGGCGACGCCGAAGTCGTTGGCAAGGCGTTCGCCGGCGCCGACACGGTGTTCTGGGTCGTCCCACCGGACAGTCGGACGCCCAGTCTCGAGGCCGCGTACTCCGGGTTCACGCGAGCCGCCACCGAAGCCTTCACGGCGTACGGCGTCAGCCACGTCGTCGGCGTCTCGGCACTCGGCCGCGGTACGCCGGTCGCCGGGCAGGCCGGTCTCGTCACGGCCTCGCTCGCCATGGACGACCTGATCGCGAACACCGGAGTCGCCTACCGCGCCCTGGCCAATCCGTCGTTCATGGACAACCTGCTGCGCCAGGTCACCTCGATCCGGGACCACGGCGTGTTCACCGACACCGTCGACGCCGACCGCCGGGCGCCGTTCGTGGCCACCCGGGACATCGCCGCCGTGGCCGCTGGCCTGCTGCTGGACCGGTCCTGGACCGGCGCCGACGAGGCTCCCGTCCTCGGCCCCGAGGACCTCTCGGCCACTGACCTGGCCCGCATCATGTCCGAAGTCCTCGGCCGCCCGATTCGCTACGAACGGGAGCCGCTCGACTCGCTCGCCGCCCGACTGACGAGTTTCGGCGCCGGGGACGCCTTCGCCGGCGGCATGGTCGACATGATGCGCGCCAAGGACGAAGGCCTCGACGCCGGCGTCCGCCGTACGCCGGAGACCTCCACCCCGACAACCTTCCGCCAGTGGTGCGAGCAAGTCCTCGCGCCCGCTGTCCTCGCCTGACCAGGAGAACCATGCCCCGCACTGCCCTCATCGTCGGCGCTTCCCGCACCCTCGGCCGGGCGCTGGCCGCCGAGTACCTCCGCCTCGGGTGGACCGTGATCGGCACCGTCCGCGGCGACCGTCGCACGGAACTCCACGACCTGGCCGAGACCGCTGACGGGCGTCTGGTCATCGAGACGCTCGACATGACCGAGACCGAGCAGCTCGCCGCGCTGCGGGACCGGCTGGCCGGCCGCACCATCGACCTGCTGTTCGTCAACGCCGGGATTACGAGGGGCGACCTTCCGATCGCCGAGGTCCCGACCGAGATGTTCACCGAGGTCCTGGTCACCAACGCGCTCAGTCCGTTGCGGGTGATCGAGACGTTGCGCCCGCTGGTCGCGCCCGCAGGCACGATCGGCGTCATGTCGTCGAGGCAAGGCAGCCTCAGCCTGAACACCAACGGCGGCCAGGACGCCTACCGGGCCAGCAAGTCCGCCCTCAACCAGCTGATGCGCTGCTACGCCGCACGGTATGCCGACGACCTGCACACCCTCCTGCTCATCAACCCGGGCTGGGTGAAGACCGAGCTCGGCGGCCCGGGCGCGCTGCTCACGATCGAGGACCGCATCCCCGGCGTCGCGGCAACGATCAACGCCCAGTCAGGCAAGCCCGGGCTCCAGTTCCTCGACTACCAAGGGGAGGTCGTCCCGTGGTAGCACCCGCGCCGACTCGGCGCCGCTGAAGCGTCGAGGGTGCGTGTGGGGCTGTGACGTCCTGATGCGGTTCAACGAACGGGGGTTCGACGGGTTCGTGCTGTGGCCTGAGGGTGACGCCGCCGAGCAGGCGCGGCGGTTCGGCGAGGAGGTCGCGCCCGCCGTACGGGAGCGGATCGGCTAGAGCCGCGGGATCGGATCGGCTAGAGAGCCGCGGGATTGGATCAGTTAGAGCCGCGGGGCGGATCAGCTGGAGGCGCGTTGGTGCTCGACGACCGCGCGGAAGTCGGCGAGGAAGCGGTCGTAGGCCTTCGGTCCGAGGAAGGCGCGGTGGCGGTCGCCGATCTCGGCCATGATCGCGTCGGCGGTGTCCATCTCGGCGCGGCCGCGGGCGGTCGGGACGAGGAGCTTGGCGCGCCGGTCGGCGGGGTCGGGGCGGCGTTCGACGTAGCCGAGGGCTTCGAGTTCGTCGACGTTCTTGCCGACGACCTGCTTGTGCTGGCCGGACCGGCGGGCCAGCTCGGTCGCGCGGATGCCGTCGACGCGTAGGTAGGCCAGTACGGCGCCGTGCCGCGGCGCGAGGTCGTCGAAGCCTTCCTGGTGGAGCCTCCGGAAGAGCTCGCCCTGGACCGAGAACAGCAACCGGCCGGCGAGAACGCCCAGATCGGTTGCCTCGTCGCGGCGTTCGCCGTCCTCCGGCGCACCGCTGTCGGCCACCGCTGCCTCCTCGAGTCCCAGGTTGGCAGCACCCTACAAGACCACGGTGCAGCACGGACTCAGCGCCGCTCGAGGTGCAAGGAGTCGAGCCATCGCCGGGTGAGGATCGTGCGTTCAGTACGACGCAGCAGCGCCGCCGGCCCGCAGGCGACTTGTGCGGACCCCAGATCCTGCTCGCGTCCGATCAGTGCGAGGCGCCCGTCCGCTATGTGGTAAGGATTTGTGATAGTCCATTTAGGTGACTATGCTGCGATCGTCAGGTCGGACGCAATGCTCGGGGAGGTGCAGGTCGTGTCGCAGCTCGGTCGCGGTCGCCTCCACGCGAACAGCCTCGCGCCCGTGCTCCCGGGCCGGCCAGGTCTGAGCGGTTCGATTCTCGACGGGATCGGTTCATGGACAGCGTGAGCCGGCTGGTCCGTCTGGCGCGGTTGCGGGGCGAGATCGACGTGCGCTGCCTGATGGCCGGCGGTTTCGCGATCGACCACCCGCCGGCCGGGCCGGGGCTGGTGCCGTTTCACCTGGTGCTCGCGGGCACCTGCACGATCACTTCCGCGGCGTTCACGGCGGACCTGAAGCCCGGCGATCTGTTGCTGCTCCCGCAGGGCGACGCGCACCAGGTGACCACGACCTCGGATCAACGGCTGGAGTTCACCGAAGCTCGCGGGCGGTCGTTCAGCACCCGCCGTACGACGGGCGCCGCGCCCGAGCTCGATCTGTTCTGCGGGCACTACCGCGTCGACGAGGGCGCCGGCGCTCTGCTGTTCCGACTGATGCCGCGCGTCGTCCACGTATCGCTGGACCAGCCGGCGCTCGCGCTGGCCGAGATCCTCCGCCGCGAGGCGACTTTCGACGGGCCGGGGACCGGGGTGATCGTGTCGGCGCTGCTCGACGCGTTGCTCGCGATGGCGTTGCGCAGCCGGTCGGGACGGCGGCCGGACACTCCTGAGCTGTGGACCGCGATCGGTGACGACGTTCTGGGCAAGGTGATCTGCGCGGTTGTCGACCGGCCGGGCGAGGCGTGGACGATCGACCGGTTGGCGGCCGCGGCGTCGATGTCACGGGCAACGTTCCTGCGCCGCTTCAACGCCCGCACCGGTACGACGGTCGCGACGCTGCTGACAGGCATCCGCATGATGGTCGCGGCCGATCTGCTGACCGGGTCGGACCACTCGGTGTCCCGTGTCGCGAGGGAGGTCGGGTACCGCTCGGACTCCGCCTTCGGGCAGGCGTTCCGCGCCGCGCTCGGGGTCCTGCCGTCGCAGTACCGCAAGCAGATCCGTCACCCGGAACCGTCGTCCGGCACGTCATCTAACGGGCCCCAATGAGGTCCGGTCCGGCCGACGGGTCCCGTTCGAGCAACGACCATCGACGAAGGAGAACCGTGACCAGCCCATTTACCGCCGCGTCGGCCGGCCCGACCCGCGCGGTCCAGGGCGGGACCCCGCAGGGCGGTCCCGCGCAGAGCGAGCCCGCGCAGGGTGGTCCCGCGCAAAGTGGGCCAGCGCAGGGCGGTTCCGCACAGAGTGGTCCCGCGCAGAGTGAGCCCGCGCAGCGGTCGGCGCTCGGGCCGGACGGCGCCCGGCCCGAGCGGTTGCCGTTGAGCACGTTCGCGATCGGCTTCGGCCTCGCAGGCCTGGCCGAGGTGTGGACCAACGCAAGCCCGGCGCTCGGCCTGCCCCGCGTCGTACCGCAAGCGTTCTGGGCCGTCGCGGCTGTTGCCTGGTGCTGGCTGATCGTCGCGCACGCCGTACGAGGTGCGCGGAGCGAAGTACCGCTGGCGCAGCAGCTGCATCACCCGGCGCAAGGATCCCTGGCGTCGCTGGCGCCGGTGACGGCGATGCTGCTGGCCGGTGACTTGTCGACGTACTCGCTCGGCGCCGGACGCGTGATGTTTCTGCTGGCCCTACTGGTGTCGACCGTCTTCGCCGCTTGGCGGCTCGCGTCCTGGTTCGAGGGGCGGCTCGAGTTCGAGTCGATGCATCCGGGCTACCTGCTGCCAACTGTCGCGCCGGGGCTGGTCGGGGCGAGCGTCGCGGCCGGGGTCGGCTTCCACGGGCTAGCCTGGGCGCTGTTCGGGGTCGGGACCTTCTTCACCGTGATCATGACCGCGATCCTCGTTCTGCGCCTGGCGTTTCACGCCGCGCTGGCCGATCCGCTGCTGCCGACCACGGCGATCCTGCTGGCGCCGCCTGCCGTCGCCGGGATCGCGTGGTTCGCGCTGAACGGCGGGGTGGTCGACCCGGTCGCCGAGGCCACTGCCGGTGTCGGGGTGCTGCTGCTTCTTGTCCAGGTCGTGATGGTTCCGCGCTACCGCCGGCTGCGTTTCTCGCTCGGGTTCTGGTCGTTCACCTTCCCCTTCGCCGCGGCCGTGGCCTGGACCGAGGAGTGGCTGGAGCTCGAGCAGACGCCCGGATGGCAAGTGACGACCGGGATCCTCGCCGTACTGATGACTGCCTTCATCGCAGCGATCGCTGTTCAGTCGCTGCGCCTCGTCACCCGCCGTCCCGGCCGGTGACCGTCCTTCCGACGAACGGAGACCACACCATGCCCACCATCACCAGCGCCGACGGCACCGAGATCTTCTACAAGGACTGGGGGACCGGGCAGCCGATCGTCTTCAGCCACGGCTGGCCGTTGTCGTCGGACGACTGGGACAGCCAGATGCTGTTCTTCGTGCGCAACGGCTACCGCGTGGTGGCGCACGACCGGCGCGGTCACGGCCGGTCGGAGCAGGTCGCCACCGGTCACGACATGGACCACTACGCCGACGACCTGGCCGCGGTGACCGCGCACCTTGACCTGCACGACGCCGTACACATCGGCCACTCGACCGGCGGCGGCGAGGTCGTCCGCTACCTCGCGCGGCACGGGGAGTCGCGGGTGGCGAAGGCGGTGCTCATCTCCGCCATACCGCCGCTGATGCTTCAGACCGAGGCCAACCCCGGCGGCCTGCCGATCAGTGTGTTCGACGGCTTCCGCGCCCAGTTGGCGGCGAACCGGTCCGAGTTCTACCTGGCCGTTGCCTCCGGCCCCTTCTACGGCTTCAACCGCGACGGGGTCGAGAAGCGGGAGGCGCTGGTACGCAACTGGTGGCGCCAGGGCATGGAGGGCGGCGCGCTCGCCCACTACGAGGGCATCAAGGTCTGGTCGGAGACCGACTTCACCGAGGACCTCAAGAAGATCACCGTACCGACGTTGGTCATGCACGGCGACGACGACCAGGTCGTGCCGTACGCCGACTCCGCCCCGCTGTCGGCGCGGCTGCTGCAGAACAGCACGCTGAAGACCTACCCCGGCTTCCCGCACGGGATGCCGACGAGTCAGGCCGACGTCATCAACGCCGACCTGCTCGAGTTCATCAAGTCCTGAGTCGTCGCCGACCTGATCCTCCGAGCAGCCAAGACCAGCTGATTCCGACCCGCACGTCCAGGGGCCTCGACGACAACCGGTCGAGGCCCTTCGCGGTCGGTAGTGTCGGACCATGGCTCCCGCACTGCAGAAAGCGCTGGCCGCCGTGGGTCGCTTCTGCGACGCCCATCCCTGGTCCCACAACGACGCCTATGCCGCCTTCGTCCTCCACCACGCGCGGCGGGTGCGCGCGGCCGGTGGGACGGCGGCGCTGGACGTGGGGTGCGGGACGGGGAACCTCGTACGCCGGCTCGCGAGCGTGCTTCCCGCGGTCACCGGCCTCGAGCCCGATGCGCCTACCGCGGCGCTGGCTCGGCGTACTACCGCGGACTTCCCCAATGTCCGCATCCAGAGCCAACCGTTCGACGAGTCCCACAGGGACCGCTACGACCTCATCACCTTCGTCGCGGTGCTGCATCATCTGCCGTTGCAGGCCACGCTCGAGAAGGCGCGCGAACTGCTACGCCCAGGTGGCCGGCTCGTCGTGGTCGGCGTCAGCCGGGAGTCGCCCGCAGACCTTCCCTGGTCGATCGCGTCGCTGATCCTGAACCCCGTCGTCGGCCTCGTCGTGCATCCGCGGCGAGCGCGCGAGACCCCGTCGCAGATGACCGCGCCCACCGCCATGGCCGCGGAAACGTTCGACGAGATCGCCGGCACCGCTGAACGCATCCTCCCCGGCGCGCGCCTGAGGCGAGGCCTGTTCTGGCGCTACACCCTGACCTGGACTGCCACCTGTGGATAACCCACCGGCCACGCCGCCCTCCGCTTGTACCCTCAACTAGGAAAGGGCAGGCGGGCGGCGGGCGTGGCTGCGAGGATGCGGTCATGGAACAGGTGCTGAGTCGGCGGGAAGCGTCGGAGGCGGTGCAGGACGTCGGGTGGCGGTTCCTGCTGGGGACGTTGCGTACGTCGGTCGTGGTCGGGTCGTTGGGTCAGGCGGCCGGGTTGGCGGTGGAGGCTGTTGGGGTGTGTGGCGATGACGCCGACGGGCATCTTCGGGTGGATGTTCGGCCTGATCGGGTTGTCTTCACTCTGCAGTCGTTGGAGCACGCGGCGGTGACCAGCCGGGATGTGGAGCTGGCGCTGCGGATCTCTGCCGACGTGGACGAGGCCGGGCTGGTGACGACGGCCGATATCGGTGCGGGGGCGCCGCGATCCGTTCAGTTGCTGGAGATCGCGATCGACGCGCTGGACATCGCTGGGATCCGGGGGTTCTGGAAGGCGGTGCTGGGTTACGCCGACGAGGCGGGCGCCGGGGGACCGGAGGATCCGCTGGTCGACCCGGTCGGGCAAGGGCCGGCTGTCTGGTTTCAGCAGATGGATCGGGCGCGCCCGCAGCGCAATCGGATTCACTTCGACATCAGCGTTCCGCACGACGAGGCAGTACGACGCGTCGAGGCCGCGGTGGCCGCCGGCGGCCGGCTGGTGTCCGCGACGCGTGCGCCCGCGTTCTGGGTGCTGGCCGACCGGGAGGGCAACGAAGCCTGCGTGACCACCTGGCAGGGGCGCGACGGCTGATGGACTGCCCCAAGGACGCGCACGACCCGGCGCGATCAGTCGGTCGGGTCCGGCGCCGGGCGTAGGACCAGCACGGTGATGACGAGGGTGAGCACGATCGCGGTGAGGGCGAACGGGATCGGCAGGATCGGGTCGAGGAGGACCAGTACGACGGCCGTCGGGACGACCGTGTTGACCAGGCGGTCGGCGTACGGGCGGACGGCGATCAGCCAGGTGCCGAGCACGAAGACCGCGATCGGGATCGTCACCGTGAACGACGCGGCGATGCTGCCGAGCTCGGTGTGGCCGGTGAGGGCGTCGATCGTGACCTCGATGCCGGCCGAGAAGGCGCCCGCGGCGGCGAAGATGAAGTAGTGGACGTAGCCGTAGCGCACGGAGTTGGCGAAGCTGCTGATCGCCCGGTGGTGCGGCGGCCAGAAGTAGATCCACCACAGCGCGGCGGTGACGACCAGGGTGAGGATCGAGACCGAGATCAGCGGGCCGAGCGCGACGTCGTCGTGCAACGCCTCGATGATCGCGTTGGCCGAGCCGAGCAGGCTCTCGCCGAGCAGGATCAGCGCGAACAGCCCGTACCGCTCGGTGATGTGGTGCGGGTGCCACGGCGTCACGCCGCCCTTCTCCGCGACCACGGGGATGGCCAGTTCGGCCGCGATCAGCACGAGCAGGGCGACGGCGTGCGCCGTGCCGGACAAGGTGAGCTGGAGCAGCCAGAACACCTGGGTGAAGACGATGCCCGCCGCGTAGATCCGGGTGGTCGTGCGCAACGGGTCGGGGTTGCGCGAGGCGCGGAGCCACTGGGCGACCATCGCGATCCGCATCACGACGTAGCTGAAGACCATCACGTGGTAGTCGCCTTCGGCGAACGCCGGGCCGATCCCCGCGGCCAGGACCAGGACGCCGCCCATCTGGACGAAGGTGAGCACGCGGTACAGCCAGTCGTCGGTGGCGAACGACGTGGCGAACCAGGTGAAGTTCATCCAGGCCCACCAGATGCTGAAGAAGACCAGGCCGTAGTTCACCAGGCCGTCGACGACGTGACCCTCGGTCAGCGTGTGGTGGAACTCCGAGGCCGCGATGCTGACCGCGACGACGAACACCAGGTCGAAGAACAGTTCCAGCGGGGAAGCGGTGCGCCCCGGCTCCGAGGGGTCGCGCGGGCGCATCGGCACCAGCCGGAACCGGGTGGGCGAAGAGGTGGTCACGACGAGCTCCGTTCAGCGAAAGACCTGATAGTCACCATAGGTGATAGTAACCAATAATGACTATCAGGTCTTCCCGGGCCTAGCGCAGAGCCGCGCCGACCTCGGCGAGGCGGTTGGTGTAGACCTCGGCCATTCGCCCGTCCTTGCCTGGTCCGACGTTCAGCAGGTACTGGTAGCCGTGGTCGCGCTGGTAGGTCTCCTCGGCGACGATGTCCTCGGTGGTTCGCGGCGGCAGGGACTGGTCGGTGTTGAACCAGTCCCAGTTGCTGGTGCTGATCATGTCCGACATCTGCACCGGCTCGGTGATGCCGGCCGGCGGTCGTCCGTCCTCGTACTCCAGCACGTCGGACGTCGCGATCGTGTCGTTCTTGTCGTTGTTGGCGATCACGGTGCCCGGCGACACGTTCCGGACGAAGTCGCGGACCTGCTCGTACGGGATCTTCGCGTAGCCCGGCGCGAAGGTCCACGCGTCGAACCACAGCTGGTTCACGAACCCGTACCGCGTGAGCAGTTCGCGCAGCTGGTTGATCACGAGCTCCGTCGTTTCGCCATTGGTGCGGTCCCAGATCGAGTAGTAGAGCCCGACACCGAGCCCCGCCTTGCGGAACGAGTCGGCGTACCGCTGGACGACATCACCCTGATAGGGGCTGGAGGCAACGTCGTAGGTGTTCGACGCGGTGTCCCAGAGGGCGAAGCCGTCGTGGTGCTTGGTGGTCAGTACGCCGTACGACATGCCGGCGCTCTTCGCGGCCGCGGCCCACTGGTCGGTGTCGAGCGCGGTCGGGTTGAAGACGCTCGGCGAAGTACCGGGCGTAGCCCACTGCTCGTTGGTGTACGTGCCCGGGCCGTAGTGGATGAACATGCCGAACTGGTTGGTCCGGATGTGCTCGGCGACGTTCGGCTGGGTCAGCGGCTCGGTGCCGAAGATCTGCACCTCGGCGAGCGTCAGGTAGCCCGTCAGTGTCGACTGGATCCTCACGTAGCGGGCGGTCCCGCGAAGGTCGAGGCTCTTGTCGGCGCCGATGTTGCGGACGCGGATCGCGGTCACGCCCGGCTGACGCAGCGTCTGCTGCAGGTCTGTGGAGGCGAACGGGCGGTCCGACGTCAGCACGTAGAAGTCGCGCAGACGGTCGGTGCAGCAGTCGGTGCGGTTGAAGACGCGGACCGAGGTCAGCGGCTTCGACGTCCCGAGATCGGCTTGCCACCAAGGGTTTGCCTCGCTGGTCGTGTTGCTCAGCGAGCTGCCGCTCCAGGCGCCGTTGGTGTTGCCGTCCTGAGCGCGCGTCGAGGCGCCGCCGTCCGCGACGCTCGATTGCGAGGTCTTCGCCGCGAGCGCCAGGTTCCGGTACGGCGAAGGCTTGGCCGGCATCGCGCTGCGGACCTCGACCTCGGCCAGCGCCAACGGGTTGTGACCGGCCAGCTGGATCCGGACGTACCGGCCGTCGCGGCCGACCGGGACCTCGACCTTCGTCGCCACGCGGTCGACGTGGATCGCCGTGACGCCGGACTGCTTGCGGGTCGCCTCGAGGGAGTTCGAGGTGAACGGCGTGTTCGACACCAGCACGTAGAAGTCGGCCAGGCGGGCGATGCAGCAGTCGGTCCGGTTGAAGATCGTGACGCCGCCGATCGGCCGCCGCGACTCCAGGTCGACCTGCCACCAGGCTTCGTCCTGCTCGGCGGTGTGGGACAGCGAGCCGTTCCAGAACCCGCCGTCGCGGTTGCCGTCGACGGCCCGGGCGGCCGGGGCGGCGGTCTCGTACTCCGAGCTCTGGCTCGCCGTACGGCCGAGGGCGAGGTTGGTCTGGTCGGTGCCCGGTTGGGCGTGGGCGGCCGGCGTACCGACGAACCCGGTGAGGAGGGTGAATCCCAGCAGCGCGGACGTGATCCGGCGGCGGGTGAGGCCTGCTGTCAACACAGCGATCCCCTGTCTGTCGTGGGCGGACTCGCAGGAGCGTAGAGAATTAATTCGGAAAATACTAGATCGTATAGGATCTCGGTTTTGTTGGATCGGATCAGGCTGACCGCGTCCACGGGCCGAAGGCGGCCGTCGCGGCAGCGAGCAGGGCACCGGCGGCGACGGCCACGAGCGTGCGTCCGCCGGTGGGAGTGAGGAGGCCGGACCAGACGCCCGCCAGCGCCGAGCCGGTGATCTTCACGCTGCTGGTGAGCACGAGCAGTTGCGCGTGACCGTTCGCCGGCGCGTACGAACGGCAGACAGCCAGCACGGTCGGCAGCAGCGTCCCGTTCGCGAGGCCAAGCAGGACGAAGGCGGCAACAGCCGGCGCGTACGCCGGTGCGGCGGCCGCGGCGCCGACTCCGAGGCTCATCACGGCCAGGCTGCCGGCGGCCACTCGCAGCGGTGGTCCGCCGAACGGCCGACGGGCGCTGACGAGTGAGCCGAGAAGGCTGGTGACGCCGTACACGGTGATGAGCAGCCCGCCGCTGCCTGGGGGATGCCCGAGATCAGCGGCAAGGAGTGGCGCGGCCACCGGGAGCGCGCCGAGGCCGAGACCGGCGAGGCCGATCGCGAGCAGCAGGTTGCGCAGATCCCTGGTGTGGAAGGCGTGCCGCAAGCACTCGCGGATGCCGGCGGCGCGCTCGGGCGAGCTGACCTCCGGTGGCAAGGTGAGCACCAGTCCCGCCGCGACGACCGCGCCGAACGCCATCAGCAGCACCGCGGCGACCGGACCGACCAGCAAGTTGGTGACCGCGGCAAGTCCGGGCCCGGCCGTCGTCGCGACTCCCCAGGTCGCGCTGTCGAGCGATCTCGATCGTGCGGTGTCGCCGCGCGGCAGCCTGCTGGTGAGTCCGCCGGCGAGCATCGGTCCCGCACATCCGGCGAGTACGACGAGCAGCACCGTGAGCGCGGTGGGCACGTCGTCCATCACGACGGCCGCCGCGGCGACGGCGACGCCGTACAGGAGGAACGATCCGGCCAGGACGTGACGTGCGTCCGTCCACGACAGGATGCGGCTGAGCCACGGCCCGAGCAGGTGCGGTGCGACCAGCGCGGCCACCAGGGCACCGGCCACCGCCGGCCGGATCGTCAACGCCAGCAGGGCGAGACCGACCGAGGCTCCGTCGTTGACCGCCCGGATCACCACCGCGGCTCCCAGGTAGCGGCCGAGACCTGATGCAGTCGTAGCGGGTTTTGGTCGCATCATGGAAGTCCGGTGCCCGGTATGATGCAGGCAAAACCACTGTCGATGGAATCAGAGGGACCCGTGGACTTCGTGGCGGGCGCCCCGTGCCTCGACTTCGTCAACACCGTCGAGCCGCGGTACGAGCCGGCGCCGATGAGCGACTACGTGCCCGACTACCGGGCGTTGCTCGGGTGGTCGGTCAAGGCGGGACTGCTGACCACCGCCGGCGCCCGCACGCTGCGGCGACAGGCGGACACCTCCGCGGCGGCGGCCGCGCACGGCCGGGCGATCGAGCTGCGTGAGGCGACGTACCAGGTGTTCCAGGCGATCGCGACCGGCGGTGTTCCTCCTGACGAGGCGCTGTGCTCGATCCGCGACATGTACGCCGAGGCCGTTGCGCAGGCCGTTCCGCGCTGGGACGACCGCGTGCGGTGGACCTGGCCGACCGACGACCTCGAGCGGCCTCGGTATCTGCTCGCGGAAGATGCTGTCCGCCTGTTGAACACGCCGCAGCTCGATCGGGTGAAGGTCTGTCGGCCGACCTGCGGCTGGTTGTTCATCGACCAGACGCGCAACGGCTCCCGCCGGTGGTGCGCGACCGAGACCTGTGGCGTCCGCGAGAAGATCCGCCGGCAGGCTGTCCGCCGGGCGGCTCGCCGTACGGGGGACTGACCGCGATCACCCACGGGTCGCCGCGGCGGCGTGGAGCGCCGCGGCTACGGCATGCACCGCGGGGGTCCTGGTCGCGCGGGTGAGGAGGAAGACCTCGCGGTCGATCGGGCCTTCGGCGAGCGGACGAACGGCGACACCCGGTACGCCGTACCCGAGGACCAGGTCGGGCAGCAGCGCACACGCGCCGGCGGTGCGGACCATCTCGACGAGGATGAGGAAGTCGTCGGACGCGTAGCGCAGGTCGGGCTCGAAGTGGCCGAGCTCGCGGCAGGCGCGGATCTGCATGTCGCGGTGACCGGTGCCGGGTTGGCACGCGGCCCAGCGCTCGCCGGCCAGGTCGGCCATCCGGACTTTCGCGTTGCCTGCTTGGGGATGCGACTCGGGGAGGACGAGACGAACCTGCTCGCGGACCAGTGACTCGCGGGCCAGGTCGGTGTGCACGGGACGCGGTTGGCCGGAGTACTCGTCGCCGACGACGGCGTCGAGCTGGCGCAGGCGCAACGCCGGGATCGACTCCTCGACCTCGGCCTCGGTCACCTCGACGCGAACGCCGGGGTGACTCTCGGCGAGAGCCGCGACGGCCGGGGCGACGATGCGCAGGAAGGCCGACTGGAAAGCCGACACCCGTACGACGCCGGCCGGGTGCCCGGCGGCGATCGCGGCGACCTCGGCCTCGGCAGCTTCCAGGCCGTCGAGCAGGACGGCCGCATGGCGGACGAGGGCCTGACCGGCGTCGGTGAGGCGGACGTTGCGGCCGGTGCGTTCGAGCAGCTTGGCGCCGGCTTCGCGTTCGAGGACCGCGAGCTGCTGGGAGATCGCGCTGGGGTTGTAGCCGAGCGCCTTCGCGGCGCCGTGCATCGTCCCGCGGGCGTGCAGCTCGCGGAGCAGGCGGAGTCTTCGGAGATCGAGCATCGTTCACCAAAGCTATCTGGTGTCATGCAGAAACGTGAGATAGACGTGAACAGTTGAGCGCTGCGAGCATCGTCGCGTGGGTGCCTTCCTCTGCCTCCTGTCCGCCGCCTGCTTCGGTGCCATGGCGATCTTCGGCAAGCTCGCGTACGACGCGGGCGTCGACGTCGGCGACCTGCTGCTGGTGCGCTTCGCGGTCGCCGCCGTCCTGCTGCTCGTCGTCGCCGGGACGACGGGCGCGCTGCGCGGCGTACCGCGGCGCGCGCTGGTCGCCGGTCTCGCGATGGGCGGGATCGGGTACGCGACGCAGTCCGGCCTGTTCTTCGGCGCGCTCGAACGGATCGACGCCTCGCTGCTCGCGCTGATCCTGTACGCGTACCCGGCGCTGGTGACGATCGGCGCGATCGTGCTGCGCCGCGAGCGTGCCTCGGCGCGGAGGGTCGCTGCTCTGGTGATCGCCTCGGCCGGTACGGCGTTGGTGCTGGGTGGCGCGGCGTCGGGGAGCCTGGACCCACTGGGCGCGGCGATGGGCTTCGGCGCCGCCGTGGCCTACACGCTCTACATCCTGGCCGGCGACCGCGTCGGTGCAGGTATGTCACCCATCGCCTTGTCGTCCCTGGTCTGCACCGGCGCGGCCTGCACGTTCGCCGCTTTCTCCGTCGTACAAGGCGGTCCGCGCCTCGACTTCGCACCGAGCGGCTGGCTCTGGCTGGCCGCGATCGCCGTGGTCAGCACCGTCGCCGCGATCCTCACCTTCTTCGTCGGCCTGGCCCGGGTTGGCCCGTCGGCCGCGTCGATCCTGTCCACCCTCGAACCGGTCGTCACCGTGTTGCTAGCGGCAATGATCTTCCACGAGTCGCTCAGCCCCACCCAACTCGCCGGCGGCGCCGTCGTCCTCAGCGCCGTACTGGTGATCCAGTGGCCCACCAGAACCCGCCAGAAGCAGCCCGTACCGGCCTAGCTCGCCTGAATGTCGGTCGACCGCGCCAGCGCGCGTCCGGCGTCGAAGTCGGCCCGCAGCGCATCGAGTCGCGCGTCCGCGAGCCCGACCGAGTCCGAGCCGAGCAGCTGATGCAGCGGCGCGGAGCCGGTGGTGGCGACCTCGATGATCGCGGCAGCCGCCTTCGCGGGATCGCCCAGCTGCGTACCGGGCATCGCCTGGTGCGTCGCGGTCATCTCGCGCACGGCCGGGTACGCGTCGAGTGTCCTGGCGGGAAGGCCGAGCGACTGGGACCGCAGGAAGTCCGTCCGCATGTACCCCGGCTCGACCAGCGTGACCTCGACGCCGAGCTCGGCGACCTCGGCCGCGAGCGACTCGGTCAGACCTTCCAGAGCGTACTTGGCCGAGCAGTACAAACCCCAACCTGGGAAGGAAGTCAGGCCGAGGATCGAGGACACGTTCAGGATGTGACCGCTGCGGCGCTCACGGAACTGCGGCAGGACCGCGCGCAGCACGTTCCACGTGCCGAAGATCTGGACGTCGAACATCTCCCGCGCCTCGCTGTCGCTGACCTCCTCGACCGCGCCGAGGAATCCGTACCCGGCGTTGTTCACCACGACGTCGAGCTGGCCGAAGCGCTCCTGCGCGGTCGCGACCGCCGTACGGACGGCCGCCTCGTCGGTCAGGTCGACCTCCAGTGCGAGCAGGCGCGCTTGGTCGACGTCGCCGAGCGCGGCCGTGAGGCGTTCGACCGAACGAGTCGTGGCGGCCACGTTGTCGCCGCGCCGCAGGAGCTGGCCGACGAGTTCGAGGCCCAGTCCGCGCGAGGCACCGGTGACGAACCAGGTGGCGGAACCGCTGGTGGGGTAGGGCATTTGAGGCTTCCTTCCGGATCGGCCGGCCCTCGGTGGCCGGTGTCTCCAGCCTTCCGCGGCAAGTGCCTGCCGAACGGCGGACAACCGGCCCCCTTCGTCCTGGTCGGCCGCAACCTAGGACTCAGCGACCCAGGCGGCGAGCGGCATCGCCCTGCGATCATGGGCCGGTGGCCGACCTCAACCGTGAACTCGCGGACTTCCTGCGCCGGGCGCGCGCTGCCCGCGACCCGCAGACCACCGGTCTGCCCGCCGACGGTCGCGTACGCCGGGTGGCAGGCCTGCGCCGCGAGGAGGTCGCGATGCTGGCCGGCGTCTCGACCGACTACTACACCCGGCTGGAGCAAGGACGCCGGATCGTCCCGTCCGCGCAGGTGGTCGACGCGATCGCGACGGCGCTGGACCTCGACGCCGCCGGCCGGACCCACCTGCGCAACCTCGTCGGTGCGCCGCGCGCGCCCCGGCCGCGGGTTCGCCCGGTCCAGCGCGTGCGACCAGGTCTCTACCAGTTGCTCGACTCGCTCGATTCCCAGCCCGCGTTGGTGCTCGGACGGCGTACCGACGTCCTGGCGACGAACCGGCTGGCGCGGGCGCTGTTCACCGACTTCGACCGGATGCCGCCCCGGGAGCGCAACTACGCGCGCTGGATGCTGCTGTCGGACGAAGCCCGCAACCTCTTCGTCGACTGGGAGCACCAGGCGCGCAACGCGGTCGAGAGTCTGCGCTTCGACGCGGGCAACGCGCCCGACGATCCCGACGCGCAGAAGCTGGTCGGCGAGCTGTCCCTGGCGAGCGCGGAGTTCCGCCAGTGGTGGTCCGAGCACCACGTCCACCAGCGCACGTACGGCGCCAAGCGCCTGCACCATCCCGTCGTCGGCGACCTGACCGTCGACTTCGAGGCGCTCACCTTCCCCGGCGATCCCGAGCAGACCCTCTACGTCTACTCGACCGCTCCGGACTCCTCGTCCCGCGAGGCCCTGACCCTGCTCGCCAGCTGGTCCCAGCCGTCGGTGAGAAACGCCGGCGGCTGACGCAGTTTTGGACCGGATGGTCAAGTAAGCGGTACGCTCGGACCCATGGGACGACCGCGGAAGTTCGTGGAGGCCGACGTGCTGACCCGGGCCGGCGAGACCTTCGCCCGGCAGGGGTACGGCGGGACCAGTGTCGACGACCTGGCCCGGGCGACCGGCGTCGGCAAGCAGAGTCTCTACAACGCGTTCGGCGGCAAGCGCGAGCTGTTCCTCAAGGCGCTGTCGGCCAAGACCGCCGAGGCGCTCGCGCTGGTCGACGAGGAGCTCGGCGGCGAGGGGTCGACGCCGCTGGAGCGGATCAAGGCCCAGGTACTCCGGCTGGCGATCACCTTCAGCGACCCGGCGCCGGCCGGGTTCTTCGTCACCAAGGCCGCCGTCGAGATGGCCGACCAGGACGAGGAGGTCGCCCGGTCGGCGCTGGCGGCGTACGAGCAGCTCGAGGCGATCTACCGGCAGTGCATCGAGGATGCGCAGGCCAGCGGTGAGGTCGACGAGTCCGCGAACGCCGGCGAGCTGGCGGCGTACTTCGTCGCGCTCACCCGCGGTATGGAGGTGCTCGGCGCGGCCGGCGTCGGCCGGGCTCGTCTCACCGGGATCGCGGTGACGTCGCTCAGCGTCCTGCCGGTGATTCACGCGGGGTGACAACCCGCACACTGCGCGGGGCCGAAACCGAAACTTTCGGGTTATCCCCATTGCGCTGAGTGGTCGATCGGATACATGCTGCGGAAGGTTGTAGTCCCCGAGGTTGTACGCAGCAACTGTTCAGCGGCTCTGTGAGGGAGCTTTCCCAGCCGCTGACCGGACTGAGGAGATCCGATGACATTCCGCCCCCGCCCCCTCGTGCTCGCCACCCTGAGCTCGTTCGCCCTGGTCGCCGCCGCGGCCGGCGGTGCCGTCGCCGCCGCCGCCGCGCCGGACACCGCGGCCGCCGTACCCCAGGTCAAGGCGCCCGCCGCGACCGACACCGACGGCGACTCGCTGCCCGACACCTGGGAGACGAACGGGTACGACGCCAACGGCGACGGTGTCGTGGACGTCGACCTGCCCGGGATGGGCGCGACGCCGAACAAGAAGGACCTGTTCGTCGAGATGGACTACATGGACGGGCGCCTGGCCAGTACGGCGGCGCTCGACCGGATCGTGCAGAGCTTCGCGGCCGCGCCGATCAGCAACCCCGACGGCAGCACCGGCATCCGGATCCACCTCGACGCCGGCTCCGCCCGCGGTGCGGCGTACAACCTCGGCGGCGGCAACCAGGTGCCGTACGACAGCAACCTGCAGCCGGCCGTGCAGCAGACCGACGCAATCAAGGCGACCCACTTCGCCTCGGCCCGCAAGGCGGTCTTCCACTACATGCTCTGGGCCGACGACTACGACAACAGCTGCAGCAGCGGCAACGCGTTCGCGATCCCGAACGACACGTTCATCGTGACGATGGGCCCCAAGTGCAACTGGACCGTCACCGAGAACATGAACGTCGGCACGTTCATCCACGAGCTCGGCCACGACCTCGGCCTGACCCACGGCGGTACCGACTCGGTCAACTACAAGCCGAACTACCTGAGCGTGATGAACTACCACTTCCAGTTCGACGGCGTCCCGCGGACCAGCGGCGCCAACTGGTTCAGCTACTCGAACTTCGCCCCGCCGTCGCTGACCGAGACCAGCCTGCGCGAGTCGACCGGTCTGGGCAGCGCGGCCTCGGCCTGGAAGACCAAGTGGAAGTGCCCGAACAACACCACCCGTACCTCGGGCGCGGCCAACCTTCCGATCGACTGGAACTGTGACGGCGACACCGCCGACACCGGCGCCTTCGACGTCAACCGGGACGGCCGCACCACGACGCTGACCACCCAGAACAACTGGGCGAACATCCGCTTCGGCGGCGGTGACGTCGGCGGCGGCAGCGCGCAGAACAAGACCACGACCCCGGCGTACGAGCTGAAGGAAATGACCCAGCAGGAGTACCAGCACCAGCACTGAGTACGCCGAAGGGGCGCTCACCGGATCCGGTGAGCGCCCCTTCGCGACGGATCAGGACAGCGTCGCCAGCGCGTCGTTCCACGTCTTCGACGGACGCATCGCCGCGGCGGCGAGCTCCGGGTTCGGGTGGTAGTAGCCGCCCAGCTCGACCGGGCTGCCCTGGACCGCGAGCAGCTCCTCGACGATCGTCTGCTCGTTGGACGCCAGCGTCTCGGCGACGGCGGTGAACAGCTTGGCCAGGTCCGCGTCGTCGGTCTGCTTGGCCAGCTCCTGCGCCCAGTACAGCGACAGGTAGAAGTGGCTGCCGCGGTTGTCGATGCCACCGACGCGGCGGGTCGGCGACTTGTCCTCGTTCAGGAACGTCGCGGTCGCCCGGTCCAGGGTGTCGGCGAGGATCTGGGCCTTGCCGTTGCCGGTGGTCTGGGCCAGGTGCTCGAAGCTCGCGGCCAGCGCGAAGAACTCGCCCAGGCTGTCCCAGCGCAGGTAGTTCTCCTTCGCGAACTGCTGCACGTGCTTGGGTGCCGAGCCGCCCGCACCGGTCTCGAACAGCCCGCCACCGGCCATCAGCGGTACGACGGACAGCATCTTCGCGCTGGTGCCCAGCTCGAGGATCGGGAACAGATCGGTCAGGTAGTCGCGCAGCACGTTGCCGGTCACCGAGATGGTGTTCTCGCCGCGGCGGATCCGCTCCAGCGACAGCTTGATCGCGTCCACCGGGGCCAGGATCTTCAGGTCCAGGCCGTCGGTGTCGTGCTCGCCCAGGTACTCGTTGACCTTGGCAATGATCTGCGCGTCGTGCGCGCGGGTCTCGTCCAGCCAGAACACCGCCGGGTCGCCGGTCGCGCGGGCCCGGGTGACGGCCAGCTTGACCCAGTCGCGGATCGGCGCGTCCTTGGTCTGGCAGGCGCGGAAGATGTCACCGGCCGAGACGGTCTGCTCCAGCACGGCGTTGCCGTCGGCATCGACCAGCCGGACGGTCCCGGTGGTGGCGATCTCGAAGGTCTTGTCGTGGCTGCCGTACTCCTCGGCCTTCTGCGCCATCAGGCCGACGTTCGGGACCGAGCCCATCGTCGCCGGGTCGAAGGCGCCGTTGGCGCGGCAGTCGTCGAGCACGACCTGGTAGATCCCGGCGTAGCTGCTGTCCGGCAGCACGGCGAGGGTGTCGTGCTCCTGGCCGTCCGGGCCCCACATGTGGCCGGACGTCCGGATCATCGCCGGCATCGAGGCGTCGACGATCACGTCGGACGGCACGTGCAGGTTGGTGATGCCCTTGTCGGAGTCGACCATCGCCAGCGCCGGGCCGTCGGCCAGCTCGGCGTCGAAGGAGGCCTTGATCTCGGCGCCCTCCGGGAGCCCGGCCAGGCCGTTCAGGATGCCGCCGAGGCCGTCGTTCGGGGTCAGGCCGGCCTTGGCCAGCACCTCGCCGTACGCCGCGAAGGTCTTCGGGAAGAACGCGCGGACCACGTGGCCGAAGACGATCGGGTCGGAGACCTTCATCATCGTGGCCTTCAGGTGCACCGAGAACAGCACGTCCTCGGCCTTGGCCCGGGCGACCTGAGCGGTCAGGAACTCGCGCAGCGGCGCGACGTGCATCACCGACGCGTCGACGACCTCGCCGGCCAGCACCGGCACCGACTCGCGCAGCACGGTGGTCGTGCCGTCGTCACCGACGAGCTCGATCCGCAGCGCGCCGTCGGCGGGCACCACGACCGACTTCTCGGTCGAGCGGAAGTCCTCGGCGCCCATCGTGGCGACGTTGGTCTTGGAGTCCGGCGTCCACGCGCCCATCCGGTGCGGGTGGGTCTTGGCGTAGTTCTTCACCGAGGCGGGCGCGCGGCGGTCGGAGTTGCCCTCGCGCAGCACCGGGTTCACGGCCGAGCCCTTGACCTTGTCGTAGCGGGCCTGGATCTCCCGCTCCTCGTCGGTCTTCGGCTCGTCGGGGTAGTCCGGCAGGGCGTAGCCCTGGCCCTGCAGCTCGGCGACCGCGGCCTTCAGTTGCGGGATCGAGGCCGACACGTTCGGCAGCTTGATGATGTTCGCCTCGGGCGTCTTGGCCAGCTCACCGAGCTCGGCCAGCGCGTCGGCGATCCGCTGGTTCTCGGTCAGGTACTCGGGGAACAGCGCGATGATCCGCCCGGCCAGCGAGATGTCCCGGGTCTCGACGGCGACCCCGGCCTGCCCGGCGTACGCCTGGATCACCGGCAGGAACGAGTACGTCGCCAGTGCCGGCGCCTCGTCGGTGTGGGTGTAGATGATGGTCGGGTCAGTCACCGTGTACTCCGCTCCCAGTGTGCCTACGTGCTGCTGTGTGCCTACGTTCCGGCGCCTCCACCTTAGTGGCGGTCGATGCCTGACCCGGTCGCGGGTTTCGGTGACCTGGACCACCTGTACGGAGGGTGACCGCGCTTCGGCCCTCACACGCTCGCCCGCTCGCCCGTTCCATGGGGGACAACGAGACGAGGAGAGCAGCATGAGCATCCGGCACGCGGTCGTCGGTACGACGCTGGGCGACCTGACCCTGGTCGCGTCCGGCGACGCGCTGGCGGGCGTCTACTTCCCGCACCACTGGACCAGGCCCGACCGGACGGCCCTCGGAGACGAGGTCACGGCCGAGGGCGATCGGGTGCTGACCCAGGCGGCGACCGAGCTGCACGAGTACCTGGCCGGCGCGCGGCGGACGTTCGACGTACCGCTCGCGCTGGACGGGGACGGCTTCCAGCGGCGGGTCTGGGCCCTGCTGACCGAGATCCCGTACGGCGCCACCACGACGTACGGCGAACTGGCGGCACGGCTCGGCGACAAGGCCCTGGCCCAGAAAGTCGGCCAGGCGGTCGGGCAGAACCCCGTTTGTGTGGTCGTCCCGTGCCACCGCGTGGTCGGCAAGGGCGGCAAGCTCACCGGGTACGCCGGAGGGCTGAGTCGCAAGCAGCTCCTGCTAAACCTGGAAGAGCCGAGCGAGGTCCGGCTGTTCTAGAGGGACTTCGAGTAGGCCTCGTACGGCCAGGAGGCCATGACCTTGGTCTTCAGGTTGGCGCCCAGCCGCGCGTAGAAGCGCTGGGCGCCTTCGTTGCTCTCCCGCATGCCCCAGGTGATGGTCAGCTTGTGGGGGAGCGCGACCTGGCGGGCGAGCTCCAGCATCAGCAGCTCGCCGACGCGCTGGCCGCGGAAGCGTTCGCGGACGTAGAGGTCGTCCAGGCCGAGCACGTCGCCGCCGGTCCACAGGTGCAGACGCCGGACGGCGGAGACGTAGCCGGCGGGCTCCCCGTCGTACTCGGCGATGAGCACGGTCACCGTGTCGTCGGCGAGCAGCTCGCGCCAGCGGTCGGCGGTGACGGTGACGTACTGGCCTTCGTCCTGGTGGTCGGCGATCTCGCCGATCAGCGTTCGGACCAGCTCGGCGTCCTCGGGAACGGCGCGGCGGACAGTCGTGGGCATGCCGGCACTGTACGAAGCCGTGGCGCCGACGGCGAGCGTTTTACGCCCAGGGTCAAAGCCTGCCGTTGGCGCGGAGGGTGGCGACGGCGTTGACGGTGGCGATGCCGCGCCAGTCGAGGGCCTGGCCCGGCGACCAGTGCAGGTAGTCGACGTCCCAGCCGCCGTCGTCGTGCTGGTCGGCGGCCAGCCGGTCGAGGTCGGCGTCGAGCTGCGCGGTGCTGAACAGCGCGCGGCTCGGGGTGCCGGGGTGCGGGGACATGGTGATCGGGGTGATCTTCTCGTCCTCGGTACCGCCCTCGACCGGGAGATTGCCCTCGGCATCGAGTGAGGTGCTCAGTCGCTCGACCGCCGTGGCGGCCCGGGCCGGGTCCGGGACGGCGTCGAGGAAGTCGAGCGCGAACTTCACCGTGTACCCGCCGACGCCGTCGGCCCGCTCGATCGTCGTCCAGCACCACTCGGTGGCCCTCGGCAACCAGTCGTGCTTCGACCCGGCCTGCCAGAGCTTGCCGGCGATCGCGTAGGTGAGGAACCCGCTCTCCGCCACCGGGACCATCCAGGGCGCTCGCGGATAACCGTCGGCGCTCGGCAGGACGGTTGGTACGCCGCCGTCGGGATTGGTGATCGTGGTCAGCCAGTCGCCGATCTCGTCGACGATCGGGTCGTCGAGCGCGTCGGCGCCCGCGAGCACGTCCAGCGCGTGCAGTACGGCGGACGGCTGGCTGCCCGGGCAGCGCACGTCGGGCTCGAGAGCGTGCCCGAAGCCGCCGTCGGGGGTGCGGTAGGCGCGTAATGCGTCGACGACCTGGTGCTTGGGTGCGCCGTGCAGGAGGACGGCGAGCCGGTGCCGGTCGATCAGCCGGGCGTTGGCGTAGACGAACTGTTCTGCTGCGGTGAGGTCGATCATGCCTCTGACGCTAGGGCGTTGCAGTCAGCAGGTCTTCCAGGAAACGGTCACGTGGTGGGAAGGTCCGCTGTCGGCGGGTCACGCGGGGCGCGGTCGGCTGGTCACGCGGCGGTGAGGGTGGCGTCCTTCAGGAACTGGACCGGCGTCAGCCCGGTCAGCCGACGGACCTCGTCGTTCATGTGCGCCTGGCTCGCGTACCCGGCGGCGAACGCGCGGGTCGCCAGCGCGTCGTCGCCCGGCTGGACGATCAACCTTCGCAGCCTGGCCACGCGGGCCAGCATCTTCGGCCCGTACCCGACGGCGTTCTGCATCCGCCGGTTGAGCTGCCGCTCACTGATCCCCAGATCGGCGGCCGCCGTGGACACCTTCGCCGCCGGCTCCGCCAGCTTCCGCGCCGCCGCCACCGCCAGCGGATCGGGAGCCGCCCGCCGCTGCAGCACGGTCTCGGTCAGAATCCGCAGCCGCTGCCCTGGATCCGCCGTTCCCAGCGCGTCCCCGAGCGCCCGTCCCTCAGCTCCCCACACCAGGTCGATCCCGACTCGAAGATCCCGCAACTCAGTGGCCGGCAACCCCAGCACCGCCCCCGCAGCCCCCGGCCGCAGGCGAATCGCGTAACTGCTCTCACTCCCCGGTCCGGTCACCCAAGGCCCGGTGTCCGGCCCCGCCACAACCAGCCCCCGCTCGGCCCCAAGCCACACCAGATCGACACAGCCATCCGGAATCACCCGCGTGCTCTTCCCCGCGACCGGCTCGCTCTCCCACAAGCAAGCAACCAGCGGCTCGAGGCCCACCGGCGCCCGGTACTCGCGGTAACCACCCATGATTTCGACCCTAACCCCACCCACCGACAACAAGCAGCCGAACGCTCGTCCTCGCTGGTGCCGGGACAGGGGAGTGAGGGGAGGGGGAGCGGCCGCCCCCGAGCGCTACGCGCTTCGCGCGTGCGCCTGCCGACTTCAGTCCGACAGGCGGGAGCGTACGCCCAGCATCAGGAGGTCCAGGCCGGCGCTGAACAACTCGTCCGGGCCGTCCGCTGCCACCGCGGCGAGGGTCCAGTGGGCGATCGTCTCGAAGGTCTCGCGGGCTGTGCTCTCGGGGACGCCGAGCGCGACCAAGGCGCCGATCTGTGCGCGCACCAGCGCGGCTCGCGAGCCGTCGCCGACGTCCCGGTACGGCGTCGCCTTCGTCTGGATCAGCGCGGCCAGGCCCGGGTGCTCGGCGTAGAACGCCCGCAGCCGATGCGACCCCGAGGTCGTCACCGCGATCCAGTCGTCCAGCGTGCGCACTTCCGCGTACGCCGTACGGTCGGCCGCGAACGCGTCGAACGCGTTCCGGGCGACCAGTTCGAGCAGCTCGTCCTTGTTCCGCACGTGGTGGTAGAGCGACGGCGCCCGAACCGCCAGCCGCTCGGCCAGCGAGCGCATGGTCAACCCGCCCACCCCGTCGACCCGGATCACCGCCAGTGCGGCGTCGACGATCGCGGCAACGGTCAGTCCGGCCGCGACGTGGGACGAGGCGTCGCGCGGCCCGGCGCTCCGCGCCGAGGCGCCCTGCGCGGGTCCGGCGTCACGCCGTACCGACATCGCGGAATTCTCCCTTGTCCGAACCTGTGCAATCTCACTAGCCTAGCTGTCTAACGTTGTTAGACGAGAGGATCACCATGCCCGGAGGACTGCGTCCCGACTACCCCGTGCGGACCGAGCGGCTCGACCTGCGGCCGCATCGCCGTGAGGACCTGGACGATCTGCTCGCCTTTCACTCCGATCCTGACGTCGTGCGGTACACCCCGTGGCCCGTTCGGGACCGTGAGCAGACCAGGGCGACGCTCGAGACGAAGCTCGGCCAGGGGGAGTTGACCGAGCCAGGTCAGTGGCTCGTCCTGGCGATCGAACTGCGCGAGACCCGCACGGTGATCGGAGAGGTCCTGCTCAAGTGGGCCAGTGACACCGACCGCCAGGGTGAGCTCGGTTACGCGCTGAACGCGGAGTACCACGGCCGCGGGTACGCCGCCGAAGCCGCCGAGGCGATGCTCGAGCTCGGCTTCGACGACCTCGGCCTGCACCGGATCGTCGCCGTCATCGTGGACGGCAACGACGCCTCCGTCCAGCTCGCGACCCGGCTCGGGATGCGCCAGGAGGCCCACTTCGTGCACGCCGCCTTCTTCAAGGGCGAGTGGATCGACGACCTCGTCTACGCCCTCCGCGAGGACGACTGGCGAGCGCGCCGGGTCCACCAGGTGGCAGGCCGGTGAAACGTTCGGGCCCTGTTCTCCGATAGACGGGAGAGAGGGGGCCGGAGGCAATGAAAATGACGGGGGAGCAGGCGTGGCGGCTGATCGCGCTGCTGCGGCTGGTCGAGCGGGAGCCGGGCGAGCTGGTCGAGGCGACCGGCGAGGACGTCGTGCTGGACGCCTGGTTCGGGCCGAACTCGCCCGCGTCCCGCACGCCGAGGCCGTGGACCTGCCTGCACCCGTCGCGGCGGGTTGAGCCGCCGGTCTCCCGAGCCACTTCTCCGACACCCGGCGTCATGGATTGACCACATCCGGTGTGGGCACTCTACTGGGAGAAGGAGGTAGAGATGGCGGCTACGGGTTTCTTCGGTGGGCAGCGCTATCGGATCGTCTGGACGGCCGTGGTCGGCTTCCTGCTGCTGGCCGGCGCCGGTGCCGCCGTCCTGCTGATCAGCCCGACCACCTGTCTGATGACGTTCGTGATGGGCGCGGGCACGGTCGGCTCGGTCTACCTCAGCGCCGGTCTGGCCGACGGCCGGCCCGCCCGGTACGTCGCCCGCCAGGTCGCCAAGTGGTCGCTGCGCTCGGGCTCGCTGACGCTGGCCGTCTGCGGGTACGCCGTCACCGCCGGCTGGACGACGATCGCGCTCGCCGTCGCGGTCGCCGCCACTTCGCCGTACGTGGTGAAGCACTTCTGGACCCCGGCCTCGACGGTCGAGCAGTACTCCGACGAGGAGCTCTGCCTGGCCTGGTGCCTGAGTAGTACGGCGCTGGAGTCCGCGGCGAGTGCGGACGAGCGGATGGCGATCACCGAGACCCGGCTCAGCTACCTCGACGAGCTCGAACGCCGGCAGCCGGAGAACTTCGCCGCCTGGCTGGAAACGACTCCCCGGCCGACGGCCGATCCGAGCGACTTCTTCACCAGGACCGACCACCACACGTCGTCGGAGTAAGAATGGGTTAAGCCGCCGTGCACCCGGTTCCTGGGCCCGGGCCGCGTCAGTAGCATCGCTGGGATGCCGGGGCCGACGAGTGGGGGCGTGATCCGGGTTCGCGACCAGGTGGTCGTCGAGCGGGACCCCCAGGACACGTACTTCTTCCTGACCATGCCGCGCAACGTGCTGCGCACCCATCCGCTGGTGGTGCACACGACCGGCGTCACCGACCGCTGCGCCGTCGCCGGCGACCAGGTCACCCAGGTGCTGGCCAGTGGCGACGAGATGTTCTCCGCCACCTGGACGGTCGGTCGCGCCGAATGGGGCCGGCAGTGGACCGTCACCACCGACCGGTACGGCTGGCGCGGGGTCGGCGCCCAAGTCGACTACCTCTTCGAACCAGTTGCCGAAGGCACCCGTCTGACCCGGGTGATGACCGTCCGCCTCGCGCCCGGCCATCAGGAGTGTGAGGCCCTCCCGCAGTTCACCGACCGGTCGGTCCCGAAGCGCTTCCTGCACAACGTCAAGCACCGGGTGGAAGCGGTCCGCGCCGCCTTTTCCTTTTGAGGCAAGGGATCACTCGGTGGTCTTGATGATTTCCTTCAGCAGGGCTTCGGTCTCGCGGGGCGTACCGGCGGCGATCGACAGGGCGTCCATGGTGACGACGTACTTGTCGAGGTCCTCGCGCTTGTCCAGGTAGACCGCGCTGGTCAGGTGCTCGATGTAGACGACGTCGGGCAGGTCGGTCTCGGCGAAGCGCAGGATGCTGAAGGCGCCGCCGGTCGCGGCGTACAGGCCCTTGCCGAACGGGATGATCTGCAGCGTGACGTTCGGGCGCCGGGAGACCTCCAGCAGGTGCTCGAGCTGCTCACGCAGTACGCCGGGCTCGCCGACGCCGCGCCGCAGCACGGCTTCGTCGAGAACTGCCCAGAAACGCAGGGGGCGCAGCGCGCGGTTCAGGACGGCCTGGCGCTCGATCCGCAAGGCGACGAGTTGCTCGATCTCGGCCGGCGGCAGTGGGGCCTCGCTGTGCCCGAGCTGCATGACGGCGCGGGCGTACCCGGCGGTCTGCAGCAGCCCGGGAATGAACTGCGACTCGAAGGTCCGGATCATGTCCGCGGCGACCTCGAGTCCGAGGTAGGCGTGGAACCAGTTCGGCGTGACGTCGTCGTAGCGCTGCCACCAGCCGGGGTTGTTCGCCTCCTGGGCGAGGTCGAGCAGCCGCTCGCGCTCCTCGGCGTCGTTCATCCGGTACAGCGTCAGCAGGTCGTCGACGTCGCGCGGCTTGAAGCCGACCTTGCCGAGCTCGAGGCGGCTGATCTTCGACTCCGACCCGCGGATCGCCCAGCCCGCGTCACCGCGGCTGATCCCGGCCTCCTCGCGCATCCGGCGCAAGTGGGCCCCAAGCATGATCCGCAGGGCGGTCGGACCGCCCGGCGCGCCCTGCTCCTCGGTCACCAGGACCCTCCCCATCGACTCTCTCCCGCGACGTGCCCGCCGATCTTTGCACGTCCGGGTCGGCCGAGGGGAGTCCGAACTCGCTACTGGGCGTGATATTTCCGCTCCGATGCGGATAGGCTCGGAGCTTCAGCCGAACCTTCCCCTGCGAGGTCGCCGCATGTCCGATGCCACCAAGGCTCCGAGTTCCGTCCCGGTGGGTGTGGACACCACCCGGGCCAGCATCGCCCGCGTGTACGACGCCTTCTTGGGCGGCAAGGACAACTTCGAGGTCGACCGCGAGGTGCTGCGTGGGGTCCAGGCCGCCGCGCCGCAGGCCCAGGACCTGGCCTGGTCGAACCGGAACTTCCTGATCCGCTCGTGCCGGTTCCTGGCGGGCCAGGCGGGGATCACGCAGTACCTGGACTGCGGATCCGGTCTGCCGACCGCCGAGAACACCCACCAGGTCGTGCAGCGGATCCAGCCCAGCGCCAAGGTGCTCTACATCGACAACGACCCGGTGGTGCTCGCGCACGGCCGCGCGCTGCTCGAGGAGAACGAGAACACGCTGTTCCTCAGCGCCGACATCTTCGAGCCGGACGAGGTGCTGAGCAAGCCCGGCGTGCGTGAATTCCTCGACTTCAGCCAGCCGATCGCCGTGATGCAGGCCGGCACGCTGCACCACTACATCGGCACCGAAGGTGCGCAGATCATGCAGAAGTACGTCGACGCGGTGGTACCCGGGTCGTACACGGCGATCTCGCACTTCTTCGACCCGGAGACTCCGGAGCACACCGAGGTCGCCCAGAGGATGGAGGAGAAGTTCATCCACAGCCCGATGGGCAGCGGCAGGTTCCGCACCCGCAAGGAACTGATGGAGTTCTTCCCCGGCCAGGAGCTGGTCGAGCCGGGCCTGGTGCTGTGCGACGACTGGTGGCCGGACGGCCCACGGCTCAAGCCGCTGAACCAGGTCGAGGAGTGCATCGTCGGCGCCGTCGGCCGGAAGATCTAAGAAGTCTCCGACACCAGTACGGCGGTCGTGCCCGGCTCCAGCGCGCGGAACACGTGCGGCAGGTCACCCGGGTAGGCGATGTAGTCGCCCGGGTTGAGCTCGACCGGTTCGCCGGCGAGGCCCACCAGGGCACGGCCCGTGCCCAGTACGACGTGCTCGATCGTGCCCGGCATGTGCGGCTCGGACAGGCGGCCCGGGCCGGGGGCGATCGCCAGCCGGTAGATGTCGCGGCGCGCGTTCGGCGGGCAGGACGCGACCAGGGTCGCGCTGTAGTCGGCCTTCTCGGAGCGGATCGCCGGGCCCTCGTTGGCCCGGATCACCTGCACCTTCGGGCGCGGCGGGTCGATCAGGTCGCCGAACTGGATCTCGAGCGCGACGCAGAGCGCCCACAGCGTCTCGACGCTGGGGTTGCCGGTCCCCGACTCCAGCTGGGACAGCGTGGACTTGGCGACCCCGGCCCGTTTGGCGACCTCGCTCAGCGACAGCCCGGTCCGGGCGCGTTCCCGGCGCAACGAGCCCGCGATCACGTCGAGCGGTGCCTTGGCGTCCATCAGTGTTCGCTCCATCGGTCCATGTGTTCGCCTTGACGAACGCCGTGCGGTTTGTTCATCATAAAACCCATGCGTTCGATCTGGCGAACACTCGACCCGGCCCTGGCCCGCGACATCGCACTCGTCTGCCTGGCCGACTGCGTGGTCGGGCTCTCGTACGGCGCGATCAGCGTCGGCGGGGGCCTCAGCCTGTGGGTGCCGGTCGCGATGTCGTTGCTGGTGTTCGCGGGCGCGTCGCAGTTCCTGTTCGTCGGGATCGTCGCTGCCGGCGGCTCGCCGATCGCGGCGACCGTCGCCGGGCTGCTGGTGAACAGCCGGCACGTCGCCTTCGGGCTCGCGGTCAGCGATGTGCTCGGCGGCGGCTGGCGCCGGTTCGCCGGCAGTCACCTGATGACCGACGAGAACGTCGCGTTCGCGATCGGCCAGGAGGAGCTGCGGCACAAGCGCGCGGCGTACTGGCTGTGCGGGATCGGGATCTTCATCAGCTGGAACGTCGGGGTGGTGGTCGGCGCGCTGGCCGGATCGGTGATCACGGACACGGACGCTTTCGGGCTCGACGCGGCGTTCCCCGCCGTACTGCTCGCGCTGGTGCTGCCCGCGCTGAAGGACAAGGCGACCCGTACGGCGGCGCTGGTCGGCTCGGTCGTCGCGCTCGCGGCGACGCCGTTCCTGCCGGCCGGGCTGCCGGTCCTGCTGGCGCTCGCCGGCCTGCTCTTCTACCGCCCGATCCGAGCCCTGGAACCCGCCTGATGAACGAGCCCCTGATCCTCGCCGCGATCCTGATCCTTGCCGCAGGCACCTTTTCGCTGCGGGTCGCCGGCCCGCTGATGCGCGCGCGCTTCGAACTCTCCGAGCGGACGCGGCAACTGCTCTCCACCGCCGCGATCGTCCTGCTCGCGGCCTTGGTCGCGACCGCGACCTTCACCGCGGGTCACACCCACGCCGGCATCGCGCGGCCTCTCGGCGTACTGGTTGGCGGGCTGCTCGCGTGGCGTCGCGCGCCGTTCGTGCTGGTCGTGGTCGCCGCCGCGGCAACGGCCGCGGGGCTTCGCCTGCTCGGCGTTCCCTAGAGCACCTGCTGCAGGTAGTGCTCCAGCCGATCCTGCAGTACGCCGGACGTCAGGTCGATGCGTCCGAGCTCGCGCCACGGACCGGCGACCTTCTCGGCATCCGGTGCGAAGCCGAGCGCGTCGAGGACCTGCCAGTGCCGGAGATCCTCGGACAACTGCCCGCCGGCCGCGACGTACTGGTCGGCGAACCGCACACCGACCTCCGGCCCGTGCAGCAACGCCAGCGCCGTCGAACAGTGCGCGACATCCAGGTCGGCCGGTCCCCAGGAGGTCTCGACCCAGTCGACGACGCCGCTGACCTGGTCGCCGTCGAAGAGCACGTTGCCCGGATGGAAGTCCCGGTGCAGCAGCACGCCGTCGTACGGCGGAAGCTCGCGCGCGATGATCTCGACGGCCTGCGTCCAGACCTGCGGCCGATTGGTTGCCGCAGGCACCCGGACGGTGCCGGGCGAGACCCAGACCTGGAACTCGCGCGGCCTGGGGTCGACCTGGACGCGGTGGATCGCGACCAGTTGCCCGGCGAGCTGAGCGGAACGGTCGGTGTGAACGTCGACCGCGCCCGGCAGCATGGACATCACGAGCGACGGCGCTTCGCCGTACCGGCCGGTGGAGTCGACGGCCAGCAGGCGGGGCGCGGGGATGCTGTCGACGTCGGCGAGAGCGCGGAGCATCCCGGCCTCGCGCTCGAGCAGTCCTTCGGCGTGCCGGCGGAAGAACTCGGTCACGAACGAGCGGACCACGACGTCGCGCCCGTCGGCGAGCCGGACGCGGCGCATCTCGGCCGTCCAGCCGCCGCGCAGCGGCGTGACCGTGGCGACGTCGCTGCCGGTCTGTTCGCTCACCCAGCGCAGCACCTGTTCCACGCACCGCAGCCTACGTCGCCCTTTCGGGCAGATCGGGCGGGGAGGATCCTCCGGCGGGTTAGCGTGCGGGGTATGACGAGCTACTCCGGGGGACCAGCGGCGCCGAAGCGGACCCTGACGTGGATCGCGGTCGGCTGCTTCGTCCTCGGGCTGGTGCTGAGCGGGATCTTCGTGGTCCGCCTGGTGCAGAACCTGCCGAAGGCCCCGACCCGGGTCGACGGCGGGACCGTCCAGTTGACCGCGGACGGACTGACCGTGTACTCGACGGTCCCGGCCCTGATCCCGCCCTGTACGGCGAAGGACGCCTCCGGCGCCGACATCCCGATGGAACCGGTGAAGGGGTCGCAGCAGATCACCCTGAACGGCGACACCTGGTACGTCGTCGCCCAGTCGGTCCGCAAGGTCCCGGCCCAGGAGGTCGTGGTCGACTGCGACGCCGCCGGGACCGGAGGAACCTTCTACGCCGGCCCCAAGCTCGCACTCGGCTCCCTGGTGGTGTCGGTGCTGCTGGCGATCGGCTCGTTCCTGTTCTTCTTCCTGATCGGCATCGTGCTGATCATCGTCGACAACGTCCGCAGACGCCGCGTCAGAAAGGCAACCATGGCTAATCCCGGCCCGAACAACCCGCCCACCCAGGCCAGCACGTTCCCGACCATCGGCCAGAACGGTGTGGACCCGGACTACCCGGTCCCGCCCGCCGACCAGCCCCGCGGCTACACCCAGTACGGCGGCCCCGGCACCGGCAACGACGGCGTGGACCCCGACTACCCGGCCCCCCAGCCGGCCCCGCCCGGCCCGGGCAACGACGGCGTCGACCCGGACTACCCGGCCCCGCCGGCCGAGACCGACGGCGTGGACCCCGACTACCCGGCCCCGCCCGCGGAGACCGACGGCGTCGACCCCGACTACCCGGCCCCGCCCCGCAGCTAGCCCGTAGGAACTGAAAGAGCTCGACCACCAGGTGGTGGTCGAGCTCTTTCGGGTTTCAGGGCCGGGCTAGGAACTCGTTCCCACCGCCGCCTTCGGACGCAGCAGGAACGCTCCGACGTAGAGCAGGGCGGCGATGATGATCAAGCCGTCGAAGCCGATCAGCAGGGCGGCGTACTCGAGGCAGCCGCCGAGGAGGGCGCCGAGGAGGTTGGCGCCGAAGCTGGCGGTGCCGTCGGCGGTGTCGGTGAAGCGCTTGGCGAAGATCACGTTCGCGGCGAAGATCGGCAGGAACGCGATCACGACCGCGACCAGCGCGCGCAGGCCGATCGGCATGCCGAGCAGCCAGCTGTCGGGGAAGACCCAGGACAGCAGGAGACCGCCGAACAGCACGACGTACATGGTCTTCAGGGGTGGTGTCTTGAAGCGTCTGGTGACTTCGACGGCGGCCAGGACGGCGACCAGGACGCCGGCGAAGACGATCGCGTTGACCACCCAGGTCGTCCCGAACAGCAGGGCGAAGCCGGTGATCGACTTGGTCTCCAGCAGCATGAAGCCGGCGCCGAGCAGGAACAGGTCGGCGTACGGCCGCATCCGCCGGTACGACGAACCGCCGCCCGCGATCCCCACGCCGATCAGACCGGCGACCAGGATCAGGCCCAGCGTGATCAGGTACAGCGGCGGGATCCGGTCGGTGAACAGGTACAGGAACGGCCGGTTGTCCGTCGCAGGCGGCGGCGTGGTCGCGGACGCGCCGGCCCACTCCGCCCCGCAGGCCTGGTCGGCGGACGTCAGGCCGACGGTGACGACGGCCTGCTGCAGGTCGTCGCCGACCTTGTCGACGCACGGCTTGTGTCCGAACGCCTTCTGCGCCGTCGACGCGAGCCGGTCGATCAGCCAGGTCTCGCGGTAGTAGTTGTACATCGCGAACGCGCCGCCCGGCGCGAGGTGCTCCTGCGCGCTCTTGAACGCCTGCTCGGTGAACAGGTAGCTCTCCAGCCGCAGCGAGCTCGCGCCGTTCACCAGCGTCAGCGAGTCCGGCAGCGCCAGCAGGATCAGGTCGTACTTCTTGTCGGTCCGGGACAGGAACGCCCGCCCGTCGTCGATGTGCGAGGTGACGCGCGGGTCCTGGTACGGGTGGTCCGGGTGCTGCTCGCGGCCGATGTCGCGCAGCCGCGGGTCGATCTCGACCGCGTCGACGTGCTTGGCGCCGTTGCGCAGGGCAACGGCCACGTCGGTGCCGGAGCCGGCGCCGATGATCAGCACGTTCTCCGGGTTCTTCTTCGCGGCCCGCTCGTACGGCAGCCCGTACTGCGGTTCCCACTGCAGCCGCTTCTCGGCCGGGATCGCCTGCTGGTGCGGGACGCCGTTCACGGTGATCGTCAGCAGCGGCGTGTTCTCGTACGTCGAGGAGGAGGTCTGCACCTTGTAGTACGGAGACCAGCTGTTCTCCGGCCGGGTCGACTCGTGCAGCAGCACGCCGAGCATCACCAGCAGCGGGGCCGCCACCAGCGCGCCGCTCAGCGCGGCCGCGGTCGCCTTCTTGCCCGGCACCATCAGCGCCAGGAACCCGACGGTGACCAGCAGCCCCCACCAGATCGGCGGCGCGCCCAGGAACGACAGGATCGTGAACGTCACGATCCCGGTCAGGCTGCCGATCAGGTCGTAGCGGTACGCCGTCAGCCGCGGCAGCTCGGTGAAGCAGCGGCCGACCAGCTCGGCGGGCCCGGCCAGCACGACGGCCGCGGCGACGAAGATGATCGGCAAGATCACCCAGACCGGCGGGCCGGTGGTGTCCAGGCTGGTGAAGTAGATGACGCTGTCGCCGGACCGGTTGACGGTCACCGGCTTCCACGCGATCACCAGCACCAGCAGGCCGAGCATGATCGGGGAGTAGTACGGCAACCGCTTGGCCTTGCCGGCCCGCAGGATGCCGATCCCGATGCCGAGGAACGAGCCCAGCAGCACGAAGTTGGAGAAGTAGCTGAGGTGGACCACGTTCGACCCGGTCCAGCGGATCAGCGCGAGCTCCAGGAACAGCATCAGCGCGCTGGCGGCAACCAATCGGGGTCTGACCCCGATCGGACTCTGCCACCGGGGAGGTTCGGTCGTACGAGGGGTTGACGAGTCGACTGCCATGGGCGGCGACATTACCCATCACAGTGGCGTACGTCACCCCTCGTACGACTTTGAACTAGCGGCGCGCCGGTTTCGGCAGCTGGCAGCCCGTCTTGTTCAGGTCGATCGTGCGCGAGGCGGTCAGGCAGGTGTAGAGCCACCAGGTCTGCTGGCCGTACGCCGCTCCCTGGTCGACGGTGACGTTGCCGTTCGCATCGACCTCGCACGGGTTGTTCACCGTGCAGCGGGCGCCGTCCTCGTTGCCGGTGTTGTTGACGCCGATCACCTCACCGGTGCTGGTGCTCACGATCGGTGAGCCCGACGTGCCGCCGATCGTCTCGCAGCCCGGCTGCCGGTACTTGATCGAGCTCTTCCAGACCCAGTTGCCCTCGCGCAGCTCGGGGATCGTGGCCTGCACCGAGCAGGTGTAGATCCGCTTCCAGTAACCGGACACGACGGCCATGCCGGCGCCGTTGGCCGGGCCCTGCTTGGCCAGCGTCAGCGGCGTGACGTTGAGGCGGGTCCTGATCGAGTTGTAGGTCTCGTTGACCTCGTACACGATCATGTCGGTCTTGGTCATCGTGCCGTACAGGATCCGGCTCGCCCGGACGGTCCCCGCGGTACTGGCGTTCGGACGCAGCAGCGTGATCGCGCGGGTCGAGGAACGGTTGACCAGAACGACGCCCGGGTTGAGGAATCCGCCTTCGTAGCAGTGGCCGTTGGTGAGCACCATCGCCTTGTCGGTACCGACCGACTCGGCGTACCGGACCAGCGAGGCGGAGCAGTTGCTGAGCGCGGCGATACCGGTGTAGTCGGCACCTGGCGCGGCCAGTCGCGCGGGCGCCGCCGACGGTTCGGCGACCTCCACGGCGTGGGCCTGGCTGCCGCCGAGCAGCACGGCGCTGCAGGCGAGAGCGGAGACGAGAACTGAACGGACGAGTTTCATGGGCGGTGATCCTTTGTCCTCACAGGTTGTCCGCGCACGGGGCGGTCGCAGACAGGGCGTGGTGGCCCCGGAACTCTTGGTATCCGATCGGACGTGGCCGCGACCATCACAGACGTGTGAAACCTGCCGATGCAGGGGTTTCCCTCCGCAGTCAGGCTGTTACCCTCCGTTTCTGCCCGAACCACACCTCTACCATCGACGTCGTACACAGCGGTAGGGGGAACTGCGAACCGGAAGGACGTCATGCGGCAGGACAAGCCGGAGCTGCGCAATCTCAGTGAGCCGGTCCGGTTCAAACGGGCGTTGGCGTTGCTGCTGATGACGCTGGTCCTGCCCGGGTCCGCGCAGATCGTGGCGGGCAGCAAGAAGGCCGGCCGGTACGCGTGGCGGGTGATCGCCGGGCTGGTCGCGATCGTCGTGTTCCTGGTGCTGCTGTCGCTGGTCTGGCGGTCCGGGACGATCAACCTCATCGTGTCGCCGACCACGCTGCGGATCGTGCAGGTCCTGCTGATCCTGCTCGCCGTCGGATGGGCCGCGTTGTTCGTCGACGCCTACCGGCTCGGCCGGCCGCTCACGCTGGAACGCAACCACCGGCTGACCGCGAGCATCCTGGACGGCGTGCTCGTCGTCCTGGTGATGACGGTGCTGATCTGGAGCAGCACGATCGTGTCGGCGCAGCGCGACTTCGTCGCCAGCGTGTTCGGCAACGGCGAGAAGTCCAAGGCGGACAAAGGCCGCTACAACGTGCTCCTGCTCGGCGGGGACTCCGGCGCCAACCGGATCGGCGTACGGCCGGACAGTCTGACGCTGGCCAGCATCGACGCCGAGACCGGCCGGACCGTGCTGATCGGCCTGCCGCGGAACATGGCCAAGGTGCCGTTCCCGGCCGGGACCGAGATGGCCAAGCAGTTCCCGAACGGCTTCGAGTGGGACGGGTGCGGCCACGACTGCTACCTGAACGGCGTCTACACCTGGGCGATGGGCCACAAGCAGCACTTCCCGGGCGTGAAGGAGCCGGGCCTGGTGGCGACCCAGCAAGCGGTCGAGGGACTGACCGGGCTGAAGGTCAACTACTACGTGCTGATCGACATCGCGGGGTTCCAGCACCTGCTCGACGCGGTCGGCGGGATCACCGTCGACGTCGGCAAGAAGGTCCCGATCGGTGGCATCGGCGGGCCGATCAAGGGCTACATCAAGCCGGGCAAGGACCAGCACCTGGACGGGTACCACGCGATGTGGTTCGCCCGGTCGCGGGCCGGGGCCAGCGACTACGAGCGGATGACGCGGCAGAAGTGCGTGATGACCGCGATGCTGAACCAGCTCTCGCCGCAGAAGGTGCTGACCAAGTTCCAGGGCATCGCCTCGGCCAGCAAGGAGGTGGTCCAGACCAACATCCCGTCCGGTGAGCTGGGCACCTTCACGGACCTGGCGCTGGACTCGAAGAAGCTTCCGGTGTCATCCTTCTCGCCGGTCCCTCCGTTGATCAAGACCGGCGACCCGGACTTCGAGCTGATCCGGGCGAAGGTCGCCGAGGCGGTGGGCAAGTCCGAGGCACTGGACAAGGGATCCGACGACGGGGACGGTAAGAAGTCGGGCACACCGAGTAGCGTGTCTCCTACCAAGAAGCCGAGTACGCCCGGCAAGACCCCGTCCAAGCCATCCACCGACGTCGACGACGTCGCACAAGTCTGTAAGGCCTGACCTGAAGATGCTGTCCAACTGGCCCCCGGTCTCCGTCGTGATGCCCGTGCTGAACGAGGAACGCCACCTCGAGGAGGCGGTCGGCCGCGTTCTCGACCAGGAGTACCCCGGCGAGCTGGAGGTCGTGCTCGCGATCGGCCCGAGCAAGGACCGGACCGAGGAGATCGCCGCCCGGCTGGCCGCCGCGGACGCCCGGATCACGATCGTGCCGAACCCGACCGGCAAGACGCCGGCCGGGCTGAACGTCGGCATCGCGCACGCCCGGCACGACATCGTCGTACGGGTCGACGGCCACGGTGTGCTGACGCAGGGCTACATCACCCGCGCGGTCGAGGTGCTGGACGAGAGCGGCGCGGACAACGTCGGCGGCGTGATGGCGGCCGAGGGCCGGACGCCGTTCGAGATGGCGGTGGCCTGTGCGTACCGGTCCCGGCTCGGGCTCGGCGCCTCGACGTTCCATCAGGGCGGCAAGGCCGGACCGGCCGACACCGTGTACCTCGGCGTCTTCAAGCGGACGGCGCTGGAGCGGGTCGGCGGCTTCGACGAGTCGATGCACCGCGCCCAGGACTGGGAGCTGAACTACCGGATCCGCAAGACCGGCGGGCTGATCTGGTTCAGCCCCGACCTGTCGGTGACGTACCGGCCGCGCTCGTCGCTGTCCGCGGTCGCCAAGCAGTTCTTCCACACCGGTCAGTGGCGCCGCGAGGTGATCCGCCGGCACCCCGAGACCGCCAGCAAGCGGTACCTGGCCCCGCCGGTCGCCGTCGGCCTGCTCGCGGTCGGCACGATCCTCGGCATCGTCGGTCTGATCGTCGGCAGCGCGATCCTCGACCTGGGCTTCATCATCCCGCTCGGCTACGGCCTCGCCGTCATCGCCGGTTCCGCGATGGAAGGCCGCTACCTGCCCTGGAAGGCGCTCTTCTGGCTCCCGGCCGTGATCGCCACCATGCACGTGTCCTGGGGTCTTGGCTTCATCGTCGGCCTCCAGGAGAAGCCGACCGGCCCGGCGCTCACCACGCCCGGCCCGGCCTGACGGTACGACGACACAGGCGATCGGGCCGCTCGGACATGGAGTCGGCCCGGTCCGGTCAGGTTGAATCGCTGGTATGAGCAACGACAGCCTGACCGCCGAGGACCTCGAGTTCCTCGCCCGCCCGCTGCACGGCTTCCTGACCGTCGCCGAGAGTCCCGTCCCGGCGCAGCCGCGTCCGGTGTGGTTCGAGGCGACCGCCGACGGGACGATCCAGCTCTTCACCGAGCCCGGCGCGTTGAAGGTCCGGCGCCTGCGCCGCGACCCGCGCGCCTCGATCGTGGTCGCGGCACCGGTGGGTGAACCCGAGCGCTGGGTCTCCGTGGTCGGCCGGGCGACGGTGGAGGACGACGGCGCGCACGAGCTGTGCTCCCGCCTCGCCGCCCGGTACTGGGACCTCGGCGACGAGGCGCTGGCCGGCGCCCTGCGCGAGATGCTGGGCGCCGACCTGCTCCGGATCGTCATCCACCCGGAGTCCGTACGCCGCTACGCGTTCTGAGCGTCGTACGGCGTCAGCGGCGGGTCATCGTGGATGCGTAGCCGCCACCGCCGGGGTAGATCCAGTCGCCGGACATCACCCGGTCGCCGTCGGTGAAGGTGCCCTCGAAGTACGCCGGGCTGCCCTTCGGGCCACCCCAGATGGTCAGCTTGTCGCCGTCCAGCTCGTAGGTGTAGTCGAGCGTGTTGCCGGTCGAGTCGTAGAAGCGCGAGTGGACGTCGGCACTGGCCGGCTCGCCGAACGGACGCAGGTTGCCGATGATCTCCATCCCGCGGACCTGCTGCCCGTACTGCTCGAGCTCCACGGTCTGCAGCAGGAAGTAGCCACCGTCCATCCACTCGTACTTCACGACGCCCTCGGCGCCGCCGGTCACGGTCCACTCGCCGACCAGGCGGTCGAGAGCCTTCAGTCCGGCGGTCGGGGCAGGCGGCACGTGGTTCTCGGTCATCGCAGTCTCCTCGGTTCCGGTGCGCAGCTCCTGCACACTCACCGCCACCTCGGACCTGCCGCGCCTGCTTCAACATCCCAGCTGCTGTGACCTGGGTCACGTCGGTCGATGTTGAAGCAGCTCGGTCGGCACCGAGGTAGCGGTGACACTTCGACCCCGAGGAGCACCCGATGACCACTCTCACCGCCACCAGACCGTCCACCACCCGCCCGTTGCTGACCGCCGCGGCCATCGCCGGGCCGTTCTTCTACGCCGTCGCGATCGCGCAGATGCTGACCCGCGACGGCTTCGACCTGCGGGAACACCCGATCAGTCAGCTGGCCACCGGATCACTCGGCTGGATCCAGATGATCAGTTTCGTACTCACCGGCCTGGGCGTGATCGCGCTCGCCCTAGCCCGTCGCCGCCTGATCACCGAAGGCACCGGTCGCCGCGCGGTCCCGCTGCTGCTCGGCCTGTACGGCGGCGGCTTCGTCGTCGCCGGCCTGTTCCCGATGGACCCGCAGAACGGCTTCCCGGCCGGCGCACCCGCCGGGCCCGTCGCGCTGTCGTGGCACAGCGTCGTCCACTCGATCGGCGCGGTGGTCGCCTTCACCGCGCTCGCGGTCGCGTGCATCGTTCTGGTCGTCGACGCGGTCCGGCGCCGGTCCGCCAAGGCCGCTGTCGGGCACGGCGTCGTCGCGGTGGTGATGTTGCTGCCCATGTCGCCGACCGAGTCGAGCCTGCAGATCGCGTTGACTGGGGTCGTGGCCTTCACGTGGACCACTCTGTACGCCGTACAGCTGCGGCGCCTGACCGACCGGAGGACGCGATGAAGTTTCTGGTGCTGAGTTACACCCCGGCCGACAGCTGGGACGGGGAGACGGCGGACGTGCCGTCGGAGGAGGCGTTGGCGGCGTTCGCGGCGTACCAGGTGTTCGAGAAGGAGCTGCGGGAGACGGGGGAGTTCGTCACCAGTGAGGGGCTCGGGCATCCGGTGGTGTCGACGACCGTGCGGAAGACGAGCGCGGGGGTGGTGGCGACCGACGGGCCGTTCGCGGAGTTGAAGGAGGTGCTGGCGAGCTTCGCGGTGATCGACTGCGTGAGCTTGGAGCGGGCGACCGACATCGTGAAGCGGATGGTCGACGTCCTGGGCGAGCCGATGGAGATCCGGCCGATCATGGGCGACGACTTCGCCTCCTGAGATGCCTTCACCGGAAGAGATCGAGCACCTGCTGCGCACCGAGGCGCCGCAGGTGCTCGGTGCGCTCGTCCGGCGGTTCAGCCGCTTCGACACCGCCGAGGACGCAACCCAGGAGGCCCTGCTGGTGGCGAGCCGGCGCTGGCCCGAGGAAGGGATCCCGGACGAACCGCGGAGCTGGCTGATCCGCGTCGGCTACCGCCGGATGGTCGACCTGCTGCGCTCCGAGCAGGCGGACCGCCGCCGCGAGCAGGAAGCAGCCCGAGCCCAGGCCGACCCGACCGGCCCCGCGCCGCAGGTCCCCGACCAGGACGACAGCCTCCTGCTGCTCTTCCTCTGCTGCCACCCGGCGCTCTCCCCGCCGTCCCAGGTCGCCCTGACGCTGCGCGCCGTCGGCGGCCTGACCACCGCGGAGATCGCCCGTGCGTACGGCGCCGCCGAGCGGTCGATGTCGACCCGGATCAGCCGGGCCAAGCAGACCCTCAAGGACAGCGGCGCCCGCTTCAGCGCGCCGGCCGACGACCAGGACGAGCGGATCGCGGCCGTCATGCACGTGCTCTACCTGATCTTCAACGAGGGCTACACGGCCAGCGGCGGCGACCAGTTGGCCCGGACCGACCTGTCCGCCGAAGCCATTCGCCTGACCCGCATGCTGCATCGCCTGCTCCCCGACGATCACGAGGTCGCCGGCCTGCTCGCGTTGATGCTGCTGACCGTCTCCCGCGACGCGACCCGCGCCGACGAGCAGAACCAGCTGGTCCAGCTCGAGGACCAGGACCGCTCGCGATGGGACCAGGCGCTGATCACCGAGGGCGTCGCGCTGATCGAGGGCGCCTGGGTCCATCGCCAGGTCGGGCCGTACCAACTCCAAGCGGCCATCGCCGCCATTCACGCCCAGTCCAAGGACGCCGCGGAGACCGACTGGCCACAGATCGCGGCGCTCTACCTCTGGCTCGAACGGCTCACCCCCACGGCCCCGATCCGCCTGAGCCGAGTTGTCGCGGTGTCCAAGGCCTTCGGCCCGCACCGCGCCCTGGCGCTGCTGGACGATCTCGACCTGGCCGGGGACCCGCTGGTCCACCACCGCGCGGCCGCCGTACGGGCGCACCTGCTCGAGTCCACAGGCCGTCAGGACGAAGCCCGGGCCGCCTATCTGGCCGCAGCCGACCTCACCGCGAACGAGGTCGAACGCCGCTACCTGCGGACCCGGGCCGAGAATCTCTAGTGCCAGTTGGAGATCTGCACGTCGTCCGGGGACGGCGCGCCCTTGCCGGTCTCGACGTAGTCCTTGAGGCTCAGCAGGTACGACGCCCACTTGGTCGAGCAGTGGTTCATGAACTCGACCGGCTCCCTCCAGCCCTCGTGGGCGAACAGCACGACGGTGTGCTCGCCGTCCTGCTTCAGGTCGAAGGTGATCGTCGTGCCCATCCACTCCTCGGGGCCTTCGGCGACCTCCCAGCGGACCCGGTCGGGCTTGATCTCGACCACCTTCATGTCGAACCCGCCGGGAACGAAGCGGAACTTGATGATCCCGTCCACCGACGCGTCGCCCTCGGTGTCGGTGGTCCACCACGACGCCAGGCCGTCGATGGTGGTGAGGGCCGGCAGGACGTCGGCCGCGGTGGTGGACTTGGTGGCGATGCGGTGCAGGATGTCGGGCATGGTCAGTGCTCCTTCTTCTTCGGTGGAACGGATTCGGACTTCTTCTGGATGGTTTCGGCGAGGCGCTTGATGCGCTGCAGGCGGCGGTCCCAGGTGGCGCCGACGTCGGCCAGCTGGGCTGCTGCCCGGGCCAGCTGCGCGTCGTCGACCTGGTAGCGCATCTCGCGGCCCGCGGGGGCGACGTGCACGAGCCCGACCCGGTCGAGGACGCCGAGGTGCTTGGCGACCGCCTGGCGGGTCACGGGGAGCTGGTCGCTGAGGCTGGTCGCCGTACCGGGACCGTCGGCGAGCAGCAGGTCGAGGAGCCGGCGCCTGGTCGGGTCGCCGATGGCGGACCAGAGGTCGTCGTCGATCATCGCGCGGCCAGCTTGCCGACGTACCGGGCGAGCCGGGGCAGGAAGTGGTCCCAGCCGTTCTCGTGGTCGCGGTACTGCTCCTCCAGCACGGCGACCTCCCAGCCCTGCTCGCGGAAGCCGGTCTCGGTCAGCTTGAGCGTCGTGCCGGTCCCGCTCGGGACGAGCTCGAAGGTGACCAGCAGCGAGTTCGCCGTGGCGGCCGGCTCGCCGACCGGGTGGGTCCAGCGGAACGAGAACAGCCGGGGCTTCTCGACCTCGACCACGGTGATCGCGACCGCCTTCGGGTCGTCCGTGCCCTGGTCGAAGACGACCCGGCCGGTGCCACCGGGGACGAGCGGGAAGTCGGCCTCGTCGGGCCACCACTCGGTCAGGTGCTCGGGGCTGCTGACCACTTCGAACACCACGTCCGGGCTGGCGTCGATGTGGATCTCGCGTTCGAGGGTGCCGTACTCCATGAGGGGACTCCTGAATGATCTGCAACGTTTGGTTGCACATCACTGTAGTCACGCAACCGTCGGTTGCACAAGCCCTCACAGAAGAACCCCCGGGACCACGCGGGTTCCGGGGGTTCGAGCAGGCTCAGCGCTTGCCGGTGGCTTCCTGGTTGTACGCGTCGACGACTTCCTTGACGTCGCCGTCCATCCGCAGGACGCCCTTGTCCAGCCAGATCGCCCGGTTGCAGGTGTCCAGCACGACGTCGAGCGAGTGGCTGACCAGGAAGACCGTGCCGGCCTGGTCGCGCAGGTCCTTGATCTTCTGCTCCGAGCGGACCCGGAACTCCGCGTCGCCGGTGGCCAGCGCCTCGTCGACCAGCAGGATGTCGTGCGTCTTGGCCGAGGCGATCGCGAACTTCAGCCGGGCCGACATGCCCGAGGAGTACGTCGACATCGGCAGGTCGATGAAGTCGCCGATCCCGGAGAACTCGACGATCTCGTCGTAGCGCTTGTCGATCTCCTCCGGCGTCATGCCCATCGCCAGGCAGCCGAGCACGACGTTCCGGTCGCCGGTCAGGTCGTTCATCATCGCGGCGTTGACGCCCAGCAGCGACGGCTGGCCGCCGGTGTAGATCGCGCCCGAGGCCGGCGGCAGCAGCCCGGCGATCGCGCGCAGCAGCGTCGACTTGCCCGAGCCGTTGCGCCCGATCAGGCCGATCGCGTCGCCCTTGTGCGCGGTGAAGGTGACGTTCTTGACCGCGTGCACCTCGCGGATGGTCGGCCGGTCCTGGCGCTTGAGGATGCGCCGGAACGCGGTCGCCGCGGTGCCCTTGCCGCCGGAGCCGGCCGTCACCTTGTAGATGATGTTGACGTTGTCGGCGATCACCGTCGGGACAGCGTCGGACGCCGGCGCGGGTGCCGCCGGCGTCGGAGCTGCCGTCTCAGCCACGGCCATACCTGTCCTCCGCCCGCCAGAAGTAGATGAATCCGCCGACCATGGCCACCACGGCCCAGCCGATCGCGATCGGCCACGCGTTCGGCAGCGCGTGCTTGCTGTGCTCGTCGAGCAGGGCCCGCCGGGCGATGTCGATGTAGGCCGAGATCGGGTTCAGCGCCAGCGCGTGGATCACCCAGCTCGGAGCGTCCAGCGAGGCCAGCTTGTCCGGGATCGAGAAGAAGATGCCGGAGGCGTAGAGCCAGGTCCGGGTGATGAACGGCAGCAGCTGGCTGATGTCGGTCAGGAAGGTGCCCAGCCGGGCGAAGATCAGCGTCATGCCGATGTTGAACATCGTCTGCAGCAGCAGCGCCGGCACGATCAGCGCCCACCGCCAGGCCACCCCGTCGGTCGCGCCGACCAGTACAAGCAGGATGCCCATCGAGATGAACATCTGGTTGAGCTCGTTGACCACGTAGGCCAGCGGCAGGGTGGCGCGCGGGAAGTGCAGCGTGCGGATCAGCGACATGTTCGTCGAGATCGCCCGCGAACCCTCGGTCATCGACCGCTGCGTGTAGGTGAACACGAACATGCCGCAGATCAGGAACGCCGGGTAGTTGGCGATGCCCTTGGCGGTGCCCAGCAGCAGTCCGAAGGCCAGGTAGTAGACCCCGGCGTTCAGCAGTGGGGTGAGGATCTGCCAGACCGATCCCAGCCGCGCACCCGCGTAGAGCGCGTACGTGCGCGCGCGGGCGTAGCTGTAGATGAACTGGCGACGGCCCCACAGTTCACGGAGGTAGCCCCAGAACGGCGGACGTGCCGCGCTCTTGGACAACCCGTAGCGTTCGGCCAGTGCCGCGGCGTCCGCGGTGGTGGCCGACTCGGCGGCGGTTGACATGCGGGCCAATCTACTGGGCCCTGGCCCGTGTCCTCACATCGGCGCGCTCTGAACCGTTTCAGTCGGTGACGGAAGGTCGCGGCTCCACAACAATTCGCCACGGTCTGCGCGGGCGCGCCGGGCACCGCATACCTTCTGCGGGTGAAGGATTCCCGCCCGCACGACCTGTCCGAGGAGCAGCTCGGATTCCGCCGCCGGGGAGCTGTTCGCTGGCTCCTCCCGACCGTCCTCGCGAGCGCCGGACTGAAGGCCGTGCTGGCCGGCATCTTCGGCGCGTACGCCGACAAGCGCGAGCTGCAGAGCGGCCTGCAGGCCGAGATCTACCACCACGGCGACGACGAGCTGTGGTTCGACTTCGTGGCCGATCTCGGCGACGGCTTCGACGCGACGTACTCGATCGCGTCGGTGCTCGCGGCGCCGCAGCTGTCGCCCGCCGACAACCTGCATCTGCCGCGTGGCCAGGTGCTCGTGATGGGCGGCGACCAGGCCTACCCGGCCGCGTCCGCGACGGCGTACGAGGACCGCACGAAGGGCCCGTACCGGGCGGCGTTTCCCCGCGAGGACGACGTACCGGATCGCCCGACGTTGTTCGCCCTGCCGGGCAACCACGACTGGTACGACGGCCTGACGGCGTTCCTGCGGGTGTTCGCGCAGAGCCGGCCGGTCGGCGGGTGGGACACCGAGCAGGCCCGCAGCTACTTCGCGATCCAGCTGCCGCAGCGCTGGTGGCTGCTGGCGATCGACACCCAGTTCGACGAGTACATCGACGCCCCGCAACTGGCGTACTTCCGCCGCGCGACGACGCAGATGCGCGAGGGCGACGGCGTGATCCTGTGCACGCCGAAACCCGCGTGGATCAAGGCCGGTTCGGGCGGGGACGCCCGCGGGTACGACGCGATCCGGTTCTTCGAGCGGGAGATCGTCCGGCCCGCCGGAGCGACCGTGCACGTGATGCTGTCCGGCGACTCGCACCACTACGCCCGGTACGCCGAGCAGGACGGGACCGGGCAGCGGATCACGAGCGGCGGCGGTGGCGCTTACCTGACCGCCACGCACCTGCTGCCGAAGACGCTCGAGCTGCCGCCGAAGACGTCGCGGGTGACCGAGACCGACGAGCACACGAAGTTCGACCGCGCGCAGACGTACCCGTCGCGCGAGCAGTCGTCGCGGCTGGCGAACGGGATCTTCCGCCTGCCCTGGCGCAATCCCGGGTTCTGGGGGCTGACCGCGTTCCTGCAGACGGTGATCGCGTTGCTGGTGCAGTTCGGGCTGGCGTCGGATCCGCAGGGGGTGTTCGGGACGCTGGCGGTCTGGACGCCGGCTGCCTTTGCCGCATTGGGGACCGTGGTCGGTGGAGTGCTGTTCGCCCGGTTGGGGTTGGAGCGAAGTTCGTTCGCTGCCGGGGTTGCCGGCGTACTGCACTCGGCGGCGCATCTGGCGCTCGCCGGGTTCTGGGCGGTGGTGCTGTACCGGCTGGAGGCCAGTGCCGAGCAGTGGATCACCGTGGTGGTCGCGCTGGTCGGTACGCCGGTGGTGGTGGGCTTCGTGGACTCGTTGGTGGTCGGCGTCTACCTGCTCGTGGCTTGCCGGTTCGGGTTCAACACCAACGAGGTGTTCGCGGGGCAGAGTCTCGAGGACTACAAGGGTTTCCTGCGCTTGCACATCGACCGGGAGGGCGCGCTGACGATCTACCCGATCAAGGTCCCGGAGGTCTGCCGCGAGTGGAAGGCGAACCCCGAGGGAGCGCCGGGCACGCCATGGCTGATCCCGGCCGAGGGCTCGATCGTCACCGAGCTGATCGAGCAGCCGGTCGAGGTCACCCGCGCGAGCGCCGCCACGACCGCGCGGGTCTAACTCGTCAGGCGGGCCCTCAGGGCGTCCAGCTCGTCGTCGGTCAGGCCGGCCTGGCGCAGGTAGGCGACCGGGCCGCCGTACGTCGTGTCGAGGTGGCGCAGGATCGCCGTCATCGACTCGGCACGGGTCTCGCGGAACTCCAGCATCTCCGGGTGCAGGGACTCGTCCGGCTCGGCGGCCAACTGCTCGGCCATCATCGAGGCCAGGTTGTCCCGGGTGAGGAAGTAGTCGGCGACGATCTCGTCCTCCGGGACGCCGGCCACCGCGAGCGCGAGGGCGACGATCACGCCGGTCCGGTCCTTGCCGCCGTAGCAGTGCACGACCACCGCGCCCTCGGGTGCGTCGACGATCGCGCGGAAGACCGCGGCGAACAGGTCGGGGTGCAGGTCGAGCATCTCGTTGCAGGAGTCGACGATCGTGGTCGCCGTACTGGGTGGGTCGGCCGGGTCCTGCAGCGGCAGGTGCAGGCCGAGCGGGTCCTGCGTGAACGGCGTCGGGAAGCCGCTCACCTCGCCGTGCGAACGCAGGTCGATGATCCGGCTCACCCCGGCCGCGCGGATCGTCTCGACGGCGGCGGGCGTCACGTACTGCAGGCTGTCCGCGCGGATCAGCGCGTTCTCGCGGATCCGCCCGCCGTCGGTGGTCGGCAGCCCACCGAGATCACGGACGTTGCGGCACTCCGGCCAGTCCAGCTTCATCAGCTGATCCGCGTACTGACCTGGTCGTCGAAGTCGGCGACCGCTTTCGCGATGCCTTCCGGCGTCAGCGCGGACTCTTCGAGAATGGTGATCCTCCCGGGCCTGGTCTGCGGGGCGTAGGCGACGACCTCGCCGAACTCCTCCAGCCCGAAGCCGAGCTCGGCCGGCCGGACCGGCAACCCGTGCCGGTACAGGCAGTCGACCGTGGTCGCGAACGCCGCCTCGTCGCCGCGCAGGTACCACGCGAACGCGGCCCCGAGCCCGACCTGCTCGCCGTGGAAGGCGCGCCGTTCCGGGTGCAGCAGGTCGATGGCATGCGAGATCTCGTGGCACGCGCCCGACGACGGCCGCGACGTCCCGGCGACCACCATCGAGATCCCGGACAGCACCAGGCCCTCGGCCAGCGTCGCCAGGAAGACCTCGTCGGCGATCCCGCCGGGGTGGTTGGCCACGGCCTGCGCCGACGTCCGCGCGAGCGACACCGCGAGACCGTCGATCTCCTCGCCGTGCGCGGCGTGCGCGGCCTCCCAGTCGGCGATCGCGGACAGGTTCGAGACGATCTCGCCGATGCCCGAGCGGACCGACCGCGGCGGGGCCTGGGCGATCAGGTCGAGGTCGACGACCACCGCGATCGGCGCCGGTACGCCGTACGAGCCGCGCCCGGCGTCGTTGTCCAGCGTGCTGATCGGGGAGCCGATGCCGTCGTGGGCCAGGCTGGTGGCGACCGCGACCATGGGCAGTCCGAGCCGGGCGGCGGCGAACTTGGTCACGTCCAGCACCGTGCCGCCGCCGATCCCGACGATCGCGTCGTACCGCTGCTGCTTGATCTGGTCGACCAGCCGGATCGCGGTGTTGATCGTGCCGCCGTCGACGGTGAACCAGTCGGCGTCGACCAGCCCGTGCTCGAAGGTGTTCTGCACGATCGGCCCGTACGTCGGGCCGACCGCGATCGCGACCCGGCCGGAGGTCGAGATGCGCTGGTCGGCCAGCACCTGGGCCAGTTCCTTCAGCGCGCCGCGGCGGACGTCGACGACCAGCGGCGCGGTGACGAAGCGGGCTAGGACGGGCATACGATCTCGCGGGCCCGGGCCAGGTCGGCGTGGTTGTCGATCTCGACCCAGTCGAGCTTGCCGATCGGGGCGACGTCGATCCGGAAGCCCGCGTCGGCGAGCACCTGGTACCCGTCCTCGTAGTACAGGTCGGGGTCGTTCTCCCAGGTCTTGCGCAGCGCGGCGGTCAGGTCGTCGGCCGCGCTGGCCTCGATCAGCGTGACGCCGATGTACTCGCCGCTCGCGGTCGCCGGGTCCATCAGCTTGGTGATGCTGCGGACGCCGTGGTCGTCGTGCCAGACCACCTTCATCTCCTCGTCCGCGAGCGTCTTCTCGGTGTCGAGCGCGAGGATGATCCGGCGGTCGTCGCCGCGGGCGTCGAGCAGGGTGCGCTCCACCGAGACCGGGTGCACGGTGTCGCCGTTGGCGAGCACGACCCCCTCGGCGAACAGGTCCCGCGCGCACCACAGCGAGTACGCGTTGTTCCAGATCTCCGCCTTGTCGTTGTGGACGAGCCGCAGGCGGACGCCGTACCGGTTCTGCAGGTCGGGGACGCGGGCCTCGATCGCGCCCGCGGCGTACCCGACGACGATCGCGACGTCGGTCAGGCCGACCTCGGCGAAGTTGGCCAAGGTCAGGTCGAGCGGGGTGGTCTCCGCGTCGATCGGAACCAGCGCCTTGGGCAACGTGTCCGTGTACGGGCGCAGGCGGCGGCCGGCCCCGGCGGCGAGAACTAGTCCGATCATTGGCCGAGGATACCGATTCGGGCCTGTTCGGACAGGGGATCGGCGAACTGGCAGGATGGGCCTCATGACTTGGCTGGTGACTGGTGGGGCGGGGTACATCGGCGCGCACGTGGTGCGGGCCTTCGCGGCGGACGGGATCGACGTCGTGGTGATCGACGACCTGTCCAGCGGGAAGCCGGAGTTCCTCGTCGAGGGGGTGCCGTTCGTCGAGGCGAACCTGCTCGACACCGAGGTCGTGCGGAAGACGCTCGCCGGCGTGAGCGGCGTGGTGCACCTGGCCGGCTACAAGTACGCCGGGGTGTCGGTCGAGAAGCCGATGCACACCTACACCCAGAACGTCACCGCGATGGTCTCGCTGCTGAACGCGATGGCCGAGACCGGCGTCCGCAACATCGTCTTCTCCTCCAGCGCGGGCGTCTACGGCACGCCGGAGGACGAGGTCGTCACCGAGCAGACGACGCCCGACCCGCAGAGCCCGTACGGCGAGACGAAGCTCGTCGGTGAGTGGCTGCTCGCGGACCAGGCGAAGGCCGTCGAGCTGAACCACACCTCGCTGCGCTACTTCAACGTGGTCGGCTCGGGCGACCCGAAGGTCTACGACGCGAGCCCGTACAACCTGTTCCCGATCGTCTGCAACCTGCTGACCCAGGGCAAGGTGCCGCAGATCTACGGCACCGACCACCCGACGCCGGACGGTACGTCGGTCAAGGACTACGTCCACGTCGCCGACCTCGCCCGCGCGCACGTCACCGCCGCCCGCGCGCTGGACTCGGGCAAGACCCTCGAGCCCGTCTACAACCTCGGCTCCGGCACCGGCACCAGCGTCCGCCAGATCATGGACGCCGCCCGCCGCGTCACCGGCATCGACTTCACCCCCGGCGAGGCCCCCCGCCGCCCCGGCGACCCCTCCCGCGTCGTGGCCTCCGGCGAACTCGCCGCCCGCGACCTGGAGTGGAAGAACACCCACACGGTCGACGAGATGTTCGCCTCCGCGTGGGAGTCCTGGCCGCGGGCTTAGGACGTCATCGGTGCCTGCCGCGGGGGTGATCTCCACCCGCGCACCGGCGACCGGTCAGCTCCAGGCGAGTCAGCCGTCGCGCTTCTCGATGCCGTAGGCCATCACGATGCCGGCCGGGTTGCCGCTGGTTGCGCAGAAGACGGAAGAGTCTCCGAACTTGCTCGGACGCATCCAGGGGCCGTGCACCTTGGACGCGCTCCAGTTGCAGCGGGCCCAGACGCGGAAGGTGCCGTACCCGGACTTGCACATCGCCCACGCCTGCGCCCTGCGGTCGACGCCTGAGACGCAGTTGGTCGGCGGCGACGGCTCACGGGCCTCGGCCGGGGTGGTGCCGACGGTCAGGGACAGGCTGGTCGCGGCGAGCAGCAGGACGATCGACGCGGCTCGGTTCGGCATCGACGCACTTCGTACGGGCAACTTCACGGACGCTCCTTCGGTGGGTCTCGGACGGCGCCAGGCTAGGAGCCGCGGCTGTCGTCGTACTGCCCGTACCGCGCCCGTACCTCAGCCGCGGTCGTGGAGGGTGATCTGGTAGCCGTCGGGGTCGGCGAAGGTGAAGGTTCGGCCGAAGGGGCCGTCGACGGGGGCCGCGACGATGGGGTGGCCGTCGGCGGCGAGGGCGTCATGGATGGCCTGAACATCGGTGGCGTGCAGCCAGATCGCGGCGCCGATGCCGGGCTGGGGGACGGCGTCGAGGTCGGTGCCGGGGACGACGTCGCGGAGGGCGAACGCGATCGGCTTCGTCTCGAAGACAACGGCGTGCGGCGGGCCGGCCGGCGAGCGGACGAGGCCGAGGTACTGCTCGTAGAACGCCTGAGAGGCGGCGAGGTCGCGCGCCTGCAACGAGATGAAGTCGGGTCCGGTGACGGGCACGGTGAGGCTCCTTCGAGGTTGTGTCAGTTTCCTGACACGCCTAAGCTATGTCAGGATACTGACATGAGTCAAGACGGTGTCGACCTGCCGACGTCACTGGGCTACCTGCTCAAGGAGGCGTCGAGCGCCCTGCGCGCGGCCATGGAGGAAGTCCTGCGACCGCTCGGGATGACGGTGACGCACTACTCCTGTCTGGAGCTGCTGGCGCAACGCCCGGGCCTGTCGAACTCCGAGCTCGCCCGCGGCGCGTTCGTCACCCGGCAGTCGATGAACGTCCTGCTCCAGGCCCTGGAACGAGACGGCTACGTGGTCAGACCCGCGCAGGCGCCCGTCGGGAAGGTGCTTCCCACGCAGCTCACACCCAGCGGCCGAGCCAGCCTCAAGGAGGCCTCCGCGGCGGTCCGCGCCGTCGAACGCAGAATGCTGACCGGCCTGACCGAGACCGACCAAGCACGCGCGTTCACGATCCTGCAGAGCATGATCCACTCCCTGCGCGACGACAACGGCGGCACAGAGGTCAGCGTCTGATCGCGTCGAAGCAGGCGGCGGGGATGGTCAGGGTGAGCTCGCCTCGGCGGTTGAGTTCTTGCTCGACGGCGGTCAGGTCGTCGGCGACCTCGAGCCAGCCGTCGAGGAAGCCGAGGCGGATGAAGTAGTGGTTGAGCAGGGCGGTTCCGTCGGCGAAGCGCCAGGTGAAGGCGGTGTGGTCGACCGTTGCCTCGAAGCCTGCTGCGGTCAGCAGCTCCAGAGTGCCGTCGATTGTCGCGCGGTGAGCTAGGTGCTCGTCCAGCGCTTGCTGGTCGACGTGCTCGCGCAGTACGTCGTAGAACTCCTGCATGTGTCCGACCAGGTTCGTGCTGATCAGCAGGTGTCCGCCCGGACGCAGGACGCGGTGGCATTCGGTCAGTACGACGGACGCGTTGGCGAAGTTGTTGATGCCGAGGTTGGAAACCACGACGTCGACCGACTCGTCCGGCAGGTCGAGCGACGCCGCGTCCGAGACGACGAGTTCGACGTCCTCAAGGCCGAGGTACTCGACCTTGCGGCGAAGTACGTCCATCGCATCGGCCCACGGGTCGACGGCGATCACGCGGGCGGCTGAGCGCTGGGCGAGTTCGACGGTCAGGAAGCCGGTGCCGGCGCCGATGTCCAGGATCGTCTGGCCGCGTCGCAACGGGACGCGGTCGAGGATCAGCTGGCCGAACGGCGCCGACCACAGCGGTAGTTCGTCGTACTGGTCGGCTACCTCGCGGGTGATCTCCACCTGATCACGCTAACCACCCGCGGGGTGCAGCTTGACCTCGGCGATGGAGAGCGGGTCGGACCGGGACGCGAGTTGGATGCGGACGAAGCGGGCGGTGGTGTCGAGGTTCACGAGGGACGGGCTGCCGGCGGTCGTGGTTTGGTGGAGGGCTGTGACGCCGGGGGTGTTGCGGGCGTCCTCCAGCGAGACAGCGGTGATGGGGGACTCCGACGTGAGGATCCAGTAGTTGCTGAGGCGGTCGGAGCAGCAGTCGGTGCGGTTGTAGAGGGCCAGCTGGGACAGCGCTTCGGACTGGCCGAGGTCAACCTGCCACCAGGCTTCGGTGGAGGGCTCGGCGGTGTGGGTGACGGAGTTGTCACCCCAGCTGCCGCTGGTGTTGCCGTCGACTGCGCGGGAAGCGTCGGCATTGTGTGCCGTGGTGCTCTGGGTGGCGGGTTTGCCGCGGGCGAGGTTGACGCGCCACAGGCCGGTACCGGCGCGGGCGGTGAGAGTGCCGTCGGGGCTGGTGTGCGTGGCTGTCAGCGTGAAGTCGCCTTCGCCGGAAGCCATCGTGGGGGTGACGGTGAAGGTTGTGGTGAAGGGCTTGCCCGGCTTCACCGCAGGAACCTTGACAGCGGGAGAGACCGTCCAACCGTCCGGCGCAGTCAGTTCGAGATCGCCGGCGGCGAGCGTGCCGGTCAGCGACGCCTTCACCTCAACGGGTTTCAGTGCCGCGGCAGCCGGTGCCGTGAGCTGCAGTTGAGCCTTGGACCGGACAAAGTACGTACGCCCACCCGCGGCATCGAAGGTGATCGTGTCGGCCCCGGTGCGCTGGTACTTGACCGCCCGCCCGTGCGGATCGGTCAGCGTGAACGGCCCCGCGAAGATCTTGTTGCGCAGGGCAACGTTCCCGACGCGGTCCAGCCGGATCCGCAGCTCCGACGCGGTGCCCGACTGCCAGGTCGCGCCGACTGTGATCGCTCCGCGCGCCCGCAGGCCGTCGTACGAGCCCTGGGCAGCCCAGGAGTCGGGCAGTGCGGGCAGTACGTCGACCACCCCGGCGTGGCTCTGCAGCAGCATCTCCGCGACTCCGGCGGTCGCGCCGAAGTTGCCGTCGATCTGGAACGGCGGGTGGGTGTCCCACAGGTTCTTCAGCGTGCTCGTCTTGAGCAGCTCGGACAGCATCTTGTGCGAGTGGTTGCCGTCGAGCAGGCGAGCCCAGAAGTTGATCTTCCACGCCTTGCTCCACCCGGTGCCGCCGTCGCCGCGACCCTCCAGCGTCTTCACCGCGGCAGCAGCCAGCGCGGGGTTCTCCAGAGGCAGGATCTGTCGCCCAGGATGCAGCCCGAAGAGCTGCGACGTGTGCCGGTGCTGGTCGGTCGGGTCGTCCCAGTCCTCCTTCCACTCCTGCAACTGCCCCCACGAACCAACCTTCGTGCCCGGATCGAGCCGCTCGAGGATCGACGCAAGCTGAGCCCGGTACGCCGAGGACTCGCCGACCAGCGGCGCCGCCTCGGACAGGTTGGTGAACAGGTCCCACACGATCTGCTGCGGCATCGCCGCCCCGGCCGAGTAGTCGCCGTGCTCCGGCGAGAAACTCGGACTGACCACCAGCTTCCCGTCGCGCGGGTCGACCTGCAGCTCGTCGATCCAGAACGCGGCCAGCTCCTTCATCAGCGGGTACGCCCGCTCCTTCAGGAACCGCTTGTCCTGCGTGAACCGGTAGTGCTCCCAGTAGTGCTGCGCGAGCCAGCCGCCGGCGTCCGGCATCCAGAACGCCAGCGGGTACCCGATCACGCCGGTGAAGCCGAACGGATTCGTCTGGCTGTGCACCACCCAGCCGTCCGCCCCGAACATCTCCTTCGCGGTCACCCGGCCAGGCGGCACCAGCGCGTCGACGAAGTCGAACAGCGGCGCCGTCGTCTCGCTCAGGTTCGTGGTCTCGGCCGGCCAGTAGTTCATCTGCAGGTTGATGTTGACGTGGTAGTCCGAGCGCCACGGCGGCGTCGTCGAGTGGTTCCAGACGCCCTGCAGGTTCGCGGGCAGCGGCGAGTTCCCGCGCGACGATGCGATCAGCAGGTACCGCCCGTACTGGAAGAACAGCGTCTCCAGCGCCTTCCGCGCCTCGGGCGTCGCCGTCCCTTGCTGGTACTGCGCGAGCAGCTCGTCGGTCGGCACGTCCGGCATCACCTGCCCGAGCTCCAGGTTCACCCGGTCGAACAGCTTCCGGTGATCGGCGACGTGCCGCGCCTTCAGTACGCCGTACGGAAGCTTGCTCGCGGCATCGACCCGGCTCGTCACGCCGGCCTGCGGATCCTGGCCCCGGTACGTCGGGTAGACGTCGGAGTAGTCGGTCCCGGAGCTCATGACGATCACGGCCGAGTCAGCGCCTGCGACCGTGACCGTGCCGTCGGCGTTGTCGGTCCTCGTGCCACCGGTGGTGAGGATCTGGGCCTGCAACTCGTACTTGAGTCCGTTGTCGAGCAGCGCGCCCTTGACGGTGATCCGGCCGCGCCGGGCGGTCGCCGTGAGCGTGCGGTTCGCCTCGCCGGTCAGGCCGGCGGTGAAGCCGACCTTGCCCCGCTGGTCGGCGCCGATCCGCGCGACGATCACGTTGCCGGGCGCGCTGGCGAAGTACTCGCGGGAGTGGCGGACGCCGTCCACGGCGTACTGGACGCCGGCGAGCGAGTTCTCGATGTCGAGGTGCCTGCGGTACGCCGTCGCGGCGCCGCCGTGCCGCATCGCGAGCTTCAGGTCGAGCAGTGGCTGGTAGTCGCCGAAGCCGATCTCGTTCTGGGCCAGCATGTTCGTGGCCACGTCGGGCGCGACCTTGAGATCGCGGTTGATCATGGTGCGGATGTCGGTCAGCGCGTTCGGCCGCGGCGTGCGCCAGTTGCCGAAGTCGTAGCCCTGCTGGGAACCGGGCCCGCCGGTCCACAAGGTCTTCTCGTTCAGCTGCAGGTGCTCGGTCCCGGTGTCACCGAACACCATCGCGCCGCTCGCGCCGTTGCCGATCGGTAACGCCTCGGACTCCCAGTCGGTCGCCGGCGCGGTGTACCAGAGCGCCAGCTCGCCGGGGCTCTTCGGCGGAGGCGCCGCTTCGGACGGCTCGGACGGCATCGTCAGTCCGGCCATCAGGGTTGCCGCAGCGAGTAGGGCGAAACCAGCTGTGCGCATCCGAGCCCCCACAGAGATCCGATGAATTCCGCACACTGTAGGCGGGTGGTCACGGTGTGTCTACGGGTCGTCCGCATGCGTCATAGGATCTCTTACCGGATCAGCGCCTCGGCGATCAGGTGGCCGACCTGGTCGAGTTCGAGCAGGAAGCCGTCGTGGCCGTACGGCGATTTCACCAGGTGCAGCGGGCCGGTGCTCGCTTCGGCGAGTTCGGCGGACAGCCGCGGCGGGTAGAGCCGGTCGGAGTCGACGGCGGCGACGACCAGCCGCGCTTTCAGGCCGCTGAGCGCCTCGCTCAGCCCGCCGCGGTCGCGGCCGACGTCGTGGGAGTTCATCGCCCGCGTCAGGACGACGTACGAGCCGGCGTCGAACCGCTGGGCCAGCTTGGTCGCGTGGTGGTCGAGGTAGGACTCGACCGCGAACCGGCCGTCGCCCTGGGGATCGCGCCCGAAGCGCGTCGCGAGCTCGTACTCGGATCGGTAGGTCACGTGCGCGATCCGCCGGGCGATGCCGAGCCCTGCGACCGGAGCCTTGCCGGTCGCGTAGTAGTCGCCGCCGAACCAGTGCGGGTCGGACTCGATCGCGGCGAGCTGCGGCGCGCACCAGGCGATCTGCTCCGCGGTCGCGTACCCGGTCGACGCCAGGACGACGGACGTCGCCACGCGATCCGGATAGAGCAGCGGCCACTCGAGCGCCCGCATCCCACCCATCGAGCCGCCGATCACCGCGGCCCAGCGGTCGATGCCCAGCTGGTCGGCGAGCGAGGCCTCGGCGGCGACCTGGTCGCGAATGGTGATCGCGGGGAACCGGCTGCCCCAGGCCTGCCCGTCGGGCGCCTGCGACGACGGCCCGGTCGAGCCCTGGCATCCGCCGAGCACGTTGGCCGCCACGACGAACCAGTCGTCCGGATTCAGGTACGTCGGGATCAGTCCGTCCCACCAGCCCGGAGTCGGTTGCCCCGGCCCGGCGGGACCGACCACATGCGCATCCCCAGTCAGCGCATGGCAGATCAGTACGGCGTTGTCGGCGGCCGCGTTCAGCCGCCCCCAGGTCTCGTACGCGATCGTCACGTCCGGCAGCGTTCCGCCGTACTCCAGCGGTAGTCCGCCGAGGCCGGCGAACTTCCGGGCGCCGGCAGGATCGCCCGCCCGCCACCCACCGGCCACCTGACCTGGTGAGAGGTCCGCCTCCACGGGCGGGCGATCCTGGTCCATGGGTCAGGCCGACTTGGCCGCGGCGAACCCGACCTCCAGGTCGGCCAGGATGTCGTCGATGTGCTCCAGGCCGACGGCGAGCCGGACCAGGCCCGGCGTGACGCCGGAGGCGAGCTGGTCGTCGCCGGACAGCTGGCTGTGCGTGGTCGAGGCCGGGTGGATCACCAGCGACCGGACGTCGCCGATGTTGGCGACGTGGCTGTGCAGCTGCAGCGCGTTGACGAACCGCTTGCCCGCGTCGACACCGCCCTTGATCTCGAACGCGACCACGGCACCGGCGCCGCGCGGCGTGTACTTCTGCGCGAGCTCGTAGTACTTGCTCGACGGCAGGCTCGCGTACGCGACGCTGTCCACCTCGTCGCGCGCTTCGAGCCACTGGGCGACCTCGAGTGCGTTGTCGAGGTGCCGCTCGATCCGCAACGACAGGGTCTCCAGGCCTTGGGCGATCAGGAACGCGTTGAACGGCGACACCGCCGTCCCGAGGTCACGCAGCCACTGGACCCGGGCCTTCAGGATGTAGGCCAGGTTGCCGAGGTCGGAGCCGACGCCGAGCGCGGTGCCGTAGGTCAGGCCGTGGTAGCTCGCGTCCGGCTGGTTGAAGCCGGGGAAGCGCTCGGGATCGGCGGCGTAGTCGAACTTGCCGGAGTCGACGATCACGCCGGCGATCGCCGTACCGTGACCGCCCAGGTACTTCGTGGCCGAGTGCACGACGACGTCGGCGCCGTGCTCGAGCGGACGCAGGACGTACGGCGTGGCGACGGTGTTGTCGACGATCAGCGGGACGCCGAACTCGTGCGCGACGCCCGCGATGCCCTCGATGTCGAAGATCTCGCTCTTCGGGTTGGCGATCGTCTCGCCGAAGAACGCCTTCGTGTTCGGCCTGATCGCGGCCTTCCAGGACTCCAGGTCGCTCGGGTCCTCGACGAAGCTCACCTCGATGCCGAGCTTCGGGAACGTGTAGTGGAACAGGTTGTACGTGCCGCCGTACAGGCTCGGGCTGCTGACCACGTGGTCGCCGGCCTCCGCGACGTTGAGCAGCGCGAGCGACGTCGCGGCCTGGCCGGACGAGACCAGCAGCGCCGCCGTTCCGCCTTCCAGGCTGGCGATCCGCTGCTCGACGGCGTCCTGGGTCGGGTTCTGGATCCGGGTGTAGATGTTCCCGAACTCCTGCAGCCCGAACAGGCTGGCCGCGTGGTCGGTGCTGTCGAAGGTGTACGACGTGGTCTGGTAGATCGGCAGCGCCCGCGCCTTGGTGACCGCGTCGGAGGTCTGACCGGCGTGGATCTGCCGCGTCTCGAAGGACCAGCTCGGGGTAGTAGTCATACAAAGACGATAGAGTTACTACACATTCACCTCGGGTGACCGTCCACATGGTGAACACTGGGCCGATGGAGCCTCTGGAGATCACCACGCCGGACGACACCACGATCCTGGTGCGCACGTCGCTGGCCGCGCCGCGATCCTCGGTGTGGCGGGCCTGGACGACGCCTGACCTGATCCGCCGCTGGTGGAGCGGTGGTTTCGGCGAGCACACCGTCGCCGACGTCGACCTGCGGCCGGGTGGAGCCTGGCGGTACGTGCTGCTGATGGCCGATGGCGGCGAGGTGAGCTTTCACGGAGAGTACGCCGAGGTGGTGCCGTTCGAGCGGTTGGTGTGGAGCGAGGTCTACGAGGGTGCGCCCGAGGAGGAGAGCACGGTGGTCACCGCCGAGTTCGCCGACGCCGGCGAGGGGACGACGGCGCTCAGCGTGCTGATTCGCTCGCGGGACAAGGCGAATCGCGACGCCGTGCTCGCCTCGGGCTTCGAGGCGGGGCTGGAGAGCGGGTACGCCGTACTGGAGCAGCTCGCGAGTTAGTCCGTCACGCCGAGGTTGAGGGCGGCGGCGCCGAGCAGGACCCCGCCTTCGATCGGGAGGGTGAGACCGGTGACCCAGGCGGCGTCGTCGGAGGCGAGGTAGGCGACGGCGGCGGCGATGTCCTCGGGCTCGCCGACGCGGCGCAGCGGGTACAGCTTGCCGAGCCGCTCCAGCGCGCCCGGCTGGTTGTCCCAGTTGGGCGTCCGAATGGTGCCGGGGGCAACGACGTTGAAGCGGACGCCCCGGGATCCGAAGCGAGCGGCGAAGTTCTGGGTCATCGCGACCTGGCCCGCTTTGGCGGCGGAGTACTCGGTGTTGCCGAAGGCGGCGAGACCGTTGACCGAGCTGATCGTCACCACGTTGCCGCGGGACTCGAGCAGGTGCGGGAGCGCGGACTGGATGCACTGCGCGGCGCTGACCAGCGTGAGGTCGAGCTGGCGGTGCCAGTCCTCGGGCAGGGTGTCCTCGGGCCTGGAGTTGATGATGCAGGCGCCGGCGTTGTTCACCAGGACGTCGAGCCGGCCGAAGCGCTCGACCGCCGCCCCGACGGCCGCGTCGATCTCCTCGCGGCTGGTGACGTCGAGCTTGACCGCGAGGGCCTGGTCGCTGCCGAGCTCGGCGACCAGTTCGTCGAGCTTGTCCTGCTGCAGGTCGGTGACGACGACCGCGCCGCCCTCGGCGACGATCCTCCGCGCCACCGCGGCGCCGATGCCCTGCGCCGCCGCTGTGACCAGCGCGACCTTCTCCGCGAACCGCTGCACCTCAGTCCTCCACCACTCGGTCGACCTTCTCGTCCGCGAGCCGTCGTTCCAGCTTGGCCGGATCGAGGTTGCGGCAGAGCACGATCGAACCACCTCCGAGGATCACCCCGACCAGCAGACCGAGCCCGACCGGGTCGACCAGGTCGCGGGTGACCAGGATCCGCTGGGCGATCGGCGTCGCGGCCGCGATCAGCTCGGCGTGCGTGCGTCCGTCGTACGCCGGACTGCCGGGCGTCGGCGGGGTGAACGGGACGAACAGGTCCGGGTGGTTGTAGACCTCGGCGCCGTAGTCGTGCACGCCGTCCGGCACCGGGTCGCGGAAGCGCCCGCCGAGCGGGAGCAGCGCGGACGCGACCGACTCGCGGTTGCCGCGGACCCGGAAGTCCGGGCCGGTGATCGCCAGGTCGCCCTCGCCGGTGGTCACCGACGCGCCGGCCGACCAGGTGGCCAGCGCCCAGACGACGCCGAGCCAGTGCGGCGGCAGACCGATCGCGACGGTCTCCTCCGGCTCCAGCTCGTACTCGTCGACGAGCAGGTTCGCGGTCTTGGCGACCCAGTTCGCGGTGGTCACCGCGCTGAGCTCGATCCGCTCGCCGGTGACGTCGTCGTAGTAGGTGAGGAACGGACTGGCGCCGTCGCGGCGAACGGCGGCGGCGAAGAGTTCGGGCAGGGTTCCGGCCATGCCCGCAGCCTACGTTTCGTATTCGGGGCTAATGTGGTCGGGGAGAAAGAAGGCTTTCGATGGAGACACTGCTGGCGCTGCCCGAAGGCGGCGAGTGGATCGTGCTGCTGGTCGTCGTGGTCCTGCTCTTCGGCGCCAACCGGCTGCCCGAACTGACCCGCAACACCGCGCGCGCCTTGCTCGAGCTGAAGAAGATCACCCGCGAGGCCGACCAGCCTCCTGTTCCCCCGGAGCCGTCCGCCGCCGAGCGCGCGGAAGCCTCCACTGCCGAGCACACTCAGGCCTCCACCACCAAGCCCGCTCAGGCCTCCACCACCGAGCACGCCCAGGCCTCCACCACCGAGCCGGCCGTCGAGCGCCCCGCCCCCGCCGGCCCGTCATCAGACGCAGCCTCCCCGCAGCAGCCTTCACCACCCGCGAACTAGCCGGAACAGGCCTGTGGTTGCCGCCGAAGCGCATGCGGCCGAGCAGCCGCGCTGTGGTGAAGGCCGCTCCGGCCGGAAACTTCTGTGGTCATCAACGCCGGCAAGCGACGCGCTTGGGGGGTGCCTGGTCTGCCGGCCGGCGCGCTGCTGTCCTACCCCCGCGGGAACCCGGGCGGCCCGGTCCGTCGGTGCCCGGGTCTGGTGGTGGCGTGTTGCTGTTCCCCCGCGGGAACCCGGTGGCCCGGTCCGTCGGTGCCCGGGTCTGGTGGTGGCGTGCTGCTGATCCCCCCGCGGGAACCCGGCGGCCCGGTCCGTCGGTGCCCGGGTCTGGTGGTGGCGTGCTGCTGATCCCCCCGCGGGAACCCGGCGGCCCGGTCCGTCGGTGCCCGGGTCTGGTGGTGG